>NZ_RHHP01000022.1 GCF_003710815.1 Brevibacillus centrosporus
TATGGTGCGAAAGTTGAGTTAATAAATTTGTTGAATTTAGCTCATTCAGGGGTCCCACCAACGAAGTGACGTAAAACACTATTTTTTCCGTAAAAAAGGTCAATTTTCCTGCGTTAAGGATACTGTTCCTGATGCTGCACTATGTCCAGTAATTGACCTTGTCCGCAAGTTATTGCGTTGTTTAACAGAAAAAATTGGCTGGGGAGGAACAGCAAGGTTCCTCCCCAGCCAATTATTATATTTTTACCTTGTACGTCCCCAAGATTCACATATGGAATGGAATCTAGTACCCCTTAAAGCCACGATTGTATAAGTATAGTGCCAAAGTCTGCACTTTTAAATTTCCATAAACACCCTCGAGAGAAATCTCAAATCTCAAATTCGCCAAGTAACTTATTCATATTCTCTTTTTGTTTTTGTTCCTTTTGCATGGTCTCCTCATTGATAAGTTCACATTTGGAAACACCTGGGAAATGTGAATCCAGTTTATTAAAGTGAACATCTTTATTGCTATCCCTATTGAACCGGATTAAGTTGGTCTTTACTCCATGTTCGTTTAGTATGGGGGAATCATTATAAAGGTGCGGAAAGGAACTAGACGCCACAATTTTCTTATATAAATCTTCATAAGTCTTCGCTTTCATTTTATACTTCATTACTTCTTCTTTTAATGCTTGAATTGTTTTTGACGACTCCTGATAGAGTCTGTCCTTTTCTTTATATTCCCTCAACTCATTATGTTGTTTAAGAATTGTAAGTTCAATATTAAACAATTCATTTTTTAAAGCCTGTTTGTCTTTACCATGCTTTTGGAAGATGAGATCTATACTTGGTAGGTACACTGTATCATTGTCCTCGAGGTTGTGAGACCTCATGGCAGGTTGGTTTAGTTCATCAATAAAGTCCTTCATTCGACGGCTCCAAGTATTTCTACCGACGTTCGTTTCCTTTTGAAGAAGCGAGGGGGTCAACTTTATACCCTTGTTTTTATATTTCACTTCTAAAGCTAGTTCTTTAAGCTGCTCATCAGTCCACTCTTGTGGTTTTCCTCTTGTATTACCGTTGCTTTTTTTGCCCATGTGCCAATTCCTCCATTAGCTTAGAGTCAATGGTTGCCTTTAAATCCATATAGGATAATAACTGCCTTGAAGTTGTTTTTAAGACGTCATTATTTGCATTTCTTAATGAGTTAGCTAGACTCGTTGAAATCTCTTTCATTAATTCGATTGATTCACGAATTTTAACTTCTAAAACCTTCGATGAATCTGCTAACCATTGAAGTGCTTGTTCCCGTTCATTGATGACTGGATTAAAAATGAAATTCGGACAATATTCACAGAACTCAATACAGTTGTTAGGGAACACATCTTGGTTTTCTATACAAGTTCCATATTGAATTCGCCCAACAATATTTTCCCTATCGGTAACGGAAATGGCTTTCCCTTTGTCGTACACGTATCTCTTCCAACCTATAATACTGCCACTAATACTTTGGCTTTTTGAATGTTCTAGTTTTTTTTGCGCTAATCGATAGACGTAGGATTGAGCGAAATGCTCCGCATGTGCGTAATAACCATACTGACTATCTATTTCTTCATGTCCAGCCATTCGTGCGATGGAGAGCATGTTGAACCCTTGCAGACACATGTTTATAATAGCGAAATGTCTGGTGTCACCTGATTTGACTCGTTCAAGTCCGTAATGACCGTAGAGTTTCTCAACCACATTTTCATAAAACTCTTTCTTCAAGAAATCAAAATCTCTTCTGTTTACTCGGTTATTCTTTTTATCTCTTTTTTGGATTCTGAAATGAGTAAGCAATTGGATTGGAAATAAATAAGGAGAGTCAATCCCTAATAACTCTATCTTTTTTATTGATTGATTAATGAGATTGTAGGTTCTCTCATCAATTTCTACAAAATCATACTTTGTAATAAATTCGGGCGTGTCGGATCTTTGCTTTATTCGAGGTACTTTTATCCCATATTTAAAGTTTTGGTGTTCACGATACTGGACACAATCCTTTCCCAGCATCAGAAATTCTGATGGACGCAACGGAAGAATATTGGTTATTAGCCACCACATTAAGATAGGTAAATACTCAATAGTTTGCTCCGTTGGATAAGACTGAAAGTAATCATTCATCGCATCATCAAAAATCATGATGTCCTCAAATGGCGGTAAATCTCTATTCGTTCCTGAATAGGAGCCTACTTTTTTACAAATGTCTATTATAAGTTGTTTATTTTTTACCTCGTAGAAGGAAAGGAATCTTTCTGTATCTTTGGCAACTCTATAACCTTTGTACACAAAGTTATTACAACAACGAATCAAAAACGTTTCAAATTTCCTGGTATCTTGAAAACCGTTAGATTCAAAGATGATTTCCTTTAGTGTAGCTAGTTCATTATATACCGTTAAGGGATTTCTCCCAGAAATGATTCTCACTACTGTATAGGCCCTTAGAGCTTTGTTTAAACTAGGGTACAGGTCTAAATCAAACGAAATAACTATCGGGTAGTCTGAGATCCCTTCACTAAGTGACCATTGACTGTCACTAAAATTGCCATTCAGGATATAATTATTTTCAGATAATTTTTGGAATAGTTCCTCATACTCAGTGGAATCAAATGTATTAAAGTAAACAGTTTGTTTCCGTTCAATAACAACATCATCTGAAAATGCCCCTATTACTGATCTGATTTCCATTTAACCCTCTCCTAATATTCATCAAGCTGGAGTTTATGAGCAATTTCTTCCAGCTTGCTCCATGTGCTTGTAGGCGAAAGATAGGCCCTCACATAATCTTCTCCATAGGCAATTCTCGCTTCTTTCCACACCAGGAGAGTATGCAGAAGAAATTTTGTTTCCTTTCGAATCATAAATTCATTGTCAGTGGACTGAATATTATCAATTAATCTGTCTAAATCTTCCTTCAATTGTATCAACAATAAATTTCGAGGAAGAATGTATTCACAGGAATAGCAGTTAGTTAATCTGGGGTATGCACAGTCAGGATATACTAAGCATTGAGCGTGTTCATTTTTCGACGGCATTTCACCACATGCAAGTTTACCTAGGATGTCATTAATCTCATCTGTAGAAAAATCAGCTAGTTTAGATACAGCAGAACGCCGTTTTTCGTAAATACCACTTAGTAAGTTTTGTACTGATGAGTTATTTTGAATAGGTGTAGAAGTAAGATAATTGTTAATGAACTTAGCGACGCTTTCTAGACTCGAAGGTGAAACCTCTTGGCGAATTTGTTCTATCAGTTTAGTTCGTTCCTCTAATGTTGAATTGAGTTGCTTGTTCTGAGAGGCATACAAAATTAAGTAGTTAAATAACCAACCAAAATGCCCACGTTTAAATAAATTGAAGGATACACGATTAATAGTTCCATCTTTATTGGTTGATTGAATGTATACACTAGTTGTGTCTGGTGCCTTGTGGCTTCTAGCTGTTTGAGTGAGATGGAGGGCAAGTTCCGAATCATATTCATCGCCTTCAGTAATTGAGAAAAATAAGTAAGTAGATACGGTACGGTTCATTTTTCTACTACTGAATTTGAAATCACTTAGTGATGGGCAAGACTTTAAAAACCTCTTATGCCGAATTTTAGCGTGAGTTGTTATTTTATTGTATACGCCCTGATAAAACGTATCTAAAAGGAAGTTTCTCCCTTCCATTCTTCTATGAAATTCAGAAATAACTAGTGCGAGAGACAAAGGGTAAGCAAGATCGGGCGCAACTATAAATGTAAGTAATTCATCTGTTTTACTGCTTCTTTTGTGTCTATAGTGAAGATATAACTGCCGGATAACGAGTTGACTTTGGGTTTCGGATAAGGTGTTTTCTACAAACCAATTTAAAGAAGGAATATTAAGTTCTTCTAGATGGATATTGGGAGTGTGAGCTATCAAATCATGACCCCGAATAAAATCGGTCAGAAGCAAGATGGTGTATACCCACATATTTGCGTAATAACTATCTTCCAATGCGTGCGGAATATTGATTATCACATCCTTACAGTGTTTATAAAGCGTATGAAATTCTTGTGGGGAATATATGTCTTTGATATCCTTTTTGCGATTCCTATGGTAGATCACATAATCTTCCCTATCTTGAATGTTCTTCCTTTCATAGGAATATCTTAAAAACCGTGTAAAGTATAACTTTTCTTTTTTACCAAATGGGGAGTGATCATCTAGGAATTCACTAATCTCGGTATTCGAGAGCAGATAAACTTCTTTATCAATACTAGTTACCAAGCTTTTATAAAATCTTTGGAAAGATAAAATTGCGTCTCTCTTGTAACGATTGGAGCCTCGCATGTTATTTGTTTGTAAGAGACAATATTCTAGGTACAATTTTGCCGTTTCATTGAGGTCTTTTTTTACGGGGATTGTTTCTGTATATTTTCTAATCTCTTCAAAGGAAGACTGGCTAGAATATATAACCTGTTCCTTTGATTTTTCTCGTTCCCTTTCAAAGTTCTCAATATCAGAGAAAGGTATTCGCCAACGGTTCTTGTCATCCTTAAAGGCATTTGGGAACTTCCCCGATTTAATAACCATGTTCCAAACAACACTTGCACTACTATACCCTAACCTTTCGGCGGCTTCAATTGGACTTAAGGTATTTGACTTCTCCATCTAGTCCTCCAAATTATAATCCATTAATTTTGGGATATAACTTTCATGCATTTGCGAAAACTTACCCTCAATCTTTTTATGAATTCGGTTAGTGGATACCATATAGGTTAGAGCCGAATTGATATTAGAGTCCCCACGGAGATGGGCGATTTCGTATGGATTCTCCACATTTTCCGCGACCATATTTGTAAATGTACCTCGTCCTATGTGAGTAGACCATTTAATATATTTAAGATGATGTGCCAATAGTTTCTGTTCACTATCTCCTTTTTGCTCCAATAATTTAATAAAGGTCTTCTTAACTTTCTCGAAGTACTGTCTATAACTTCTACCTGATAAGGGGAGTCCATCTCTATTAATGAACAGCGCATTACTACCATCCATGGGCTGGTATAGCTGAATGTGATCACTAAACAAGCTGAGTCCCCAGTCATTTATTTGAAGGACTTGTTGAGCTCTAACTTTTTTTACGGAGGGGTGTTCCTTTAGATCAACACGAAAGTTTTGGTTTTGTAGTTTCAATATGAAGTCTCCCTTGCGCATCCCATGTGCGACTTGTGTTCTCTTTAAGTTCACCACTTCTGAAACGCGAAGCCCCCCAAATATCTGAAAGTAGATTCCTAACGCAATAGGTTTTGCCACCATTATCGCTACCTCCAATAGAAGAGGTATATAACTGTGTGGTAGTGTATGTTCAATTTCTCTTGGTTTTTTGGATGGGTATATTGGTTTAAAAGGTGATTCATAGTAAGAACAAAATTTTCCTTCTTTCTTTTGAAACGTATCTTTTGAAATTGAAGAGATACATCTAGTTTTAACTAACCACAAGTAGAAAAATGTTAGTGTTCTTTCTGCGTCTTTTACTGTATCTCTACCTACCCCGTCAGAGGACAGCGAGTTCAGGTATTGAGTTCCATGAGCAATATTCAAATCCCGAAGGGTAAGTATATTCAATTTCCTCTTGTTCTCTAAAAGGTAATTGAGAAATTTTACAGTGTTGTTCGCATGTTTTCGTTGGGTATTGAATTCCCTATGTTTCCAATTTTCCATGATGAAATCGCTAATTGGATGTATAACCTCCACGTCCATTGTCATGTCCTTCAATCCAATCAACGCGATATGCTTCTGTTTAATTTCCCCTATCGTTCGAAAGAAGGCATAATCAATCCATACAGGAACCATACAAAATTTAATGTCCTTTGAAGCATCTAAATTAATAACATTAGTCCGCATACACGGTCCCCCTAGTACGAATAATGTACGTTAAGTTGAGGTTCGACTTATGGTAGATACGCTAAATCTATTATACTTCATTAACAGATTTGTGAGCATTTTGAAAAGAATGAAAAACTATTAAAGTTCTCATATATATCAATGTTTTCCGCAATTATTAAAGTTCGAATAATGTACAATAAATAAATGTACAAAATCATAGAAATACGCAGGGCGCGAGGGAGAGCTGGTCGCTCGCTGGATCATCGAGCTGGCCCACGTGAACAAGCCGATCAAGCGTCTCTGGATCTCATCCGTGACGGACAAGGCGATTCGGGATGGATTTCGCAATCTAAAGGACGGCAAGGCATACGAAAATCTGTTTGCTTCCGCAGCAGCACGTGCAGAGGCAGACTGGCTGGTCGGGATCAATGCGACCCGTGCCTTGACCTGCAAGCACAATGCGCAGCTCTCCTGCGGGCGTGTGCAGACACCGACCCTGGCGATCGTGGCCAGACGGGAGGAAGAGATTCGTCAGTTCACACCGAAGTCCTTTTACGGCTTGAGTGCATTGGCACAGGGACCGATTCAGCTCCAGTGGCAGGATCAGCAGACGAAGGACGTCAAAACGTTTTCCAAGGAAAAAGCGGATCAGCTGCTGGCGTCGCTCAAAAAAGAGACCGTCGCGGAAGTCGTCGAGATCACCAAGGCACACAAAAAGACCTTTGCGCCGCAGCTATACGATCTAACGGAGCTGCAACGGGATGCCAACAAGATCTTCGGCTACTCGGCCAAGGAAACGCTCTCGATCATGCAGGGGCTGTACGAGCATCATAAAGTCGTCACCTATCCGCGGACGGACTCGCGCTATCTGTCTGCCGATATCGTAGAGACGCTGCCGGATCGGGTCAAAGCGGTACAGATGAAGCCGTACGCTCCGTTTGCCGCGAAGCTGCTGAGAGCGCCCATCAAAGGAAACAAAGCGTTTGTCGATGACAGCAAGGTCTCGGATCACCATGCGATTATCCCGACGGAGCAATCTGTTCTCCTGAGTGATCTGAGCGACAAGGAACGGAAGATTTTTGACCTCGTCGTCAAGCGCTTCCTGGCTGTTCTGTACCCGGCCTTTGAATACGAGCAAACGACAATCCAGGCGAAGCTGGGCACAGAGCTCTTCCTAGCCAGAGGAAAGACGGTGCTCGCGAAAGGCTGGCGAGAAGTGTACGACCACGATGTTGAAGACGAGGACAGCCGAGATGGAGTCAAAGAGCAGCTTTTGCCATCGATCGCAAAAGGCGACCGTCTAAAAATCAGCAGCATCACCCAAACCAAGGGAGAGACGAAGCCGCCTGAGCCTTTTACGGAAGCGACCCTGCTCTCTGCGATGGAAAATCCCGCGAAGTACATGGCGGGTGAAAGCAAGGATTTGATCAAAACGATTGGGGAAACGGGTGGCCTCGGCACGGTTGCGACGCGTGCAGACATGATCGAAAAGCTGTTTAACAGCTTCCTGTTCGAGAAGCGCGGCAAGCATATTTTCGTGACGGCAAAAGGAAAACAGCTGCTCGAGCTTGTTCCGGATGAAATGCAGTCGCCTACGCTTACAGCTCAGTGGGAGCAAAAGCTGGGGGCGATCGCAAAAGGGGACTTGGGCAAGCAGGCTTTCATCGGAGAAATGAAAACCTACGCGAAATCGGTGGTCCAAGAGATCAAGAACAGCGAGCAGACGTTCCGACATGACAACCTGACGCGAACCCGCTGCCCGGAATGTGACAAGTTTCTGCTCGAGGTAAACGGCAAGCGGGGCAAGATGCTCGTTTGTCAGGACCGGGAATGCGGCTATCGGAAAGGTCTTTCCAAGCAAACGAATGCCAGATGTCCAAAATGCCACAAAAGGCTGGAGCTTCACGGGCAAGGCGATAAACAGACCTTCGTGTGTGTGTGCGGACACCGGGAGAAGCTCACTACCTTCCAGGAGCGCCGGGATAAGGAAAAGGGCGGCAAGGTCTCGAAAAAAGAGGTCGCCAAGTTTTTGAAAGGGCAGGATCAGGAGGAGTCAGAGGGCATCAACTCGGCTTTAAAAGATGCTTTGTCCAAATTGAAGTTCGATCAGTAAGAGTAAGACCCGAATGCCGCGGAGAGCTGTCGCAGGCGTTCGGGTCTTTTGGCGGTTATGGCCGCACCGACAGGTAGTAGTGCTGAATTTCTTCCAGAGTTTTTTGGGAAGGCTGGATGAATTCGCGATCCCAATCCTCTGGCGGTGAATCGACCGAAATCCCTTTTTCCTGAAGCAAGGCGTATAATTCCTGGTCCGCTTGGGAGGGAATCCACCAGGTGTAAATGGAGTTGGTCTTTTTGTTAAGCAGGGTGTCAAAGAAAAACTTCAAGTAATTCGCGACTGAGAGCGTGCCGTAGTTCACATCGTGCTCGGGGACGGGGATCGGGTAGACCTTGGGATAGCTCAGTGGACCGTGATTGATGGAGATGCCGACAAATCCGATCGGGGGGATGTTGTTTCCGTAGCCAGGGATGGCAAAAGGCAAATCCCCAGCGAAATGAACCCGGATAATGACGGAATTGATGAACTGCTGCTCCAGCACATTTTCCCTTCTCCAAATCCCTAATTCGCGAGCGAGCTTGTCCCAATATACGATGGACGTATTGTGTGCCCGCCAAAAGACGGGAGCCAATTCCTCAAATGTTTTTTCAAATTCGTCTCCTGCTTTGTGAAAAGGATTGATGAGATCGTACCATTTGAAGCAGCCGTGCGTCTGGCGCCAGTTCTGGCAGATGGTGAGGAAGTCAATCATGCGCTGGATGCGGGGCTCAGGGCTGCTCTCCTTGTTGGCAAACAGGTGGGCTGCCTCAACGAGATCGGTGGTAAAGTTGCCGTTGACGAAGTCCCAATAGTTGGTGTGACCTTGTTCAAAGCGTTCATGGCTGACACGGAGACTTTCTATTTCCCAGTCTGCAAAGGTCGTGACGTCATTTCCAAAATAGAGCTCAATCGGCAAGAGTTCTCCGAAGAAGCTAAAGTGATAAGGGCTCGCCTGCTTAAACCAGGATTTGATGTATTCCAGACGAGCAGCAGGAGGGACGATGCTTGCCCTTTTGCAGAGTGTGGCCTCTTCCGTTGTGGCAGTGAATTCTCGCAGGGAGGAAGCTAGGGCTAAAAAGGGAGTGGGCGTAGTCAGAAATTCTGCCCCATTTTCATCGTTGTCGTACTGGACGATGAGATGCGAGAGGACGGTCACTGCCTGCGGCGATGCTGCGAGCTGATTCCACGTGTGTTTGGCAGGGTCGCCGATCGCTCCAATGATCGTGATCGGGTTGGTCGCTTCGCCGCAAAGATAGAGCGCCCCTGAGTCCTGTACGACGATTCTGCTCGAACCGCGGACGTTGATGGTCGCTCCCGCTTCCACTGTCAGGCTTTGGCCGGGCAAAATGACCACATCGTCGGGTCCGAGGAGATAGGGCCCGTTTTGGGCGGACAGCGGTGAGGCGTTGATCATCGTTCCGGAAAAACGGGTGTACTTGTCGACGAACAGCTGGTAGACGTGATCGGGATCTGTATCGGGACCCTCGGTGAGCCGAATAAAATAGACCCCATCGTTCTCGGGGAAGAACGGTAGAATGAGCGGCGAACCTGGCGTCCACATCGCTTGCCCGCACTGGGTGCCGAAATTGTCGTAGACCGTGATGCAGGAGGCGGGATGAGTCAGATTGTTGATGTGGATTTCGATCGCATCTGTGGACGTAAGCTCGATCTGGTACCATTCGTCGTGCGGGTCCAGATTGGGTGATGGCTTGGTGATGCGTGTCTGTGTTTGCAGCGGGGTGGCAAGAGAAGGGATGGTCGAAGTGATACTCATCGGAATCTCCTATCGGATAAATGTTTTTGGAAGAAGCTGTATATTCAAAATATAGCGGAGGGAGTGAGGGTAAGACAAGCATTTGATTTTCTACTTTTGTCGAAAGTAAGGTATGATGAAAGAGAGATAAAGGGGGATGGACGTTCCGATGAGTCATGATTTGCCATTAACAAAGGAAATGATATTGGACGCGGCAGAACAAGTGCTCAGGCGTTTTGGACCGGACAAGACCTCGGTTGTCGACATTGCCAAAGTGCTGCAGGTCAGTCACGGTACGTTATATCGACACTTTCCGAGCAAGGCTGCTTTGCGTGAGGCTGTCACACAAAGATGGCTCCAAGGCTGTATCAGCGCCCCGTTAGAGGAAATTGCAAGCGAGACGCAAGGGAGCGCGACAGAACGATTGTATCGGTGGCTAACCACTCTGCGAAACTCGAAAAAAGAGTACTTCACGACAGACGCTGAAATGTTTGCCATGTACGCTTCTGAAACCGAGGGATCGGTAGAGATGGTCAAAGAGCACGCCGAGCATTTGGTCCAGCAGATTGCCGGGATCGTCGAGCAAGGGATTCAATCGAAGGAATTGAAACCGGGTAACCCGGAAACGATAGCAAGAGCCATTTTCCTCGCAACGTCGAGGTTTCATCATCCCGCTCATGCCCAGCATTGGCTGGCGGACGAGGAAGAAGGTGACTTTCAATTAGTCTGGGAGCTGCTCTTGAGAGGGCTCGTATAGCATATAGGCAAAAACCTTTCTGATCACGGCGCAGAGAGGTTTTTTTGTATGCAAACCCATTCAAATGACAAAAAACTAAATCTGTCATTTGACAGTTGTTGAGTTGGGCCACTATAATACAAGCAAGTTGATCGGCATGCCACCTAAACGGAGCAAGCGGGATATGAAGAGACGATGTGTACGATTCACCATTTTAGAAAACAGGTGGGATACGTCATGGAGAAAAAGCTGGTCGGTAAAGTTGCTTTGGTAACGGGAGCATCGCGAGGGATCGGGAAGAAAATAGCGATAGAGCTTGCTGGACAAGGGGCGAAGGTAGTCGTGAACTACGCTGCCAGTTCTGGAAAAGCGGAGGAAGTCGTAGCTGAAATCAGGGAACAGGGTGGAGAGGCGACTGCGATTCAGGCGGACATCAGCCAGGTTGCGCAGGTGGAAAGCTTGTTCCAAAAGACGCTGGAGACGTACGGCCAGGTAGATATTCTCGTCAACAATGCAGGCATTATGATGACGAAGCCAATCACAAGCATGACAGAGGCTGATTTTGACAAGCAGTTCGCCATCAACGTCAAAGGGACCTACTTCGCTTGCCAGCAGGCTGCCCTCCATATGAACGAGCAGGGGCGAATCATCAACTTCTCTACTTCTGTCGCAGGGCAGATGTTTCCTGGGTACAGTGCGTACGCTGCGACCAAAGGAGCCGTCGAACAGATTACGCGCCAGCTGGCTAAAGAATTTGGACCAAAAGGCATTACAATCAATGCGGTTTCCCCAGGACCTGTGAACACAGAGCTGTTTACCGCTGAGAAAACAGAAGAGGAAGCGCAGCGGATTGGCAGCATGAATGCGATGGGCAGAATCGGTGAGCCCGAAGACATCTCACGCGTGGTCCTGTTTCTGGCAAGCCCCGAGTCGCAATGGGTCACTGGACAGACTCTACGTGTAAACGGCGGATTTATCTAAGAGAGACGAAGAAAGGGAGCTGCATGAGAGCAGTTCCCTTTTTGCGATTGGAGTGATAGTAGCTGCCAGCCTTTCCGTTTTCGTCTCTGATTTCAGGAGTCCAAGCAGGAAAAAAGAAAAGCAGCAAAAGGAGAGCGAAGAGACTGAGCATAAACAGCGAGCGCTTCTTCTTGATTTTGGCCATCGCTACTCGGTATGAAAAACTTTGGCTTGCAGCACGTCCAAAGCTTGCTCTATCGTTTTCAGATCTCCTTCGGAAGCTCCCTGAAGCCGATGGAAAAAACGTGCCTCAATTCGTGCAAAGGCTTCGTCCATCATGGCTTTGCCCTCTGGGGTCAGGCGTATGGATTGCTTGCGCTGATCCTGGGCGTCCGTCGATTTTTCGCACAGGCCTTTTTCCGTCAGCTTGCGGATTTCGCGGCTCGTATTGGGCATGGACATATGCTGGCAGTCGCTGATCTCACTGAGGGTGACGGGCTGCTGGACAGCTATATACTCCAAGATGCTGTATTGGACAGGGGTAATGTCGGCGGGTTTCAAATCCTTGGTCATCTCGTGCTTTACTTGGTGGACCGCTGTAGTGAAGGCTACGAATTTTTGAAAGAAAGCCGTTTTGTCCATAAAGAGATCACCTCTTATCGTTACGATAGCAAATTAGTTGTCATTTAACAATTATCATTTGACAACTATATTTGTTGCGTGTTACCTTTTTGTTATCAAATGATAACTAACGAGGTGTTGAGATGAAACTGCTCGTGATCTATACTCATCCGAACCATCAGAGTCTTAGCTTTGCTTTTTTGCAAAAGGTCGTGCAGGGGAGCGAGGAAAACCCCCTGATCCAGGAGGTGCAGGTACTCGATCTCTACGAGGAAGGCTTTGATCCCGTTCTCGTCTTCCATGAACAGAAGCGCAGGCGGGATATGCATAGTGATCCCCGGCTGGAGCGATATCGCAATCAGATTACGTGGGCTGATAAGATCGTACTGGTGTATCCGATCTGGTGGGGACGCCCGCCTGCCATGCTTCTCGGGTACATCGACCAGATGTTTGCATCGGAGTTTGCTTACCGCGATAAAAAGGGACTGTTTCCAGAGGGGTTGCTCACGGGAAAGTCGGTTGTCTGCATATCCACGATGAAGGGCCCTACGCATTACCCGCTCCTTTGGCTCAATAATGCGCATAAAGTGTTGATGAAGAGAGCCTTGTTTCAATTTGTAGGTATGAAAAAAGTGAAATTTTTTGAGTTTGGCAATATGGAGAGCTCAAAGGGTCGGCATCAGGAGAAGCTGGAGCGGGTTTATCGCTATTTTAAGCAGGTAGCGCAGTAACCAAGCAGCCTGCTAGCCACCAAAAGAGCAAAGCTTCCCACGAGAAATAGCAGGGAAGCTTTTTTCAGGAAATCAGAAGCTTGCAGGCTATGATTGAAACAACGAAGAGGTGTCTGTGGATTGGTACAACTGCCCGGCACTGCTTTCCAGGAATGCGACCGTTTTATCATACAGGAAATTGCCAAAGCTCAGTCTTTTTATGCCCCACTCCCCAAGCAGCTTGCCGTCCGTAAGACCTGGCAGCGAAAGGACATTGAGAGGTGCGGCTACTTGAGCAGCAATCGTGCGGATGTCTGTTTCCTCCTTTACCCCTGGAACGAAGATTCCACTCGCGCCGCACTCTACATACACCTTTGCCCGCTCAATCGTTTCCTGCAGCGGAGCTTCTTTCTGAAAATAGGTATCGATCCGTGCATTGATATAGAAATCGGCAAAACCGTTGTGGTCGAGCGCCGTCCTGATCTGGCCCAGCAGTTCGCCATGCTGGGCTATGTCACGCATGCCAGTGCTTCTCTTGAGTGAATCCTCCAGATTGATGCCAGCGACTCCTGTTTCTGCTGTACGCAATACATGCTCGATGATCGTCGCAGCATCTTCCCCGTAACCAGACTCGATATCGGCGGAAACGGGTATGCTTACTTGCTCGACGATTCGCTTGATGACGGCTAGATGCAGGTCAAAATCGATCTTTTCCCCATCGCAATAGCCAAGAGAGTGTGCAATTCCCCAGCTTGTCGTACCGATTGCTCGAAATCCACCCTTTTCCAAGGCGCGTGCAGAGGGAACATCCCTGGCATTTCCGAGAAACAGCAGTTCGTTTGCTTGATGCAGAGCTTGAAATTGTTCAATGACTGTCATGAGTAACACTCCCTTTTGGATGAATGGGATCGTTTTAGCTTTTCGTCAGCTCTATACTGCAGCTTGCCTGATTCGTACGGGACTGACCGAGGCGCAGCTCCCACAGCTGTTGTCCGCGATGGAAAAACGGATAGGCGATAAAGGTCAGCAGCATGAGAATCGCGAAGATAAGCGGGCCTTGCCCGAAGCCCAATGAGTGAAGCAAAATTCCTCCGAACCAGGCACTGGCGCTCTGCCCGATGAAGGCAAACCCGCTTGCCCCATAATAGGTTCCGCGCAAATGGCTGGGAGCGATCTCTCCAATCAGCACATCGCCAATCACAAAGCTCAGAATCTCTCCGGCAGTAAATACGACCATCGAGAAAGCGAGCAGCACCAGGGTCTCAAACACCCCGAATCCGAACAGACCCAGACCGAACAGCAGACATCCTGCCTTCAGGGACGTCAGGGAAGAATAGCGTTTCATCAGCTTGGCCAGCGGATATTGCAGAATCACGACAGAGAGCGTGTTGATGATAAATAAAAACGAGTAGGCTTCAATCCGATCATGGCCGATGTATTGGGAAAGTGTCGTATCGAGGTGAGAATAAGCGCCAGCAAGAAAGACGTTTCCCAAAAGAAAGTAGAGAAACACTTTATCGCTGAAAACGACCCGGACCATCTCCTGCATAGGTGTGGCCTTCGACTTTTCCTGCAGCCCTTGGCGGAACAACAGCATCAAGACAACAAGGGCGATCGCATAAAAGGCAAAGATAGCAGCACTGATGTAAAACGGCACGAGCGAGGACGTACTGCCCGCACCCAGCTTCAGTCCGAGAAGAGGACCGATGGCACCGCCGATGTTGATGGCAAAATACCGGGCCTGAAAAGCGTCTGTACGTCTTTCGGGAGGGGTAACATCTGCCAGGAGAGCTCGCGCTGTCGGTTCGAAGATGCTCCGGCATAGTCCATTTAGCGAGCTCATCAGAAAGAACTGCCACGTCTCATTCGCATAGGCAAAGCCTAGCAAGGTGAGGCTCCAGGCTGCCATAGAGGCGATCATCACAGGGTAACGTCCCAGTCGATCCGATAAAGCTCCACCGACGAAGCTGCAAAGTGTCCCGACCAAAAAGCTCGCTGCCAGAATTGCCCCTACGGTGGCTGGATCAATTCCTTTTCCCTTTCCCAAGTAGATGCCCAGGAATGGTATGGTCATAAAAAAGCCTGTACGTGACAGGAAGGTTCCGATAATTACGCCCCACGCGACGGGATGAAAGTGAGCCATCGTCCGGAGCTTTTGCCAAATGCCATTCAATTGTGTCTCCCCCTCAGGTATGGTCTTTGTACCTTTGAGTATATCTATCTTGAACAAGAGAAAAAGGGTATGATTTGAAGGAGATCGTTCACCTTTTTTCCATGAAATGAGGGTTCGTATGTTGCCAGTTCTGCATTTTTTAGAGCTTCGTTCCTCTTTTCCTGAAAAAGAAGCTCATGTGTCTTTCCCTGTGACTATCGAAAAGCTCGCTGGCATATGGCACTGTACTCCTCGCTACACGAAAATCATCATCCGCAAGCTAAGTGAGCTGGGGTGGATCGAGTGGCGCGCAGGGCGTGGGCGGGGAAATACCTCGGTCGTGACGCTTCTGGCCGATACAGAAGAGCTTTTGCTGCAGGAAGTGAAGACCAAGATGGAGCAAGGCGATGTAAGCGAGGCGATGGAGCTGATGAACCGATTTGGGCAGAGCTCAGTCAAGAATCGTCTGATGGATTGGCTGTCGGATGGAATGGGCTTCTCGACGCAGATGGTCTCCGATCGCCTGGAGGATACACTGCGCTTCCCCGTTTACCGCAAGATCGTCACGCTGGATCCTGCCTTGTCCTTTTATACATTCGATGCCCATATGGGTGGGCAGATTTTTAATACGTTAGTGGAATACGATCAGGAAACAAGGATGATCAAGCCGAGCATCGCCCACTCCTGGGAGGAGAGCGCCGATGGGCAAAGCTGGACGTTCCATTTGAAAAAAAGCATTCCTTTTCACCATGGGAGGGAGCTGACTGCACAGGACGTTGTCTTTTCTTTGGATCGCGTTCGGTTGCGTCCTGAGCGGTTCGAATCGAGCTGGATGTTTCGCGACATCGTGCAGGTGCTCGCGCTCGACCACAAAACTGTGCACATTCAGTTGAGGCAGGCAAACTCGTTGTTTTTGCGCTTTTTGTCTACGGTTCCTGCCAGTATTGTCCCTCAGGAAGTCGTGCTCAAAAGCGAATCGGAATTTGCGAGACATCCGGTGGGAACAGGACCGTTTCAGGTGGCGAGGAGGCAGGAAGGGATTTGTGTGCTGGAGGCGTTTCCCGCCCATTTTCGCGGCAGGCCGCAGCTGGATCGGGTCGAGATACTGATTCTGCCTACTGTGGAGCCTGGCCGATTGAAAGAGCCGGATTGGACCTCCGTATTCACTTCCTATAGCGACCCCAACCAAGGGGAGCTGGCAGCACAGCTCAGCGAGGATTGTGGGTGGCAGGATGCGGAAATGCTGTTTGCTTGCTGTACGATGCTGGTTTTTAACCAATGGAAACAGGGTCCTCACAATCACCCGTCTTTTCGGCGGGCCTTGCAGCATATCATTGATCGGAAACAAATGATCGCCGATTTGGGCGGAGATCTGGTTTTCCCGGCTAAAGGGTTTCGCCCGCAACAAGCGGTGAGGCAAAAGGAGAGCGAAGAGGCAGCGAGTCTGGAACAGATCCAGGAATGGCTGAAAGAGAGCGGCTATCAGGGAGAAGTCTTCCGCATTGCGTCCAACAGCTATCACCAGGAGGATGCAAAATGGATTCATGCGCGGCTGCAGTCGTTTGGTATCCAAAGCCAGCTCGATGTGAAGCCGTTGGAAGAATTGAGGGATTACGAAGATTGGGGGCAGTATGACTGTCGGCTGTTCGGGAACGTATTTACGGGTGACGAGGTCTGTGAGCTGGAAATGTACCTGCAAAAAAACTACTTTCTTGCAGCCTATGAGCCCGATACGGCCGAGCGTGTCCACCAACTTTCAGAAGCGTTGTTCCGTGAATCCGTGGCCGTAAAGCGCCAGGAGCTGCTCGACGATCTGGAATCCCTAATGAGGCAGACCCATTCGGTCCTCTATCTCGTCTACAAAAAGAGCAGCGCATCTTACCACGAAGCAGTGCGAGGAGTCTCCATCAATGCTTCCGGGTGGCTCGACTTCGATAAAATCTGGTTTCATCCGCAGGCGATACACACCGGATGAGTAAGACAAAAGCGGCTGGGGGAATCCTGGCCGCTTATTTTTCGTAAAAAACACATACTACAACTAGGATTCTCGTTCCTTTGCTTTTATGGTAATCTTCTTGGAAGAATCAGGGTTCCTTATCTCTTTTACTAGGTGGTACATTATGCGTTCGATTTGGCAGATTTACAAGACCGATTGGCTGAACATCTTCAAGGTGCCGACGGGCGTTTTTCTCATCGTTGCCATTGCGCTGCTCCCATGCCTCTACGATTGGGTCAATATCCGCTCGGTGTGGGATCCCTATGCGAATACACAAGGCGTCAAGGTCGCAGTCACCAGCCAGGATGAGGGTGCAACCGTAGCTGGACAATCCATCAATATCGGAGAAGAGCTGCTCAAAAACTTGCAGCACAATCAAAAGCTGGGATGGACCTTTGTCGATGAAGCGGAGGCAGAAAAAGGAGTAGATACGGGGGTGTACTATGCCAGCATCCTCATACCAAAAGACTTTTCCGCCAAGATAACCGGTATTGCACAGGGAAGGCTTGATAGGCCTACTGTTATCTACACCGTGAACGAAAAAGTGAACGCAGTCGCTCCCAAGATTACCTCATCAGGGGTCTCTGCGATCGCGAAGGAAATCAACGAAAATTTCACGGAGGCTGTCAGCGGGGCGTTATTGAAAAAACTAAAGGAAATCGGTATCGAAATCGAGGCACAGCTGCCGACAATCCGTAAGATCGAACAGGGTATCTTTGCTCTCGAGAAGAATCTCCCGCAAATCGAGGCTGCGGGTCAAAAGGTGCTTGAGCTGGAAAAGAAGCTGCCTGAGATTCATGAAAAGGCGCAAGTTATACCTGCACTGGAGGAAAAAATTCCAGAGATCAATCAAGCTGCTTCGTACTTGCTCAAAATCCAGCAGAACTGGCCGAAAATCAATGAGGCGATCTCGCAGATTCTCGCCGTGCAGGACAGGCTTCCGCAGATTCGTCAGGCGGCAGATCGCGTGCAAGAGCTGGATCAGCGATTTCATCAGGTAGAAGAGACGGTCAATCTGGCTCTCGAAAAAACGAACAAGGCGCTAGAGGTCGTGACTGCAGCACAGGATGCGCTGCCACGTATCGGAGACATAGCGGAAAAGGGTGCGGCTTTTGCCGATCAGATGAACGAGTTTCTGACAGCGCATAATGGAGCGTGGGAGTCTATCGCACCTGTCGCAGAGCAGAACCTCGAATTTGCACAGCAGGCTGCGGATGCGGCCGCTCTGCTGACAGATCGTTTGCTCGAGACAAATCCAGATCGCTGGCCGACCGCAGACGAGGTGAAAGCGGTGCAGGCAAGGTTGACCACTGTCGCAAAGGTGCTAGCGCATACCACCTCTTTGCTGGAGCGACTCAACGCTTACTTGCCTGGTCAGCCGCTGCAGGTACAGATAGACCGTCTGCAGGCTGCTCTTGGAAAGCTGAACAGACAGGTAGAACTGCTTGGTATTGTCGCGAAAGCATTGGAAGAAGGAAAGAAACCTCTTCGGGAGACAATCGAGCAGCTGCGACAGCATGCACTCGAGACAAACGATGTCTTGGGCGCCATACTCGACAACTATGACGCACAGATCGTTCCGCGAATCTCTGCGGGGATCGAAAAACTGCGGGAGCTTACAGGTACAGCAGCGGACCGTTTGCAGGAAGCAAAGGAGCGATTGCCGGATCTTGCCGCGATTTTAAAGGATGCACGGGCTGGTCTGGAATTTGGTCAGGCAGAGCTGAAACGGATACAGGAGCAAATGCCGCAGATTCGGGCTAAGGTCCATGAGCTGTCGCAGGGTCTCGCAGCCAAAGTGGATGAACTGGACAGAATCGTAACGACCGTTGGACCCCTGCTGAAAAGCAGTCTCCCGGAAATCGGGAAGAGGCTGGATGCAGCAGCCAGCTTCATCCAAAATGACCTGCCTTACGCAGAAAATGAGCTTAGAAGACTGTCTGATTTTGTACGAAACCAGCTGCCGCAGCTCGAATCAGGCGTACATCGAGTTGCCGCTCTGGTGCGCGAGGATCTTCCTGCGCTAGAGCGAGCTGTTTCCGAGGCAGCGGATAAGCTTCGAGAGTTTGAAGGGAACAATCAGTTTGCTGCTCTCGCCAAGCTCTTGCGCGGGGACATCCAGGCGGAAAGCGACTTTTTGGCAAGCCCTGTGCAAATCCAGGAGAATCGCAAATACCCGATCCCCAACTACGGCTCTGCCATGTCTCCCTTTTACGGAGTCCTCTCCTTATGGGTGGGGGCGACCTTGCTGATTTCTTTACTGAAGGCGGAGGCAGACAATCCGGGTGAGCGATACAAGCCGTATCAGCTTTATTTGGGAAGGCTGGCGACATTTTTGACGATCGGGATGTTTCAGGCGCTATTCATTACGCTAGGGGATATCTACTTGCTAGAAGCCTATGTCGCGGATAAGCTGCCGTTCGTTTTGTTCGCCATGCTGGTCAGCGGGGTATTTGTCACCATTACGTACACGCTTTTGTCCGTCTTTGGCAACGTGGGGAAGGGTCTCGCCATCATTTTCATGGTGTTTCAGTTCTCCAGTTCAGGCGGGACGTTTCCCATCAGCATGACACCGGCCTTCTTCCAGGCTTTGAATCCGTTTATGCCGTTTACGTATGCGATCAGCCTGCTGCGTGAAGGTGTGGGGGGAATCCTCTGGCAGACGGCGATACGGGACATTCTCTTTCTGCTCGGCTTCATCGGAATCAGCCTGTTTGTCGCTCTCGTGCTGAAGCGTCCGCTCAGTGGTCTGATCAAAAAATCTACGGAGAACGCCAAGAAGACGAAAATCATTGCCTAAAAAAAGAGCAAGGACAGCCGCTGTGAGCTGCCCTTGCTTTATTTATGCCGATGCCGATCGTATGGGGTTACACCAGGCCCTGGACCATCATGGCGTCCGCCACTTTGATGAAGCCGGCGATATTGGCACCGACGACAAGATTGCCAGGGTGACCGTACTCCGCGGCTGCTTTCATGCTGGTTCGATAAATATTGATCATGATTTCGTGCAGCTTGGCATCCACTTCTTCAAATGTCCACGCCAGTCGCATGCTGTTTTGAGCCATTTCCAGTGCTGATACGGAAACCCCGCCCGCATTGGCAGCTTTCGCAGGGCCAAAAAGAACACCGCTTTGCAGGAATACTTCGATGGCTTCGAGGGTGGAAGGCATGTTGGCCCCCTCGCCTATTGCACGCACTCCATTTTTCACGAGAATGCGAGCAGAATTCGCGTCGATCTCGTTTTGGGTAGCACACGGCAGTGCGACATCGCAAGGAATCTCCCAAATGCCGGAGCAGCCTTCTCGATACTCCGCTTGCGGGTGCTCTTTGACATAATCGGAGATTCGTTTTCGCTCTACTTCTTTTAGACGTTTCACCGTCTCCAGATTAATTCCGTTTTTGTCGTAGATGTAGCCATTGGAGTCGCTGCATGCCACCACACTTGCGCCCAGCTGCATGGCTTTCTCCATCGCGTAGATCGAGACGTTGCCAGACCCGGATACGACAACCGTGCGGCCTTTCATGCTCGCTCCCTGATCTTTCAGCATTTCCTCAACAAAGTACACGACGCCGTAACCGGTTGCTTCGGTACGGGCTAGACTTCCCCCATAGCCCAGTCCTTTTCCCGTCAGGACGCCTGCTTCAAAGCCGCCGCGAATGCGTTTGTACTGTCCGAACATGTAGCCAATTTCGCGTGCGCCTACGCCAATATCTCCTGCAGGAACATCAGTATCCGGACCGATATATTTACATAGCTCTGTCATGAAGCTTTGAGTAAAGCGCATGACTTCCCCGTCCGACTTCCCTTTTGGATCGAAGTCAGAGCCCCCCTTTCCGCCACCGATGGGCTGGCCAGTCAAGGCGTTTTTAAAGATTTGCTCAAAGCCTAGAAATTTGATGATACTGGCATTGACGGAGGGGTGGAAGCGAATGCCCCCTTTGTACGGACCAATTGCACTGCTGAACTGTACACGAAACCCGCGATTTACCCGTACTTTGCCAAAGTCATCTACCCATGGAACACGGAAGGTGATAATACGCTCAGGCTCGCTGATTCTCTCCAGAATGCCGTTGTTCATGTACTTGGGATGCTTGGCGAATACAGGTACCAGAGAATCGAAAATTTCTTTCACAGCTTGGTGAAACTCTTGCTCGCCTGGATTACGCGTCTGAATGGTCTCGTAGACTTCATTGACGTATTCCTGTGCGACCTTCATGGAATCCAAATGAATTTCTTCTTGCAGAGCTGCCATTCCTCTCATCTTCTTCCTCTTGTTTTTATTCTCTCTCTTTATATACTTGCTGCTTGTGCGAAGGTTTGCTTTGAAGTATTGTATAATCGAAAATTTATCGTAACAATTCAAATTTGGAGCTAAATCGATGCCGAAATGAGATGGAAAATCAAAAGCGGTTTCTGAAGACGATTTATCTGGCTAAGAATGGAAGTCCAGTTTCGGTTAAGAATAGATGAGGGACCTTCATTCATGAAAGAGGAGGATGACTGTTGAAAAGAAATTTCCAAAGAGCGATACTTCTGCTTCTCTGTCAGGGATTGCTCAGTTCTCCAGTTGTTGTGGAAGCCGAGGAGAATAGTGGTCACATCCAGCAGGAGGATTTCCTAAAAGCAGACAGTGCAGTGCTGCATGATGAGATGCGGAAGCTATGGACGGATCAGGTGACTTGGACAAGAAGCTACATCGCCAGCTCCATCGATGGACTCCCGGATCAAAACAAGCTGCTGGAAAGGCTTCTGCAAAATCAGGTGGATATTGGCAATGCAATCAAGCCCTTTTATGGCGAGGACTCCGGGAATCAGCTGGCGCAGCTGCTAAGTGAACATGTCCTTCTCATCGGAAAGATTCTGGATGCAGCCAAAAACAATAATCAGGTGGAGTTGAAATCGCACAATACGGAGTGGTACCAGAACGCCGATGACATCGCCAACCTCCTCAGTGGTCTCAATGCCAATTGGTCTCTGAATGTTTTGCGAGACATGCTGCATACGCACCTGCAGCTGGTTACAGATATCCTGGATGCCCGACTCAATAATGATTGGGATGCAGATTTTACTGCGTTTGATAAAGGAATCGACCACATTTGGCAGGTGGCGGACGTTCTCTCGGACGGAGTGATCAAGCAATACCCTGATCAAATATCTGAATAGCATGGTCTTCAGGCGGGGAATGGTTCATTCCGTGCCTTTTTTCTTGTAGGTTTCTTACAAAAGAGTAAGGTAACTGTTAGATAGATCAATGGCCCCCTCCCTGGAAAATCGGTACAGTTAGAACCGTTGCCACACACCAGAACGGTATGTAACAAAAAGAGAAGAGGGGAGCATGATTGATGAACACATCTGTCCTAGAAGTGAAACAGGTCCAAAAAATATACGGGGCAAAGGGAGAAAGCCAATCCCATGCACTAAAGGGAGTTACGCTGAACATTCAGGAGGGCGAGTTCGTTGGCATCATGGGTCCATCTGGGTCCGGAAAGACCACGCTGCTGAATATCATTTCGACACTGGATCGCCCGAGCGAAGGCGTAATTGAGATCGCCGGAACCGACATCACGAAAATGAATCAGAATCAGCTGGCAGATTTCCGATCGCAGCGCCTTGGCTTTATCTTTCAGGATTTTAATTTGCTGGAGAATTTGACGATCTACGAAAATATTGCGCTGCCACTTTCCCTGCAAGGTATTCCTTCACCGCAAATTCGGGAGCAGGTGAAAAGGGTCGCGAAAACGCTGGGGATTGAGGAGCTTTTGACGAAGTATCCTGTGCAGGTATCCGGGGGACAAAAGCAAAGAGCAGCGGCGGCTCGCGCACTCGTGCATGAACCGGCGATTTTGCTGGCAGATGAGCCGACAGGCGCGCTCGACTCCAAAAACGCGAAAAGCTTGCTTGCGGCGATGAGCGATTTGAACGAAAACCACCACGTATCAATCCTGATGGTGACACACGATGCCTTTAGTGCGAGCTATTGCCAGCGCATTTTGTTTATTCAGGATGGCAGCCTGTACAAAGAAATCCATCGCACAGAAGACCGCTCCTCCTTTTTCAAACAAATTCTGGATGTACTCGCCGAGCTCGGTGCATCTCAGGAAACGGACTAGGAGGTACGAACGATGTTACTGAAGCTATCGCTATCGAGCATGCGCAAAATGTTGAAGGACTACCTGGTCCTGCTTATCGGGCTGGTCATCTCCATCTCGGTTTTTTACATGTTTCAGACCCTTGCGCTCAACAGCGAGTTTACCAAAGAAAACTCTATTATAAGCTCGATTCAGCTAGTGTTTAATGTGGGTGCATTTCTACTGGCGTTCATCACGATCTTTTACATTTTTTACGCCAATTCCTTTTTGCTTTCGCTCAGACGAAAAGAGCTAGGGATGTATCGGGTTTTGGGAGCGAAACGGGGGAAGATAAGCCAAATTCTGTTTTTGGAAACGCTGGCTATGGGGATCCTTTCACTGATCGTGGGAAGCTTGGTAGGCATCGGGCTTGCCGGTGGGATCGGATCGCTGCTGATGGATCAGCTGGATATTTCAGCGGAGGGCTACCAGCCATTCTACACACCAGCTTTGCTGATGACAGGTGAATTTTTCATAGTGCTGTTTTTGATTACCTCTACAGTAAATGCGGTTCGTCTGGCGCGAGCTACCGAGCTGGACCTCATTCGTTCCGAGCAGCAGCATGACCGTGTAAAAGAGATCGGAGTCGGTACGGTACTGGCAGCCGTGTTTGGGCTCGCTCTCGTGGCAGTGGGCTATTACGCGCTGATTCACATGAAGGAGCTGCTGGCACTCGGACTGCTGGTCGGCGCTGTAGCGACCACAGTAGGGACGTACCTGTTGTTCATTGCCTTGTTGCCTGCTTTCATGAAGCTGCTCAAGCAAAATCAAAAGCTGAACGATCAAAAGCTCAATGCCTTTACGCTCGCTCAGCTGCATTTTCGCGTCAACAACCTGACAAAGGTGCTGGCAACCGTTGCGATGCTGATCGCCCTTGGGGTAGGCGCCATGGCAGGTGGACTGGCATTCCAAAACAATGTCGCCCTGATCGCAAACGTCGCTCGCGTCTACGATGTCACGCTGCAGGATCCCGCTCTAGAAGATTCGGAGGCGCTGAAAACCATGGCGGTGGAGGAACAGCTCACGTACCGCTATAAAATAGACGACAACGCCATTTCCTATGTCAAAGAGGATTTGCTCGCACATCCGCCGCTCATCTCAAGCAACAGCATGACGGAGTACCGTCGGGATAGTCAGCCGATTCGCGTCTCTGCACAGCTGCCTGCCGGTATTTCCTCCACCAGTGGGAAGGATAGCGAGCCGATTCCAGAACAGTGGGAGCAGGCCATCCGAAATGAGTTCATCTCCAGTTACTCGATGCTTGGAGATAGACAGATACAAATCGTAGACCAGTCGACCTTCGCTGCGATGAAAGGCGATGAGCATACACTGCTGCTCGCGAAGGTCGATGATTTTCTAAAGTACAAGCCACAGTTAAAAGCCATGCAGCAGCGTCAGATCGGGCTGCTGTCCTCCTCCGAGGAAGATGGCACTCTCATGACCAAATATGGGATGTACGAGAGTCTGTACGCATTTACGAGCGGAACGATGTTCATGGGCTTCTTCCTCGGGATTGCGTTTCTCGCCATGATGGCGAGCTGCCTGATGTTCAAAATTCTTTCCGGAGCGACTCGGGATCGCGGGCGGTATCAGATGCTGCGCAAGATCGGGGTACGCAAGTCTTGGCTGGTCGGCTCGATTTACAAGGAGCTGTTCCTCGTATTTATTTTCCCGGCCTTGATGGGACTTTTGCATGTATGGGTAGGTATGAAAATGTTCTCGGTTATTCTGCTTGAGCCTTACGTCCAGTTATGGATACCGACGCTGATTTTCGCGCTCATCTACGCTGTCTATTATGGGATTACTGTTCAGCTCTATCGCGGAATTGTACTGTCAAAAGAAGCGTAACCAAAGTGAAAGCATGTGTGAGATCGTATGATCCTGCACATGCTTTTTTGCGTGGACAAGTTGGAATGGAAAGGATTCTTACGATCGTGTGTGAGAATTTTTTATAAAGAACGAGTATATTGGCACGTATAATGCTTCGCTCATGAAGGGGAAACGTTCGCAAATAACATTTATAAACGAAAGTTATCCAACTAATTATGCTATAATTTAGCTAAAACACGAAAAATAATAGAAATTTTAATTGAAATAGATCGGATATTATGATAACTTAACCCGTGAGAATTTTTTTGTATAATCGCTCGATTGGAAAAGGGGAAAAGAAAATGGAATGGAAGGATATTATCGCGGCGCTTAGCGTGGTACTGAACGGTTTGCCGCAAGGGCTGCTGGCTCTGTCTCTCGGCTTTGCATCCGTTCCTACTGCATTGGCTTTCTTGGTCGGTGCCGCAGGGAACGCTGTCACAGGATCAGTAGCCGTCGTTTCCTACCAGGCTGAAACGATTACGCTTGCGGGAACGATCGGTAAGAGTATGAAGGAACGGCTCTCCATGATTTTTGTGGGCGGTATCATCATGACGATTATTGGTCTGTTCGGCTTTTTAGAGAGAATTGTCGACTTTATCGGTCCGGTCATTACGAACGGCATGATGGCAGGTGTAGGAATCATGCTGGCTCGTGTATCCTGGGACATGGCTCGAAATAATATGGCCGTTGGTGCCACCTCGATGGCAACCGGACTCCTGACCTATTTTTTGACGAAGGATCTGGTCTACACCGTTACGGTTTCCGTCATTTTGTCCAGCGTGGTCTCTTTGATTCTGAAACAAGGCAGTGCGATCCAACCGGTAGCCAATGATCGCCTGAAGCTGCAGAAGTTGACGTTCTCTCCTGCCATCCTGCGTGGAGCGATGGCGATGGTATGTCTCAACATCGGGGCGAATATTGCCTTTGGACAAATTAATGGAGAAATTGCCAAGACGGATGTAAACATCGATACGCTCAGCGTCATCAGCAGCGTGGCGGACATGGTATCTGCATTGTTTGGCGGTGCCCCAGTAGAGGCGATTATTTCAGCTACCTCAGGTGCGCCGCATCCGGTTGCTTCCGGTGTCTTGATGATGGTGCTGATGGCTGCGATTCTGTTTGCAGGCTTGCTGCCTAAAATCGGCCGTTATATCCCGAGTGAATCGATTTCCGGCTTCTTGTTTGTTCTCGGTGCGATTGTAACGGTTCCAGGGAACGCGACTGCTGCTTTGACTGGCGCAGACGCTTCCTCTGGTCTGGTAGGCGGGATGACGATGGTTGTTACCGCGATTTCAGACCCGTTCTTCGGCATGCTCGCTGGTCTGCTGATGAGAGCGTTGATTAGTCTATTTGGAATGTAGGAGGGTGTAACATGGAGAAAACCTATAAGCTGGAAGTAGCGGGAGTCACTCGTGAGCTGCCGATTCTGCCGGTAGCAGAAGATTTGAGTATCGCGAGCTTTGTCATTCTCGGAGATGCGGAGATTGTAGCGGCGGCGGCCCCTCTGTTGGTTGAAAAGCTCCCCGAGGTTGATGTACTGATTACGGCAGAGGCAAAAGGGATTCCGCTCGTCTATGAAATAGCGCGCTTGCTCAGCCTGAAGAAGTACTATGTTGCACGGAAAAGCATCAAGCCGTACATGGATCAGCCGTTGGTCAACGAAGTGTTCTCCATCACCACGCAGAAAAAACAGGTTCTGTGTCTGGATGGGGCAGATGCCCGGGAGATCAAAGGTAAGCGAGTCGCCATCATCGATGATGTGATCAGCACGGGCAAATCGCTGAAAGCCATCGAAGACCTGGTGGTACAAGCAGGCGGCGAGGTCGTGGCGCGAGCAGCTATCCTGGCTGAAGGCGATGCGGCGGCGCGTACGGACATCCTGTTCCTGCAGGAGCTCCCGCTGTTTCCGCATAAATAGACACGATTATAACTACAAAGGAAAAACCGCAGCGCTGGAAGCATGCCTTCCCAGACTGCGGTTTTTTTCGCGAGCATGTCGATTAATTGATTTGCGGAAGGGGTTTGACCGTCCGTTTCCGTGTATTGCGCAGGAAGTTGATCAGGACGATAAGCAATACGACGAGCTGTGGAATAGTCGTTTCCCAGTTTGCATATATCCCGAGCGAAGGAGCGTCGAGCAGGTAGTCCGAGCTGTGTGAGGCCAGGCTGCCTGTCACTTGCAGGGCATGAATGCTCGCGCCAATGAATTTGAACGCCATGTAATAGAGCAAAAGGCTCGCGATCAGGAAGAATGGACGAATCGGAATACGAGCGCTCAGCTTGATGATGGCAAAAGCAATGATTGCAAGTACGACGAGAGCACCACCGATCCCGATGAAAAGGTCGGTCATGCGGATCGTAGCCGCCATCCCCATGTAGAAAATAATCGTTTCTGCGCCTTCACGAATGACGGCAAGGAATGCTGTAAAGCTGAGGGACAACAACGTACCTTTTGCCAATGACTCGCCAATCGTTTTTTCTACAAACCGGTTCCATGCTTGCAAATTGGACTTCTTGTGCAGCCAAGCTCCGATAGTCAGCATGAACAGCACAGCGATGATGCCGGTTATTCCTTCGATTGTCTCCCGAGAGCTGCCTGTAGACAGGTTGGAAAAGACAATGCTTAGTGCTATGGCGAGGAGAGCCGATCCAATAATGCCTACTGCGGCACCAGACCAGATCCATTTGCGTTTGTCTTCATTGCCGGATCGGTTCAGGAACGTCAGCAGAGACACGATGATCAAAATGGCCTCTAAACCTTCGCGGAACAAAATCAGTCCTGCATCCCAAGCGGTATAGGAAGAGGAGTCCGCAAATGGCTGAAGCTCGGTCTTCATCTCTGCGATATACGCAGCTGCCTTTTCCCAGTTGGGAGGGCTGGACAGAATCAGTGTCGGAACGGATACCATCTTCGTCTCGATACTGCTGTAGGTTGCAGGCGATTTCGTCATGACGACGCCTTCCACAGACGGCCAAGTGGAGATAAAGGTATCCATCTTGTTGGTTGCGCTTTCTGCCTGCTGATTCTGGATATCGGCAGAAACGGAGTCCAAGAGCTTCAATAAGGAGGAGATGGACGGCTGGTCTCCGGAGGCCGGTGTGGCGCTTACGACTGTTTTTCCGGCGAGGTAGTTCTCAACGGCTGTGACCAGGTCCTGCAGCTTTTCCTTGCTTTTGGCTGGGTCAGGTGGTTCGGTATTCAGCGCGATCCGTGCACCGCTGATTTTGACTTCCATATCGCCGTATACCTGAGGATTTTCCGCCCGTACCAGGTTTTCCGCTTTGTACCAGCCATTCACGAAGCTGTTGTAGGCATTCTTGGCAGCGGCACCGTCACCAGCAGCTACAGCTTTCATACTGTCCTGCAAAAGCGGGAGAAGAGCGCCAATCTGCTTGTGGGCCTTTTCCTTGGGCTGACCCGAATCTTCCTTGGATGTGACGTAGCGGTCTGCTGCTTTCGCGAGCTTGGAGATCGCTGCTTTTGCAGCTTGTGGATCAGCTTCGACCTTCGCAAGAGCCTGATCCGCTTCTGTCAGGGCAGCTGTGAGCGACTCGGCTTCCGTGGAGCTTTCGTCATTGGCAGCCCAGAGAGTCTTCATACTGGCCACTGCCTTTTTGGCTTCGTCCCAGTTTTTGTCCCCGCTGCTGATTAGGGCATCACTGGAGAAGGCAATCATCTGCTTCAACTGGTCGGCCTGCAGCGGTGCTGCCTGAACGACGGAGAGACCCGACGCGAAGAGCAGCAAGGACATGCAAACAATAAACATATAGCGTTTCAAGGTGTTCACTCCATCCTTGATGGGAAATTAAAATAACGTGTCTCCGATGTATCCGCCTTCGCTCGCACCGGGGAGGCAGGCAAACAGGCCGCTGCCGACGTGTGTGATGTATTCATTGAGCTGGTCTGCGGCTGCCAGCTTCTGCTGCATCGGAATGAATTGCTTGCGTGGATCGCGGTTGAAGCATACGAACAACAGTCCGGCATCGAGCTGGCCCGTTTTTGGATCCATTCCGCTCGAGTACGAATAGCCACGCCGCAAAATTTTAACTTTACCTTCCATGTTGGCCAGCGCGACATGAGAGGTGGAAGGGACGATGAGATTCCCATCGCTGTCTTTGCGGTGCAGCTCCAAATCGTCGAACTCTCCGGTTTTGCCCAGCGGCGCACCAGATTGGCGGTGTCGGCCAAAGGTGCTCTCCTGATCATCGAGCGAGGAGCGGTCCCAGATCTCAATGCGCATGCGGATTCTTCTCATGACCATGTAAGAGCCGCCAGCCATCCAGGACGGATCGTCAGAGGACTGTGCCCATACGATTTCGTCTGCCACTGCGGGGTCGCTCACCTTCGGGTTGTTCGAGCCGTCCTTGAAGCCCATCAGATTGCGAGGAGTAGAGCCTGCCGGGTCTGATGCATTCGTCCGCTGGAAGCCATCCTGCACCCAGCGAAGCACTGCTTTTCCACGGGCGATCCGCGCCAGGTTGCGGATGGCGTGAAAGGCGACCTGCGGATCATTGGCACAGACCTGGACGACGATGTCTCCGCCTTCCCATTCTTTGCGTATATCGTCGCTGTTAAAGTGAGGCATATCGACCAAAGGAGCCGGTCGTTTGCTCGACAAGCCAAAACGGTTATCAAAGAAAGAAGCGCCAAGTCCAAAGGTAATGGTCATGCGCATCGGGTCAAGACCAATGCTCTCTCCTGTATCTTCTGGTGGAAGGTGAGGGTTGTCGCTTTCGTCTCCTACCCCTTTTCCTTCTGTCATACGTGCGGATGCTGCGGTCCAGCTCTGGAACAGCTTGCGTACGTCAGCTATATCGGTAGCCGTTAAATCAAAAGCACCCATGCAGATAAAGTCCTGCATAGGTGTAATGATTCCGGATTGATGCTTACCGTAAAAGGGAACGATCCCATTTACGGCACCCGTACCTGTGGAGGTTGCTGTATTCGTAGGGGTAGATTTCGGCTGCATGATCGCTCCCATGCCGCCAGCACCCACTAAGAGTCCGATCCCTCCGACTCCTGCAAGCTTCAGAGCGTCCCGACGTGTCATTTTCTTGTTCGCAATGTCTTCGAGACGTTTGGTATCCATTCGGTTAGCCTCCTACGATTGTTCCCATTTTGGAAAGAGGTTCTGCCAATGCATCCAATGCTTGACTGAGCTTTTTCACCTGATCTTCTTTGATTTCGTTATAGAGGACGTAGCCGTCACCTTTGCGATGAGGGGCAATTTCATCGTCAAGCGCTTTAAAGCGAGTCTCGATTTCGGTTGCCAGAGCAGCGTCCTTCGCTTCTACGGAGGATTTCAGCACTTTGAAGATTTCGTTTGCACCCTCTACGTTTGCTGCGAAATCGTACATATCTGTACGGGAGTAACGCTCCTCTTCCCCTGTTACTTTGCTGGTAGATACTTCGTTGAGCAGCTCAACAGCACCTGTCACGAGCATTTTAACATCAATTTCTACGCTCTCTACTTTCACGCGCAGCTGCTTGACGTCCTGAAGCAGCTGATCCGCGACTGGGCCCTGATCGGCAACGGATTTTGTTTCCCACAGTGCCTTTTCCAGCTTGTGATAGCCGCGCCATTCGTTATCGGGTACATCGCCTTCGCGCGCATCGATCCAAGGGTCAAAGTCGCCGAGAGATTCTGCGATCGGTTCGATTTTTTCATAGTAAGCACGCGCTGGAGCGTACAGCTGTTTCGCTTTCTCCATATCGCCTGCTTTTACGGCGTTGGTGAATTCTTCTGTTGCTTTTACCAGCAGATCAGTCTGTTCGATCACCCATTTTTGATAATTGTCGATAGAAGCTTGAAGATCAGGTGCATTTGTAGCAGCTGGAGCAGTGGCGTTGCTAGCAGCTGGCTGTGCGGGTTGAGCGGCTTCCGGTTTTGTCTCTGTTTTCGCTGTTTCGGCGTTTCCGCACGCGGACAGCATCAAAGAAGAGCCCAACACAACTGCACTTAAAGGATAAACCCATTTCTTACTACTCATCTGAAAAACATCCCCTTAACGTAGCATATAAATGATTGCTTATATACCGAGAATAAAAATCATTATCAATTACAAAAAACTTACTCCTTTCTTTCGAAGTTTGCAATAGTTTTTGTGAAAAATTTGATATGGATCTTGCTGGGTAAAGAAGCCAAACGAAAAGCCATCGCATAGACGATGGCCAATGGTAGAGCTACCAAACTATTTTCGCTGATGATACCCGGTTGCAAAATGCAAGAATAGGTGCAGCGCAACTCGGGAGGTGATGTCACGTACGTCCTTGGTAGGATCGACGCACACCATGTCCATGGCGATGACCTTGGATGATTTGCCGACGGTGTGAGCCGCGAAAAGCAAATCGACAGAAGACAGGCCAGCGGGTCCGATGGCAGGAACACCAGGTACGGTCGATTGATCCATGACGTCGACATCGAAGGTAATATAGATGGCATCACATTTTGCCTCCAGGTAGCGAAGGGCTTCTGTGACGACGGCTTCGATGCCGCGCTGTCTGACTTGATTGGCTGTAATCAGTGTCATCCCTTTGCCTTCCGCATACTGTCGGTACTCACGGGAGTTCGCGAAGCTGCGCAGACCGATCGTGACGATATCTTCTCCGCGGATCACCTCAGACTCCATCAAGCTGCGCATCGGAGTTCCATTGGAAGTGCCGCCGTAGTTCGTGTCCCGCACATCCAGATGAGCGTCAAACTGGATGAGGCCGATTCGCTGCGGCTTGGCTCGTTTGATTCCTGTGATTGCCCGATAGGTAATCGAGTGATCACCGCCTACGATGATTGGGAGCGCGGAGACATTGGACGTAACTTCCTGCAAGGCTGACTCGATGTTTTGCTGACAGCAGGCAATATCCGTCACATGCATGGCCACATCGCCCAAGTCAACGGCACGCAAGGACGCGAGCTCCACATCCTCGTCGAAATTATAGGTCGTAAAGGAGCTTAACAGCTGACGGAATTGCAGCGGATGGGCATGCGCGCCGGAAAAGCTGATCGAGCTTTTCGAGAGCGGCACCCCGATAATGGCAAAATCATAGGCTTCGCCGGGCTGATAGGACTGCTCGACCCACTCGGACAGACGAGTTACGTACGGATCGCCTTTTCCTTGGGTAAATCGAAAGGGAGGCTGCGTCAGATATGAAAACATGGGATGTCCTCCTTCTATTAATGAGATAATACTTTGCTCAGGAAGGCTTGGGTGCGAGGCTGATCGGGCGCAGTGAAGATTTTTTCCGGTGTCCCGTCCTCAATCAGTGTCCCGCCATCCATGACGACGACGCGGTCTGCCACTTCACGGGCAAAGCCCATCTCGTGCGTAACGACCACCATCGTCATTCCTTCGGCAGCCAGCTGCTTCATGACGGTCAGCACTTCTCCCACCAATTCGGGGTCGAGCGCAGAGGTAGGCTCGTCAAACAGCATGACCTTTGGCTTCATCGCCAAAGCGCGGGCGATGGCTACACGCTGCTTTTGTCCGCCAGAGAGTTGGTCGGGATACATGTCTGCCTTTTCGGCTAGTCCAACCTTGCGCAGCAGCTCGCGAGCCAGCTTTTCTGCTTCCTCGCGCTTGGTTTTTTTCACGGTCATCGGCGCCATCATGACGTTTTCCAATACGCTCACGTGGGGGAAAAGATTAAAGTTTTGAAACACCATCCCCACTTCGGAGCGGACTTTGTCCAGCTCCTTCTGCGGCATTTCCACGAGCTTTCCGTTCTTTTGGATCAATCCGATCGGCTTTCCTTCAATTTCGATGGAGCCCTCTTGAATTTGTTCCAGGTAGTTCATGCAGCGGAGCAAGGTGCTTTTGCCGGAGCCGCTAGGTCCAATCATTACGACGACCTCGCCCTGCTCCACGTTGAGGCTGACATCCTTTAGAACATGCAGCTTTCCGTAAGATTTATGGATTCGTTTCACCGAGATCATTAGGCACGCGCCCCCTCTACACTCAATTTGCGCTCCAGTCGACCGATGATGACGGAGATGGAGTAGTTGACGAGGAAATACAGAACGGCAATGCCGATGTAAATCTCAAAGTAACGGAAATTGTTCGATACGATCAGATTGCCTGCGCGCATCAATTCAGATACCGTGATGACGGACAAAAGGGAAGAGTTCTTGGTCAACGCGATAAACTCGTTACACAGCGGTGGCAGCATGCGGCGCACGGCTTGCGGCAAAATAACCTTCAGCATCGTCTTGCCATGGCTCATCCCGAGGGAACGCCCTGCCTCCATCTGTCCTTTGTCGATGGATTGAATCGCTCCGCGCACGATTTCCGATACGTAGGCTGCGCTGTACATCCCCAATCCGAGTACCCCTGCTACAGAAGCACTCAAATCCACTTGCATCCCAATCGCCAAGCCGTAGTAGAGAATCATGAGCTGCACCAACAGCGGTGTTCCGCGAAACCATGCCAGATACCAGGAGCAGAGTACAGATATCCATTTTTGCTTGGACATCCTTCCAAGACCAATAATCAGTCCCAGAACCGCACTTAGAATCAGTGCCATGAAAGTCATCGAAACCGTAACCCATAGCCCTTCTAGAAGCGCAATTAAGTTGTTGTCTTCAAAAATCACCATGAAATCAAGCGCCATTGGTGCACCTCCTGATGTTGTCGTTATTCACCAAACCATTTTTTTACGATTTCGTCTTGCTTGCCGTTTTCTTTCAACGTTTTCAGAGCTTTATCGAGAGCCACGACAAATTCCTTGTTTTCCTTGCGAACGCCGTAGCCGTAGTATTCTTGCGTCAGCTCTACATCGAGGACTTTGACCTTTTGGCTTTGCTTCGCGTAAACCTTGGCTGCAGGCATTCCCGTTACGACTGCGTCTACGCGGTTGCTTTCCAGCTCGAGGAACATCTCTACGTTTTTCTCTACTTCGACGAGCTTCACTTCCGGGTACTTCTCTTTCAGGAACTTGGCAGACTTGGTACCGATCTGGACCGCTACTTTTTTGCCCTTCAAGTCCTCCGCACCTTTGATGGTGTCATTTTCGTTTTTCACCATGATCGTCAAACCGCCTGGGTAATAAGGCTGGGAGAAGTCGATCGTCTGCTTGCGCTCATCCGTGATGTACATAGCGGATACGATCATGTCGAACTTCTTGCCTTGCAGTCCTGGGATCAGACCTTTGAAGTCGGTGTCTACGAATTCTACTTTCTCAGCTCCCAGTTCAGCGGCAACAGCCTTCACCAGCTCGATGTCGAAGCCCTCGTATTCGTTCTGCGCATTTTTGTATTCAAATGGCTGGAAAGTGGCGTCGGTTCCCACCAACAAGGTTTTGGTGTCCTTGATTTTTTGCAGCACTTCATCCGTAGGCGCTGCTGCGGCTGTACCGCCATTACCTGATGCAGCTGGTTGTTCGGCAGGTTTGGAGCCGCAGCCAGCGATGAGCGCCCCGGAAATCAACAGCGCACAGAGAGAAAACAATCCTTTACGAAATCCCTTCATTGATGTGTACCCCCTATGAATTCTTTTTAGTAATTTCGAATACTAGCTATATTCAAAAATCGTGCCAAAGATACAAAGCTCGACAAAAAGGTACAACGAACGAAGAAAGAACGCTGTGTGAAGCCATTTGCAAAGCGAAATGAGTCGAACCTGCCAAATTCAGAAAACACTCAAAAGCGGCAGAAATTGCCGCCCTGCGGATTTTGCCGCCGGCGATTTCTGCCGCTTTGCCTATTCGTCGTCTTGCTCTTCTTGATATTTTTTGAGTTTATCCCGCAGCGTTCGTTCACCCATGTCCAGCATTTGGGCGGTTTTTCGGCGATTTCCCTCCAGGTGGGCCAAGGTGTACAGAATAGCCTTTTTCTCGATCTGCTCGAGGGTTTCCCCTACGTAGATGGGGATCAGTTTTTGCTTGCCCGTGACTTGCTTGGGCTGCGTGCTGTGCAGATCCTTTGGCAAATCCCGTTTTTCGATCAATGGCGAGCTGGTGAGGGCAATCGCGCGTTCCACGATGTTTTGCAGCTCTCGGATGTTGCCGGGAAAATCGTAGCTCTCCAGCACCTGGAGCGCCTCCTGCGAGATGCCGTCGATCGGTTTGCCCATGCGCTCGCTGATTTTCTTGATGAAATAGTGCACGAGCAACGGGACGTCCCCTTCTCGATCACGCAGCGGTGCGAGCTGGATCGGGATGACGTTGAGCCGGTAGTACAAATCCTCGCGAAACCGGTTCGCCTTTACTTCCTTCCACAGGTCCCGATTGGTCGCGGCGATGATCCGCACATTGATCGCTCTCTCTTCCAGTCCCCCCAGAGGAGTTACGGTTCGCTCCTGGACGACACGCAGCAGCTTGCTTTGCAGGGACATGTCCATTTCGCCAATCTCATCGAGAAAGATCGTTCCGCCGTCTGCCAGCGCGAATTGTCCCGGTTTGCTTTGCATAGCTCCTGTAAAGGCTCCCTTTTCATAGCCGAACAGCTCTGATTCCAGCAAATTATCGGGGATGGCAGCGCAGTTAACCGCCTGAAACCGCTTGTTTCTGCGTCGCCCCTGGTAGTGAATCGCGCGGGCGACAATTTCTTTTCCCGTGCCGCTTTCACCGTTGATCAACACGCTGGAATCGATGTCTTTGACCTTGTCGATCAAATCCAGCGTCTGCTGCATGGCTTTGCTGCTTCCGATCAGACCGGAGTTGTCGGATAGCTTGTCGAGCTCTTCGCTTAGCCATTTTACGCGCGTTTGCAGCTGGTAGAACTCTTCCGCTTTGGAGAGCAGAATGTCCAGCTCGTCCATCATCAGGGGCTTGGTCAAATAGTAAAACGCACCGTGCCGCATAGCCTCTACGGAGGAAGAGATGCTTCCAAAGGCGGTCATCATAATCACGACAGTGTCTGGGGATAGGCGCTTGATTTCCTTGAGCACTTCGGTCCCGTCATGAGCACCGATTTTTAAGTCTAACAGGACCAGCGCTACTTCGACTTGCTGCAGATACGCGAGAGCTGCTTCTGGATCGGTAAACGTGTTGACGTGATACTTTTCCTCGAGGGCAAACTCAAGTGACTGACAGATCGCTGGCTCATCATCAATAACGAATAGATGGTGCATAGAAGCCACCCCCTTCTCTTTCATCCTGTGGCATAGGCAAGCGAATGATCATGGTAGTCCCGTGACCAAGCTGACTGGTCAGGTCGATGGTGCCACCGTTCTCTTTGAGCAATTGGTAGGTAATCGACAGCCCGAGTCCTACCCCGTTGGCTTTGGTACTGAAAAACGGCTCGAAAATGCGGTATTTGTCCTCGGGAGACATGCCGTGGCCGTTATCGGCTACTTCGATGACACCCATCTGCCCTTCGGAATAACCGCGAATGTCCAGCTTTCCTTGCTCGTCCATGGATTCAATGGCGTTGAGCACAATGTTGATCCAGATCTGCTTGGTCTGATTGACGTCAGCTACGATGCACAGCTCAGACGGTAAGCTCGTGGTTACGCGAATGTTTTTTTCTTTGATTTTTTGGCTGCACAAAGCAAGCACTGTCTCCATCAGTTCATCCGCACGGAAGCGAGACGGGTTTGGCGGCTTGGGACGTGCATACTCCAGCAGGTCGTTCACCAGATCGTTGAGCCGCAGAATCTCGTTGGGCACTTGCTGGGCGAAGAAATCCCGAAATTTCGGGTTGTCAAACTTGGTTGGCAAAAGCTGCGTATACGTGAGAATGGACGTCAGCGGATTGCGAATCTCGTGGGCGATGCCTAAAATGAGCTGTCCCAATGAACGCAGTCTGTGCTCGCTCTCCAGCTTTTTATCCATATCCTTTTGCTTGGTCACATCCTGGAAGTTGATGATGACGCCTGTGATTTCCTTTGCTTTGTTGAAAATAGGGAAAATATTATACCGGATCACCAGCTGTTTGGCCTGCCCGTCTACTTGCTGCTCCCAGATGATCTCTTGCTCCAGATACGTACTGCCCTCTCGCAGCACATCGTCTACCTGGCTTTCAGGAATAAACTCTGCAAGAATCGTTCCGTTCATCGGCATGCCGATAAGAGGATGCTTCACTTGCAGGAAATGCACAGCTTTGCTGTTCATCAAAAAAATTTTGCCCGAGTGGTTCAACGTCACATAAAAGCTGTATGTGCTATTGAGCAGCTGCTGCTGAAACTGCACGTTTTCCTCGAGGAGCGTCATCTTTTCTTCCAATTGGCGGTTGATGGTATGAATTTGAGCCGTACGCCTTTTGACTTCCTTTTTGAGCATGCGGTTCCACCATAGGATTGCCATGACGATCAGAAGGCCGATGCCAGAGCCCCACTCGAGATAAAGGCGCAGGCGCTCCATATTCAGCGTGCTGGGCATGATGTATTCGCCAAACCATTTGCGCTCGATTTTGTCGTACGTGCCATTTTGCTTGATTTTGGATATCGCCTTGTTGATCTCAGTCAAAAGCTGCGCGTTCTTCGGGAGGACAGCCACACCATAGTCGGTGGGATTGATCGGATCGCCTACGATTTTGATTTGGCCTTGCTGGTTGTTCCTCTGCAGAAAGTATTGACCCGTGATGCGATTTCCTACGAATGCATCTACTTGTCCGTCCAGGAGCAGCTGTACGGCTTCTTCCTGGCTGTCTGTCTCGATAAACTGGATGAGGCGATGATCCCGCAGCTGGTCGATGGCGATGTCCCCTTTTTGGATGGACACCTTTCGACCGTTCAGATCGCCGAGCTCAAAGATGTGCATGTTTTCTTTACGGACAAAGATTCCCTGCGAGCTTAAGAAGTAAGGGTTGGAGAAATCGTACACCTTGTCACGAGCCGGACTGTATTTCATGCCTTGTATGACATCGACCTGTCCGTCGCGCAGCGCTTCGAGAGCTTCGTTCCAGGGCAGAGGAACAAATTCAATTCGCATGCCGGTTTCGATGGAGATGGCGTTCATGATGTCGACGTTAAATCCGCTGAAGACGCCGGACGAGCCGAAGTATTCAAAAGGGGGGAAGTTGTTGTCACCTGCAATACGGATGACTTTGTCCTGCTGGACTTCGCTGGGAACCGTCATGCCCATGAGGAACAGCAGTAAAAGTCCTGCCAGCACGCCGAGCCCAGCTTTTTTTAGGTGAAGCATCTCATGCACCGCCGTTCACGATACTTATTGTTGAAAAGGATAAAGTGTTGTTGAACGAAAAACAAGCACGCAGATATGCAAAAAGGCCATCCGCAGGAGCGGACAGCCGCGTATAACGTTGTGATTACGCTTGTAGATAGCGGAGTAAGATTCCTTCGACATGCTGCAGATGATCCTTCATGCGAGCCTGCGCCAAATGGGCATCCTGATCTTTCAAAGCCTGAAAAATAGCCCGGTGCTCCTCGTAAAACTGCTGGGAGACAGCCTGGTTCGCATAAATTTCTACCCTGCGTGTTTCCCGGATCACCAGCTCCAGATGGGATGCGATCGTTTCAAACAGCTGAACCATAATCGAGTTGTGGGTAGAGCGTGCGAGCGTAGAATGAAAGCGCAGATCCGTACTTTCGCCAACCTCTTCGTTGCCCATATGCTGGGACATTTCTGTCAAAATCTGCTCGAGATGGAGCAAGTCCTGTTCGTCGCGTTTGACGGCGGCGATGGCCGCATTGGAAACCTCCAGAGATTTTCGCACTTCCAGAAGCTCCAGAATGGTTTGTCTGTTGGCGAGCAGGGGCTGAAGGTCAGGAAGCAGTGTCGGGGACGGGAGGGAAGTACTTTTGACCGTGCAGTTGCCACCCTGGCGAATATCGATGAGCCCCATGGCTTTCAAGGCACTCAAGGCTTCGCGCGTTGTAGAACGTCCTACACCGAACTGTTCCGAGAGGTCCTTGGTGGAGGGAAGCTTATCCCCGGGTGCAAGCCCTCCGCTGAGAATGAGCTCTTTGATTTGCTCGATGATATGCTCGTAATGATTTTTCTTGGCCAGCTTTGAAAGGTCCATCTCGACACTCCTGTACATTCCTTTTGAATAGCAACATTGTAGCATACAAAGCCAGGCAGGGAGGTGGGGACAAAGTGGCCTTTATCCGATCAGCAGGGCAAAGACGACACCAGGTCCGTGAACGCCGATAGTCAGATCGTTCTCGATATCCGCAGAACGGCTGGGACCGGAGATGAAGTGAATACCTGCGGGAAATTGCTTGCGTGGCCGTCCGTCAAAGGTGGCTAAGGTCTCACCCAGTCGTGTCTTCAATCGCTCGACGGGAATGATCGCGATAAAAACAGTAGGGAGGAGGCTAACGGATCGACCCGTGTTGCCAGAGGACGTGACGACGATGCTGCCCGTATGTGCGACTGCTTGATCCACCAGCGCGATTCCGATATCGGCACTGGCTGCCTGTGAGATCAGCTCGTCACGATTGCCCGGACTCCACGTCGTCACTTGGCAGGTGGGAAGCTGCTCCTTGAGTCGAAGGGCCAAAAGCTCCGGCTGGTTTTGCTGCAGGATTTGACGGGCTTTCAGTGACTGCGCATGATCGACGATGAACTGCTTGACCTCAGCCATCGTGCTCAAGCGGTGGGAGTGCCCCCCTGCCTTTGCCCAGTTGTCACGGAATAGCTCGATGCGCTGCTCGAGATCCAGCTCGTACGATTTCCAGAAGTCAGGTGCACCTTTGAAGGGATGCGGCGGCTTTTCTGTGGGCATCGGGCGTCCCAAGCGGTTGGAGATCATTTGGATAAAAGCTTGCTGTTGTTCGCTCATGAGTGCGAGCCCCCTTTTCCACGTTGGGTTCGTTCCTTTTCCAGCCGTGCTTTGATCGTCTCGTCCATTTCCCTGCGAGTCTGTTGCAGCTCCTGATCGAGCGAGTGCCATTGCTCGCGGAACGATTGGGCAGGCAGTCCGGGTGTATGACGGTATTGATTCCAGCCCTTCAACGGACCGATTTTTGCTTTGATCACATTGTCTGTCAGCAGCAGCTTCTGCCCTACTCGGCCGAGTCTGAGTACACGGCGCAGACGCTTCGGATTGGCCATGATATACGCATAGCCTTTCATACCGAGGTTTTCCTCAGCGGCTTTATGTCCCTCTTTTACTTTACGATTGCGCAGGTACACGAGCATATCGTGGAGAGGAATTTTCACAGGACACGCCTCATAGCAGGCACCGCACAGGCTGGAGGCATTCGCGATGTCATCCCACTCCGCGACGTTTTTTTGCAGGGCCGGCTTGAGTACCGCTCCGATCGGCCCGCTGTATGGCCCGCCGTAGGAGTGTCCGCCGATCTGCCGGTATACCGGGCAGGCGTTGAGGCAGGCACCGCAGCGGATGCAGTTCAACAGCTCCTGAAAATCGGGATCGCCCAGCTGCAAGGAGCGCCCGTTGTCGACGATGATGATGTGCATTTCTTCGGGACCGTCGCTATCTGCTTCCCGCCTGGGTCCGCTGATGCCGGACATATAGACGGTCAGCTTCTGGCCGGTTGCCGAGCGAGGGAGCAAAGTCGCCATGACCTCGAGATCGTCCCACGACGGGATAATGCGCTCCATGCCCATCAAAGTGATTTGGGTCTTCGGAACCGTGCTGACCATGCGCGCATTTCCTTCGTTTTCAAACAGGACGATGGAGCCGCTCTCTGCGATCGCAAAGTTGCATCCGGTCATGCCGATGTCGGCCTCGAGGAACTTCTCGCGCAGCTTTTTGCGGACAAAACCGGCGAGGATGGTGGTGTCGGGAGGTAATGTCTCCCCTGCTTCCTTGGACAAGAGCTCTGCGATTTGCTCCCGGTTTTTATGGATGGCGGGAATGATGATATGAGAAGGCATTTCGTGTGCCAGCTGGATGATGTATTCACCCAAATCGGTTTCAATCGATTCCATGCCCTCTTTTTCCAGCGTTTCGTTAATATGGACTTCCTCGGAAACCATGGATTTGGATTTGACGACGGTACGTGCCTGGCGTTTTTGTGCGATCCCGAGTGTGATGCTGGCAGCCTCGGCGGCGGTGGCAGCGAAATGGACCTGTACGCCATTGGCTTTCGCATTTTCGATGAACTGGTTCAGGTAGTAGTCCAGATGGGAGATGGTATGCAGCCGGATTTGCCGCCCACGCTCACGCCATTCCTCCCAGTTTCCCTGCTCGCTCGATGCTTGTCTTTTGCCGTCCCGCAGCTTCTCTGTGGTGTACTTTACGGCATTTCGCAAAAATTCATCGTTTAGCGCCACTTTGGCCCGTTCCGTGACAGATACCCCTTTACTGGTGCTCATTCGCCATCATCCCTTCGTACAGCAGCTCTGCCAGATGCATCACCCGCACAGGCTTTCCCCGGAAGCGCAGATTGCCGGAGATGTTCATCAGACAGCCCAGATCCAGCCCGACCAATACTTCTGCTTCCGTCTCGAGAACGTGGTCCGCTTTTTCCGTGACCATCGCCCCGCTGATATCACTCATTTTCACTGCGAAGGTACCGCCGAAGCCGCAGCAATCCTCAGCGAAAGGCAGCGGAACCAGATCCAGACCCTTTACCTGTTCCATCAGCTGCAAAGGCTCTTGCTTGATTCCGAGCAGTCGGCTTCCATGGCAGGAAGGATGGTAAGTGACCTTGTGCGGGAAGACAGCGCCAAGATCGGTAATCCCCAGGATGTTTACGAGAAATTGGGTAAATTCGTACGTCTTTTCCCGAAGCGCATTGGCTTTCGCGAGCAGCTGGGGGTCATTTTCAAACAGCTTTGGGTAGTAATGATGAATCATGCCTGTACAGGAGCCGGAGGGAGAAATGACGTAGTCACTGTCGGCAAAAGCTTGGATCAAGGTCTGGGCGGATGTCCTCGCTTCGTCCCAATACCCGCTGTTAAATGCGGGCTGACCACAACAGGTCTGTGCTTCCGGAAAATGGACCTCTATGCCGTGGCGAGCTAGAATGCGAACCATGGCCTCCCCTACACGTGGATAGAGGGCATCGCTCAAACAGGTGATAAAGAGTGAGACTTTCACGGATCCACCTTCTCGATTGGTATTTTTATACTTATCAGCTTATCATACATGTTGAAGAATGAATAGTCAGATAATAAATTAGGGATAGGCTTGGCTTAGCCCAAAAGCTTGGCTAAGCCAAGTTTTCTAGCACAGTAAGAACCAAGGGTTCTTAACCAGTACAAGTGCAACTAAGGCTCAGCCCAAAAGCTTGGCTAAGC
>NZ_RHHP01000023.1 GCF_003710815.1 Brevibacillus centrosporus
GGCTAAGCCAAGTTTTCTAGTGTACACTGGTCATATTCGAATGTCAGAACCGTGCATCGGAAAAGTGGGTAAAGAGGGCGTTGATGATGGCCAAACAAAAAATGAACATCAATGAGCTGTATGCGGTGACAGGGAAAATTCTGGTCGAAAAGGGCTATGCAGGCTTTCATTTCAAACTGGTATCCGATCAACTCAACGTGAGTCGAAGCACCATTTACGAATATTTTTCCAACAAGGACGAGCTGATCGCTTCCTTGATGGTTCATCTTATGGATACGATCATGGCGGAATACGATGGACTGGACCGCATTTCTGAGCCTCTAGAAAAGCTGAGAAGGATCTTCGATTCGTTTATGAAATACGCACATCTTCATCAGATCTTGCTGTTTGCACCATTCGTGAACGGCGAGTCTTCCCCGAGCGTCAAAAAAGATCTCGTCACCTTGCGACAGCAGCACCATACGTTGACCCGTGTGCTGACAGAGGTGATCGACGCTTGCAAAGAAGCGGGTTCGATCCGCCAAGATATTCCGAGCAGTCTGGTGGCAAGCTTGCTTTTTCAATCGATCCAGATTCCGAAGAACAAGACCATTGAGGATGCCGAATGGAGTGAGATGATTTTCCGGGTCTTACTCGAGGGATACGGTACAAGGGATAGATAAGGTGTTGCATTTTAAAAGCTGGTACTAGTCTCGAATCTAAAAAAGCCTTGCCCTCACACAGCACGTGAGAGGCAAGGCTTTTCCTATAGGGGGATTATTTTTTAAAGAAAGCTTCCGCTTCATCCATCGCCATCTTGTTTCCAATCGCTGAGTAATCCAGCCAAGGCTGTGCGCCAATGATGTAGATCTGATTCTTTTTCACGGCTGTCAGGCCTTGCCAGAGTGGATTGGCCTGCAGCTGATCGTACACCTTTTTGGCTTCGTCACCAGCGTTGACTACCACGAAAATCGCATCTGCATCAAAGTCTGGCAAGACTTCCTGAGAAATGACCGCGTAGGCTTTGTCGATTTTTTCTACGCCATTGGCAGGCTGCAAGCCGAGATCTTCAAACAGGATCGGTCCCATCGGGCGCTTCATGCCAAAAACGCGCAGCTCCTTGGCGGTTACACGGATGGCCATGACCTTTGCTCCGTCGCCGAGCTTGTCGTGAATGAGTCCTTTTACGCGCTTGGTCTGCTCTTCGTAGTCGGCAATGAACGTCTCCGCCTCTGCTTCGCGTTTAACGAGCGCCCCGGTCTTCTTCAGCGTATCTCTCCATGTCCCCTCATCTAGGTTGAAAACATGGGTTGGAGCGATCTTTTCAAATTTGGCTACGTCTTTTCCAGAGTAAGCTTCATCCAGGTAAATGACGTCAGGTTTTAAGGCGAGCACGGCTTCCATGTCGGGATCGGTCACGACTCCAAGCGGCTTTGTATCCTTGAGGCGGTCAGCTACGTGAGGCAAAAAGGCTTTGACGTCTCCGCCGATGACAGAACCAACAGGTGTAATGCCCAATGCCAGCAGGTTGTTGGTCAAGTGAATGGACATCGAAGCGATTTTTTGGTCAGCTCCTGATTTTGGGGTTTTCGTTGTAGCTGGTGCACTGGCAGCGGGAGCATTTTGTGCAGGTGCACTTTGCTGGGGAGCAGATTGGCCGCAAGCGGCTACGGTGAGCAGGGACAGAATGCTCATGGCGGTAATCATCAATTTTTTCATCGTTTATCCTCTACCTATCCAAAATTATTTTGTTTTTGCCAACAAATATAGAAAATACGGGGCGCCGACAGCTGCGACGACGACGCCGGCAGGAATCGCATTGGGCTGGAAGATTGAGCGTCCGATCGTGTCTGCTGCCACAAGAATAACCACACCGATCATCCCGGCAATCGGAAGCATGTACTGGTGCAGGGGTCCAACCAGTCTACGCGCGAGATGAGGGGCGGCAAGTCCGATAAAGCCAACGCCGCCTGCCATCGAGACGCTTACGCTCGCGAGCGCTACGGCAGTACCCATCAACAAAAAACGTTTACGCTGTACAGGTGCCCCGATGCCGGTCGCCACTTCATCGCCGAGCATCAATGCGTCCAAAACCTTGGATTGGAGCCATGTATAAGGGACGAGAAGGACAATCCACGGCAAAAGGGCGAGGACGTTTGCCCATTCTCTTCCCCAGACATTACCGGCAAGCCATCTGGCGGCAAAAGCGTACGTTCCTTCGTCCAACCGCAGCGAGAGGAACAAAGTAATGGCGCTGAAACCGGCAGCGAGCGCAATCCCGACGAGAATCAGACGGATGGGAAGCACCCCTTTATGGCGGTCGTACGCGAGCAGCACGATCAGCACAGCGACCAAGACGGCACCTGCGAACGTGAACAAGGGCAAGACGAGCGAAATCATCCCTTCCAGGGAACGGAAGAAGCTGACGAACACGACCAACCCAAAAGCGGCACCCGCATGAAGTCCCAGCACACCGGGATCGGCAAGCGAATTCCGATAGAGCCCCTGGAGGATGGCACCTGAAATACCGAGCCCCATCCCAGCCAATATCGTGATCACGATTCGCGGCAGACGATACTCGAACAACACCAGGGAATCGTCCTCACTGCCTAAACCCACCAGCGTCCGAAGCACCTCATAAGGGGAGAGACGGATCGAACCCGTATGCAGGCTGTACAAAATGACGCAAACGCAGATCAAAATCAGCCAGATCCCTACGTGCATGACTCGTTTTTTCCTAGCGATTTCTTGCTGGTTCATCTAGTAGCTCCCCCTTTCCCGACGCGCGAGATAGAGGAAAAAGGGAACGCCGACCATCGCTACCATGACACTGATGGCAAGCTCCTTCGGTGGATTGACCATCCGTGCACCCAGATCAGCGAGTACAAGCAGGACGGCCCCCATGACTGCGGAGAGTGGAACGATCAAACGGTAATCCACACCCACCAGCTTGCGTGCCATATGAGGGATGACGAGTCCGACAAAGCCGATGGACCCGACTGCCGATACGGAGACACCCGCCAGAATTACTGACACGATGATGGCGATGACTTGTACCCGCTTGGTCTTGATGCCCAGATTGCTCGCAACATCGTTTCCCAGGGCCATGGCAGAAATCGAGCGCCCTAGAAGCGGAGTCCACAGAAGCGTCAAGAGGACCACGGGAGTTAACCACTTCAGATGCATCCACTTGATCCCTGCCAGCCCACCTGCATACCAGAAGGCCAGGTCCTGACTCAGCTCAAAATAGATCGCGATCCCTGAGCTGAGCGAGTGGAGCAGGGCGGCTACGACGGAACCCGCGACGGTCAGGCGCAAAGGGGTCAGTCCGCCCGGTGTGGACGACCCGAGCAAAAAGATAAACACCGTGCCCATCACAGCGCCAAGAAACGAGACAACCATCAGCCAGGAGTAGGGCAGGTTGGGAAAAAAGGCAAAGCTGAGTGCTACGACAAAAGTCGCTCCTGCATTGACGCCCAAAATGCCTGCGTCTGCGAGAGGATTGCGGGTCACACCTTGCATCAGTGCTCCAGCCACTGCGAATGCGGCACCGATCAGGGCAGCACCAAGCACACGAGGCAGACGCAGCTCGTGAATGATTTGGTGGCTGGTGTCAGACGGATCGTAGTTGATCAGCGTGGTCCATACGGTCGAGAGCGTAATCTCTTTCGCGCCGTAAGAGATGGCCAGAAACATGGACATCAGCAGAGCGGCGACGGTGAGTAGGAATACGGTGGAAAAGACAGTTCCTTTCATATGCGCGGTCCTTGTGGATTAGAATGATAATCATTATCTCTTTGAACTATTGTAAAAACCAAGACGGCGGTCGTACATGTCATAAATGAAGATTTTTCTCCTTGGACTTTTCTAAACGTTTCGGCAGGATGGCATACTTATAGACTGACATTGTTAGTCGGGGACGTGAGGAGATCGACGGCCATTTCTAATTGGCGCTCCAGTGAGTAGGGAGCGTAAACCTTCCATTGATCCCATTCGAGAAAGCAATAGCGATTGGCGATGACAGCAGGATGACGCTGCCAGGCTGCATTCGATTGCAAAAGCTTCCATTGCTTTTCCGCTTCCTCACGCGATGGTACGACCATGAACAAATAGTCCGATTCGTACTGATCCAGCTCATCGATCGAGATGGCAACCCATGTGAGCATCTTTCCGTTGTTATGCTTCTGCATCTCTGCTTGCATTCGCGCAGGGGGCAGCATTTGCAGGGAACGGTAAAACACATGTCCGATATTGCGTGCTCCGTACATTCGCCAGCCCGTTTCCCGCAGGACGCAAATGGCAACGGTACGCTTGTCGCCGATGTGGTCGGCCACGAGCTGATGCGCTTTCTCGGCCTTTTTCTCGTACTGGTCGATCCATTCCTGAGCAGCTTCCTGCTTGTTCACGATGCCGGCGATCATCTGCAAGTGGCCAAAAACATCCATGGTGGTCCACGGTATGGTAACAATGGGAGCGATGTCACCAAGGTTTTCGCGCGCTTTCACAGAGACGTTATCCTTGCACAAAATCAGGTCCGGGTCCAGCTTTAAAAACGCTTGCCTGCTGATCTCCCAAGGGTCTGACGCATGAAAGGGAAGCATCAAGCTTTTGACGGCGGCGGGAAAGTATTTGTGCGTTTGAGCGGCACAAGGAACGACTCCCAGGGTCAGCAGATGCTCCGTATAGGGGAACGAGAGCGAAATCATCTTGGCATGAAGCTGCTTGGAGTAGGTAGTGGGCGCATAGCCACTGGAGGTTTTAAAACGGCGACTGAAATAGAATTCATCGATATAGCCGACTTCGCGTGCAACATCTTTGACCTTTTTATCAGAGACGAGCAGCATTTCCTTTGCTTTGTTCATTCGTAGATTCGTGAGGAATTCATAGGGAGTCTTGTTCATTTTCTGCTTGAACAAATGCGAATAGTAAGCAGGATGCATCCCTGCCAGCTCTCCCAGCTTTTCTACGGTGATGTCGCGGTCGAAATGCTCCTGCATGTATTGTACGGTGAGTGGCAGCCATTGCTCTGGCGCGTCGGAAAGCGGTGCAGCTGGCAGGTCCTCATCAGGATTCTCTAGCAAAATCAATTCAAGCAGCTCGTACAATTGATCCAGCTGATACAACGACTGGCTTCTTTTCGAGGGAGCCGATTGGCCGGAAAATTGACGGAGCAGGTACTGTACCCGGGGACCGGTCTTTTCAATCACTCCATGTAGAGGAAAGGAAAGCTCACGTTCGTAAACTCTGCGATGATCCTCGGAAACAGAGAGCCGATAGAGGTCAAAGGAAAGAGCGTGCATTTCGATCCCGTGGGAAGAGGAATGCGTGAATTCAAAGCCGATCTGTGGAGGAAGCAACAGCAACGATTTGCGGGCAAATTTGGAGGAGGAGCCGTCGATGACCACCTCTCCCTTTCCTTTTGTACAGTACAGGAGAGTATGGCTCTGGACGATGTCATCGCAGCGTGGGCATTCGGGTGAGTAAGTGCGTTTGCCCGATTCTTTGATTTCTACGATCGTGTTCTGCAAGAATGGATGAATCTGTTGCTGCTGTGCCATATTGGATTTCCTTTCTTACCGGATTCCGTATTCTTAAAACCATATTATTGATAATCATTATCAATGTCAACGCCAACGCTCTAAGGGTCTTCTGAAGCATTCGTGATTGCTAGAAAGTAATGGTAAGATGAATAGAAATTTCACATGAATAAACATAGAGAGAAGGGGAACGAACATGCATTTGTTTTACAAGCAAACCTTGCAGCTGCTCGATACGGAGCTGGATCGGATCCATATAGCGCTGGATCGGCTTTCTCATGAGCAGATCTGGAAAAAGGGAAGGGAGAGCACCAACAGCATCGGAAATTTGTGTCTGCATTTGGCGGGAAACGAATATCAGAACGTAGTGAGCGCCATCGGGAGCAAGCCCTTTGTTCGTGAGCGCTCTGCGGAATTTTTGGCTATGGGGAGCTATACATCGGCACAGCTGCGCGAGCGCCTTTTTGACGTACGTGCACAGTCGCGCCAGGTGATCGAGAAATTAACGGAGGAGGACTTCCATAGAGAAGTCACGATTGCTTATCCGCCAGGGGCAGGGATCGCCTCCTATCAGAAGACAATTATGGAACTTCTTTACCATACAACTTCCCACTATTCCTATCACACAGGTCAGATTGTATACATGACGAGGATATTACAGGAAGGAGACGAGCATTTATTGCGATGGAAACATTGATCTATACACTTTTTTATGTTACTTTGTCGAAATATAATTGAAATTAGATAGGAACAACTACAAACAAAATGGAGGGTAATGTACTGTGAAAAAGTCAGCAAGAATACTGCTAGGTGCAGCATTGGCACTGTCCTTGACAATCGTGGGCTGTGGTAAGTCGGAAGGGGATCAAGCAACAGGGCAGCAGGCAGGGCAAGCAGCTGAAGCTGTAAAGGTTGATATTGGGATGTTGAAGCTGACCAGCTCGGCGCCGCTTTTTATCGGGATTGAAAAAGGCTTCTTTAAAGAAGAGAACATCGATGCGCAAGCGAAATGGTTTGAGGCTGCTCAGCCGATCGCAGTGGCAACGGCTGCAGGCAGCGTGGATGTAGGCGCAACAGGAATTACAGCCAGCCTTTACAACATGGTTGCAGGCGGACAGAAGCTGCTCATCGTTGCAGATAAAGGAAGAGAGCAGAAGGGCTACTCATCCTCGGCTTTGTTGTTCCCTAGCGATTCACCTCTTAAAAGCATTGAAGAGCTAAAGGGCAAAAAGATCGGAATCACCCAAACAGGTTCTACCTACCACTACATGGCTGGAAGACTGTTGGAAAATCACGGTTTAACCTTAAGCGATGTACAGCTCGTACCACTGAACAGCATCAAAGGTCTGATGGAAGCGCTGAAAAGCAAACAAGTCGACGCGATTTTGCTGAACGAACCAAATATCTCTACGGTAGTAGAAGAAGGCTACGGAAAAGTCATCGCACAAGTAGGCGACGAGATGGACTACCAGACTTCCGGTATTTTCTTCTCTCCGAAGCTGGCTGAAAACAAGGATGCAGCTGAGCGCTTCCTGAAAGCCTACGCAAAAGCAACTCGTTACTACTACGACGCTGTTTTGACTCAAAAGGACGGAAAAATCGTACCAGGTGCCAACTACGATGAGGTAGTCGGTATTATCGCGAAGTACACCGACCAAGAGCCGGACATGATCAAAAAAGGTCTGCCTTACATCGACCGTGATGGAAAACTGCTGGAATCCGACATCAAGACACAGGTAGATTGGTATGCAAAAGAAAAGCTGATCGACAAAGCAATCGACACGACCGAGATCGTGAACACCCAATTGCTTGAAGAAGCTGTGCAGAAGCTAGGGAAGTGAATGCAATGAGGATCGTTGTTGAAAACGTCGATAAAACGTTTGTAGACTCGAAAAAAAGAGAAGTCACTGCCCTTACGAATATCAATTTTTCTATTGAAAAAGAAGAGTTCGTCGTTCTGGTCGGACCGAGCGGCTGTGGGAAGTCCACGCTGCTGAACATCGTAGGCGGTCTGATGTCGCCGACGAGCGGAACGGTATACTTCGAAGGAACCAATGGCAAGAAGCCGAGCCTGGGGATCGTATTTCAGGAAATCGCGTTGTTTCCTTGGCGAAGCGTTTATGAAAATGTAATCTTCGGGCTGGAGGAAGCGGGAGCCAGCAAGCAGGAGCAGCAGGAAAAAGGGAAGCAATACATCGAGATGGTCGGCCTGAGCGGTTTTGAAAATGCCTATCCGAAGCAGCTGTCCGGTGGGATGAGACAGCGTGCCGGGATTGCCCGTGCACTGGCGATTGAGCCTGACCTCTTGCTGATGGACGAGCCTTTTTCCGCGCTGGATGCGCAAACGCGTACGATCATGCAGGAAGAGCTCCTGACCATCTGGAATCGTACCAAGCTGAGCACGCTCTACGTGACGCATAACATTCAGGAAGCCGTTTATTTGGCGGATCGGGTCATTGTCCTGTCGAGACATCCGGGTCAGATCAAGAGCATCATTCAGATTGACATGCCGAAGATCGGGCGGGATCAAGAGCAGTACCGCGCGCAATTCGAGCAGTATGCCGATCAGATCTGGCAGCTCATTCGCCACGATGCCCAAGAAGCATCGAGGGAGGGGTAAAATGATGTCTGAACAACGTCAAATCATAACCAACCGTGTCGCCTTTTTGGAGACAAAAATCCCAAGCTACGCAGCCGTCCTAGGGATTGTCTGCCTGCTCGTAGTCTGGGAGATTATTTGTCGACTGGAAATCGTACCACCCCTGTTTTTGCCGGCACCTACTGCCATTTTGCTGGCAGGCTGGGATATGATCGCAAGTGGTGAGCTGTACAAAGACTTGATCGCAAGTCTTTACCGGATCGGGGTTGGCTATGCGATCGGTGCGGCTCTGGGTGTCCTCGTGGGGCTCATTCTCGGGTTCTCCCGCTGGACCGATGCGATTGCGTCGCCGATCGTTTATTCGATCTACCCGATTCCGAAAATCGCTTTGCTGCCGTTGATCATCCTGTGGATGGGGATCGGTGAAATGCCAAAGGTCGCGATTATCGCGCTGGGGGTCTTTTTCCCGGTAGTCATCAACACCTTTTCCGGCGTGAAGAACGTAGATCCGATGCTGATCAAGGCAGCTGTGACGTTTGGCTCCAATCATCTGAATGTCATTCGCAAGGTCATCCTGCCAGCCTCTCTGCCGATGATTTTTGCCGGTCTGAAGCTGTCTGCAGGTACGTCCCTGCTGCTCCTGGTGTCTGCCGAGATGGTAGCGGCGCAGGAAGGGATCGGTGCGATGGTTTTGCACTATGGAAACCTCATGATTACGACCAAGCTGATGGTAGGGGTATTGATTTTATCCTTGCTCGGCCTAACGTTTAATCGCGTTTTGCAATGGCTGGAGCGTAAGCTGATCCCCTGGAAATAGAAGAAAAGCAAGCAGAAAAGAGTGGTCCCCCGAAAGCAGGGGCCACTTTTTGTATGCGAAAGGGTAGAACATTTGAGCATGGACACCGAAGTCTTTATCAAGTAAAATTACAACTGATAACAATTATCATTTTCAGTAAAATATTACCTTCTTGCGGTCCTTTAGTGAGGTGGAATTTTGGGATGAACACATTGGAAAAAATGGAGACCTTCATCGTTCTTGCGGAGTGCAGCTCCTTTACGGAGGCAGCAAAGCGATTGTACTGCTCACAGCCGACCATCAGTCACCATATCCAGCAGCTGGAGCAGCAGTTTTCTTCGCAGCTTTTTTTCCGTTCGGGAAAGCAGGTCGAGCTGACGAAGCAGGGAGAGGTCTTGCTGCAGTACGCCAAGCAAATTACCAATCTGGTCGATGAAGCTTCTATTCAGCTAAAGAGGGTCTCGCAGCAGGAGCAGGTTTTGTCTGTCTATGTGAGCAACTACATTGCCGGGTATTACTTCTCCGATATTCTCAATCAATTTCATACCATTTCACCGCAAAGACCGCTGGAGATTAACTCGTATTGCTACAGTGATTTGATTCGTTGCTTTCAAGAGGGCAGGACGCAGTATGCGCTGATGCCCATCTACCCAGAGGATGACTACATCCGCAAAAATTTTGAGACCTCCGTCCTCTTTGAAGAAGAGCTGCTGCTCGTGCTTCCCGCTGATCATTCCTGCGCAAACCGCAGACTGCTGTACGCCCGGGATCTGCAAAACGAAACGGTGCTCCTGCCAAAGAGCGAGTATTTGCAGCAGTACGTGATGGAGCATCTGGAAAGCAGGCAGGTAAAGGCGCGTTTCCTGCAGATGAGCAACTTTGAAATGATCAAGCAGGCAGTGAAATCGCACCATGGGATCGCTTTTCTTCCGCATGGAGCGGTCAAAGAGGAAATCAGGCGGGGAGACCTGGTATACAAACCGATCTCTTCTATTCAAATCAAGAGACAGAACGGCTTCGTGTTCCGCAAAAATGCCAAGCTCACGCAGGAAGATCGTATTTTCTGCCAAAATGTGGAGCGTTATTTGCGTTCTGTATAGGACGTGTAAAGCCCCATTCAAGACCCTTCGACGTGGAGGGTCTTTTGCTTTTTGTAAGATATTAGGTGGTCAAAACCCTTGATATACCACGGTTCTGGAAGTATTTATGCTATTTAAAAATTGAATAGATAGATTCAAAAATATTATTTGAGCATGCAAACGCTCGTGTAAAAAGGATTTATTAGCCTTTGCTTATTTTGTGTGGGATTGATATTCATTATCAGTTAAATTAAGATGAATCTAGTTTTTGAGAGCACCGTTGCGTGTCAACTTCTAAGGGGGTTCCATTCATGTCTGTCATCTGCATTAGGGATCGGAAGGAAGTACTGGAAATCAGCTATTCCGATGTAAAAAAATATCACGGGAGCGTAGCGCTGATGGCGGTTGCCGTTGGGTATCGCACGCTGCAGGCAGCCTTCGCTGAGCTGTACGGGGAGGAAGTGCCAAATCGCAAGGACATCTCGATCATGTCTGGTCATGCTGGCCCAGGGTTTCGTGACGTCTTCGAGTTTGTGACTCGTGCATTGACCCGCGGCGTTTATACCGTGAACGTTGAGTATCCGGTAGCCCAGCACGATCCCTATCGTCCGCAATCCTATGCGTATGTCATCTCCACAGCGGATGGCAAAGCCGTAGAAGCTGCTTTGCGCCAAGATTTCCTGCCGTCCGCTTTCTACGAATATTTGAAAAAGGGCAGAGAAAACGCGATGACAGAACAGGACGAAGAAGATTTTGATCGACTGAAGCTGGAGCTGTCTGAACGTGCTTTGGCGTTATCTGTAGACGAGCTGTTGATTGTAAAGCGCATTTCTTAGGTTCCTAGAAAGAACATTACAAATAATTAGGGAGGTTATCGGTTTGTTTACTCGCAAGTCTTTTGGACTTATGCTTACTTATCTTTTACTGCTATCGATGTTTGTGCTGGGCTGCCAATCCAACCAGAGCCAACCGGCGCCAAGCCAGGATCAAGCACAAGGCGCTCAAGGCACAGCAGCAGAGCCTGCAGCCAAAACGGTTTCCGAATTGAAAATCGGTCTGCCAAGTGATGCAGGCCCAATCAACATCTACACAGGCAACATCGATTATTTGACTGAACTCGTTTTCGATAAATTGTTCTCGCCATCACCTTATGTCGATAAACCAGAGCCTTGGCTCGCTGAATCCGCCAAGCAGCTGGATGATGTGACCTGGGTGGTTAAAATCCGCGATGGAGTCAAATGGCACGATGGTACCCCTTTTACTGCGGAAGATGTGAAGTTTACGTACGAATACTACCGCGATGGACCGGCTAACCGCCACACCCACCACGTAAGCGAAGTGCCGCACATTGAGAAAATCGAGCTGGATGACCCATCTACCGTTCGTTTTACTTGCGCGTACGCTTGCCCGTCTTTGGAAAGAATCACGTTTGCTGACCTGCCAATCCTGCCGAAGCACATTTGGGAAAAGGTAGAAAACCCACGCAAATTTACGGACCTGCCAGTAGGTACTGGACCATACAAGCTCGTGGAGTACAAAGCAGATCAATACTACAAGTTTGAAGCGAACAAAGACTATTTCAAAGGCACTCCTTTGGTAGACACCCTGGTCATGCCTGTGATCAAGGACCCTACCGCGATCTTTAACGCGCTGCGCTCCGGCGAGATCGATATTTCTGCTAGACCGCTGCCGCCAGAGCTGGAAGCTTCCTTTACCAACGCACCAAACATGAAAGTAGCAGAAACTTCCCCACTTTCCATCATCGAGCTGAAACTGAATTATGACAAAGCGCCATTCAATACACCTGAGTTCCGTAACGCCATGTCTCTTGCAGTAGACCGCCAAACGATCTTGGATACAGTGATGCTCGGAAAAGGGAGAGCTGGTTTGAAAGGATATCCGCATCCTGACTCGCCATGGACCAACCCGAACCTGAGCACGCCATACGATGCAGAAAAGGCAAAATCGGTCATGGACGGCCTGAAATTCGTAGATGCCAATAATGACGGCGTGAGAGAAATGCCAGATGGCAAGCCGCTTGCTTTCTCGCTGAAGGTTCCTTCTACTGAGCCTTCCTGGATTCGTGCAGCGGAAATGCTGAAAGACCAATATGCCAAAGTAGGAGTCAAGGTAACCGTTGAGGTTCTGGATTCCGGAACGATGGCAACCGTAGGTCAAACTCGTGACTTTGATCTCGTAATCAGCAACATCGGTGCACACGGCGTAGCCGACCCGGATCAGTTCGTGATGTCTCACCGTTCTTCTTATCTGTGGAACAAAACCATTCCATATCCTGAAATGGATGCGCTGCAAAAGCAATGGATGGCAGAAACCAGCATAGACAAACGCAAGGAAATCGGCTTTGCCATGCAGGAATTGTTCAATAAGCAGCCGACCAGCGTCGCGCTGTTCTATCCAGAAGAAAAATTCGCATATCGCTCCGATCGTTACGATCAGTGGGTGGAATCAAAAGGCTACGGTGTCATCAATAAATACTCGCTGCTGCCGGATGGTGCGAAAAAAGCGAAAGCCGAACAGTAAAACAAAGGAGAGTCAATAAATGGACGGTTCATGGTTCTCCTCCACCTTCGGGAAAAAGCTAATTCAATATGTGCTTGTTTTGGCAGTTGCCCTGTCGATCAATTTTGCGCTCCCCAGACTGGCGCCGGGGGACCCACTGGAATTCTTTTTCGGGGAGTCCACGATTAACGAATTGACCCCGGAGCAGCGCCAGCGGGCCCTTCATGAGCTGGGTCTCGACCGATCCGTGTGGGAGCAATACGCAGATTTCATGACAGGAGTTTTCCACTTCGATCTGGGGAGCTCGATCAAATACGGAAAACCAGTGACAGAGGTGTTGGCGGACCGATTGCCGTGGACCGTTCTGTTGGTCGCCCCCTCGCTGATTATCAGTGCAGTGATCGGCATCGTAATCGGTGCCTACGCTGCCTGGAATCGCGGGAAGCGACGTGACTTGTTCTTTTTATCTGCAATGCTGACAGTAGAATCGATTCCGGGCTTTTGGATCGGCATGCTGCTCATCGCGATCTTCTCGGTCAATCTGGGGTGGCTGCCGTCCTTTGGTGCGGTGCCCCTCGCTTTTACCGGTGGTACCGCCGAATATGTGGGCGAGATCATTACCCATATGATCCTTCCGGTTATTACGATTACGCTTTCGACAGTGGGCGGGAACTTTTTGCTCACGCGCTCATCCATGCTGGAAACATTGGGCCAGGATTACGTATACATGGCGGAGTCCAAGGGTGCCAGCAAGCGGAGTTTGATTTTTAACCACGCTCTGCGCAATGCTTTGCTGCCGGTTTACACCCATATCACGATGAGTCTCGGCATTCTCGTGAGTGGTGCTGTGGTAGTAGAGTCGGTTTTCTCGTACCCCGGGATTGGTCGGCTGCTGTATGAGAGTGTGATCGCACGGGACTATCCGATGATGCAGGGCGTCTTTCTCATTATTACGTTAGGAGTGATTGCGGCCAATTTGCTCGCAGATGTGACGTACCCGTTGTTTGACCCACGTTCTCGTTCACGTGCGTGGTCGCGGGAGGTCAGTTCCAGCAAGCAAATAGGGGAGGAGACAGCATGATAAGCAAGGGTGCCAAATGGATTGGCTGGACAGGTGTCCTCATGCTGGTCATCGTGTTCCTGCTCGCTTTGATCGGACCGTATGTTGTGAGGCACGACGCAGAAAAACAGACAGGGATGCCTTTCCAACCGCCTGGAGCAGAGCATTGGCTAGGAACAAACGACATGGGGCAGGACATCATGGCAGAGCTGGTCGTCGGGGCCCGTACATCGCTTACGATCGGGATAGCCGCCGCGTTGCTCGCGACTCTGATCGGAACGGCGATTGGCCTTGTATCCGGTTACTCAGGTGGCTGGGTCGATTCACTCCTGATGCGAATCGTAGACATTTGTCTCACGTTGCCGTTTTTGCCTTTGATGATCGTGATCGGGGTTTACATGGGTCCGAGTCTGATTACGCAGGTGATGGTCATTACCCTCGTCATGTGGGCAGGAAAAGCGCGTAAGATTCGGGCGCAGACGCTGTCCCTGCGCAGTAGGGGAGCTGTCCTGGCTGCACAGTCGATGGGCGCCGGGCACTTCTACATTTTGTGGAAGCACATATTCCCGAGCATGCTGCCTCTCGTGATTCCGCAATTCGTGCAGGCTGTGAATGTCTCCATCATGATGGAATCGTCGCTCAGCTTTCTCGGTATGGGGGATCCCTTGTCCAAGAGCTGGGGAAGTATGCTGTTCTACGCCAACTCGCGCAGTGCATTTTTGACAGAAGCCTGGATGTGGTGGGTCATTCCACCGGGGCTGTGCATCGTGATTACGGTACTGGCCTTCTCCTTCATCGGCTATTGCTTGGAGGAGCGGGTAAATCCTCGCTTGCGTGCCTACCAGGCGGCTTCCCTGAAGGGTGCCAAGTCCGCCGTGAAAGCTGCCTTACCGGGCACGTCTACTGCTGATTTGCTTGCGGTAGAGAGCCTGTTTGTCCGTTATCCGAAAGAAAACAGCACCATGACTGCTGTGGATGACGTCAGCTTTGTGATCAAAAAAGGAGAGGTGCTGGGGCTGGTCGGGGAATCGGGAAGTGGAAAATCGACCGTCGCTGCGGCAGTTATGCAGCTGTTGAAGCCTCCTGCCATGGTAGAGCAGATGGGGATACATTTCGCAGACCGCGATCTGTCCCGTCTGTCTCCGGTGGAGATGAGGCAGATTCGCGGGAATCGGATTGCGCTCATTCCCCAAGCGGCGATGAATGCGCTCAACCCAGTCATGAGTGTACGCGAGCAGCTGGCTGAAGCCATCCTTTCCCATCGCAAGGCGGGCAAGCAAGAGATCCAGGAGAGAATCGATCAAGTGCTGATGCAGGTCGGTCTGACTCCGCGCTGGGGCGCTGCTTTTCCCCATGAATTGAGCGGAGGGATGCGTCAACGCGCCGTCATCGCCATGGCCCTGATCAACGAACCGGAACTGGTCATCGCGGATGAACCGACGACCGGCTTGGATGTAAAAGTACAGGTGGAAATCATTAAGCTGCTGAAAGATCTGCAGCAGCGCCTGAATTTGTCCATGATCTTCATTTCACATGACCTTCCTGTTGTTCTCAGCCTGGCAGATCGTGTCGTGATTATGAATCAGGGCAAGATTGTCGATCAGGGACAGACGCTCACGGTGGCACATCATTCGACGCACCCGTATACGAGACGTCTCATCGATTCGATTCCCCGGATTCGGACAGCTCGTCCCCTGCAAGAACAACGATAATCGGACGGAGGGCATGGACTGATGAGCGCAAACGCGAAAGCAGCAGAGCATATGTGGCAGGAAGACCTGCTGCAGGTGCGAGCCTTACGAAAAACCTATGCGATCAAAGGATCGAACAAATACAAAATGACGGTGCTGGACGGTGTCAGCCTCTCGATCAAGCCGAACGAAACCGTAGGGCTGGTAGGCGCGAGCGGAGCGGGCAAAAGCACGATCGGGCGAATCATCGCTGGCTTGGAGACGTCGGATAGCGGTCAGCTGATCTATCAGGGCAAAGATTTGCAGCGTATGAGCGCAAAGGAGCGCAAACAGGCAACTTCTTCGATCCAAATGATCTTTCAGGATCCATACGAATCACTGTCGCCGCGCATGACCATCGAACAGCTGGTAGCCGAGCCGCTCGTGATTCAAAAGCTGCATGCGAAAGATTCCGAGCAAAGGCGGCATGCCGTCCGGGATGCTTTGACAGAGGTATCCCTCTCGCCGGATCGTTACATGCAGCGCTATCCGCATGAGCTGTCAGGCGGTGAACGCCAAAGGGTCGGACTGGCCAGAGCCTTCATTACTCGCCCGAAGCTGATTGTGGCTGACGAGCCGACCTCCATGCTTGATACATCGCTGCGCCTTGATCTTTTGCAGCTCATGAAAGAGCTGAGTGAGCGTCACGGCATCGCCTATTTGTTTGTTACCCACGATCTCGCTTTGACCCGTGGATTTTGCGATCGGCTGCTCGTCTTGGATCAGGGAAAAGTCGTCGAGACGGGAACTCCCGAAGAAATTACCGAACAGCCGCAGCATCCATTCACGCAAGGCTTTATCTCGGCACTGCTGGAGCTGGATTCCTTTTAATGCGAGAAGAGAAAACCCGAGTGGCTAAAGAAGGGAAACCATAGAAAAGACACGACAGAGGAGGCCCATTGTGAAGCAGAAGACGAATGACTTTCTGATGCTCGATTCCGGCTGCTGTTTTGGTGAAGCGCGCCTGAGCGACCCGAATTTTCAAGACTTGATGGACTTTATTGATATTTACGATTTGCCGGATCATGACCTGTCCTCTTACAAATGCCTGGTGATTACCGGACTCATCGACCAGGAGTTCCTGTATCGCCACAAGGAAAAGATTCGCGAGTTCCTCGACATGAGAAAGGTGCTGTTCTTCGGGGGCAATCTGTTCCTGGATTGGCTGCCGGGCGGCTCCAGCTTCGTGCCCAAAACGATTCGCAACCACAACGATTACGATGTTTCCATCACGAAGCCGCACCCTATTTTTGAAGGGGTCAAAACGGAAGATATGACCTACAACAAAGGGGTGGCCGGTTTCTTTGCCAGAGGTCATCACCCGCTTCCGGAGGGTGCCGAGGTATTGCTGAACCTGCCGGGCGGTGAGCCGATCACTTATATTGACCGTCACAGCACAAACGGAACGATCCTGGTGCACGCAGGAGGGGATTTGTTTGGCTACAATTCTCCTGTCAAATCTACAGGACGAATCGCGTTCCAGCTTACTCAGTGGGTCCGGGACGAGTACAGCCAGCTTCAAGAAAGAGGTGTGCAGGTATGAGGAAAATAGCGGTCTTATACGGGGGAAGCTCCCAGCATTACCGGAGCTTGCACGAGCCGAAATACCATCGTTACTTTGAAAAAGTGATCTACCTGCCAGACTTGGAGAAGACGTCGCTGGACGAATTTGACGCCCTGCTGGTTCCTTCCCAGCTGCATATGGGCTTGATCATGAAAAACAAAGAGAAGATTCAGGCGTTTGCTGACAACGGCGGAATCGTCGTGGCTTTCGGCCCGCAGCCAAAAGAGTGGATCCCGGGACAAAACTGGGAGCTGCGTCCCACGAATTTCTGGTGGTGGCTGGAGAAGGACGCGAAGAGCGGCCTTGTGCTGAAGAACCCGGAATACGATCTGTTCAAAAACTACATCACGCTGGAGGATGCAACCTGGCATCAGCACGGGGTATACTGGCCGCCAGAAGGTGCAGACATTCTCGTTTCCACAGAAGATGACGGCGCTGTGCTCTACGTAGACAAAGTGAGCTCCAAAGGTACGTGGATCGTGACAACGCTTGACCCCGACTTTCATTTCGGCTCTTACTTCATGCCTGCGACAGAGCGCTTTTTGGACGGATTTCTGCCATGGCTTGCGGAAGGCAAGGTCTGATGATTCGTTTGCAGGACGTCTCCAAGCTCTACGGGCAACGAGCCATTCTCCAGAACCTCCAGTTTCATCTGGGGGCTGGAGAATTTGCATTTTTACAGGGGAGATCGGGGTCAGGGAAAAGTACGCTGCTAAAGCTGCTCTATCGGGATATCGAGGATTTCTCCGGTCAGATCGAGATCAGCGGGGCTCCGATCAGACAAATCCCCAAATACGAGCTGCGCAGGCAGATGGGCATCATTTTTCAATCCTTCGAGCTGTTGGAGCGTAAGACCGTTATGGAAAACGTGGCTTTGGCAGGCGAAGTCATGGGAAAGACGTGGGAGCAGATCAAGCCTGAGGCCAGTCGTCTCTTGGAGAGAGTGGGCTTGAAGGGACTAAAGGATTGCTTCCCCAAGCAGCTTTCAGGTGGAGAACAGCAGCGGGTCGCGATCGTCCGCGCTTTGCTGAATCGCCCCAGCTTGCTTTTGGCAGATGAGCCAACAGGAAATCTGGATAACGAGACAGCGCTGGATGTTATGAGGCTGTTGAAAGAACTGCATGAAGAGGAACAGACGGCGATGCTGATCGTGACGCATTCGGATACGCTCATCGAACAATTTCCCGCGAAGACATGGGTGATGGAAAATGGACAGGTACGTGAACATGAATAATCAAAGAGTCATGTACATGCTCAGGGATGCAAGGGAAGGGATCATGCGAAATCTGGGGGCGGCCACGTCAGCGGCGCTCTTGATTTTTGTGGCGATGGCATTCTGCGGCATTTTGCTGCTCGTGCGTTTGGGCGTCGGCGACCTCATGCACTATCTGGAATCGCAGGTAACGATGAAGGTCTACCTCGATCCGTCCGTGGATACGGAGGCAGTCGCGAAGATCCTGCAGAACAACAGCTATGTGAAAACGGCAGAGGTCGAGACCAAGGAGCAGATGCTCGAACGCCTCTCCTTTTTCTTTACGGGCCGAGAGCATTTGCTGCTTTCATTTCAGGAAAGTGACATACCGGATGCGATTCGGCTGGAGCTTACGGACAAGTCGCAGATGGGGCTGTTTGCAGAACAGCTGGGAGGCATGAAGGAGATCATCAAGGTCGTTTACCCGCAGAAATTTGCAGAGACGATCCTGAAATGGTCGGAGCAAATCAATCAGTATGGGATACTGCTGCTCGCGTTGTTCGTCATTTTGGCGTTTGGCATGGTCTTCATCGCCATGAGTCTCGCCCTCTATCAGAGGAGGCGGGAAATCCGCGTTCGGATGTTAATCGGTGCGAAGCCGGCACAGGTTAGAGGCCAATTCTTGTTTGAGGGTTGGCTGATCGGACTGATCGGGAGTCTTTTGGCTGCAATTGTCGTCTATTTCTTTTTCACGGGCTTGCTGGTTCCCTTGCAGCTGCAGTTCCCATTTGCCCTTCAGTTCTCGATGAATGGGGTCTATTTCACCATGGTGGCCGTCGTGGTTGCAGGTTCGCTGGTCGGGCTGGCTGCCAGCTATGTTTCGACGAGGAAGCTGATCGATCATGCGTAAAAGAGCCATTCTGACACTATCCGCTGTGTTGGCCTTGTCAGTGGCATCGACGGTTTTCGCGCATTTGACGGGAGCCTTCGCTGATTTTTTGGTTACGGTGAACGATGAGAGCACCACGGCAAAGCTCAAGCAGGAAGTAGCCAATACCAAACAGCAAATCAGCGAGCTGACTCCTCGGATCGAGAAGATGAAATCGCAGTACGAAGGCAATCGGCAGGTCGCGGTGGACAAGCTGCAATTTTACAGCGAAATGGGGCTCGATACATGGCTTTCGCTGCTGCTGCAGGAGAGCTCGCCAGCCGATGTCATGGGGAGTCAGTGGCTGATTGAACGCAACCTCGACGCGTACATGCGTGATTTGGATCAGCTTTACCTGGAGTACAAGCAGCTCGTGACCACGAAAGAAACGCTTGCTGGCCACGAAAAACTGCTGGCTGTCATCCAGGAGAATTTGGCGGCGAGAGGAGCATTTTTGGCTGACAACCCAGAGCTGCCGCTCGATCAGCTTGCCAACTATCTGGATATCGACTGGATGTCAGAGGTTGAGCCCAAGCTTATGGCTTTCCTGGAGGAGGACCGCTCGCTGACCGAGCAGCACACAAGGGAATGGGCGATGTCTGCACAGGAGGGCCATGGCTACAAGCTGCCGGAAACATGGCTGAATGAACGAAGCCAGCTGAAATACTTTTTCCGATCCGATCATATCTACACCGTCTTTCAAAAGCCCAACCTGCACGTCATTTTGATTGGTCAGGTGTTGAAAGCGCAGGACGGAGTCGCCACGTTGACGTATGAAGCGGGATTTTTCAACGGCTTTCTCATGCCGGGTACGCTCATTGAGGAGCTAAAAGGATTCCGGATCCCGACCGAGCAGCTGCAGCTTTTGCCGGGAGTCCAGAAAGACATTCATGTACAGCAGTCCAGCGGAGCACTGCTTTTACAAAAACCGTAACGAACTTCAGCAGGAAGGGGACAAAAGAACGAATGAAAAGAAGTCTGTTATTACTGTGCATGCTGCTCGCGCTGATCATGCCTACGAACGCGCTGGCGCATATCACCAACGAGCAAAATCTATACGAAGACCTGCAATATTCGGAGGCGAAAGCACAGATCGTCTACCTGAGCGGCCTGGGAGTCATCGCGGCTGATCACGGGACAGCCTTGTTCTCGCCAAAGGAAAAACTAACGCGCGCCGATCTCGCTTATTGGGCAGGCTCTTTTTTCAAATTGGCAGGAAAAGAAGCAAAGCATGAGGAAATCGCACAGGCACCTGTGGACCCTACCGAATGGGAAGGGAGAACCATAGAGGAATCGTGGATGGTGAGCAGCGACGGCAGTCAGGAAAAGCAGCTTCAGCTCATTCAATTCACAAAATCGACAGAGCAGGCACAGCAAGCAGCGAGTCAGCCAGCGGATAACGACCATGCCAATCATGCGAATCACGGGCAGACAGATCCCGCAGTACAGGAGGAGGGTGCAGGCTTTCCGTTCGTTCCTGTCATGTTGGTAGTCTTGCTGGTGGGGATTGTCGGGGCTTTGCTTTTTGGCAGGAAGAAGAAATAGCTGCAAAAGAAGAAGCTTGACGGAGCAGGAGCAGGTATAAAGTAAGAGCCCGAGGCAGAAGCGCTCGGGCTTTACTATGTCTACGATCTCCTGCGTTTGTAAAAGAACGCGTAGACGATCCCTACTAGGAGGATGACGATGAAGCTCGATATTTCCATGATGGTAGTCATCGAGTAACCTTGGTTGGCCGCAGCTTTGCCACCGGGACCACCAGCCCCCATAGGTGGGCGTTCGCCACGGTTTTGCCCGTTGCCCATCTGAGGCGGCTCTCCGGGATTAGCGCCACCACCAGGACCGTCCACTCCACCTGAGGTACTGGCTTCTACTACCAGATCGCCAGATAGCTGTGCCGAGATAGAGGCTGCACGTTTCACAGCGAACTGCACCAGGCTTTTCTCTCCTGACACACTCTCTTTATATTGCTCGGTTGAATAGAACTTGGTTGGGTCCTTTTCAACATACGGTGTAATCAGGGTGGCGATGTCTGCTGTCGCCTTCCCCATATACTCTTCGGTGAAGTAGCTGGTGGCGATCTCCTGCAAATACTCGTTGTACTTCGCCCGATATTCATCGACCGACAAGAGGGCATTCAGCAGTGGACGGTCTTCCAGCGTGGTACCGGAGACAGGCGTCGTGATGCTGAAATTGATGTTATCCTCACTCATAAAATTGGCAGCCATATCTGCCATTCCGCCGCCACCGCCAGGAAATTGTCCTCTCTGCATGTTGTTTTGACCGTTCCCCGCTTTGTTAGCGGCGGCTTGGTTGGCGTTCGGGTTAGCAGCTTGCTGAGCATTTGCTTTATTTTCTGCCTGCTTGCCTGCGTTGTTTTGCTGCCCAGCTTCCCCTGGTCTGCCTCCACCTCCGCCCCCGAAGCCGCCAAACGACATGTTGTAGTCCCACGGCAAGATGGAGAAGACGCCGTTTTCTTCATACAGGTAGTAGTTGTGCTTTAGGTTGCCCTGATAATGGTCCAGATTGACCACGGCTGTATTTACAGCGAAGTAGCGGAGCATCTCGTCCACATCCAAGTACTTCTCAATGTCGCCGCCGTGATTGATGGCATCGAGCATTTCGATCAGCTCGGACTGGTCTTTCGTGTCCTTGTTGGTTTTCAGATTCATCCCAGAATAATCGGAGATGTCGTCGCTGATCCACTTCAGGTCACTGCCGGTTCCATCCGGCTTGTACAAATCGCCCCGGGCATTTTCGAAGTTTTGCTGCAGGAATGTCTCCTCAATCGCTTCCACACCGAGGTACAAGCCCCATTCCTTGCCGTTAATCGTGACGTACATGTACGAAAAATTCGGAGTGGAGACCCCCATCTTTTTCATCAAGGAGTACGCCAAATACTCCCTCATTTGTGATGGATCCGAGTAGTTATTGTTGAGATTCAGCTTTTTTAAGCCGTGCAAATTTTGTTCATCCACGTACTTGTCAAAATCAATCTTCCAGCTGTAACGATCAGAGTCTTCCATTTGCGCCACGGAACGCAAGGTCAGGTTCCCTTTTGTCCGAAAGCCTACATTTTCTACCTTCTCGCCGTTGATGACGACATCGGCGGAGTACATCTCTTCATCCAGTGGACTTTCCAGCATTTTTTTAAAATCCGCCTCATCGACTGTGATATCGACAGTCGTCACTTTGCTTTGGTCAAATACATCGGTCGCGTACGTTTGCCCCTGCCCGTTGATGGTGACACCGAGCTTGGGAAGCACGCCCATGACGACGATGAAAATGACCAGCATAAAAGCGACGGAGGCCGCAATGTACTTGTTTTTCATGCCATAGTACTCCTTTCGTTTCCCTAGAAAAAAGGCGAGCATAGAGGAAAGATCCATGCTCGCTTTCTGGGAACCTTTTCTATGCAGTGAAATTGCCGTCGTAGCTGAGCATCATGGCCGACTGCACACCTTCCATGCCCGAGATTTTATTCACAAACCCCGTGTCGTTTTTCTTAACGCGAATCTCGTAAATCATCTCCAGATCGTTGCCAGGTGTTACGGATTTCGATTTGACAGAGTGCTTGATGGCTTGGGCAGACACGATATGCGCTAGCGAAGTTTCGATAGCAGGATCGTTGTAGCGTACGATCAGCAGGAACGGATTTTCGACGGTCAGACGGTTGATGAAGAACAAGAGAACCAAGCCGATCAGGATGGCACCGATAATGACCAGCGGGATGAAGCCAGCGCCGCACAGGATACCGGAAGCAACGGCCCAGAAAATGTAGACGATGTCCATCGGGTCTTTAATCGGCGTACGGAAACGAACAATCGACAGTGCGCCGACCATCCCGAGAGATAACAGGACGTTGGACGAAACACCCATAATAATCAGGGCCGTAGCCATCGTCATGACAATCAGGGAGATGCTGAATGTATGCGAGTACATCACACCCGCAAAGGTCTTTTTGTAAACAACGTAGATAAAGAGTCCGACGGCAAAAGCCGCTGCGAGCGAAATCAGGGAGTCGACGACGGAAAAGCTGGTCGTATTCTCAAGAAAGCTCGACTTGAAAATGTCGCTAAAGTTGATGGTATTGGTGTTCATCTTTCTGATCCTCCTAAGTAGTTGTTATCCAAACATTCTGCTGATCTGGTATTTGGAAAAAGCGCTTTTACGGCGGTCCGTCACCTGCAGCATTTTCCGGATAATATCGGGCAGGTATTCGTCATATTTCACTTCCAGCACGACCATGTTTGGTTCGAGTGTATCGATCATGATCACGTCTGGATTCAGCAGATCATTGTTCCGGAAGCTGGTTTTGATCGAGCTGTCAAAGGTGACGCGAACATTCCCATGCTCATAGATGAAGACCTCACGTTCGTAATCGACGATGGTAACGGGTTTTAGCTGATACAGGGTCATCTGCACGTAAAGCTCCCGGATCAGGTCGCGGGGGTCGGCGTGCATCCATTCGATATCCCCGTGCCGCATGCGTTCATATTCCTCGGCGGTGATTCGGCATTTTGTTTTCTGGCACAGGTTGTCGACCTTGGACTTTTTCTCCAGATGCAAAAGCTCGGTATTGTAGTCATACAGCCTTACCCGATATTTGTCGCGGCGATAGAAGCCCTCTTTCTTTTGCGTCATGATCTTGTCATCAAGATTGTCGAAGTAAACGCTGCGGATTACGTACCTTCCGTTTTCATTCGCATGGGGATCAGGCTTCATCATGTGCTGAAGATTATGTCGAAGAAGGAAGCAATCCATCTTGGAAATCTCATGCTTGAGCTCTACACGCCCCTTGAATGCAGGCTGTTCCGATTTGTGCATCGCTGCTCACACTCCTTTATGTCAGGCTGTCTCTTGCTTGATTCACAGTATATTTACTAAAACTTAAAGAAAGCTTAAAACGCCCGGACAAGAAAAAACGACCTGCCATCCGTCATGGTCGCGACGGTTGAGGCAGGTCGTTTTGTATAGCGTTACTTTGGCAGCTTGATTCGAATGATCGTTCCTTTTGGCTGGTTGTGAAGCGCCTTGATCGTCCCGTGGTGACTGTTCACGATCCACTGAGCGATGGAGAGCCCGAGTCCGGCGCCTCCTTTTTCCCGGGAGCGCGCTTTGTCCTCGCGATAAAATCGGTCAAAAATTTGCTGCAGTCCTTCCTCGCTGATGCCAATCCCCGTATCGCTGATTTCACAGTGGACAAAGTGGTCGTCTGAGCTGGTTTTGACCAGGATGCTATCGTTTTTTCCTGTGTATTTGATCGCGTTGTCCAAAAGAATCACGAGGAGCTGATGGATTCTGCTCTTATCCGCTTGAAGGGTCGCGCCAGATTGTGCCTCGACCCATAGATGCTTGGATTGCGACTGCGCCAGCTCGATGTACGGCTCACAAACCTCCTGGACAAAAGGATCGAGCTCAAGGGGTTGCTTGACCAGCTGTGTCTCGCTGGAGTCGGCTCTCGCCAAAGTCAGTAGATCAGTCGTGAGCTTGGATAAACGGCGTGTTTCGGAGAGAACCAGAGCGATTGACTCGAACCTGTCCATGATCCTTTCATAAGGTGTCGTGAGCAAAAGCTCGACCTTGTTTTGAATAATCGTCAACGGCGTGCGCAGCTCGTGGGATGCATTTTCCACAAACTCGACCTGTTTGTTCCAGGAGCGAATGATCGGTTTCATTGTCTGGCGGGACAAAATAAAGCTCGCTGCCAACGACAACAGAATGAAAAGAACGGAACAGATGATCAGGATGGTTTGAAAATTGTGAATGACGTTCTGCTCCCCATCGACGTTGACTAAAAGCTGAATGGTGGCAATCTCGTCCTGTGGATTGGGATCAGGCAGCGTCAGTGATCGAAAGTGGTATTGTCCATCGATGACAATGGTCGTTGGCGGATCACTCGGCACCAAAGCCAGATCCGAGAAAATATCTCCGTAATATCCGATGTTGCCTTCCGTGTTGATTAATTCACCGTGTTGATTCCAGGTGAGAATCGTGATGCGCGGATTAGGCATGAAGGGCATGGGACCGCGCTGTCTTTCATCAGGTGGGCCGTAGGTTCGCTTTTGCAGCGGAGGCAAGCCCTGCTGCTCGATGTTTCTTTTGAACGAAAACAGGTCCACATCCGTCTTGGAGTACAGCGTCAGCTTCATCTGGCTGAAAATGATCAGACCGAATATGGAAAAGATCAGGGTGAAGGCGATGAAATTGTAGATCACGAAGGTCATTTTCTGCCGGGTAATGATTTTATTCTCACTCATCGCCATCACCGGATTCCGTCAGCATGTACCCGAGTCCGCGAAATGTCTTGATGTACTTGTCGTAGCCGTACTTCTTCAAATTTTTGCGGAGGTTGCTGGCGTACACCTCGACGACTGATGTGGACGTATCGGAGTCAAAGCCCCAGATGCGATCAAAGATCTGCTCCTTGGTCAGGATGGTATTGCGGTTGTTGAGCAGGTATTCCAACAGGTCGTATTGCTTCCCGCTCAATTTCAGTACGTCGTCGCCGATGCTGACCTGATAGTTTTTCGTATTGATTTGCAGGTCCAAAAAGCGCAGCGTCTGGTCGTTAAAATCACCGACTCTGCGACGAACGAGAGCTTCGAGACGCAGGAGGAGCTCCTCCCGGTGAAACGGCTTCACCAAATAATCGTCGGCTCCTTTTTTGAAGCCGTGGATTTTGTCATCAATCCCGTCCTTGGCGGTAAGCATGATGACGGGAGTCGTTACGTGCTGCGCGCGGAGCTGTTCGAGCACCTCATAGCCGTTCAAATGGGGCAGCATGATGTCCAGAATGATGACATCAAATATATTTTGTGCAGCTAAAAACAAGCCTTCCTCGCCGTCAAAGGCCTGCGTCGTTTCAAACAGGGATTGTGCCGTTTCCTTGATCGTATCCGACAGATGATGGTCATCTTCAATAATTAACAGCTTCATAAAAAAACACCTCAATATGTAGGATAACCATGGATTATGTCACTACTATGTCCAAATAAGGTCGTGACTTCCAATTGACACACTTTCCCTTATCGAGTAGGCATCCATGGCGGGCTTTTTGCCGCAGGCGTTGATCGGGCCTTTTGCCGACCTGTTTGTTGCAGCGACTAGTCTGGGGCTTGCCATCATCTTTCTGATGGGGGAGCGGCCGCTCTGGGTCATTTATCTCGTGTTGGGCTTGCGTTCAATTGGCACGGCGTTTCACATGCCTTCCATGCAGGCGTCGATTCCGCTGATAGCCACTGAGGATCAATTGATGCGCGTGCAGGGCTGGACCCAGCTGCTGTCCTCCGCGACGATTGTAATCGGCCCGATGCTGGGCGCCTTTATGCTGGCTATGTTTTCGATGGAGCATGTGCTGCTGATCGATATCGTTGGTGCTGTTTTGGCGAGCCTATCCTTGCTGCTGGTGCGCATCCCGCAGCCTGAGCGCAAAGCCAATGAAGTGGCAAAGCCAAACATGTGGGGCTTTTGCCGACTTCCGGCTATATCGCTTTCGTCGTGATCGCTTGCCTGATGGGCGTATCTGGGCTGGCAGAGGTATTGGGAGTAGCGATGTGGTTTGTGATCTCGGGTTCTTTGATTGTGCTGGTGGCGATCTGGATGTATTTTGTCCCAGTGGTGGGTAGCTGCGGCGGGCGGAAGCACCAAAATAATGCTGCGTAACGGGGTTTCTAACAGATCTGTGACGTATGTGCTAGGAGATTGGTAATGAGCCCGGTAAAAAACTATAATGGGGACAACACGAGCGTGAAAAGAGGGCACTATGGAACATCGAGAACTGTTAGCGGCCGCTGAGCGCTTCATCCACACGTGCTACGGCGAGCTGGAGAAAACACCGCAAGAGCTGGAAAAACGCCTGCAGGAAGTGCGCGAATCGATCGCGGCACATGGAACGTATGAGCATACAGCCGAGGAGCTGCGCCATGGAGCAAAAATGGCATGGCGAAACAGCAATCGCTGCATCGGACGATTTTTTTGGGAAACGCTGCATGTATTTGATGCACGCGAGGTCAAAACCGAGGAACAGATGGCCAAAGCCTTGTTTCATCATATCGAGTACGCGACAAACGGCGGGAAGATACGTCCGACCATTACCGTATATGCGCCTCATCGCGAGGGCCAGCCGCAGCTGCGTATTTGGAATCACCAGTTGATCCGGTATGCTGGCTATGAGACGGAATACGGCGTGCTGGGCGATCCGGCGTCGCTTGCGCTGACCCGACTATGCGAGAGCCTGGGCTGGCAGGGAGAAGGCACTCACTTCGACATCCTGCCGCTGGTCCTTCAGCTGGGGGACAACCGTCCACAGTTTTTTGAAATTCCGCGAGAGCTGGTGATCGAGGTCCCGATCGTGCATCCCGAGCACGCATCGATTGCTGATTTGCAGTTGAAGTGGTACGGGGTCCCCATTGTCGCGGACATGCGAATGGAAATTGGGGGCATCAATTATCTGTCGGCGCCGTTCAACGGCTGGTACATGGGAACGGAAATCGGAGCGAGAAACTTCGCGGATGAGCAGCGCTACAACCTGCTGCCGAAAGTAGCCGATCTCCTGAATCTGGACACTAGCCGCGAATCAACACTCTGGAGGGATAAAGCGCTGATCGAGCTGAACGTAGCGGTGCTGCATTCTTTTAGGGAGCAAGGCGTGTCTATTGTCGATCACCACACGGCGAGCCAGCAATTCCAGCGGTTTGAAGAGCGGGAAAAGAAAAAGGAGCGCGCCGTTACAGGGGATTGGACGTGGCTGATTCCACCGATATCACCTGCAGCTACGCATATTTTTCACAGCTCCTACGATAACCGGATGGAATCGCCGAATTTCCACTACCAGGCAAAGCCGGATTCCCCCCAAATATAGCTGAATACAGCATGGAAGATGCCAATAGGAAACCCCCGAACCTGACAGCGATTATGCGCTGCTCCTGCTCGGGGGTTTTTGCTGTTATCTAACCTAGCGGCTGTAGTAGCTGCTGAGCGCCTGTATCAGACCGAGCGGGTTTTTCCGCAAGTCTTTGGCACTGAAGAAGATGCTGCCCTTCACTTCTGGATGAAGAGCGTTGTAATCGAGCTGGTTGATGATCTCCTGTGCATTTTGCCAGCCAGCCTCGGCGGTTCCCAGCTTGTAAGGAGAGTGACCGATGTAGAGCTTCACGTTCGTACCACGTACCTCGTCGGACCACCAGGTGACGAGCTTGTCGTATTGAGCTGGTGCAAAGGACATACTCCAGTAAATTTGCGGAGTCACGTAGTCCAGCCAGCCTTGTTTGATCCAAGTCCGCACGTCTGCATACATGTTGTCGTACGCGGTGACACCTGCTTTTGTATCGGAACCGGTTGGATCGACGGCTATGTTCCGCCAAACACCAAACGGACTGATACCGAACTGTACACCTGGCTTCGCGCTTTTGATCGATGCGTTCAGCTGCTGGACAAACTGGTTGATGTTGTCGCGGCGCCAGTCGGCTTTGTTCGCGATTTTTTTACTGTTGTAGGTTTTATAGGTAGCATCGTCGTTAAAGGTGCCGTTGGATGGATAGAAGTAGTCATCCAGGTGGACACCATCGATGTCGTAGCGCGAGACCACTTCCATGATTTCTCTGATGATCTGCTGACGCGCCTGCGGAATCCCTGGATTGATGTACAGCTTGCTGCTGGAATTGACGATCCAATCTGGATGCTGCTTCACGACATGATTGGCGGCGAGCTGATCCGTCTTGGCGTCTGTATTGGCTCGGAACGGGTTGAACCAGGCGTGGAACTCCATGCCGCGTCTATGTGTTTCCTCAATCATGAAAGCGAGCGGGTCGTATCCCGGATTTTTGCCTTGTGTACCCGTCAAAACTTTTGACCAAGGAACGAGGGAGGACGGATACAGCGCATCTGCGGAAGGGCGTACCTGCACAAATACGGTGTTCATGCCCATGCCTTGCAGTTCATCGAGCAGTTGGACGTACTCCTGCTGCTGTTTGGTTTGATTGTTGTAAGAGCCGGTGGACGGCCAGTCGAGATTGAAAACCGTGGAGATCCAAACACCGCGCATGGAGCCTCCCGTATCGACAGGTGTAGTCGGAACAGGGACCGGAACAGGATCGGGATCGATTTCTTGATCAGTTATGGGGATGTCGATCTCCTCATTGGCAGGTGCATCGATGTCGATTGTGTCCGTGCGCAAGGTAATGGTTCGCGTCGACTGCTCCCAGCTGACTTTGAGGCCAAGCTGCTCGGAAACAAAGCGGAGGGGGACCATGACGCGGCCTTGTTTGTTTTGTGCGGAAGCATCCAGCGGTACGCTTCCATCGTTGACCAGCGCGTATGCTTGGTTGACCGTCATGGACAGAACGGTGTCATCTTTTAAGATCGTTGCGGTTTGCTTGTTTTGATCCCAGTAAACTTCGGCGCCCAGACTTTCGCTGATTACCCGAAGGGGCACCATTGTGACGTTTACTTTGGGAAGTATGTACGGAGCGACGTCACTTTTGACCTGCTGTCCGTCTAAGTAAATGCTGATCTCGGGTGTTGATTGCGCCTGCACGGATAGGCCCATCGCGGGTATGCACAGGACGAACATGAGCAAAAGCGTAAACCACTTGCGCAACTTCATTTTGCCAATCCTCCGACAAGTAATGTTTTTCATCCAAAAGGAAACGTTTCAAACCGTATAGGGATTCTGTAACGTTAGACGTTTATTATAGCGCTTTGTTTCGATAGAAAGAGGGGACAATTGTATCATTTTCATAGATTCGCACTCGCGATCCGAATAGCTCGGAACCATCCAAGCCAAACCGGAATAGGCAAAGACATAGCGATTTTTCCACGCAGCAAAGAGAGGAAGGGAAACGTGGTCTACCTCCACACGCAAAAGATGCCGATTGTTTTTGTTCCTGGCTTGTTTGGTTCCATGAGTGATCAGATTGTGCCCGGAACAGGGGATTGGAATTTTGGTTTGGCGAAAACAGCCTACGAGCCGATGATGCAGCTCTTGGAGAGCATGGACTATCGTATGGGGAAAGAGCTGTTCGTCGCTTTTTACGACTGGAGACAGCCTATCGCCTATACGGCTGAGTACCTCATGCAGACGATCGCTTGGGCAAAGCAGGAAACGGGATTTGACATGGTCCATTTGATTTGCCATAGCATGGGCGGACTTGTGGGGCGAGCCTACGTACAAAGCGATGCGTATCAAAACGATGTCGCACAGATGATTATTTTAGCTACGCCGAATGCGGGATCTCCGGTCAGCTATTGCTACTGGGCTGGTGGAAAGCTGCCGCAATCCGTTGCCCCGACAAAGAACGTGGTGGAGCTGTACATGACTGTGTATCTGGCGTATTTGGAGCGTGGGCTGCCCCGCAACAGGATCGAGGCGATTCACCGCAATTTCCCCAGTCTGCTCGATCTCGTGCCTGCCCGCGCGTACGGGGACTATTTGCTGGAGAGAAGGGACGGAATCGAGATGTTCGTCCCGTACGACTCCTTGCTCGTCAAAAACAGAGTGCTGGATGAATTAAATGAACAGATGCACATCATTCCCGCCAGAGGCATTCCTGTCACGCTCGTTGCCGGAATTGGCCAAAATACCGTTCAGTACCTCAAAACGGTGCCTCCCCTCTCCCCGGTAAAATGGGTCGACGGACGTGTCGTGGGTGCGATCCACAGCGATATGGGAGACGGGAACGTGATGATGGATAGCGTCTTTGCCCTGCAAGGGGAGAAATACGTGGTAGAGGCCAACCATCTCGATATCCTGACAAAGAGCGAGGCCATTATAAAATACAAGCTTCAGTAGGAAGGAAAGGGGTGCCTTCCTGCTACTGAAGCTTTTCGTTTTTGGCAGGGCTAGTTCGCTGTTTTCGGCGTCTCAATCCAGCCTTCCTTGCCGTCAAACTGGATTTGGTACCAGCCATTCAGATCGGTAACGACCTGGATGGAACTGTCCAGAGAGACTTGGCCAATGACTTTGTATTCCTTGCCAGGACCGGCATAAACGTCTACTGAATGCCCTGCAGAGGGAGTGTGAGGCACCTCTACTGATGGCGCGCCTGGAAGCTCTGGGGTGCCTTGCCCGCTTTGAGAGTCCCCTTCTTCCTCAGTCGCAGAGGGCGAGGCGGGATCAGCTGGCTCTTCGTGTTCCGGCTGAAGATCCTCCAGCTTTGCCACATACTCCAAGCCTTTTCTGCCGAATTCAAACGAAGCCAACTCGTGTTCACCCGGTCCTACAGCATTCTTCACAATGACCCGCGCCGCATCTTCTATGGTCAAGTCATCTGCTTCGATGACGAATCGCGTATCGAAACTGTTTTTGGATAGCTGCGGAACGACACCTGTATATAGGTAAGCGCGCTCCTTCCCAACTGATGAAACGAGGAGGACGGGGCTATCGTGATCATCCTCCAGCTTGGAGAGCGTAAAGGTAAAGTCTGTATCGATGTCCAAGGCTAGATCGAAGGATACGGGAGCCTCGTTCTCGGTGGGCTTTGCTGCAAAATAGATGCGGCGCTCCTTCTGATCGACGCCGATCGCATAGGTCTTCGCACCCCAGTGGTCGCTGCCTGTGAAAACCGGATCGAACGCTTGATCCGGGTATTTTTGCTGCAGGAGACGAGAGGGGTCAAACTGCGTCCAAGGCTCGTCCACTCCAGCCAGCAGTGAAGAGGTGTCCAATAAACCGCTGAGCTCCTGGTACAGGTCTGTTGCTTTCGTGAATTTATGCTGCTTGGCATATTTCTCCGCTTGCTCGATCAGGCTCTGCAAATGAGTCTCGATCGTCGCCAAAACCTCCGATTTATCCGGCAGCACATTTTGGATTTGCCGGTACGCCTTTGCCATGGCAACAAAGCCCGGCAGGTCGTTTTGCCTGATGACTCGCCCAATTTCGCCTTTGGCATAGCGCTCGAGCTGCTTTTGGAGCCAATCGGAGGATATTCCCTCCTGTCTGTACAGCTCGATGCTCTTGGCGGTTTGCGTGATAACATCCAGAAACGAGAGCGAATCCGCCCGTTCTTGAAGCTTGGCCGTTTCATAGCGGCGGAAGTGTGTTTCGAGCTCTTGCGCCTTCTTTTCCGTGCCTCCGAAAAATTCATCAGGAACGAGGACGAGCGTATGGATCAAGGCTTGCTGATCGCTGACCTGCAAGGACTGCATTTGAGCTTTCGCATGCTGGATTGCTTGCTGGTAGTACGCACTCCAGCCCTTTTCCAGGCCAAGCCGCGTAGAGATCGTCTGAAAAAAGGTAGCGGCCTGTGCTTCCTGTCGCCCTTCTACCTCTCGCTTGAAGGATTGATAGCTGCGATAGGTTTGGAGAACCTCTTCTTCCCGGTTGTCCTTGATAGCAGGCTGAGCCTGCCTGGAGAGGGATTCCAGCTCCTCTCGAATGTCCGTCAGACCCGACATCTGAGTAGTCCACGCCTCATCCCCGTACTCGATGCCTGCATGTTCATTTGCTTTTGCGAAGGTTTCTTCTGCTTTAACCAGATCCTTGGCTTCGTAGTAAGCCAGCGCCTGATCATACAGCTTGATTTTTTGCAGGCTCCACCCGATTTTCAGCGCGACGCCAATGACGGCAGCCACGACGAGCACCAGCATCAGATTGCGAGACCAAAGCGATTTTTGATAGGAAGAAATCATATGGCTTCGCGCTCCTTTACGAGATACCGGCAAAGTCGGGGTCAAAAGCGAACTGTGCATCTACGCGCCTTTTCGTTGCCGCATACAGCAGCTCCCAGCCTTCATGACGATGAGTGTGCACCAATTTGGCGAGACGCAGAAAACGATCGCGAGGGATGAAGTCGATGAACTCGATGATCAGGTCCTGATACTGATCGATGTACGGCCTCATGCGAAGAGCTGCCCCTGCGATTTGTCCCATCAGCTGCTCGCCGTTTTCCTGCAAAAGGATATAGGCCTTGTAGCGTCTGGCGTAGTCGAGCACCGACTTTTTGACGAGAGACGGCTGGACCTTGATCACCTCGCGCAAATACTCGACGAAATCCTTGTCATAGGTGGAGGGGGTGACCGTCTCCAACTCCAGCTCCATGTCCTTACGCAGGATAAAGTGGTTGAGAAACATGATCTTGCGGATTTTGATCGTATCCGAGTGGATGAAATGCCCGATCTCACGTATCTTTTCGTACGCTTCCTTATAGCGCTCGGCTTTCACATCCGCACCGATCTCCTCGAGATGATGCACGAGCGATTTCTTGATCGCGTCCTGCTCCTGTGAAAGGAAAGGTAGAAACTGAGCGTCTCTTTCATAGGAGCCGTATTTTTTTTGCATCCAGTAAAAAAGGGCAAGCAGCAAGATCCCTACACCGCCTGCAATCAAAATCTGCGGGAGGGATTTGGCACAGAGGATAGCCAGACAGACGAACAGGACCATGAGTAAAAAGCGCGTCTGCACATAACGGCGGGTAACCGAGGCAGACAGCTTGCGAATGGGCTGGTATTCACGCCCGCACTCCTCACAGTGCGTGTCCCACAAAACGTGATACGTATGGCAGTGCTTGCACGCTTTCAGGCGTTCAAAGGTGTAGGCTGTTTTCTGGGTTTTCCGGAACAGGACCCCGATTTTTTTCCTCATGGGCGTTCCCTCTTTTCATTCAGCAAGGCGTGCAAATGCTGATCGATTTCTCTGGCTGAGAGATTACGCCGCTTCAACCGAAGCAGCTTGGTAAAGCGCACGGCAAGTAGGACAAAAGCTGCAGCGAGAAGGAAGTAGGATACCATAATTTCTCTCCTAAAAATTGATAGTGTCGAAATCTGTAACAAAGAAACGGGTTGTATCGTATTACGTGATAGAGGCAATCATACATGTCTTTTTGGCTACTGCTACCTCTGAAAATAGTGGTAATAGTGTCATAGTCTACCTTTCTTTGCAATAGTTCGCAAATACTGTGTACAGCGGAGGTTCTAAAGAATGATACGTTTCAGCGTGTTGTGTCGATACGTCGTTTGTACAGCACTGCTGCTGGTCTTCGTCCTGACGGGGACACAAATGAGTTTTGCACAAACCAGCGCAAGCAACATGGATGCCGTGCTAGTCGTGGACGTCAGCAACTCCATGACCCAAAGCGATAAAAACAAGGTAAGCAACGAAGCGATGAAAATGTTCGTGGACATGACGTCGACCCGGAAGAACAAAATTGGAATCATCTCCTATACCGACAAGATCGAACGTGAAAAGGCACTGATCGAGGTGAATTCCGAGCAAGACAAGAACGACATCAAATCGTTCATCGACAGCCTGCAAAAGGGAGCCTACACGGACATATCTGTCGGTGTCACCGAAGCCGTGAAAATTCTCGATGCGGGTCATGATCCGGCAAACGCGCCGATCATCGTACTTCTCGCTGACGGAAACAACTACCTGAACGAAGCGGCAGGCGGATCTGCTGCCCAGTCGGACAAAAGGCTGCAGGATGCGGTAAAGGCTGCACAGAGCAAAGGCTATCCGATCTATACGATTGGTCTGAATGCGGATGGGCAGTTGAACAGGACGACCCTGCAGCAGATCGCGACCCAGACGAAGGGGAAGTTTTTTGAAACGAGCACGGCGGACAAGCTGCCTGCCATTTTAAGCGAAATCTTTGCCAACCATCTCAAGCTAAAGGTCGTGCCGATCAAAAGCTTCACTTCCAACGGTCAAATCCAGGAAGTGCCGATCAACATTCCGAATGCAAACGTGCTGGAAGCAAACATCTCCATCATGTCGCAAAAATCGGTTGAGTTGAAATTGTTCGATCCGGCGGGCAAGGAAGTGGCGATTCCGTCTAACGATGTTCGCCTCTCCCGTTCGAGCGCGTATACGATGCTCAAGCTGGTAAAACCCGAACAGGGCAATTGGTCGCTTCAGGTAAAAGGGGTGCCCAAGGAAAAGATCGACATCAACATGATTTACAATTACGACCTGCAGCTGGAGATGGAGCCGCTCAAGAACCAGACCTTCCAAGCGGGCGACGTGGTACCTGTAAAAGCAGCTTTGGTGAGCAATGGACAAAAAGTAAACAGTCCCGATTTGTACAAGCAGATGAAAGGGACTTTGATCATCACGGACAAAACCGATCAGAAAACAAGCGAAGAGCCTTTGACCAACACGGGCAGCGGCTTTGAAGGAAGCTTTACGATTCCTGCTGACCACGCGTACGAATTGAAAATCAAAGCGGAGGACGCTAGTTTTTATCGGGAGACACCGCCTCTTCTCGTCGATGCCTCTTCGACGGCAGGAGCAGGTACTACTTCCGGGCAGCAGAAGACGGGAGCAGATGCAGATGAGAAGCCGTTCCCGTGGCTGTTGGTTGCAGGTGGAGCAGTCATTCTCCTGATCGTGGCAGCAGGAGCTCTGTACGCCCTCTCCATCTATCGCAAAGCGAACAAAGGCTTTGCTGGGCAAGTAGCAATCGAGATCGTGGATGAGGATACGGGCGACAAGTCCAACCCGCAGTACAAAAAGCTCAGCAGCTTCAAAGGCAAGGTCCGTCTCCATCAGCTGCTTCAGCTGGCACCAGAGTTTCAGGAAACGGACAAAGTCATTCTGTTGCCAGGCAAAAACGATACGCTGATCATCGAGAACCGTTCGAGCTGTCGAATTGAGAAGGCTGGACGCGTCCTCGACATGAGCCAGGGCAAGGAACTGAAGAAAAACGATCGCATCAAGATTTCAATGACCAGTGTCAATAAGTCCGTTTTTGTAGACTACATCGTCTAGGAGTGGATCCCATATGAAAGCAGTAGTAAGAGAGCATATTCAGCAGTTGGACGTATCGCTTGGCGGAGGAATCGTCAGCGACAAGATTCGGGTAGACACCATCGACAATCCGATGCTCGTGATTGGGTTGGGTGGGACAGGCATCGACGCGCTTTTGCGCCTGAAATATCAAGTGAACCGACGCTTCAAACTCCCAGTGGACCATCTTTCCAAGAAACGCAAGGAAAAGCCGGACAACATCGAGTTCATCGCATTTGAGACCAACGAGCATGACCGCAACAAGAAGTACAAGGGCATCGGACTCGACCCAGTTACCGAGTTTGTCCTGCTTTCCAATCCCGAGATCGGGGGCGTGCTGCAAAACCGTAGTATTCTCGAGCCGTACATCACGGAGTGGCTTTCTCCAGAGCTGACGATCACGGATGGGATCAGCGGGGCATCCGGTGTGCGACAGGCAGGTCGTTTGCTCCTGTTTACAAAAATCACTCAGGTCGTGCAGACCATTGAGAAAAAGATCAAAATGCTGTGCGAAGGCACTAACAAGAAGCTGACAGTTTTCCTGCTGAGCGGGATTTCCGGTGGTACGGGAAGCGGCTGCTTTCTCGACATCGCGTATATCGTGCGCGGGATTCTGGAACGCGACTTCGGCAGCGCAGGAGTGGATAAGGTCAATACGCTGGGCTATCTGTTTACGCCTGACGTCAATCTGTCCAACAAAAGCCTCAGCTCCCATACGCGCGACTACATCATGAAAAACGGCTATGCAGCGCTGAAGGAACTGGATTACTGGATGAACGCAGACGAGCGGGGTGAGCGCTTCCGTCAGCAGTACGGCAGCGTGCTAAACGTACAATCGCCGATGCCGCCGTTCAACCTGTGCCATCTGATTTCAGCCACCAATCTGGAAGGCAAAGCGCTGGAAAACGCCTACGATTACTGCATGAACGTGACAGCAGAGAATATCACGAACTTCATGGCGAGTGAGGAAAAGCGCTCCGGCGAAGAGTTTGCGATCCATGACTATATCAGCAACATCCGTACGAATATCAACCAGATGCCAAAGGCGTACGCGGCCAACTATCAGTACAATGTCATCGGTGCTTCCTCTGCGGTGCTGCCGATCGAGGAAATGACGACCTACTTGGCGTATCGCCTGTTTAAAAAGATGGAGAAGATGTTCACTGTAGCGCCTACACAAGAGGACGCGGAGAAATTCGCCCGCAAGCTCGGCATCGATATCGACTCAATCTCTCGCAAGTTTGAGGAGCGTGTACCAGAGCCTTTGCCAGGCTATGAAAACAGCGAGCGCATGAGCTACAGCAACGTCATCAGCCAGCAGGTCGTGAGCGTCGACCACGAGCTGGAGCAAGGCTATCTGGCCAAGGCGAGAGAGCAGTACATCAAGTCAAAAAAGCAGCTGCCAGGTGAGCTGATCGCAGTCTTCGGAGACATGATTAAGCGGGTGTTCCTGCATCCCGAGCAAGGTCCTTTCTACGCATCACGTCTGATTCAATCGGACAAAGGCTTCTGCCTGATGAAGATGATTCTGTCTTACGTAGAGAGCCTGAAGGCGAATCTGGAAAGCTTCCCACGTGAGATTGAGGGTGCGCGGGAGACTGCCCAGGAAAAGCTGGGTGACGCTCGCAGTGCCTTCATTTCCAAAGAGAAAAAGAAAAACATCTACATCGATGCAAAGATTAACGAATACCAGCTCTTGGCTGACCAGGAAAAGCTGGAGCAGATGATCGAGTTTTACGAAGAGCTCCACCGTTTGCTCAATGCGGAAAACAACCGCATCTACAGCGTGTTTACGGAAGTGCTAAATACGCTCAATCAGATCTTTGAAAAGAACGGCGACATCCTGATAGGCGGCGGCGAGGAGAGCGATCGCACCGGCAACAAAACGTACTACTGGAACATCGTGAACGTACCGGATATTGCCAAGGTCATCGGAAATATTTTGGAGCAAAAGGATGCCGACGACCTGATCCGCGATTTCACAAGCGAGCTGCTGGAGCGCTCCGACCAATGGGTCAAGGAGCAGGAGCTGGATATCGTCAGCTCAATCTCAGACTTCCTGTCGGAGAAATTCGGGGAGCTGATCACCAAGTCCATGGAGGATTTCCTGGTGATCAAGTACGGTCAGGACGAGACGCTGGATCGTATCGTAGAGCGCAAGATTGCGAGCAAGCTGGATGACGAGGCGATCCCTGTCTTCCATCTGAGCAACAACCTCGGCAACATGCACTTCCCTTCCTGGGGCTTCGTCTCGGTGCCATTGAAAGCACCGGCGATTCTCAAAGGGATCAAAAACTATCAGGATACAGCGATCAGCGGGTCTCGCTTTACGGTCAAAGAGAGCGAAGTCAAAAACCGCATCTTCTGGCTGAACACCAAGAACGGGATTCCCCTGTTTGTCTATACGCCGCTGAAGGTGTACGAGGAAAGCTATGAGCGCACCATTCTGGAACGCGAAGGGATTGGTCGCCACCTCGTGCAGACCGAGAAAAACAACTGGGCGTACCTGCCGTCCCCTATCCCTGAGAAATCGTGGGGAGATACGTACGAAAACAATCGGATCAAAGCGTACAATGCAGGTGTCCGCTCTCTGTTCGATCGGGCGCAAGGCTTCGGCAGCATCCGGGAGAAAGGCAGCGACAGCAAAACGAGCAGCCGCTACGAGTGCATCATTACCAAACCTTTCAGCATCGCGTCGTATTTGGAGGCACAGCAGCTGCCAAAAGACAGCGCAAAGCTCAATCCAGGTGAAATGAAGCGACTTCTTCTAGAGCTGAAAGGCTTCATGAAGGAAGGTCTGGAGCGCGAATTTACGCGCGATATTTTTGGCAGCATCAACGAGGACATGGCAAAGGAAAATCTGATTCGCTATCCGGAGCTGATCCGTTTGATGCAAGAGGAAGTGCGTAAATACGAAGAGATCGAGCAGAAGATCGCGGAGCTGGACCAATTGATGGGCGCGATCCAAGGAGAAGAAGAGCTTGTGACACGCTTCATCGAGGCGCTGTACACCGGTACGATCTGCAAAAAAGGTGCGCTCTACGTCTACGACAAGGATGAGGAAGAAGAGGCATGGGATCCGTTCCTCAATCTCATGAAGGTGAACAAGCATGTGGAGTACGCTCTCTACGAGCAATTCCGTGCCCTCGATTCGAAAAAGATGGCCTTGCTCAACCGCAAAGCGACGAGACGCAGCGATGCGATGACAGCCTCTGAGGATACAGCAGCTCTGATCAGCAGCCTCGACGAGATCGCAGCCGCCTTCCAGGGTACCAAAAATGACCTGGAGTACGATCGCGATGAGTTCGTAAACGGCGAAGAGCTGTACCGCTTTTACAAAAAGGTGTGGGCAAAGGTAAACGATATGCGCAAAACGCTGCAATAAAGAATGACGGATTGGCGGGGGATAGGCATGAAGGATTTGATGGAGCAATTCGCAACCGAATACGTTACGGATTTGGAAGGACAACTGGATCGCGGACACGGACAGCGAAGCATTCAAAATCCCGTGCTGTTCCTCTTTATCGGAGACAAAAGCAGGCAGGCTCTGCAGTCCGTCTGTGAGATCAATGAGCAAAAGTGGCAAAACAGCCAAGGCGTTCTCTACGTCCACGCCTACAATGAGGAGACTTGGGAGCATCCCCAGGTTTTCGGCTGCCAGCTGCCAAAACTGGATGCAAACAGACAGACGATGCGTGCCTCCCTCTTTGAGCGGTTCATGAAGGATGAATCGCTCATCATGGACGTCAACAAGTTCATGAAGCAGGTTAGCATCCGCGTCGCAGAGATGGGCAAGCTGTTTGCTTCGTTTCAACAGGTGAACATTGCTGTAGTGACCCGCTCGGATGATCCGGCAAACATCCTGCTGCCGGAATTGACGATGCTACTCAAAAGCTATTTGCAGGAGATGTTCAAAAACGTTTCGGCGGATCTGTATGTACTGCTGCAGGAAAAGAGCGGCGACGGCTTTGGCTTTTCCTCGGCACTTGGCGTTCAGTTTTTGGAAGAGGTCGATCAATTCCAACGAAGCGACTATCGCTACGGGGCCAATCTGATGGTCACCGAGGATGGAATCAAGCTGCCTGCCCTGCATGCACAAGCACCGCTGTTTTCACTCACCTACCTGCTCAGTGACAAGACTGAGCATGGTCTGTTTCTGGACGGTGGGCTTTCGGAGAACGATGAGCTGATCAGCAATCTGGTACTGCTGAACAACAAAGAGGCGGAGACGGCCGTAGATGAGAACAGCGAAGGCTACAACAAGCTGCAGTTTATTCGCAGTATTACCGTCGATAGCGGACAAGCCACCTTTGCGTCAGCTGGACTCTCCAAGGTAAAGCGTCCTACCCACGCGATCGCGCTGACTGTACTGGCTGCCGTATTCGACCGCTACTGGGAGCGTCTGCAGGAGGGTGACAGTCTGCCGAAGACAAAAGCCCGTGAAAAGCTGGGTTTAACCGCGCATGATGTGCAGCGGATCGTAAGCGCAGCCTTTCCTGACCAGGACATTTTGACGGAAATGAACGGGCTCATGACCTCGGGAGTCAGCTACAGTGAGCTGTCTGGCATGAATCTGCGGGAGGCAGAGCTGGCCTTGTTTGATGGCAATAGTCAGTCCTTTTTTGAGCAGCATTACGTTCAGCTGGCTCGCCGCAATCTGGACGGCTTGCTGGAAAAGTCGTCACTCGCACAGCTGATTTCGCAGGAAATTATCGAGGATGAACGATACGGACTGTATGCGGCGTATCAGCTCACTTCGGAAACAGCCAGCGGGGCGAATCTGCTCGATGAGGTGCGAACAGGAATCAAGGAAACGCAAAGACAGCTGGAGCTGACAAAAGCCGAGCTGGATGACATTAGTCTAGAGCGGGTGGATCAGCAGGAGCTGCGTGTAGGGGGATTCTTCACGAAGGATAAAGAGCGCGTCCGCACCTTTGTCCGCCATCTGTTCGCCAAGGTGTATAACAAAAAGGCGGAGATCCTGGAGTGGGAGCTTGTGCTGCAAGTCCTGTTGGGCTACGAGCAGCAAGCCAAGCAGCTCCATAAACGAATCGGCGAGCAGGTAGCGCAGCTGGAGGAGCTGCAAAAGCAGCTGAGAGCGATTGCGCACAAAAGCGTCAAGGAAGCAGCAGACTACCTGGGCAAGAACATGGACGAGTACTACGAGTCCGTCGTCACAGAGACGATCCGATCGCAGGAATCCCAGCGCGGCCAAGGGTTTTATCTGGACAACCGCTATATCGGCAGCGGCGCGCTGCTCTTTACGCACGGAATATCGGGATTGCTCGAACGCCTTTGTGCTTTTTGCCGAACAGAGATTTTGACTCGCTCGCCGTTTGCGTTGTCCTTTGAGGCGGAGCTGCTGGCGAGAGCGAATGTAGCGGCTGCCTACGACAACCGGACAGTCCTGACGAGGGAGGACTTGTTCCAAGACTTATCTCTCGTCCTCGAAGAGCGGGCAGCCGTGCATGTAGAGGTCTTTCATTTCCTGCAAAAGCATCGGTACGAAGAGAAATACTGGTTTGCCGACCTTCAAAACGACTTCGTACAGTACGTGCTGCGGGAGACGGAAGCGACGAGAACCTACAAGCAAGGCTGCATTCACGAAGCCGGGAAGAGCGGTATAGAAAAAATGAATCTGATGGGTGGATTTGGCCTGGAAGACTTGATGTATTACCGAAACAACAAGAAATACCATTCTTCCTACATGGATAACGGATACGTCTTTCACCGCCAAGGAAAGGAGGAATTCTCATGAGTCAAAGAAAGCTGAGCCTGCTCATGATCGTGTGCAGCCTGATCGGGGGTGCGATTGGCTTTGTCGTGGGAGAAGTCATCTTGTCCCAGCTGTCCGCAGAGCTTCCGCAATGGCTTTTGATGGGCTTGTATTTCGGACAGTACGCTTTGTTCGTAGGGCTGATGTGCCTGGTGGCAGAAATGATCTCCCCTCGTCTGAACGGACCTGGCTGGAAGCAGCGTTATGCAGGCGCATCGTGGAGGATGCTGGTGCCAAGCACCTTGATCATGGTAGGGGTTGCTGCCATGCTTTTGCAGCTGCTTTACGGCTTTTCCTATCAGCGCTCGAGCAGTACGGACAATATCGTCATGCTGCTGGATACGTCTGATAGCATGAAGCAGACAGACCCGAACAATCAGTTGTTCCAAGCGGCTGCTGATGTTGTCGGGAAAATGGACAGTGATATGCAAGTTGGTGTGATCACATTTAATAGCCGGGCAGAAGTGCTGCAGCCACTTGTTTTGCTAAAGGATCAAGCTGTCAAGGACACCGTCATCGCCAAGTTGAAGAACTATCCCGGACCTAGCGGAGGGACACAAATCGACGAGGCCCTGCAAGCCGCTCTGGATCAGCTGCAGTCTGCGGGGCAGCTGAATCCGAACAGCACAGTGGTGCTCATGTCGGATGGCTACAGCAACGTCGATCTGCAAAAGGTGATGGAGCCTTACAAGCAAGCAGGCATGCATATTCACACAGTGGGCATGAGTCAGGTGGATGCCGATGGAACCTACCTGCTGAAACGTATTTCCGAGGAGACGGGCGGTACGTATTTTAATGTGGACCATGCGGAAGAGCTTACAGGTATTTTTGGACAAATCTACGACATGAGCCGCCAGGACCGGAATCTGGTCTCGGAACGCACGGGCGCAACAGCTGACAGCACGTTTTTTGCAATCATTCGCGTTATTGGCATGCTGATCATCGGGGGCCTGCTCGGATTGGCGTTGGGCCTGATTTTTGACAACCGTCATCTCGCAAAAAGCTTCACGACTGGCGGAGTGGTAGCGGGAATTCTCGCAGGTTTGCTGCTGGAGTCGGGACTGACTTCGGCGCAGTGGCTGGACACGACGGTACGTATGCTCGCCTGCGCTTTGCTGGCTGTCGTGATGACGTTGTTCACCGCTTTTATTCCGGCTTCAGCGAGCGGAGGGCAGACATCGTTCAAAAACCGAATGGATCAGGGAAAACGTTCGTCGGCAAGGCTGCTGGAGTCGGGAAATCGAACCAGCAAGCGCTTTGATCTGTAGAGTAGGAGCATGATGAGTGATGATCAAATGGGAAGAGACTACAGAGCTCTCCATCAAGGGTGTCGTCTGTCAGCTGCAAGGCAATGAATATGTGATCAACTGGCATTGGGCGGAAGAGGTTCCCTGTGTTTACGTCCACTGCTCTGCTTATGGGGAGCCGTTTGACGTAAGCCAGATCAGCGATACCGAGCTTAAGCTGTACACGCGAGAGGAGTACAAGGCACATAAAGGCCTCCGGGGAAAAAGCGAGGGAATCGGGCGGTATACGTACCGCATTTTCCCGTGTCGCTTGGAGCAGGGCAAGCCCGTCATGCTCATCCCACCAGGAGAAGCGCACATCGTCCACGTTCGTACGGGAAAAGCAAAGATCTTGTACTCGTTCAAGCGGGGGCGAAGCTGGTTTAGCGCCTATCAGTCCTTGCAGATTCGCATTTTTTCAGAGATTCCTGTCTCAAAGGACGTGCTTTGCTATGTCAAAAAGGAAGGCTCGGCTCCAACGAACAAGGATGATGGTACGCAGTATGCCTTTATTCGGGATATACAGCCGGGTGAGAATTTGCTGCCAGAAATTGAAGTCAGAAAAAAGGATGTCATCCGCCTCTTTTTTACGGACGGAAAAAAATACGGGGAATTGTACGAGCTGATTCCCGAATAGGAGGGGACCGTCATGCTGACCTTTTTGAAAAGCATGTTTGAAAAGAAACAGCCGGCACCGGAGCGCTTGCCTTTTTACGATATCGTTTGCCCATACTGCTTTGCCAAATACGCGCCTGATCAGGTCGTATTTCGCGCTGCCCATCACCGCCTGGACGACGAGGATTACGCGCTGCAGGAGGACGAGCTATTAAACCGCTATCGGGACAAATTTGGACTGGATGCCATCGACGAGCTGGAGGCGATCATCGATCCGGATACCATCCCGGAAGAGAGCCACCTGTATGTCGATAACATCCTTGTTGGCGTAACAGACCGCTATGGGGTCGTTTCCAAGCGCAGGCTGTGCCCGAAATGCCACAACGAGCTGCCGATCACGGCGGGGAAGGCACCGAGTAACATCATCTCGATCGTGGGAGCGTCGCAGGTCGGCAAGTCAGTATACATGACCTCGCTGATCCACACGCTGCAAAATACGACTGCGAATCACTTCGATGCGGCTTGCATGCCGCTCAATGCCCAAATCAGCCGCAAGTTCCGGGAAAATTACGAAGCGCCTCTGTTTGAAAGAGGACAGCTCCTCGATTCGACCCAAAAGGAGAAGCGACAGGAGCCGTTTATCTTCCAATTCATTTTTAAGGACAAAGAAAAGGCGCCGCTCATCCTTGTCTTTTTTGATGTCGCGGGCGAGGGCATGGTCGATCGTGAGTATTTGGAGCTGTACGCCGCACACGTCAAAAACTCTTCCGGTATCCTGTTCCTCGTCGATCCGCTGCAGATCAGGACGATTCGCGACAGAGTCATGCTGCGTGCAGGAGATGAGCCGGGGGAATTCACAGCCCGCTATGATGAGCCGCGCGAGGTCGTCATTACACTGTTTGAGAACTTCATCGGATATCAGGAGCAGAGCCAGACGGATATCCCGACAGCGGTCGTCCTGACCAAGAGCGATATGCTGCACCTGATCAAGGAGGACGATGGTGAGTACATCAAGTCCAACAGCAACGTATTCCGCAATTTCGTCCATGAAGAGTACTTGAACATGACGGAATTCGAAAACATCAACGGGGAGATCAGCCGCTTCATCGAAAAGGTGGATCGACCGTTCAAGGATGCACTGGAAGTCTACTTTACCAATACGGCCTATTTCGCTGTATCTGCGCTGGGAAGTAACCCGGTTAATCAAAAGGTGAGCGGAGTCGTGACTCCGATCCGGGTCGATGAGCCGTTTATCTGGCTCATGCATCAGCTGGATTACATCGAAGGGAGGGAGCGGTAGTGAGCCGTCAGCCCATTTTGCAGCAATACTACACCCGCGGGCGACAGGGGATATTCCGTTCTAACGAAGGCTACGATACCGTTGCCAAATCGACTGCGCTAGACAACGCATTCATTAAAAAAACGCTTCATCCGTTTTGCGCCTACGATGCGCCTCGTGCCTTGCAAGAGCGTGGAGAAAGCGATTTGGCGCTCTATCCGGAGGCGCTCGTCTCCTTTCGAACGGAGTCAGGCGAGCTGGTAATTGGGAGAAGCGTCTTCGTGGGCGCGGATTTTACAGGTCAACGAAACACCTTCTTCAGCCACAATTACGTCATCCCTGCCGATCGTCGGGACGAATTTATCAAAGAACCAGCAAGGCTGTTCGGCTTGCGAGCCTTTGCACAGGAGCATGATCACTCCACAGGCAAAGAACTGCCGGTGATCAGCGAGCTTCCCTTTCAGGCAGAGACACCCCATGATCGCAAGCAATGGCTCAGCCGCATAGGCATCGATGAACGGATATTCAAGCAGCTCCTGTATGCGGTGATGACGTCGCTCTCCACCAAAAGAAAGGTCTACATCAGTCTGGATGGAGAGGTAGGGGCAGCTGCTGCGGACGCCCGACAGCTGCTGGAAATTTTGTATAGCTGCCTGCCTTATGAGATGCGCAGGCATTTTGGTTTTCTCACGTACAGCCATGAACCGCAGAGCAAGAAGCATATCCACGTCATGTTCGTGGAAAAAGGGAGCATCCGGGCAGGGACTGGGATCACGGAAAAGGACTACATCTTTGATCTGGCTCAGCAGCGAATTTTGCAGCTGGATTGGCAGGAGGGAGCGCACGCCTATCTAGACTTTGCTTGGGAGCATCTGAACGAGACGCGTGTACTCGCTGACTTTCATGCTTTTTGCGAGGAAGTGCTGGAGGGGGCGGATACGGCATTCCTGCTGAGACTGGCTACCTACTATGAGCTTTGCGCTTTGTATGAAGTGGAAAAAGGGCACATGGAGCGCTACGAGCAAAATCCCTCGGGAGTTTGGCAGGTACTCCAGCAATACTTGGGTCAGCCTGCCTTGGAGAACAGATCTCATCGTTTACGCGGGCTGCGCGAGGTGCTTTTCCGGCTGGAAAACGCTGCACTGAAGGACCAGGGGCTTCCTGCTGCTGAGACCATCCACCAGATGCTCAAGGCTTTTTGCGCCATTCCAAACGAACGCATTTCCACAGAGCTTGTCACGTATTTGATGAACGTGCTGCTAAAGGGAAAGGCGACACGACAAAACGCTTTTGTAGCAAAGGTCTATCAGGAGCTGTCGGGCTATCCCGAGCTCTTTGGCTTTCTGATGCGATCCGTTCTTGGCTACAAGCAGGTCGTAGGGCCATTGTTTGAAGACTATCTGAAGGAGCGGCTGGCTTCCTTCTCTACGCTTGCCCAGGTTTTGCAGGAAATCAACCTCTGGGCACAAGTGGCGCCACTGGCCCTGCGAAATCCGTTTTTTATGACGGCTACCCGAGAAAAAGTGCTTGAACTGTTTGCCCGTGAAAGTGAGAAGCTGCAAGCAGCGCTGGCGATTCACGATTACTTTGAGCGTCAGGACGCAATGAGCGGCTATGCGGATGAGCTGCTGGACGAGCTGGATAAAGCCCTGCTCAAACAACTCATGCTGGGGGAAATGGCGTGGGGCGATTTTGGCAAGATCATCACTTTGCTGGAGGAAAAGCCGCAGACGTTTATAGGGGAGCTCGATCTGGAAAGCAGAGAAAAGCTCGCACACATTCATCATATGGCATCCTTAGCTGGAAATCGGGATGTTCCTGCGCCAGAGGATTTCTTTCGGCAGTGGGATGAAAGGGAAATCGCTGCTTTGCAGCAGTTGATCGTCCATTTGCTGGAGCGTCCGATAAAGCAAGATAGCTTCCCATTGGTAGCACTGGTTTTTTATCAGACGGATTCCCATGGACAGGATGCTTTCACCTTTGCTGATATGCTGCGGTTTGTCGGAGAAAACGGAGAGGAAGAACTCCTGTATTCCTTTGTTCAATGGAGCATGACGCAGCGAATGTTTTTCACAGGCAAATACATTTCACCTGGCTATCGACATGCTCTCAAAGTCCTACTGCTCGAAAACAAGGGCAGGAGATTGCGCGACAAGGAATGGAAGAAGCGTTGGCAAACGGTACGGCATGCAGATTTCCGCAAGCTCGTCGAGGAGGTACGAAGGGAAACCTCCAGTCCCTTCATGAAGCTGTTTCAACGCAAATCGACGGCGCTCCTGAGTGTGGCCATTGTCATTGCAGTAGGGGCAGCAAGCGGCTTCTTTCTATGGATGCCTGCTTCGGTGCCTGTTTCTCCTGAAGCGCAGGGCGGTGGAGAGGTTGCCGAGCAGCCTCGTCCAGAACCGACTCAGCAGGTAGAATTCGTTCCTGCTTTCAAGCTCATGCTGGAATGGCAGCAGAATCAATCCGAGACTACTGCTTCGGATGAAAAGCCGGCGGGCGAGGATGGAACTGTCACAGAGTAGTCAGCTTACCGACCTGCGCTTGCAAAATACGAGGCAGGTCGGGATGACTATGGCTTCAGATGCATGATAGGAAAGAAAAAGGCCGTTAACATGTAAGGGTGAAGTTGCGCTGATGTAAAGGGAAGGAAAATAGGAGCTTTCGTGTGGCATCCTGCTGCGAATTAATGGGCAAGGGTGCCCTTTTCATGAGAAGAAAAGTCCGGGTATTACGAGATACGCTGCTTTTCCTTTGTCGGAATATAGTACTTTTCCAACGTTTTTGCCGCGCCCGTCCACGTAGAGAGCTTAGATAACAAACCAAAGATTCCTTTTTGCAGAAAGAGAGGCAGGTAGGGGACATAGAATGCGCCCATTTCAAAGAGAGTGCCCAAAAGCAGGATGTTCTTGGGGAGGTATTGCTTCAAAAATGGCATGTAGAAGCTTTTTCCGTCTGTATCCAGACCGTATCCGCAGCGTACAAAAGCCTCAAAGTTGCCAGCAGGGCGAATTTCTACGTTAAAGCTGACCAATTCATTCGTGTTATTATTAAAGCAGTGATTCTTGTGCAGGGGAGCGACAGCTTTCTCTCCTTTTTGCAAAGTGATCGTTTTTCCGTCGACTGTTAGGTCTAATTTCCCCGTAACACCTTCAAAGGTTTCTACAAGTTCGGTATGATAGTGTAAGAAGATTCCAACATTGGGTGGAAGGTCTGTGCGGAATAAAAGATACTCTCCATTTGTTTCTTCCGTAGTCTTTAAAAAAGTTACGCTTTCCCCATTATGGGGATTTCCTACCGTACGACTTAAATTTGACATGACAATCCTCCCGAATATTATTTCGATAGATGGTGTTTTGTGTCAGAATATAGTTTAAATATAGATGATTCCAAAGCAACGAACAATACGGTAAGACAAAAGGCCTACCAAAATGGAGTGAAAAAAGAATGAGCGGCAAGTTATCGATTCCTGGATACAGGATTAAAGAATTCATCTCAAATCATGTAAATATGGGTATCTACCGCGCATTCAGGATCGTGGACAATTTGCCAGTGATCATTAAGACGCAACAAAAGGGGATCCCTCGCAATGATTCGATATGGAAGCTAAAGCATGAATATCGAGTGCTGGAGTCCATTCAATCCGATGCGGTCGAAACCCTCGTAGAGCTCGTACACAATGATAGAGAGACCTTGCTGATTACGGAGGATCACGGTGGCTTGCCGCTCTCGAGCTTGCTGAAAACACGACAATTTTCGACGATGGAGATTCTGACCATCGCTTTGGGGATTGCCCAATGCATGAAGACAATTCATGAGAAACGGGTCCTTCATAAAGATATCAACCCGATGAACATATTGGTTTACCCGGATACGCTGGAAGTGAAGCTGATCAATTTCGGCTTGTCTACAAGGCTCTATCAAGAGTATCAAAGTGCCATGAACCCAAAAGAATGGCAGGGAAATTTGCGATACGTATCACCAGAACAGACGGGGCGAATGAACCGGACGGTCGATTATCGTTCGGATTACTATTCGTTTGGGATCACACTCTATGAGATGCTGACGGGCAAGCCGCCGTTTCTTGCGACGGATGCACTGGAGCTGGTGCATGCGCATATGGCTCGAAAGCCCGTTCCCCCTAACCAGACACATCCATCGATTTCCCCGGTTTTATCTGATCTCGTATTGAAATGCCTTTCCAAAAATGTAGAAGATCGCTATTTGAGCAGCGCAGGACTCATCGCGGATTTGCAGCAATGTTTATCACAGCTGCAGACGGCTGGGTATATTTTTGATTTTCCGCTGGGTATGCAGGATCGTGCGGACAAACTGCATATTTCGGAGAAGCTCTACGGTCGGGAGCCGGAACTTGCCCTGTTGACCGAGTCCTTTGAACAGATCAGCAACGGTGCTACGCGTCTGGTCATGTTAAATGGCAGTGCAGGGGTAGGAAAGTCCGCGCTGGTGCGTGAGGCACAGAAAACCTTTCTTCAAGGAAAAGGCCGCTTCATCTCAGGGAAGTTCGATCAATTCAAGCAAAGCGCTCCGTATTCGGGGATATTGCTCGCCTTTCAAGACCTGATACGCCAGATCCTGGCAGGCAACGAACGAGAACTGCACATGTGGAGGGAGACGATTGCGGAGGCATTGCAGGGGATGGGGCAGGTAATCGTCGATGTCATCCCGCAGCTGGAGATGATCATTGGCAAGCAGCCGTCCGTGCCGGAGCTTCCTGCTGCAGAGGCAAAGAATCGCTTTCAAATGGTGATGCAGCGCTTTGTACGTATCTGGGCCAAGCCTGAGCATCCACTGGTTTTGTTTCTGGACGATCTGCAATGGGCGGATCCTTCCTCGCTGTTTTTGATTCAAGAAATGATCAGTGATCTGCAGGTCAGTCACTTTTTATTGCTATGCTCCTATCGCGAACAGGAACAGGGTCAGCTGAATCCGCTGTTGAGTGCGCTAATCGAGATGGGAAGTCAGAGTCGTATCCTCCGCCAATTCTCCTTGCATCCACTCGAGGTCGGAGAAGTATCGCATCTGCTGGCTGATTCCATTCAAGTGGAGCCGCAGGCAACACATGACTTGGCGCAAATCGTTCACAAGAAGACAGCAGGGAATCCGTTTTTTACCCGTCAGTTCATCAAATCTTTGTATGAGAAGGGCCTGATGACATACGTCCCGGATAAGGGCAAATGGGCGTGGAATCTAGAGGAGATCGAAAAGCTGGAAACGGCAGAAAATGTCGCCGATTTCCTGGTCGAACGGATGAGATTGCTGCCGATGCTGACCCAAAAGCTTCTCGCGCACGCGGCATGCCTCGGCAATCACTTTTATCTGCACATGGTAGCCAAGGCACGAAATCTAAAGGAGTCTGAAACGATTCGCCATATATGGCCAGCTGTCGAGGAAGGGCTGCTGTACCCGCTGGAGGGAGACGGCTATTTAGCTTATACAGCGCTAGAAGAGGAGGATGCGGCTGCTCACAACAAGATTCATTTTACCTTTTTGCATGACCGCATTCAGCAAGCAGCGTACTCGCTTTTGTCCGAGGTAGAGCGTAAAATGGTCCATCTCAAGCTGGGAAGAATGATGAGAGAGCTGAGCAACTCCTACGAATCATCCCTTTTGTTTGAGATCTGCAATCATATGTACGAGGGAGCAGAACTCATCGATGAACAGGCCGAGCGCGTGCAAGTCGCGCGCTGTCATCTGCTGGCGGGCCAACGAGCCAAGCTATCCACTGCCTTTGATGCTGCGCTGCGTTTTTTTCGACATGGAACAGAGGTGCTTCGCGAGGAGGGCTGGGAAGCCAATCGCCAGCTCATGGTCGAGCTGTACACCATGCGGGCGGAAGCCGAGTATTTGTGCAACAACTTTGAGACAGCGGAGTCTTTGTTTGCGCTCGTGAAAGAGTATGCAAAGACCAATGCTGAGCAGGTGCGGATCTTGCAAATTCAGGTGCACATGTATACTACCCTGGCGAAGTTCCCTCTGGTTGTCGAGCTTGCCAGTCAGGCGCTGAAGCTGTTGGGAGTCCACATTCCAGCAAAGCCAGGCAAGCTGGACATTTTAAAAGAGATGTGGCATATCAAGAAAAATCTCAAAGGCCGCAAAGCAGATGAGCTGCTCTACATGCCTGACGTACCGGACGAAAACTATCGGATGGCAATGACCATGATCAGCTATGCGGGTCCCTCTTCTTACTTTGTCGACTTGAACTGGTTTGCCCTGACTATTTTGCGGGTGCTGCATCTTTCACTCGTACACGGAAATGATGTAGCCTCGGCCAATGGGTATACCGGATATGGGATCGTGCAAGCCACTCAGTTTGGGAAGTACCAGGAAGGATATGACTACGGGCTGCTCGCGTGCAGTGTAGCCGACAGCTTCCATGACCCGATCGCCATGTCCAAAGCGTACGGGGCGTTCGCCATCATGATCAACCATTGGCGGGATCATGCCAAGACGAACATTCCTCTCTTGAAAAAGGCGATCCAGCACGGGCTGGAAAGCGGCGGGAATATCTACGTCGCCTACAGTGCGCACGGTTTGCTGGAGGCGATGCTTTTCTGCGGTTCGCCGATCGAAGAATTGCATCAACAGATCGATCAGTATGAAGATTTGATCCGTCAGCTCAAGGTAGTCGATCACGATGACCGACTCTTGCTGCTCAAGCAGGCGCTCCACAGCTTGACCCACTGGGAGGACGTTGACCAGACGACTTTTTGCGCAGGAGACTTTGATGAAGAGGCGTACGTCCAAGCTCTACGGACGGATGGTACCAACTATAAGCGCTACATGTACCACTACTACAAATCGATGGTGCATCTGCTCTACGGCAACTACCAGGAAGCTGCGCGGATGTCTACCGAGGCTGAGCAGTGGATCGAGACGGTCAGCGGTCAGCTGCTGGTCAGCGAGCACGTCTTTATACAGGCTTTGGCACTGACTGGTCTTTATCCGCAGGCTAGCTGGTCGGACAAGCAAAAGTATGGCAAAAAGATCAAAGCGAATTTGAAAAAAATGAAGAAGTGGGCCGCCAACTGTGCAGATAACTTCCAGCACAAATACTTGTTGATGTATGCGGAGTGGGTACGTGTAAATGGCAAGCCCGAGGCAGCGACGCCTATCTACGAGCAGTCCATTCAGGCGGCGAAGAAGAGTGGATTCCTGCAAAACGAAGCACTGGCCTACGAGCTGGCTGCGAAACACTTTTTGCAAATGGGCATGAACACGGTTGCGAGGATTTACATGACGGAAGCGCATTTTGCCTATATGCAATGGGGAGCCGCAGCCAAAGCTAGAGATCTGGAAGTGAAGTACCAATATTATCTGGAGAGCACGGGCAGTCATCAGGCTATGACGAATATGGCTGTGGCAGGCAATACCCCGGATATGGTAGATTTCATGACCGTTATCAAGGCGTCGCAAACCATCGCGAGTGAAATCAAGCTGGACAGGCTGCTGACGACGATGCTGCGGACGGTTATGAGCAACGCCGGTGCCCAGCGAGGATTCATCATCCTGAAAAAGGACAGTGAGTGGTTCATCGAGGCGGCAGGCAGTATCGACGAGGACATGGAGATTTTGCAGTCGATTCCCTATGAGCAAGGCACTCTTTTGTCCGTCGCGACCGTCAACTACGTGATGCGAACAGAGGAAATGCTCGTCTTGCATGAGGCGTATGTGGAGGCGATCTTTTTCAAGGATCCGTACATCTCCAAAAACATGCCCAAGTCCATTCTCTGTGCGCCGTTATGGCAGCAAGGAAAAATGGTCGGGGTGGTTTATCTCGAAAACAACGAGTCGACCCATGTATTCAACGAGGGACGCACCGAGCTTTTGCGGTTGCTGTTCTCTCAAATTGCGACCTTCATTGAAAACGCCCGCCTGTACCATCAGCTGGAGCAGTGGAATCATTCCCTGGAGAAAATAGTGGGTGAGCGAACAGATGAGATCGAGTCGTTGCTGCGTGCCAATAAAAACCTGCTAAACAATGCGGGACAGGGTTTCCTTTCATTCGGCAAAGACCTGCGGGTTCACTCCGAGTACAGCCGGGAGTGCGTGCGGATTTTTGACAAGGAGCTGGCAGGTCTTTCTGTAGCCGAGCTGTTGTACCCGCAAAGCAAGGAGGACCAGGGCTTTATCCAATCCTTACTGAACAAGTATTTTCAGCTGGAAAATCAGGCACAAAGAGAGCTGTATCTCAGTCTGTTTCCAACAGAGATCACCGTCAATCAACTGCCATTGAAGCTGGAATGCAAGCAGATTGACGAGGGCAGGGGGGAGTTTTCCGGTGGCTTGATGCTCATTTTGACGGATCGAAGCGAACAGCGGGCGCTGGAGAATAAAATGGAGCAAGAATGGCAGCGGATGAAGATGTCTGTCACCGTCGCCATCAGTCTTGAACTCTTTCAATCCGTTTTGAAAGGCTTTACCTCCTTCGTTGCGACGGAGTGGAAAGCAATCTGGAGGGAAGCAGGTGCACCTGCGGAAAAAATGTATCAGATCATCAGCCGCCTCCATCAGTTCAAGGGAGATTTTAGCCAATTTTATTTGATTCATACACCGCGAAAGATACATGACATGGAATCCAGATTGTCCGAAATGTCCAAGCAGGTGGAAGAAGATAAAGTCATGGAAAGCGAGATTCAAAACGGGATCGACTCCATTTGTGCAGCGATCGGGCAAGATATGGATCTCATGAAGCAGCAGCTGGGGAAGGACATTTTGCAGGTAAATGAGCAAACGATCTCCTTTTCTGCGGAGAGGTGGAGTGCATTCTCTGACCAGCTGTCGTCGCTTTTGCAGGAAGAGGGACATGGCCACTTGCGCCAGGAGTTTGCCCAGCTCCACGATCGTCCGATCACTGAGCTGATGTCCCGGTATGGCGAATACGTAGCGAAGGCATCTGAGAGGCTGGAGAAGCGAGTCTACCCGTTGCAGATCGAGGCTGATGATATTTGGGTAGATCCGAAACGTTTTGGACGTTTTATCAGCAGCTTGATCCACGTATTCAGCAATGCCTTGGATCATGGCATTGAACAAGAGGAAGAACGTTTGAGGCAAAACAAGGAGCGGTGGGGAACGATCCGCTGCCAGGTCAAGCGCGAGAATGACTTCATGCACATGATCATTTCAGATGACGGCAAAGGTGTGGACATGGACCGACTCAAATTATTGGGACAGGAAAAAGGGTGGGTGGATTTACGGAGCGATCAGGACTGGCTCAATACGCTGTTTATCGAGGATATTAGCACGAGCAAAGATCATGTCACGGAATGGTCCGGCAGAGGCGTTGGTCTATCAATCGTAAAGCGGGAGGTCGAGCGTCTTGGAGGAACAGTGGAAGTGAATACCCGAAAAGGGAATGGGACTCGCTTTCACTTCCGAATCCCGCTCATAGAAGCCGAAAGCACTTTGCAGCCCACGTAAAAAAGCCCTCCAATGCATCACGTTCTTGGAGGGTGGAACGTTTTTCGTTGATCGTTTAGATTAGGGCATTTTCGATGGTGACCAGCAGCTTCTCCTCGTTGATGGGCTTGATAATGTAATGTGTGGCACCGGCAGAGACTGCTTCAAAAACAAGCGGCTTTAGGCCGTGGGAGCTCACCATGATAATTTTTGCATCTGGGAATCGATTGATAATCATTTTGACGGTTTCGATTCCATTCATCTCTGGCATGTTGATGTCCATGGTCACTAGGTCTGGCTTGTAGGCAATGTACTTTTGAAACGCTTCGGTTCCTCTGGTTGCTTCTGCGACGATCTGATGACCCGCTCGTTCCAGCGTAACTTTCAGGTATTCTCGAACGACGATGGAGTCATCAGCAATAAGTATCCGTGCCATAAATCCTCCTGAAGTGCGTCCAGCCAAGTAGTGGGGGGATATCCCTTTAACAATACCATTGGTAGGAAAAACGTCGCAAGATAATTATAGGATAATCTACCCAGAATATAGGGAATATACGTCAAGGATAGATAAATTTCATGTAAAGAAACGGCCAAAACGCTACAATCGGTGCAGCAATCGGTGTAAAATGGCGCTACCAATGCCAAAGAAAGGTGACACCATGGACACCCAGACTGAACCCGTTTCGTTGATGGCCAGTGAAGCAAAGGGCCTGCGACTCTTCTCTTTAACCTGGCCCATTTTTTTGGAGCTGCTATTGTTTACCTTGATCGGGATTACGGATACCTTCATGCTTAGCGGCGTTTCCGATGAGGCTGTATCCGCCGTAGGTGCAGCCAACCAGTTCGTCTTCATTGCCATTCTCGTATTAGAGGTCATTGGACATGGCGCTTCCATAGTCGTTTCGCAGTACATTGGATCACGGAAGCTCCAGGAGGCAGCAAAAATTGGCGCGATCGCCGTCACCTTAAATTTGGCGATAGGGATTCTGATCAGCGTTTGTTTTTTGCTGTTCGGAAACACGCTGCTCGTGGCGATGAATCTGCAAGGCGAGATCCTGTCATTGGCAAAGTCGTACATAGCGATCGTTGGGGGAGGTTTGTTTCTACAGGCCTTGATCAATACGCTGGCGAGTTTGATTCGCACGTACGGGTTTACGCGAGAAAGCATGCTGATCTCTTTGGGAATTAACATCGTGCACGTCGGAGGGAACTATCTGCTGATTTTTGGAAACCTGGGTTTTCCAGAGCTCGGGGTAGAGGGGGCGGCGATTTCTACCGTCTTGAGCCGAGGTGTAGGGCTGCTCGTCTTTTTCTGGGCGTACTACCGGTTGGTCGATTGTAAAGTCACTTTTCAGGATTACATCCAAATCAACAAATCCTACGTCCGTAAAATTTGCCGAGTCGGAATTCCCGCGGCATTTGAACAAATTACGTACAACGGTTGTCAGTCCATCTTTTTGTACTACGTGACTTTTCTCGGAGCTGCGGCTCTTGCGTCCAGACAGTATGTATCGAACATTTCGATGCTGATTTACTTGTTTAGTGTCGCGATTGGAATGGGGACAGCGATCATCACGGGTAGATTGGTGGGGGCAGGCAGGAATGATGAGGCGTACGGGCGGGTCTGGAAAAGCCTGCGTTGGGGATTAATCTGTACGCTGATCATCAATCTGCTCGTCATCTTGTTTCGGGAGCCGATCATGGGACAGTTCACAAAAGATCCGGACGTGATCAGAATCAGTACACAGGTGATTTTGCTGAGCATTTTCCTGGAGAGCGGACGGGTATTCAACATCATTTTGATCAGCTCCTTGCGCGCAGCCGGTGATGCCAAATTTCCTGTCTATATGGGATTGATCTCGATGGTGGGTGTGAGTCTGCCCCTCGGGTACGTCCTGGCGTTTCAGGCCCATCTCGGGTTGGCAGGTGTGTGGCTGGCTGTAGCTGTGGACGAATGGATACGAGGAGTCGTGATGTTTTTCCGCTGGCGAAGCCGGATCTGGGAGCAAAAAAATCTGATAGAGCAGGAACATGTGCCGTTACCTCGTTGAAGGTAGCGGCTCTTTGTTGTGTGCAGGCGAATGGATGTCCATCTTCATTTGTCGCTCCCCAGATCCAGGTGTCCTGCCAGTTTCCCACGCACTTTTCTCAAGAAAAAGTGCAGCTTTGTCCGTCGCGCAGGATTGTGCAATGCTTCCTGCTGAAGCTGTTTCATCAGCTCGATGAGATCGTTTATTTCCTTTTCCACTTCTTCTGGTTGGACAAATCTCTCGCGGGAGGCATCGTGCACGGACGATTTCAAAGGTCTTTCAACCGGTCGCTCCTGCAGAAAAGCAGTCCCTGTTTCCGTGATGGCATACACCTTTTTGCCGTCCACTTCACTCACCCGGACCAGATCGCGGTCTTCGAGCATCTGCAGCGTAGGGTAGATAGAGCCTGGACTTGGTCTGTACAAGCCGCCGGACATTTCCTCCAGACCTTTCATCATCTGATAGCCGTGCATCGGCTGGACGGTCAGCAGCTGGAGTAAAGCGTACTTCACATCACCTCGTCCGAAAAACGTTTTCCGGGACCGCCGTGCCCCCTGTGGCCGCGGTCACTGTCACCACGATAGCGGAAGCAGCTGTGATCGTGCCTGCCCCAGACAGGATAGGTACCATAATCCGAGTCAAAATAGTTACGCAATACCCTCATCCTTTCAATACGATATATCGCTTAAAAAATAAACAATATATCGTATTCTGTCAATCTTGACTTTTCGGCGACAATTCAAAAAATATATTAGCCGACTAACAAAAAAGTTCTTTAATCAGCAATAAATAAGTGCTAATATAGCAAGGAAGATGCAATTGAGAATGAATCTCTTTATTACTGAGAATGAATATCTTTACTGGGGAAAAGTAGGGAACGCGATGAAGAAGAGATATTTAGTTATAGCACTCATCCTGCTGTCGATAGCTTCCTTGTTTATTGGTGTGAAGGACATTTCTCCGCTGGAGCTGTTCGATCTCACGGAAGAAAAGACGCAGGTAATGTGGATCAGTAGAGTCCCACGTTTGATCAGTATCATCATCGCGGGTGTCAGCATGAGTATCGTAGGTTTGATCATGCAGCAGCTGACGAGGAACAAGTTCGTATCGCCTACCACTGCCGGTACGGAGGATTCTGTCCGATTTGGTATTCTGGTGTCACTGATGGTATTCACCGATGCCAGTCCGTGGCTGAAGCTGCTTGTTGCCTTTGTTTTTGCTCTCTTGGGGACATTCATCTTCATGAAGATCCTTGAGAAGATCAAGTTTAAAGATTCCATTTTCATTCCGCTGGTGGGCTTGATGTTTGGTAATATTGTCGGTTCCATTACGATGTTTTTTGCCTACAAATACGATCTCATCCGGAACATGACCGCTTGGCTGCACGGAGACTTTTCCTCCATTATGAAAGGGAGCTATGAACTGCTCTACCTCAGCATACCGCTCGTGATTATAGCGTACTTGTTTGCAAACAAATTCACGATTGCTGGTATGGGTGAGGAGTTCGCTATCAACCTGGGACTCAATTACAAACAGGTGGTCAATATTGGTCTTATTATCGTGGCAATGGTTTCGTCTCTCGTTATTCTCACGGTAGGCACGATTCCTTTTCTAGGGTTAATCATTCCAAATATCGTCACGCTTTACCTAGGCGATAACTTGAAGAAGAGCTTATCCCATACGGCATTGCTAGGCGCTGTGTTCGTTCTGTGCTGCGACATCTTGGGTCGCCTTATTATCTTCCCGTATGAAATTTCCATCGGCTTGATGGTCGGTGTTGTCGGCAGCGCGATATTTATTTTCTTACTTATGAGAAGAAAGGCGTATGACCGATGAAAGCGAAGATTATAGGCCTGACGATTGTTGCCATTGTCTTGATAGCCATATTCATGATGATCGATGCGGGTGGAAACTGGGATTATGTTCTCCCCCGGAGGTTGAAAAAGATTCTGGCGATCGTATTGACTGGTAGTGTGATAGCATTTTCCACGTTGGTGTTCCAGACCATTACGAATAACCGAATTCTTACCCCAAGCATCATCGGATTGGATTCATTGTATATGTTCATTCAGACGCTTGTGATCTTTGCTCTTGGATCGACGAGTCTGACCCTAATCAACAAAAACGTGAATTTCCTGATATCCGTGGTTTTAATGATCCTGTTTGCAGGACTGCTTTATAAATGGCTGTTTAAAAGGGAAGGGCAAAACATTTACTTTTTACTGCTCATAGGGTTGATCTTCGGAACGCTGTTTAACAGCCTCTCTACCTTCTTGCAGCTGTTGATTGATCCGAATGAATTTTTGCGTGTGCAAGATAAAATGTTTGCGAGCTTCAATAATGTTAACACCGATTTGTTAATCATAAGCTTTGTCCTGATCATTGCTGTAGGGATTTATTTCTGGAAGTACATTAAATACCTGGATGTCATGTCACTGGGCAGAGATCAGGCAATCAATCTGGGCGTAAATTACGATTTCGTCGTAAAGCGTTTCCTGATTATCATTGCGATTCTCGTTTCGATCTCTACTGCATTGGTAGGTCCCATCACGTTTCTCGGACTATTGGTCGTCAACGTTGCCCATCAATTTATGAAGACGTATCAGCACAAGCATTTGATTGTAGGTTCCGCTTTGATCAGCATCATTGCCCTCGTGGGCGGACTGCTTATAGTAGAACGTGTCTTTACGTTCTCGACCACACTTAGTGTCATCGTCAACTTCATTGGTGGTGCTTACTTTATCTATCTTCTGTTAAAGGAGAATAAGTCATGGTAGAAATCCGGAATGTCTCAAAGCAGTATGGCAGTAAAAATGTCGTGGAAAATGTGTCGCTTCGCATTGCCAAGGGAAAAATCACGTCATTTATCGGGCCAAATGGGGCTGGCAAAAGCACCCTGCTGTCCATGATCAGCCGTCTCTTGACGAAGGATCAGGGAGAGATACTTTTGGAAGGAACCGAAATTGGCCAATGCAAAAGCAGTGATTTGGCAAAAAAGATTTCGATTCTCAAACAGACCAACCATATTACTGTGCGTCTGACGATTCGTGAGCTGGTCAGCTTTGGCCGTTTTCCCTACTCTCAGGGAAACCTGACAAAAGAAGATTGGAAGCATGTGGATGAAGCAATTCGTTATATGGAGCTGGGGGACATTCAGCACAAATATCTGGACCAGCTAAGTGGTGGACAAAGACAGCGTGCCTATATCGCTATGGTTGTCGCCCAAAATACGGAGTACATACTTCTCGATGAGCCTCTGAACAACCTGGATATGAAGCATTCCGTTCAGATCATGAAAGTTCTGAGACGCTTGGTTGATGAAATGGGGAAAACCGTAGTTATCGTGATTCACGATATCAACTTTGCTTCTGTGTACTCTGATTACATCGTTGCACTCAAGGATGGCAAAGTCGTCAGGGAAGGTACTACGAACGAAATCATCAGTGCGCAGACTCTAAAAGACGTCTACGACATGGATATTCAGATTGAGGATATCGATGAAAACAAAATCTGTGTGTACTATGCCTGATTTTATTTCTCTTTTTACTTGAGAATGAGAATTCTTTTCTGTCGTTAAAATTATTATGATGGTCTATGCCATCAATAATTTTAGATAAAACCCAAATTTACGTAGAGGTGATAGAAGTGAAAAAGAAATGGATGATGCCTTTGATGGCGGGGCTGATAGCATTGGTTACAGCTGCGTGCGGATCAAATAGTGCTCCAGCAGCTCCTACAGGCACTGAGCAAGCAGCACCAGCAGCTTCTTCCGAAGAAGTAACAATCAAGCACAAGCTGGGTGAAGCAAAGCTGAAGAAAAACCCGCAAACCGTTGTAGCATTTGACTACGGAGTTCTGGATTCTTTGGATAAACTGGGAATTGAAGTAACAGGCGTGGCACAATCCAATCTGCCTCCATACCTGGAGAAATTCAAAGATGCCAAATACAAAAACATCGGTAGCTTGAAAGAGCCTGATTTTGAAAAAATCAATGCCATGAAGCCAGATGTGATTTTCATCTCCGGTCGCCAACAAGATGCGTATGAAGAACTGAATAAAATCGCTCCAACCATCTTCTTGGGTGTAGATACAAAGAACTATATGGATTCCTTTACTACGAACATGAAGACGCTTGGTACCGTTTTTGGAAAAGAAGCACAGGTAGATGAAGAGCTGGGCAAAATCAATGATTCTATCAAAGCTCTGACAGACAAGACAAAAGATAGCGGCAAGAACGCACTGATCGTAATGACAAGCGAAGGCAAACTGAGCGCATTTGGACCAGGATCTCGTTTTGGTATTCTGCATGATGTATTTGGATTCACTCCTGTAGACGCCAACCTGGAAGTCTCTACGCATGGTCAAAGCATTTCCCCTGAATTCGTTGTAGAGAAAGATCCGGACTACTTGTTCGTCGTAGATGGCGGCATTGTATCCAAAAACAAAGATGCAACCGTATCTGCAAAACAGACGATCGAAAACGATCTGATCAAAAATACAAAAGCATTTAAAAATGGAAATATCATTTACTTGGATGCAAACTACTGGTACCTCTCCGGGGGTGGATTGGTGTCCACATCCAGCATGGCAAGCGAAGTACTGGCTGATCTGAAATAATCATCATAAGCTAAGAAAAGAGTCCACTCGAATGGCAGATGCCAGGAGTGGACTTTTTGCTGAGGGAAGCTAATTTTGTGCGCGTGACTGAGGCGCTTTGTCCAAGCCATTTCCAAACTTGTACATAGACTGTACGAAGATGGCAAGTACAGCTTTAGGGAGATGAGCTATTGGGGATGAAAAAGAACAGTTTATCCTAAAAACGAATCTTTGATTACATCGTCATCGGCGCGGGAACGGCCGGTGGCGTTATTGCCAAAAAATTAACGGATGATAAAAAAACATCTGTATTGGTATTGGAAGCGGGGACCGATATGACTGCTGAGTTAACGAGCGGTTCCATTGAAGAGGCGATTTTCTTAGCAAGCGATAACCGCTATGCGTACAACCTCACTTCCACTATTGAGGCAATGATCGGGCGTCCTCTGTTGTCTCAAAAATGCCGGACTCTCGGAGGAAGCTCAGAAATCAATGACATGTATTCGGTACGCGGGAGCAGGGAGCTGTATAACAGGTGGGCAGAACTCGTTGGCGATCAATGGAGCTACGACCAGATTCGTTCCTTGTTTAAAGAAAATGAAACGTATACGGGCGATACCCAAAACCCAGCGGAGAGAGGTACCAACGGCCCGATTTTTATCAGGCAGCAAATCATCCCAACCAGTGGGCTGATCCAGACGCTGACCAACGAAACCGCACAAGTGTTAGGGATCCCCGTTGTGCAGGATTACAATACAGGTATCCGGGATTGCACGTTTTACCAGGGGCAGTATAACCAGCGGGAGGTAAACGGTGAATTTGTGCGCTCCTCGACAGCGACTGGTTATTTAAACGCGCAAATTGTTACGCCAGGAAACCAGTTTCAATCTGACCAGTTTGGAGTGAACCGCAGAAGGCTGGCCATCTTCGGGAAGACTACAGTCGATAAAATCGTCTTTCAAAAAAAGAAAAAACGCGGAAAATACGTCGCGGTTGGTGTTGATTTTGTCAAAAACGGTGTTTCCATGAGAAGTTATGCGCGAAAAGGCATTATCGTCTCGGCGGGCTTTTTTTCTTCGGTGATCCTGCAACGATCCGGGATCGGTAAAACAGAGGACTTGACCCGGGCAGGAATTCAAACGTTGATAGAAAGCCCGAACATGGGATACAACATGCAGGCACATGCGTATGTCGGTATGGGCGTTCGGGTAGAGACATCGCAGCTGGTGCCGATCCTGCTCGCGGACCCTGATCAACCCCTTGCTTTGGGAGCATTCAAAGCAGAGCATCCAGCAAGTCTGGAGGCCTATGTCAAAGGATCGTATTCCAACTTCTTTCATTTTGGCGGTCAGTGCAGGATGGCAGAAACGATCGAGGAAGGGGTAGTCGATGGTTTCCTGAATGTATTTGGTACGAAAAATCTCAAGGTGGCAGACCTCTCCGTTTCTCCGATTTTGCCAGACGGCAATACAGGGATTGCGGCTGAAATGATTGGTCTAAATGCGGCTCGTTTCATGAAAAAGGACCCAAATTCGTGCATTCTTAGTGACGACGAGCTGGAAGAGGATGACGACGAAGAAGACTAAAACTGGAATAGGCAAAGCAATCGCATAAACAAAGGAAAAAGCCAATTCGTCCACAAGTGTCTGTGTTCGAATTGGCTTTGTAGTTTAAAAGAATTTAGCTCTGGTACGTGACATAGGCGAGAATGCCTTCTTCGTCATCCAGCACCAGCTCGATACCTGCCGAATACGGATTGCGCTGAAGCTGTGTCTCCAGATAGTAGCGGATAGCTTCGATCAGGTTGATCTCGACGAAAACCTGCTTCCTACCCATCGTATAAACCTCAGCGGAAAAGCCGTACTCTTCATCCCACATCAGTTCAACCTCGACCTCATGTGGCTGAATCTGCTTCTTGCTCGCCACATGCAGGCAGATGGCGTTGATCAGGACTTGCTCATCAAACTTTATCTTTTCCATGCGTTCATTTCCTGTTTCTTCTGGCGTTGCGTTTTAAAGTAAACGAATACTTTGCGGATCAGGACGATCAAGGCAACGATCGCAAGCATGTTGATCAGGAAGCCGAAGATGGCACCCAGTGCACCCATATTGCCAAACAGTCCTCCGAACAGCATACCGGCCAGTCCACCAACCAGAAGACCTTTCATGAAGCCGCCGCTTTTGCTTGGAGCTGCAGTGGAAGGTGTGCTTGCAGGAGTTGTCGTGCCTTTATTCGTCGTCGTGCTGTTTAAGTTGGAATCACCTTTTGTAGGTGTTTGCGTGTTCGTTGGAGCCGTATTGGAATTAAAGGATTTTTTCCCGGATTTGTAGCCTTTTGCGTCCGCATGATCAATGAATCCGCCAGATGCGAAAACGAGTGTTACGGCAACCAAAAGCATGAGCAGTTTTTTCATGTGTTTGTAGTAGCCCCTCTCTTAGATATGACCCTATAGACATAAGTGTACACGAATATGTCCCGGATTACCACCAAACATTCCGTGAACAATCTGGTAAACAGACGCGCCAGACGCAGTTAATCCAGGATTTTGCCCGGATTCAGGATGTTGTGGGGATCGAACTGCTGCTTGATCAGCTTCATCCAGGGAAGCGTGTCCGCATGCTCTTTTTGCAGGTACTTTTTCTTCCCGATGCCAATGCCGTGCTCGCCTGTGCAGGTACCGCCTTTTTGCAGGGCGTATTCGACGATTTTAGCATTGACCTCCTCGGCCAGCTGTACTTCGGCTGGATCCTGCTTGTTGAACATCAGCGTGGTGTGGAAGTTTCCATCGCCCACGTGACCTAAAACACCGCCAGCCAGTCCGCTTTGATCGATGACCTCGCGAGCATAGACGACCGCTCCTGTCAGTTCGGATAGGGGGGTGCATACATCCGTGAGCATCATTTCTTTACCGGGGAAGCCGTGCTTGAAGGCGTAGGCGAGATTATGGCGCGCTTCCCATAGTTTTGCCCTTTTTTTGGAATCTGTTTCAACCAAAAAGTCGATAGAGCCATTTTCTTCGAGCAGCTCTTGGGCAAAGGAGACATCGTGCGTCAGTCCAGCCTCATTGCCGTGAAATTCGAGGAACAGGGTAGGCTGCTCCAAATATTCCGTTTCGCTATGCAGATTCACTTGGCGGATCGAGGTGCTGTCCACCAGCTCGACACGGGCAATGGCAATTCCGGCTGCCAGCAAGGACATTGCCCCATCGACAGCCTGTTTCATCGTAGGGAACGTCGCACGACCAGCGATGACCGTTTCAGGAATGCCGTACACCTTGAGGGTGATTTCCGTGAATGCGCCCAGCGTACCCTCCGAACCGACAAACAAACCGGTGAGATGGTAGCCGGAGGAGGATTTGGCGGAAAGGCCGCCTGTATGAATGATGGAGCCGTCAGCCATTACGACTTCGAGGTCACGGACTTGGCTGCGCATGATGCCGTAGCGTACGCTGGTCGTGCCGCCTGCATTCGTAGCTGTCATGCCGCCGATAGTCGCATCTGCACCTGGATCTACGGGGAAAAAGAGTCCGTGCTTTTTTAGAGCGGCATTGAGCTGTGTGCGAGTCACACCAGGCTGTACACGCACGAGAAAGTCATCGGGACGCACCTCAATGATTTGGTTCATCTGCTGAAAATCGATGGAGATACCGCCTTTAAGCGGGATGCAATGTCCTTCCAGACTGGAGCCCACCCCAAAAGGAACAACGGGAATACGGTGATCATTGGCGTATTTCAAAATGGCCGATACCTCTTCTTTCGTAGTCGGAAAAACAACGACGTCAGGGAGTACCGGTGTATGATGGGACTCGTCCTTACTGTGCTGCTGAAGCATGGTTTCATTTGTGGTAGCACGGTCGTCTGCCGTGATTTTTTTCAGATCCTCTAAAAGCGTATGGGGGATGCCGCTCATTTTTGAATGCCTCCGTTTCAATGTTCGTCTCTATTACGATCATACAAGAACCCCTAACCGTATGACAGTTAGAGGTTCGATGAATTAGGAACTCTTTTTCAGTTTTCTCGCTGCCCAGTTGCCCAGGGATTGAATCAGCTGCACCAGGACGACGAGGATGACCACGGTAATGACCATCACTTCGATATCCCAGGATTGATAGCCGTAGCGCAGAGCCAGGTCGCCCAAGCCACCTGCACCGACAGCGCCTGCCATCGCAGTTGCTCCGATCAAACCAATCGTGGCGATCGTCAAGCAAAGGACGATACCCGGACGTGCCTCACGAAGCATGATGCGGAAAATAATCTGCGTGCGAGATGCGCCCATCGCCTGGTAAGCTTCGATTACGCCGCGATCTACATCGTGCAGGGCTGTCTCCATCAAACGGGAGATATACGGCGCCGTGTATACGATTAGGGGAACGATCGCCCCCTCGATTCCGATGGAAGTGCCGACGATCAGCTCCGTGAACGGAATGATCGCGACCATCAGGATGATGAAGGGGAGGGAGCGTACAACGTTAATAATGGTATTCAAGGTGTGGTAAATCCATTTGTTCGGAAACAAATGATTGCCTTGCGTGATCACGAGCAGAATCCCCAAAGGAATTCCCACCAATGTCGCGATGACCAGGGAGAAGCCGACCATGATGATCGTCTCCTGCAAAGACTGTCCAAAAACCGGGATCATTTCGGCCAAACGTTCCATTAGTTGCTTCCCCCCTCTCGAGACACGATATCTACGTTATAGACGGAATCGCGTAGAAATTGGATGCCTGCCTCTACATCTTTTTCCTCACCGGAAATGTGCAGGAGCAGGATGCCCAGTGCCGTTCCTTTTATGGAAGTAATCGATCCGTACAGCAGGTTGGTGCTGACCGGAAAACGAGCCGACAAAGTACCGAGGACAGGATCGAGTGCAGCATCGCCGCGGAAAGCCACGCGAAGGATCTTGGCTGCCGGGCCGCTCTGCTTGATGTTGTCTACAATCTCGCTTGGTACATTGTCATCGAAAATGGTCTTAATGAAATTCTTGGTGGTTTGCTGCTGTGGATTGCTGAAAATATCGAGAACAGAGCCTTGTTCGATGACCACACCGTTTTCCATGATCGCTACGTTGTCGCAGATTTTTTTGATGACCTGCATTTCGTGCGTAATCAGCACGATGGTCAGATTGAATTTCCGGTTAATGTCCAGAAGAAGCTCGAGAATCGATTCGGTCGTCTGCGGGTCGAGGGCAGAGGTAGCTTCGTCGCACAAAAGAATCTCCGGATCCGTCGCCAGGGCGCGAGCGATCCCAACGCGCTGCTTTTGACCACCCGACAGCTGGGAAGGATAGGAGTTTGCTTTGTCTTCAAGCCCAACCAACCGCAATAGATCTTCTACCTTCTTCTTGATTACATCCTTTGGTACCCGGTTCATTCGCAAAATCTCGGCTACGTTGTCAAAGACGTTATAAGAGGATAAGAGGTTAAAGTGCTGAAAGATGATCCCGATCTTTTTGCGGGCATTGCGCAAATCCTTTTCTTTCAACGAGAGCATATTTTGACCGTTGACGACGACGGAGCCGCTGGTCGGCTTCTCGAGCAGGTTGATCGTACGAAGCAGGGTGCTTTTCCCTGCTCCGCTGAAGCCGATCACGCCGAAAATCTGTCCTTTCTCCACGTTCAAGGTGACGCCCTTCAAGGCTTGAACCTGCTTGTTTCCTACTGTATACGACTTATGGATGTCGGTTAGCTGTATCATCTCTCCAGTCTCCTTGTTGTTCGATATTTAGTGCTTACCAGGATGGGAGCACAGCTCCTTGGAAGTGTTCATCGATGAATTTTTTCAGTTCTTCAGAACGGTAGATCTCCGCCAGTTTTTTGATGGCCGGATTGTCTTTGTTCTCTTCTTTGGCAGCGATGATGTTTACGTAAGGAGAATCCGATGTTTCAGAGAAGATGGAGTCTTTTTTCGGATTGTAGCCGGCTTCCATCGCGAAGTTGGTGTTGATCGAAGCTGCTTCTACGTTGTTTAGGGAACGCGCCAGGAAAGCGGCTTCCAGTTCTTTGAATTCCAGCTTTTTCGGATTTTCCACGATATCGAGCGGAGTCGCTTTATTGCCTACGCCATCCTTCAGCTTGATCAGACCAGCTGCTTGGTACAACAGCAATGCGCGAGCGCGGTTGGTTGGGTCGTTTTGAATACCCACAACGCCGCCTTCTGGGATTTCTTCTACTTTTTTATGCTTGGTGGAGTACAGACCCATTGGGAAAGTTACGCCTTTTGCGACTTCCACAATTTTGGTTTTGTGGTCCTCGTTGAATTTGTCCAGGAATGGGATGGTTTGGAAGCTGTTTGCATCCAGATTACCTTTATCGAGAGCTTGGTTTGGCTGTACGTAGTCATTGAATACGACGACTTCAACTTCCAGGCCTTGAGCTTTTGCGACCTCTTTTACTTTGTTTAGGATTTCTTCGTGTGGTCCAGCTGTTACCCCGACTTTCACTTTTGTTTGTTCGGCAGCTGCGCCATTTGCTGCTGGTGCAGCTTCTTGTTTTGCGCCGCAAGCAGTCAGCAAGGATGCTGCGAGCAGTAGTGTGCTAAGCAAAATTCCCGTCTTTTTCATGATGAATTTCTCCCCTTTTGTCTAATGAGTGTGTATGTTTTGAAAAATAAAACCATGAGGGTAAAAGAAAAACCTCTTCCCGAAAGAAGAGGTTGTCGTAAACTGTCAGAGTTAGTCAGTTACTCATGCCTCTCTTATCTTCCGGAAATTCTCCCGCTGGATTTGGCACCATATCTAATAGGAGATAGGTTGCCGAGGCTTCATAGGGCCAGTCCCTCCGCCTCTCTTTATAAGAGATTGAGATATGAAGTTTAATAAGGTGCAATTCTCATTTGGATAGTAGGATTATATCTCGCATTTTTATGCATGTCAAATGTTATTCGACAACTTTCTCGCATTCTGAATTTTGGTAAATCGATCAAAATACGAATGATTACTTGATAATGACGTTTATCATATGTATAATGAGAAAAAATCAATAACCTTGATACTTACTCTCGTAGGTGATGTCATGACTTTACAGGACACAAACGAAAGCAGAAAAAGGCTGTCTGCCATCTACAACGAGATAGCCAAGGAGTTGTTCGGATTTGGGACAACTTTACTGAGAGTAACTATCGAAAATAATATCGTCACCTTCTATGCGAAGCATCGGCGCTCACCGCGTTCAGCTGCATTGGAAGGGGAGGCGCCTGCTCTGAAGCTCGAGGTCGATTTCCGAATGTCGCTGCTCTATAAAAAGAAGCTGCGAGAGCGTTTGGAAGAAGAGATGAATCTCGACATGGAAGCAGTTTTGAGGGATTACGACGCGGCTACGCAGATCGCGATCACCAATGTGATTTTGGCTGAACCACAATCGAATGCCTAACGAAGTCGTTCGGATTTTCCCTTTGGATCTATCTGAGGGGAAGACCGATGACAACGGAAAACGGGTGTCGCTACTCTTTGTTTACGAAGAAAAGTGCTCTTGTTTAGAATGCTACGTTCTAATCAAGGGCACTTTTCTTTTCTTTTTCTACCAGATAATTCCTTTTGAAGGTGTGATGGCGCATAGACCCATAAGGCCAATGGAAACAATCAATTCAATAGAAGACGAAAATATGGAGGAATATAACGATGAAAAAGTGGTTAACAGGGGTTCTTTCCTTTTCGATGATTTCCATGGCGCTGGCAGGCTGCGGCAGCAGCGAGCAGCCAAAAGACAATGCAGCTGGCGGAGCGGCAAAAGGAGAACCGCAAAAGCTGGTGATTTCTACCTGGGGCTTTTCTGAAGACTTTTTCCGCAAAGAAGTATATGAGCCATTTGAAAAAGAACACAACGTCAAAATCGTGCTGGAAATCGGGAACAACGCCGAGCGTCTGAACAAAATTCGCCAAGGCAGCTCTGATGTGGATCTGATCTACCTCTCTGACTACTATGCGCAGCAAGGAATCGAAAGTGGTGCGTTTGAAAAGATCGACCGCAGCCGTATTCCAAACTTAAGTGAGATCTACGACATCGCCAAAGCGCCGCTGGGTGAAGACTACGGCCCGGCTTACACCATTGGACAATTTGGGATTGCTTACAATCCAAACGTAATCAAAACGGAAATAAAAAGCTGGAAAGACCTGTGGAGTCCTGAGGTAGCAGGCAAGCTGACGCTGCCAAACATCACTTCCACTACAGGCCCAATGATTCTGGATGCCGCTTCCCAAGTGGCAGGCAGCAAAGAATTCAATGAAGACCAAGCTTTCGCGAAAATGAAAGAAGCAAACAAGGGCGTCGTGAAATACTACGACAAGACCTCTGAGTATGTAAACATGTTCAGCCAAGAAGAAATCGCGGCAGGACCAATCATGGAAATGTACTTCAAAGACATCCAGGCTGCTGTTCCGGAAGCGAAATTCGTGACCCCAGAAGAGGGCGGCTACGCAGTCATGAATACGGTGAACATCGTAAAAGGCAGCAAAAACAAAGAGCTCGCTGAAGACTTTATCAACTGGCAGCTGAGCAAGGGCGTTCAAGAAAAAACAGCCAAAGCAAAAGTGGATTCTCCTGTAAACACAGGCGTGAAGCTGACCGACGAGGAAGCAAAAGGCGTAACGTACGGGGAAGAAACCATCAAAAAACTGCACAAGCTGGACATGAAATTCGTGAACGAGCATTCCAAAGCATGGATTGATCGTTGGAACCGCGAAATCACCCAGTAAACCGTTTGGAAAGCGACAAGGGTATAGGCGAAGCAATCTCGTTTATGCCCTTGATCTTTCTTTCTAGAAAAAGCAGGAGGCTCGCTCATGAAGCACAAGATCATTCTGGATGTGGATACCGGCATTGATGATGCATTGGGGATTATTCTCGCTGTCAAAAGCGGGGAAATGGATCTGATCGGAATCACAACGGTGAACGGTAACGTGTCGCTTGGAAAGGCGACGGAAAATACGTGCAAGATTCTCGATCTGCTTCAAGTGGGAGAGCAGATTCCTCTCGTGCCGGGAGCTTCCCAGCCATTATTGCGGACAGTGTTTTTCGAGCATCGGGTACACGGGGAAGACGGTCTTGGAGGAGCTTTGCGCGAGGCAACAGTAGTGACGCAGCCGACGAAGGGCTTTGCGCCTGATTTTATCATCGAAAATGTGCTTGCGCAGTCGGGAGAAGTGACCTTGGTCCTGACAGGTCCTTTGACCAACCTCGCACTGGCCGTACGGAAATGTCCGGAGCTCGTGCACCATGTGAAAGAAGTCATTTTTATGGGCGGTGTCGTTCGCGAACACGGGAATGTCACACCAACAGCAGAGTACAACATGTACGTCGATCCGGAAGCAGCAAAGGTCGTACTGCACGCAGGCTTCCCGGAGCTGACGATGGTCGGTCTCGATGTGACAAGAAAAGTTTTGCTGAACGAAGACCATATTCGCGAGCTGGGAGATACATCGATTGCCCGTTACGTAAAACAGAGCACATCCGATTACCTGGAACGCTATTTTGAGCGCAATGGCGTGAGAGCCTGCGCCATGCATGACCCGCTTGCTGTAGGAGTGGCACTGAACCGCAATCTCGTGACGACCCAGAAGCTTTACGTAGATGTGGAAACGAGAAGTGAGTTGTGTGATGGACAAACCGTGTGCGATTTCCAGAATCGCTGGGGGAAAGAACCCAACGTGAACGTCTGCCTGGCCGTGGATGCCGAAGCGTTTTTTGAACGCTTTATCCGCGCCCTGAAAGCCTGACGATTCCGGGAACAGGAGTTAATGCATGAAGAAAAAGGGGCTTTATCTGTTATTGCTGCCAGGCGTTCTGTTTTTGACGCTGTTCATGATCATTCCGATCGTGATGACGATTGCGTCCACCTTCTTTCATGAAGGAAGCTTTACCGTTGAAGGCTATCTCAAGTTTCTGACCGATCCGTATTTTATCAAGATCCTGCTGACTACCTTGCAGGTAAGTCTCGTAACCACGATTGTTTGCATCCTGTTAGGCTTCCCGGCTGCCTATTACATCTCCAAGCTGGGTGCTCGCAAAAAAGGCATTCTCTTGGCCTTGGCAATTTTTCCTTTGCTGACGAGCTCGGTTGTACGCTCGTTTAGCTGGATGATTATTCTCGGAAAAAAAGGGCTTTTGAACAGCTCCCTGATCTCGATAGGGCTGATCGAAAAGCCGTTGGAAATATTGTACACGCCTACCGCGATGATGATCGGCTTGATCCATCTGTTCCTGCCTTTGATCATTATCACGCTGGTAGGGGTCATGGAAAACATCGATCCGGACCTGATCAAAGCTGCCGAAAGCCTGGGAGCGTCCAAGTTTACCGCGTTTCGAAAGGTCATCGTGCCGCTCAGTGTACCAGGACTCATCATCGGAAGCATTCTTGTATTCGTAGGCAGCTTGACCGCTTATACGACACCGGCTTTGCTGGGGGGGAAGCAGCGGGTCATCTCCACGTTTCTCTATCAAAATGCCATTACGCTAAATGACTGGTACATGGCATCCGTCATTGCCACGATCATGATTGTCATTACCTTTGTGGTGATTTTCCTGATGAACAAACTGGCGACGAAATTAAATCCGAAGGGGTAGAAGCTATGCAGGAGAAAAATCGCGGGTTGGCCCTGTTTACGCTTCTGGTGTTTCTGTTTTTGCTGGGGCCGCTCATCATCATTTCCTTTACGTCATTTGAACCGGGGACGGTTTTGAAATTTCCGCCAGAGGGCTTTTCCTGGCGCTGGTACGAAAACATTTTCAAGGTCGAGATGTTCATGACGACGTTCAAGACGTCCATGTTTGTCTCGTTGATCGGCAATCTGCTTGCATTGATCTTGGGGATTCCCGCAGCCTATGCGCTGAGTCGCTTTCAGTTCAAGGGCAAAGCTGCGCTCAATGCGATCTTCATTTCGCCTGTACTCATTCCGGGCATTGTCATGGGCTTTGCGATGCTCAAATACGTCATCGTTGTGTACGATTTGCCGATTTACGCAGGGCTCTTGGTGGGACACACCGTCGTCATGCTGCCGTTCATTATCCGAGTCGTGGCTTCGAGCTTGTCCAACTTTGATTTTGCCGTCGAGGAAGCGGCGCTGAGTCTGGGAGCAGGACGCCTGGGAACGTTCTTTAAAGTTGTGCTGCCGAACATTCGCTCCGGGATTATTGCTGCGATCCTGATCGCCTTTCTGGAGTCGTTCAATAACGTAGATATTTCCGTCTTTATGACAGGTCCTGGGGTAAGCACGCTGCCGATTCAGATGCTGACGTACGTGGAAAACAACTTTGACCCGACGATTGCTGCTATTTCCGTGCTGCTCATGATCGTGACGGCCATTCTCATGTTCATCATCGAACGTCTTATGGGGCTTTCTGCCTTTACTAAACGATAACGGAGGCATCAAACCATGGCATTGCTCACGCTGGAAAACGTATCGGTTGCCTACGACAATCAGTACATTTTGCAAAATTTCAATCTGAACATCGAAAAAGGTCAGCTCATTTCCTTGCTGGGACCGAGCGGCTGCGGGAAGACTACGACGCTGCGTCTGATCGCGGGATTCCTCGAAGCGAAGGACGGCAAGTTTCTGTTTGATGGAAAAGACTACACGCGCGTTCCGGTCAACAGGCGCAATTTCGGGTTCGTATTTCAAAGCTACGCGCTGTTCCCGCACCTGTCCGTTTTTGACAACGTAGCATTCGGTCTGCGCCTGCGAAAAGTAAACGAAACCGAAGTGAAAAAGCGCGTCATGGACATTCTGGATGTCGTCAGCCTGAACGGCTTTGAAAAGCGTCATCCGAAAGAGCTTTCCGGTGGGCAAAGGCAGCGGGTAGCGATTGCCCGTGCGCTGGTTATCCAGCCGGACCTGCTGCTGTTTGACGAGCCACTTTCCAACCTGGATGCAAACCTGCGCATCAACATGCGGGTCGAAATCCGCCGCATCCAGCAGGAGCTGGGCATCACGACGGTTTACGTATCCCACGATCAGGAGGAGTGCTTCTCCATTTCCGATCAGGTGGCGATCATGAACAAAGGAGTCATCGAGCAGCTGGACGATCCGGCAACGATTTTTAAATACCCAAAAACAGAATTCATTGCACGCTTTATCGGCTTCACCAACTTCATTACGTTTGCCGAACGCACGAATCAAAACGGAGAAATCAGCCTGCGCGTAGGCGATCACGCGTTTCTTGCAGCCAATCATCCGGGCACCGCGAATCCGTCGGGCAAAAAATGCGCGCTTCGCCCTGATGACCTGATGGTGACGACGGAAGAGACACAGGATCAAGCGATGAACCGTTTGAGGGGAAGCGTCAAAGTCAGTACGTTCCTGGGACGCAGCTATCAATATGTCGTGGAGACGGATCTGGGCGATTTCACGGTGAATCAAGAAATGGAGACCCCGTACAGGAGCGGCCAAAAGGTCAATCTGCTGTTCCCCAAAGACAAAATGGTGCTGGTGGATTAACAACAGGAGGCGTTTTTCATGAAAGTTGATTTGCTGATTCAGGACGTTCGCGTCTACAATAGCTATTTCAAAAAATTTACCGAGGGAAACGTAGCCGTTCTGGACGGAAGGTTTCTTTATATCGGAAAACAAGGTACAGAGACGTTTGAACCGGGCGAAGTGCTCGCCGGTGGTGGGCGTTATCTGATTCCGGGCCTGGTCGATATTCATCTGCATATCGAGAGCACGATGGTGACGCCAGAGACGTTCTCCTTCGCTCTGATTCAAAACGGGGTGACGACCATTGTACCCGAGCCGCATGAGATGGCAAACGTATTTGGCATCGAAGGGATCAAGGAAATGATTCGCGTGAGCCGTGACTGTGTCGTGGACATGAAGTACGCGATCCCAAGCTCGGTTCCAGCTACCTCGATGGAGACGACGGGCGGCTCCGTTGAGATCGCAGATATCGATGAATTGCTGCGCTCCGAGGAGATCATTTGCCTGGGCGAGATTATGAACTACGTGGATGTCATTTCCGACCCGGAATGCAAAACGAATCAGATCCTAAGGCACATTCGCAAAGAGTATCCGCATCTCGTGATCGAGGGTCATGTTCCGAAGCTGCTCGATCTGGATTTGCACCAGATGCTCTTCGCGGGAGTCGATTCCGACCACACGCATCAAACACCGGAAGGAATGGAGGCGCGGATCGCTGCCGGAATGTTCCTCGAGATTCAGGAGAAGTCAATGACCGAGGAAGTCATGGAGTATTTGATCAAGCAGGATGTTTCCGAGCATTTCTGCTTTGTGACGGATGATGTCATGACCGATTCCTTGTACAAGCGCGGCCATCTCAACCACATCGTGAAAAAGGCAATGGCGATGGGCATGGAGCCAGAGCGTGCGATTTATGCGAGCACCTATACGCCGGCCAAAAGAATGAACATGCATGACCGCGGTGCGATCGCACCAGGAAAGATTGCGGATTTCCTGCTGGTGTCTGACCTGCGTGAGCTTGCGATTGATCAAGTCTACAAAAACGGAAAAAAGGCGTATGACGCAAAGGAAGCGTACGTACAAGCGGAACAGCCCCGTCAGTTCCCTGACCATTTTTACTCGAGCATTCAACTGTCCCCATTGACTGAAGCCGATTTTACAGTGCAGGCGGATGCGCCAGACAACCGTTATCCTTGCCGTGTGATGCTCGTGCAAAACGGCTCCACCTTTACCGAAGACCATCGCGGGATTGTCGAAGTCAAAGACGGCGAGCTATGCTGGCAGGAGAGTCCTTATGGGCTGATTGCCGTATTTGAACGGTATGGGAAAAACGGCAACCGCGGCTACGGCTTGATCAGCGGCGATACGATCAAACGCGGAGCGGTAGCGACGAGTTATTCCCACGATAACCACAACCTGTTGGTAGTCGGCCACAATCCACATGACATGATGGTAGCGGCGAACGAAGTCATTCGCAACCAGGGCGGTTTTTACGTGGTCGAAAAAGGGGAGGTCATAGCCAGCCTTCACTTGCCAGTAGGGGGAATCCTGACCGAAGAGCCGCTGGAAAAAACGGCAAAGGAAGTCGAGCAGCTGCGCCGTGCTATGGAGTCGCTCGGCTATCAGCACTACAACCCGATTATGTCGATCAGCACGCATTCTTTGCCAGTCAGTCCAGCATTGAAGATCACGGATATCGGCTTGATTGATGTAAATGCGGGTAAAGTCGTGCCATTGCTTTTGATGTAGCGAATACGGGGTGTCCAAAAGGTGGATTTTTTCACCAGCTGGGCGCCTCTTTTTTTCATTACATTCTCTCCCTCATTTTGCTATAATATAATTTTGTGTATTTACAAAATCATACAGAGCGAGGAACAACTGAAAATGAACGAAACCTTCTCGATCAAAGGAAAATGGCGACAATTTCTTGTCGTGCTGCTGCCGATCTTAATTTCGCAGTTAGCTCTTTTTTCTATGACGTTTTTCGATACAATCATGTCCGGGCACGCCAGTCCAATCGATTTGGCGGGTGTGGCGATCGGGGCTAGCTTATGGGCTCCTGTGCAGTCCGGATTGACGGGGATTCTGCTCGCTGTCACTCCGATGGTGGCTCAAATGGTCGGGGCAAATCGCAGGGACCGTGTTCCTTTTACTGTGGTTCAAGCGTTTTACGTGGCGATCGCGATTGGTATCGCGGTTATTTTCGTAGGTGCCTTGGTGCTCAATCCGATTCTGGATTTGATGGATTTGGAGCCGAGTGTACGCGGGATCGCAATCGATTTTCTACATGCCATAGCGATCGGGATCATCCCGTTGTTTCTCTACACAGTCATTCGCTGCTTTATTGACGCACTCGGGGAAACGCGCGTTACGATGTTTATCACGCTGTTCTCCTTGCCGATTAACATCTTTCTGAACTATGTTCTCATCTTCGGGAATTTGGGTTTTCCTCGGCTGGGCGGAGTCGGGGCAGGCTATGCTTCTGCTATCACATACTGGTGCATTTTGCTGATTAGCCTGTTTGTTGTAAAACGTGTCCATCCATTTGTGGAATACGGACTGCTCGGGAAATTTTACGCGGTTTCCCTGCAAGCCTGGAAAGAGCTGTTGAAGCTGGGCCTGCCGATTGGCTTCTCGATTTTCTTTGAAGTGAGCATTTTCGCTGCGGTGACTCTGTTCATGAGTGAGTACAGCACGATTACGATTGCAGCTCACCAGGCAGCATTGAATTTTGCCTCCTTCATTTACATGGTGCCCATGAGCATTTCGATGGCGATGACGATTTTGGTCGGCTTCGAAGTGGGGGCACGCCGCTATCGCGATGCGCGGCAGTACAGCTATCTGGGTATTAGTGTCGCCGTTGTACTGGCACTGCTGTTTGGAGTAGGGCTGTTAGCGTTTAATGAACAAGTAGCAGGCTTTTACACAACAGACGAGGAAGTGCTCCGCTTGACCCAGCATTTCCTGATGTACTCGATCTTGTTTTTGATTTCGGATGCGATCGCGGCTCCGATTCAAGGAATTTTGCGTGGCTACAAGGACGTGACGATCACCTTTATCGTAGCGCTCGTTTCGTATTGGGTGATTGGATTGCCGCTGGGCTTTGCACTTGCGCAGTACACATCGCTGCAAGCGTTTGGGTATTGGATCGGGCTGATTACGGGTCTGGCGGCAGGTGCCGTTTTCCTGTTTGGCCGTTTGCTGGGCTTGCAAAGACGATTGATCAATCAGCATGATTCGCAGCAAGCTCATACAGGTTAAGAGATAGCGGAAGGTCCTTGCTCCAAGGATTTTCCGCTTTTTGCATGGACAACAAAGCTCGCGTTTACAATAGGTGTGAACATCTAAAAAATTTTACTCCTATTTTCTAGGGGGAGCGTATATACTTTCTATATTAGTCTATGGTAGGAAAGCTGACATGACGTGAATGGAACGGGGGAGAAATGGATGACATACGATTTTTTAATGAAGCTGGGGATTGCGCTTTTACTAGGACTGATTATCGGGATGGACAGGCAGCTGAAGCACAAACCGCTTGGTGTAAAAACAAGCATGGTTATCTCCGTAGCCAGTTGTCTGATCACGATTGTTTCCATTGAATCGGTGCATCGATTTTCCTTGCCTGGTCACACCAACATGGATCCGCTGCGCTTGGCTGCGCAAATTGTCAGTGGGGTCGGTTTTCTAGGTGCCGGCGTGATCTTGCGTAGAAGCAATGACGTCATTTCTGGCTTGACCACGGCTTCCATGGTTTGGGCTGCATCTGGACTCGGCATTGCGGTGGGAGCGGGATTTTATTTCGAAGCGACGACTGCCGCGATCCTGATCATTTTGGCCATTAATTTGTTTCCGCTGCTGCTTAGATGGGTGGGTCCGCGCTCCCTGCGTCAGCGGGATTTGTCGATCAAGATCGTCGTTGATGGCATTGGGAACCTAGATGATGTATTCAAGCAGATCAAGCATCTGAATTTACAGGTCAAGCGGGTCAAAGTGAAGGATGTGGACAATGGCCAGCAAAAGCTGGAGATGATGATTATTTCATCCGAGGACACGTACACGACCGATATCTATAGTTCGTTGAAAACGGTAGATCATGTGATTTCTGTAGAAGTAGAAAGTCGGTAGCAATTAAGGGACCAGAGATAAGAACAGCAAAGAAGCCATGTCAGAGCGGACGATGCATTTTCAGGTAATTTCGTATTCGTCTGTCACTATTGCATAGCCAAAAGCTGGGCATCATAAAGCTGGATAATGGATGATAAAAGGAGGATGAGAGATGGAATACAGAATCGAGAAGGACACCATCGGCGAAATACAGGTTCCAGCAGATAAATTGTGGGGTGCGCAGACACAGCGCAGTTTTCAGAACTTCAAGATCGGTGGAGAAAAAATGCCGATCGAGCTCATCCGAATGTTTGCCATTTTGAAGAAGAGTGCGGCTGCAGTAAACCAGAAGCTGGGCAAGCTGGAACCGGAAAAGGCAGAAGCCATCATCAAGGCAGCAGATGAAGTCATCGGAGGAAGCTGGGACGAGCATTTTCCCCTCGTGGTGTGGCAAACCGGCAGCGGAACACAGTCGAATATGAATGTGAACGAAGTGATAGCGCATCGGGCCAACCAGCTGTTGGAGCAAAAGGGAAGCGCTGCACGCATCCACGCTAATGACGATGTCAACAAGTCGCAAAGCTCCAACGACACCTTCCCTACCGCGATGCATATGGCGGGCGTAGCCGCAATCGAGGACCTCGTTTTGCCAGCGATAGCGGTGCTTAAGGAAACGCTCCAAAAAAAGAGCGAAGCGTATATGGACATCATCAAAATTGGTCGGACTCACCTGCAGGATGCGACTCCACTGACTCTGGGGCAAGAGATCAGCGGATGGGTGCGGATGCTGGCGAAAAGCGAAAAAATGATCAAAGAGAGCAACGAGTACATGCGAGAGCTGGCGATTGGAGGAACCGCAGTCGGAACGGGGATCAACGCGCACCCACGCTTTGGGGAGATGGTCGCCGAGGAAATCAGCCGCGTGACAAACAAGCGGTTTGTCACGGCCGAAAACAAGTTTCACGCTTTGACCAGCCACGATGAGATCGTGCATGCGCATGGGGCGTTGAAGGCGCTGGCAGCTGACCTGATGAAGATCGCCAACGACGTCAGATGGCTGGCGAGTGGACCACGTTGCGGTATCGGAGAGATCACGATTCCGGCCAACGAACCGGGAAGCTCGATCATGCCCGGGAAAGTGAACCCGACCCAAAGCGAGGCGATGACCATGGTCGTCTGCCAGGTCATGGGCAATGATGCAGCGATTGGCTTTGCTGCAAGCCAAGGCAATTTTGAGCTAAACGTCTTCAAGCCGGTCATCATCTACAACTTTCTGCAATCTGCCAGGCTTTTAGCAGATGCGCTGCATTCCTTTAACGACCACTGCGCTGTCGGGATCGAGCCGAATCAGCCCGTCATCGAGAAAAACCTGAGCAACTCCCTGATGCTCGTCACAGCTCTCAATCCGCATATCGGCTACGAAAATGCCGCTGCTGTCGCAAAGCTCGCCCATAAAGAAGGCCTCACCCTAAAAGAGGCAGCCATCAAGAGCAAGCTGCTGACGGAAGAGCAGTTTGATCAAGTAGTACGCCCTGAGCAAATGATTCATCCAAAAGAATAGGCGCGGAAAAACAGACAAATGCATAGAAATAGAAAGCCGTCAGCGAGAATGCTGGCGGCTTTTTCATGCTCTACGCAGAACGGTATCAGATTCTCAAAGCATGCCCGCAGCGCGCACAATATCTCGCGCTTCGAGGAGAGGCACTGCCACAGCTTCCACAGTAAAGCTCACCTGCTGCGGTATCCTCCGGGACATGATGCCGCAATTGCTCCTGCACGTATGGATTCATGGTTGTAAAGCTATGTAGCTCTTCCTTGCGACCAGCGCGAATGAGGATAAATAACAAAACGACATCCATACAGCCAATGGCGACCATCACCCCGACAGTGACCATGCTGCTCCCGAATTGAAAGTCCCAAAGTGCATGGAGGGTGATGACAATCAAAACGAGCATGGCCGCCCCAAAGACCTTCCAGGCTCGCTTGTCACTTTTTCGCGTCCTCGGACGCAATGCAGATACGATCAGCCATACCCCAGCTGCTGCTATAGCGGTCCATGCCCCGTGACCAAAGGGAGATAGCAGCGCCCGGATCCAAAGCATGGAGAGCATCCCCAGTGAAGAGGCTTGCTCCAAGTGTGACCAGCCGTACAGCATGCTTTCGATTGCTGCAAACCCCATGCCTGCTGCTGCTCCAAATACAAGCGCGTCCATTAAAAATGGCATACGCTTCGGTCGAGCAAACAGAAAGCAAATGACGAGCTTGGCCCCTTCCTCAATGAGAGAGATAGCCAAAGGAGCACCAAGCTGCGAATAATCTATCGTGCTTACAGCGTTATTCATGAACCATACGCGCTCCAATAAAAAAGCTACTGGAACAGCGAATATGCCGGAGGCTGCGAATAATAGGCTTACTTGCGTCTGTTTAATTCCCAAAAGCTGATGATCCCTCATATATGCAACAAAGGTAACAGGACCAACAAGTCCTCCTGCCAACAACGTTACGACGTGCAGGATATGGTTATTTAAAAATAATGCCAATAGGGACAGCACAAGAAAGCCCCCGCCCAGCCAGAGAAGACTATCTATCCAGCGCTCTCTAGCTTTCGGCACGAAAGCGGCAGCAGTATCTACAGCCAGTTGCTGCTCTGTGTGAAGCTCGTTGGCTAGCTTTGGAAGAGCATGGGGGTGACGGATACGAATGATCTCGCAAAATTGCTTAAGAATGGGGGCATAGCAGCCAAGAATAGAGAGAAACTCTTCCTTGCCCAGAACCATTAGCTCACTATCTTCCAAAGCCGTTAGGGTGTACTCTGACGGGAGATCTGCCAGCAGCAGCTCTTCTCCAAAAAAATCCCCTTCCAGAAGAAGGCTTTTCTTTCGGTCCTTTCTGCGCGCTTCGAATCGTCCACTACTCACCATAAAGAATTGATCCGCGCGCGCTCCCATTTCTAGAATGGTCTCACCCTTTGCAACCTTGCGCGTCGTGATCACCTCGGCAAGACCACGCAGCTCCGCATCAGGGATCACCGACCATATGGAAGCTTTTCGAAGCTTTCTATGAAGCATCCGGATACGAACGGTGTACAGCAAGCTTTCATGGAATAGGGGGCTTACTTTCGCAAGAAGCTCAAAAGATTGCCGCTCCAAGCGCAGGGCAATCACATCATGGATGGCGGTTACGGACGCAGATCTGCGTTCATGCTGAAGCAATCCCATTTCCCCGACTAGGCTACCCGGTCCTAGCTCTGCCAGCAGGAGTGTATTGCCTACCAGATTTCGTGAGGATACCTGCACACTGCCTGTATGAATAAAGAAGCAATCTGTGCTCGCGCAGGAATTGAAATACATCCGTAACTGGCATTTACGTTTCGTCCTTTATCTCATATTGCCAATAATAGTGCCTCTCGAATCTTGCATTTTCTTAATCAAATCAGTCATGGTATCAAAAGCTTCATTGCGCTTATTGGTCAGCTCTTGCAGCTTAATCATATCCATCTGTTGCTCATTGGATTGTTCATCGATGGAATCCTTGACACTCTCGATCAGCCTTTGTAGCTCACTTACGGTCAAATCACCACGTACTTCTATCTCATTTCCTTTTAACGAGTCCAGAACTTCGTCGCTTATTTCAATAGGCTGGTCTGGAGAGGCACCGTTCTTTTCCACATTTTTCAAAGCGACATTAAGCTTCGTAAGCAATTTATTTAATTCAGCGATCTTCGCATTTCTGTCTTGGACTGCTTTCAATTATTCTCTCGATTGATCTTCTAGTGCATTGGCGCGCGAATTTTGCACAGCCTGCAATGCCGCTTCTAAATCTGATCCACTTAAGTCTCCGCCAGCTTGAGCGACACTATTTTTTGCTGCTCCCTGTCCGAAGGCAGCACTAACCGAATGATAGACAGAATTGTTATACATAAGAGCGGAGCCGGCAAGCACTCCCACCAAAAAAATGCCACCGACAGATACTGCTTTTTTCTTCTTACTCATTTTACTTCATCCTCTCACGTCTTTGTCTTTCATTATAGATGCTGTGATGATGAATTTCTGTGGTGTGGGTCGCAAATTGAAAAAATGTATTTTGGGATGATCTCTCAAAAAGAAATCATTTAATTTTGCAGGAAGCTCCAGGAAAAAGGAGGAATAAGCGAAGGCATTAGGGACACAGCCAAGGCGTAATGGAAAAGGCGGAACCTGTCTTTAGCGTCCACCTCTGAATCAGCATCCCAGAAGTACCACTTTGGACGCGGGGTTCCGCTTTTGCAATGGAGCCGTCCAGGGATGACCCCGTAAGAAGTGGCCCTACTAACGGAGCGTTTTCTCCTTTTTCCACCGCTCCACCACCGAACCTTGAAATCAAATGTTTTCTTCCCCCATCTTTAGGATTTCTTTACCTTTCTCTGCTATAGTGAACTTACATTTATCGGAAAAACAGGAGGGTAGGCTATGAGAATCTTGATCGTAGATGATGACAAAGAAATCGTGGACCTGCTTGCTATATATCTAGGCAACGAGGGCTATGAGATCGAAAAGGCGTTTGACGGAATGGAGGCAATGGACAAGCTCGCCCAAAAGGAGTTTCACCTGGTCATTCTGGACGTCATGATGCCGCAGCTCGATGGCTTGGAAGTCACCAAACGCGTGCGGAAAAACTCGCAGATCCCCATCCTGATGGCAAGTGCGAAGACGAACGACATGGACAAGATCATGGGGCTCATGACAGGCGCCGACGATTACGTAGCCAAGCCGTTCAATCCGCTGGAGGTCATCGCCAGGGTCAAATCGCTGCTGCGACGCGCCAACTATAGCCATGCCAAACAAAAGCATGACAACGTGATCGAAGTAGGCCCGTTGATCATCGACAAGCAGAGCCATGTGGCGCAGACCAAGGATGGCGTACCTATCAAGCTGACAGCGCTGGAATTCTCCATCCTCTTTTTGCTGGCGAGTCACCCCAACCGCGTATTCAGCTCCGAAGAAATCTTCGACCGCTGCTGGAAAATGGATAACTACGTGTCCTACAAAACCGTGATGGTCCATATCAGCAACCTGCGAGAAAAGCTGGAGAAGGCGACCAACGGAGAAAAGGTGATCCAGACCGTATGGGGGGTAGGCTATAAAATTGAAGCTTAACGTCCGAGACTTCCTGCGGATTTTGCTCGAAATCATGCTTGGCTTGCTCATCCTGTTTGCTGTATTTCAGGCGCTGTCCTATTTCGCCAACAACTATCTGTATCGGATACCCGAGATCAAAAACTTTGTGTGGAAGTTCCGCAATACCTATGGCTTTGACACGTTTAAAATCCCGATTCTGCTGTTGTCGACAGGACTGTTTGCGGCATGGACGCTGGTTCGCATCCGGAAATACAAGGAACAAAGACAAATGAACCAGATCATCGAGGAGCTTCACTACATTGCAAAGGGCAATTACGATCATCAGATCTCGATCAGGCCCGCGGGGAGCTTGGGGAATGTCGTGGACAGTATTCACGCCCTCGTCAAAAGCACGACCGATGCGATGGAAGAGGAACGCAGGCTCGAGCAGTCAAAGGACGAGCTCGTCACGAACGTCTCTCATGATCTTCGTACGCCTCTGACCTCGATCATGGGCTATCTGGGATTGATTGAGCAAGGAAAGTACCAGGATGAAAATCAGATTAGACAGTACACTCATATCGCCTATGAAAAAGCCAAGCAGATGAACGTACTGGTGAACGATTTGTTTGAGTATACGAAAGTGCGCAACCGCGGCGCCTATTTGAACCGGACGCAGTTTGACCTGGTGGAGCTGGTCGAACAGGTTGCCGTAGGCTTTCGAATCGCAGCGCATGAAGCGGGCCTGCAGCTGCAAGTGGAAACACCGGATGAAAAGGTAGAAATGTGGGGAGATACGGACAAGCTGGTACGTGTGCTGGAGAACCTGATTTCCAACGCCATCAAATACGGTCGAGACGGTACGATGATCGCCGTTCGCCTGTTTCGTGTACCGGATGGCATTTCCTTTTCGGTCGGAAACAACGGCACGCCGATTCCTGCTGAAGCCCTGCCCAATCTATTTGAGCGATTCTATAGGGTCGAAGCCTCGCGTTCCAAGGAAACCGGAGGCTCTGGTCTGGGACTGGCGATTGCCAAGAGCATCATCGATCTGCATCACGGTCAGATTTCAGTGACGAGTACAGCAGAATGGACGACGTTTACGGTATGGCTTCCTCTCTCCAGTATGCAAGCTTCATAATCTCTTTACCCTTTCTTTAGAAACGATTTTGAGTTTTTTAAATCGAAAGGCCTATCCTTGCGGTGTAGAAGAAACGTTGCTTGAACACTGGAAAGGGAGGCTTTTTTGCATGAAACGGAAAAAGGGCAGAAGGTTGCTGCTGCTCATGCTGATAGCAGGTATTGCAGGCATATGGACGTGGATACAAGCTGGAGAAGAGGAGGAGAGCTTTCTAGGCGGCTTGGATCGAGCGTTCTTCAAGCTCGATGCGAGGGCTGCTGTTTTGGTGGATGCCGAGACCGGAGATGTCCTGTACGAGCAGGATGGGGATACGCCATATCCTGTAGCGAGCATGTCGAAAATGATGACAGAATACATCCTGCTGGAGGCCATCCGGGATAAACGGGTCACATGGGAAGACAACGTGGAGGTATCGGAAAATGCGGCAACAGCAGAAGGGGCCAGAGTGAGTCTTCGGGCAGGGGAGGTATACCCGCTGCGAGATCTATACGAGGCGATGGCTGTAGGCTCTGCCAATAATGCGGCGGTTGCCATCGGTGAGTACCTAGCAGGCAGCACAACGAACTTTGCCGCGCTCATGAACCAGAAAGCGCAGGAGCTCGGACTGAAATCTTCCCAGTTCGTGAATGCGACAGGACTGGTTTACAGCTACGGACAAAACCAAATGACAGCAAAAGACGTCGGTCGTCTGGCGTATCGACTGGTCAATGATTTCCCCGAAATCGTGGAATTGACCTCGGATCCGCAGGTGCAGCTTAACTCTACCGGAGAAAAGGTAACGAACACCAATCTGATGCTGCTCTCCCAGAACGAGTCCTTGCGAGTGTCAGGTATGGATGGACTGAAAACCGGCTTTACAGACGAAGCGGGCTACTGCTTTACAGGTACGGCTAAACGGGAAGACCGCAGATTGATTTCAGTTGTGATGGGAACGGACACGGAGGTAGGACGGTTTACGGAAACAAAGAAGCTGCTGGAAAAGGGGTTTTCCTACAGATGAAAAAAGGGATCAATCTCTTGCTGCGAGCTACCTTTTCTGTCACCTTTGCCCTGTATTTGATACTGGTGATAAAAGTACTCCTCTTTAAATTTAGCTGGATGAATGCGGCCAAGGTGTTCCCCTCGATCGCTCACAGCCTCTCGCAGCCGCAGCTCATCTGGGAAAGTCTGGCGAACAGAGGAAACCTTATCCCGTTTCATGAAATCATGAAGTATATGGACAATTTGCTAGCAGGGGGCGATATGCACAGCAACGTAAATTTCATCGGCAACGTTATCGCATTTCTTCCTTTTGGGTTCCTGCTTCCTTTTCTGCAAAAGGAGAAAAATCGCTCTCTCGTGACCGTAACGATCCTAGCCTTTCTCTTCAGCCTATGCATGGAGGGGACACAATTGCTGGCCAGCATCGGGACCTTTGATGTCGATGATCTTTTGCTGAATACAGCAGGAGGCATGATCGGCTACGGGATCTTCCAAGGATTTCGCTCTATTTTTCAACACCATTACCCGAAAAGAGTCACACAAGAGGAGTCATTATAAAGATTCGCTGACTCCGTTTTTCATCAAATCCAACTCTTCCCCTTGTTTTGTCTCAAAGGCTGCAAGTACACTAAAAGAATCCTTTGGATAAACACTTGGGAAGAGAAGGTGAATTCTCTTTGTTTGATAAAGCGCTAGAAGTCTTGCAAAAATACTTTGGCTATCCCTCGTTTCGGGAAGGGCAAAAGAAAATGATTGAGAGTTTGTTGAGTGGCCACGACACCTTGGGAATCATGCCGACCGGCGGCGGGAAATCGATCTGCTACCAGGTTCCGGCGATGCTGTTTGACGGGGTGACGATCGTCGTTTCCCCGTTGATTTCTTTGATGAAGGATCAGGTGGATGTACTGGTCAGCATGGGCATCCCTGCTACGCAGATCAATAGCTCACTAGAAGCGAGTGAAGTACGGGAAAGGCTGAAACTGGCAGCTCGCGGGGGGTACAAGCTCTTGTATATCGCCCCGGAGCGTCTGGAGTCCGAATCGTTCCAGGCGCTAATCCGCGATGTGCCGATTTCCTTCGTAGCGGTAGACGAGGCTCACTGTGTATCCCAGTGGGGCCATGATTTCCGCCCGAGCTATCTGGAGATCGCCCGGTTCCTGCGCAGGCTGCCCGAGCGCCCTATCGTTGCTGCCTTGACGGCTACGGCCACACCTGAAGTCACGGAGGACATTCGCCGCCAGCTTTCTTTGGTGGACGAGCGCACCTTTATCACGGGCTTTGGCAGAGACAATCTGATCATGACCGTGCGCAAAGGGGAGAACCGCCGAACCTTTATTACCGATTACCTGCGGGCAAACAGTCAGCAAGCGGGAATCATCTATGCGGCGACGAGAAAAGACGTAGATTCGCTCCATGCTGATTTGAGCAAGCGTGGCTTTGCTGTTACGAAATACCATGCGGGACTGTCAGAGGAAGAACGGGCACAAAATCAGGAGGCCTTCCTTTTTGACGATGTACGCACGATGGTCGCCACGAATGCGTTTGGGATGGGGATCGACAAATCCAACGTGCGGTATGTCATTCACTACAACATGCCGAAAAATCTCGAGGCGTACTACCAGGAGGCGGGCCGAGCTGGACGTGACGGGGAGAAGAGTGAATGTATCCTGCTATTCCAGCCGCAGGACATTCAGACCCAGACCTTTTTTATCGAGCAGAATCAGCTGACAGACGAGCGCAAAGAGCATGAATATAAAAAGCTGTACGCCATGATCGACTATTGCCGAACACCGCGATGCTTGCAGCAGTACATCGTTCAATACTTTGGCGAAAACGACGCGCCAGCCTGCGGTCAATGCGCGAACTGCACGGATGATACAGAGCTTGCCGACATCACGCTGGAGGCGCAGAAGATCTTTTCCTGCGTGAAAAGAATGCGGGAACGCTTCGGTGCTGCCTTGGTAGCGCAGGTGCTCAAGGCTTCAAAAAACAAGAAGGTCACACAGCTCGGCTTTGACCAGCTGCCGACCTATGGCCTGATGAAAGAATACAAGGAAAAAGAGATTATGGATTTGATTCAAATCCTGATCGCGGAAGGATATTTGCAGGTCACAGAAAGCCAGTACCCGATCGTTAAGCTGGGCGAGAAAGCGTTGCCCGTGCTAAAAGGCGAAGAACGAGTCTGGCAAAAGATCGCGATCCGACCTGTGCAGCAGGAAGAGGATGACGACTTGTTCGAGCGTCTGCGCCAAGTACGCAAAGAAATTTCCCAGCGTGAGGGCGTGCCGCCATACGTCATTTTCCACGACAGCACGCTCAAAGAAATGAGCAGTCTCTGCCCAACGGACAAGGCTGCCATGCTGAAAGTAAAAGGAGTAGGGGAGTCGAAATTCGATAAATATGGGCATCTCTTTCTAGATTGCTTGCAAACGTACGCAGCTGAAAAACCGTGACCTTCAAAAGTCATGGTTTTTTTGTTGTTTTTCATAGGATTAGGAAATAAATGGTTCGTGTCTGAATAAATAGACTGCTATAGTTAAAATAAACCAAATAAATATAAAAAAGAAACTGAGGGGACGACATGTACAAAAGGGGAACCAAAGTAGGGAAGACGTTGCTGGGTCTGGCAATGTCGACTGTGCTGATGGGCAGCGCGTTCGTAGGCGCGTCGGTACCAGCACAGGCAGCAGCAACGCCAGCGCCAGCAGCAGCGGAAACAAAAATCACGCTGCTCGGCACATCTGACATCCATGGTAGATTCATGCCGTGGGATTATGCGCTGGACGGTCCAAATCCAAACGGCAGTCTGACACAGCTCTTTACGATGATCAAAGAGATTCGCAAAGAGAATCCGAACACGGTATTGCTGGATGCAGGTGACTCCATTCAAGACAACTCCGCAGAGCTGTTCAACGACCAGCCAGAGTCTCCGATGATGGTAGCGATGAACGAAATGGGCTACGACGCATGGGCGTTCGGAAACCACGAGTTCAACTTCGGGCTCGATATTTTGGACAAGATCAGCAGCCAATACAAGGGTCCTGTGCTCGCAGGAAACATCTATAAAGAAAACGGCGAGCGCTTCCTGCCAGCGTACACAATCGTCGAGCGTGACGGGATCAAAATCGGTGTGATCGGCATGGATACGCCGATGATCTCTGACTTTGAAAAGGGAACCGATCACCTGGACGGACTCGTTGTGAAAAATCCGGTCGAAGAAACCAAGAAGGCAGTAAAAGAGCTGGAAGGCAAAGTAGACGTCATGATCGGTCTCATGCACATGGGGATCGAAAATGAAAACGGCATTCCGGGAACCAGTGTAGCAGACATCGCCAACGCAGTACCTGAGCTGACCGCCATTTTCGCGGGTCACATGCACAAGCTGGTGAAAAAAGAAGAGATCAACGGCGTGCTCATCACCGAACCAGACAAATACGGCACCCATCTCTCCCGCATCGACTTGTCCTTTGAAAAGAAAGAAGGCAAGGTCGTGCTGAAAAGCAAGGAAGCGACTGCAGTACCTGTAAAAGGAGCAGACGGAACTCCTGCCGTTTCTGATCCTGGACTCGAAGCCAAACTGCAGCCGTTCCACGAATTCGCACGTGCCGATGCAAACATCGTCGTAGCAGAGCTCAAAGGCATGAACATGGTAGAGAAAAACGAGATCGAAGGCATCCCGACCGTGCAGATTCAAGAGACGCCTTTGTCTGATTTCTTCCACGAAGTCATGCTCTACTACAGCAAGGCGGACGTGGTCGCGCACCAGATCGACAACGACAAAGCCAAGCTCGACATCGGTCCGATCAAGAAAAAGGACATCGCCTACAACTACCAGTACGCTGGCGGTGAGATCACGGTATACAAAGTAACAGGTAAAGACCTGAAGGACTATATGGAGTGGGCAGTCGGCTACTTCAATACGACTCGTCCAGGAGATGTGACCGTAAGCTTTGACAGCAAACGCCGCGCTTCCAAATACAGCACAAACGACTTCTTCGGCAACGTGAAATACGAGATCGATCTGTCCAAGCCGTACGGCAGCCGAATCACCAACCTGCGCAAAATGGACGAGACACCGATCAAGCCAGAGGATGTTTTGAAGCTGGGTATGAATTCGTACCGCATGGAAGCTCTGCAGGCAAAGGGCGGAGCGCTGGAAGGCCGCAAGTTTGAGCAGCTCTGGTCTTCCAAGGCAGAGAGTGCTTTTGGGGAAACACAAGGTACCATCCGCAACCGTGCCATCGCCTACCTGAAAGAAGTGAAAAAAGGCGTGTACGAGCCGACCGTCCAAAACAATTGGAAGATCATTGGAGTGGATACGACCGCACCTGAGCGTGCCGATGTTGTAGCGTTGATCAACGCAGGCATCCTGAGCGTACCGAAAACCGAGGATGGCAAGTACACCAACATCGCATCGATCAACATCAAAGATGCGGTGACCAAGGAAGAAATCGCCGAGCTTTCAGCGAAGGCAAAGGTAGACGCAAGCAAATTTGCCAACGTAAAGACGAAAGGCGAATTCTATCACCTGCTGAACAAGGCCGTGAAAGCAGCTGCACCGGCATCAGAAGCAGCTGCCGTACCGCAAAAATAAAGCACGAGAACACCAGAAAACCGCGTCCTCCAACTGAGGGACGCGGTTTTTGCTTGTACAGTAAGAATTTATAAGATTCTTCTCCAGTATAAGTGCAACTAAGGCGGAGACCTGTACCCTTTGGGTGCAAAAGGCTTGGCGCAGCCAAGTTTTCTAAGAAAAGACCTTGGGCTAGCCAACCAATTTCTTTCGTTGACCTGTCAGGTAGATAAGAAACACCAGCAGCAGCAAGCCCTGCCCAACGATTGCACCTGAGATGGAAACACCCAGATAGACGATCAGGTAGTAAATGCCGGAGCCCACGGCCATCAGCATGTTTTCTACCAGATTTTGAATCGCGATCGTCTTGCCGGAGCCAACGAGTGTCTTTCCTTCCTCCTGCAGAATGGTATTCATAGGAATGATAAAGGCACCACCCATGAAACCGACGAGCAGCAGGAAACAGATGGCGACAGCGGTGACATGAATCCAAGGGAACAGGACGATGATCAGGAGCATCCCGAAGCCGTAGTTCAGTGATCGCGTGAATTTCTTCAACGGGATCAGCTTGGGAGCCAAAAACGCTCCGACGATAATTCCAATCGACGTGGTCGCGAGAATGAGGGATACGGAAAAGCTTTGCGGGTCGATTCCCAGTGCGACAGGAATCCAGGCAATCAGCGCGACTCGCAGGACGGCGGAGCTCATCCAGAACGAGCCGGTTCCCACTAGGGAAAACCGCGTATCAGGGCGCTTCATCAGCACAGCAAAATCTGCAAAGAAGCGTCGCGCTTCGGTACCGTAGCGAATTGATGCGTTACCCGCCATACGCGGGATAAAGAAGGTCATGGCTAGCGAAAGCAGATAGAGCAACAGGCAAATGGCCGAAGAAATGAGGGGAGCAGTCATGGAAGCGACAGCTCCGCCTCCTCCGATCCCAAGCAAAATGGCGATGATCGTGTAGCCTTCGATGCGGGCGTTGGCCCGGAACAGCTCTTGCTCGTTGCTCGTCAGCTCCGGCAAAATCCCGTATTTGGCAGGGGAGTACACGACAGCGCCGACCCCTACGGTGAAATAGCTCAGCATCAGCAGCAGAATGCTCGAGTGATCGATGACAAAGAGCAGAATGACACCGAGCGCTTTGATCAGGTTGCCGATGACGAGCACAAACGATTTGGGATGCTTGTCGGCGAAAGGACCAACGAGTGGAGCGAGAAGGATGTACGGAAGAAAAAAGGAAATGGATACGAGTGCGAGCATGGCGGGAGAAAAGCCGTTCTCCCGCAGCAGGTTGGCGATTACAAACAAAATCATGTTGTCGGCAAAGGCAGATAGGAATTGAGTAAAATACAAGGCTTGCAAAGGTTGTAATCGCAGCTTCACCATTTTTCCCTCTCGCTTTCCGCCAGCTGTTTCAGACTGACGTAATCTGTTTTTCCACTGCCCAAGAGCGGGAGTGCAGAAATCCCTTTGACGGCGCCGGGTATGAGCAGCGGCGAGTATTGCTTTTCGGTCAGATAGGTGCGCAATTGGTTTAGCTGTACTGTTTCATCCGTAGTGTACAGCAGGATACGCTCCCCTTTGCGCTGGTCATTGATCGAGATAGCGGCAAACCCGGAGTGGCCAAAGCATTCCATCGCCAGCTCTTCGACGAGATTGAGCGATACCATTTCGCCTCCGATTTTGGCAAAGCGCTTCAGGCGAGATTTGATGGTCAAAAAGCCATCCCGATCGGCTTCGACCAAATCCCCCGTTTGATACCATTCCTCTGCGGGCAGAAAGCCTTTTCCGTGAATCATGTAGCCTTTCATGACGTTCGGTCCTTTGACCAAAAGCTGTCCGCCTGCCTCAATCCCTTCGACCGGGTCCAGGCGGTACGACATTCCTGGCATCAGACGTCCTACACTTCCCGGTTTGTTTGCCAGTGGTGTGTTCAGAGACAGGATAGGAGCCGTCTCAGTCGCGCCGTAGCCTTCAAAGATGCGTACCCCGAACTTCTCCATCCATAGCTTGCGCACGTCGTCCTTCAGCTTTTCGGCGCCTGCAAATACGTAGCGCAGCGAGTAGAAGTTGTACGGGTGAGCCATCCGTCCGTAGCCAGCCATGAAGGTCGAGGTCCCAAACAGGATCGTCGCATTCTGATCGTACACCAGCTCCGAAATTGCTTTGTAATGCAGCGGGCTGGGGTACAAAAAGACCGGGATGCCTTTTACGACGGGCAAGAGCGTGCCAGCTGTCAGCCCAAAGCTGTGAAACATCGGCAGGGCATTGAAAAACTTGTCGCGTGACGTGATGTCGATGACGCTGGTTACCTGCTGGATGTTGGCGTACAGGTTGGTATGTGTCAGGACCACGCCTTTTGGCTTGCTTTCACTGCCGGAGGTAAAGAGAATCAGTTCGTTTTCGAGCGCCTGTGCTTTTTGCTTGGTCACAAAGCGGATCAGGGCAGAGACTTTGTCAAAAGCAGTAGCCGAGGCTTTCATGTCTTCCAGATACACGATGGCCATCTTTTCTTCCAGCCCGGCAATCACGTGCTCCAGCTTTCCTTTTTCGATGAAGACACGCGATGTTAGGATCGTATCGATATGCCCTGTTTCGCAGCATTCCAGCAAGGAGCGGGCACCCAGAGAAAAGTTCAGGATCGCGGGTGTTTTGCCGATGCGAAACAGCGACAGCAAAGTAATCAGATGACCAACAGAGTTCGGTAGAAATACGCCTACGACTGGTTTTCCAAATAACTGCGCCTTCAGTTTGTCACCTAGCAGATAGCTGCCGATCAAAAGTGTGCGGTAGTTGATCGCAGCTCCCAGGTCCTTGGTGATTTCCAGCTTGGAGCCATTGACGCGGGCTGCTTCCAGGACTTCATCAAACAGATTGACGTTTTGCTTCATGCGGCTTTGGAACAGCTCGTTTTGCAGGGTGCGCAAAATCAAATCGCTGGCGGATGCTTTTTGTTCACGCATAGACAGTGTTTCCTTGCGCTCGATGGTGAACGGTGTGCCGACTGCGATCGTGACATCCGGGAACCAGAGGAGGCGCAGCTTTCCTTTCAAGTACGAGAAAACCGAGCGTTCCAGGCCATTGATGGCGACAGGGTAGACGGTAGCGCCAGTCCGCAGGGCGAGATAGCCGACGCCGCTGTAAATTTTCATCAAGCCGCCCGTGGTGGTGATGCGGCCTTCCGGGAAAATGACCAGCGTTTCGCCGCTGTGAATGACGCGCAGCATGTGGCGAATCGAATACGGATTGAGCGGATCGACCGCAATGTGCTTGCGAAAGCGCAAGAAGAAGGCAAACTTTTTGGCGATATCCGTATTGACGACAAAGGTCGCTCCCTTAGGCAGACAGAACGACAGGAGCACAGCATCCATGAGAGAGACGTGATTGGGTATGATGATCGATGGCTGGGAAAGATCGATTTTGTGCATGCCCTGGACGCGAGGTCGGAACCAAAGCAGCAGAACAGCTTTCAGGAAGGCATGAATGAGAAACATGTGGACCACACCTTTACAATAAATAATTGCGTATCTGTTAGCTTTCATTGTAAAGAGCGGGGGGTGTAAAAAAAGTACCAACTTTCATTGGTACCTGGTCTTAGTGCCTCAGGGACGAGCAGCCAAAGGGAGCGGAAATCGCGCCAAAGCTTGCTAGAACAGCTTTTTCTGGTTGGCTTTGGCGGCGGCTTCCTTGCTGGTTTTCACGCCCATTTTTTTGAGGATGCGGTTGATGTGGTTCTTGATGGTGCGTTTGGTGATATGCAGCGCTTGCTCGATTTGGGTTTGGGTATGTCCCTGATGGATGAGCTGCAAAATTTCCTTTTCAGCGGGGGAGAGCAGCTTTTGGTTCTCCTCATTTTTCATCCGTAAAAATTCGTTGCGCAAAGCTGCCGCCGCCGTTGGATGAATAGCCGATTGCCGCAGATGAGCAGCGCGGATCGCGTCCGGAATTTCCTTGAAGCTGGACTTGCTGATGTAGTTGACGGCTCCTGCGGAAAAGGACTCGACGATCACATCCTCGGCGGTTAGCGAAGTCAGCATGATGATTTTACAGTCAGGTGCGAGCTGGAGCAGAGCGAGGGCCGTCTCGATGCCGTCCAGGTTGTTTTCCGTGAGATTGATATCCATCAGGACGACGTCAGTGTCCGCAGCCGAAAACTGCTGGATCGCGTCCTCTTTGGTGCCAGCTTCTCCAATGACCTGCAGCTCCTGATCCCTGTTCAAAAAGTCGACTAGTCCTTTGCGCCAGATCGGATCGTCTTCTACGAGAAATACGCGAATCGTCTCCATGAGTTACCAGTTCCCCCCTTCTACACGTTTTTTCGGAAATAAGAGAAACACCGTTGTTCCCTTCCCTAGCTCACTGGTTATTTCCAGCGTTCCTTGGTGCTTTTGCATGACGTTGTAGCAATAGGACAAGCCCAGACCAAAGTTTTGGCTGGTCTTTTTCGTAGAGAAGAAAGGATCCAGCACATGTGGCAGATTTTCTTTGGAAATGCCTGTGCCTGTATCAGTAATGGCAGCGACAAGGTGTTTTTTGGACAGGAACAGCTGCAAGTGCAAAGTGCCCCCTGATTTCATCGCCTCTAAAGCATTCATGCACAGATTGGTCAAGATTTCTCGCAGCTGCACCGGATCGCAGCTCACTCTCAGAGTCTCATCCAGCTCGGTCACGACTTCTACCTGCTGTTTGATTGCATAGGGTTCGAGTGTTTGGACCACCTGCAGGATGATTTGACTTGGCTGTACGGTCTTCTCTTGCAGGACGATGTCGGAGAGCTGGCCTTGAATGCGGTTCATCATATCCAGGATGTGCTGGGATGACTGAATCAGGACGGCCGCATCTTCCTTCAAGCCAGGCTGGTTGGTGTCATCGGCGTACGATTCGATGCGGTCTGCGTACAGCGAAATCTTGCCTACCTCATTTTTGATCGTATGGTTGATGATCTGCGCCCCGGAGGTCAGTGCTCGCAGGGTGCTGTCCAGACGTCTTTTTTCTACGCGAAGACGGACGCCGAGGAAGCCGTATTTCAAACTGATGGCAACAATCAGAACGAACTGAACGATGACCACGAGCGTGTTGTAGCGCCACGCCTCATAATTATTCTGAATCCGCATGACGTAAATGAAAAGAAAGACGAAAAAGAGCGGGATGATGATCAGAATGTTGGTGAAAAAGCTGTTTTTCTTTACCGACGGGTCTTTTTCCTGACGGTATTGCAGCACGAGCAAGATACAGGCAAGCAAATAGTACGGAATCACCCACGCCACCATGATCCAGTAGTTGAAAGTCAGCACTGGATAAATCGGTGTAATCACCAGCATGATCAGAGGCGGAATCAGAGCAGCGTATTGAAGGATTCCTTTGATTTTGACAGAGAATGCCTCAAAAGAATGGATGGCAAACAGCAAAAAAGTAAAAGGAAGTCCGGTCTGTGTGAGAAAGGAAGAGCTTCTGCTCAGCCATACCAGGGCACTCTGCCACTGGGGGTGGAGAGCGAAAACGTCTACCCAATGAGGCAGAATCATCTCATCGATGACTGCCGAGAAAAAGCCTCCTGCCCCGACAAATGCCGTAGCGCTTGCCCAGCGGATCGAAGTGCGCCTTGGGTCTGTAAACAGGACGAGAAGACCGAGAGCCCATAGGGTAAACAAGATGAAAACCATCATGGTAGGTTGTTCTCCTGTCGTTTAGATAGATCTATTATACCGTACCATTGAGGGGGAAGCCTTATCTGCATTTGTTTCCTGATAACGCTCAATCGGCAGGCTCTGAGGAAGTCGTCGCCCAATTTAGCAGTATCGCCCATATCGCGAGTGAAGTGTCCGGTCAGACGCAGCATGTGCACGAAGCTACAACGGTACTGACGGCAAATACCTTGGGAATGAGACAAGCTATTCAACAAGTAAATGTATAAGGATTCATTTCAAACCAGCTGCCTGCTTGTGAGGCTAGCTGGTTTTTTCGCTGGAATTGCCTATGCTCCATCTTCATATTGTCAGGTAAGGGAGGTTTTCTTTCTTTCATGTTGAAATGAATTCGAAACGAGGCGATCGTGCCATCTACGCAACGGCAGGTGATAGCGTGAAGCGTTTGGATTTAATTTATCAGAAATTTTTGGATTTTGGCCTGGGTAAGAAAATCAGTGCCAGTGAATTGGCTGAGATGCTCGGGCTTAGTCGTGCCAACGTGAGCAGCGATTTGAACAAGCTGTGGAAGGCAGGCAAGATCGAAAAAGCAGACGGCAGGCCTACGCTGTTTTATACCAAGCAAACCAATGAAACTTTGTACAATACAGAAACCGCGCTGGACAGGCTGGCAAAGGGAAATAAAAGCCTGCTGACGCCTATCGAGCAGGCAAAGGCAGCAGTGTTGTATCCGCCGCGAGGAATGCATTGCCTGATTCTGGGCGAGACCGGGGTCGGCAAGTCCGGATTTGCCGGTCTGATCCATGAGTTTTCCATCGATATTGGACGATTGGACAAAGACGCGCCATTCGTTGTTTTCAACTGTGCTGATTACGCAAACAACCCGCAGCTCTTGTACAGCCAGCTGTTTGGAGTGAAAAAGGGAGCGTATACCGGCGCGGAAAACGACCGGAGAGGACTGGTGGAGAAAGCCGATGGCGGCATTCTGTTTCTCGATGAGGTTCATCGGCTGCCCGCAGAAGGACAAGAGATCTTTTTCACCTTTATGGACAAAGGAACCTTTCGCCGGGTAGGAGAGACGGAGGTCGAGCGAACCGCACAGGTGCAGATCATTTCGGCAACGACGGAAAATCCAGAGTCGAGCCTGCTCAAAACGTTTATTCGACGCATCCCCATGGTAATCAAGCTGCCTTCCCTCGTCGAGCGGGGTATGGAGGAGCGGTTTGGTATTTTGATCAATATTTTTCGAGAGGAGGCCTTTCGCTTAGGGCGCGAGATTCAAATATCAGCGAGTGCCATCCACGCCTTTTTGTCTTATCACTGCCCGAACAACATCGGCCAGCTGAAAACAGATATTCAGCTTACGTGCGCCAGCGCTTACGCCGATTTTATTTCGTTGAAGAAAAAGCAGCTGCAGGTGTCGGTCCAGGATTTGCCGCACCACGTAAAGCAAGGGTTGCTGCTCGCAAAAGAGCGTAAAGCGGCGCTGGAGGAGCTGGTGGGGAAGGAACACAAGAGCTTCGTTGTACAGCCAACACAGGACAGCATTTCGATCGAGCGGGAGACGGAGGATACAGCGAATAGCGTCTATGAAAAGATCGAGCAAAAAATTCAGGAGCTGCGCAATCAGGGAGTCAGTGAGGAAGAACTGGAATTTGACATCGAGAACTACTTCACCCGGTTCATCAAAGGGGTCAACAAGCGCATCAATAAAGAGGACATGTCGCGCATTATTGATCCGATCATCGTCAATCTCGTGGAGGAGATCGTCCGCTATGCTGAAGCCAGACTTGGCAAGATTTTGAGCCAAAAAGTGATTTTCGGTCTGGCGCTCCATATTCAGACCTCCAAGGAACGTCTCGCTCACGGCAAGCAAATCATCAATCCACATATCAACAGCGTCCGTATCAAATACAAAAAGGAGTTTGCAGTGGCGCTGGAATGTGTACGCATGATTGAGGAAGCGATCCTGATGGACCTGCCTATTGACGAGGCGGGCTACCTCACGATGTTCTTTGTGCTGGATGACGAGAGTCTGCAGCAGGAGCGGGAAACGGTCGGTGTGCTGGTTATCACTCATGGCAGCGGTGGTGCGACCGCGATGGTCGATGTGACAAATCGACTGCTGGTCACCGATTACGCCAAGGCGATTGACCTGCCGCTAGAAGAAGAGTACATGAAAGTGCTGGAGCAAGCGATCAAGCTCGCCAGGGAGGTCGGGAGTGCGGCTGGCCTTTTGCTGCTGGTGGATATGGGCTCACTGCTCGGCTTTGGGGAAATCATTGAAAAGGAAGTCGGCATCCCGGTAATGGTCATTCCCATGGTCAGCACACCCCACGTGATCGAAGCCACACGTAAAGCGATGCTGGGGCACACGCTGGAGGACGTTTATCGCGATGTCAGCAGTTTGAGCAGCCTCACGGTATTACAGAACGAGGAGCAGCCCAAACAGGAGCCTGCCCAAGAGCTTGCTCCGGCTCTAGCGATTGTAGCGGCATGCCTGTCTGGTGAAGGAAGTGCGTTGTTTCTGAAAAGGATGCTGGAGAACCGTTTGCGTTACGACAACCAGCTAGTGGAAATCATTCCACTTCAGCTGATCGACAAAGCGCAGGCACGCAACCAGCTAAAGCAGATCAAGAATGAGCGAAAGGTACTCTGCATCGTGAGTAACTACATGTTGGACAAAGACCTGCGCTGCTACGGGATGGACGATGTGCTGAACGGGGAGGCATTGCAGGATATCCAGCAGATGATCGACCTCGAGGAAGCGTTTATGAAAATGGTGGAGACACTTGGCGAGCATTTAACCATGGTAGACAGTCGGCGTGTACTTGGAGATGTGAGGGCATGTATGGGGCGAATGGAGGAGCGCTTGCACAACGTACTCGTATTTGATACCCGGATTGGTGCCTATTTGCATGTCTGCTGCTTGATCGATCGACTGAAGGCAGGGCTTCCTACTGTGGACTACGCTGAAAAAGAGAGCTTTCTCGCAGAAAACAGGAGATTGTACAGCATTGTTCGTCACGAGCTGCAACTGATAGAGGATCAATATGAGATCAGCATTCGTGAAGACGACGTGTGTTTTATCATGAATTTCTTTTTACACAATAAAACACTAGTGTGATTAGTGTTTTATTTTTTGTTTGTAACGCAGCAAAAATCGAAACACAAAGGTGTTTTCACGAAAACACTTTTTGCAGCGATCCAGTAGCCCGGCGTAAGATTCAGCTAACGACAAGGCTTGAAATGAAAGCGCATACAATATTGGGTGTTTTGGCACGATGCTTGCTTTTATATAGGGGCATCAAGGCGAAGGGAGGAATGGGATTTGAATATTTTGCTGTGTTGCAACGCAGGGATGTCTACCAGTTTGTTGGTGAAGAAGATGGAGCAGGCAGCCAATGACAAAGGGCTCGAAGCCAAAATCTGGGCGGTATCTGCAGACGAAGTCAGTAGACATATTGATCAGGCCGACGTACTCCTTTTGGGACCTCAGGTTCGCTACAAGCTTACGGAAATGAAAAAAGAGGGAGAGGCTAGAGGGATTCCTGTGGATGTCATCAGCACGGTTGACTATGGCACGTTGAATGGGAATAATGTGCTGGAGTTTGCGCTTCGTCTTAAAAAATAGAGGAGGGGTGCGTATGGCGGGATTTATTTCTTTTTTGGAGAACCGCGTCATGCCGATAGCTGGTCGGATTGCGGAACAAAAGCATTTGCAGGCGATTCGTGACGGCATCATTTTAACTATGCCTTTGCTCATTATCGGGTCTCTTTTCCTCATCATCGGCTTCATTCCGATCCCAGGCTACGGCGATTTTATGGCAGGTATTTTCGGTGACAAATGGCTGACCAAGCTGCTGTACCCCGTGAACGCTACCTTTGACATCATGGCGTTGATTGTCGGCTTTGGCGTCGCCTACCGGCTGGCTGAAAAGTATAAGGTCGACCCATTGTCAGCAGGAGCAATCTCAGTGGCGGCTTTCTTGCTTGCCACACCGTACAACACGATGTTTACCCCAGAAGGAGCGAGTACCGCAGTAGAAGTAGGCGGTGTCATTCCTGTGGCACTGATGGGTAGTAAAGGCTTGTTCGTCGCCATGATTCTCGCTCTGTTGTCCACTGAAATTTACCGCAAGATCATCCAAAAGAAAATCGTCATCACGATGCCGGACGGTGTACCGCCAGCAGTAGCCCGCTCGTTCGTCGCGCTGATTCCCGCCTCTATCGTCATTCTGGTCGTATGGCTGCTGCGCATCCTCATTGAAAATACATCGTTCCAAAGCATCCACAACATCGTTTCGGATCTTTTGGTCGGTCCGTTGAACGCACTGGGAAGCAGCATGTTCGGTGCAATCATTGCCGTATTGCTGGTGCAGGTGCTGTGGTCGCTGGGCTTGCACGGAGCGGCTATCGTCGGTGGTGTCATGGATCCGATCTGGCTCTCGCTGATGGACCAAAATCGCGCTGTGTTCCAGGCAGACCCGACTGGCGAATTGCCAAACGTCATCACGAAGCAATTTTTTGATCTCTGGATTTACGCAGGAGGCTCAGGCGCGACCCTCGCGTTGGTAGTTCTCATGATCCTTCGAGCTCGAAGCGAGCAGATGAAGAACATCGGCAGACTGTCCATCGGTCCGGGACTTTTCAACATTAACGAGCCTGTGACCTTCGGGATGCCGATCGTCATGAACCCGCTGCTGATTATCCCGTTTATTTTGGCACCGATTGCTCTGGTCATCGTCACTTATTTAGCGATGGAGCTTGGATGGGTGGCCAGGCCGAGTGGAGTCGCTGTTCCGTGGACAACACCGCCGATCATCAGTGGCTACTTGGCGACGGGCGGAAAAATATCCGGCGCAGTACTACAGCTGGTTAACTTCGTCGTATCTTTATTAATCTACTATCCGTTCTTCAGGCTGTGGGATAAACAAAAGCTGGCAGAAGAGCAAGCGTCGCAATCCGAAAATAAAACAGTTGCTCTGTAATTTTGCAAGGGGAAAGGATCTGCTATGAAGCTGATTGTGAATGCAGACGATTTCGGGTATTCAAAAGGCGTCAACCTAGGCATTGTAGAGGCACATGTCGAAGGAATCGTTACTTCTGCCACGACGATGATGAACATGCCTGGTGTAGAGCATGCTTTTCGACTGGCAGCAGAAAATCCGAAGCTTGGCATGGGTATTCACCTGGTTCTCACGTGCGGGGCGCCTCTGGAGTCCGATGTACCGACACTTACGGATAGCAGCGGCAAGTTCCGCAGGGGCCAGGCTCATTTGGAAGATGTGTCGCCCGAAGAGGTAGAGCGAGAGTTTACGGCGCAGCTGGAGCGGTTTTTGCGCATGGGACGAAGACCTACTCACATCGACAGTCATCACCATGTTCATGCTCACGAAGCTATTTTGCCAATCGTTCTGCGTCTGGCTGAGCGCCACAGCCTTCCCGTACGTTACCCGTGGGCTTTTGAGACAGAGAGAGGAGAGCACACTCCAAAGGTACACACAACAGAAAGCTTCTCGGCGCGTTTTTACGGAGATGATGTGAGCGTCGAGTCGTTGATTGGCATTATAGATGGTTTATCAGGCAGCTCGAGTGCAGAAATCATGAGTCACCCCGCCTATGTGGATGAGGAGCTGCTTACGGGCAGCTCCTACGCAAGGCAGCGCACTCGGGAACTGCAGATCCTGACCGCGCCAGAGGTAAAGGAATACATCAAGCAAAAGAGGGTACAGCTCGTGACCTTTAACGAAATCGGATAGGTGGAGATGGACTGTGGATCATACAGAAATGATTTTCCAATTGATTTTGCACGGTGGCAACGCGAGGAGTCTCGCCATGGAAGCAATCGCGCTTGCAAAGAACAAGGATATGGCTGGGGCAAAAAATGCCCTGGCCGAGGCAGGAGAGGAGCTCAGCAAAGCCCATCAAAACCAAACCGCCTTTATCCAGAAAGAGGTCTCGGGTGAAAAGACAGAGCTTAGCATGCTGTTGATTCACGCGCAGGACCACGTGATGAATGCCATGACGATCAAGGATCTGGCCAGTGAATTTGTAGAGATGTACGGCCATATTCACGAGAGCAAGGGGGCGGGAGTGTGAGTGGAATCAAGATCGTAACCATCGGCGGGGGATCGAGCTATACCCCGGAGCTGGTGGAGGGCTTTATTAAACGGTACGATGAGCTGCCTGTGAGGGAATTGTGGCTGGTAGACGTTCCAGCTGGGGAAAAGAAGCTGCAAATCGTGGGTGCTTTGGCGAAGCGCATGGTGGAAAAGGCAGGCGTGCCGATCCAGATCAATCTGACATTGGATCGGAGAAAAGCCTTGGAGGGCGCTGATTTCGTCACCACGCAGATTCGCGTCGGTTTACTGGATGCACGGGTAAAGGACGAAAAAATTCCGCTGAAATACGGTGTTATCGGACAAGAAACCAATGGTCCGGGCGGATTGTTCAAAGGTCTGCGCACGATTCCCGTCATCATGGACATTTGTCGGGATATGGATGAGCTGTGCCCCGATGCCTGGCTGATCAACTTTACCAATCCGGCGGGCATGGTGACCGAAGCGGTGCTGCGCTATACCAATCGAAAAAAGGTCATCGGACTGTGCAATGTTCCTATTGGAATGAAAATGGACGTGGCTTCTGTCCTGGGCGTCGATCAGTCACGCGTGCACATTGATTTTGCGGGGCTCAATCACATGGTTTTTGGTCTGGGTGTGTTCCTGGACGGAGAAAATGTGACGGCAAAGCTCATCGAAAAGCTTTCCGGTGATCAGTCGGGCATCACGATGAAAAATATACTGGATCTGGGCTGGGACAAAGATTTTATCAAGGCCCTTGGGATCTTGCCTTGCCCATACCATCGCTATTACTACCAGACCCGCACGATGCTCGAGCATGAGCTGGAGGAGTCGCAAAAGTCAGGAACGCGAGCGGAAGTCGTGAAAAAGGTAGAGGAAGAGCTGTTTGAGCTGTACAAAGACCCGGACTTGTCCATCAAGCCGCCACAGCTGGAAAAGCGGGGAGGAGCCTATTACAGCGAGGCCGCATGCAATCTGATTCACTCGATTTACAATGACAAGCGAGATATTCAGCCAGTCAATGTGCGAAACAACGGTGCCATCGCAAGTATTCCGGACGATTCTGCGGTGGAAGTCAACTGCGTGATCACAAAAGAAGGACCGATTCCACTGGCAGTTGGGGATTTGCCTGTGCCTGTACGCGGTTTGGTGCAGCAAATCAAATCGTTCGAAAGAGTCGCGGCTGAAGCGGCCGTAACAGGAGACTACCACCAGGCTCTGCTCGCGATGACCATCAACCCGTTGGTACCTTCTGATGCAATCGCCAAGCAGATTTTAGATGAAATGCTGGAGGCACACAAGGATTACCTGCCTCAGTTTTTCAAGCCAGTGTCATAAAGCAGTGGCATGAGGTTAAGCTGCTAGGAAACGATGAGGATGGAGTCGTGTGCGTCGTTCGTAAATGTTTTGAGGTCGACAGGCGAAGGGAGGGAGCCAATGATTCGGATCACCGTTGAAGTAACCGTGAGTGGGGGGCTCCATGCACGCCCAGCATCCGTTCTGGTCCATCTGCTCAATCAGCATCAATCGACGGTCAAAATCCTGTATAACGGAAAAGAGGCAAACGGTAAGAGCATCCTCAGTGTCATGGCACTTGCTGTGAAGACGGGAGATGAGATTACGTTTGAAGTGGACGGTACAGACGAACAGGATGTTGCCGCGAAAATTCAGCAGTTGTTTGAAAGAGATTTTGCTGGGTAGCTTTCAAGCTGGGAAACGTAAAAAAGGCCAATCACTGAGGATAGGTGATTGGCCTTTTTGTAGTTTGAACATTTAGCGACGGAAGAGAACGATCACTTTGAAATAATCGCCGTCAATATCAATGGCGAGCTTGCCGCCCTGCAGTTCGACGATGCTTTTGGCGATTGCAAGACCGAGGCCAGAGCCTTCCGTATTGCGTGATTGGTCTGCCCGTTTGAAGCGTTCGAACAATTCATCAGCCGCAAAATCAATTTCGTAGGCGGAGACGTTTTTGATCGTCAGAACGACTTCATTCTGTGTCTCCGTCAAGTGGACATGCACACGTGTATTTGGCATGGAGTATTTCAGGGCATTTCCGATCAGGTTCTCAAAGACCCGCCAAGTCTTTTTGCCGTCGAGGGGTGCCATGATTTTGGGCTGCTCGATATTGACCCGGAAAGTCAGTGTAGACTCGTCGATCTTGTCGCTGAATTCGGCGATGGCTTGATTGAGCAGAGCGGAGACATTGACTTGCTCGATGTTCAGCTCCACAGAACCACTCGCTGTTTTTGCTGCCTCGAACAGGTCATCGATCAGCACCTTCAAGCGGTTGGTTTTGCGCTCGAGGACATCCACATAGCTTTTGATGTCATCCTGGGTCAGGTTATCCCGTTTGAGCAAATCGACATAGTTGATGATCGACGTGAGCGGTGTTTTCAAATCATGAGAAACGTTGGTGATCAGCTCTGATTTGAGTCTTTCGCTTTTCATCTGGCTTTCTACCGAGTGCTGTAGACCCTGTCTGATGTTGTTAAGGGAATGTGCCAGGTCTGCCAGCTTTCCACGCGGCTTTTCTACGATCGTTGCCTTCAAATCACCGGAAGCCATTTGTGAAGCGCCGAGCAGGAGTCTGTTCATAAGCCCGATGCGGCGGAAAATGTAGGGCAGGACGCAAAGTACATAGAACATGCCGTACAAGAATACGAGAATCAGCAGCTCTTCCACTCGGTCGGCGATGGCGAACAAGCCTAGAGCTATGCTCATTCCCAGACCGACAGTCAGCGTGAAGATCAAAGCTACCTTGAAGAAAACACTGCGGTTCGAGTAGCTTTCTTTCAGCAGGGAGCGCTGGCGGGAAAGCAAGCTTCTGCTCCATTGCTGACGCAATTGCTCGCCGTCATTGTACATGATCCAGGCCTCTACGATATACAGCAGGAAGATGGCTGTGAGAGGCAGCATGACGGTCAGGGTAAAGAATTGTTCGAAGCCGATCGGAAACGAAAAGAAAGTCGAACCAAATGCTACAGCCATGTAAATCAGGATGATTGGAAACAACAGGACGATTCGGATGTCCAGTGGGATCCGGCGCATGAAAGCCAAGCTCTTCTGGATAACCGGCAGCTGCGCGGCTTTTCGGGTGTAGGTGTACCAGAGCAATACTCCGCTGATCAAGAGAGTAGCCGTCAGAAGGGCGTATTCGAGCATGAGACGTTCTCGAACTGAATTGTAATAGGTAGCATCTGCGTGAATTTGGCTGTAACCTTCAGGCGATTTGGGAACGTAGATGACGCCTTTCCACTGATTCAACTGAAAGGAGCGATTGAGATCAGCGAACATGTTTGTTCTCGAGTGCGAGTTTTTCGGGAACTGGAAGGAGTAGAGAGCGTCTCTCTGCAGGGCAGCATCGGAAGGCTCGTATCCTAGATTGGTGTAGACCTTGTTTCTTTTTCCATCCACTACATAATATTTAAAAGAGCTGTCGCGAAAGGCGAGGCTGTTTTTGCGCTCTTCGTATTCTTGATCCTTGTCTTTCACGAACTGGCTGATTCTTTTATCCCATTCGCTCTGAATCTCTCTGTATTTTTCAGAGATTTTACTGTCTCTTTCAGTCGTGAGCTTGGCGACATCCTCTGTTTTGCCTGCTTGCTGCGCCTCCTGAATTAAGGCATTGTAGTGATCAACAATGGATTGTTTGTCATCTTTTAAGGACTGGTCGCGCTCATGAGTGATTCGCTCTAGTGTATCCACGTCGATTTTCTCAAGCGGCTTTTTCTGCTCGTAACCGGCAAACTCGACATGAACGCTCCGAATCAGATCCACTTCGGTATTCAGCTGATCGAAGAAGTTGTAGCTGTCAAAATAGTAATCCTCTTGCAGGTACTCGCGTTTGTCATAGAGATCGGCGACCGTCAGAAAAGACAGCGTCGTTGTCACCAACAAGGCGAGAGTGGCCAGCAGCGAATAACTCTTATTTTTCAATTTTGTATCCAATTCCCCATACCACCTTTAAATATTTCGGTTCCTTCGGGTTGATTTCGATTTTCTCCCGAATACGTCGGACGTGGACGGCTACCGTGTTTTCAGCGTTTAGATAAGGTTCCCTCCAGACGCGCTCGTAGATCTCCTCGATGGAGAAAACCCGTCCTTTGTTTTCCATCAGCAGCTCAAGAATTTTGTACTCCGTTGCGGTCAGCCGAACGTCATTGTCGTCTACCGTGACGGTTTTCGTGGTTTTGTTCAGGGTCAGCCCCCGCACTTGAATCTCGTCTTCTGCCGATTTGTAGTTGCCCAGATTGGTGTAGCGACGAAGCTGCGATTTCACACGCGCCACCAGCTCAAGAGGATGAAACGGTTTCGTTACGTAATCATCCGCTCCGACGTTCAATCCCAGTATTTTGTCGGTATCCTCTGATTTAGCGGAAAGCATGATGATGGGAATGTTTTTCTCTTGTCGGATTTTAAAGGTGGCGGTAATGCCGTCCATTCTGGGCATCATGATGTCCAGAATGATGAGGTGAATATCCTGTTCTGTCAGGACATCCAAAGCTTCCAAACCGTCCCCAGCCTTGTAGACCGTGATGGATTCGTTCTGGAGGTAAATCTCGATCGCGTCCCTGATTTCTCTTTCGTCATCAACGACAAGGACATTGTAATTCGTCATGATAAGTCCCACCTCGTATCTCTTTCTAGTTCTATCTTACCGGGCAGTTCGAACAAAACAGCATAGAAAACTCTTACATTTTTCTTAACATGTAGGAAATGGCTTTTCGGGGTGTATTTTCACGTAAGTTTCCTCTCTCTCTTGAAATAAGGTAAGATGGGAGGAAGAATACCAGGAAAACGGTGATCGCTTTGCTAGAATGGACAGGGGAGCGCATCATCCCCAAATTGATGAAGCCTACGAACGGTATGCTGCTGGAGCACATTGCCCGTTACTACTTTGCCACGCCTTATATCAAAGGTCGAGTGCTGGATATCGCGTGCGGCACAGGGTATGGAGCGCATATGGTCGCCAAGGACAGGAAACGCGAGCTGGTGGAGCTGGTCGCGGTAGATAACGATGAAGAGACGCTTCTCTACGCCAATCGCGAGTACAACCACCAAAAGATCACGTACCAGAAGGGCGATGCCCTAGATCCTAGCCTACCTGCGCAATTGGGACAATTTGATACGATACTCAGCTTTGAAACGATCGAGCATGTCGCGGACGACCTGTTGTTTATGGACAATTTGTATCGCATGCTCAAGCCTGGCGGAATCCTGGTGCTGTCCAGTCCTTTTGGCAGGGGAAGAGGCAAACAGACGAGCGAGCCGTTTCACGTTCATCAGCTGACGCCCGAGGAGTTTGAAGCGCTGTTTGTCCGTTTTTCCCACGTCGAGATTTACTACCAGCGAGGCGTGACGTTTGAGAAGCCTCGAGAAGGTGTTCGTTATTTTATCGGAATGGCTGTGTGCACGAAATAAGGCAGACAGTCGATCGGAATCAAGAATGGAGATGGCTACACTGGCTGACTTTACGGCATTAGGAATACGCAAGGAACTCCTTGAGGCATTAAAAGAAAATGGCATTACCGAACCGACCCCGATACAGGAAAAAACCATTCCTGTCGCCCTAACTGGCAGAGATGTGATCTCGCAGGCACAGACTGGGACTGGGAAAACGCTGGCATTTGTACTGCCTATACTGGAGCAGGCTGATCCGGAGGCAACGCACGTGCAGGCGTTGATCCTCACGCCTACGCGGGAGCTGGCTCTACAGATTACAGCAGAAGTGCAGAAGCTGACGGCAAAGCTTGATGAAATCTATGTCCTAGCTGTTTACGGAGGACAGGACGTCGAACGACAGATGAGAAAGCTCGCAGGTAAAAAGCAGATCGTCATAGCGACACCTGGGCGTCTGTTGGATCATATGCGCAGAGGAACGATTGATTTATCGACGGTGTCGACACTCGTCCTCGATGAAGCTGATCAGATGCTGCACATGGGCTTTTTGCCGGAAGTAGAAGAGATCATTGGAAAGACACCATGGGATCGTCAAACCATGCTGTTTTCTGCTACGATGCCTGACCAAGTGCGCTCACTGGCCAACCGTTTTATGCGTCAGCCAGAGGATATTCGCGTACAAGGAAAACGTATCACGCTGGATGATATCAAGCAAATCGTAGTGGAAACGACAGATCGTGCAAAGCAATCCACGCTGCGCAGCTTGATCGATGAACACCGGCCATTTCTCGCCGTGATCTTCTGTCGGACAAAGCGTCGAGCCAGCACGTTGAATGCGGCCTTGCAAGGCTTTGACTACATGTCAGACGAATTGCATGGAGATTTGTCACAAGCGAAGCGGGAAGCGGTCATGAAGCGGTTTCGTGAGTCTCGTATACAGTTTCTCGTTGCGACAGATGTGGCTGCCCGCGGTCTGGACGTGGAAGGTGTCACCCATGTATTTAACTACGATATCCCGGAAGACGTGGACAGCTATATCCATCGGATTGGCCGTACGGGTCGAGCGGGGGAACGGGGAATTGCCTTTACTTTGGTGACACCGAAGGATCGACCGTATTTGGAGATGATTGAAAAAGGGATTGGCTTGAAGCTGGAGAGGCAAGGCCGAGAAACCCCAGGGGCTATCGAACAGCGTAGTGAAGGACAAAAGCGCGGGTCCAGACAAGAGCATGCACGCGGACAGGGTTCTGCCAGTCAGAAAAGCTCATCTGGTCGAGCGACACGGGACAGCGGACGCGAACGAAACCAGGAAAGCTTTGAGCGCAAGCCAAAGAATGGGGAACGGAAACGAGGAAGCTTCGATCACAAGCCGAAAAGCGGTGAACGCAGGCAGGGTAGTTTCGATCAGAAACAGCAGCGCAACGAGCGCAACGAGCGCCAGGATGACCGCTTCGATAGAAAGCCAAAGAGCAGTGAGAGAGTGGAGCGAACTGGGGCTGGCGGCAAACCGGGTCGTTCAGGGGCTCGCCAAGACCACAAAAGTCCTGGCGTTCGCCAAGACCACAAAAGTCCTGGCGTTCGCCAAGACCACAGAAGTCCTGGCGTTCGCCAAGACCACAAAAGTCCTGGCACTCGCCAAGACCGCTCGCATTCGAAAAACAGCTCTAGCCAAGCAGGACGCCGCCCTGACAGCAAGCGAGCAAAACCACCTACAGGTCCCAAACCAATGGGGCGCAAGCCGGCAGGAGCCAAAAAACCTACACGACAGCGGTAACAGAAAAAGACCGTGCCAGCCTTCATTCAGGCGGGTACGGTCTTGTTTTTTATACAGTAAGAATTTATAAGATTCTTAGCCAGTATAAGTGCAACTAAGGCTCCACCGCAAAGCTTGGCGGAGCCAAGTTTTCTAATTATTCCGAGTCGGGAAATACGCGAGAACGTGTCAAGAATCGCACACCCTCCGGTCCTTCGAGGGAGAACATGCCGCCGCGTCCGCTCACCACATCGATGATGAGCTGCGTATGCTTCCAATACTCGTACTGAGCTTTTCCCATATAGAACGGGCAGCCGCCGATCTCACCCAGCAGCACATCCTGCTCACCGATGAGGAACTCGCCCAGTGGGTAGCACATGGGTGAGCTGCCATCGCAGCAGCCCCCTGACTGGTGAAACATCAGATCGCCGTGTTTGGCGCGAAGCCGTTCGATTAGCTCTAGGGCTGCGTCGGTAGCGAGTACTTTCTCCGCTTGGCTCATGGATCAAAAGAAGCCCAGAGCCTGATCGCTGTAGCTGACGAGCAGGTTTTTGGTTTGTTGGTAATGGCCGAGCATCATTTTGTGAGTCTCGCGGCCGATGCCGGACATTTTGTAGCCGCCAAATGCAGCGTGAGCCGGATAGGCGTGGTAGCAGTTGGTCCATACACGGCCTGCCTGAATTTCACGACCCATGCGGTACGCCGTGTTTACATCGCGGGTCCAAACGCCAGAGCCCAAGCCGTACAGGGTGTCGTTGGCAATCGCGAGCGCTTCTTCGGTATCTTTGAAGGTCGTCACGGAAACGACTGGACCAAAGATCTCTTCCTGGAAGATGCGCATTTTGTTGTGTCCTTTAAAGACAGTCGGCTGAATGTAATAGCCGTCTGCCAGGTCGCCTTCCAGCTGAGCGCGGCTGCCGCCAATGAGGCAATCTGCGCCTTCCTGTTTACCGATGTCCAGATAGGAGAGGATCTTCTCTACCTGCTCCAGAGAAGCCTGGGCACCGATCATGGTATCGGTATCGAGTGGGTTGCCTTGCTTGATGCTCGCTACGCGCTGCAAGGCACGCTCCATAAACGGCTCGTAAATGCTCTCGTGAATCAAAGCGCGAGATGGGCATGTGCACACTTCGCCTTGGTTGAGCGCAAACATCACAAAGCCTTCGATCGCTTTGTTAAAGAACGCATCGTCTTTCGCAAATACATCCGGGAAGAAGATGTTTGGCGATTTTCCGCCCAGCTCAAGTGTAACCGGAATAATATTTTGAGAAGCGTATTGCATGATCAAACGACCTGTAGTCGTTTCACCTGTAAACGCGATTTTCGCAATGCGGTTGCTGGAAGCCAATGGTTTACCGGCTTCGAGACCAAAGCCGTTCACGACGTTGACCACGCCAGGAGGCAGCAGGTCTCCGATCAGCTCCATCAGTACCATGATCGATGCAGGTGTTTGTTCAGCTGGCTTCAACACGACGCAGTTTCCTGCTGCCAGAGCTGGAGCGAGCTTCCAAGTAGCCATCAGCAGCGGGAAGTTCCACGGAATGATCTGTCCGACGACGCCAAGTGGCTCATGGAAATGATAAGCGACTGTATCGTTGTCGATTTCGCCGAGGGTGCTTTCCTGAGCGCGAATAGCGCCGGCAAAGTAGCGAAAGTGGTCGATTGCAAGTGGGATGTCGGCAGCGAGTGTTTCACGCACAGGCTTTCCGTTTTCCCATGTCTCGGCTGTCGCCAAAAGCTCCAGGTTTGCTTCCATCCGATCCGCGATCTTCAACAGAATGTTCGAGCGTTGTGCAACAGAAGTGCGTCCCCATGCAGCTTTCGCCTCATGTGCGGCATCCAGTGCCAGTTCGATATCTTCAGCCGTGGAACGAGCTACCTCGCAAAACGCTTTGCCAGTGACCGGCGTTACGTTTTCAAAGTACTCCCCTTTCACTGGCGGTACCCACTTGCCTCCAATGTAGTTCTCGTAGCGTTTTTTGAACGTCACCTTTGAACCGGCTTGGCCGGGCTGAGCATAGATCATGCGAACGCCTCCTCATATCTCTTGTAAGGTATTTACACGCTTTCTTAATAGCAATACCCGTACCAACTGCTTAGGCCTTGATTTGACAGCGTTTTCAGTGTTTTTTCGAGCAGCAAGTGGACCGGATTGGAACAGGGAGTGTTCCATAACGGAACAGCTAACAGATTGCCAAGTCATGGTATAATGAGGGGGAATGATTTTGAGGGAGGGAAGAGTGTTGTCAACGATTGTCCAGCAGTCATGGAAGCGCTGTCAGGAATCGAACCTCGTAGCCACGCAGAAGGCGAATGATCAAATCATTTCCACCAATCGAATCAAAGAAATCATTCAGGAAAATCACCCTCTGATTCGAGAGAGCCTGCCCCTTTTTAACAAATTGTCTCCCTTCCTGCATTCGACGGAGCACATTGCGCTTCTGTCCGATCGCAACGGAAACATTATTCATACGGTAGGAGACCCTGTCTTTGCCGATCATGCGCAAAAGGTGCAGCTGCAGATCGGCGCGAACTGGCAGGAGAGCAACAAGGGGACCAATGCGATTGGCACAGCCCTGATTGCCCAGCAACCGATACAGATTTTTGGAGAACAGCATTATTTTCGTGAGAACCACTTCCTGACGTGCTCATCGTCCCCGGTTTTTTCACCTTCGGGCGAGCTGTTGGGTGTAATCGATATCAGTACAAGAAAGGAATACACGCATACCTTTGCCTTAACGATTGTCTGCATGATTGCCGAAGCCTTGCAAAACCGCCTTTTGTTTGCGGAGGCGGAGCGAGTCATGTCGCTGCCGGATACTCCTGAGCACAACGATTGGGAGCCTTGGCTGCCGCTTATCGGGCTTGATCACGATGAGCGCGTCGTGGGTATAAACCGGAGGGCAAAGCAGCTGCTCGGATCAGATATGCTCGGTAAACAATTGGACCCCGACCTGGAGCGAGGCGCACGGACCGTTCAAGATAAACGGCGCCGCACCTGGCCTTCGGCGGCTCCGACTCCCCTGCTTAAGCCTTTTCCGCGTCTGGTTGGCTCCTGCCCGCTTTTTCTTCAAGCAAAGGCTCTCGCACAAAAGGCTGCCCAGGTCGACTTCCCTGTGATGATTTTAGGGGAGAGCGGGACGGGAAAAGAACTGTTTGCCCAGATGATCCATCAAACAGGACCACGTGCGCAGGAACCTTTCGTAGCGGTGAACTGCAGTGCGATATCGGAAAATTTGATCGAGAGTGAATTGTTTGGTTATGAAGGCGGCTCTTTTACCGGAGCTCAACGGGAGGGGCGGATCGGCAAGTTTGAAGCCGCCAGAAAAGGAACGATCTTTCTGGATGAGATCGGGGACATGTCGCTGCGGGCCCAGGCTGCCTTGCTCCGTGTTTTGCAGGAAAAGGTAGTGACCCCGGTTGGAAGCAACCAGGCTCGGCCCGTTCATGCGAGGGTGGTTGCAGCAACGCACAGGCATCTACCGGATGAGGTCAAGGCTGGCCGCTTTCGAGCTGACTTGTATTACCGACTCAAAGGGGTAGTCGTCTCTCTGCCGCCACTGAGAAAACGCAGCGACATCCTGCAGCTGGCTGCGCATCAGATCAGTCAAATCGCTCCAGACCGTCAGATCACGCTAACAAAGCAGGCGCAGGCCATGCTCAAGTCCTATTCCTGGCCTGGGAATGTGCGCGAGCTGCAAGGCGTGCTGATTCAAGCTGCATTCTTGACAGAGGATGACGAAATCGACTGCGAGCATATCCAACTAGAGGGAGTGGAGGAAGAGGGTGTTCCTGCCGCCCAAGGGACTGCACTGTCACTGCGAGATATGGAGTGTGAGGCGATCAAAACAGCGTTGAAAAAGTGCGGAGGAAATGTCAGCCAGGCAGCGAAACTGCTTCAGATCGGGAGAAATACCCTGTATCGCAAACTGGCGGACTACCGTATCTTGGCGCAGATGAATCAGGAGGAACTATGATTGCCTTGTACAGGCTGGACAAAGAGCTGGAGAGAAAAATAGCTGCCTTGCTAGAAAGTAGTCGTCATCCGATTGGGTACTTCTATTCGATCAAATCGATCATCGACCAAATGATGAATCCTTTCGTCGTCATCACAACCGAGCCGTATCGAGAAGAGCTGGAATCCTACTCGTTGCCGGTCGTTTGCCTCTCGATCGATTTGAATGACATAAGAAAAGTATGGGAGCGGCTGTGCAAAAAGGAAGCGCGACTGCCAGCCGTTGTCGTTTGCGGCTCCCGGAAAGAGAAGTATTGGCTGGAGAAAGAGTACGACCTTGAGCAGAAGCTATCAGGGGAGGCAAAACTTTACTTTCAGCTGCAAGAGGAATGGCAGGAGGACCAGGAGCAGACGTATTACCTTAGCCCCAAGTGGAACAAAAATATGCTGCCACAGAAGCCGCCAACCGGAGAATGGCACCTGGTAGAGCCATCGATTGCCACATTGCGTCGTGCCGTGCAGCAGGCGGAGTCGTTAATCACCTACACCCGAGTTCGACTGCGAGAAAAGCATCTGATGGAGGCTGTCGTCAATTCTGCACACGATGCCGTCATCGCTGTTGATCGGCACAGTCATATCACGCTGGTGAACGAGCATGCCAAGCTGCTGCTAGGGCTAAATGGCGACGTCCTGGGTAAGCCAATCACGGATTACATTCCCCACTCTGATATGCTGCGTGTCTTAAAGACGGGTCGACAGGAGCTGGGCGATGTAGCAACGGTTCTCGATCGATCCATTGTCATCAACCGGATTCCCGTCATCGTAAAGGACCAGATCGTCGGAGCGGTCTCCAATTTCAAGGAAATCATCGACATACAGAAAATGGAGATGTCGCTGCGCAAAAAGCTGCATGAAAATGGACTGGAAGCCCGTTATCGACTGGAGAGCATCATCGGCTCCTCACCGGAGATTCTCTATACAAAAGAACAGGCTGCGATGTTTGCCCGGACAAATGCTACCGTGCTGATCACAGGGGAATCAGGTACGGGCAAGGAGCTGTTCGCTCAAGGAATTCATCTGGAAAGCACACGGGCGATGGGACCGTTTTTAGCGGTTAACTGTGCGGCACTGCCGGAGAGCCTGCTGGAGAGCGAGCTGTTTGGTTATGAGGAAGGTGCTTTTACAGGAGCGAAAAAGGGAGGGAAGCCTGGTCTCTTTGAGCTGGCCCACGGCGGGACGCTTTTTTTGGATGAAATCGGAGAGATGCCGCTGCGCATCCAAGTGCTGCTGCTCAGAGTGTTGCAGGAGCGTCGGGTGAGACGCGTAGGTGGGGAAAGGATTATTCCTGTCGATGTGCGTATTGTAGCTGCGACGAACCGCGACCTGGCAGAAGAGATTGAAAGGGAGCATTTCCGCGCAGACCTGTACTACCGCATCAATATGCTCAAGCTCGATGTACCGCCTTTGCGCGACCGCTTGACGGATATACCGGAGCTGGTAAAAGGCATAGTACAAGAGGTCAATGAACAGCATGAGCAAAAAATAGAGCGAATTGATGATGAGGTTTATCGAATCCTCCAAGGCCACACATGGCCGGGGAATGTGCGTGAGCTGCGCAACGTGGTAGAGAGAAGCGTGCTCATGGCCAAGGACGGACGAATCACTGCGGAGAGTGTCGGGTTTTTGTACGCGAGAAAAGTGGCAAGACCTGCAAGCGTCCCAGGAGCATCCCCAAGCGGTCACATCGACCCGGAGGCGGCCAAGATCATCGCCGTCTTGCAGCAGTCGAGACACAATAAAACGCTGGCGGCTAAAGTATTGGGGATGGACCGAACGACACTATGGCGAAAGATGAAGCAGTACAATATCCAATGAGCAAAGTGTTGCAACGTTATGTTGCAGCACTTTGTTGCTTTATGGTGAAGCCCCTATTCTTCGACAATTTTCTATCCCTGTCATGAAAGCGTTTTACGAAAAGAGATCGCTGTAAAAGCAGTTGGCATTAAACATGCAATAATCATTGTCTGTATCGTCAAAAAATTTAGATCTTTTTCGAGGGGGGAGTCGATTGCTTCATTATTCAATCGCGGTGATACCGGGAGACGGGATCGGTCCCGAAGTAATGGACGAAGGATTAAAGGTTTTGAAGGCTATTGAAGAAAGCCATGGTGGCGTTCGTTTTGCCAATGATGTGATGGATTGGAACTGCAACTATTACCTTAAGCATGGCAAGATGATGCCTGACAATGGACTGGATACATTAAAAGACTACGATCTGATTTTGCTTGGTGCAGTTGGAGCACCTGGGGTTCCTGACCATATTTCCGTATGGGAACTGATCCTGCCAATCCGACGCGCTTTTCAGCAATATGTCAATCTGCGTCCAGTAAAGCTGCTGAAAGGTCTGGAGAGCCCGCTTCGCTATAAAAACCATGCCGACCTGGATTTCGTGGTGGTCCGGGAAAATACCGAGGGCGAGTACTCCAACATGGGAGGGCGGATGCATCAGGGCACACCTTATGAGCTGGCTGTGCAAAACAATGTGTTTACCCGCTATGGAACAGAACGAATTTTGAAATACGCCTATTCGCTGGCAGAAAAGCGTCCGAAGAAGAGACTGACTGCCGCGACCAAGTCCAATGGTATCAACCACTCCATGCCGTTCTGGGATGAGATCGTAAAAGAAGTGAACCAGGAGCACCCTGGCATTACTACGAATCTCTACCATATCGATGCGCTGGCCGCTTACTTTATCACGCGTCCGGAAGAGTTCGATGTCGTCGTGGCGAGTAATTTGTTTGGAGACATCCTAACAGACCTCGGAGCTGCCATCGTCGGTGGTCTGGGACTGGCCCCATCTGCCAACATCAATCCGGAGCGTAAATTCCCGTCCATGTTTGAACCTATTCATGGCTCTGCACCTGATATTGCAGGAAAAGGGATAGCCAATCCGATCGCGCAAATCTGGAGCCTCAGCATGATGATGGATCATCTCGATCTGCCAGAGATCAGCTCGGTCATCATGAACGCGATCGAACAAGTTCTCCTAGATGGAAAAGTGCTGACTCCTGATCTGGGCGGCAAAGCTACCACCAGAGAGCTGGGCGACGAAATCGTTCGTCAAATCTACCAGGCAACCAAATAGAAATAGAGGGAGGCAACGGGAGAATGGAAACGAAATCATATGATCTCTACATTGGTGGCGAATGGGTAAAAACAGACAGCTACATTCCTGTTTATCACAAATATACAGGCGCGTGCATCGCGCAGATCGCGAAAGCAGAACAGCATCACGTGTCGGACGCTGTCGAGAAGGCCTCGAAAACCTTCAAGCAGGACAGCCTGACTCCTTTCCAGCGCTACAAGATTTTGCTGAAGGCCTCTGAGCTGATGGAAGCTCGCCGCGACGAGATGGAGCTCTCCCTGATCCGGGAGGTCGGCAAAACGCGCAAGGACGCCATGAACGAGCTGGATCGCACCATCAATACCTTGCGCTTGTCTGCGGAGGAAGCAAAAAAGATTCACGGCGAAATGATTCCTTTGCAGGCGACAGAAGGCTCAGAGAACCGTCTGGGCTTTACGATCCGCGTACCAAAGGGCGTGATCGGTGCGATTACCCCGTTCAACTACCCGCTTTTGCTTAGCACGCACAAGATCGCTCCTGCTATCGCTGCAGGAAACACTTTGGTCGTCAAACCGGCTACCGTGACGCCGATTGCCACATTCCTGCTGCTCGAGGTCTTGGAAGAGGCGGGATTGCCTAAAGGCTACATCAACATCGTGACCGGAGCGGGCAGTCAGGTAGGAGAGTGGCTGCTCGACGAAGAGCGGATCGCGATGTACACCTTTACCGGATCAGGCGAGGTTGGCCGCCATATTAAAGAGCGCAGCGGTATGCGTCCAGTAGCGCTGGAGCTGGGGAACAACTCTCCGAATATCGTTCATCTGGATGCCGATCTGGGGCTTGCTGCCCGTCAAACAGCGGCGAGAAGCTTCCACAATGCAGGGCAGGCTTGCATCGCCGTTCAGCGCATTTACGTGCACGAGTCTGTCTTCCAGGAGTTTTCCGAGCTGTACATCGCTGAGGTAAAGCAGCTGAAAGTCGGGAATCCGGAAGACCCGGACACGGATGTAGGTCCAATGATCAGTGAAAAAGAGGCAATTCGCACAGAGGAATGGGTAAACGAAGCCATCAGCGAGGGAGCGACATCACTCTTGCCAGTGAAGCGGGAAGGCGCCTTGTTCTATCCAGCGGTTCTGGTGGACACCAAGCCAGAAATGAAAGTCGTCTGCCGAGAAGTGTTTGCTCCTGTTGTAACGATCATTCCGTACAATGATCTCGAAGATGCATTTGCACAAGCCAACGACTCTGAATACGGCCTGCAGGCTGGCATTTTTACCCGCGACCTGAACATTGCGATGAAAGCTGCCCGCGTCCTGGAGTATGGCGGAGTCGTGATCAATGACGTTTCTACTTATCGCAACGACGTCATGCCGTATGGCGGTGTGAAAAACAGCGGTTTGGGCAAGGAAGGTCCTCGCTATGCAGTCGAGGAAATGACAGAAGAGAGGATGGTGGTTATCAATCTATGAACGGACAACTATTGGCAGGAAAAACCGCAGTGGTAACAGGTGCCGCATCGGGCATGGGAAAAGCGATTGCTACGCTGTTTGCCGAACAGGGAGCGAGCGTAGTACTTGCTGACTTGAACAAAGAAGCAGCAGAGAAGGTCGCGCAGGAGCTGCCAGAAGGAAAGGCTCTGCCTGTTCAAACAGATGTATCCGATGATCAGAGCGTGGCAGCGATGATTCAGGAGGCCGTTTCGACATTTGGCTCTGTGGATGTACTGGTCAACTGCGCGGGTGTACCGCAAGCTTTTACCCCGATCGAGGAGCTGAGTCTGGAGCAGTGGGATCGGACCTTGAACGTGAACACGAAATCGATCTTCCTGACTACCAGACATGCAGTTCCCCATATGAAAGCGGGCAATAAAGGAAGCATCATCAACATTGCCTCGATTGCTGGCATCCGTGCGCGTCCAGGGCTGAATGCGTACTGCGCGTCCAAAGGGGCGGCGATCATGCTGAGCAAAGCGCTGGCTATCGAGCTGGCTCCGTACAAGATTCGAGTAAATGTCATCAATCCAGGTCCTGCTGAGACACCGATGCTCGGCAAATTCATCAATGGTGACGAAGCCGAAGTCGAAGCGGGCAAAAAGGATATTTTTATCAGCAGTGTGCCGCTCGGTACGTTGATTCAACCGGAGGATATTGCGCAAGCCGCTCTGTATCTGGCTTCTGATCTGTCCAAGATCGTGACAGGTGAAGTGATGAATGTAGACGGTGGAAGAGGCATCTAGCCAAATCGATAAAATTTTCATATTATTAAATGAATTCAATGTAATAAAAATAGAGTAGACAATCAGGGGGAATTAGAGAGATGTTGCGAAAAAAATGGGGTTTTCTATTATCGGGCATGCTGTCTGTTTCGATGCTGCTGACAGCATGCGGAGGGGGCGGAGGCGGTCAAGCTGCTCAGCCTTCCGGACAAAACACCGGCGGTCAAGCAGCACCGACAGAAGCGCCGAAAAGTGATGGACAAACGTTTGTCTTTAAAGCAGGTCACTCTTTGACAGAAGACCACCCGTATAACCTGGCTCTGAAAAAGATGGCAGAAGATGTGGAGAAGCGCTCCAACGGAAAAGTGAAAATCGAAGTGTACCCGCTGAGCCAGCTGGGTGCGGAACGCGAATTGACGGAAGCGCTTACGCTTGGGACAGCAGATATGTCCATTACGTCTACGGCACCTGTAACCAACTTCTATTCGAAGCTGGGCGTGCTCGACCTGCCGTTCCTGTTTGAAAGCCGGGACCAAGCTTACAAGGTTCTGGACGGAAAAGTGGGACAGGACATTCTGAAAGACTTGAGCAGTGCAAACCTGGTTGGTCTGGCATGGGCTGAAAACGGTTTCCGCCACATCACAAATGGAACAAAAGACATCAAGACTCCTGCCGATATCCAAGGCATGAAGATTCGCACGCAGGAAAATCCGATTCACCTGGCAGCCTTTGAAGCTTTGGGAGCGAAACCGACGCCAATGGCATGGACGGAAGCACTGACTGCTCTGCAGCAAGGGGTTGTAGATGCTCAGGAAAACCCAGCCATCGTCGCACAAACGTACAAGCTGTACGATTCCAAGCAGACGCATATGTCTTTGACTGGTCATGTGTACTCCGCTGCATTAATCCTTTTTAGTAAGCCAGTGTGGGATAAGCTCCCTGCAGATGTGCAGCAGCTGATTTCCGAAGAGGCAACAAAAGCGGGTCAATATGAGCGCGAGCTGATGATCAAGATGGAAGAGGAAGCGATCAAGGATATCAAATCGAAAGGCGTGACCATCACGGAGGATGTAGACAAGCAAGCGTTCCGTGATGCGATGAAGCCAGTCTATGACAAGTTTTCCGGTCAGTTCGGCAAAGAACTGGTTGATGAGATTATGAATACGAAGTAAAGGCAGAAGGGAGACGGGCAGCAGAAGCTGCTCTTCTCCCCCGTTTTCCCTGCGAAAGGAGAAACCGTTGTGGGCACTGTTATTACCAAACTCAATAAATTGACTCGCTTCGTCGTCATTCTCATGCTGTCCGTTCTGATCGTGGCTGTTTTTCTCCAGGTACTCTTTCGGTTCTTCCTTGATCAGCCGCTCGCGTGGACAGAGGAGCTGGCGCGCTATTTGCTGATCTGGATTACTTTCCTCGGCTCAGCCTATGCAATGGCCCTCAAAGCCCATATCGGTACCGAGTATATTCAGAAGTTTTTGTCGCCGTTGATGAATAAGATCGTTTTGAGTATCGCGGCGCTGCTCAGCATTTTCTTTTTTGTGGTCATGGTTCAACAGGGATATGCTCTGGCCGCGCGAAGCATGACACAGACATCTCCCACTCTGCTCGTTCCCATGGGCTACGTCTACATGGTGATTCCGATCAGCGGTGTACTGCTCATCATGAACGTACTCCATGTCACTTGGAAAGACATCACGGGGAAGGAGTGAATCGATTGTGGGGACTGTTCTCTTTTTAACACTATTGGTTCTCCTGATCATTAATGTGCCGATTGCCGTCGCGTTAGGGCTCTCGGTAGTTGTGGCCTTTATGGTTGAGGGAAATATTCCTTTGCTGGTCGTCATTCAAAAAATGTTCAACGGGACCGACTCTTTCCCGTTGATGGCCGTTCCGTTCTTCCTGCTGGCAGGTAAGCTGATGGAGACAGGCGGGATTTCTGCGCGCCTGATCAAGTTTGCGAACACGCTCGTCGGTACTTTGCCGGGAGGATTAGCGATTGTAGCGGTTATGGGTTGTACCTTTTTTGCAGCGATATCCGGTTCCTCGGCTGCGACCACGGCAGCAGTAGGGGGCATTCTCATCCCGCACATGGTCAAAAAAGGGTATGACGTCCGTTTCTCGGCTGCTCTGCATGCAGCGGGCGGTACGATTGGGGTCATGATTCCGCCAAGCGTCCCGATGGTATTGTACGGGGTGGCAGCGAGTACTTCTATTAACGATTTGTTTATTGCCGGTATTGGACCGGGGATTCTCGTCGCTATTTCCCTGATCGCCTATTCTTTCTGGATCAGTAAGAAAAATGGTTGGGGCGGTGGAGAAAAGCATTCCCTGTTAGACGTTTGGAAAGCTTTTAAAGACGCGATTTTGGCAATATTGATGCCGGTCATTATTTTGGGCGGTATTTACGGTGGGATTTTTACCTCCACAGAAGCGGCAGTAGTAGCCGTTGTATACGGTCTGGTGGTAGGCTTGTTCGTCTACCGGGAAATCAAATGGAAAGACTTGGGTGAAATTTTTTCAAGCTCCGCTACTATGACAGCGGTCATCATGCTGATTATCGCGACAGCCAATGCATTTGGATTTATCATGACCAGGGAAAATATTCCTCAGGAAATTGCCCAATTCATGCTGGGGATTACTGATAGCGCCTTTATTACGCTGTTGATCATCAACGTTTTGCTACTCATTTTGGGTACGTTTATGGAAACAGCGGTGACCATCATCCTGATGACGCCTATTCTGTTGCCGATTACGAATGCTTTGGGGATTGATCCAGTTCTGTTCGGGGTCATCATGGTCGTCAACTCCGCGATTGGGATGCTGACGCCACCGGTGGGACTGAACCTCCTGGTAGCCGGAAATATCGCGAAGCTGTCCAACTCGGCGATTGAGCGGGCAGCCATACCGTTCCTGGTTCTCTTGTGTGTCGATTTGATGCTCATCACCTATGTACCGGAAATCAGCTTGTGGCTAGTCAACTTGAGTAAGTAAAGGGAGGAGGCATTACCGTGGATTACGTCCAACAATTAAAAGAGTGGCTGGGCAGCGAGCGAGTCACGACGAACCCGACGGTACTTGAGCACCACAGTCATGATGAATCGTACCATACACCGCACCTGCCGGATGTCGTGGTGTTTCCGCAAAGCGCCCAAGAGGTAAGTGAGATCATGAAGCTGGCAAACGAGCAGCATATAGCAGTCACACCATTTGGGCTGGGGAGCAGTCTGGAGGGCCATGCTATCCCGTATCAGGGCGGGATCAGCTTGGACTTCTCGATGATGAATCAAATTTTGGAGGTGCGGCCGCAGGATTTCCTGGTTCGCGTACAGCCGGGAGTGACGAGGACTCAGCTTAACAAGGAATTGAAAAAGCACGGGCTGTTCTTCTCTGTCGATCCTGGAGCTGATGCAACTGTAGGGGGGATGGCTGCCACCAATGCGAGTGGTACGACATCGGTACGCTATGGCGTCATGCGCGATCAAGTGCGCGATCTGGAAGTCGTGCTGGCAGATGGGCGAATCATCCACACAGGCAGCATGACCGCAAAGTCCTCATCGGGCTACCATTTGACCGGGCTGTTTGTCGGCTCGGAGGGAACGCTCGGTGCCTTCACGGAATTGACCTTGCGCGTGTACGGGATTCCGGAGGCGACGATGGCGTCACGTGCTTGCTTCCCGACCGTCCAGGATGCAGTAGATACCGTGGTTGATATTCTTTCCGCGGGTGTGCCGGTGGCGAGGATTGAGCTGGTTGATGAACGCTCGATCCGTCAGGTCAATGCATACAAAGAGACAAGCTATCCAGAATACCCTACGCTGTTCATCGAATTTCACGGCAGTGAGCAAGGGCTTGCACATGATATCGATTTCGCTCAAAGCATTGCTGGTGAGCATGGCTGCACGGAGTTTCTGTTTGAGACAGATTCCAAGGCACGTGCCCAGCTGTGGGATGTGCGGCACAACATGGCGTATGCGTTTATTCACAAGTCTCCTGGCAAGAAAATGATGGTGACAGACGTTTGCCTGCCCTTTTCCGAGCTGGCGGGAGCGGTCGTCGATGCCAGAGAGGCGATAGACCGTTCGGATTTGGACGGTGCGATCTTAGGCCATGTAGGGGACGGCAACTACCATGTCATCCTGATGATCGATTTGAACAACCCAGACGAAATTGCCCGAGCAGAAGCCTTGAACGCACATCTCGTAGAATACGCCCTGAGTCGAGGGGGAACGTGCACGGGTGAGCATGGTGTCGGTGTCGGAAAAGCGAAGTACCAGCGCATTGAGCATGGCGAAGCACTCGATGTCATGCAGTCGCTGAAGCAAGCGCTTGATCCAAGGGGAATCCTCAATCCTGGGAAAATCTTCGGAGCGTAATTTCGTTGATCTACTAAGCCTGTATTCTGTGTAACCTACAGAGTGCGGGTTTTTTCCTTTTTCCACGACAAAAGCAGCTCGGGGGACAGGAGAAGCGACTAGAATGTGGAATGTAGAAGTTGGTCATGAAACAACGAATTTACCGATTGCAGGGAGGCACGGAATGAAGCCGATTGTCGAGATTGCCAAAGCAGCAGGTATCGAAGAGCAGGATCTGGAACTGTACGGAAAGTTTAAGGCCAAATTATCGGATGAACTATGGGAAAAGGTAAAGGATCGTCCAGACGGTAAACTGATTCTCGTGACAGCAATGAATCCCAACCCGGCGGGAGCAGGAAAAACGCTCACGACGATCGGGTTGTCCCAATCGCTAAACGCTTTGGGGAAGAAAACCATCGCTGCACTGCGGGAGCCTTCTCTCGGTCCATGTATGGGAATCAAGGGGGGAGCCACCGGAGGCGGTCAGGCGCAGATTCTCCCAGCAGACGAAATCAACCTTCACTTTACGGGGGATATCCACGCGATCACTTCCGCCCACAATCTGTTGGCTGCCATGATCGATAATCATATATTCCAAGGAAATCCGCGTCGCCTGAATCCAAAGAAAATCGTATGGAAACGGGCGATGGACATGAACGACCGCGCATTGCGAAATATCGTGGTCGGTGTAGGCGATGGAAACGGTATGGTACGGGAAGATGGATTCATGATTACCACAGCCTCCGAAATCATGGCCATTTTGTGCTTGAGCGAAAATCTGGCAGATTTGCGGGAGCGTCTGAACCAGATCATCATTGGCTACGACTTTGATGATGAGCCGGTGCGTGCCGAAGAAATTCATGCCGTAGAAGCAATGTGCGTGCTTTTGAAGGAAGCTATCAAACCAAATCTCGTGCAAACTATCGAAGGAACACCCGTTTTGGTTCATGGTGGGCCTTTTGCCAATATTGCGCATGGCTGCAGCAGTGTCATCGCAACGAAAACGGCACTCAAGCTGGCGGATTACGTGGTGACAGAGGCGGGCTTCGGTGCAGACCTGGGAGCAGAGAAGTTTTTTGATATCAAGTGCAGAAAGGCCGGACTGACCCCTGCAGCAGCTGTCGTCGTGATCACCGTGAGGGCCTTGAAATACAACGGCGGAGTGAAAGTATCTGACCTGTCTGTAGCTAATTTGGAAGCGCTGGAGCGTGGGTTTGCCAACGTTCGCCGTCATATCGAGAACCTGAAAAAATTCGGAGTGCCTACCGTGGTGGCTATCAATCATTTCACGACAGACACGCAAGAAGAAATAGATGCAGTGGTGGCCTTCTGCCAACAGCTGGGCGTGGAAGCGGCACTCTCAGATGTTTGGGCTGAGGGCAGCAAAGGTGGAATCGAGCTGGCTGAAAAAGTGGCTCGTGCAGCTGAACAGCCATCGACCTTCCGTTTTCTTTATGAGGAAAACCAAACGACCAGGCAAAAGATGGAAACGGTCGTAAAAGAAATCTATCGAGGCTCGGACGTCGTTTTTTCGCCGTCTGCACTCAAGACCTTGCAAAAAATCGAGGAAATGCGTCTCACGCATTTCCCTGTCTGCATGGCAAAGACACCGTACTCTTTTACGGATCGGGCCGATATAATGGGTGCTCCTACCGATTTCACCATCTCCGTCAGTGAAATCCGCATTTCGGCAGGGGCTGGTTTCATTGTGGCACTCACGGGAAGTCTGGTTACGATGCCTGGTTTGCCGAAAAAGCCTGCAGCGGAATCGCTCTACGCCGACGAGGATGGCAACATAGTAGGACTGAGCTAAGTCAAATGAAGAGTGTGGAGAAGCTGGGGGCGCATCATGGCCTTCAGCTTTTTTGATTGGGGAGGGAAACGGGTGAGAGCCAACTGGGCAAATGGGCGAACGTCCTGTCAGCCGATATCATACGGATATGGAGTAGGGAAATTTGCAGTGAAGTGGGGCTGAAGCAGGCATGACGCTTTATCTTGATTATAAATCGCCTTCTATCCAATACTTCGATGATGTCAATCGCAACAGGCTCTTTACGAAGGATGGGCAAAACTACATTAATGTGCTATCTACACAAACGTTAAATTCCTTGGACAATGTCTCCCTTCTAGATATATTTCTAAGTCAGGGAAACGTGGTAGAGCCGCATTATCATCAGAATGCTGCGGAGCTCGTGTACTGCGTGTCAGGTGCTGCGAATGTCTCGCTCATCAATCCGTTTACGAATGAAGTATCTACTTACCACATCATGCCTGGTCAAGTGACGAACATCCCGCAAGGATGGTGGCACTGGGAGATGGCAACAGCAGATAATACGCACCTGATCGCCATCTTTAATGCTCCGATCCCTGAGGTAATCTTGGGCTCGGATATATTGCGTTTAACGCCAAGCGACGTCATGGCTCATACGTACTGTCTGAACGAAGGGCAATGGAGGGAGACAGTGTCGCCGATCCAGACATCGACTTTCATTGGGCCACCCGTGAATTGCCATCAAGGACATATTCAAGGTCAGATGCAGCAACAGCCGCAAGTATACGGTTACCAGCTTCCCTATCCCCAACCGCAGCATCAGATGATGCAGCCCCAGATGATGCAGCCTCCCTACGGACAAACGCAGGGAATGCATCCATCTGCCCAGGGATACCCCCAGCAATATTGGTAAGTTTTTGTGCAGCCGCCTGAAAACTAGGCGGCTAGTCTCTTTTCTTTTTCATGCAAAGAGTGGTAATTTAATCCATATACATATGGCGAATGTGACAGGGACGGAGGGCGAGAAGAATGGGTTTGTTTGATGGGTTGATGGGAAATGCGTCGGAAGTCAGCGTCGCAGAGGCGCAGAACGAGTTTGGGCATCTGCTTGGGAGAAATGAACGAATCGAAAAGGCCTACAAACTGATCAGGGATCTTTTTCTGTTTACGGACAAACGATTTATCCTGATCGACAAACAGGGACTTACAGGGAAAAAGGTGGAGTATCATTCCATTCCCTACAAAAGCATCACGCATTTCAGTGTGGAGACAGCAGGCAGCTTTGATCTGGATGCCGAACTTACCATATACATCTCGGGTAGCCAAATGCCGATTCAACGCCAGTTTAACAAAAACCTAAACATATTTGAGGTGCAAAGTGTCCTGGCTGATTATGTGCTGAAGTGATGGGTTTGGGTGAATTTGGCTAGTCTTGAAAAGGCAGTCTGCTATTTGCAATTTCATAAGATCCGTGTTACGATTACAGCTATGTTCTTTGTGGGGTGCTTTTGTACAATCGGGGATAAGAGGGCATGTTCCGGATCGTAAGGAATAGTGCCCTTTTTTAGTGAGATATTTATAGAAGAAGGTTTTTGAAAAAGGAGACTGAAAAGCATTGAGTACTTTTTTTGATTTTGGTTTACATCACTCTATCGTTAGAGCGTTGAGCAATATGGGATTTGAAGAAGCTACAGCCATTCAGGATCAAACCGTTCCGGTTGCTCTGCAAGGACGGGATTTGATCGGGCAAGCCCAGACTGGTACCGGGAAAACAGCCGCGTTTGGTATTCCGTTGGTCGAAAGATTGGATGAAGAAAACGGCAATATCCAAGGTGTGGTACTGACACCAACTCGTGAACTGGCTGTGCAAGTAGCTGAGGAAATCAACAAGATCGCTCAATTCAAGAAGATCACAGCTTTGCCGATCTACGGTGGTCAAGACATCACTCGTCAGATCAAGGCATTGAAAAAACGTCCACAAATCATCGTAGCTACACCAGGCCGTTTCATGGATCACATGAGAAGAAGAACGATCCGCCTGGATGCGATCGAAATCGTTGTATTGGACGAAGCAGATGAAATGCTGAACATGGGCTTCATCGATGACATCAAGGAAATTCTGAAGGAAGTGCCAGAAAACCGTCAAACGCTGTTGTTCTCGGCGACAATGCCACGTGCGATTCAAGAAATCGCGCAGCAATTCATGACGGATCCTACCCTCATTTCCGTAAAGCCGAAAGAAGTAACTGTTCCAAACATTGAGCAGCAATATATGGAAGTAGCGGAGAAGCAAAAATTTGACGTGCTCTGCCGTCTGCTCGATATCCATTCCCCTGAGCTGGCGATTATCTTTGGTCGCACCAAGCGCAGAGTGGATGAGCTCTCCGAGGCTTTGACTAAGCGTGGCTACGGAGCAGAAGGAATTCACGGCGACTTGAACCAAGCGAAGCGCGACAGTGTTCTGCGCAAATTTAAAGAAGGCACCATCGAAGTGCTGGTAGCAACAGACGTTGCTGCTCGTGGTTTGGATATCAGCGGGGTTACCCACGTATTCAACTTCGATATTCCGCAAGACTCCGAAAGCTATGTTCACCGTATTGGCAGAACGGGTCGCGCAGGGAAAACAGGCCTTGCGATCACCTTCGTTTCTCCTCGTGAAATCGACCATCTGCGTCTGATCGAGCGTGCAACAAACCGTCGCATGGAGCGTCGTTCTGTTCCATCGATGTCTGAGGCAATGGAAGGTCAACAACGCATGGCTGTGGAGAAAATGCTGGAGGCAGCAGGCAGAGAAAATCTGCAAGCCTACAAAACATTGGCTGAACAGCTGCTGGAGGACGTTGATTCCGTAACACTCGTGTCCGCAGCCCTGAAGCTCTTGACGAAGGAACCAGATATGACGCCAGTTCGCCTCACAGAAGAAGCACCGCTTCGTGTCAGCAAGAAGAAGTTCCCTCCAAAAGGAAAAGGTACTTCCGGTGGTTATGGTGCGAAGAGACCGCAACGCCCACGTACGGGAGAATCCCGCCCACGCAGCGGCGAGTTCCGCCCTCGTTCCGGTGAATCCCGTCCACGTACAGGAGATTCTCGCCCACGCAGTGACAGACAGCGCTAATTGAAAAGATGATGACAGGCAAGGCCTCCGCTAAAGCGGGGGTCTTTTTTACTGAATCAGAAAGTATAAACGACGTGAGCCATCCCTTTTCCTTCTTCTCCACCACAGCTTCACCGACCACTTAACCTAAGGACGCGGGCGCACTTCAACTTCCCGCGTTTTTTTTATTCATTTCTTCACTTGAATGGGACATCCTTTGATTTTTTCAATTAACTTTTGTCAACATTAATCGAGACAACATAGCCTTTTGATTTTGTTGTGGCGCAGATGTAAACGCTTTATATTTGAAGCAAGCAAACATACTTTTTAATTCTGTCATGAACAAATAGATTCAGGTAAAGGAGGGTCCTGTATGGGGAAAGTAGCCACAAACAATCAGGGTTCAGGTGGATTGCGAGTCTCGGTACAAAAATTTGGCCGCTTTTTGAGCGCGATGGTCATGCCGAACATTGGAGCATTTATCGCGTGGGGTCTGATTACTGCGCTCTTTATTCCGACGGGCTGGTTACCAAATGAAAGTCTGGCAAAATTGGTCGATCCGACGATCAAGTATCTCCTGCCGCTGCTGATCGGGTATACAGGCGGTAAAATGATTCACGATGTCCGAGGCGGTGTCGTCGGGGCAATTGCAACAATGGGTGTCATCGTCGGTACAGACATCCCGATGTTTATGGGAGCCATGATTATGGGTCCGATCGGCGGTTGGGTCATGAAAAAAGTGGACCAGTCGCTGGAAGGAAAGATTAAGTCCGGATTTGAAATGCTGGTCAACAACTTCTCTGCAGGGATTCTTGGAGCGCTGCTGACGCTGCTGGCCTTCCTCGCGATTGGTCCTGTCGTAGAAGGTCTGAGCAAAGCGCTCGCTGCTGGCGTACAGGTTATCGTCAATGCTGGATTGTTACCGCTTGCAAGCATTTTCATTGAACCTGCGAAAATATTGTTCTTAAATAACGCCATTAACCACGGTATTCTAAGTCCAATCGGGCTGGATGAAGCGTCAAAAGTCGGTAAATCCATCTTCTTCTTGTTGGAAACCAACCCTGGTCCAGGACTGGGTATCCTGCTCGCGTACTGGCTGGTGGGTCGGGGCAATGCGAAGCAATCTGCTCCTGGCGCTGTGATTATCCACTTCTTTGGTGGGATTCATGAGATTTACTTCCCGTACATTTTGATGAACCCACGCTTGATTTTGGCGGTAATTGGCGGCGGTATGGCTGGCGTGTTCACCTTTACTCTGCTGGGTGCAGGATTGGTAGCGCCACCATCTCCAGGTAGTATCTTCGCTCTCTCTGCCATGGCCCCACGTGGAGGATTGCTCCCTGTATGGGCAGGTGTGATCGTGGCGACCGTCGTCTCTTTTGTGATTGCCTCGGCATTGCTGAAAATGAGCAGCAAAAATGAGGACGAGGAATTGGCGAAAGCGACAGAGAAGATGCAAGAGCTGAAAGGCAAAAAACAGCAAGCAGTAGAAACCGAAGAAGTAGCTGCAACTGCAACTACAGCTCAAATCGCAGCATCTGATGTGAAAAAAGTAGTCTTCTCATGCGATGCCGGTATGGGGTCGAGCGCGATGGGAGCTGCGGCCCTGCGGAAGAAATTTAAAGCTGCCGGGCTGGAGGAAATCACGGTAATCAATACAGCGATCAACGACATTCCTGCGGATGCAGACATTGTTATTACCCATAAATCGCTGACGGAGCGCGCGGTTGCAAAGGCACCTGAAGCGGAACATATTTCGATTGATAACTTTTTGAACAGCCCGGAATACGACAATTTGGTCAAACGTCTGAGCTAAAGGGAACCAACGCTAGTGCGAGCTAGCGTTTTCCCTCTTTTCTGCGAAGGGAAGTGGAACCTTGCGGGTATCTTCACGTCAACGAGCCATCATCGAGATTTTGCTGCAAGAACAGAAGGATAGCCTGACTGTAGGGGCTGTCGCCGAGCAGATAGGAGTCAGTGCACGCACCATTCATCGGGAATTGGATGTGCTTGCAGTCTTTTTTGAACAGCATGGATTGAAACTGGTACGAAAGGCGGGCGCAGGAGTCGAGGTAGTGGGGACGCAGGAAGAGAAGCAGTCGCTGCGCATCAATATCCTGCACCAGACAACGACGGAGTACACGCCGCAGGAGAGAAAGGTCTTGATTTTGTGTGCGCTTCTGGAGGCGACGGAGCCAGTGAAGCTCATTTCGCTGGCGTTGGACTTGAAGGTGACGACGGCAACCATCAGTCACGATCTGGACGATCTGGAGCTGATGCTGTCTCAGTACGAGCTTAGCCTGTTGCGGAAAAGGGGCTATGGCGTTGAACTGAACGGTTCCGAATCCTCCAAGCGTCGTGCCATCAGCCGGCTGCTATCGGATCATTTGGACGACCATCAAGTCATCGAGATCATTCGGGATAACATTCAGAACAAGAACCTGCGGGATGTCGATTCGATCTCGGAGCGTCTTTTGGGCCTGATTGACCGGGAAAAGCTGATCAAAGTGGAAAATGCACTGAGTCATTTGGAAGAGGAGCTGCCGTACTCGCTTGCAGATAGTGCGTACATCGGTCTGGTTACCCATCTGGCTTTGGCTGTGGAGAGGGTCGAAAAAGGTGAAAACATTCATTTCGACGAGCTAACGCTAAACGAGCTGATGGGAACCTCCGAATACGAGGCTGCACAAACCATCATGGAGAGGCTGAAGCAGACGTTCGATATGGAGATTCCTGCCGCCGAGGTCGGCTACATCACGATGCATCTGCGCGGAGCCAAGCTGAGGAATTCTCAGGATGAGTCGCTGTGGCCGGAAAATGCGGAACTGTTCGTGGCCACCCAGCAGCTGATTCAGCTTTGCGAGGAGCGGTTGGGAATACCTCTTCGGGGGGATACTTCTTTGTTCCATGGGCTTTTGACACATCTGGAGCCGGCTCATTATCGGTTAAAACGAAAGATGGAAATCAGAAACCCTATCCTGGAGCAGATTAAGCAGAATTATCCCGAATTGTTCGCGGTTGCCAAGGAGGCGGCGGAGAGAATATTCCCCGACCTGCACGTGCCGGAAGAGGAAGTCGGCTATCTGGTGATGCATTTGGGTGCCGCATTGGAGAGGACAAAGCAGGAGCAGCAGCGATATCGGGCGCTTGTCGTATGCTCCAGCGGCATCGGGTCGTCCAAGATTTTGGCAACGCGGATTCGCCGGGAAATTCCGGAGATCGTCAGCCTGCAGAATCTGTCCTTGTTTGAGCTTGGTCGTGTTCCCGAGAGTGAATATGACCTGATCATTTCCACCATCCCGTTGCCAGCAAGTCCGATGGAATATGTGGTAGTCAGTCCGCTGCTGCCGCAAGAAGACATTCAAAAGATCAAGTATTACTTGCTGAATGCGGGGCAATCGCGCAAAGCAAACTGGGAAGGGACAGAGCGGCCGCTTGTAGCAAATCAGGCCAGTCAGCAATTGAAGATGTTGAGTCAATATACCCGGTATGCCACCGAATTGGTGGATGGGATGCTGGTGCGGACCTGGAATAACCGCGCGAAAACGATGGAACAGATGCTGAGCGCGATCGTGGGCGAACTGGAGAAAAGCGGCAGCGTTCACGAGGTGCATACGGTTGTGGCCCACTTGCTGGCCCGAGAAAAGCTTGGCGGTCTGGGGATACCCGGTACCTCCATGGCTTTGTTTCACGCCAAAAGCGATGCCGTCGCAAAGGTGTCGTTCACCGTTCATCTGCTTGAGGAGCCTGTCTCCTTGAGGTCGATGGACGAGGAAAACATGTCCGCTCGCATCCTGCTCATGCTGCTAAGTCCCAATGGCACGCCGCGAGAAGGGCTGGAAGTGCTGAGTGAGATCAGCTCGATGCTGATTGAGGAAGAAGCGCAGAGGTTGATGGAATCAGGAGAAGGACAGCGCATCACGGAAGAGATAGCAGGCAGGCTGTACAGCTACTGCCTGAAAAAGACAGGATTGGAGAGAGTAAAATGAGCAACGTACTGACAGCAGAAAAAATCATGATGAACGCAAAGGTAGCGAGCAAAGAAGAAGGCATCCGTCTGGCAGGAGAATTGTTGGTAAAGGGAGGACATGTCAGCGCGGCTTACATCGATAAAATGCAGGAAAGAGAAGCGCTTGCGACGACTTATATTGGTAGTGGAGTAGCCATTCCTCATGGCACGAATGAAGCGAAGCAAGAGATCCTGTCTACGGGCATTTCCATCGTGCAGGTTCCAGATGGCGTCGATTTTGGGGAAGGCAATACAGCTTATTTGCTGATCGGGATTGCAGCCATCGGCGACGAGCATCTGGAGGTTCTCTCCAATATTGCGGTGATTTGCTCGGAGGAGGAAAATGTCACTCGAGCGGTTCAAGCAAAAACGCCGGAAGAAATCATTGCCCTGTTTGCAGAAGGGGAGTGAAGATAGATGATCGCAGTTCATTTTGGAGCAGGGAATATCGGACGTGGGTTCATTGGCCAGCTGTTGAATCAGGCTGGCTATGAGGTAGTGTTTGTCGACGTCAATCAAGAGCTGGTTGACGAGCTGAACCTTCGGCAGTCGTATGAGGTGCAGCTTGCAACGGAGGGAGCGCCACTCTCACAAGTAACAGGCGTGCGTGCTATTTTGGGCAAAGATATCGAGACCGTCGCCCAAACGATTGCTCAGGCAGATTTGGTTACGACTGCTGTGGGTCCATCTATTTTGCCGCATATCGCAGGTGCGATCGCAGAAGGCATCTCCAAAAGGCTTGCGGGAGAGGCGCGTGCATTAAATGTGATCGCCTGCGAAAACATGATCGGCGGCAGCCAGCAGCTGAAAGGCTACGTCTATGGCCTTATGAGTCCAGAAGATCAAAGCAGGGCAGATGAATGGGTCGCCTTTCCAAATGCAGCTGTAGACCGGATTGTTCCCTTGCAAAAGCATGCGGACAAACTGCTTGTGACGGTTGAGCCATTTTTCGAATGGGTAGTAGATCAGTCGCAGATCAAGGGTGAGGTGCCTGCTATTGAAGGAGTCACCTATGTATTCGATTTGGCTCCGTATATCGAACGCAAGCTGTTTACTGTAAATACCGGGCATGCCGTTATCGCGTATTTAGGCTATCTGTACGGATATGGAACGATTGACGAAGCCCTGCAGGATCAAGAGATTCAGCAGGCAATCCGGGGAGCGCTCCAGGAGACCGGGGAGCTGCTTCAGAAAAAATATCACTTCGAGAAGGAAACACACGAAGCGTATGTAGAAAAGATTCTGGGAAGGTATTCCAATCGGATGCTTGCTGACCATGTCACACGGGTAGCCCGATCACCAATTCGCAAGCTGTCGCCCAATGATCGCCTGATAGGGCCAGCGACGCAATGTGTAGAGCGCGGCATTTCCGCAGAGTATCTGGGATTGGCTATTGCGGCAGCTTTGTTGTTTGACTACCCAGAGGACCCAGAAGCGATGCAGATTCAATCGGATCGTAAGCAGAACGGCTTTGCGCACGCGATGCAAAGCTATACAGGCATTTCCGAGGAAAGTCTACTAGGGGCCATCGTAATGAAGCATGCACGCTCGCTCCAAGACCGAATCATCTCAAACTAGGAAAGGAGGAGTAGGGATGTCTCATAAAATCGTAGGTGTCAAAGCTTCCGCAGGGATTGCGATAGGAAAGGTGTTTTTGCTTGCCAATCCAAAGCTCGCGATTACAACGATGTCCATCGAAGATCCACAGGCAGAAATCCAACGTTTTCAGGATGCGCTGGCAAAGGCCAAAGCGGACTTGGAAGGGATTGCCTCGCATGTGGAAAAAGAGATGGGGGCAGACAAGGCAGACATTTTCAAGGCGCATCTCCTCGTGTTGGAGGACCCGGAGCTGGTGGATACGATTCAGGGGAAAATCGAATCGGATCGCGTCAATGCAGAGAGCGCCTTGGATGAAGTTTCCCAAGGATTCATCCAGTTGTTTGAGCAAATGGACAACGAATACATGCGAGAGCGGGCTGCTGATATTCGGGATGTGACCAAACGCGTCCTCTCCTACCTGTTGGGTGTCGAGTTCGCGACTCCTGCACATTTGACAGAAGAGGTCATCGTGGTGGCAGAGGATTTAACGCCCTCGGATACAGCGCAACTAGACCGACGTTATGTGAAGGGATTTGTGACCGACATCGGTGGACGTACGTCTCATTCGGCGATTATGGCGCGTTCTCTGGAAATTCCCGCAGTCGTTGGTACGAGAGAAATCACCCGACTCACAGCTGCTTCTTCCACAGCCATTGTAGATGGTCACGAGGGTATTGTCCTCCTCGATCCAACGGACGAGGAGATTGCCTTTTATCAGCGCAGGCAGAAGGAATACGACCAGGAAAAAGCGGAACTGCTCAAGCTGGTCCACCAAAAAACAGTGACGACCGACCAACAGCATGTGGAGCTTGCCGCGAATATCGGCAGCCCGCAGGATCTGGCAGGTGTTCTCGCGAATGGGGCAGAAGGAGTGGGGCTTTTCCGCACCGAGTTCCTCTATATGGGACGAGAGAATTTCCCTACAGAAGAGGAGCAGTATCTCGCGTACCAGCAGGTGCTTGCGCAAATGGAAGGCAAACCTGTAGTCATCCGTACGCTTGATATCGGTGGAGATAAGCAGCTTTCCTATCTCGATATGCCTGAGGAATTGAATCCGTTCCTAGGGTTTCGAGCGATTCGGCTCTGCCTGGACAATCAGGAGCTGTTCAGGACTCAGCTGCGTGCCTTGCTGCGTGCAAGCGTATCGGGCAATTTGAAAATCATGTTTCCGATGATTGCGACCCTCGAGGAGTTCCGCGAGGCGAAGAGCATCCTGGAGGAAGAAAAGCGCGGGCTGCTGGAGAAGGGCATCGCTGTCTCCGAACAGATCGAAGTGGGAATCATGATTGAAATCCCTGCAGCAGCCATGATGGCGGATCAGTTCGCGAACGAAGTGGATTTCTTTAGTATTGGAACCAATGATCTGATTCAGTATACGATGGCAGCAGACCGTATGAATGAACGGGTTGCTTATCTGTACCAGCCGTATCATCCAGCGGTTCTGCGATTGATTCACCTAGTGATCAAGGCTGCTCATGAAAAAGGAAAATGGGTAGGCATGTGCGGGGAAATGGCCGGGGATCCAATCGCGATTCCGATCTTGCTGGGAATGGGATTAGACGAATTCAGCATGAGTGCCGTCAGTATTTTGCCTGCACGTGGGCAGCTTGGCCGCATGAGTAAGGAAGAAGCGGCAAAACATACTACTACCATTCTTTCGATGAGCTCGTCCCAGCAGGTGGAGGAGTTTGTCCGACGTACTTTTCATCAATTGGACAACTAAGGAGGTGCAACCAGATGGAACAGAAGAATGTTGTCGTGCAGCTATCCCAAGGCTTGCATGCTAGACCCGCAGCTACTTTTGTGAAAGTCGCGACATCCTTTTCAAGCGAGATTAAGCTCGTGAAAAAGGAAAAGAACGTCAATGGCAAAAGCATCATGGGGATCATGGCGGCGGCTATTGGAAAAGGCGAAGAAATTACTTTGATCGCAGATGGCGTGGACGAGAAGGAAGCGATCGTTGCATTGGAAAAGCTGCTGGTGGAAGGCGAATAGACGCGACAGACCCACAGCAAAGCCCCTTATGAGCAAGGGGCTTTTTTTCATGGATTCATCTTCGTATTCCATAGGTTTGCGGAGTCAAACGTTTTTGAGCGCGTTGTTCCTGTAACAATTGCCCCATCCATTGACGAACGGGCTCCGTCTGGGGAGTAGCGTAGACAGGAGAAGCCAGATTGAAGCTCTCCAGCGGGTCATCCGTCAGATTGTACAGCTCGTAATCTTCATCAGCAGAGGTGCACCCATCCCGTTCCAAACGGTCGCTATAGTAGCGAGAGTATTTCCAGATCGTTTTCTTTTGGTTATAGCGAACAGTTGCGATGACCGTCTCGATCTGGTTCGGAGGAATGACGGAATGGTAAGGCTGACCCAACAGACTGATCTGATGCTGTCCCTTTGTCACGTCGTCTTCTGTCATGAAATACAGAGGTTCTTCTAACCGCTCTGATGTGCCCGTCCCTAGAATCAGCCCAGATAGATTACGGCCAACTGGCGGTCGGACTTCCGAATGTGTCTTTTCCAGCTCGGCCAGCAGCGTTGTCGGATCGGCACCGATCAGCCCCAACAGCGTAGGGAGAAGGTCGACGTGACAGCTGAGCTGCCTGGTGGTTTGCGGGCTGGGGAACAGGAGCGGATTATGGACGATGAACGGAACGTGTAGGGCTTCCTCGTAGGCGCAGTAAAATTTTTGGTGCAAGTTTCCATGTGCCCCGAGCAAGTCGCCATGATCGGAAGTGAAGACGACGATGGTTTCCCGGTAAAAAGTCGACTGTGCCAGTGCTTGAAGGATTCGCATGACTTGCTGGTCCGCATTTTTTTGCAGTTGATAGTAGAGCCGGCGGTAGAGAGTGTTATCAGAGATGGGCTGAAAGGCCTGGGGAAACACGTCCCGATAGCTGGACTGGCAGCGAGGCTTGGTCCGAAGTGTTTCTCGCTGGGTAGGCGGCGGCTCTACATCCGGGACGGAATCGTCGACGTGAAAGCGGAAGATCGGCATGACTTGGGTAAAGTCCCCAAATAGCGTGATATCGTGTGGATTCACAAAGGAAGCGACGATCAGCCAAGGCTCGAATTCCCCAGAAGGGGATTGCTGCAGCTGCTCCTGCTCAAGCTGGTGGAGCAGGGAAATGACGTCGGTACTGTAAACGACATCCCGGCCATTGATGCCGTGCGCGGCAGAGGAGCCTGAATCGTGGGGAGCAGCTCCTGCGGGTTCGGGACCGACCCAGCCCGAAAAGCCGTAACCTTCAAGACGATCTGCCTGCAGATACAGCTGCACCAGCTCAGGATCGGGAATGCCGGTTCCGCGCTGATAGCTGGGGACAGATTGGTGTGTGCCTGGTATGTGAATGTCCGCGTTGGAAAAATGCCATTTCCCATTGTAGAAGGTGCGGTAGCCTGCCGCACGAAAGTATTCGCCTAGAGTCGGAACGGTATTTGGATCCAGCCAAAACATATCACTGTCAGCGGGTCGCTTTGCTGCACCACTGGTTTGTGTGACACCGTGCAGAGAAGGGTACTGGCCTGTGAATAAGGTGGCCCGGCTGGGACAGCAGGCTGTGGCAGAGACGTAGTGGTTGCAGAATTCCAGCCCGTGGCTGCGCAAAAAACGGTGCGCCTGCAGTTGATTCTGGCTCCAAGCTTTGATCGCAGCACCTTCATAGACAGGAGGAAAGCGCTCTTCATCGACGATGATCAACAAGATATGGGGGCGTTTCTTTAGAAGACATGTGGACATGTAACGGCCCCTCCTTTCTAGCAAATCAGACCGCTACCATCATACGAGAAGAGTGGATGTCTTAATCCAAAAAAATTCGCCGCGCGTGCGTGCCCGGCGATCTTTTGGCGATTCCTTTATTCAAAAACATTCAAAATGACCACTAGATGAGGAAAAAAGAAAGCACAGAAAGCAGTACAGACGTGATGGACATGGCGATCAGTGGTCTAGCGGCTTTCGTGCGCAGAGCTCGCAGATTGACGTTTAGTCCGAGGCCGACCATCGCCATCGTCAGAACAAATGTGGTTACGTTGGCGATGCCTGTTTGAAAGCTCTCGGAGACAGGGATGATCGAACCGAGCACGTAGCTGCCAAGCACACTCATGACGAGAAACCCGATGAGAAACCAAGGGAACTCGATTTTGGTCCCGCTTTGTACTTTTCCTGTCCGTTTCATCCAGTACATCAGGATAAAACAGAGGGGGACGAGCAGCAATACACGGCCAAGCTTTGCCAGCAGGCCCATCGCGAGTCCATCCTGCCCGGCAGGAGCGGCGGCCAGTGCGACATGTGCAATCTCATGGAGACTGATCCCCGACCACATCCCGTATTCTACAGGCGTGAGCGGCAAGTAGGGGCGCACTACCGTGTAAAGAACGGAGAAGACGGTTCCTACCAGAGCAATAATGCCTACGCCAATCGCGGTATCTTCTTCTTTGGCCTGAATGATCGGAGACACTGCAGCGATTGCAGCAGCTCCGCACACGCCCGTGCCTACTCCGAGCATGAGGGACAGAGAAGGCTCGGCTTTCAGCCATTTTGCCAAAAGCATGGTGAGCAAGATAGCAAAGGCGATAACGCCGGCATCGTAAACTAGAAGACCAAGGCCTTGATGGAGCACGACATCGATATTAAGCTTTAATCCGTACAAGATAATGGCAAGACGCAGCAGGCGTTTGGCGGAAAATTGAATACCGGAGCGGATACTTTCCGGGTAACCCCAAACCTGACGGTACGCTACGGCGATGAGAATGGCACAAGCCAGAGGACCTACTCGATCGAAGCCAGGTATTTTAGACAATCCATAGCCGAGCAAGGCAACCAAAAAGGTAAAAGCGACACCGCCCAACCACAGCGTCCGGGCAGAGAATTTTGACCTCGATTTGGCTGCCCCCATGCTGCTATCCATGGAGACGTGTTCTTTTGTATGGGTAGTCATTGCGACTCTCTCCTTTTTTCGGCGATTCCATCCTCAGCATAAGGCAAGAATGATCATAAGAAAAATAAATCATATGCATGGTTATGATAAATAAATAAGTATAATAGAAAGAAAATCGATTCGTGGAGGTTTATCATGGATCAGCAATTACGAGTCTTCGTCACAGTGGCAGACCGACAAAATTTTTCCCGGGCCGCGGCAGAGCTGCACATGACCCAGCCGGCGGTCAGTCAATACATTCAATCGCTGGAGAAAACGATCGGAACCAAGCTGCTCGAGCGCAGCAACAAATACGTCCGTCTCAATAAAGCTGGAGAGATCGTCTACCATCATGCCCGTGAAATCCTGGGTCTTCATACGCGCATGCAAAATCTGGTGGACGATTTGATGAATACGCCGAGTGGACGTTTGACCATCGGTTCGAGCTATACCTATGGGGAATACGTTTTGCCCCATGTTGTTGCACGGATGCGTGAGCACTATCCTGCGATTACGCCGACGATCACCATTCATAATTCCACCGTCATCGCGGAGCAGGTAGCCAATCGCCAGCTGGATGTCGGCATCGTTGAAGGCGAGTACGTGGACGACAAGATGTGCATCGAAGCTTTTGCGGACGACCGGATGTACATGATTGTTTCTCCGCAGCATCGACTTGCGCAAAAGGAGCAAGTGACACTTGCCGATCTGGAGGCGGAAGCGTGGATTGTTCGGGAAGAAGGCTCGGGCACGCGTGAGGCTGCTGAGAAAATGTTTCGTCAGCTGCAGATATCACCGTCCAGAAGAATGGAATTTGGCAGCACACAAGTCATCAAGGAATCGGTGGAAGCGGGTCTCGGCATCAGTCTCTTGTCGTACTGGACCTTCCGCAAAGAGAGAAAGCTAGGGACGCTTCGCACACTCAAATACCCGGGCACGCCTGTTACCAGGAGCTTTTCCTTGCTCACGAAAACAAACGAGTTTCCCACCAAGGCGTTGGATATTTTTATGGACCTCATTCGTCATTATTTGCCAGAGGGCACTCATGCATAAGGGAAAACGAAAAAAAGGAAGCAGCACGAGCGATACGTGCGGCTTCCTTTTTGCTAATTTCTGCGGTTGAAGAGTGTGAGGCAAAAGGATGTGCCTGTAGGTGAAGTAGTTATCATTTCTACGTTTCCCCCATAGGATTGGGCAAGCATGCGTGAAATCGTCAATCCCAGTCCCAGTCCATGCTTTTTCTTGCGTTTGCTGTCTCCCCGGTAATAGCGTTCGAAGATAAAAGGAATCTCGTCTTGCGGAATTCCTTTGCCGTTATCCGTTACCATCAGCTGGATGTGGTCATCTCGCGGACTCAGGCTGATATCGATGGTACTTGCCCCCGCCGATGCGCTGTTGGTGAGGAGGTTAAGCAGAATTTGCTTGAGATGAGCAGGGTCTCCGATCCACTCCATATCCTCTGACGAGCTGTGAATCTGAATCTCGATAGTGGAGAAGGCGGGGACTGTTTGCAGCTGTGCCACGATTTGCTGGATTGCCTGATAAAGAGCGATTCGAACGGATTCAGACAACATCGCTCCTGCTTCCATGGAGGTGAAATCCAGCAAATCATTTACCATGGTCTGCAAGCGCTTGGCTTCGTCCATGCTGATTTGCATGAATTCGTCTGCTTCTCTCCCCGTGACCACTCCGTCCTTGACCGCCTGAATCATGCCGCGAATCGAGGTGACGGGTGTCCGCAGCTCATGGGATACGCCAGCAAGAAGATCGGTCCGCATACGCTCAAGCTGTCCAAGCCTTTGGGTTATGTCGTCAAAGGAGTGAACAAGCTGACTGATCTCCGATTCTTTGATACTGGTCGCATCCGGTAGCTCGGGACGGTAATTGCCGTCTGATACTTGCTGTGCCGCTACAGCCAGCTGACGCAGAGGGAGAGTCAGGGAGCGGGAGAGGACGTAGACGATCGCCCAGCCGCACAGGGTGATCACGCCGATGGAACACATAATCACAATATAGGTTTGGACCAGGTCGGTATTGAGCCGGGTGCTCACATAATAGACACCGCCTACTGCTTGCTGCTGGTAGTAAGGAACGCCGACACGCAGCCAGGTTCCGTCCTGTGTTGTGAGTACTTCCCGCGTTTCCTTGGGGTTTGGGGCAGGAGTGACAGGTGCCGGCAATGTACTGATTTTCGTGTCGACTACACGGTTTGTTGAACTGATCACTTGCTTGTTGGATTCATCGTAAATTTGCACGACATGATTGAGCGGAATGGCGGGCATGACCTTCAATGTGAGAGCAGCTCTGTACGCGCTTGTCTTGGGTTCAGCAAAATCCGCTGGCGCTGGGCTGCTGGCAGCCGCCGCCGTTTCAATGGATTTGGTCGTTAATGTGGTAGGTGAAACCGTGAGCGTAGCCTTCAACTTTTCCATTGGAACAACTTGGGCTGCCTTCGCGTAAGAATCGGCAAGTAGATAGGTCCTCGCTTCGAGAATTTCGAATTGCTGCTCCATCGTATTTTCCCGAATCCAATAGATGCCGAACAGGCCGATGCCAAACAGCATGTTCAAGAGAATCATGGCATAGCGCCACGTCCAGTAACGCAGCAGAGGGACAGAGGAGGCGGGTGACTTTTGGGAGAATCGCCATTTAGTAAACACGCAAGCTGTACCCCATTCCTCGAATGGTGCTGATCTCACCCTCTGTTTCCGACCAGAGGCGCAGCGCTTTGCGAACTCGTTTTATCGCTGTATCCACAGATCGATCCCCTCCTTCAAAATCCATTCCCCACACTTGGTCGAGCAATTGATCCCGGCTAAAGCATTGATTCGGGTGCCGGGCGAGAAACGCGAGGAGCTGCCAGTCGCGGGGCATCAGGGAAACGGGTTCTTTCCCCAAGGAAGCCAGCTGTGCACTGAAGTCGATCGTCAGGCTGCCGAGCCGGATCATATCGGCTTCTGCGATATAGGTGGAGCGGCGCAGGACAGCCTGAACACGTGCGACGACTTCTTCTGGATCAAACGGCTTGGCGATATAATCGTCGGCACCGAGACTTAACCCCTGCAATTTGTCGGGAACAGAGCCCTTGGCGGTCAAAATAATGACCGGGCAGCTCCCGTATTGCCGGATACGCTCGAGGATGTCCAAGCCGTCCTGATCGGGCAGCATCAGATCGAGCAGCACCAATTCCGGCTTCCAAGTCACAAATGTATGTACCGTATTTTCATCCCCTGCGCTCCAATGTACTTCGTAACCAGCCCGTTCCAGATACACCTGGACCAGCCGGGCAATCGGCATTTCGTCTTCAATGACTAGAACTCGTTTCACTACTGGTTTACCTCATTTCTATCAAGTCGCTGCTCGTTTGCTTGCACTTATGATAGCAAGAAGAGCGGTTGCATGGTTTGGCATGATTTGTAAAGCGCATCCAACACGGCATGTGCTTGGATGAAGCCCATCTATTCAAAGCTTTGGAGACGTTCGGCAGCATCGATGTGTTCTTCAACAACGCCGGGATTATCCAAAAGCCAAGCCTTTTGGAGGATGTAGAAGAGGCTGAATTCGAACGAGTCATGTCCGTGAATGTGAAAGGGGTATTTCTCGGGTTGAAATACGTGCTTCCGGTCATGGTCAAGCAAGGTACAGGCACGACGAGTCTGGTAGTGGGCTTGCAAAAAGACATCGAAGAAACCGGCCATGTGCCTGAAATTCAATTTCCGCGCATTGGCCGCATGGCGGAGGCAGACGAAGTGGCAAACGTGGTCGCATTCCTCGCATCGCCTGGATCGAGCTATATGACAGGCTCTATCGTTACGATCGATGGTGGTTTGACTTTGTAAAATCAGTTAGTTCGTGCAAGAGAGAAAGCCCCTGGCCAAAGCGGTCAGAGGCTTTTGGTTAATTGAGAGGACGCAAGCTCACAACGGGTTGTTATTTTTGAACAGGAGTAGCAGGTACGAGTGTAGCAGCTTGCATCAGCTTGCCTTCTTTTTGCAGATTCGCGATGAGCTCTTCTACAGAGATACCTTTTTCCTTCGCCAGTTGTTCCAGGGAAAGGGCAGGCATAGTGACGAGTTGAGCTTTCACAGTATTCGTGCTGTTCACAGGCTTGCTTGGTTTCTCTGCTGCAAAAGCGGAGCCTGCCATTGCGGATACGGCGAGTGCCATTACTGCCATTGCCATGTTTTTCATTTTCATTTCTTATTCCTCCTCAAATGGGGTTGTGTAGGTTGTGTGCCTGTTTGTCGATCTCGGCTACACAACAAAGGTAACCCGGGCGTGTGTCCGTCAAATGACCGAAAAAAGGAAATAATGTGGGAGCGCTTCTTGCATTTTTGAAGGGGTCTTGTCATACTGTAAAAAAGAACCAGTTTCGATCTGAAGCAAGTCAACGCTTCCAACAAGTGAATACACAAAAGGCAAAGGTGCCATGAACATGAGGAGAATTCCTTACGTTTTGGCGCCTTTTTTGGCGTTTTCGAGCAAGGATTGGACGGAGGGGAGTGACGCAGATGGAAAAACCCATTCGGGCAACACCATTGGCTGTTCGGACGATACCGAATGTCGACTCGCAATTTGCCGAAAAGCTGAATTTGCCCGCCCGTATCCGAAGTCTAGGGCTGTTAACCTCAACCATCGATGATGTGGGCTACACCGCGATCGATGAAGCTACGAAAAAGGCTGCCGTGGAGGTCGTGTACGCCAAATCGTTTTATGCGGGCTCAGGTCATGCGTCAGGTCCGTTGTCCGGCGAGTTCATCGGAATCATCGGGGGGGCCACGCCATCAGAGGTGCAGAGCGGACTGGATGCGGCTATCGCCTTTATGGAGAGTGGAGCCTGTTTTTACTCGCTAAATGAGGAAGGCACGCACGCCTATTACGCCCATGTCGTCTCTCGCAGCGGCAGCTATCTCTCGCAAGTAGCGGGTGTTCCGGAGGGAGAGCCGCTCGCGTATTTGATCGCGCCTCCACTGGAAGCCGTGTACGGGATCGATGCTGCTCTGAAAGCGGCGGATGTGCAGATCAAGCAATTTATTGGACCGCCGACAGAGACGAACTTCGGGGGAGCGCTGCTCTCTGGAAGCCAGTCCGCTTGCCGGGCAGCCGCTGACGCCTTCGCTGATGCGGTGAGAAGCATAGCTGCCGCACCGGTCAAGCTATAACGTAGAGTATATCCCTTTGGAAAGGGGGAAATGGGAAGATGCGAGCGCATGCGTACGCACTTGGCATGATTGAAACCTTGGGGCTGCCCGCGCTGATCGCTGCCGCCGACGCTGCTGCCAAAGCTGCAAATGTGAAGGTCGTCACCTACGAAGGCGCGGATGCAGGGATCGTGACGGTTTACGTGATCGGGGATGTGTCGTCCGTGCAAGCCGCAGTTGATGCAGGAGCGGATGCAGCAAGGCGTGTGGGAAGATTGCTGCATTCCCATGTCATCCCACGCCCTGACGAGAATGTGCCGAAAATGGTGAAAAACCTGATCAGTCAGGCAAAGAACAAGGAAGAGTCGGAATCTCTCCCGGAAGAAGTGCCGGAAGGGAGAGGTGAGCTAGAGACATGACGTTGGATGCGGATTTGTACGCCATACAGGAAGTGCGTAATCATCTGACGCAGGCAAATGACGCGCAAAAAAAGCTCGCTGCGTACAGCCAGGAACAGATCGATGCGATCGTGGCAGCGATGTCGCGGGCAGGTGTAGATGCTGCAGAAAGGCTGGCGGTACTGGCCGTTGAGGAAACCGGCTTTGGTAACGTCCGGGACAAACAAATCAAAAACCAATTCGCCGCAGAGAGTGTGTACGAGTGGATCAAAAATGCACGTACAGTTGGCCTCATTCGAAAAGATGAGGGAAATAAAGTTTGGGAAGTAGCTGAGCCTGTCGGGGTCGTAGCCGGAATCATTCCTTCGACGAACCCGACATCTACTGTTATTTTCAAATCGCTGATCGCTCTCAAAGCACGGAATGCCATCGTCTTTTCCCCGCACCCGGCTGCTGCTGCCTGTACGCTTGCGGCTGCCAAGGTCATGGATGAGGCGGCTGTTCAAGCAGGTGCCCCTGCGGGCTTGATCCGCTGTATCAGCAAGCCCACTCTATCTGCTACGCATGAGCTGATGGTCCATAAGCTGACTGACCTGATACTCGCCACGGGCGGCTCTGCGATGGTCAAGGCAGCGTACAGCTCGGGGAAGCCTGCTTATGGAGTAGGGCCGGGAAATGTGCCGGTCTACATACATCACAGTGCGGACCTGCCTGCCACGGCCAAGCGAATTGTCCAGAGCAAATCGTTTGATTACGGAACGATATGCGCGTCTGAGCAGGCCTTGGTTATCGAGGAGTCGATCAAGCGTCCGTTCCTCGCAGCATTGAAACGGGAAGGTGCCTATTTCCTGAACGATTTGGAGCGGGAAAAGATAGCAGCTCTCCTCATGGTCAATGGCTCCCTTAATCCCAAGATCGTGGGTCGATCTCCCGAAGCTATCGCCCAAATGGCGGGTATCCTGATTCCCCAGGAGACAACTGTGCTGATAGCAGAAGAGAAGAATGTAGGAAAAGCCTATCCACTGTCGATCGAAAAGCTTGCCCCGATCCTCGCAATGTACACGGTTCATGATCAGCAGGAGGGCTTTGCCCGTTGCCATGAACTGCTTACCCTGGGAGGGCTCGGTCACACCGCAGGGATTCATTCGCAGGACGACGCCGTCATTGCCGCGTACGGCCTTGCGATGCCTGCATCGCGAATCACCGTGAATACAGGAACGACGTTTGGTGGTATCGGCGCGACAACCGGGATTCAGCCGTCCTTGACGCTGGGCTGTGGATCTTTTGGCAACAACATTACGTCGGACAACATCGGTCCCGAGCATCTGATGAATATCAAGAGAGTTGCGTTTGGTATCCGGGAGATGCAAAAAACGGCGGCAGCAGAACCTAAGCCGCAAACGCTCGTCGAGGGAACGGAGTGGGGCATTGGCCTTAGCCGCGAAGAGATCAAAACCATCATCAAGTCTGTCTTGACGGAAATGACGTCTTAAACCACCACAAATTTGTCTATACATGTAAGGAGGAATGGAAATGGCAGGAGAAATGTCCGCATTGGGAATGGTGGAAACAAAAGGACTGGTAGGAGCAGTGGAAGCGGCTGACGCCATGGTAAAGGCCGCAAATGTGAAGCTGATCGGAAAAGTCCACGTAGGTGGCGGTCTGGTGACTGTCATGGTTCGCGGAGATGTAGGCGCTGTCAAAGCTTCCACGGACGCAGGTGCCGCTGCTGCCGAAAAAGTGGGAGAGCTCATATCCGTACACGTGATTCCACGCCCGCATGGAGATATTGAATTGATTTTGCCAAAGCTCGAAGGATAGTCCCGTATGGCAGTCATCACGGAAGCATCCCTCAGAGCCATGCATAAAACAGGAATACCGAACCCCTTTTATCTGGGGAGAGGGGACAAAATAACCCCCGCAGCGGCAGATTACTTGAAGGGAAGAGGGATACAAGTGAGTGCATTTGAAGAAAAACAGCAGCCTTCCACCGATCAAGCTGCCGAGGCGATCTCGGAGATTCCCATCGGCGTATCCAATCGTCATGTGCACTTATCGCCGGAGGATGTAGAGAGGCTTTTCGGGGAAGGACATCAGCTGACCCCGATGCGCGAGCTGTCGCAGCCAGGCCAGTTTGCCAGCCAGGAGACCGTGACGCTGGTCGGTCCAAAAGGAAGCATCCACGGGGTCCGCATTCTGGGGCCAGCCCGTGGTGCGACGCAGGTAGAGATTTCCCGTACAGATGGTTTTGCTCTGGGTGTTCACGCGCCTGTGAGAATGTCTGGTGATATTGAAGGCACTCCCGGAATGGTGCTGGTAACAGCAAAAGGAACCGTTGTGCTGACGAAAGGTGTGATCGTAGCCAAAAGACACGTTCATATGTCGGAGGACGAAGCGCGGCTTTTTCAAGTAAAGGATGGGGATACGCTCATTCTGGAGACGCAGACGGATCGCCCGATTTTATATCCGGATGTCGTTGTTCGCGTCAGTCCGCGATTTGCGCTTGATTTCCACGTAGATTTGGATGAAGGCAATGCTGCCAATCTGAAGACAGGTGATCGGGTAAAAGTCATCGGAAAAAACGGTCAGCTTTACCCGGGGTATCGGAGGTGAGACTTGGTGGACGTCCGAGAGATGGTCGCATCCATTACCAAAGAAATTCTGCAATCGCTGCAGCAGGAAAAGGTCAAGCAAGCTCGCCGCGTGCTGTATGTTTTTTGCGACAGCCAGGCGCACGAAGCCTTTCTTGATCATTTTATCCATTTGAAGAAAAACGGAATTTGCCACGACCTTTTGTTCCTGGATGGCGAGACGTCCTCCTGGCTGGGCATGCACAAAATCGAATGTGGAGGAGCGGGAAAAATCTTGGCGGCGGATGAGTTCGCCCCCGCTCCTCTGGAAGTGCCGAAAGATTACGACGGTATCGTCATTCCGGAGCTGGATCTCGACAATGCTGCACGTATCGCAGCAGGGCTCAAAGGCACGATCAAGGCAGAAATCGTTTTTGCTGCACTGGTTACGGGGAAATTCGTGATTGCGGGATCGGATGTGCCCGGTATCAAGCGTGCAGATCGGCGTACCATACAGGCTTTGACATTGCCACCTGCGTATGAAAGGCTGTTCCAGCGCCATGTGCAAGAGCTGACAGAGCTGGGTATCGAGTTTGCCCCACAGAAACGTTTGGCAGAGCGTGTCGTCTCCAAGCTGAGGTCGCAGCTGCCAAAGGAAGGGGAGCAGGCTGCCAAGCCGACAGCGACCGCTTTGGACGAGACGGAAGCTGTATTTTCCGGCAAGCTGCTGACCGCCGACTGGATCTGCTCACAGCCGCAGCTTCGCAATACGACGCTGCATGTGAAGCAGGGAGCGATTGTCTCCCCGTTGGCGCAAGATAGCATGCGAGAGAGAGGAATAACCGTCAGCTACATAGGGAGAGGGTGAGCTGCACATGTTTTTAGGGAAGGTCATAGGGAGTGTGTGGGCGACCCAGAAGGAAGCTGGCATGGAGAATCTGAAGCTGATGGTCGTTCAGCCCATCGATTGGCGCGGCACAGATGCCGGGCAGACCGTTATCGCAGCGGATCGAATTGGCGCGGGGATAGGCGAGCAGGTCATCGTCTCGCGAGGTACGCCGGCACGCATCCTGTTTTCAAACCAGAACGTCCCGATCGATGCGGTGATTGTAGGGATCGTCGACTCGTATGAGGTACCTGGAGCCTCGGGAGGTGCAGATTAGCATGGAGCAGGAGCGTTCGCGGGTCATACAGGAATTCGTGCCGGGAAAACAGGTCACGCTGGCGCACGTGATCGCCAATCCGGATGAAATGCTTTATACCAAGCTCGGTATCAAAGAGGCGGGGGCGATCGGTATTTTGACGCTAACTCCCACCGAGACCGCTATTATTGCGGCAGATATCGCGACGAAGGCTGCCAGTGTGGAGCTGGGCTTTCTCGACCGTTTTACAGGCTCGCTAATCGTAGTCGGCGATGTCTCGGCAGTCGAGATGGCAGTAGAGGCTGTCAATACAGTGCTCAGCCAAAAGCTGAAATTTACGCCGGCGCTGGTGACCAAGTCATGAGAAAAAGGGTGATGGTGATTGGAGCGATCGAAGCGGGAAAGTCGACGCTGGCACAAGCGCTGTTCAACGACGAGCAGCCAGCCAGAAAGACACAAGCGCTGGAATACCGGGACTGGCTGATCGATACGCCGGGAGAGTACAGCGAAAACCCGATGTTTTATCGAACGCTGATGGCCACTGCTTTGGAAGCGAGCCTGATCGTCATGGTGCAGGACGCTACTCGTGAGCGCAATGCCTTTCCGCCTGGTTTTTCGCTTGGATTTGCCCAGCCCTGCATCGGCGTCATTACCAAAACGGATCATCCGGCTGCCGATCTAATGAGGGCAGAGGCTTGCTTGCGGCAGGCGTTGGGGGACGGGCTGATCTTTCCTACCTCCTCGCGTACAGGGGATGGAGTAGGTGAGCTGAAAGCTTTTTTAACGTGTAAGAATTTATAAGCGTAATGCTTATGAATTCTGGAGCGCATGAAAACTTTCCGCTAAAAAGCGTTCGCTCCTCCTTGAGGTGGCCTCGATAGAGGTTTTTTTACAAGCCCACAGGAGTAAATAGTGCTCTTTTCTCTTGAGGTTTATTGTAGGAAAATTAAGACAATAAAAAGCGAGCTGGTGAAAAGAGGTACGTATGCGAAAGGTATGGGAACTTTGTAGACAGGCTACCTCCATACGAGAGGAAGATATCCCGATCATTGCGGATTTGGCTTCCAAGCTCCAGATCTTTGCGGATTTGTCCCAAGCAGACATGTTCATCGATTGCCTGGCGAAGGATAAAAGCACCGCACTGGTGATCGCGCAGGCGTCACCGAAGACGGCACGGTCCCTCTACAGCGGCTCCGTCGTAGGGCAGCTGGCGACGGCGGTGAACGAGCCTGCGGTCATGTATTGTCTGACGACGGGCAAGGCAGTGATTGGATCGCGTGGCGTTTCCCAGGAGCAGTTCGTCATGCGGCAAAGTGTCGTGCCGATTACCAATGGCAAGGGGGAAACGATCGGCACTCTCATTACGGAACAGGATATTTCCAAACAGGTCGAGCAGGAACGAAATGTAGAAATGCTCAAGGAAACGACGGAGCAGCTAAGTGAGACACTGATCCAGTTTGCCGTTCCAGACATGCCGATTTCATCGCTGATGCATGAGGGGATGATTCTGTTTGACCAGAGCGGGATCATCACCTATGCCAACAGCCGTGCCGAGAAGCTGCTTTCCTTGATCGGTTTGGAGGAGCCAGCAAAAGGCGAGAGCATCGAGCGTATTTTTTCTTGGCGAGTTTCCCCGGAAAACTTTGTACGGCATGGTGGGTACATTCAGGAGGAGCTGTCGAGAGGGAAGCATTTTCTGCTGATGAAAGCTGTCTCGGCTGTACGCAAGCCCGACATTATCGGGGGAATCATCCTGCTGCGGGATATTTCCGACATACGGGAAAAGGAAAAGCAGCTGATGATCAAGTCGGCTGTCATTAAAGAAATTCACCACCGCGTCAAAAACAATCTGCAGACGATTTCGAGTCTCTTGCGTTTGCAAATGAGGCGCTCGTCCGCCAGCGAGCTTGAAAAGGTGTACAGGGAAAGCATCAACCGGATCAACAGCATCGCGATCATACATGAATACCTGGCGCAGGACGGACTGGCACAGATCGATTTCCAGGAGATTTTGACCAAAGTATCGAAAATGATCGTCTCCTCCATGCGGCCCTCCGAACAGGCCATACAAGTCGTCGTGAAGGGAGAATCCGTCTATCTGCCGTCAGATAAAGCGACTTCTTTTGCCCTGATTGTCACCGAGCTCGTCCAAAACTGCATGATTCACGGGTTTCGTGATCGGAAGGAAGGGAGAATCACGCTGACACTCGTGACCAAGGATGATTTTATCAGCCTGTCGGTCACAGACGACGGAGTGGGACTGGCGGGCGGAGAGACGGTGCAGCAGAAAGGGCATTTGGGACTGAAAATCGTGGATACTTTGGTCAAGGAAGACCTGGAAGGCACGATACATTTTCGCAATACGGGAGAGGGTACCGAGGTGACGATCCTGTATCCAGTCCCAAAGGAGGGTGACGATGACACAGCCGAAGATTATCGTAGTGGATGATGAACCCATCATTCGCATGGATTTGCGGGAGATGCTCGAAAAAGAAGGGTACCTGGTAGTGGCTGAAGCGAAAAATGGGGAGGAAGCTGTCTCTCTCGCTCACCGTCACAAGCCTGATCTGATCATTATGGATGTGAAGATGCCTGTTTTGAACGGGATCAAAGCGAGTGGCATCATCCGCGGCTTTTCCGACAGCTCGATCCTGCTTTTGACTGCCTACAGCCAGAGGGAACTGGTTCAGGATGCGTGCAAGGCTGGGGTGACCGCCTATCTGGTGAAGCCCATCACGGAGGAAGACCTGATACCGGCTGTAGAAATTGCATTGAGCCAAAGGGTGAGGGTAGCTTCGCTCAAACAGGATGTTCACACGCTCAAGCAAAAAATCGAGGATCGGAAAATCATCGAAAAGGCAAAAGGCAAGCTGATGAGCACCATGTCGCTCGAGGAAGAGGCCGCGTATAAATGGCTTCAGCAAACAAGCATGCAACGGCGCATGCCGCTTGCCAGGCTGGCAGAGGAAATCTTGTCCAAAGAGCAGCTCATCGATCATGGAGCCAAGTGAAGTGAATAGGATGCGAGCAAAGGCGCTTGAACGAGTTCGGCAGCAACATACCGACTGTTCAGGCGCTTTTTAGGTCAAGGGTCAGAGGAGGTTTTGTATGGATGAGCAATGGATCCAAAGCGTTGGCATCGACGTGGGAACCAGCACGACAAAAATGATCGTCAGCCGTCTGCGCCTGGGGCGAATGTCCAGTACGTTTTCCCTGCCCCGTTATCAGATTGTGGAGCGTCAGCTGCTTTATGCCAGTGCCGTTCATCCCACCCCTCTTATCGGCGCTGACGAAATAGACGCAGAAGGAATCGGTGCGATTCTGGCAGCGGAGTACGAGAGGGCAAAGATCAGCCTCTCCGCCATTAAATCAGGAGCGGTCATTATCACGGGAGAGACAGCTAGCAAGAAAAACGCGGAGCAGATTGTGCATCTGTTAGCAGAGCGATCGGGTGACTTCGTCGTGGCGACAGCGGGTGCAGACCTGGAAGGCGTGCTTGCCGGGAAGGGAGCCGGTGCGCAAAAACGGTCTCTGTCCATCCAAGGAACAGTTGTGAATGTGGATATAGGAGGGGGCACTGCGAACGCAGCTTATTTTTACCGGGGAAAAGCCATCGCTACCGTCACCTTTCACGTAGGAGGGCGCCTGATACGGCTGGATAAACGAGGTATGGTTCAGTACGTGTCACCCAATATCAAGTCTTGGCTGATGGCTAAGAAGCTGCAAGTCCAGCCCGGTATACAGCTCACAGTGGAGGAGATCGGGGAAATTGCCGGGGAAATGGTGCGGGATATGCTGGACTATGTAACGGGACGAGACAGGCAAGAGTCTGGGCTGCTGGTCCTTGGTCATCAACTGCGAGAAAGGATACCCGTCGAGGAGTTGTCCGTATCAGGAGGGGTGGGCCAGTTGATGACGGATCGTCCTGTTCATACGATGGCCCAGGTCAGCGAATACGGAGATTTTGGACCCATGCTTGGGTATGTTCTGCAGCAGGAGAGGAAAAAGGGGACTTACCTACTGCGATGGATCGACCCGGAACAGACTGTCAGAGCGACTGTGATTGGTGCAGGCATGCAGAGTACAAAGATCAGCGGTTCTACGGTACATATCAAGCCTGAACTTTTGCCGATCCGCAATATCCCGATTCTCAAGCTGGAGCTGACAGCTGAGCATTTGCATGATTCCAGCAGGCTGCATTCAGAGGTAGCGGCTGTGTACGACATGGGTCAGCGTTTGTTTGAGAGAACGACAGAGATCCCGTTTGCCCTTTCCTTATCTGGCATCCGCTATTGTTCCTATCAGCAGCTTCAACGGATCGCAGACGAGCTGACGCTTCCATACCGTCATCAGTTTGCTGACAGTCCAACCATGGTTGTCCTCTGTGAGTTGGATATGGCAAAAGCACTCGGGCAAGCTTTGGAGCTGCGATGCAAGGGAAAACCGCACATCATTTGTATCGATCAGGTACGCGTCGAGTACGGCGACTACATCGACTTGGGCGAACCTATCTCCGGCACGATTATCCCGGTCGTCGTCAAAACGCTAGCCTTTGATGAACACACTTCGATAAAGGGGGGGACGAGATGATCACGAAAACAACGGTACTCGGGCAGACCTATCAATTCCGCGACCTCAAAGAAATCTTCGCCAAGGCGAACGAGGATAAATCGGGGGATCAGCTGGCGGGTATAGCCGCCGAGGACTCACGTGAGCGTGTAGCAGCCAAACAGGTGCTGGCCGATCTGACGTTGGCGGATATCCGCAACCATCCGCTGCTGCCGCCAGAGGAGGACGAGGTCTCGCGCGTGATTGAGGCTGGCATCAACGAGAAGATCTACAACGAAATCAAGAACTGGAGCGTGTCAGAGCTTCGTGAGTACTTACTGAGCCATCAGGCGGGAGAAAGTGAGATCCGGCGAATCAGCCGGGGGCTGTCCAGCGAAATGATCGCAGCCACAACCAAGCTGATGAGCAATCTCGACCTGATTACGGCTGCGGCAAAAATACGAAACATTACGCACTGCAACACAGCGATCGGACAGCAAGGAGTGCTGGCATCACGTGTTCAGCCCAACCATCCCTCCGACAGCATCCAAGGCATCAAGGCTGCCCTGTACGAAGGGCTCAGCTACGGGATTGGCGATGCCGTCATCGGGGTCAACCCGGTCATCGATACGTCCGATAGCGTAAAAGACATCTTGCTGATGACGAAAGAAGTGATAAACAAGTGGGAGATCCCCACCCAAAATTGTGTGCTCGCCCATGTCTCTACCCAAATGCGTGCCATCCGCCAAGGCGCGCCAGCTGATCTGATTTTCCAGAGCCTTGCGGGAAGTGAAGCGGGCAACCAGGCATTCGGGATCGACGTTGCCCTTCTGGATGAGGCCGATGAGCTGATGCGAAAGGAAGGCACTTCTACAGGTCCGAATATTTGGTACTTCGAGACGGGGCAGGGCTCTGAGCTGTCCTCTGAGGCTCACTTCGGCATCGACCAGCTGACGATGGAAGCCCGCTGCTATGGGCTTGCCCGCAAGTATCAGCCTTTCATCGTCAATACGGTCGTGGGTTTTATTGGCCCTGAATATTTGTATGACAGCAGACAAGTCATCCGGGCAGGGCTGGAGGATCACTTTATGGGCAAGCTCCACGGTCTGCCGATGGGCTGTGACGTGTGCTACACCAACCATATGAAGGTCGACCAGAACGATATGGACAATCTGGGCATCCTGCTCTCGGCTGCAGGAGTAAATTTTGTCATCGGAGTAGCTATGGCAGATGATGTCATGCTCAATTATCAATCAACGAGCTTTCATGATATCGCCGCTTTCCGGGAGGTGCTCGGTTTGCGTCCAGCCCCGGCGTTTGAGAAGTGGCTGGAGAAGATGGGGATCATGGAACATGGCAAGCTGACGGCGATCGCGGGAGATCCAACGATTTTTATGTAACCTAGGAGGTGTTCGGTTGATGGAGCAGCAGTTGGAATATTTGGTCGACAAGGTCGTGGCAGAGCTGCAGAAAAAGCTGAGTGAAAGGGCGAGGAACGGTTCGGCGAAAGCTTTGGGAGCATTCGATGGTTCCGAGTCTCCTGTCCACGTAGTTGAAGAGGAGCGAGGGGCGAATGTCCCGAATCCGAAATGGCAGGAAGGCATGCAGGAGCTCTTGGACAGCACGCCTGCCCGGATCGGTGTGTGGCGTACGGGTGTCCGTCCCTTGACCCGGACCATGCTTCAGCTCCGGCGTGACCATGCAGCGGCGGTCGATGCTGTGTATGGCGAAGTGCAGCAGTCGCTGCTCGACGAGTTTTCCCTGTTTACCGTGGAGACGCAGTACGACAATACCGAGAATTACTTGAAGCGGCCGGATATGGGACGAATCCTCAACGAAGAAGGGGTGCGGCTGCTCCTGGAGCGCTGCCAAAAGAAGCCGCAGGTGCAAATTGTCGTCTCCGATGGGCTGAGTGCCAGCGCCGTTGATGCCAATCTGCGAGATGTCCTGCCTGCATTGCTGGACTCGTTAACCAGCTATGGATTGAGCTGCGGCACACCGTTTTTCGTCAGAGGAGGACGTGTCGCGAGCATGGATCACATCGGAGAACTGCTGCAGCCGGAAGTGCTGGTGCTTCTCATTGGAGAGCGCCCTGGTCTGGTGACTGCCCACTCGATGAGCGCCTACATGTGCTATCGCCCGCGCAAAGGCATGGTGGAATCGGAACGCACTGTCATTTCCAACATCCATCGTCAGGGAACGTCGCCCATCGAGGCAGGCGCTCATATCGGGACTATTTTGAGCAAAATGCTGGAACAAAAGGCGAGCGGGGTCAAGCTGGTGCTCTAGTAATTGAAGTGGTTATTATTATCTTCTTTGTCTTCACTCCCGTATAAATGTTCTGAAAACAGTCAACGCTACTAGGGAGAGGAGAGGTGGATATGTTTGGTAGGAAACGAAAGAGTAGTCGAAACGAAAAGAAGCCTGAAGTCAGACTTCTAAGAGAGTTCAAAGTAGGAGATACAGTTGAAGTATCAGTTTATCAAATGAGTCGTTCCTATAAGCCTGATTTACCTTCGAATAGAGAGCAGCAAGGAAAAAAATAAAATAGTCAAACCCTCTACACCTTTCAGTTCTTTCCTGTAAAATAAAGGAATAGTTGGATCGGGTAGGGGGATTTTTGTCTGATGATTCAAAAAACATTCACATTGTTAAGAGAAAAATTATACGGGGTGTTTGTGGCTGGGGTGCTACTTGTCATCGGGAGTTTAGTTGGTGAGTTAAAGGAAGTATACAGTACGATCATTCTTCCTTTTGTATCCATGGCAAACTTACTGGAATCCTATCAAGATGCTAATAATTTCACCAAGCTATTGTTTAGTGCTATTTGTATTATGATTTATTTGGCGGTTGTTAGCTATATCCCCTTGCTGATTGCAAAAGATCGTAAACAAATAGAAAAATCTTCCCCTGCACCTGAGATCATGCTTTATACGGAGGAAATCTCTGCTGCAATGGAAGTCATAGAAAAACCAGGCGTCCAAGAAATCGAAATTACGAATACAGTTGATCATTTAATGAGAAGGATTGGGATGCAAGCCATGAGTATCTTCCCAGGGTTAGATCACCGGTTTGTGAGGGCATCGTTTTTAGTGACCAATTTAGAAGGGAACATCATGGTTGTTAGTCTTGGCCGGCATTTTGGACTTACAGAACTTGATATGAAAATGGTTGATGAAATCTTGGGCATGCCAGATAATCCCTATTTAAAAGGGAACGTACGGGAGTTATTTCCTGCAAATGACATGGAGGCTATAGGGTTTATACGTAATCAAGGTCCTAATTTTCGATTTGGGTACGTAATTATGCTGCCTAGCAAAGAAATGATTACTATGGAAACGGAAGCCCACTTCAAGGCTGCGGCAGTGGCCGTACAGCATATCGTCTACATGGACAAGTTATGGAAACTTATGGTATCCTATAGTCAAAATCTTGATGGAGGTGGAAGCGATGGAAGTAGTAGATCAAGAGCGTAAAGGTATAACGACGAACGGGACTGAATTCAGTGTTGCAGTCTATCGCCCAACGAAAAAGATCCTTCCAGCTGAGAGAGTCTCCTTTTCAGACGATCACACCGCCATCCTGAAAGAAATCCTACAGGGGCAGGGTGAAATAGCCGCAGGTACTGAAAAATCAAAAGCAAAATCGACAGGTTTGATTCAGTCGATTAAAGATTATTTTCATAAATAGCATTACGAGGAGACCCCAGCGGTTTCCTTTTCTATTTGTGCCCCCCGTTTTTAAGAGGCATAATAGATTTGAGGATCAAGTCGAAAGGGATGGGACAAACATGAAGCTGATTGAGAACAGCAAGGGAATCCTGACGAGCTGCATGGCTTTGAAACCGGGCGAATCTTTTCTAGTTGTCGCCGACGACATAAAACGTGAGCTGGGGCAAGCCCTGTGGGAGGCTGGCAGAGAACTGGGAGCCGAGTCCGTCCTGATGGTGATGCAGGAGCGCGAGAAAAGCGGACAGGAACCGCCGGCAATCGTAGCAGAAGCGATGAAAAACGCAGATGTAGTTGTCTGTGTAACAGAGCATTCGTTGACGCATACCAAGGCGCGCAAAGAGGCGGCTGCCAACGGGACACGACTCGCGACCATGCCTGGCATTACAGAGGATATGTTTTTAGAAGGGGCAATCGCTGCTGACTATACTCAAGTGAAGAGCTTGACGGAGAAAGTAACGGAAATGCTCAGTGCAGCAAGTACCGTACGAATTGAAAAAGAAGGCAAGAGCCTCCAGTTCTCCATCGCGAGCCGTCCCGGTGTTCCGAGTACGGGTATGTATGTGAATCCAGGCGAATCAGGCAATCTTCCTTCTGGGGAAGCCTACATCGCACCTGTAGAGGGCTCGGCGCATGGCCAGATTGTGGTCGACGGCTCCATTTCCGGAATCGGAAAAGTGGACAGCCCGGCGCTGCTGACTGTGGAAAATGGCCGTATCACTTCTACAGAAGGAGCTGCCGGCGAGAGACTGTTGCAGATTTTGGGCGAGCAGGACGGGCGCATGCTGGGTGAATTCGGGATCGGCACCAATGACAAGGCTCGCATTACCGGAGTCGTTTTGGAGGACGAAAAAGTCTACGGGACGATTCACGTAGCATTTGGCAGCAACAACACCTTTGGTGGAACCATCGTCGCGGGTGTTCATATCGATTGTGTCGTCAAAGAACCAGACGTGTATTTGGACGATCGTCTGATCATGAAAAAAGGTCAGCTGCTGGACCTGGTATAAACGAAGGACAGAGCAGCAGGCAAAACGAAAGCCCCTCCCGTTTAGAGAGGGGCTATTCCATGTAGAAAAAGCAAGAAAGTTTTACTTAAACGAAGCGTAGCCTTCGTCGACCATGACCACGCTGCCGTTGATTGCGCTTGCTTCCGGAAGAGACAGCAGATAAACCGAGTCCGCGATTTGCTCGGGCTGAGTCAATTTGTTGTCCATGACTTTCGTTTTCATTGAGTCAAGCATACCGGAATCCTTGTAGCCTTGAATGATAGGCGTATCCACTGCACCAGGTGCGACCCCTACCACACGAATGCCGTAAGCAGCCAGCTCCAGAGCAGCTGATTTTGTCATCATGATCACGGCACCTTTTGTGGCGTGATAAGCAAAAGTACCTGGAGAAGCCAAGAACCCGAAAACGGAAGCCATGTTGATAATCACACCTTTGATGCCAAGCTCCCGCATTTTTTTGCCGGCGGCCATAATGCCATGAGCGACCCCATGCTGATTGACGTTGATGACAGCGTGGTAATGGCTCCATTCCAAATCAGGGACAGGCGTTAGGCGACCGATTCCTGCATTGTTGAACATGACATCCATTCGACCGAAAGTGGCTACAGATTTATCCACTAAAGCCTCGACGTCCTCGTATTTCGAAGCTGTCAGCCAAGCCATATCCATACTGGAAGCGGAACTGGGGCTTGTCATCTTTACTCGTTCACGGGGAAAGGGCGCCATGTCCACTCCGGAGGGAAAAGTGATCATTTCCAAGGCGCAGGAAAATCCTGTTAAAGGTAGGGCTGAGGCAACCGCCTATAGCAGTATCGTGAGCGGCGAGCTGCGCATCGCGACGATTCCGGGGCCGATGCATTTACTACCAGATCCGTGCGCACATCCAGAGTCTGGAGGCAAACTATGGGCAATTCGATATCCTGTTTACTTCGAATAATGTGCAGGCGATACAAAATGCGGTCTTATCGGCGATAGGAGTAACCGTCGGCCTGCACTATTCCTTTTCCAAGCATGTGTCTACAGGCAGCCAGGATATCATCGCGATAGAGCTGGATCGACCTGACGAGAAGCCTATCTACTATGGCTGGGCGATGCGTAAGGGAAAGCAGTCCTCGCTAATCGCCAAGAAGTTCATCCAACGACTCGACCTCGGCTGAGGTTATGGGCTTGCTGCTCGTGCGCTGGCTGGCAGAGATGAAACTTGGATGGAAATGGTGTAAAATGGGAGAATCATGAAGGTGGATGTGGGGTAATGCTGTTGCTCGAACAAATCGTCGCGGTCATCTCGATCGGCAATGTCATGTTGGCCGCTGTCCTGATCTTTATGGAGCGGCGCAATATCGCAGCTACCTGGGCGTGGTTGATGGTGCTGCTGTTTTTACCAGGAATCGGTTTTATCGTTTATTTGATATTCGGTCAAAAGCTGAGCAAAAAGAAGCTGTATCGTCTGAAGGAGGGGGAGTTTTCTCACTTCCGGACAGCTGTTGATAAGCAGAAGTACTTGCTGGAAAACGGGAAAATGGAAGTGAATGACCCTGCGATGGAGCGGCATCGCGACATGATTTACATGAATGTGGTCAGTGATGGGGCGTATTATACGCAAGATAATGCGATTAAGGTGTTTCTGGAAGGAAACAGCCTGTTTGCCGACATGTTCGGACAGATTGAAAAAGCGCAGGAGCATATCCATTTGCTGTACTATACGATTCGAAACGATGAGCTGGGCAGCGAGCTGATGAACATCCTCGTCAAAAAGGCATCGGAAGGCGTGCAAGTCCGGCTCCTGTATGACGCAGTAGGATCAGCAGGGATTCCGTCTCGGTTTTTCAAGCCTTTGCTGGCAGCTGGAGGAGAAGCGGTCCCGTTTTTCCCAGCATCGTTTTCCTTCATCAATTTCCGGGTGAACTTTCGCAACCATAGGAAGCTGACGATCGTTGACGGGAAGGTCGGATATTTGGGTGGCTTCAACATCGGAGACGAGTACGTAGGCAAGAAAAAGCTGGGGTATTGGCGAGACACGCATTTGCGGATTGAGGGAAAAGCGGTGTACATGCTGCAAGCGCGCTTTTTCCTCGACTGGAACCTGTCTTCTCCCAAGCGCATGGCAGAGGCGATCACGTATTTCCCGGAGACGCACGGGCCAGCAGATGGGATTGGCGTGCAGATCGTGTCCAGTGGCCCCAATTCGGAAAAGCATCAAATCCTGCATGCGAACCTGAAAATGATCTACAAGGCACGACAGACGATTTACTTGCAAACCCCTTATTTCATACCGGATGAAAGTATTTTGACTGCGCTAAAAATGGCGGTGATGTCAGGTGTCGATGTCCGTGTGATGGTACCGGGAAAGCCGGATCATCTGATGGTTTTTTGGGCGACTCATTCCTATCTGGGGGAGCTGTTGAAAAGTGGTGTGCGCTGCTACCTGTATGAAAAGGGCTTTATGCATGCGAAAACTATGGTAGTGGACACCCAAATTTCATCGGTCGGTACAGCCAATATCGATATTCGCAGCTTCAAGCTGAACTTTGAGACAAATGCCTACCTGTATGACACGCGGATGGCGGAAAAGCTGGAGGCACTGTTTATCGCCGATATGGCCGATTGCCGGGAACTGACGATTGAGGAGTACATGAACCGCCCGTTGCGTTCGCGAATTCAGGAATCACTGACGAGGCTACTGTCCCCGATTTTTTAGGCCAGCGAATAGAAGACCCACTCATCCATTGCCGTTGCGGCAAGGAGAGCGGGTCTTTTTGCTGTGCGATGGACTTTGTAAGCTAGCTTAGGCTGTACCCAGCTTCACGCCTTTTTGCTCGGCATGCAGCATGTGCTGGCCATGGACTTGTATATTGCTCCTATTATTATTGCTGGCTTGCTGACCATGGACGCTTCGAGTACATCCTTTTTCATTCAAATGTGTTTTCTGGCAACGGGAATTGGAACGTTGATTCAGACTGGATTTGGTCTGCGCTTGCCTGTTGTGCAAGGCCCTTCCTATGTACCGATTGGAGCTTTGGCTGCGATCGGTGGCAAGCTCGGCTTGAACGCGATGATCGGGAGCTTGATTCCGGGTGCTTTGCTGATGGCGCTGATGGGCTTTCCGCTGAAATGGTTTGCCAAAGCTGTGCGTACACCGCTCGTTGGAGGAACGGTTATTATCATCGTAGGTATCGCCCTCATGCCGATTGGAATGGGCAATATCTATCACGCACCTGGCGCTATTTGGACCAACGTATTCATTGCTGCTGTTTCTGCGGGTGTGCTGATGACTTGTATGCTGCTGGGAAAAAGAGCAAAAGTGGCAGGCACCTTTTTCCGCCTCGTGTCTGTCCTGATCGCGATTGCAGTCGGAACAATCACCGCTGCGTATTTTGGTACGGTAGACTTCAGCCCGGTAAAAGAGGCAAGCTGGCTATCGTTGCCGAGGTTCTTCCCTTATGGCGCTCCTGTGTTTGATCTCAGCGCCGTACTGACTATGCTGTTTGTTTACATGATCATCATGATCGAAACGACTGGTACCTGGTTTGTAGTATCTACGGTTACAGATAGTGAATTGACGGAAAAACGTTTGAATCGTGCAGCAGTAGGGGAAGGGATTGGCTGCTTTATTGGGGCCTTGTTCGGAGGTACGCCTACGACCGGGTATTCATCGAATGCGGGTTTGATCGCGGTAACAGGTGTAGGCAGCCGCATGGCAATCATGGCAGGTGGCATTATTCTGGTGGCGCTCGGCCTGGTGCCGAAGCTGTCGACGGCGATTACTTGCATTCCTGAGCCGGTTATTAACGGTATCTTCGGTATCGTTTGTGTAGCGATTGTCGCCAACGGGATTAAAGTGATTCAGCACATTTCGATCGACGACCGCAACATGATGGTCATCGGATTGCCGATCCTCTGCACCATCGCGGTAACCGTGCTGCCGAAAGAGGCGCTGAACGGTGTGCCTGATTTCGTGAACTACATTCTTTCCTCCGGGATCACAGTAGGGGCTTTGGCTACTGTAATCCTAAACGTAGTCATTCCCGAGAGCAAAGAGAAAAAGCAGGCTGTGAAGCAGCAAGTGGCCTAAAGACAACGAAAACCCGCTTCAGAGCAGGGGGGCAGTCCCCATGCAACTGAAGCGGGTTTCTTTCTAGGATACGAGTTCAAACGAATCCGTGATTACGATACTATCCCGAACCGATTGAACCATCGGACAATTTTTATGAGAGGTTTCAATCGCCTTTTTTACTTTTTCCTCTTGAAGATTTTCTCCGCTGATTATGAAGTGAAGGTGAATTTTTTCAATTCGATTCGCCTTTTCTTCGTTTCGCACGACCTCGGCTGTCACCTTCATGTCACTGCACGGCATTCTCATTTTATCCAGAACTTTGCGCAGAACGCCGCTGCTGCATACGGCGATAGACGATACCATGAGCTGGTAGGGACGAAAGCCGTATTGCTCGTCGCCGGATACATGCAGGTCTCCATAAGACAAATGGCTCACAAATCCATTTTCCTTGGCCTCAAATTGCATAGCGATAGCCCTCCTCGTAGACGGTTTTCCCCCATTATACCCCAGTCGCTATTTCAACAGAGAGTGAATGCAACGCGGCAGCATGTCGCGAAGTGTATCGAATGCATAATCTACATCCAGACGCTCGGTCCACTGATGGGCATCGCGTCCGACCGGGCCGAGGTTCATGACAGGGACATCAAAGGCTTCCAGCGCCTGCAAGGGAATCGAGTAGCCTTGATCCCACAGCGGCATGTTTGCGACAAGCGGTTGCATGGAGGCAGCTGGATATTGCAAGCCTGCGTAGCTCAAATCGGAAATACCGCCGAAGTAGTTTTGCTGAAGCAGTGTGACCTGGTGCTGTTCCGCTGCATAGGCTTCCATTACCGCAGTCGTGCGCTGGATGAGCGGGTGACGACGCGAGCTGACCGCTGGGTAGAATGGGGGAGCGAAAAACAAGATGATCATCGGTGACAACTCCTTGCACAAGATCGCCAGCTGATCGACGAGCTCGATGGTCATGTCCCGGTCATCCTTGTCGCCGCGATTTGCCACAGCCTCCGCTTGAAGCTGGCTCAAGCGCTCTTCCCCATAGGTCTTGACCGCGTAGGCGTGAAGCTCCTCATAGCTCATGACACGAATGGAAAGATCCCGCGGGGTAAATGGCGCTGTCTTGGCAAATAGGCTCGCTTGTCGAGCATAGGATTGGCTGATTTGATCCGCTACCTGCCTCGCGGTTTGCAGCAGAGGCTCTACGATGTCCTCCATCTTTTTCTCCAGCAAAAACAGATTAAACAAAGTGACGGCACGGTGCGGTATTTGCACCGAGTACTCTTTTTTCAGGTCCTTCTGAATCAGATTGGTAGGGGGAGGAGAGATTTCCCCTTCGACTACCTCGCAAAATGACGTGTTCAGCTCAAGCGCGCAGGTGATCTGGGAAGCCATGAGGTTCCCGTTGAGACCAGCAAAAGGCTCACCGACGTGCGTTTCTTTCCCGTAGCAAAGAAAGCCGGGGAGTACCTTTCCGATGGAGCCTGTGTACAAATACTTGTTGTGATCGCCAGGAAAACGGGTGAACATCGGCTCGGAGTTCAGCACGGTCTTGTAGTTTAGATCAAATTCCTCCGCGAGGGCGAGCAGAGCTGGAACAGCAGCGCGCATACCGACTGAGTTGACCTCTTCGTCTGGCACTGTCAAAAGCAGGATGTTTCCCTCAAATTCGCCCTCGCATGCCCGCTCGATCATCGACATGTGCAGAGCAAGACCGCATTTCATGTCCATTGTTCCGCGACCGAATAGCCAGTTTCCCGAATTCAGATCTTCCTGTACTGCAGCTGGCATATCCGTGGCATTCGCATGAAACAGCGGAGTGAGCGCCTTTGGATCAAACGCATGCTTGCGCCATTCCCCGTAATCCTCTACATCGACGACGTCGAAATGGCTGACGAGTATGACGGTGTCCCGGACGCCTTCCTTTTTGACGAGCGCTGTGACGAAATGACGATCATCTTCCGTCGGGTTGGCACGTACGTGATCGGGATGGGCTTGAAAATAGGGAAGGCTGCTCAGCTGTTCCACGAGATAACCAGGTACCTGTTTTTCTGCGGGAGAACCGGTGATGCTCGGGATACTGACGAGATTGCACAATAGATCGACCAACTGTTCCTTCGTTTGCCATTTGCCCATGTGAGATGCCTCCGTTTTCCATTATGTGAAATAAGTTTCCGTATCGTGGATAAAAAAATTAGGCGAGACCGCCGATTCGATGCTGAATGTCGCTTGCTGCTTGCTTGGCCTTTTCAATCAGAAAAGCTAAGCGGTCCTCGTTGATTCGGTAGCTGGGTACGCCGATGCTGAGTGCGCCGACGACCTGGTGGTTGTAGCCGATGATCGGTACTGCGATGGAGGCTGTGCCCTCCGTTTTTTCACCGTAGCTGATGGCATAGCCATTTTGCTTGATAGCTGGCAGCCGCTTCAGGAGCTCCTGCTGCGCTTCCGGTTCCGTGATGAGCTCTTCTACCATGTCCTTTGCGTCTGCAGGATCCATGTTGGCCAGAATGGTTTTGTTGGGCGCACCGATGTGCAGCGGAATTCGCTCTCCCAGGTTGTCAATAATCCGTACACTGGTAGGACTCTCGACCCGTTCGAGGACGATCGAGCTCGTACCGTGAGGAAAGCTCAAATACACGGTTTCCTGCACTTCAGCAGCCAGCTTCTCCATTACCGAGCGGGCAACTGCACGTGTATCGATTTTGTCCACAATGCCCAGCCCGATCTCCATCCAGGTGTAGCCGAGCTTGTACTGCTTGGTCTCAGGAATCTGCATGATCAGTCCATGCTGCATCATGGTGCTGATCAAACGATGAACGGTGCTGAGAGGGAGAGCAGTCTGGTCCGCTATCTCCGAAATCGACCAATGCGCCTTGCTATCGTCAGAGACCAGAACCGAAATGATGCTCATCGCTCGGTCAATCGACTGTACCAACGTATTTCCCCCTCTGATTTAACTCGAAGAATGCTTCGAATGTTTTTCAATCCCTACTATTTTCAATCTATCAGAATTTTTTGCGTATATCAACAAAAGTGATGCGAGCTATGTGCGCACGGGAACACCAAAAAGCTCGGACAAGTACGGATTGAGGAAAAGGCCATCGGGATCCATGTGAGTGCGAAGGGCGAGAAAATCTTCGAGGCGGGGGATGGCCTCTATCCTTTGAAAATAGGGCTGATAGGGCATTCCTTTGTACATATGAACGGCGATGTAGGCACTGTCACGCCCATAAGCAGGGCTGAGCCAGGTATCGTCTTGCTTCACCTGGGTGAGTTCTGTCGTTTCATCCATGAATTTGACCTGGGCGGTATCGGAGTAGGGAGACTTCAACGGTACGTTCCGCAGGATCCACCGCGTACAGACCTGTGAGACGATCAAGCGAAAGCAGGCAGTCGTCCGTTTGGGCGATGGGGGTAAAGGAGTGACCCGAGCCGACCACGCGGATTGCAGTCGCGGACGATGGACACGACATCCTCCAATGAGTCTGGTACAGCGACTTGCAGAGGCTGACTCTTGACGTTGCCGGCCCAGTTTGACCAGCGCTTGGTATCGAGCTTTACAGTGTGCACAAACCGTCCCCCCTGTACGTAGTGACTTCTCGAACGATCTTTCCGCCTGACACGCAGTACAGTCGTGAAAAGCGTTCGCATAGCTCTCCTGCCTTTGCGTGGCGAAAGAATACTGGATCCCCCAGCTGCAAGGTTTCCGTTCCCCGGTAGAGAATCGGAGTCTGGACCTCGCCCGCCCCTTCGTTGGGAAGCAGCTTTACCTTTTGGGGCAGGTAGGGAAGGGGGAGTCTGTCTTTTCCTGCTGCACCAGAGGCGATGTAGCCACCGCCTGCGCAGGTGTAGATGCTTGCGGCAGGCTGACGAACAATTTCCAAAGCAAACCCGGCTGCGGGATGAAATCGGAAGTCCTGATAGTAATCAAACAAAGCGGGCGAATAAAAACCGGAGCCGGCAGTCAGTTCGGTGACCGCCTCTTCCTTCCCAGTCAGGTGCAGGCTTCCGGTGCCGCCTCCATTCACAAAGCGGGGTGATAGCCCCAGCTTTTGAAGCTCGCTTGCCAGCATCGCACGGCGCTCGGCTATTTCCCGTGCGGAATGCTGCTTCAAGAGGCGGATGACAGTATTTTTGAAAAAGCGGCGAGGATATCGATCACCTACACCTGCAATCTGCGTTTCATAGCCCATGATGCCGTCCAGGTACAGATGATCGGAGGCGGCAATGCGGCGTACGACATCTCGGGCAGCCTCGAGGGAACGAATCGGGGAGCGCCAGACGCCAAAGTGCAGACCAAAAAGATCCGAAGACATGTCCACATCCAGGCAGACAGGCAGACGAACCCCCGTGCGGCGGGCGAGCTGTTCTACATGCTCCACATGCAAGAGAGAGTCGATCATCAGTGTAATGCTGCGGCCGTTTTTTACCTCGCCCGCAATCGCTTCCAGCCAGCTCTTTTCCCAAATCGGATAGCCCAGCAGCAGTTGGTCCATGCCGTGGGCGCACAAATGGAGCACTTCCGGTCCCGAGTAGCACATGAGCCCGGTAAAGCACTCGTCCAATTGCAAAAGATGCTGGAGAATGGCGACGCTGCGTATCGATTTGCTCGCGATCCGGATCTGCTTTCCGTTGCTCTGAAGTCGCACTTGCTGGGCATTTTCCTCCAGCATATCCAGATCGATGAAGGCAAAAGGCTTCGGAATTCCGGAAAAAAGAGACTGATAATAGCGATAATCCCGCATGTGCTTAGCCTCACCCTTTTTATCAGCTTGTAATGACTATATGAGTGGTAAATTTCTACCTATTCCTACTTTTTCTGTAGTTTCCTGCCGAACGGTGGAGAATGATTTGCAAGAAAAAACGAACGTTCGGAATTAATGTTCGGATTTTAGGTCTTTTATCGTGATTTTTTGTGCCTAATGGATGCTAATTTTTTGTAAACACGAATAAATGGGCGTACTCTTATTGACATGATTCACAGTAGCCGTTATGATACAAATTGTTGATAGCACATAACTGGTTTTGATGAATCTAACAATTCGTATATCCTCAGAAATATGGTTTGAGGGTTTCTACAGGGAACCGTAAATTCCCGGCTACGAATGGGGTTGTTCTTGACATACCCTATTCGTCGGCCGGGAATTTTTTGCATGCTCACAAGGGGGAAACGAACATGAAGAAGTATGATGTGATCGTGGTAGGAGCAGGTCCAGCAGGGATTTTTACCTGTTATGAGATGACTCGCAAATGGCCAAAAGCCAAGGTCTTGCTGATCGACAAAGGGCATGACATCTACAGCAGACGCTGCCCCATTTTGGAGGAAAAAATCAAGCTCTGTCCGCCGCCTGCAGGGAAAAAGGATTTTTCCGGATGCTTGCCAGCCTGTTCGATTACGAGTGGGTTCGGTGGAGCCGGTGCCTACAGCGATGGGAAATTTAATATTACGACAGAGTTCGGCGGTTGGATGACCGATTACCTGAGTCCTTCCACTGTCCTGAACCTGATTCAATACGTAGACTCGATCAACCTGGAGCACGGAGCGACAGAGATGATTACCGATCCGACGACTGAGACGATCAAAAGCATCGAGCAACGCGGCTATGCAGCGGGATTGAAGCTTTTGCGCGCTCAGGTGCGTCACTTGGGAACCGAGCAAAACCTGCAAATTTTGCAATCGATTTTTGAATTCCTGAAGGACCGGATCGACATGATGTTTAAGACGGAAGTAGAAGACATTATTACGGTCAAGGTAGAAACGGGGCATCAGGTAAAAGGGGTCGTCCTGAAAAACGGGGAGGAGTTCGAAAGCGATTTTGTCGTGATTGGACCTGGACGAGATGGCTCGGCTTGGCTGACGAGCATCCTGAAAAAGCGCCGTTTGAAAATGTACAACAATCAGGTGGACGTTGGGGTGCGCGTCGAGACCTCTGACGTCGTGATGCGCGAAATCAACGAGCATTTGTACGAAGGGAAATTTATTTTCAATACGTCCGTAGGCACACGTGTCCGCACGTTCTGCAGCAATCCATCGGGGCACGTCGTGGTAGAGAACCACAGCGGAGTGATGGCGGCCAATGGACATTCGTACAAAGACCCGGCTCTCGGCTCGACCAACACCAACTTTGCTCTCTTGGTGTCCCACACCTTTACGGAGCCCTTTGATAAACCAAACGAATACGCTCGGGAAATCTGCAAGCGGGCAAATGACCTGTCCAACGGCGGCGTGATCGTCCAAAAGTTTGGCGATATTATGCGCGGTCGCCGCTCGACAGAATCCCGCATTCGCGAAGGCTTCCTGGAACCGACCCTGAAGGAGGCTGTACCGGGTGACCTCGGGTTGGTGCTCCCGTACAATACGATGAAGAGCTTGGTTGAAATGGTCGAGGCGCTGGATAAAGTGACTCCGGGGATCGCCTCCGAGCACACCTTGTTCTATGGGGTAGAAGCGAAATTCTACTCGGCTCGTCCAAAGCTTACGGAGGAATTCGAAACCGAAATTCAAGGCTTGTTCTGCGGCGGGGACGGTGCGGGTATTACACGCGGTCTGGCGCAAGCAGGTGCTGCCGGGGTATGGATGGCGCGCAACATGATCAAGCGCATGCAATAGCAATCAGCATTTCAAATGAACAAGGCTTCTCCTCCTGCATGTACGTCACTTACGGAAGGGAAGCCTTGTTACTTTAAGAGATCGCAGAATCCTGTTCCGATTCGGATTCAGCAAGCTGCAGATTGTTGAGATTGTCGTTCATTTTTTGCAGGATGCGGTTAAACGTAGCTAAATCTTCCTCGGGAATGTCGCGCAGGGCAGCCTTCTCCAACTGAATGGCGGCATCGAGCCACTCGGGGAACTTGGCTTGGGCTTGGGGGGAGAGGGATACGTAACGCTCCCGTTTGTCTTCCCCTTCTGCACGAATGACCCAGCCCATTTCCTCCAGGCGAGTCAACGTCCTAGTAATCGTTGGGGCTTCTACGTCCAGGTAATTGCTGATCTGTACCTGCGTCAACGTACTCCGATAGTGCAGGCACATGAGGATTCCCCACTGGGAGCTGTAGAGCCCCATAGGGGAGAGTACGTTATTGAGTTTTTTGCTGAAAACTCTGGCAGTTTTGCTGATTTTATGTCCGTAATATTGCATGAGTATCCTTCCTCCATAAAAGCGGGTCCGATAATCCATACACTTGCTTAAGTAAATATGTACATTTTACATAGTAACAGTTCCCATCATATAAGTAAATACTTATTTGTTTATTGAGTAGTAGGATAAGCCTCACTCGTCCACAGTTCTGCCATAAAGAAAGCTGACGACTGTTTTCCAGCGCATCAGCTCGCCTTCGTTTCGATTCTTTCCTAACTCGCTGCCAAAATACTAAGTGGCCCATCCTCTTTGATGATCGGCTCCAAATCGTACACGGAGATGGGAAACATGGGGAATCCGACATAGTACGGCGTGATTTCGTAAAGCTGAAAATAGATGACCAAGGTTTTGTCCGCGAGATAAAAGTCCTGGTCGGGCTTGATCGTTGTAAAATCGCTCAGCGTCGGGATTTGTCTCTGCTTGATTTGGGCTTTGATCATGGTGGACAGGACTTTAATATAGTCACTGCCCGGTTTGAAGAGGTCCCGCAAGGCATACAGCTTTCCGGTGTCGACATCTGCCGAGACGGATCCGAGGAAGGTCATCCCATGTGCCATTTGCGGGGTGTAGGCGTAGTTGTTCATCGTTGCACTGAAGATGCCGCGCTGGTTATTTTTGATCTCGTAGCTGCCCTGCATCTGGGTGTTTCCTTGGACCTGTACTCTTTGCTGTTCGTGAATCAGGCCTTGGACGGTTTGCAGCAAGGCTCGGTTAATTTGTGTTTCGGCCTGCTGATTGGCAAGACCTGTCAGCTGCGGGTAGTAGATGGATGTACCCGGTCGCGTGATGGTGCGCGTCAAAACGGTAACGGGAAGTCGGTTCAAATCCACTTTTTTTAGTCCTTTCTTCTCTCATATAGGTATCTGTCATAACAGCCTATTCGGATAGGGGGAAAGTGGTTTCTAGCGTTCGCATTTTTTTCACATCCACTGGAACAATCCACCATCTATAATGGAGGGGAAATACCAATCGAAAAGTAAGGAGGGACATTGATGATTCAGTTAATACGGAATACCTTGACGAACAAAGAAGGCTTTATGATCTTTGTTTTGTGGAATCATTTATGGATGGCCGGACTGATCGCCTTCCAGGAAAACGTCAATTTCTGGATGGTCAGTTCGTTAGGTTTGCTGGTGACCCTGATCGTATCGCCCTATTATTTCATTCGTAGGAACAGCACGGTTATCCGTTATCTCGTCGCGATTGGACTCATGTTTTATGCTATTTCATTTGATCACTTTAGCTCAGAGCAGGAAGTTGCCTTTCTCGCCTTTATCGTAATGGGCTTTTTGGCTGCTTACCTGGACTGGAAGCTGGTGGTGTTTGCTGGGATTACGCAGATCATCGCCACGCTCGTGGGCTTCTACACAGGCACCTATCAGATTTTTACCGGTGATTATACCGAGATCAACCTCGCTGTACGGATTGTTGCTATCTTGATGATGATGGCAGCTGTGACGTACCTGTGTCTGGCTGGACAAGCATCGCTGCAGAGAGCGAACGCTGCCCGAAAGGAAGCAGAAGAGAAAGAACAGCGTTTGAAAGAAATGCTCGAACACATCGAAGTGATGACCGAGCAGCTGGATCGCACGACGGAGCACGTACATGTGCATGCAGAAGGAACCAAACGCAATACGGATGACATGATGCTCGCCTTTAAAGAGGTTGCAACGGGTATGGAGTCGCAGGCTCATTCGACGGTGAAGATCGAGGAGGAAGTCCAGTCGATCGACCAGGAAATCGTGGGTGTCACGACGCAGACGAATGCTATGAAGGCAGAGTCTGACCAGAACAATCTGCGGCTGACGGAAAGTGTGAGCATGATGAATGAGCTGTCCAAGCAGATGGATCAGATCGTGGAGGCTGTAAATGTGGCCGCCTCAACTATTCATCAGCTCAATCGTCAGGCCAATAAAGTTGAGGAAATCGTAGGGGCCATTAACCAGATCGCGACGCAAACCAACCTATTGGCACTGAATGCGGCGATCGAATCTGCCCGTGCAGGAGAGCATGGCAGAGGCTTTGCTGTAGTCGCAGATGAAGTGCGGAAGCTGGCTGAACAAAGTGCGACGGCCACACAGGAAATCACGGAGATTTTGAAGTCGCTCCATCAGGAAAGCGAGAATGCGGTCCTCCATATTGGAAACGGGGAAACCTCTGTATCTAAAGGAAAAGAGCTAGCAGTTAAAACGGTTGAATCGATTGAAGCCGTGCGGGCAGGAATGGTTCACTTCCTGGCAGCTGCAGAGCATGTGCGTTCCAGCATGGACCGGGTCAAGCTGCGCTCGAGTGAAGTAGCGATGGAAATGTCGACGATCACCGCAGTCACCGAAGAATCGGTAGCCAATCTGGAGGAGCTGTTTGCCACCGCAGAGAATCAGCATCAAAGGGTACGGGAAATCACCGAAGAGCTGGGTGAGCTCAACACTTTGTCGCATCGGCTCCAGCAGACATTTCACAAGCAGTAAAAAGATTTGAAATAATCATTGCACTTTTGAAAAATTCTGCTAAAATATATCTGACTATAATCCTATAGATTTACTGCCTTATCTAGAGCGGCGGAGGGACTGGCCCGATGAAGCCCGGCAACCACTGTACCTTGTACAGACTGGTGCCAATTCCTACAAGACAGGTAAATGTCTTGGAAGATGAGGAAGAGGACCGTTCAGGACGCAAACTCTTCCTCAAGGGAAGAGTTTTTTTTGTACTTCTAAACGTTTTATCTTATTTACGAACATTAACTGTAATTTTTGATGAAATGTACGTAATTATTGTTGATTTTTTGGCGTAAAAACCGTACATTACATAAGTAGATAGATAAGAACGAATATAAACGCTCCAGGTAGAGAGGGGAACACCATGAAGAAATTATTGTTGGCTTTGACCACATTCGCCGTTTTGGCAGCAGGATGCTCGGCAGGAGGCAGCAGCGCTCCAGCAGATAAAGCAGAAGGACAAGCAGCGGGACAAGAGGGAGCGGCGAAAAAACGCATTGCCCTGATCCTGCCAGAGAAAATCGGGGTGAACCCGTTCTTCCAGCAAATGGACGAAGGCGCTAAGAAAGCAGGCGAAGAGTTTGGTGCAGAAGTAAAAAGCATCGAATCCACTGACCATGGCGCGATTGAAGAAAACCTGCGCGTAGCTGTGGCGGAAAACTACGATTTGATTATCACGTCTTCGTTTGAATCTGAAGATGCCTTGAAAAAAGTAGCTGCCGAAAATCCGGATAAAAACTTCGCGATCATCGATACTGTTGTTGATTTGCCAAACGTACGCAGCGTTACCTTCCGCGAGCAGGAAGCGGCTTACCTGATGGGAGCAGCGGCTGGACTGGCAACGAAAACAAACAAAGTGGGCATGGTTGTCGCCATGGATATTCCTCTTCTGAAAAAATGGACAGGCGGTTTCCAGGAAGGGATGAAAGCGACCAACCCAAATGCAGAATTCCTCGTAAACTACGTGGGCAGCTTCTCTGACCCGGCAAAAGCGAAAGAGCTTGCTTTGCTCCAGGCGTCCAAAGGCGCTGACTTCATTAACGGCGCTGCAGCTGTAGGGGATCTGGGTGTTTTTGAAGCAGCGAAAGAAAAAGGCTTCTTCACTTCCGGACAGGACGTTGACCGTACCACGATTGACCCTGAGCACATCGTTTTGTCCCAGTTGAAAGGTACAGATGCGGCTGCTTACGAGACCGTGAAGTCTTTCGTTGAAGGCAGCTTCAAGCCAGGCGTAGTGACCTACGGATTGAAAGAAAAAGGCGTGGGCGTAACCTATGTGACCCACGAAAGCAAAACGCCGCTGAACGCTTTCATCGGCCAGGAAGTAATCGACAAAGTGAAGGCTATCAATGACGAGATCGTAGCAGGTACGCGAAAAGTTCCTGACTCGTTCGAATAGCTGGCAGCATTCGTGCATTTAGGTGACCGACTACAGCTGTGTAGTCGGTCGCTTGTGTATTTCGGCTGCATCAAGAGGAGAAGGAGGAGCACGAATGACACATCGCTTGGAAATGAAGCAGATGACCAAGAAGTACGGAGAATTTACGGCCAACGATCAAGTGTCGCTCACCTTGGAGGCGGGCGAGGTGCATGCGATCGTCGGGGAAAATGGCGCTGGGAAAACCACGCTCATGCGAATGCTGTACGGGATGGAGCAGCCAACGGCAGGAGAGATCCTTCTCAACGGGAAACCGGTATCCTTTCGCGGTCCCAACGACGCGATTCGAAACGGGATTGGCATGGTACATCAGCACTTCATGCTTTTCGGAGAGTTTAGTGTGGCGGAAAATATCGTGATTGGCTACGAGCCCAAGCAGGCAGGTTTTTTCCGACGCAAGGAAGCTGTGGAGAAAGTAAGTGCTTTAAGCGAGCAATACCGCATTCCGATCAACCCACAGGCACGGGTCTCCACCTGCTCGGTCGGTGAGCAGCAAAGAGTCGAGATTCTCAAGGTGCTGTATCAGGGGGCGGATATCATCGTGCTCGACGAACCAACGGCTGTATTGACGCCGTTGGAGGTAAAAGACCTGCTGCAGACGATTCGGAATTTGGCGGCAAGTGGAAAAAGCGTCATTCTGATTACCCATAAGCTACAGGAGGTTATGGAGGTATCCGATCGTATTACCGTACTTCGCGGAGGCCGTGTGACCGGGACCGTTTCCCGGCACGAGACGAATGTCGACGATCTGGCGAGGCTGATGGTAGGCAGAGAGCTGGAAGAGCTGAGCCAGCGCATCCCTTTGGAGGGGAAACGACTGCTGCATGTAGATCAAGTGACTGTGCGAGAGAAGCAAACCCTGCTGGATAACGTGAGCTTCGCCGTTCATCACGGTGAAATCGTAGGAATCGCAGGTGTATCCGGCAACGGACAGTCTGAGCTGCTGCAAGTGATCAGTGGATTGAGGCCTGTGCAGGCAGGGAAGATCCATTTGGCGGGTGCCGATGTGACCAATAAGTCCGTAGAGTCGATCCGTCAGGCAGGACTGGCGCACATTCCAGAAGACCGCTATATGTGGGGAACCGCGAAGCAGGAAAGTGTCGAGGAAAACGCGTTGATGGGCTATCAGCGCAAGCCTGATTACTACCGGCGCGGCGTCATCCTGCGCGATGCGTTCCGCCAGGTGGTTCGCGGATGGGTAGACCGCTTTGCGATAAAAACCGGCTCCAGGCAGCTGCAAGAGCTGGCGGGCAATCTTTCTGGCGGGAATTTGCAAAAGCTGATCGTCGCAAGAGAGCTGGGGCAGGAAACCCCCTTGCTGGTTGCAGCTGAACCGACTCGCGGCGTGGATATTGGCGCGATGGAATACATTCATCAAGCCCTTATCGAAAAGCGAAACAGCGGAGACGGCATCTTGCTCGTCTCGTCTGAGCTGTCCGAAATTCTCGCGTTGTCAGACCGCATTTTGGTGATGTACAAAGGGCGGATCGCGGGAGAGCTGGCACGATCAGAAGCAACAGAAGAAAAAATCAGCGTGTTGATGGCAGGAGGAAACGTTCATGGCAGCGATCAGAGAGCTGTGTAAGTCATTGGTTCAGCCGATACTCGCCGTCATGATCGGGCTTTTGACCGGAGCGATCGTGATTGCGGCGGTAGGCGAATCGGTCATCGGGACGTATCAGGAAATGTGGAAGGGGGCCTTTGGCAGCTTTTATTTCTTCACTTCCACGCTGGCACGTGCGACACCGATCATGCTGATTGCGCTCGGGCTCGCTTTGGCCTTCCGCGCAGGCGTGTTTAACCTGGGAGCAGAGGGACAGATGGTGCTTGGTGCCATCAGTGCGACACTCGTCGCGATCTATTTGCCAGCCCCAGGAATCGTGAAAATGCTGGCAGGACTCATGGTAGGGATTGCAGTGGGCGGGTTGTGGTCGCTTTTGGCCGGATTTATGGAGGCGAGGTTCCGCATTCCGCTGCTCATTTCTACGCTTTTGTTCAACTATATTGCCGTGCTGTTCGCCAGCTACCTGGTGACCGAACCGTTTCAGGATCGGACAGGCTCGGCGGCTCTTGCGCAGACATTGATGCTGGATAAAAGCGCATGGCTTCCCAAGCTGTTCTCCGGGATGAGTGTGCACGCGGGCTTTTTCTTTGCGATAGCGGCTGCTCTCCTATTGTTCTGGGTGATTCGGTTCACGCCGTTTGGCTATGAGGTCAAAATGCTGGGTCAAAATCCGTTGTTTGCCCGGTACGGGGGGATTAACCAGATCAAGGTCATGCTGACAGGGATGTTTGCCAGCGGCGGTTTGGCTGGGTTGGCCGGAACGGTAGAAGTCTTTGGATCGCACTATCGCTTTGTAGATGGGGCGCTGACCGTTCCGAACTTTGCCTGGACGGGCATGATGGCGACGCTGCTCGCGAATTCCCATCCGATCGGCATTGTTTTCACATCGATTCTGCTGGCTGCGTTCCAGACCGGAGCGATGGGGGTCGAACGAAATACGGAGGTTCCGCTGGAGCTGGCGAGCGTCATCCAGGCGGTGCTGATTCTATTCATTTCTGCCAAGTTCAGCTATGACTGGTGGAAAAAACGCAAGGCAAAAGGGGGAGAATCACATGGAGCTGCTTGATTGGTCCCTCATCAGTTCGACCATTCGGATGGTTACGCCGATCCTGCTGGCGGCATTGGGTGGAGCGCTGTGCGCGCGTGTAGGTATTTTTAACGTAGGGCTGGAAGGGCTGGTCCTGGTCGGTGCCTTTTCGGCGATCGTGGGCAATCACTTTACGGGGAGTTTGTTTTTAGCCATCCTGTTTGCAGCATTGGTTTGTGTGCTGTTCTCCCTATTATTCGCCTACATGACGATTGGACTTCGGGCAAACGAAATCGTCGTGGGGGTAGCGATCAACTTTTTGGCACTCGGCTTGACGACGTTCGCGCTGCGAGCAATCTTCGGAGTGAAGGGCGCGTTTTACGATAAAGAGATGGCGGGACTGCCCAAGCTGGACATTCCAGTGATCAAAGACATTCCGGTGCTTGGGGACATATTCTCCGGACATTCACCGCTGGTTTACCTCGCCTTTATCGCGGCGATTGTGCTGTATCTGTTCTTTTACCGGACCGTCACCGGTTTTCGTGTGCTTGCTGTCGGTCTGAGTCCGGTAGCCGCTCGCAGTCTCGGTCTCAAAGTGACAGGGCTGCAGGTGCTGGCGATCACGATGTGCGGAATTCTCTGCGGAGTCGCAGGGGCGCAGCTGTCTTTGGGGCAGGTGACGATGTTTACGGAAGGAATGACTGCGGGTCGTGGATTTATCGCCTTGGTAGCGATGATGATGGGGCAATCTCATCCCCTCGGAATTCTGGCGTCCAGCTTCCTGTTCGGCTTGATGGATGCTCTCAGTATCCGTCTGCAAGGCCTTTCCCTTCCGACACAGTTTACCTCTATGCTGCCTTACGTATTGACGATTATTGCGATGTTCTTTGTCAAAGAGAAAAGTCAGGCAGGGGGCAGGGGGCAAAGCTCTCGCTGATCACAACGAGAAAAACAAAAGGAGGAGTGCGTGATGAACAAGGCAGAACGTATCAAACGAATGAAGGTGCCGACAGTCGATCCGGCATTGGCAAAGCGTCTCCCGCCTGGGCAAGTGCTGACGGAGCGCTTTCCGATTCTCCATGAAGGTGAAGTGCCTGTCTACGACATGAACGAGTGGACACTGCGCGTATTTGGAGAGGTCGATCGGGAAGTGACCTTGACTTATCAACAGATCATGGATATGCCGCAGTCGACAGTTACCCGCGATATTCACTGCGTGACGCGTTGGTCCCGTTTTGACAATGCCTTTACTGGGGTTCGCTTCCGTGATTTCATGCAGGCGATCGGAGTGACGCCGAAAAGCTCTTACGTCATGCTGCATGGCGACCAAGGATATACGACCAACCTGCATCTCAGCGATTTGGATCGCGAGGATGTCCTGTTGGCGCATTCGTTGGACGGAGAGCCTCTGACGGACAAGCATGGCTGGCCGCTGCGTCTAGTCGTGCCGCATCTGTATTTCTGGAAGAGTGTGAAGTGGCTGCGCGGCTTTGAATTTATCGATGAAAACAAACCTGGCTTCTGGGAGCAAAACGGCTTTCATATAAATGGGGATCCTTTTTTAGAAGAGCGGTTCTCCGGAGAAGCGTTGCCGATTCCGGAAGACGAGTGGGAGAAAAAGGAGTTTGATTAAGATGCTGACGAATCTGAAGATCAATCCCGCCGAGCTGCCAAAGCGCGTCATTGTGTGTGGGGATCCGAAGCGTGCCGCTTTGATCGCGTCCAAGCTGGGCAATCACCGCCAGCTGGCGGAAAACCGGGAGTATCATAGCTACGCAGGGGAATGGAAGGGCGTTGAGGTGGCGATTGTCAGCCATGGCGTCGGTTCGCCAGGGGCGGCAGTCTGCTTTGAGGAATTGGCAAAAGGCGGAGTAGAAGTCATCATCCGTGTGGGCACGGCTGGCTCCTATCAACAGGAGATCCAACCGGGCAGCCTCGTCATCAGCACGGCAGCTGTTCGCCAGGATGGACTGACCAGCCAGCTCGTGCCTCCAGGATTTCCGGCAATCGCAAATCGCCAAGTGGCAGGGGCGCTGGTCGAAGCAGCAAAGTCTAGCAATTCCGGTCTCCACATCGCAGAAGGCATCACGTTGACGCTGGACGTTTTCTACAACGGTGTACTGGAATTCCCGCACAAGCTCTATCAAAAAGCCGGAGTACTGGCTGTTGAGATGGAGAACTCCGCGCTGTTTGTCATCGCAGCCTTGCGCGGGATGAAAGCCGGATCTATTTTGGCCATCGACGGTTTTGCTGATGCTGACCTGCTGCAGGATTACAATCCGCATACGGAAAATTTGGCCAAGGCCATTGAAGCAGAAGCCTTGATCGCGCTGGATGCCGTCATTAGCGTGAAGTGAAAAAGGGGAAAAAGCCCAGGACATTTGATAGGGTCCTGGGCTTTTTCTATGGTGTGGAGACTTCGCTAATCTTCGTTGAAACGGTCTAGCATCGAAATGGCATCAATCAGGTGGTTGTTAAAAATTTGGCGGGCCACTGACAAGAGATCTATAATCATCGGGTCACGCAGGGAGTAGGTTACTTTGTTGCCGTCTTTTGTTCCGTACACGATGTTTTTGCTTCGCAGGACGGCGAGCTGCTGGGAGACGGCTGACCCCTCACTGCCAATCAGGGTTTGAAGCTCGTTTACATTTTTGTCTCCCTCGGACAAGAGCTCCAAAATGCGAATGCGCAAAGGATGACCCAAGGCTTTAAAAAAATCAGCTTTAAACTGTTGCAGTTCTAAATTCAATGAAAGAATCCTCCATCTTTAAGAATCCGCAGGCAGCTCCCGGTTCTGGGCAGCTGCAGTCTGCCTGATGTTTCCCTGATCGGATAGTGCGGAACACTCACGAAAGACAAAATGCTGACAGCCCAGGCATTTTGCATGATTCAGTCTGGTCAGGGCACTGTCGATGGCCTCTCCGGTGTGCGCGAAATCGTTCTTCGCCCCGATTCTTTCGTAGAGGCCAGTGCGTTTCAAAAGAGCTTTGGGTTGATCCCGCAAGCCGGAAAAAAGCACCGTTCCGCCTTGCGAGTGAAAGTGCCGGACAATGCTCGCTAGACTTGCCTCCCCCGTGGTGTCCAGAAAAGGAACTCCTCCCATACGCAGAAGCAGGATACCGGACGAAGACGTAGCTTTGCTGAGGATAGACTTTTCAAGCAAGCTCGCATCCCCGAAGAACAAGGGGCCCTCAATCGTGAAGATGCTGATTTGCGGGCAGTCGTGCACGGCTGAAACCATGTGAGGCATGACCTTCTGGTGTTTGCTGTCTGGATCTGGCAGTGCTTTGGCAATCATCAGCGATCCGCTCATCCGTTTGACGAAAAGGAGAATGGCTAGAACCAGCCCAACTTCAACAGCAAGGGTTAAATCGGTAAATACGGTCAGGAGAAATGTAATCAAAAGAACGACGGAATCGCTGGTCTTGGTTTTGAGTATACGAAGAAATTCCCTGCGCTCGCTCATGTTCCATGCCACCAGCATCAGGATAGGTGCCATGCTTGCTAGCGGAATGTGTGAGGCGTAAGGGGCAAATAAGACCAGAATCAGCAAGACGATGAAACCGTGAATCACACCGGACAGAGGAGAGGCAGCGCCGCTTCTGATATTGGTAGCTGTACGGGCAATGGCTCCTGTAGCCGGAATGCCGCCGAACAGGGGCGTGATGATATTCGCGATCCCCTGACCGATCAACTCCCGATTGCTGTTATGCCTTTGGTTGGACATGCCGTCAGCCACTACTGCAGACAGCAAAGACTCGACAGCTCCCAACAGAGCGATGACCAGCGCAGGATTCAACAAGGTCTGGATGCGTTCGAGTGTGATTTCGGGAAAATGAAAAGAAGGCAGTGTGCCGGGAAAAGCTCCAAATGTTGAACCGATCGTGGCGACGTTCTCTTCAAATAATAGCACAGCTACGAGAGTGGAGATAACCAAGCCGATGAGGGAACCAGGAACTTTTGGGAAAATCCGCGGCGTCAACAGGATGAGAGCGAAGCAAATGCATGCTGTCGTGATGCTGTACAGGTTGAGAGTGGAAAGATGAAGCACGATCTCCTTCATATTGGAGAGGAAGTCCTCATGCTTCTGAATGTCGCGAAGGCCCAGAAAGTGTACGATTTGCCCACTGAAAATGATGACAGCAATTCCTGCGGTAAACCCGACAGTCACCGGCCGAGGAATGTACTTGATCAAAGCGCCGAGCCTGAGCACCCCCATGATGACAAGCAGTATCCCTGCCATGAGTCCGGCTATCAGCAGATTTTCATACCCGTATTGCATGACGATGGCAAATAAAATGGGGATAAACGCTCCAGTGGGACCGCCGATCTGAAAGCGCGACCCTCCGAACAGGGAAATCAAAATGCCCGCGACAATGGTGGTGTAAATGCCATACTCCGGTTTGACTCCAGAGGCGATCGCAAACGCCATTCCGAGTGGCAGCGCGATAACAGCTACTATGAAACCAGAAACACAATCCTTTCGAAACGACTGCATCGAATAGCCTTCGAATCTTCCTGTCCACTTCATGATAGAACCCTTCTTATCTTTGAATATTTGATTATTTGAATATAGATTATGATAAGAGTGGTTCACTCATTCTGTCAATTCACATTTCCTTTTCCCTTTTTTAACATGTCCTTCACGTTACCTTAACGCTGCTGGATTACCATTCTAAGTGACAAGTGAACAGATTCCCTCGGTTGGAGCCATGGAGAAACCCCCGACAGCAACACCCAAGCACTTTCCTCGAGAGTTCTTTGGCATTGTTGTTTCGCAGGGTTTTTTGCTATGCGCAAAGGAGGACAAACAAATGAATCCAACGGAATTCCTCGCAAGACTCGATCACTACAAGCTGATTGCTTCGGTGAAGGAAGCGAAGTACCTGGAAAAAGCCGCAGAGGCAAATCTGAGTGCAGTCGTTCTCTCCATCGGAAACATCGGGGTGATCAAAGGGTACGTCGATTTTTTCAAAAGCCGCGACATTCCCGTGTTTATCCATTTGGAGCGTGTCGGCGGAATCAGCTACGACCGGGAAGGAATCGCCTTTCTTTCCCATTATGTGAAGCCAGATGGAATCGTAACGACGAGGAATACCTTGATCAAGCTGGCAAAAAAACAAGGTCTGCTGACGATACAACGACATTTTCTGGTAGACAGCGATGCGCTGAAGTCCGGGCTTCAATCCATTCAGGAAACACAGCCTGACGCTGTAGAGCTGATGCCGGGTCTATTGCCAGAATTTCTCGAAGAATACAGAAGCATGCTGGATACCCCGATTATTGCAGGTGGCCTGATCCGCAAGCGAGAGCAGATGGAGCGTGTACTACAGCATGGTGCGACAGCTGTCTCCGTAGGTAGCCCCTCATTGTGGAAGGAGAGTTTTGTACATGATTCACGCCCTGTTGTTTGATCTCGACGGGACACTCTTGGACAGTCGAGACGCCGTGATCGATGCCGTTGCCCATACAGCAGAAAAATACGCACCCGGTCATTTTAGCCGGGAGGAGCTGCTCGGACGCTTTGGGGAATCGTTTGACGACTTTCTCGCAGCCGTAGCAGAGGCAGCTGGTATGCCGGACAAAAAAGAAGTGCTCGATGACTATTTCGCCTATGTCCGGGAAAATCACGAGCAGCATGTGAAGCTCTTTCCGTTTGTGCGCGAAGGCTTGGAGAAGCTGCTGGCGGCAGGCTATGAACTGGCGATTGTCACCAACAAGCAGCGCGAATTTGCGCTGGCCGGGCTGGAGCTGGCCGGAATTGACCATCTGTTTGCGTCGATTGTCACCGTAGACGATGTCTCCCAGGGCAAGCCTTCTGCTGAGCCTGTCCAAAAGGCGCTAGCTGAGCTGGGGAGACGCCCGGAGCAGGCCATGATGATTGGCGACAGCCGTTTCGATGTACTGGCGGCTGTGGGAGCAAACGTACAGGCAGTCGTGCTGGAATGGTATGGACCAGAAGAGTGGCAGCATGCCGTTCCGGATTACCGCTTCGTTGATTTTGAAGCCTTTGTTGGTGAGATGCTGACTGTAAAAATGCAAGGAGGGATCTGATCCAGATGGCACGAGTGGTGTTAAATCAAGTAACCAAATCATTCGCCAATCAACAGGTCGTAAAAGGGATTAATCTCCTGATACCCGATGGATCGTTTACGGTTCTGGTAGGACCTTCGGGATGCGGAAAATCTACGACGCTGCGGATGATCGCCGGGTTGGAGAGCGCAACAGGCGGCGAGATCTTGATCGGGGATCAAACGGTCAATCAGCTGCCGCCGGGAAAAAGGGACGTAGCGATGGTGTTTCAAAACTACGCCCTGTACCCAACGATGAACGTCTACGACAACATTGCCTACGGATTGCGAAATCGTGGCACCTCGAAAAAAGAATGCCAAGTTCTCGTAGAGGAAATCGCGGAGATCGTCGGCTTGACCCAGTACCTCAAACGCAAACCGTCCCAGCTCTCTGGCGGTCAGCGTCAGCGCGTGGCATTGGCGCGGGCAATGGTGAAGAAGCCAAAAGTGTTTTTGATGGACGAACCGCTTTCCAACCTGGACGCGAAGCTGCGCAACCAGATGCGGGTAGAGCTGACGAGTCTGCATAAACAGCTGGGCAGCACGTTCATTTACGTGACGCATGATCAGGTGGAAGCGATGACGATGGGCGATCAGATTGTCGTCATGAGTGAAGGCAATATCATGCAGGTGGCGGCACCACTGGAGCTGTATCAGGAACCGGACAACCTGTTTGTCGCCCAGTTTATCGGCTCTCCGGCGATGAACATTGTGAAAGATGAGGAAAACAGTGCGGTCGTATGGGGATTCCGCCCCGAGAAGGCACAGCTGCTTGCCGAGTCTGCAGCACCTGCCTCATCGATCGAGCAGCGCGTTTTGCGAGGAACGGTGATCTCGCGTGAAATCCTGGGAGCGGAGTCACTTTGCCACGTGGAAACGGAAAAAGGACGCATCGTCGTCAAAGTCGATACGGAAATTTCGATCCAAATGGGTACCCACGTACAAGTGATTGTAGATGCCGCTAACATTTACGAGTTTGATCGGGCAACCGGGAAACGGATAGGGAAAGGCGTTGGGCGAGTGGGTCAGCATGCATTGGCTGGAGGGATGGTCTGATGCACAAAGCGGTAGCTGCACCAGAGCTTTCCGGAACGAGTAATCAAGCAGCGGAAGTCCCCATCGATTGGATGGAGCGGCTTCGACCATACCTGTATGTCGCCCCTGCTATGCTGTTTTTTGCCCTCTTCTTCTTCTTTCCCATCGGCTATGTGATTTACTTGTCCTTTTTTGACTGGTCCTTGCTGAACCTGGAAGAGATGGAGTGGGTTGGGCTCGGTAACTTTACGGCGTTGATGGCGGAGGAAGATTTTTGGCAGGTATTGGGCAATACGCTCATCTATACCGTCGTCACGGTTGGCTTGGGGATCCTCCTGTCCTTTATGCTGGCGCTCTGGCTCAATCGGAAGGCAAAAGTATACGGGATTGTCCAGGCAGCTGTCTTTAGCCCGCACATCGTGTCACTCGTCTCCATCGCGATGCTGTGGATGTGGCTCATGGACCCGCAGTACGGTCTGTTGAACGCCATCCTGGAGATGGTGGGATTGCCCGGGTACTCGTGGCTGTCAGACACGAAGAGCGCGATGGTCTCCCTGATCCTGGTCAGCATTTGGAAGGGCGTGGGGTACAACACGCTGGTCTTCATCGCTGGGATGCAAAGTATCCCGAAAGATATCTACGAAGCGGCGGACCTAGACCACTCTCCCTGGTGGCGGACGCTGACACGCATTACCATTCCGATGCTTTCACCAACGATGTTTTTCTTGCTCGTCATCAATACGGTCTCGTCCTTTCAGGTGTTCGACACGATTTACATCATGACGCAGGGTGGGCCGGTCAACAGCACCAACATGCTCGTCTTTTACATCTATGAACAAGGCATGGACTTTTACAACGGCGGTGCCGCCTCTGCCGCGTCAGTCATCCTGCTCGCCATGGTAGGCTTCTTGACTTGGCTGCACTTCCGCTTGATGGAGAAAAGAGTTCATTATCGGTAAGACATTCAACCAGAAAGGAGACTCGCTCATGTTGCAAGTAGGAAGAACCGCATGGAAAACGGTAGAGTGGGTGCTGCTGGCAGCTGTCGGACTCGTCTTTGTCTTCCCGTTTCTGTGGATGTTCTTGACTGCCTTTAAAACCATGCCGGAGGTCTATCAGTTTCCACCGACATGGTGGCCCGAGTCCTGGCAATTCGAGAACTTCCGTATCGCTTGGAGCTCCGGACCGTTCGTCACCTACGTCATGAACAGCATTTTGGTGGCTGGCGGCATCTTGATTCTGCAGTTTCTGATTGCGGTGCCCGCTGCCTATGCCTTTGCCCGGTATCGTTTTCCGGGACGCAACCTGCTGTTTGGACTGAGTCTGATTGCATTAATGATTCCTTCGCAGGTTATCTTTTTGCCGGTCTATGTGGAGATGAGCCACTGGGGGCTGGTCAACACTTTGTGGTCGCTGATTCTCCCGTTTGGCGCCAGCGCATTTGGGATCTTTCTCTTGCGCCAAGCCTTCATGCAGGTACCTGATGAAGTCATCGAGGCTGCGCGTCTCGACAGTGCATCGGAATGGAAAATCATGTGGACCATCATGGTTCCGATGGCAAAGCCGGTGCTCGTCACATTTGGATTGTTCAGCTTTATCTACCACTGGAATGATTACTTCTGGCCTCTGATCATGACGAACAGTGATAGTGTGCGTACGCTGCCGATCGGGATCTCGATGCTGAAGGCAGCGGAAGGCGGTAAGCAGTGGAACGTCATCATGGCAGGCAACATGATTCTCGTCCTGCCCATCCTCGTCGTCTTTTTCTTCGCACAGCGGCACATTATCAGCGCGTTTGTCTATCAGTCCAAATAAGCGGTATCCATTAAAAGGAGGATCTATTCGTGAAAAAGTTACAGGTATCCATGTTGGCGTGTGTACTTAGCGTGACAGCAGTTCTGGCAGGGTGTGGAAGCAGCAAGGAAGCGGCAGGCACGAATACGCAATCGGGTGGAAGCACAGCGCCGCAAGGACAGACTGCGAGTGCAGGCAAACCGGTGGAAATCGACTTCTGGTATGCGCTCGGCGGCAAAAACGGGGAATACATCGAAAAGATGGTCAAGGACTTCAACGCCTCGCATAAAGATATTGTGGTAAAGCCCGCGTATCAAGGTAGCTACTATGAAAACCATTCCAAGGTACTGGCCTCTGTATCTGCCGGGAACCAGCCTGATGTGACCATGGTAGAGGTAGGCTCGATCGGTGCATTCGCGGATGCGAAAGTGCTGGAGGATCTGGGACCATACGCTAACGGAGCGGAGAAGAAGTACATTCCTGGACTTCTGGGGAACTCCTACTGGAAAGACAAACTGTACGCCATTCCTTTCAACCGCTCGACTCCGCTCTTGTACCTGAACCGCGACATGCTGAAGGCAGCAGGACTCGACCCGAATGGACCGAAAACATGGGAGGAGCTGCGTCAATTCTCTCAGGCTATGACGAAAAAAGAAGGAGACAAGACAGCTACCTACGGCTTCTCTACTCCAATTGACATCTGGTTCTACGAAGCGCTTGTATTCCAAAGTGGCGGTAAAATCCTGACGGACGACAACAAAGAGCTGGCGATCAACACAGAAGCGGGTAAAGCGCCGTTGGAATTCTGGACAGGTATGTTGAAGGAAGGCGTCATGAAGGCCCCTCCAGGTGAGAAGTACAACGCATGGGATGTTGCCAAACAGGATTTCCTCAATCAACAAGTCGGCATGATTTTCACTTCGACAGGGGACTTGCGCTCTTTGAAGGAAAATGCCAAATTTGATTTGGGAACAGCTTTCCTGCCAGCGAACAAAAACTTTGGTGCACCAACAGGCGGAGCGAACCTGGTCATGCTGGCTAAATCCAGCGATGAAGAGAAAAAAGCTTCCTGGGAATTCATGCAGTGGATGACAGATACGAAGCAAACGATTCCGTTCTCTCTGGAATCCGGCTACATGCCTGTAACGACCGAAGCAGTCGAGTCCGAAGATATGAAGAAGGCCTATGAAAAAGAGCCGAACTTCCAAGTGGCAGTAAAGCAGCTGGAATACGCTTCTCCACGTCCGATGGTACCTGGCTATAAAGAACTGCAGGAAGTCATCATGACCGAGATCCAGCGTGCCGTTTTGGGTCAGGCTAGCGTAGACGAAGCCATCCAAAAAGCGACGGAAAAAGGACAAAAGCTGCTGAAAAAATAAATAGGTTTGGGGAGTGAGCAACATGAACATTTGCATGGCACACCGCGGTTGGTCAGGCAAGGCACCGGAAAATACGATGGCGGCTGTACGCCTCGCATTGGCAGAGCCAGCGATTTTTGCAATGGAGATTGACGTGCAGCTATCCAGCGACGGAGTTCCTGTGCTCATCCACGACTTTACGCTCGGACGCACGACAAATGGCAAGGGTCTTGTAAAGGATCACACGCTGCAACAGCTGCGCGAACTGGATGCAGGCAGCTGGCTGGACGAAAGGTTCACAGGAGAGCGCATCCCAACGCTGGATGAGGTACTGCAAGCTGTCAAAGGTCGCTGCACGCTGAACATCGAGCTGAAAGCGACGAGCGACATGTATCCGGGGATTGCCGAGAAGGTATTGGCTCTCTTGGAGCAGCATGATATGAAGCAAGAGGTCTACATCACGTCTTTTGACCACGAGCTGATTCGTCATGTGCGTACGCTGGATGAAACCGTGGTAACTGGTCTGATCGTAGGAGGCCGTCCCGTGCTGATGCTGGAGCAGCTGCAGGAAGCGGGAGCGAATATCCTTTCCATGGGCTATCCGTATTTGACTAAAGAACTGGCAGTGGAAGCGATTGAAAAAGGGTATAAGGTGGTTGCATGGACCTTGGATGATCCAGAGCACATCCGTACAGTGATGTCGTGGCATCCAGACGTACAGATTTGCACGAACCATCCGGATCGCATGCTTGAGTTTGTGTAAAAGTATAAAAAGGAAAAGCCGCCTGTGGGAATGTCTCAGGCGGCTTTTCTTGTGCAAGAACGTGAGCTGGCTAGCTAGTCCAATTCAATGGCAGGTATTTCCCTCGGTTTTTTCACAGTCAATCGTACACCTCCATTGACCGAACTGCTTATGATAAGAAAAAGGCAGCTTCGCCAAGGAGTGACTGCACCATGATGCATCCCGATACCGAGTTGCGCTATATCAATGATCAAATCGGGTATGGCGTGTTTGCGACCAAATTCATTCCCAAAGGGACAATCGTGTGGGCGATGGATGATCTGGATCAGGTATTGGATCCGGCATTCGTGGAAACACTGGATCCATTACGAAAACAGGACGTGCAGAAATATTCGTTTAAAAATCAGTTCGGAAAGTACATCCTGTGCTGGGATAAAGCTCGATACGTGAACCACAGCTTCCACGCGACATGTGTAGCGACGATGTACGATATGGAGCTGGCTGCACGTGACATTCATCCAGGAGAAGAACTGACAGACGATTACGGAACGTTGAACTTGGATGAACCCTTTGACTGTTTACCGGAGGAAGGCACGGATCGTTCGAGAGTGATGCCAGACGATCTGCTGCGCTACTATCGACAATGGGATGAGATTGCAGCGGGAGCGTTCGAGCATTTCAATCATGTGGATCAACCGTTGTTACATCTGATACGTCCCGAGCACAGGAACAAGCTGAACGCCATTCTGAATCATCATATGCCTGTAGATTCTGTGATTCAGCTCTATTACCGGCCTCCATCAAGAGCATAACTGCGCGAGTGTTTGACATCGGGCCGGTCACACGGCCCGATTTTGTTGAACTATGGAAGGAGAATCAGTATTATGGAATGTAAAGGTGAAGTGAAAGGTTGATTTCATTGGAAAACAAGGTAGCGTCATCTAACTTTATCCGAAATATTGTGATTGATGACTTGCAGGAAGGCAAAGTAAAAGAAGTCATTACCCGATTTCCTCCAGAACCGAACGGGTATCTTCATATTGGACATGCGAAAGCAATCATCCTGAACTTTGAATTGGCTCACGAGTTTTCCGGGAAAGCACACTTGCGTTTTGACGACACGAATCCGGTTAAGGAAGATACCGAATACGTCAATGCGATCAAGGAAGACGTGAAGTGGCTGGGCTTCGATTGGGACGGGCTGTTCTTCGCTTCTGATTACTTTGAGGAAATGTACAATCGTGCCGTTCTCCTTATCAAAAAGGGAAAAGCGTACGTGGATGATCTGTCGCCAGAGGACATGCGCAAGTACCGTGGGACATTGACGGAGCCAGGCGTGGATAGTCCTTTCCGCAATCGTTCTGTGGAGGAAAACCTCGACCTGTTTGCACGGATGCGCAACGGTGAGTTCAAGGACGGGGAAAAAGTTCTTCGTGCCAAGATCGACATGGCTTCTCCAAACTTCAACATGCGCGACCCGGTTCTCTACCGCATTTCCCATGCCTCCCACCACAACACAGGGGATAAATGGTGCATCTATCCGATGTATGACTTTGCTCATCCACTGGAGGATGCCATCGAAGGAGTGACACACTCGCTCTGTTCCCTGGAGTTTGAAGACCACCGCCCTCTGTACGATTGGGTAGTGGCGGAGTGCGAAATGGAGCATGTGCCGCGTCAGTATGAGTTCGCTCGTCTGAATTTGACCAATACCGTCATGAGCAAGCGGAAGCTAAAGCAGCTCGTGGACGAAAATATTGTAGATGGCTGGGACGATCCGCGCATGCCTACCATTGCAGGATTCCGCCGCCGCGGCTACACACCTGAGGCGATTCGTGCGTTCGCTCGCGAAGTAGGGGTAGCCCGCAGCAACAGTACCGTCGATGAAAAAATGCTCGAGCACTTCATCCGGGAAGACTTGAAGCTCAAAGCGCCACGCACGATGGCTGTCTTGAACCCGTTGAAGGTCGTCATCACCAACTACCCAGAGGGCCAAGTGGAAATGCTGGAGGCAGAAATCAATCCGGAAAACGAAGAAATGGGCAACCGTCAAATTCCGTTTTCCCGCGAAATCTACATCGAGCAAGACGATTTCATGGAGAACCCGCCAAACAAGTATTTTCGCCTGTACCCTGGAAACGAAGTGCGCCTGAAAAACGCGTATTTCATTAAGTGCAATGACGTAATCAAGGATGCAGATGGCAACGTGATCGAGATCCATTGCACCTATGACCCGGAAACGAAGAGCGGAAGCGGCTTTACCGGACGCAAGGTCAAAGGAACCATCCATTGGGTGGAAGCTACGCAAGCGGTTCCGGCTGAATTCCGTTTGTACGAGCCTTTGATTCTCGATGAAGAGGAGAACGAGGGGACGTTCCTGGATAACATCAATCCGAATTCCCTCGAGGTGCTGAAAGGTTTCGTAGAACCAAACATGAAGGAAACAAAACCGCAAGACAAATATCAATTCTTCCGCCATGGCTATTTCAACGTGGATTCAAAGGATACAAACGGTGACAAGCTCGTGTTCAACCGCATCGTATCGCTGAAGAGCTCGTTTGAACTGCCAAAGGCGTAACGGGAAAATGCAACGGCAATAGAGAGACGCTGCTGGTATGGGGAACTGTGCCAACAGCGTTTTTTTAACGTATAGGAATTTATAAGCTTTAGGCTTATGAATTCCGGAGCGCATGACGAAGTGGTTTTAGTGGATATTCAGTTCATAATAGGTATAATTATTCATATTGTGAATAAAAGGGGGACAGGTAGTGAACGGAACAACGGAGCTTCAGCGCAGTTTGAAATTATGGCATATCGTGGTGATCGGTCTTGGATATATGGCGCCAATGGCTGTTTTTGATACGTTTGGCATTGTAGCACAAGAGACGGGAGGACATGTCCCGGCAGCGTATGCCGTTACCCTGCTCGCGATCTTGTTTACAGCCGCAAGCTACGGGAAAATGGTGCGCGTCTTTCCTTCCGCAGGGACCGCTTACACGTATACGCAGGAGACGATTCATCCCTATGCTGGATTTTTGGTGGGATGGGCCTCTTTGCTGGACTATTTGTTTTTACCGATGATCAACGCGCTCTTAACCGGTGTGTACCTGTCATCTGTTTTTCCTGATGTCCCGACACATTGGTGGATTGTTGGCTTTATTCTTCTCATAACCTTGTTGAACGTATTTCGGGTCACCGTGACAGCATCGGTGAATTCCTTTCTGGTATTGTTTCAAATATCGGTTGTGGTTGTTTTTGCGGGATTGGCGATTCGCGGCTTGATGGGGGGAGGCGGAATCGAGCAGGTGTTTACGGTGCGCCCGTTTTTTTCGCCGGATTTATCGTTTGCGGCGCTGCTTTCGGGAGCCTCGATCCTTTGCTTCTCTTTCCTCGGGTTTGATGCGGTGACGACACTGACGGAGGAAACGGTCGATGCGAAGAAAACTATCCCCCGAGGTATTTTCCTCGTCGCTTTATGTGGTGGAGCGCTGTTTATCACAGCATCCTATTTTTCACAGTCGCTGTTTCCAGATGCTTCGGTCTTTTCTGACCCGGAAGCAGCGTCAGCAGAAATCGCCCTTTCGATCGGGGGAACGATTTTTCAGCTCGTCTTTTTGGCAGCTGCCTTGTCGTCTACATTGGCATCCGGGCTTGTTTCCGTCACCAGTGTTACACGTTTGCTGTACGCGATGGGACGGGACGGCTACCTGCCGAGAAAGTGGTTTGGCTATATTCACCCCCGCTTGAAAACACCGTTGTACAATGTTTTGTTGGTCGGCCTGCTGATGACGGGGGCGCTGTTTTTGGACTTGCTCACGGCTACATCATTTATTAACTTCGGGGCATTGATCGCCTTTAGCTTTGTCAATCTCAGCGTCATTGCTCATTATGTATGGAGGCAAAAGCGCTTGCGGGTGACCCAGTGGTGGAGCTATCTTCTCTCGCCGTTAATCGGAGCCACGTTTATTGGCTTTTTATGGGTCAATCTGGATATCAAGTCGATGATTCTCGGTTTGATGTGGACATTTGTGGGCTTCATCTATCTGCTGTATCTGGTGAAAGTGAAGCACACCAAGCTGGAGCGAATGAAGTTCGAAGGGTAGCGGGGGGAACATTCATGGACCGGTCTGTATTTACGTCGATCAAAACGGTGGAAAGAGACGGATTTGTCATGGAGTACGGACTTGCTGGGCATAAACATGCGCCCACGCTGCTGCTGCTTCATGCCATCCGCAATACGAAAATGCTGTTTGCCGGGATTATCCCTGATTTGGCTGCTCATTTCCGCATCGTAGCGGTCGATCTGCGGGGACACGGACATTCTGTGGAACAGTCGACCTTTTCTTTTGATGCCATCGTAGACGATTTGATTGGATTGCTGGATGCAGAATCACTTGATCAGGTAACAGTGGTAGCTTCCTCGTTTTCCAGTGTGCCTGCGCAGATGCTGGCCGCTCAGCGACCGGAGCGCATCGCCAGACTCATCCTGCTGGACGGAGGCTATTACCGGCTGGGAGAAGTGCCTGGCTTCCAGCTGGATCAGGTCGTGCAACGCTTGTCATTAGCGCGGTTTTCCAGTGTGGAGGAGGCAGAGCGGCAATTTGCGGATCGCTATGGAGAGGGGAAGCTGCCAACAGGCTGGATGACATCCGAGCTGGAGGGAAAAGAAGATGGCAAGCTGGGGTACCGTTTGCCGCGAGAGGCATTTATCGGCTATTTTAGCGACTACGCTGCGTTTGATAAAGACACGCTCTTCCACTCGATCACTTGTCCGGTTCTGGTGCTTCTCGCAGATGAGCGATTTTTGCCTGACGATGAACAGCGAGCATTTCACCGGGCGGCAGTCGTTTTTTATCAACAGGCTGTAAGACAAGCAAAGATTCACTCCATCCCAGGGGCGCTGCATCTCTTGATGGTGTCACATCCAGAGGAAACCGTGAAAGAAATCAGATCGTTTCTTGCAAAGTAAAGGGACAAGCCAAATGCTTGTCCCTTTTTTGTTTGCGTTTTTATTGCTTTGCTTCACGCATGAGTTTGTTAATCGCTGGTGCATTGGCATCCTGCCCGGTTTCACGAAGGTGCTTTTTTACCTGCTCGAATGCATCGATTCCTGGTTTGGAAGTGACAGTCAGTACACGCGTTTTTTTGCCGTACAGCTTGTGAATTTGTGCCCGGGCTTGTGAAAGAGTCGTGTTGAGATCGCTTCGGCCCAAAGTACCGGCCGTTCCGGGTGTCGTATGTTCATTTCCGCGTGCCGAGCTGCCAGTGAAATTGCTGAGAAGATGCGTTTGCATCGGATCCATCTGATTGACCGATTGGCTTCTTACTGTCGCTGGGCAAATGACGACTGCGTCCTTGAGAACCAATGCTTGAATGCCATGAACGCCAGCTGCATTCAATTGTGCCTCGAGCTTTGTAGAAGGCCCGTCGCTGTGGAGGTGGGAGCTTCCGATGCTGCTGTAGACATTGGTGCCCATTCCGTTAGAGGTAGTCCCGAGTGAGTTGGTGGTCACTTTCTTCTCTCTGTCTACGCTGGGTATGACGATATCGCCAGGTGCTGCATGATTCTGCGTCCGTGCCGGCTGTGGCTGTGGTGCAGCCTGATTGTTACAAGCGGTCAACAGAAGCACCAGACCCAATCCAGTCCCCATCCATTTCCCAATTCGATTCATGTTCGATCCCTCCAAAGTTGCTTTCTACATACTTTTATCCTGCGCTGTCGATTCTCTGAGTATTTGAGGAGGTTATTGGAAAAAATGTAGGCAGAGCTTGTTTAGTTTGTCGAAAAAATGCACAAACAGGTGAATAGAGACATCAGGAGGTGGAAGTGTTGGCACAATCAAACAACGGAAGTGAACAACCAGTATCACGGAGGAACTTTCTGAAAAACTCCGGGCTTGTGCTCGGTGGACTGGTTGTGGGGGGCGTAGCAGGCAGCCTTCTCAACAGACAGCAAGCACCTGCACCGCAAGTTCCTGGAGCAACACCTGCTCCGGCAGCCGATTTCAATCAGGCATTGATGTTCTTCACTCCCGAGCAGTTCAAGGTAGTCGATGCAGCCTGCGAGCGAATATTCCCCGAGGACGAGAGTGGACCTGGGGCAAAGGCGCTTGGAGCAGCATACTTTATCGACCATCAGCTGGCAGGAGATTGGGGCTTTAACGCACGCGATTACATGCAGGGTCCTTTTTATCCCGGGGAAGTGACGCAAGGCTACCAAGGCAGGCTGAAGCGGCGGGAGATCTTCGAAATTGGTATTCAAGAAATGAACAATTATAGCAACAGCACGCAGAAGAAACGGTTTTATGAGCTCACTCCGGAGCAACAGGATGCCGTATTGAAGGCATTTGAATCCGATGAGGTCAAATTGACCACGATTTCTGCCAGTGCGTTTTTCAAAATGCTTCGTGCGAGTACGCTGGAGGGCATCTACTCAGACCCTCTTTACGGTGGCAACAAAAACATGGATGGCTGGAAAATGAGGAATTACCCAGGTAATCAAATGGCTTATACCCAAGTTATCGAGAAGGACGAGTTTGTGAAGATGGCCCCTTTGAGTTTGCGGGATCATCAACATTAAGGGGGACAAACCAATATGGCCAAAAAATTGCCGAAAGTCGACGTGGTCATCGTAGGGGTTGGCTGGGGCGGAGGAATTATCGCATCTGAGCTGACCAAGCAGGGCTTGACTGTCGTCGGTCTGGAACGAGGAAAAGAAAGAAAAACAGAAGATTACTTCATGGTGCACGATGAGCTGCGCTATGCGATGCGCTACGAAATGATGCAGGACTTGTCCAAGGAAACCATCACGTTCCGCAGCAAAACCAGTGTGCGGGCACTTCCAATGCGTTCGTACGGATCCTTTTTGCTAGGGACTGGCTTGGGCGGCTCAGGTGTTCACTGGAATGGGCAGACCTTCCGTTTCCTGCCCTATGATTTTGAGATCCGCAGTAAAACCATTGAGCGTTATGGAGAAAAGAAAATTCCGGACGGCATGACGATTCAGGACTGGGGTATTACGTACGACCAACTGGAGCCGTACTTCGACAAATTTGAGCGGATGGCGGGCATTTCTGGTGAGGAAAATCCTCTGGGTGGCAAGCGCTCACAGCCGTATCCAACGCCGCCGATGAAAATGACGCCCAGCATTAAAATGTTTCAGGAAGCGACCAAAAAGAAGAACCTGCATCCTTATATGATGCCGTCGGCGAATCTGTCGGAAGCCTACACCAATCCGGATGGAGTCTCGAGGGCAGCTTGTCAGTACTGCGGTTACTGCGAGCGCTTTGGCTGTGAATACGGAGCCAAGGCAGATCCGGTCGTAACCGTTATTCCGATTGCGAAAAAGACAGGGAAATTCGAAATTCGTACCCACTCTCATGTTCGGCGCATTTTACATAATGGAAAAAAAGCGACAGGTGTCATGTACACGGATGTAACCACGGGGGAAGAACTCGAGCAGCCAGCGGATATCGTTGTGTTGACCAGCTATGTCTTCAACAACGCGAGACTGCTGCTCATGTCCAAGCTGGGGCGTCCCTATGATCCTGCGACGGGCAAAGGTGTCATCGGAAAGAACTACGCTTACCAGGTCATCCGTGGGGGAGCAGTCGGCTTTTTTGACGATAAGGAGTTCAACCTGTATGCGGGCGCAGGCGCTCTCGCTATGTGTCTCGACGATTATAACGGGGACAACTTCGATCACAAAGATCTGAACTTCATTCATGGAGCAAATATCAGTCTTTCGCAGCTGGGACTGCGCCCCATCGCAAACAACAAGGTTCCAGAAGGTACACCAAGCTGGGGGAAAGATTTCAAGGCAGCGTCTCTCAAGTATGCGAACCGGTTCCTCTCGGTGGGGGCGCAAGGAGCTTCGATGCCGTTTCGACACCACTTCCTGGATTTGGACCCGACTTACAAAGACGTATTTGGCGATCCGCTCATACGCATCACGTACGATTTCGAAGAACAGGATCGACAGCTTGCCGCGTATTGTGCGGATAAGTGCGGTGAAATTGTCAAGGAAATGGGAGCCACCGAAAAAATTGAGATTAATAAAAAGCTGGGACCGTACGATATCACCCCTTACCAATCCACGCACAACACAGGTGGCGTAATTATGGGAGCTTCGCCGGATACATCAGCTGTTAACAACTACCTGCAAATGTGGGATGCCGAAAATGTGTTTGTAGTGGGTGCGTCCTCATTCGCCCACAATAGCGGTTACAACCCTACAGGAACGATGGGTGCTCTCTCTTACCGAGCTGCGGAAGGCATTCTGAAGTACCGGAAGAGCGGTGGAGGCATCATCGTGTAACGGGCTGTTTCCTTTTTTGCAAAACGAAAATGCAGATGTGAGAAAAGTCGTTGGTTGAACTGACGGCTTTTTTTCATTGCTTATTCATTGATCTTTGCATCCTTGCGAAAATGGCAAGGAAGTAAAAAGTAGGAATGCTTATTTCATGCGCTTTTTGCCTTTGGCACAGTCCTTGCTATATCAATGCTTTACCAGAGAATAAAGGAGAGACGAATCATGACGAACAAGTGGGGATTGGATACCGCCATCATTCATACAGCACAAACGCCTTGCCAAAAGACAGGAGCTGTGGTGTCGGCGGTCGTTCCGGCTGTGGCCTACGCATTTCCTGACGCGGATGCGGTAGCGGCATGTGTTGCCGGGCAAAGGGAAGGCACGTACTACGGACGCTATGGAAACCCAACGATCCAGACATTGGAGGAAAAGATTGCTGCATTGGAAAATGGAGAAGCAGCTTTGGGCGTCAGCAGCGGGATGGCGGCCATTTCCGCGTCTTTGCTCGCTTTTCTCCAGCAAGGCGACCATGTCGTGTGTACGCGAGACGTCTATGGAGGAAGCCACAAGTTTCTCACGACGTTGGCCCCTTGCTACGGTATTCAAGCTGATTTTGTCGATTGCACCGATCTTGCGGCAGTGAAAAAGGCCTTTTTGCCCCAAACCAAGGTACTGTACCTCGAGACGCCATCGAACCCCTGCCTGACCGTTTTGGATATCACGGAATTGTCCCGGATCGCCCATGAGCGTGGGATCACAGTCATTGTGGATAATACGTTTATGACTCCCTATTTGCAAAGACCACTGGAGCTCGGAGCAGATGTCGTCGTGCACAGTGCCACGAAATATTTAAATGGACATGGAGACGTGATTGCCGGATTTATCGTGGGCAAACAAGAGCTTATCCAATTCATGCGCAAGCACATCATGGGTGATTTGGGGCAAAACTTGAATGCCTGGGATGCCTTTCTGATCCTGCGTGGCTTGAAAACATTGGGCCTGCGAGTCAGACAGCACGTCCAAAATGCGGAGGCAGTAGCGCAGTTTTTGGAGAAGCATCCTGCTATCAGCCGCGTATATTACCCGGGACTGGCTTCCCATCCGCAGCATGAGCTGGCGAAGCGGCAAATGGCGGGCATGGGAGGGATTGTTTCCTTCGAGGTCAAAGGGGGATACGAGGCAGCCAAATCTTTCATTAACGCCCTGCGCCTCGCTATGATATCGTTTAGTTTAGGAGACCCGGAAACGTTGGTGCAGCATCCGGCTTCCATGACGCATTTTTCCATTCCTCCAGAGGAGAGAGCCAAGTTCAACATCACGGACGGCCTGATTCGACTCTCTACGGGGTTAGAAGATGCAAAGGATATTATCGGAGATCTGGAGCAAGCACTTTCTCCTTTATTGACAGCTGCCGCTGCACATCAGTAGGGAATAGGAACGGAATGCAGGAGGGCCGATCATGACCGAATTTTCCCGCATAGCGGATTTCATACAGTCATACGCAGACAATATTTCCAAGGTGCTGGGACTGGATGTCACCATTTTGGATGAACAGGGCATCCGTGTGAGCGGGACCGGCTACTACCAGGAACTCATTGGGCTGCCTGCACCGGAAGGATCGTTCTTTCGGATGATTTTGCAGACCGGGCAGCCGGGTATGATTTTTGATATGAAAAAAAACGAGTCGCAGTGTATGAACTGCAAGTTTTTACAGCAATGCCGGGAGCTGGCCACGATCGGTTTTCCTGTGCACAAGCGGGAAAAGACAGTTGGAGTCATCGGGATCATCGGTTTCTCACCCGAACAAAAGGAAAAAATGCTGCATCACTCGGAAAAGTGGACGCCGTTTTTGCAGCATATCAGCTCTTTAATCGAGCACAAGCTGCTGGAGCTGGACGCCGAGCGGGAAAAGAGCTGCCACATCCAGGAGGAAGTTCCGGAAGCCTCTGCACCTCCTGTTTATTTCGCACAGCTGATTGGGGCAGAAACGGGTTTGCGGGATGTGATAACCAAAGCGAAAAAAGTAACGAACAGCATCTCAACGGTTAGCCTGGAGCAAATGCTGGCCGACTACGAGCGCTCCGTGCTGCAGCGATACTATGCAGACAGCTCTTTTGCTCAGGATAAGGCAGCCATCGCCAACGAGCTGAAAATCAGTTTGTCCACTCTTTATCGGAAGCTGGAGAAGTACGGATTGGAATAGGAAAGCCAGCTTTGCTCGAACAAAGCTGGCAGATAGACAGAGTAGAGCTGAACAATCAGCTCTATTTTTTGTGCAGAAAAGAGTTCCTTATGTAGCCTATTTCTCACCCAGCTTACATTTACAATCGGGTCATCAAGCTGGCAAGCAATGCAGCTCGCACGGGAAGCTGGTCGATCAGGATGTGCTCGTATTCGGCATGGGGGCCATCACCCATAGCGCCTAAGCCATCGAGCGTGGGTACTCCCAGGGCGGCCGTAAAATTTCCGTCGCTTCCGCCGCCGACATGCGCTTCGGTGAGGGTCATTTCCAGTTCATTGCCGCATTCCGTTGCGAGGTGGAACAGCTTTTCCGTCTGGGCTGTGCGCTCCATGGGAGGGCGGTTTACATTCCCCGTAATCTGCAGAGTAGTTCCTTCGAGAAAAGGAGTGGCTTGAGTGATGAGATCGCTTATTCTCTCGGCCTCTGACAGCCGGTTGATGCGCACGTCGATATCGAGAAGGGCGCTTTCTGCCACTACGTTGGTGCGATTCCCGCCGCTTGCTATGCCGACATTGATGGTTGTTCCTTTGCTGTAGTCAGTCAAGCCCTGCAAAAACAAGATCTGGTGGGCCATTTCTTCTACTGCGCTGATGCCCTCCTCATGGTGGTTTCCGGCGTGGGAGGCTTTGCCCTTGATGCTCATAGTAAAGTGGCCGACACCTTTGCGGGAAGTTTTTAAGGCTCCCGAATTTGCTACAGCAGGTTCAACGACCAATACAACTTCACTTTTTCTGGCTTCAGCCTCGATGTATGCGCGCGAGCTGTCACTGCCTGTTTCCTCGTCACTGGTGCAAAGGAAAACGACTTTTTTCTGCAGGGCGACTCCGAGATCTTTGCATGCCTTCACAGCCCAAATCGCCTGGATGATCCCGCTTTTCATGTCCAGGATGCCGGGGCCGTATGCTTTGTTGCCTTCGACCCGATAAGAGAGTCTCCCGATGTCCCAGACGGTGTCCATATGGCCGAGAATAAGAATTTGACTGTCTCCGTCCCCATAGGTAAAACGCAGATGGTTCCCGGTCGTATCCATCGGAATGACTTCGGCGGTAAGGCCAAGATGCTCAGCGAACAGGGATTGAAACACTTCACCGCAGCGGTCGACGGCTTGTTTGTCTTGCGTAGGGGACTCAGCTTTGACGACGCGTTCCACATCGGCCAAGATATGATCCTGATTCTCTTTCAAATAATGGAGCAGTCCCGACATAATCGCATTCCTCCTGTTTTTGTGTATAAGGTCTGTTAGGCATTCACTTTAGACAGAGGTAATTCGTGCGTATGCAACGCGCAGAGAGCCAGTGTTTTCACCGCAATTTTCATGACCTCTTCGTCGATATCGAATTTTTCATTATGATGTCCGGCTGCAAGCGTGGTTCCAAACACGAGATAGGATGCGAGACCACCGATTTGCTTTACGCGCTCCATCAAATACGTGGCATCTTCTGAGCCGCCTGCTGATGTCGTATCCACGATCGAAGCGACATCCTTCACTTTGCTTGCCTGCGCCCGGATGTAGGGGAGCAGCTCCGGACTCGGGTCGCTGCTGCCTGCTTTGCCAACGATATCGATTTGGGACTCAACCCCGTACATCTTTGCCGAACCGTGGATGATGTCAATGGCGCGGGAGAGGATATACTCGTTCACTTCACTTGTGTCGCCTCGGGTTTCCAGCTTGAACGAGGCATGGTTCGGAATGATGTTTCGGCCGCTCCCTGCTTCCAGCACCCCAACGTTGATCCTGGAGTTGCCGCCGCTATGACGGGTGATGGAGTGCAAATTCATGACGGCTGACGCTGCAGCAAGCAGAGCGTTTCTCCCTTCTTCCGGATTACCGCCGGCATGCGAGGCGATACCGGTGTAGACTACATCCATTTTGGTAGTGGCCAGATAACCATGCGTTCCACAGACGACTTCTCGCAGGGGGACTCCAGTACCTACATGGCAGGCGAACAAGAAGTCAACATCATTGGCAACGCCGGCTTCCACCATGGCTTTTGCGCCGCGAACACCTTCCTCAGCAGGTTGAAAGATGAGCTTTACACGGCCGTGGAGTTCTTCTTTGCTTTGACTCAGGACGTAGGCCAGTCCCAACCCAATTGAGGTATGTGCGTCATGGCCGCAAGCATGCATCATTTTGTCGTTGATGGAAACGAACTCTCCTGCAGCTGGAGCGTGATCCAGGGCATGGGATTCTTGTAGATCGAGGGCATCCATATCTACGCGAAAGGCCACCGTGGGGCCAGGTCTGCCAGAGTCCAGAATCCCGACTACACCCGTAAAGCCACCCGACAAGAGCGGGATCCACTCTGCGACAGCTCCTTGTGAGAGGGCCCGTTGTTCCTGGGCTTTAAGAAATGCAAGGGGAGGCACACCCATTCGGGCATCCTCAGCAATGACTTCCCGCCCAGCTTTCACCTCAAAGCCCCATGAAGCAAGCTTGCTGGCCACCATGCTGGCCGTGCGAAATTCCACCCATCCTGATTCGGCGTACTTGTGGAAATCACGCCGCCATTCCTGGAGAGAGGGATACAGTTCTTCTACGAGACCATCTACCTGTCTTTCCATCGTCAAATTCCCCATTTCGAGCTTGAATTTAAAGAATGTTTTCTGAATTTTTCTCTTAATTAAATTTTAAGTGTTCTGCATTATTTCAACAAAACCTGCAAAACTACTAAAAATAATCTTTTTAAAATTTAGAATATTTAAAGTTGACACCAAAATCTAATTATTTTATAGTTTTTCTGAACAATTAGCGAATATTTCTGTAAAAGGAGCTGACTTCTGTGCAGGACGTGTTTTCATTCATTGAGCAGAATAGGGAGATGTACATTCGCTGGCTTCAGCAGATTTGCCAACAACCGAGTGTCGCTGCGCAAAATCGTGGCATGAAAGAAACGGCAAACATGGTAGAGCAATTTATCACCCAGATCGGCGGGGAGTCAAAGCAACTAGAAACGTCCGGCTATCCAGTCGTGTACGGCGAGTTTCCTGGAGAGAGCGAGAAAACCTTGTCCTTTTACAACCACTATGATGTGCAGCCGGAAGATCCACTCGATTTGTGGGAGTCTCCTCCTTTTGGAGCAGAAATTCGCGATGGTCGCATATACGCTCGTGGAGTGGCTGACAACAAAGGAAATCTCATGGCGCGCCTAGCTGCTGTCCATGCCTATACACAAGTAAGGGGAAAGCTGCCTACGCGTGTGAAGTTCATCGTAGAAGGGGAAGAAGAGATCGGCAGCGTTCACCTGGAAGAGTTTGTGGAAAGATATCACGATATGATCCAGGCTGATGGATGTATCTGGGAGTTTGGTTATAAAAATGCGGATGGACGCCCGCAGGTAAGTCTAGGTGTTAAAGGCATGTGCTACGTGGAACTGGTTTGTCGAGGTGCAAACACTGACCTTCATTCCGCCAATGCGGCAATTATCGAAAACCCTGCCTGGAGATTGCTTTGGGCACTGAATACATTGAAGACACCGGATGAAAAGATTCAAATTAAAGGATTTTACGACAAGGTAGCGACATTAAGCGATGACGATGCCGCGATGCTCGAGCAAATGATCTATAACGAGGAAAGTACGCTAGAAAAGCTGGGGCTGAAATCCTTCCTGCTTGACCTGTCAGGAATTCCTTTGAAGGAAAAGCTGATTTTCCAGCCGACATGCACCGTTTGCGGACTGGTTTCCGGCTATACGGGCACTGGCTCCAAAACAGTGCTGCCAGCAGAAGCGAGGGTCAAACTGGATTTCCGACTGGTGCCTGACCAAGATCCGCATGAAATCTTCAGCTTGCTGAGAGCGCACTTGGACGAGCATGGGTTCTCCGATATCGAGATGGAAGGCTTCACTCTGGAGCATCCTGCCCGCACCCCGCTTAACAATCCATTGACCCGTGCGGTAGTGAATACCGTCAAAGACATCTACGGAATGGAGCCAACAATCATGCCGATGTCACCGGGTACAGGGCCCATGTACATACTGTGTCAAAATCTCGGAATTCCAGCGGTGTCAGTGGGAGTAGGCAATTTTGCTTCCAACAATCATGCGCCAAACGAAAATGTCATCATCGAAGACTATATTCAAGGCATCAAGCACATGGCTGCCATATTTGAGGAGTTCGCCAAGGAGGCTTAAAGAATATGGACACTATCCCCGTTTTGTACCGAAGCTCCGAGATTTTAGCGAAGGCAAGCTCGCTAAAGGAGGAAGTGATCACGTGGCGACGGGATTTTCACCAAAATCCCGAGCTTGGTTTCGAGGAAGTGCGCACATCGGAACGCGTGGCTAAACACCTCGAAGGCCTAGGGCTTGAAGTGCGGCGAGGCATTGGGCGGACGGGAGTCGTCGGTTTATTGCGCGGCAGTCAGCCTGGACCTACGATCGGGCTTCGCGCGGATATGGACGCATTGCCCATTCAGGATCAAAAGGAATCGGCCTACCGTTCCACCGTACCGGGCAAGATGCACGCATGTGGACACGATGCGCATACCAGCATCCTGATGGGGGCAGCCCAGTTTCTTTCGCAGCAGGCGAGACCTGAAAAAGGCAATATCGCGTTCGTTTTCCAGCCGGCGGAAGAAGGGCTTGGCGGGGCGAGTGAAATGATCAAGGATGGGCTGTTGTCCGCGTACAACATCCAGGCGATGGCGGGGCTTCACGTTTTCCCTGGATTGCCGACTGGTCAGATCTCAGCAGTTCGAGGAGTTAGCTGTGCGGCTGCCGACCGGATTCGCATCAATATTATCGGGCGAGGGGGCCATGCTGCACATCCACATCAAGCGGTCGATTCTGTTGCGGTGACGGCAGAGGTGCTTTCCGCCTTGCAGCACATCGCCAGCCGTCAGGTGAATCCGCTCGATCCCGTCGTCATTACTATCGGCCAAATTCAAGGGGGCAGCGCGAGCAACGTCATCGCTCCAGAAGTAGAGCTCTTGGGAACCGTGCGGACGCTGAATCCAGCCTTGCGAGAGCAAATGCCGGGCAAGATTGAAGCGGTAGTCAAAGGAGTGACGATGGCACTGGGAGCTTCCTACGAATTTGACTACCATTTTGGCTACCCATCCATCGTCAATGACGATCAAATGGTTGACCGGTTGCTCGTCACGTCTGATCAAGTGCTCGGTCACGGGAAATACCAGATGGTGACGCCTTCTATGGGCGGCGAGGATTTCTCGTACTATACAGAGCATGTGCCCGGTGTGTTTTTCCGCTTAGGTGTGGGCAATCCGGAGAAGCAAACGCAGTATCCTCTGCATCATCCGATGTTCGATATCGATGAGGATGCCCTGCCTGTCGGAATCGCTATGCTTTCCGCACTAGCCCTGAACTACCTGGGCCAATAAAAGAATGGTGGAGCTGTGAGTAAAAGAGAAAACAGAGCGAATAAAGAATAGGGGGCGTACACATGAAAAAACGTCTAGCTGGATTCGGGCTTGCCGCCATTTTGGCGCTGTCTACCGCAATCGTCGGCTGCAGCAGTCAATCATCGACCACAACGGCACCAAAACAGGAGCAAGCAGCCCAAGGAACCACTGCTCCTGCAGCGAACGATACAGGTGAAAAAGTCCTGACATTTGCCAGCGGCAGTGACATTGTCAGCTTCGATATTCACGACCACAACAACACTTCAACAGAAGCGGTTCATGTAAACATGTTCAACTATCTGGTTAAGAAGGATAAGAATCAAAAGGTTCAGCCTGATCTGGCGACTTCCTGGGAAATCGTCAACGACAAGACTTGGCGCTTCAAGCTGCGCGAAGGTGTAACCTTCCACAACGGAGATCCATTCACGGCAGAAGACGTGAAATTTACCCTGGAGCGGATCGCCAAGGATCAGAAGCTGTTGGAATACGGCAACTACAAGCAAATTAAAGAAGTGAAAATCATTGACCCGCATACGGTTGAAATTATCACCAACGAATCGGAGCCCGTGCTGTTAAACCGGCTCTCCCGCCTCGGCTCAAGTATGCTGCCGTCTAAATACATCAAGGAAAAGGGCTGGGATGAATTCCTCAAAAATCCGGTTGGCACAGGGCCATACAAATTCCAGGAATGGAAGCGTGACGATCGCTTGATCCTGGTGAAAAACGATCAGTATTTCGGCGACAAGCCTAAATGGGACAAGCTAGTTTTCAGAGCGATACCTGAGGATGCGACTCGTGTGGCGGAGCTGATGACTGGCGGGGTAGACATCGCGGTGAACATTCCACCGAGCGACATGGAGCGGATCGAGAGCAATGAGGGCACACATGCGGTCACGGGACCGACGCAGCGGGTCATGCAGCTATCCTTGCGTACAACACCGGGAACCGTGACAGAAAATCCAAAAGTGCGGGAAGCGATTGACCTCGCCATTGATGAAAAAGCAATTGTGGACAACATTCTGGCAGGTGGCGGAACTCCTACGCGTACGCGCGTGACCGCAGGAAACTTTGGGGCTGACCCAGAGCTGTATGGCAAATCACTCTATGACCCGGAACGTGCGAAGCAGCTCCTCGCTGAAGCAGGCTACCCGAATGGTGTGGACATTTCTTTCAGCGCAACAAGCGGCCGCTATCTGAAGGACAAGGAGACTGCCGAGCTGATTCAGGCGATGCTGGCAGAAGCGGGCATTCGCGCCAAGCTGGATCTGTTGGAATGGAGCAAATTCAACGACACGTACAAAGCGAAAAAATTTGGTGAAGTGTTTATGATTTCCTACGCGAACTCCATGTTTGATGCTTCCTTGGCGTTCGACCGTCTGACGACCGAGCGTGCGAAAGGCGAGTCTGACTACAGCAACCCAGAGGTTGATAAGCTGCTGAAGGAAGCCGAAAAGAACATGAATCTGGATGAGCGTGCAAAGCAGTATGTAAAGGTACAGGAAATTATTGCGGAAGAACGCCCTCAAATCTACATGTACCAAATGAATGCAAACTACGGGGTAAGCGACAAAGTGAATTTCGAGCCTCGTTTGGATGAAATGCTTTTTGCGGATGAGGTCACCAAGAAGTAAAAAGGAAACCAGGAAAGTACCCGGGAGGAGGTCTCTTCAAGCTGAGACCTCCTCCTGTATCCAAAAACTCTTGCGGAGGTGACACCATGAGGCAGTACTTGCTGAAATCCTTGCTCCAGATCATTCCCGTCCTGTTTTTGATCTCTATCATTGTGTTCGTGCTCGTGTACTGTACCGGCGACCCGGTTTCTCTGATGTTGTCTGATACGGCTACGGACGAGGACCGGAGGATCTTGATTGCTGCTCTTGGATTGGATCAGCCATTGTACATACAGTACTTCACGTTTATCGGACACCTGTTCCAGGGTGATTTTGGAAACTCATTCCGTTACGACATGCCTGCACTACCGATTGTAATGGAGAGACTTCCCGCTACGTTTGAACTGGCGATTGCCGCTATGCTTGTGGCAACTGTCATCTCCGTTCCTCTAGGCATTCTCTCTGCAACGAAGCGCAATTCATTCCTCGATGTCCTCTTTTCCGGAAGCTCCGTTTTAGGAAAGGCAATGCCGCATTTTTGGCTAGGGATCATGCTCATCCTGTTATTTGCGGTGGAGCTAAAGGCTTTGCCGGTATCTGGCCGAGGCACATTGGCGCATTTAATCCTGCCTGCCTTCACCTTGGGGACTGGCATTGCAGCAGAGATGACCCGCCTGATACGCTCCAGCATGCTGGAAATTCTGAACCAGGATTACATTCGCACGGCTCGCAGCAAAGGCTTGCTGGAATCGATTGTCGTGTACAAGCATGCCTTGCGAAACTCGATGATTCCCGTCGTGACGATCATGGCCTTGCAAACCTCTACACTGATCGGAGGTACGCTGATTACCGAGACCATCTTCTCTTGGCCGGGAATGGGTCAGTTGATCATTCAGGCGGTCAATACCCGGGATATGGCGATCGTGCAGGCAGCCGTGTTTGTCGTGGCAATCCTTGTCATCTTCAGCAACCTGCTGGCAGACATTCTCTATCGTGTCCTGGATCCGCGTATCAAGTACAACTAAACGGAGGTGAGCCGTGTGTCTGCATCCTTGGAAACACAAACGCCGCAACTACAGAGCATAGGCAAACCGGTACAGCATACCGGACAGTTTAAACGATTGACTCGCATGCTGTTTAAAAGCAAGACGGGTACAATCGGATTTCTTATCGTCATTGCCGTCGTGTTCATGTCCATCTTTGCGGGTGCGATCGCTCCGCATGACCCAGCGAAAACGCAGGCGGCCAAACGCCTGAAGCCGCCCATGTGGATGGAGGGTGGATCCTCGGTACATCCATTGGGAACGGACAACCTGGGTAGAGACGTCTTGAGCCGGATCATTTACGGTTCGCAGGTATCGCTCATGGTCGGAATCTGTGCTGTCATATTGGCAGGGACGATCGGCGTCATACTAGGGCTGGTCTCCGGTTATTACGGAGGGTGGATCGACAGTATTATTATGCGAACGGTCGATGCGTTTCTGGCAATTCCTAATATATTGTTCATGCTGGTTATTTTAGCTGTCTTGGGCCCAAGCTTGGTGACGCTGATCCTCGTGCTGGGATTTACCAACTGGGTAAAGTATGCGCGGATCATTCGCAGTGAGGTATTGGGGGTAAAAGAGCGAGACTACGTCAAAGCGGCTCGAACCGTCGGAGCCAGCAATCAACGAATTATCCTGACGCATATCCTGCCTAACGTTATCTCTTCTTTTATCGTGGTTTCTACATTGAGCGTAGCCACAACGATCATTGCAGAAGCGTCGCTGAGCTTCCTTGGATTGGGCATTCAGCCGCCGACGGTATCGTGGGGTGGTATGCTTAGCGACGGCAGACAGTACCTGGCTACCAGCTGGTGGGTCGCTACTTTTCCGGGAATTGCTATCACGATTACGGTGCTCGGCATCATGTTCCTCGGGGACTGGCTGCGCGATATTCTGGATCCACGGATGAAGGCGAGAAAGTAGGGGGTGGTCAAATGGAAACGAAATTGCTGGAAGTAAGGAACCTGCATACACACTTTAAAACGGAAGATGGAGTGGTTCCTTCCGTGAATGGAATCTCCTTTTCTGTTGCCAAAGGCGAAACGCTGGCTATCGTCGGAGAATCGGGCTGCGGCAAAAGCGTGACCTCCCTTTCGATCATGGGTCTGGTGGCTCCGCCAGGACAAGTGGTGGGCGGGGAAATCTTGCTGGAAGGTCAAAACTTGCTTGCGTTGAACAAAAAAGAGCTCCGCAAGCTTCGCGGCAACAAATTGTCGATGATCTTCCAGGAGCCAATGACCTCGCTCAATCCGGTCTTCACGGTAGGAAACCAGCTGGGTGAAGTGTTTCGTCTTCACCAAAACATGGACAAGCAGCAGGCGCGCGGGCGAAGTATAGAAATGCTGGAGACAGTCGGAATTCCGAGAGCGGATAAAGTGGTTGATTATTTCCCGCATCAGCTTTCCGGAGGGATGCGTCAGCGCGTGATGATTGCGATCGCTTTGGCTTGCAATCCAGCTCTATTAATTGCGGACGAGCCGACGACTGCCCTCGACGTAACCATTCAGGCGCAAATTTTGGAACTTTTGAAAAAATTGAATGATGAATATGATACGGGTGTGATCTTGATTACGCATGACCTCGGTGTCGTAGCCGAGATGGCGGATCGAGTCGTCGTCATGTACGCAGGCGAGGTGGTGGAGCAGGCAAACGTATTTGAGCTGTTCGCAAGCCCCAAGCACCCATACACAAAAGGTTTGCTTGGCTCCTTGCCCAAGCTCGACGAACAGCGGGAAGAGCTGGAATCCATTCCAGGAGCCGTTCCGAATCCGCTGGAAATGCCAGGGGGCTGCGCGTTTCACCCCCGCTGTCCACTGGCAACCGAGCAGTGCCAATCCAAGAAGCCGTCGCTTGTCGAGGTGGCTCCAGACCATCTGGCACGGTGCTTATATGCGTAAGGAGGGAATGCACCATGAATCAGACGCAAGATAAGTTGCTAGAGGTGAAAGGGCTGAAAAAACACTTTCCGTACAAGCAAGGCATGTTTTCCAAAAAGATGGGCCATGTGCGGGCTGTTGACGGCGTTGACTTTACAGTGTACCGAGGAGAAACTCTGGGGATTGTGGGGGAGTCAGGCTGCGGTAAATCAACGACAGGACAGATGATTCTTCAGCTGCTGGAGCCTACGGAAGGGGAAATCTGGTTCGAGGGCAAGCACCTGACAGGACTCGATAAAGGAGAAGAGAAGGCGATCCGGCGGAACATGCAGATGATCTTTCAGGACCCTTATTCTTCTTTAAACCCGCGGATGCGGGTAGAGGATATCGTGGCGGAACCACTTCGGGTACACGGTTTGGGGCGTGGAAGGGAAATCCGGGAGAAAGTCGTGGAGCTGCTGCGGCTGGTCGGACTGGATGCCCATCACTTGAGCCGTCATCCCCATGAATTCAGCGGCGGGCAACGACAGCGTATCGGCATCGCACGGGCGCTCGCTCTGCATCCAAGCCTGATCGTCTGCGACGAGGCCGTATCGGCCCTCGACGTATCCATTCAGTCACAAATCTTGAATCTGTTGAAAAAGCTGCAAAAAGAGCTCCAGCTAACCTACATTTTTATCTCGCATGGACTTCCTGCAGTCAAGCACATCAGTGATCGGATTGCCGTCATGTATCTGGGCAAAATCGTCGAACTGGCTGAACGGGACGAGTTGTTCGAAAGACCTATGCATCCCTATACGGAAGCACTGCTATCGGCTGTTCCGATTCCGGACCCGACACAGCGCAAAGAGCGGATCGTCTTGCAAGGAGATTTGCCGAATCCAGCCAATCCGCCGTCAGGCTGCCATTTTCACACGCGCTGTCCATATGTGCAGGACATGTGCCGTCAGTCGGCACCATCGCTGCAGCAGCAGGCAGATGGCCATTTTGTCTCTTGTCATTTTCCTCTGCAGGAACTGCGTAATCTCATATAAAAAAGGAACAGCAGCCCCCCTAAGGCTGCTGTTCTTGATACTTTAAAGCAAGGATTTGATTTCTCCGCTATTCGGATTCACCACAAACCAGCCATAAGTGCTCGTATAGCTGTCCCCAGATTGGAAGTTGTTCACGACCGTTTGATAAACTTGAATAACATAATGGCCTTTTTCGTCGTCGTGATCGTATTCGACTACATGGGTTGGCGTAAGGCTGTTGGCGAATTTCTTTTTAACCAGCTCGACTGCCTCCATTTTGGAGTACATTTTGGCTACGGGCAGCTTACCGATAAAGATGGATTTCGATTTTGCATCATAAATCACGGGCTTGTTCAGATTTTCCGCAACAAAGCGGATCGGAACGTATACTGAATTTTTGTACATAATGCCTTGCACGTCGCTCGATGGCGATTTGGGTACTCCTTCAAAATAGTAGGTGAACGGTGTTTTTGTTCCCTCGGTGGCATCTGGAAAAGCTGGTGCTGCGATGGCGATCCCGGAGAACAAAACCGAGCCCACGACTATGCCCCCGACAAACGATTTGATATCCCATTTCATGTTGTAAACCTCTTCCCTTTCTGTATCTAAATCTTCCCAAAAAATATTATGGCAAAAATCGACAAGATCAGCTATCAAGCAAGGGTACTAGGAAACAAAGACTAGAAAAATCGAAAAAATGGGCGAAAAGGGAGTAGTCCTAGGTAGAAAGCTCTGAATAGCCGTGAAAAGACGCCAGTGGAATTGTTCCGTATCTTTTCTCTCGTATTGGCTGCCGTTATGATAGAGTAGAAGAAAACTTTCGGACAGGTGAGAAATTCATGGCGATTTTGCAAAATGACTGGGGCACGGTACTGGCAGATGAGTTTGAAAAGCCCTATTATTTGAAGCTGAGACAGTTGCTCAAGGAAGAGTATCAAACGCAAAGGGTTTATCCCGATATGTACAGCATCTTTACAGCCCTTCATTTGACGGGCTACGAGAACACCAAGGTCGTTATCTTAGGACAAGACCCGTATCACGGACCGGGACAAGCCCATGGGCTGAGCTTTTCCGTCAAGCCGGGAATCAAGCCGCCGCCTTCCCTGCAAAACATTTACAAGGAGCTGCAGAGCGATCTGAACTGCACGATCCCGCAGCATGGCTACCTGACGCACTGGGCAAAGCAAGGTGTGATGATGCTCAATACGGTGCTTACTGTACGCAGTGGTACTCCCAATTCACACAAAGGCTTGGGGTGGGAGACGTTTACGGATCAGATCATTGCTCATCTGAACGAACGGGAAACTCCCATGGTGTTCATTCTGTGGGGCAAGCATGCCCAGGATAAAGCCGCGTTCATCGATTCCCACAAGCATTTCATCATTCAATCGCCGCATCCCAGCCCGTTTTCTGCCAATCGAGGCTTCTTTGGCAGCCGTCCTTTTTCGCGGGCAAACGCGTTTCTGCGATCCAAAGGCATTGCGGAAATTGATTGGCAGCTGCCGCTTGAACCGGAAGAGTAAACGATATTTGAAAAGAAAAAAAGGATCGCCGTCAATGGTTAGACAGGCGATCCTTTTTTTGCGTGTTTGCTAGGGGAGTTAGTCCTTGCTCTTGATAGTGAGCAGCAGGCCAGTTTTCACGGTAATCGTTCCCGAATCAGCGGTCAGCACATTGCTGATGCCAATGGTATCGCCAATGCGGAGAGTGGCATCCTGGAGCGGATATTGAAAGCCACACAGAGTAATCCCGGTCACCTCCGGGCTGAAAGGAAGCAGGGAGACATGCGCGAAATGGTCACGCTCGACAGTGAGTTCGCGATCGATCAGGTGAATCTCATTGGTCTCGTCCACGATTTTGCAATCGATCCGGGCAAGCAAGGCTTTCTGCAGCAAATGAACATTGGCCAGGGTATGGTCAAACCGGGAGCCCAAAGCCCCTAGTAGTACGATTTCGGCTGGCTGCTGCTCCAGTGCCCAGGTGAGCGCCATTTCAGTGTCAGTCAAGTCCTTCATGACAGGGTCGCAGGCGGAGACGTTCCCGCTATGCTGCTCGATTTTTGCTCGTTCCTCGACACTTACAGAGTCGAAGTCACCGATAGACAGGCGAGGAGACAAACCGTGCTGGATGAGGAATAAAGCCCCACGGTCAACCCCAACCAGCCAATCCTCCTGTCGAATATAGCGAGTCGCCCATTGTCCGAGGTTTCCCCCTGCGAACAACAAGATTCGATTTGGTTTCATGGAGTAGCCACCTCTATTTTACTGTGAGAATGTATTAGATTCGTCGTTCATCCTTGATCTGGCCTCGATAGAGAATTTTCTTATTGCCTCTGCAGCGTGGATGAAAAGCTGCTTTGGCATGCAAGGCGATACCCTTGGGCGAGCTTTCTGCCCAGCTTCTCCTGTTCGCGGGCGTTTGGTTTGGTTAAGGACGAGCTTCCTGTGGTCACTTGTACGCAGCATTTGCCGCAATGCCCTTGCAGACATTTGTACGAGAGTGCTTGCCCTTGTGAGAGGGCGGCAGACAGGAGCGATTGCCCAGGAGCCATCCGGACAGAAAACCTCTGCCCACGCTGCGTCACGTGCACGAAGGGATTCGTGCTTGACCTCGGAGCAGCTGATCGCCTTGCTTCCTGACGAGGGCGTGCAGGGGGCGGAGTATGTACCAGTTGAGGAGTCGGAGCGCTGGGAACAGTGCGCCCAGCGATCAACGAGCCTACCGTGAGTGGTTTGCGCATGGAAACCTCCGGGAAACAAACTTTTATTCATCTTATCATGCCAGCTGGTAGAGGGACAGATGGGGGTTTTGTCGAGTAAAAATGATTGAATTTTTAGTTTTTGTTGATTAAAATAATTTTACTAAAGGATTGGAAGGTGATTCCATGATCTCCATCAAGCGAATGAGTGACTGTACGTTTGCTGAAGTAACAAAAGCGTGGAACAGAGGCTTTGAAGGCTATTTTTTCCCGGTTGCCATGACCGAGGAGATGCTGGTGCAGCGCCTAGGGGCGGAGGGCTATGTGCTCAGTCTGTCGGTTGTTGCCTTTGAAGATCAAGAGCCGGTGGGCTTAGTGGCAAGTGGTCTGAGAACAATCAACGGCCGAAAAATCGCGTGGAATGGCGGTACCGGAGTCGCAACAGCCTACCGCCGCAAGGGACTGGGGCGCCAGCTGATGGAAGCTACCTTTAAGCTGTACGAAGAAGCAGGGGTACATGATGCCACACTGGAAGCCATCAGTCAAAACGAGAAAGCGATCGCTTTGTATGAACAGCTTGGATACGACGTGGTGGACAGATTGATTTTCTGGCAGCGGACGGATGCTCTTTCCGAAAATCCTTTCGGCATACAAGAAAACGCAGGCTATCGCGTTCGCCGCGTTCTTGCGCAGGAGGCAGCACAGTTGCCTTTCTATCACTCCGATGCTCCCTGGCAAAATCAATGGCAGAGCATGCGAGATGGAGAAGCGTTGATTGTCGAGGACGCAGAGGGTCAAGAGGTTGGCTACGCCATGTACAAGCGGGTAGCAAGCGATGCTGGGAAAGTCACTGCCATCGCCCTTCGCCATTGTGTCGCTCAGCCAGATCATGCGGATGCAGATACCATCTTGCGGGTAGCTTTGACAGAAATGTACGCTCCTTGTGAGCTGGAATGCCGCCGTTCAACCTTTAACCTGCCTGCTTCTCAGGAGCAGCTCTTGCACATCCTGCAGGAAGCTGGCTTCGGGCCATCGGGTACGGAACAGGTATACATGGTGAAAAAGATGAAAATGCCAGAGATTGTAGCAAAATTAGCTGAGTAGATAAGCCTTTGCTAGTTGCTAGTTCTGGCAATGCGAGCAATAAAAGACTTTGCGGGAGGAGAGCTTGTCGCCGACGATTGCATGTTTGCAGCGTGGGCAGGGTTCTCCTCCTCTGTCGTATACCCGGCAACGGTCGTCAAAGCCTCCGGTGAGTCCGTCCCCTCGGTAAAGCGGAGTATCCATGTATCCGCCAAATTGCAGGGCTTCTTTCAAAACAGCCTGCATGGAGCGAAAGAGCTGCGCGACCTCTTCCGAAGTGAGGTCGGGAATGCGACGGGTAGGCAAGATACCGGCATGAAAGCAGATCTCGTCCGAGTAGCAGTTGCCGATACCGGCGAGCCAATGCTGGTCGACAAGAGTCGTCTTGAGTATGCCTCGTTTTCCTGACAGCAGCGAAGAGAAATGAGAGAGTGTAAAGGTAGGGGCAAGTGGTTCGGGACCCAGCTCGGAAAGTCGTTCATCGATTTGAGCCGTGGTTAAAAGATGCAGGTACCCCAGCCGCAAGCCGTGAAAGTAAAGAATTCGGCTGCCAAAGGAAAGCGTCACCTGCGCAGTGCGTTCCAGTCTGTCCTCTGTCGTTCCGAGATAGAGAAAGCCGCCCAGCATCAAATGGAGCAGCAGGACATAATGGTTTTCCAGATGAAACAGGATATGCTTGCCGCGACGGTCGACGAGGGTTATTTTGTTCCCGACTACGATCTGGGCAAAGCGTTCAGGAGGGGTGTTGATGGTCTTTTCTCTTTCTACGTGGGTATCTGTAATCGTCAATCCATTGATTTGTTGGAGCAGTCTGCGATAGGTCTCCATCTCGGGTAATTCAGGCATAGCAGCCTCCTTTTGAAAAGTACGGTTCGATCTGAATAGGTTTTCCCGTCATTTCCCAGATCATGCCGCCGAGAGAGGGTCGAAAAAGTGGCAGTTTTCTTACATACGGACAAGATTACCAACCCTATACCCAAATCGGGTAATATAGTATAAGGGATAAGCCCATTAGCGAAGGCATGAACAGGAGAAAAGTGGAATGCAAAAAGTGGAATTGATCGCTACGGCGACATTTGGATTGGAATCTGTGGTAGCAGAAGAGGTAAAAGCACTTGGCTACACGGATGTGCAGGTGGAAAATGGCAAGGTAACCTTCACCGCAGAAATTTCTGCGATAGCTCGTACAAATTTATGGTTACGAACTGCCGACCGGGTGCGTCTAAAGATAGGGGAGTTCCAAGCGACGACGTTTGATGAACTGTTTGAGAAAACCAAGGCGTTGCCATGGGCGGATTGGATCACGGAAGATGGTACGTTTCCCGTGGAGGGGAAGTCGGTAAAGTCTACGTTGTTCAGTGTGCCTGACTGTCAGGCGATCGTGAAGAAGGCAGTCGTGGAAAGTCTGAAAAAGACGTACAAGCGCGATTGGTTCGAGGAAAATGGACCGCTGTACAAGATTGAGGTCGCTCTGCTCAAGGATGTGGCCACGCTGACCATCGATACCTCGGGACCCGGATTACATAAGCGCGGCTACCGCGAGCTGATTGGTACGGCACCACTCAAGGAGACGATGGCTGCGGCGTTGATCATGCTGTCCCGCTGGAAGCCGGATCGGGTGTTCATGGACCCGTTTTGCGGTTCGGGCACCATTCCGATTGAAGCTGCTTTGATCGGACAAAACATCGCGCCAGGTATGAACCGGGAATTTGTTTCCGAGAGCTGGCCTGCCATCCCGAAATCAGCATGGAGAGAGGCACGGGCGGAGACCCATGACTTGGCTCGCTACGATCAGAAGCTGGAGATTATCGGTACGGACGTAGATGAGGAGATTTTGAAGATCGCGCGTACAAACGCTTTGGAAGCTGGCGTAGACGATCTGATTCACTTCCAGCGCATGGACGTACGCGATATCCGAACCAAGAAAAAGTATGGCTATCTGATCTGCAACCCGCCTTACGGGGAACGTCTGGGCGAATGGAAGCAAGTGAGCCGCATGTACGGGGAAATGGGCAAAACCTTTGCAGCGCTGGATACCTGGTCTTTTTACGTCATCACGTCAGACGAATTGTTTGAAGAGCATTTTGGACGCAAGGCGAGCAAGAAGCGGAAGCTCTACAACGGAAACATGAAGGTAGATTACTATCAGTTTTTTGGACCAAAACCGCCTCGTCCGTCAATGGTTCCCCCTGCCGAATAGGAAAAAAGAGAAGGGGTAATTGGAGGAGAGAAAATGAGCAAGAAACGAATGGGGAGTCGAATTGCTGCCGCTTGTCTGGCGCTTTCGCTTGCGGTTACTGCGGCGCAGGTGGCGGGAGCTGTGCCTGATACGACCAGTACGGCTGTAGAATCTGGGCAGGATCAAGCTGTCGCATTCACCGATTTGGGCAACAGCTATGCCAAGGACGCGATCAACCGGTTAGCATCGCTTCAATTGATCGGTGGTCAAGGAGATGGGCTCTTTCATCCCCAGAACAAGATTACCCGTCAAGATATCGCTGTTTTGTTGAGTAAAGTAGTGGGATTGCAGCCAGAGTCAACGGATGATGCGATCTTTGAAGACGTACCAGCGGACAGTCCCTATGCGCCGTATATCTACGGCCTGTCCGACTTGGGGGTCATGAACGGGAGAAATAACAACACGGTGGGAGCCGCTGACCCACTGACCAGACAAGAGCTGGCCGTATTGCTCTCCCGGCTGATGGAGGCAAGTCAGGTTGCGAAAGCAGTGAGTACCACTGAGGTCTCGTACAGTGACGAACAGGATATGGCGGACTATGCAAAAGAGGCCATCGCCGAAGTGACGAACCAGCGCTGGATGCAAGGCGCAGGTGGCAACTTCAACCCACTGGGAAATGTGACGCGTGCCGAAGCAGCCGTGATTGCGGAGCGCGTGTTGAATGCGCGTTTTCAGCAGGCCGAGCAAGCGGATTTTACTTTGAATACCGCAAGTCTGAGCTTGATGGCGGGTACGAGTGAGCGCGTAAAGGTAGCGAGTGCCAACGGAGAAAAGCTTCCGTTTACGCCGATCTACGCATTTGATCGACCAGAGCTGGGGAGCATTCTGCCAGATGGAACCTTCGTTGCCGGGCCGACACCGGGCAAAGGGAATGTGAGCGTCACCATGGGCTACAAGACGAAAACCATTCCTGTCGAGATTACCAATGCGCCACAGCCTGAACAACAGGATGAACAGAAGGACGATTCGACTCGCGAAGCAGCAGCGACTGTGGATGAGTCGCAGCCTGCAGAGAACGAAGAGGCGGGAGAGGCAGCTGAACAGGACGATTTGGTCAACGTGGCTCCCGGCAGCTTTACTTCTGTAAAGACGTTTGGACCTCCCGATTCCTATTTTCAAACCGTGGAGAAGCAGTATCCCGGTCCGGTAGGTGGACTGGTAACACCGTCTGAAGAGTGGACCGGGTTCAATCGGCAGTTCGGTCGGAAGGTGACGGTAGCCCTTTCGCAGGATAAGCCTTTGGAAAGAGTTGCTCTGACATTCAGGCAACAAAAGTCTTCGGGCATCACCATGCCGGAATCGATGGACGTCGAAGTATCACGAGATGGAAAAGCCTGGTCGTATGCAGGAAAAGTCGTTCATGATGTCCCTGCGTCCGAAGACAAGCAGGTCGTACGCACGTTGAGTGTGACGCTCCCGGATATTGAGGCGCGCTACGTTCGCGTGTCCTTCCCGGTAAAAGTGTTTGCCTTTGCGAGACAGCTCGAAGTATGGGCAAACGAGAGCAGATCATGGGGAGGTGGGGCTGTGCTGCTGCCACCGCCAAGTCCGACGCAGATGATGGAGGATATAAAAGCCGGAAACCGCGTTGAGAATATGCTTTTGGCGTATTCCGGAGCTTATGGTGATCGAGGAAACTGGACGAAAGACGACTTCCTGCCAATGGTCGGCTATCGCACCAGTGACGGTTATATGCGTGACCAAATGTTCGATACGGTTCTCTTTTTGCCTTATCAGGACATGGCTGCCACCAAGGTAGGCTGGCAAGGGTACCTAAATGACCTGTTTGGGACGAACCGCCAGCTGGATGCCTTGAATAGCGCGATGCGGGAGTACAACCGCCTGAGGGGCACCCTGTATACCACACCAACCCAGGAAAATGTCGTCTTGGCCTTGCCGTACCCGGCGATGAGCCAGACCAACTTTGGCAAGCTTGCCGACAATAAGCCGTCGCTGTCCTTTAATCCGGCAGGCATCGGTGAGGAGCAAGCTTACGAGAATCGCAAGCAGGCATTGGAATGGTATTTCCAAGAGCTGTTAAAGCGATGGAACAAGGCGGAATACCCTTATCTGAAGCTGGAAGGGATCTACTGGTTCCATGAGCTGATCGAGGATGGCGCTCCCAAGGAACGTGATTTGATCCGCAGCATGGCGAGCATGGTCCATGATGAGGCGCTGCGCTTCTACTGGATCCCGTATTACGGCGCACCAGGTGTGCAGGAGTGGAAGTCGCTGTACTTCGATTACGCCTTCCTGCAGCCAAACTATTACAGCGACAAGCCCGTTCAGCTGGATCGCATCGAGGGCGTGCTGGATACTGTCAGCAAGTACGGGATGGGCGTAGAGATCGAGGGAGACGAGCGGATGTACCGCGATCCGAAGTTCTACCAGACCTATTACAACCAGCTCGTGGCTGCTCACAAGCTAGGCATGGACAAAAACAACGTCCACGCCTACTACTACGGCTCCAAGACGTTGATTCAGTCTGCAACCAGCACCGACCCGGTCGTACGCAGCATTTACGATGACACGTACAAATGGATGCGCGGCAAGTTTGACCGGGAAGAGTATTACGAAGGAAGCGAAATGCCATAAAGCTTTTTCGCATATAGATACAGTAAAGAGCCTGTTCTCCTGAATGAACTGCACCCCGTCAAGTAGACAGTACAAATAAGTAAAAGTTTTAAGCGGCCTTAG
>NZ_RHHP01000024.1 GCF_003710815.1 Brevibacillus centrosporus
TTTCAGACAGCCACTGTTGATCGAGGAAAAGAATTTGCCTGTTATGAACGCTTGGAATCAGCACATGACCTAGACATCTACTTTGCCGATCCGTACTCTTCATGGCAGCGCGGCACCAACGAGAATGCCAACGGACTTCTCCGTGAATTCTTCCCCAAAGGAAAAGACTTCGCAGAGGTCTCTGAGGAAGAGTTAGTTCATGCCTTGCACCTCATTAACAGTCGGCCGAGAAAATGTTTGGGCTGGAAAACGGCTCACGAATCATTTATGGAAGCTCTGTCGCACTTGGCTTGACAATTCGTCATATGAAAAGAGATGGTTATTGTAATGTGCTACAACAGCGGAAAAAGCAGGCGGGCTCCTTGATCGAGAATGCGCTGTGAAAGCGGACGATGTTGTACATCCTCTATACTTAACTGTACCGAATCAGTGAGATCGCGCTCGAATTGCTTCATGAGTTCTCGTGCAACATCGTCACTGTATAAGATTTCGCAAACTTCATAATTCAGACGATGACTTCTCAGGTCATAGTTTGCTGAGCCCACTTCGGCAATCTCCTCATCGATAATCATTACCTTCGCATGTAACATACCTTTTTCGTATAGATAGATATGGACCCCGGCTTCCAGTAGTTCACCGAAATAGGTACGGCTTGCAGCGCCCACGATCAGAGTTGAAAGATCCGTTTGACTAGGAACCAGCAGTCTTACTCGCACACCGCGTGCCACAGCTGTTTTTATCGCCATGATGATATCTTCATCGGGCACAAAGTAGGGGGTAGTGATATCAATGCTTTTGGTCGCTTGTGTCAGGCAAATGAAGGAAACCTCCCGGATGATTGGAGTAGGAATTCCAGGATTGCCTTCAAACGTCTGCACATAGGCTTTCTGCAATGCCCCTTTGTTCGGAGCCTTGTCAATACTGGTTCCATCCATCGTGCCCAATTCAGCGCCCCATTCTGCCAACCATCCGGAAAGAACTGGTCTGTCGGTTAAAGTAATGTTCTCTGAATGTGTACCTTCATTTTTTGTGTACCTGTGTGTCCTCGTTTTCATCTGTTCCGGAGAAGCGATATTCCAATGGGCGTCAAAGATAGTCTGTAAATCGAGGGCAGCTTCACCTTCGATTCGCAAATGGGTGTCACGCCAGAACCCTACGTTCGGCTTCAATCCGGTATACTCATACCCGACATTAATCCCTCCTGTAAAGGCTTCTTTTCCGTCGATCGTGACGATCTTACAATGATCCCGGTAATTCCAATTGGACAATATCCAAGGGAGGCGCGCTGGAAAAAACGTCCGGCATTCAATCCCTGCATCCATCATTCGTTTGATCTGAAATCGCGGGAATTTTCGACTCCCTAAGCCATCTCTCACAAAACGAACTTGTACACCGGCCGCTGCACGTTCAATCAGCAGATTTGTGATGCGATGACCAATTTGGTCATCACGGTAAATGTAATATTCCAGATCAATCGCTTTTTGTGCGTTTTGTATGGATTCCATAAGTTTTTCATAGGTTTCAATGCCGTTGGTAAGCACCTGGACTTGGCCTGTCCGAAGGCCATGCACGGTGAAATGCCGCAAAGCATGATCGATGACCAAGGCTGAGCGGCTGAATGAATCAGGCAACTTGTCCGACTTATTGTGCGGAGACGTCAGTCTTTCTCGACGAATGCACACTGGATTCGTTGTGCTAAGATAGAGTCCGAAACCGATAACAGGCAAAATGAGGCAGATGGTTAGCCAAATTAAAGCTTTGGCCGGCCTGCGCACCTCGCGAATCGCAACTATTAACATAAAGAACGTATTTAATAGGTACAACCAAAGAAACCACATCAACTAAAATCCCTCCCTTGTTCATCCATAACATGTGCTAAATCTGACATGTGTATGCGCTTGGGTTTTACAGATTATGCACTCAGAGGTATTCATCTGTTACAATCAATCAGATATATTGAAAGTTGCTGAAGCAATCGGTCAGTAAAATGTGCTAGTGTCCTCCCTGATATGCCACTACTTCAATAGTATCCTCTCCTACTACACTTCTAAGTTCCGACTTTCTTTTAGTAAGTGGAACTTCGTGTGTTTTACCTGTGTATTTGTATATTTTTTTCATTAAAGTTATACTGGTCTTTCTCCACCAGCATCTTTAGCTGCAAAATACGCTTTATATGGGTTAAAACTATATCCCTGAAGTCGGAAATCCCGGAAGAGATGAATAGTGGCTGATCGATGCCGGCATGCCTGGATTTTCCGACTACATCTCCGAAGTGGGGAAAAAAGCGAATCCATCGGCCAAACCGAAAGCAATTGTACTGACGCATGCGTATTTCGATCATATTGACTCGCTCGAGGGTTTGTTGAAGATGTGGGTCATCCCTGTGTAAGCCCATCAGAAGGAGCTGCCCTTCCTTACCGGAAAAGAAGATTACCCGGAACCTGTTAGATTTACAATAAAAAAGCCAGTCAAACACATTGTTTTTCGTGCTTTCCCTGACTTTCTGGATACTAGTCCTCATTTATAATGCTAAAAAAATAGTCCAAGATCATCGGATCAAATTGTGTACCCCGTCCTTCTTCCATGATCTTCAAAGCCACATTTTTCGGTAGAGCATCCCGATAGGCTCGATCAGAAGTTAATGCGTCCCACACATCACATACCGCGATAATGCGCGCCTGTAACCCAATTTCGTCCCCTTTGATTCCATAAGGGTAACCTTTTCCATCTAAGCGTTCGTGGTGATGAAGAACACCGTCTAATACCCGATCTCCATAAGGAATGTCTTTCATAATTAAAGCACCAAGCATGGGGTGTTGCTTCATAATGTCATATTCGTACGTAGTTAACTTATCTTGTTTATTCAGAAGTGCTTCTGGAATTCCGATCTTGCCAATATCATGAACGAGGGCTGCCCACTTCAAATAAATGACTGTCCATTCATCTAATCCCATGCGCTCACCAATACGAGTAGCCAATCCACTTACTCGATAACAGTGACCACTGGTGTACGAATCCCTGATCTCGATAGCTTGGGCCAACGCTCTAACCATTCCCCAACCAAAATCACGGCCTTGCCTCATGTGGTGCTCAATTTGATCCCTTTGATTTTTTAGCTCTTTATTTTGTCTAATAATTTCGTCACGCTGCAGTATAATTTTCGTGTTCTGTTCTTCTACAACCTGCTTTTCGGAAAGGAGTTCTTCCTTTTGCCGATTAAGTGATGAAAACAATTTTCCCACCAAGAAGCCAAGTACAATATAAAAACACATCCTAGTAAACCATTGAGAGAATAACTGGTCAACACCACTGGATACATGATCAGGCAACAAAGGGCCACCTACAATACCTACGATTAACCCTACAACGACACCACCAGATGCTCCCCAAAAATAGGCACTTAAAATAATCGTAAAGTAGAAAAAGTTAATGGTTGCGTTTACTCCATTGGTCATATAGGCAATCAACCAAAAACCAATCACTAAACATGTAATTAATCCGAATTTATACGCACTACGCAAGCTGCTTATCATATAGGTACACCTCAACCCAAAATATAACTATTTGCAGATCATATACCCATGTATGATATAAACCAAACATTATTCTTATAAGAATACTAGGTATAACAGATGGACTTGGTTCGGTCTTACTTACGGAAAACAAGTAGTAAACGAAAATAGGATTTAAATGATTATTTCCGTATAAGGCCGAAGAAATGCACCTCCAACTGTTAGGTGTGTCTAACAATTGGGGTGGAGTTCAACACTTTATTATCGTGTGTTGACTGGCTTTTTGTACGGCAGGATTGAATAGTCTAGAACTAATTTTTTTAGGTAAGAGCTTTTCTAATGCAGAATTTCCGTTAAATCAACTAAGTCAGTCTAATACTTTATCATCCTTGAACAGTTGATACTTTGAACGCGTCGGTCAGCCTGTTTTACTGCTTGACCTTTTTTTATTTATGGAGTCATCCCCCCTTCTTGCTTTTTTGAACAATTGTCTTATGTAACACGTTAACGTAATTCTCAACTGTCAAAAAGCATGCTTAATGACTTCATTTTTTCCTTACTCTTTTTGACATACTTGTACGTAATCCATGGGAACGAATGATTGTACTATTGTACGGACTCTGTTGTGCTGTTCAAGGATAATTATTCGCTTTTCTTATAAAATTTTATTCGGTTACCCATAGTCAAAATAGTATCACCCCTAGATGGAATAAAAGAAGTCCCGATGATCATTAATTCCATCATCGGGACTAAACTAAGCAGCTTCATACTTTTTTACTGGTTTCACAGTTCTTTTTACGTAACATCAAAGTGACAAACTTCATTACTCAGTTACAGACTATATTTTATTGTGACAAAGTCTATTATTTTGTGACTGACATTATTATCTCTGGACAACTGTGAGTTATATTTAATATTGTCATAAAAACTGATCGTAAAATATACATTTTATAATAATATCTCGACACATTTTATACTATAAATCAACACTCGACATTAATTTTATAATTATAATTGTCATTTTGGTTAAATACCCCAAAAGCTGACCAATTTCAGAACAAGTGATTTGGCCAAGCATATTACTAGATATTCATTTCTTCCTTAATTATGCTGTACATTTTGCGGTATTTGCTATGGTTAAAAATGTTATAACTTAATCCCATTTTCGAGTAAACTGCTTTCACTGTGACTTTTTCACCTGCCATGATTAGCTTATCGCGAGCAGTTCTTATTAAAGCCATGATAGATTCATTCTTTTTCTGATCTTGATAAATCTTACTTAATCTTATTTGCTCAGAAATCCACTGGTAAAGCAGAGGGAAATTTTTTCTTATGAATTTGCGGGAGCGACCTAAATATTTGTATATATCTTTGGAATAAATTGGTTCCCCCTTTTCATTCATCAATTTAACATATTCACTTGCCGCATCCACTAGCTTAACTTGTTCTTGCTGTAGATTACTCTCTCTTTGGTCCTGATTAATCTCTTTTGCTGTAACATTTATCCCGTGGTACCTAATGGTGCCTTCACTCAAGTCAAGTGTATGAGCAAGTTCCTTAACAGTCACTCCAACATTATTTTGCACCATTTCATCAATGGATAGCTTTGCTTCCCTGTGTCTCTTTGCCTTTTGTACAACCGATTGTTTTCTTTTTGAAGATTCCTTTATCAAAAGAGCCTTAAATTCTCTCGATGCATAATAGTAATAAAAAGTAACTTGGTCCCAATTAAATAACCTACGCGCAACATTATACATATATTGAGCGTTTCTAGCACAATTTTTTATTTCGTCAAAGTTTTCAACAATTAAATTCCTTTGGGATTTTGGCCTGTAAAATGAAACATAGTGGTCAGATAGCAATTCGTGATAAAGAAGATAGCCAAAAATTTCATTTGCCCTATGAACTCCTAATTTTAGTTCCTCTCTTATTTTTTCTCTAGTTAGACCTAATTCTAAGAAATTTAATACCTCACTTATCACTTGTATTTCATTTGCAATATTTCCCCACTGATTAGTATACCTACTAAACCCGTAACGCATAAAACAACTGGAGCATATCCAGGCTGATGAGTATCTGTGTTTATACTTTAAATGATGTCCATCCCCAGATAATTCTATTATCATTTTTCGTGTACCACCGTCAGAACACCAAGGTGTCAAACAAAAACCAGGTTCCTTCTCTTGTATCTGCGCTTGAAATGATTGAATATAACTAGATTGAACCATAATATTTACGAATCTCTCTACAGATAAATGCTCGGTCCGCAATACATGAAATAGATCAGCAATAAATACCTTTTGAAATCGAGTCCTATCACATACTAATCCAGTAAAGTTTCGTACTTTATCACGAGATAGACTTTTCACAGAACTCCATTTTAACTTTGGTTGTTGTCCTTGAGCTACAAATAACAATTTTATTGCTAATGTTTTTTCCTTTGTTAATCCGTCAATCTCCTTCTCTGTAACCAATTCCGTTGTAGGATGCAATATATATCTCCAATTTTCATACTTTTGCAACTGATCCATAATGAAGACTTCATTATTAACTACCTCTTCATTCTCCGTTTTAAGTGCGGTTTGGCAATAGTAGCACTCACAGAAAGCAAGCGATTTTGATATATAGGGTTGCTCTCTTAAGCAATTATTACACAGGGACTTTAGACTGACATGGTGTATATCACATATTTCAATTTCACGGACTTGCCAAATTAACTTAAAAAAACCTTTTTCTTTTAAGCACTTTGGGCAAAATCTCCGCTTTTCCTTTATGATATGATTTTTCATAAAGTAGTTATAAACTTGGGTTACTGATTCATGATTATTAAAGAACTTCTTGATTAATGGATAAAACGTCATATCTTCAATTTGGCTATTTGATGTACACAACAACTTTGCCAATGTAGAAGCGTTTATAACCTCATGTGGAAAAATATCCAACTTATATCCAAATATATTTTGAACTTTAGATTTCGGTCCAGTGTTAACTAATTTCCATATTTCTAGAAAGCTTATTTCATTTCTAACTGCAATTCGACACAAATATGAGGTCAATGATTCTTCCCACTTGGGTTGCGGTCGAATCGTAAGCATTTCCTCCACATCAAGCACTCCTTATCAATAAGCTTATTAGTTTCGTTGGGTAATATATAAAAACCCTTAAAATGTTTATTTTAAAGGTTCAGATAACACATCCCTCCCTTGCTGAATGTATCCTTTCAGCAAGGGGTTGTCGATTCTATAAATTTCCCTCTACATCCAATTAAATAGCAGTGCAGCCTTACCAGGCTGTTGCTGTTCAATTTCTCTAAAAGCACTCCACAGTCTTCATTCTGGTGAATCTTCTGATTTACGGACACACAAATTGAAGACCCCTGAACTAGAAATGTGAGCAACTACTATACCTTCTCGATCACGCTTATGAATATGTTCTCAATGTCATTTAAGTTCTACATCTTCAATCATGCTGATGAGAGCTGTCGGTTTGGGAAAACCAATCATCGTTTTCCCTTCGCTTTCGTAAACCGTTATTTAGCATGGCAAAAAGTAGCCGACTAATTCGTTTCTACTAAGTACTCTGGCTGCTTCAAATGGATTGCATACTTCAAGAACGCGATAAGGCATTTTGTAGCTCTCGATCCCCTTCTTCAGCAGTTTTGCTGTAAGGTCAAACTGCCAGAGGATGCCGAAATTATGCTCTTTTAGATTTTTCTCGAGCAATGTGATTACTTCATCGATTGATTTGTCAGTTGTCACCGTGTAATGAAAATCCATATCCATCCACCTCAACGATATCATTCACAATGGATGTCAAGGTTACTCCTCTGCACTTTTGATTTCCACCTCAAAGATTCCAAACAATGCTAATGTTTTTTCAAGCACCCTCCGCATCTTTTCAAATTGGCCTTCACTAACTTTTTCTGTCATCGTGATAAATATCTCCCCTCTTGACCCTGTAAATCGAACAAGATCCAGTCTAGAATCTTGCGGGAAAGGATTTTCGTAGCCTAGCCGCATTGTTTGTAACAGTAATTGAATGGCGGTAATTCCTGGGGCTTTGACAGAAGTTAGATTTTGATATTCGATTTGTACGGGAACTGGCTCATTATTCCGAATCAAGTAAATGGTATAATGCTCTGCCGAAGGATTGCTTTCCTCACATGCTACACGAGATGCGTCCTGTACTGAAATATCTTGAATGATCACTTTTACCTCTTCTGTTTCATGGAACCCTTCCAGGCGGTATAGTTCTTACCCACTTATGGAGAGGAACAAGAGCGTTGGATTGTTCTTGACTCGAAAATCATTGGTACGTTTCGCATCGAGCTCGACATAAACTGTTTCCGTCTCCAACTCTGGGAAAGAACTACGTATTTCTTGTAAAACCTCTCCCATAGACCTTCCCATCGGACAAGCTGTTAGCGTAAGCAAGATAATCTTTTTCACAGTTTCACTCAATGTAACTGAGCCTCCTTTTGGCAAACAGGTATTGTAAACCAAAAGGTATGTATATCTTCATTTGATTGAAACCCAACTTTCCCACCATGAAGCTCAACAATTTCCTTTACAATGGCCAATCCAAGACCTGCTCCTCCGGTTTCGCGATTACGGGATGGGTCAATCCGATAGAATCGCTCAAACAAAAATTCTGCATGTTCAGCCGTAATTGGTCTTCCTTGATTGGTTACAAATACCTGATATTGATCCTTCTCCCTCTTCCCTTCCACTCGAATCCATCCAGCGGCATTATGTTCAATTGCGTTTTTTAAAACATTTATCAAAGCTTGTGTAATACCATCCTCAGCTCCTTCAATTTGCTGATCCTGAAGATGACAGGAATAGCTTATCCCTCTATTTTGTAACTCCAGTTCAAAGGTTTTCAAAGCATTTACAATGACCTTTTCCATAGAAAGCGGTGTCAACTTTTTTCCTGACTGCCTCTTGCCTTCCCAAATATTCAACTCGTGGATTTGTTCGACCAAACGGGCGATCCGCATTGTTTCATCGTGTAGAGAAGAATACAGATCGGGGGTTCCTTTCAATATCCCTCCGCTTAGCGCTTCTAGATATCCAATCACATTGGTGAGCGGAGTTCGCAATTCGTGGGCCAGATCGCCAAGCATTTTCGTTCGTAATGCCTCACCGCGTCTCATTTTGTCTACTAAGTATTGAAAGTCGCCTGTCAACTGTCCTACTTCGTCTTGTGTTTTGGAGTGAAGTGGTTCAGGATATCGTCCACTCGCTAACATCCGTGCTGACTTGCTCAGTTGCTTGATCGGATAAAGAACTTTCTTCACGATCGCATAGTGGAGAAAGCCGGAAACACAAATCGCCAGTATGCTTGTTCCCAATAAGTAATAATGCATCGTCTCGCTGAATTCCAATTTCTTTTCCTGATCGATGGCATCCAACTGATTCACGAGATAACATGCAAAGTCTTTTACGGATACGGCCGCAAGCCAGATTGCGATACCCAAGACAAGTGCATTGACGGCGATCATCTTCCAAAGAATGTTAATACGAAACAAACCGATACCCCATTCCTCGAATGGTTTCGATCAATTCACCTTTGCCATCCCATTTCAGCTTCTCTCTAAGCTTGCCGATGTGGACATCGATGGTTCGATCGATAACGACTTTCTCTTGATTCGGGTACAACTCATGAATGAGTTGCTCCCTCGATAGGACCTGGTTGGGATGCTGCATGAGAAAATACAATAGTTTGCACTCATGCTGTGTTAACGAGATCGGTTGACCACGATAATGCACTTCAGCTCGATGAGGTTTTAACGTGATCCCCCGATAAGTGATTTTGCTGCATCGCTGGGCAGTTCTTCGCAATACCGTTTCGACTCTGGTGACGAGTTCTTTCGGACTGAATGGCTTTGTCACATAATCGTCAGCGCCCATCTCCAAGCCTTTGATCCGGTCCTTTTCCTCTACTTTTGCAGTAAGCATGATGATGGGAATATCGGCTTTGAGGTCTTCGCGTATCCAACTGCATACCTGTTCCCCGCTAATCTTGGGAAGCATTAAATCCAGAATGACAAAACAGGGGTCGTATCGCATGAACTTGTTTTGAGCGTCTTCACCGTCCTGGGCTTCCCACACTTCATACCCTTCATTCTCCAGATACACTTTTACCAGCTTTCTGATCTTTTCGTCGTCTTCCACAATGAGAATGGATTTTCCTTTGTTGTTCATCTCTTGCCTCCCCAGATTTAATCAATGGAAGACATCAGTTTATCCATCATTTCTTTATCCATGGGACCTATGATTTTTTCTTGAATGACGCCTTTTGAATCGATAATATAGCTTGTCGGAATGGAAACAACCTGATATGTGTCGGCAACCTTGTTGTCCACATCGAGAACGACAGGGAAGCTGAGACCGAACTCTTTAATAAAGGCGGATACTTTTTCTTTGTTATCGGATTGTGTAAGATTTACCGCAAGAACGGCAATATTATCTTCCTTTTGCTCCTCGTAGAAAGCCTGCATATCCGGCATTTCGGCTCTGCATGGGGGACACCAGGTTGCCCATAGATTGACAATTAGCTTTTTCCCTCTGAAGTCAGATAGTTTCATTTTCGTGCCATCCAGTGTTCGCAGCTCGAAATCCGGAGCTATGTTCCCTTTTTTGATGCCCACTGTGGCTTCTTTCTGTTTTTCTCCTTGCTCGCCCCCTGTGGACATACCAGAGTTTGCCGGCGAATGACTAATATCGTAAATCCCCCATGCAATCAGAGCGAGCATTGCCATTATCGCAAGTATGTTTTTCATTGAACAGTCCCCCTAAAAGGAAAATGGAGTAAATGCGGCAAGCCATGCGCTGATTTTTTGAAATTGACCGGTGAACAACAATAATCCCAACGATAGTAAGATCCAACCATTGATTTTATTAAGTAACGGTAGAAACGCATTGATTTTTTTTACGATGGAAATGGAGTAGGTAACAGCGATTGAAATCATCAGAAAAGGGATGCCCAATCCAAGGGAGTAGATCAGCAGCATAAACATTCCCTGATACATCGTTTGAGAAGCGCCAGCGAGCAGCAATATCGAAGACAATGCTAGTCCAACACAGGGGGTCCAACCCGCCCCAAACGCAATTCCCATTAGAAACGGTCTCCACTTATTTTCTAAGTTGCCTCCGGATACATCCAAACGTTTCTCGGACATCAGCAGACGAATGTTCAAAAATCCGATCATTTGCATTCCGAAGAGAATAATCAGTAACCCGCTAATTTTTTCGATGATGGCTCGATTATCCGTCAAGAGTTGCCCAATCATGCTAGCGGAAGCTCCCATCAGCACAAAAACGATACTGAATCCCGTGATAAATCCGACTGATCGTTGCATGACTACTTTACTGGTCACATACATTCTATTGTCTTTCACACTAGATCCGGTTAAATTCGCCACATATGCCGGAAGCAAAGGAAAAATGCATGGTGAAAAAAAGGATAGAAGCCCAGCAGCAAATGCAAACAGTACCGACATGTTTTCCAATACAATGCCCCCTTCGTATGAGATCAATTTATAGTTGGAATGTTAAGTTTCTTTAAAGTACTTCAATTTTTCCAAAATGAGGTCTGCCAGCAAACAAGAAATGCCAAGCAGCAAATATAGCAGCTGCTCCTTGGAAAGACCTATCATGTATGCCGCTGAATCCTTGAAAAACAGGACAAAAATCTGGCCTATGTTAAACCATAACAACAATTGAATCCATCCATTTCTTCGGGTGTTGTAGGAAATACTGTTATGAATCCACAGATAGCAGACACCAGAAAGAATGGATTGGAGCAGATGATAAAGATCGTTTTCCTCATATAGAACCAGATGCTGGACATGAAAGGTTCCCCATGCCGCCAGCAAACCAATTGAGGTCAGGTAAATAACTTTGTTTAGTGGAATCTGTCGCTTTCTTAGCTGAACCCACACATAAAGTGCCGCTCCCACTCCAGCAAGCACCATCCCTCTGCTTCCACCGGAAAAATAAAGAATGGAAAGCGGATTCTCTACTGCCTTTAAGGGGTGAAAAAGCACATAACTAAATTTCCATAATACGAAGGCAAGCAGAGCCATGCCGCTTACAATTTCTGTGATTGCTTGGATTTGATCTTTATTGTCTTTGCCACGTAGTCGAATAACCAGATATCCTACCAGACCCGACAACACGTAAATGAGGACGCTGGTTTTCACTTGAAATGGACCTAATTGAATTACATCAACCATTTTTTCCCTCCTAACCTGTTCGCAGTATAGGCATCATTTGTAAAGAATGAATAAAGAAAGCCTATTCTTTAGAAAGGATAGGCTTCATGTTCGTGCTAATTCTATATCGGCATTCATTGACTACGATTTTTTTGGACAATGAGAATGTAATGGGATTCGGTAGGATAGTCTCGTGTTATGACTTCAAACCCTTCTTTTTTCATCTGCTCTTCCAATTCATCAGAGGCAATCCGGTGATGTAATGGCGGCCCCTGTTCTGTTGTTTTCTTTCCCCATTCCAAACAGAAGCTGGTGCCACCGGGCATTAACACCCTATGGGTCTCTTGGAGCCCCTTCGCTAATGTTTCAACTTCGTGGAGAACAAGTGATGTAATCACATTTCGCACAGCTTCATTTGGCAAAGGTATGTCTTCGATTATGCCTTCTACATACGTCACATTCTCCAGGCCCTCTCTTTGCACCTTTTCTTGTAATAAAGACAAAATTTGAGGTTCCATGTCTAAAGCATAGACGGTTCCGCTTGTTAAGTGAGCAGTAGGAATCGTGAAAGAACTTTCGTTGAAAATCCAATCTTATTACTTTTGTATCTTTCCCTTCCAGGACATAATTCCACCTTGAAGATTTATCAGGTTGGAATATCCCCTTTTTGCCAAAACACGAGCAGCCTGTTTGCTCCTCATGCCACTCTGGCAATAGAGATATAGGGGTTTGTCTTTTGGAAGGGCATTAATACGTGCTGATAATTGGGAAAGGGGTACATTGACCGCCCCTGGAATGAAGCCATTTTTATATTCATTTGGTTCCCGTACGTCCATAATATATTTAGGGGTACGCTGATCTAGCTCATCTTTAAATTGTTGCGCGCTTATATTCTTTAGTCCCTTTACTGGTGCTAATCTCGAAAACAAAAAATAAGCAATCAAAGCAAACAAGATAATTTGAATAATCGATGTGAAGTCCAAAAAGTCTCCTCCTTAATTCTTTATCTGCTTTTTACCAGAAGTTCAACAGCTTCTGTTACCAGCTTAGAGGTGTCCCCACCTTTGCTTTGTTCCTCCTCTAGGCATTTCACCAAATTAACTGCTACGATGACTGCTATCGCTTTATCTGCAGCACTTCTTACGGCTGATAATTGAGCAACCACATCTTTGCAATCTTTTTGTTCTTCCATCATCCGGAGAATTCCCTTCACTTGGCCCTCTAATCGTCTCAAACGTTTTTTTACATCATCGGTATATTCCATTGTTTCCTTCCTCCATTCGTTCATTTCTTAAGTTATACAGCAATTCCGTTCAACGTTTTGCAAAACCATAGGTTAAATCATGTCCATTTAAATGAACAAGTTTACCTTCGCATGATTCGCATCACCGAGGTAGGCGGCAACACCTGCATATTCAAGGCCGTCAAGCAATTCTTCTTTTTGTAGCCCCAATAAATCCATCGTCATTGTACATGCCACCAATTTAACTCCCTGCTCCTGTGCCAATTCAATTAGTTGGGGTAAGGTCAAAGCATTATGTTTTTTTATAACGTGTTTAATCATTTGTTTCCCCATTCCCCCAAAATTCATTTTGGAAAGGGCTAACTTATCTGCCCCCCGAGGCATCATCCAACCAAACATCTTCTCCAATCGCCCTTTTTTTACATTTACATCTTGATCCTTTCGAAAGGCATTAAGTCCCCAAAACGTTGCAAAAATGGTTACCTCATGATCATAAGCCGCAGCTCCGTTTGCGATAATAAAGGCTGCCATGGCTTTATCATAATCACCGCTAAATAATACGATTGTTGTTTTTTCTTTCATGTTTTCCATTGAAATACCTCTCCCTGTTCGTGGTTGTCATAAATTTTGATTCAATAGTTATTAACATGATTAATCTTATTTTTTACCCATACCCCTATAGGTATACTATCTGTAAGTGACTTGTTTGTCAAGTGCGGCAGTTAGTTTATAGCTGCCACTTAACACCTGGTTTCATATTGAGATGCAGGCAATCATAAATAAAACAGCGTAGGTTAGGATGAAACTAATCTTACGCTGCCTTTTCTATCTATAAATTATTTTCTGTTGTGATTTTAGTATCTGCACATCAACTTTATTTTTGTTCTACGGATCGAAATTGAAGATAAGTTCCTGCTACTAAAGATAATAAGATAATCCCCACAGAAGTCCATTGGGCTGCAGTCCAGTGAAACAAATATCTAGGGGAATCCCCACGAAGCATTTCTAACAAAAATCTCCCAATGTTATAAAAGATATTGTAAGCAAGGAAAAGAAAACCCTGTTTTAATTTCTTCCGAAGCAAAATCATAAGCAAAGCAAAAATGAGTATGTCCATTTGTCCTTCCCATACTTCGGCCGGCCACAGAGGTTGATCTCCGAAAGTAGCTCTGGCATTTGTACCTTCTGGATACAAAATACCAAAATTACTGCCTGTTGGGTCTCCAAAAGCATCCCCATTCATCAGGTTTGCATCACGACCGATACTTTGAGCAAGTATCAGTCCTGGCGCACATAAATCGGCCAGTTCCCAAAATGAAAGACCATGCTTTCTTACATACCATATCCCGACCAAAATGGCACCAACGATTCCTCCCTGAATAGACAGTCCGCCGTGCCATATCGCGATGATCTCTTCAGGGTGTTTGGAATAAAACTCCCACTCGAAGAAGAAAACGGTCCAGAATCTTGAACCAATAATAGCCCCGATCATCATAGGTACAATCAGATTCATCAGATGATCTGCTAAATGTTCTTTCTTTTGCAGTTTTGCTAAGGTGATCGTAACGCCAACACCTAGGATAATCGCTAATACAAACAAAAGACTGTAGGAGCGGATGGGAAAAGAACCTATGTATGTAATATATTGATGCAATACAATCACACTTCTTTCATAAGTTAGTAATTCAAAAGAATCATATCTTGCCTTAGCGGTATATTACTACGAATGTTCTAAGCGGTAAAATCAAATTCTGCAATACTCCATAAATCGATAGTTAATCGAGCAATCGTTTCAAAGAAAACAACGACAGACCAGAAAATGAGCTAACATCCTAGTCTGCCGCTGCCTTATGTCACTACTCAAACATCATACTCTTACATTCTCATTGTTTCAAAGTTCATACCCACTCTTTCCTTTTCGAGTGTGGGAAAATAAGTGTTAGTTTTAATCGGCAGCTCTTGCATCTGCTTTTGTTTGGTGTACAGTACCATGAGGATGTTCAGGAGGCGCATAGATTACATAAACTTTGAGTGGTGTATTGCCCATATTGGTTATATTGTGCCACTTTCCGGCAGGGATCATGATGGCATAATCATCAATTGCCATTTGTTGAAAATCTAATCGCTCCCTGCTGTCACCCATTTGTACAAGCGCTTGACCTTCTTCAATCCTTATGAATTGATCGGTGTTAGGATGGACTTCTAAACCGATGTCATCTCCAACATTAATACTCATTAAGGTTACTTGGAAATGTTTACCTGTCCATAATGCTGTGCGAAATGTATTGTTTTGTTTCGAGGCTTGCTCGATATTTACTACAAATGGTCTTGGTCCATAATCTGTTAATGGAATATTCCCATGACTGGAACTCCAATTATGATAATTTATATGGTAATAATAGGGGTGCCAGTGGTGATGACCCCAATTGTTGGGATTCCAGCTGATTTGCATTGGATAGTACGAATGGTAGGTACAACATGACTCACGATACATATACATTCTCCTCTCATGATTTCGTTGTTTGCCTTTTATCCTTTTTATCCTATGCGGTTGCCTACATGAAGGATTGCAAAATGGTTAATAATAGGCAAATGCCTGTGCTTAGCGCTTCAAAGGAATATGGTTAGGCACTCGCATAAAAAACCAAGCAATCCATCAATCGGATTGCTTGGTTTTTCCTAAATCCTAGTTAAGACCTTTATAAAATTGAGGTCCATATTTTTATCGCTGTCATGGCAATCAATACGACTAAGCCGTAACGAAGCACTTTCACGTTTATTTTGGAACTTATACGAGAGCCGATTGGTGCACCAATTACACTCCCTATGACAGTAAATAAAGTAGGGAACAAGGGAATATGCCCGGCCGTGATTTTACCGAGAACCCCTCCAATTGCAGAAATAAAGACAATCGCTAAGGAAGAAGCGATGGTTACTCTAGTTGGGATTTTAAGCAGTGTCAGCATGATTGGAATTAAAATAAATGCCCCTCCTGCTCCCACGATTCCGGATACGATACCTACTAGAAAGGCAGAAACGACAGCGATGGCCTTATTAAAATGAATCTCATCTTGATTTGTGTCGTGTCTGCCCTTACTCGGTAACAGCATGAGCACAACTGCAATAATTGCCAAGATTCCATAAACGAGGTTAATCGTGTCGCCAGACAAATACTTGGAACTCACACCACCGACAATGCTGCCTATCAAAATACTTGCCCCCATATAAATCACGAGGCTTTTGTGAATGAACGATCCATTTGATAATCGATTTTTCTTTTTATAGGAAAGTACACCAGCCAACGAAGCAAAAAAAACTTGGAACATACTGATCGCAGAAACTTCTTGTGCCGAAAAATCAGCCACACCCAATATCGAGGGTACGAACAATAAAAGCGGATAGTTAATAATGGCTCCGCCAATCCCCAATAAGCCGGAAAAAAACGAACCGATAAGCCCTAGGACCAGCATCACTAGACCAAGGAACAACAATTCCATCATATCCTCCTTATGACTTGTGCCATGCACACCAAACAAAAACTGGATCTATTCGAATCGCGAAAAGATGGATATAATAATGCCAAGTAATTAAATCGGAAAAGGCAGGTATCAATCATGTTATCTTTCTTGAGGAATTTGCTTTCCGAGTTTTGTCCTAAATGCAATCAACCACTGCAAGCTTCACATGCAGACATATGTTGTATAAAAGCTTGCCCCGATGGGCATTTCAAAGAAGAAACCTATTGCCATCTTGGTGTGCGAGTCATTCATTATGACTTGAAATAAGCGAACACCTTATACGTGTTCGCTTATTGTTTGTCCCTTACTGCTTTTTGACGTAGAACGTAAATACACCATTCTCTTCTACATAATGAACGAGCTCATGGTTGGTCTGTTTGACCCACGCCTGAAAATCATTCACAGACCCTTTATCGGTTGAAACAACTTCCATGATTTGTCCTGGTTCCAAATTGTCCAGGGCTTTCTTTGCTTTTACGATCGGCATCGGGCATGCCATTCCTTTTGTGTCCACTGTGATATCTGCTTGCATGTAAATCAACTCCTTCTCCTCTTATTGGTCATGAACAGCACAACGATTAGGGCCAATCTCCATCTCTCGTTGCTCTTCTTCCGACGGATTGATTTTTCCCATATTGGTTTGACGGATCTCTTGGTAAGCATTCGGTTGAGGAGGCAAGTTTTCCGTTACGGTTCTACGGAACTCAGCCTCGTCCGTAATGTTCAAACCCGGATTGTCCTGATACAAGTCTCCCAGTCGAGCGGCTACCTTGCCGCCTTCGCCCAACTCTGTCACTTTTCCGAAGTGGGCCGGAAGCACAATCAGATCGTTGGAGAGTTCCTTAAAGCGTGTATAAAGCGTAGTGCGAAGATCTCCTACCCAATCCTCTGCTTTCCCCGCAAGATCCGGACGTCCAATGGATGTGATAAACAAAATATCTCCGGTAAGCAGGTATTGATCATCCACGATCAAAGACGTGCTTCCGATCGTATGCCCAGGGGAGTATACAGGTTGGATGTTAATTTTCGATTTTCCGACTTCAATTTCTTTCCCATCCTCTAGGGACTCATAAGAAAAGGTCACTTCCGTTGCGTCTTTTGGTGGAAGCCAATAGGTTGCTCCCTCTTTTGCCGCCAGCTGCCTTCCCCCAGAAATGTGGTCGGCATGAAGATGTGTATCGATGGTATGGGCAATTTTCACATTTTTTTCTCTGGCGAATTGCTCAAAAACGTCTGTCATCCTCAAGGTATCAACCACAGCGGCTTCTCCATTTGAGAGTACCATATAGGATAGGCACCCTTTTCCGATTCGCACAAACTGATAGAGCGAACCCCCGTCTTTCAAGTCACCGACCTTCACAGGCTCCAAGTGCTCACTCCAAGCTTTCATTCCACCTTCGAGGTAACTGACATTTGTTCTGCCAGCTTCCACAATCTGTTCGGCGACAAATACAGATGACCCTTCCTTCGCGCAAACCACAAGTAACGGTTTGTTTTCAGGGATCTTATCCAGAGCTGAATCTACGCCATCAATCAGGTCAAAATACGGAATATTGATGATCTCAATGCCCTTGCCTTCAATTTTCCAATCACTAAATTCAGTTTCATTTCGCACGTCAAGAATAAACAGTTCCTTGTGATGGAAGACAATCCGTGCCAGCTCATGTGAAGTCATTTTTGTTAGACCAGTTGTCGCATTCATGAATGTTTCGATCCTCCTATTAGAACGTAAGCGAAATATTGGCGTCTTTTGCAAAATCAAGGAACGTAACCGCGCCTCCCACGTCAATGCCCTCGATAAAGTCTTCCCTTTTCAAATTCATAACGTCCATGGTCATCTGGCAAGCGATGATTTTGACTCCCATTTGCTGGGCCATGTCGACTAACTCAGGTATCGAGGGCACATTGGCATTTTTAAAGCCTTCTGCGAAATGCTCTCTGCCAGCTGGCATCGGCAGCTGTTGATATGCTTGTTTGTGAATCAGATTAAGACCCTCGAACGTAAAGAAGATGGCTACTTCCGCATCTGTTGCAGCAGAGGCCGTTGCGATATTAAATACCTTGTAAGCGTCAAATAATCCACCGTTGCTTGCGATGATTGCTACTTTTGTTGCCATTTGTATACCCTCCATCTTATTTATTGGTTATTTTCGGTGGCGCCTGTCCAACCGGACATACCAGGCAATACATTTTTCACTTTTGTAAAGCCTTTCTCAGCTAAAAGCTGACATGCCATATCACTTCGAGTCCCCGTACGGCAAATCACGTGGATCTCTTCATCCGTATTTAGCTCATTGATGCGTTCCTCTAACTCGCCCAATGGGATCGATTTTGCTCCTGGCACACGTTGGAATGCATATTCTGCTGGTTCGCGGACGTCTAAAATGGTTATCTTCTCATTCGCATTGATCTTTGCTTGCAGCTCATCGTTCGAGATGGTGTGAGGGAATTTATTTTCCTCTTTGGCCTCGCTTGGACTTGCCTTGCGAAGGTAATGCTTTAGTACATCCCCTTCTTCTACGGTTCCCAAGTATTGATGCCCGGTATTTTTGGCCCAACCTTGCATGTCCGCCAGCGAGCCTTTATCTGTAGCCTGTACTTCAATGACCTGACCTGATTGCATTTCCTCAATTGCTTTTTTCGTTTTCACAATCGGCATTGGACATGCCAAGCCTTTGCAATCCAAGGTTTTATCCGCTTTAATGGATGATGGTGAAGTCATGTTTACATACCTCCATAGTTTCTCTTACATGTAGGTTTCCAATGCTGCGTTTCGATTGCAGCTCAAAATCTGGAATTTATAGAACCTTGTTTGAGTGTGAGTTTTAAAATAACCATTCAACTCATTGTCCATAAGTATTTCCAAACTGTTGTGTTAAGATTAGTAATTGAGTTATAAAATACATATACTAGTATAGGTATTTATCTGGCCAAAATTAGGTAATTTCATTGCAAATAGCACTGGAGAAATTTGTACTGTCCCTTGCTTCGACCATGTCGTAGAAACCAATTACCATAAACCCCTTTCTTCTCAGGTACAACATGACGTAATTTCGGCTAACTATACTCTCAGCGACTACAATCACTTTTTTGGCGGTTATTTCATATATATACCTTTGCAAATAGGCATGCGGTATATTGATCGCCCCAATGGTGATTTGTATGAAACATTGTAGTCTCTTGCATCAATGACTACGTTATCCGAAGGGAGATTTTGAAGGGAAGTGATTTCAGGGATTCCCCTCAATAGATAACCTCTGCGGATATAGAAAATCAAAATCAAAAGGAGTACACTCATAGCAGTAGTTTCTATCGTCACTTTCAACCCTCTCTTCCTCTTCCGGAGTTCCATCATTCGGTTATGATCCTCTCTCGACTTCTCCAGGCCACTGCATCATTCCACCCACCATATTAACCACTTTATAACCCTTTTCCGCTAAAAATTCACATGCCTGGCCACTGCGGTTACCACTTCTACATACCACAACCGTCTCCGTGTTCGGGTCAATTTCAACGAGGCGATTCTGGATGGATCCTAATGGGATATGTTTTGCATTTGGGATATGTCCAGATACCCATTCCTCCGGTTCACGCACATCAATGATCACTACCTTTTCCTGACTTTCAAGGCGTTTGTTCAATTCAATCGGCAAGATTGTTTTCACTTCATTGTTCATGTCAATTGCCTCCTTGATCTAGTGGGATCCCTTTTTAATCCAAAACTTGAACACGCCATTCTCTTCTTGCTCTTGAACCATTTCATTTCCTGTTGTTTTCACCCAAGCCGCCATATCATTTCTGGATCCTTTATCCGTCGCATGGACCTCCAAAATCTCTCCTGTCTGGAGCTCGTTGATCGCCTTGTTTGTTTTGACTATCGGCATCGGACAAGCCAGTCCTTTCGCATCTACGATCCTATTGCTTTTCATGATTCATTACCTCCAAGTTAGTGTATGTTAATTATGCCTCTGTCATTATGCAAAGTGATGGACTGCACAGCGATTTGGTCCAATTTCGAGTTCTTGCTGCCGGTCTGGAGTAGCTTCCTCCACGCCTCGGTTAATGGCAACGATTTCCTCAAAGTTTGGAGGGGTCTCAGAATGAGCCGATGCCGCTACCGAGTCAATAAAATCACTTTTGTTTTTGTTTCTCATCAGCTCGTTCTTTTCCCGAATATCACCAAGTGCTGCACCAATATATCCTTCTTGATTCAGTTCATCATCCAGGTTTGCATAGTGGGCGGGCAAAACAATCACATCATCTGCCATTTGAGATACCTTGTCATAGACGGTTTCATACAGATCCTCTGCCCACTCGCGAACTTTGCCCCCAAGATCCGGACGGCCCAATCCTCCTACAAAAATCGTATCACCAGAAAACAGAAGCTTATCATTAACCAGGAAAGAGACGCTTCCCGGTGTATGTCCTGGAGTTTTTACAGCCAACACTTGCATGTCGACTAGTTCAAACTGAATGTGCTCGTGATCTTCCAATGCTTTAAAGTCAAAGACCGCCCCTTCACTTTTCATCAAATAATAAGAAGCGCCAGTAGCATCAGCGAGGACATTCCCGCCCGAGATATGATCGGCATGCAGGTGAGAATCAACGATATGCTTGATCGTGACACCTTCATTTTGAGCGACCTTCTGATACAAATCCGTGAAGCGAGAAGGATCAACAACAAGCGCTTCTTTGCCTGACAGTACCATATAGGATAGGCACCCTTTTCCTACGCGGATAAACTGATACACTTTTACTTGTTGATCTTCGTATACAATTACTTGTTCTAAGTGTTCACTCCATGCCTTCATGCCACCATGCAAATAATGGACATTTTCTCTTCCTGCCTCAACGATTTGCTCGGCCACAAACTTCGAAGAACCTTCCTTCGCACATACCACAAGAAGCTTTTTGCCTACTGGGATTTGTGATAATGCCTGTTCAACCCCATCGATTAAGTCAAAATAAGGAATATTCAAGAGTTCAACGTTTTCCCCTTCGATTTTCCAATTTTGAAAATCGCTTTCGTTTCGTACGTCCAAAATGAATAATTCTTCTTTGTTTTTTAGTGTTTTAGCTACTTGCTCTGCCGTCATTACGTTTAACATGTTGAATTCCTCCTTAATGCGAAGTTGATTAATACATATACACCTATGGGTATATAACTAAGCAAAAAAATCGTTTTATACATATACCCCTATGCGTATTATAGGTATCTGAATTCTATATGTCAATAGTACTCTTTTAGAGTATTTTACCCTCTCCAACATTGGAGAAAGCCATTAATTATTATTGTGGGATTCTTATTGCATGCCCATCTAGGTATACTTGGAAATTTCCCAAGTTCTTTTTTATCCTCGTTAATTAGTCCAAAGATTCCATCATCAACTCTTTGACGTTTTTATTATGTGCACGCACTCTTTTTTCAATATATACTGTTAGTTCCGGGGTGTTTCGCCATAATAAATTTCGACTTTTTTGAAGATCTTTATATAACTGACTAGAAAACACTTTGTTTTGCTCGCGTTTTCTCAGATACTCATCCACGAAACCATAAATGTTCTCTTTCTCCATTAAGACTCGCTTTTCGAATTGGCACCTTTTCATCCTGCTTATGTATGGACAACATCCCCAATTTCGAATGGTATTGACACTAACCTTTAATTGTTCAGCTACCAAATTTACCGTGATTGTAGTTTCCTGATCAAACATCTCTTGTACAACCTGTTTCACTCTATCGATATTTAGTTCTGCATTGTTCCTCTTTGGGCGATTTCTCGTTTGCATCAGTAACTCTTTCATTACTGTTTTATGAAAACGGTAGACCAAAAAATGCCCGTAACTATTCCAACATTCCCATTTACGAATGCTATTTAACGGTATGTTTTTCCTTATTGCGGATATAAAATACTTCAATTGTTTAGCATTTATCTGAATTGTTTTCGTTTCATATTCACAAAACTTTATACCCCTTGTGTAAAAATAGGTTATACACCTTTTTAACTTATCTATGGACAATCCGGTCTTTTCTAAAAGAGACGTGAAATTTTCCCCTTCACAAAAGTTCTTTTTCAATAAACCGTAAGCATTTATAAAGTATGTTCGCTCCTCTAATTCCCCACGAGCATTGATTGCATACTCACACCCACATTCTAAACAAGCCAAATAATAAGACAAGATCTGACCATTCTTTTTTCTTTTATATGAAGTGCCAGTTTGCACTAGTTCACCTTCAACACCAAAGTTCACACACCATGGTGCTTGACATGATTGCATCTCTTTTTTTGATTGGGGCGAAGTGAAAACGGAGTCAATAAATGGCTGTGGTAACTCCATATTTAGAAAATCACCAATGTCATATTTATATTTCCAAAGGACATCGAGAGTATAAGAAATATGCAACGTACGTTTTTGCTTTAAAGAGTCTCTCGCGTACTGTAATAGCGTAGGAATTTGACCGAATCCTTGCATATCAGACGTAGCTTGAATTTTATCGAAAATGACTTGTTTATTATTTATTAGATATAGTATGCGAAGAGCAATATCTCGCGGGGAAATTTTATAATTGGAATGATTGAGGAGTTGGTTCCAAGATTGCCACCACCAACTCTGTTGATCCCAATCAACATCACTTTCTCTTGGAGAATCCAAGACTATACATAATTCTAAATCGCAATGAGGACACTTATCATGCACATAAACATCACGGTACTTAATCCGCTTAGCACAATGAGGGCACTTATCATGTAACAGTCTGCGATGAGACATGCATGTATCAATCCCCTTGATTCGCCAAAGCAACCGATGATAAGGTTTATCCTTTAAACAATCCGGACAAAAATGAAGTGTGTCCCGAAGCATGCCTGAGGTGAATCGTGCTCGTTCAATTTCCGTTCCTACTACAAAACTCTGCAATAAATTATAAAGTGTGAGTGACAGCAGTTCACCTGGATCCATACGAATACCCTTTGATAGTTTTTCTATGTTAATAACGTTTAAAGGGCAAAAATCTAATAGTGTGACATCGTCGTTCTGAGCGTAATGATTTCGTTCAGTTTTCAAGTTGTTCCAAAAGGACAAGAAATTCATTCCGTTTGCTTTTGAGATACGTCTTAAAAAACTCGAAAGTGATTCACCATCAAAGGGACGCAAGCGTACCGTAAAAATACTATTATGCATCATATTCACTCCAAAAAAGGATTTATTCTAATAATTAACCTTTTTTGGAACACATATACCATTTTATTAATTTCAGTTATAAGTGATATGGTCTACCGTCGTATCATAAAGTAACGGTAATAAAGTCATTTCTGCCTACCATTGATTACTTAGAATTCCTCTTATGCATAAGTTTTAGTGGGGCAAGGAGCGTTGGGGAATTCTTTTGGCATCAGCACATTGACCAAATGATCAAAGTACCTAAAAAAAGATATATCAAATTCAACAAGCTTATATTTCCATTCGTTAATATCAATTTCTCGCTTTGTTAATGTTTTAAAACTTTGCCCATTCACACTTCCCATTAAATGAGGCCTCTGTTTTCCAAGGCCCTTAAAATGAAACATTCCCCGATGTTTAAGATGGTTGTATGTTTCCCTTATTTGTTGTGTAGTTGGGTTTCCATAGATAAAATCATCCTTGAATTTTCTATGTTTAAACTTTTTTAAAAGAGTTAATTGAAATCTAAGCTCCTGGTATTTACACTCTTCAAGTAGTTTCTCATAGTAACCTTCATCTTCTATCGGAAGAAAATCATTTACAACGTAGAATAACCAAACAACTTGCCATGAGAGATCGATGCAATAATTGTAACAAGCCAATGCGTATAAATAAAAATGAGCTCTTGCGTATGTTTTATGGAAATTATCATTTTCACCGATCATGTGACCAAAGTCCTCGTTTTCGATGTAATATAACGAGGAACGTGCAAAGCAAAAAGTGTGGTATACCTCAGAAATTTTTTGACCGGCTATAACAATATTAGGATCAAAGTTCGCGTTATGGCCATCATGAGGTTGATAGTCGAGCCAATGGTGAACATCATATTTTGGAATATCTCACCAATTTCCCTAATTATACCCCCTTTATCCTTACATTGTTCTTCAAGATGATGGAAGAAACCTGTACAATATCTCACATTTTTAAATTAGTAACAAACGAAGTAAACCCGACCAGAGATACCGGCCGGGTTAAAAATACGTTGAGCTATCAAACCGTTCGTATAATGAGGTCAACCAGTTTTATTGGTTGACCTCGTTTGTTTAAGGAATCGTACCATTATTATCAAAGGAAAGTAGCTACCATTAAGAATATTTAAACAGGTTTGTTAGATAATAGTCATCATATGACTCCACTCATGATAACGCTACCTTTTTCTTGTTTATTACCCTATCTTCCTTACTCAACATTTTTTCAAACTCAGCATCATCCATATCACTGCCAAATGTGATTTGCTTCGCTTTGACCAAAATATCAATCGTAAGGTTGGCCTTTGATAAATCGTTAAACCCTTCGTCTAATACTCCTTGAATTTTAAACGCTTCAATTAACAATGTATGAACCCTCTCCACAATTCCCTTCGTCCATAAATGCAATAGTTGAGGGTATCCTGTTTCCATATTACCTAGGCCAATTGGAGCTGGAAGATCGACTTGTCCCTCGATAGCCGTTAAAAAATTGCAAAACTCCTCGTTACATGTTTCAAATCGAAGTAACTTTCTCAAGCTAAACCTTCTATAGTACTGAAAACTTGATTTCTGCAGTTCTTCTGTATCTGGTGTCCCCACACAGACGATAGAAATCCCAGCCTCATTGGACACATGTTTCAATGCCTCCATACTGTCTGAGGACTTTACATATTTTGTGTTTTTAATGTAACTCATTTCATCAAGAATCAGCATCTCAACTTTTTGGTGTTTTAATAAAGTAAACACCCTCCGCTTTACATCACCAATTCTGGGAACTCCCGTAATTGGTGGAGCTCCTAAAGCCTTAATGATGGTCTGGTAAAATTCCAATATTGTAAAAGGGTTGGGCAACTCCATAAACACCACAGGTTTGATATCATATTCCGTTCCTTCCTCGTCTACATGAATGTACCCTGGATTATGTTCCACGTACTTTTTTAACATCTCGGACTTTCCAACACCCGATTGACCGACAATAAAAAGATGCCGAGGTGCTGATTTCTTTTTACTTCGATGAAACCGGATAGAGTCCAAGGTTGCCCAGATCTCCTCTACCTTTGGATGAAGTACATAAAGATTGATAATACGATTGGCTAATTCTTCACATGGATTCATTGCATTTTTCCCACTTTCTTTTAAAACCGTTTTGAAAGATTTTATTTGTAAAGTAACTACTCTTAAATCACTTTATTTGCCTGCTTCTCTTTTCTGTTCTTGGTACCTGATAAATGCAATTAAATCGCTTTCCATTGGTACATGTTTACCTTCTTTTGTCTCTTTAGGTGATGTTAAGTTGACTTCAAAATTCATCCTCATAGCTGCTGCTCGAGCTTTTCGGCCTTTTTTGTAAAGCTCCTCCGTCCTTTCTCGTAGCCGCATTTTTGCTTCCATAATCATTTGTGTACCTGGTACACGCTTACTTTTTAGTTCAGCTTCTTCACCAAGAATCTCTCTGATTTTCTTGTAAGTGTATAGATTAACATTTTCCAATTGCTCAGCTGATGGCTGCACTGCGAGCACTTCTTCATATTCTGTTGAATCAGGAAGTTGGATATAGATCTTTGATATGTCGTCGATATCGTACTTTACTTTATATCTTTTGGTCGTGCTTATGAGGTTAGATAGTTTATCTGATTTATAAAACACGTTATTTAACCGAATACCATCTCGCGTATACCTCTTTATAATCGTAGGTAATAACTCAATCTTTAATGTTTCTTCTTCGCTATCATCGATAAAATCCGGATAACCAACTTGTTTAAGACCATCGATGTAACGTGTAATCGGCCGATTGGCATCCAGAGGTAAGCCTCTGTGGACATCCATGTGATACTCGTCTGTAATGTACCGTGTCAGCAATTCAATAACATTTCCCAACGTTAATTTTGCATCCTCTTCTGGGTTGTATTCTCCCAGTTGGGTTACATTACTTTTTCTTGTACCATCCCAACCATGGATTATAGATGTATTCAATGTTCCGAAAAGCCTTTCAATTGTTCCTCCATAACGAGGGGTTCTAACGGGACGGTACCTAACATTTGCTTTCAACGTTTCATTAATCATGCGTTTTACAGCTGTACTTTTAAAATCTGGTCCATTATCTAAATGGAAGATCTTTGGAATGCCAAACACGTTCCACTCATTGATTAACCCATACTTAGCCTTAACATTCTTAAACAGGATTCCATGTTGTATCGCTTTTCTTACCACGTTTGCAGAAGGCGGTTCAAATGAAATGTACATGCACCAGACCATTCGACTAAACACATCTATTCCGAGTGTGATCCAAGGTCTTCCAATGACTAAACCACTTTTGTCATCAATAACATCTACATCGAGTTGGGTGTGATCAATTTCGACGATATGTAGAGGGTATAGTGCTTCTTCATTTGAAAAACCTCTTAATACTGGATCGTACTTTTGCGATGCCTTCTTCCCTTCTTGCATTCTCTCTTTGATTTTGGGATCAATCCGATTAATCAATTTATTGATTGTAATATAAGGAGGTGGGTCAATTTCTTCCTTGGCACATTTAATTTCAATGGATCGATAAATAGCAGTTATACTTGGCTTTTTTGTTGTGAGATACTCCTGTTCAATAATAGCTTTAATTATTGAAATATATTTTTCGTCCAAGCGAACTTGTAATACATCCAAGACCCACTGCGGATCCTTTGGATGACAAATTTCCAAAGCTTTGTTATCTTTCCGGTGAATGTAGCCTGTTCCAGCCTTTGTTACTAACCCCTCTTCACCTTTTTGCTCCATTTCTCGTTCGGCTGCCCTATAGGAAGATAGATATCTTTTTATAGTTCTTCCGGAGATTCCGACCTTTTTGGATATTCGATCTACAATATCTTTTTGGGTAATGTCGTAAACCGTTTCATTCTCCAGTAAAAGTTCTCGATGATACTCCATGAATTCGTACACAGCCCTAACATCGCCACTTTTTATATCATCCAATACAACAAGTGGCCTAATAATCTCCATTCGCTCTGAGACTTTTTGTCTTAACGGTTCAGAGAGTGAGTCTAAAACTGAGTAAAATTTTTTAATATTTTGCTCGGCCTTTTTTTTAACATTGATTTTCCAGGTATAAATGTAGGGTTACTAATCAAATTTATGTACTCGAACGTTAGAACCTCATTGTCACTTTCTCTTTTAATGATGACATTTGGGGGATCAACAGAAATCACAGTAAACTTTTTTCCGTAAAGTAGTAACTCAGAATTAACTTTCAATTGTTGAAGTTTCATTGGTCACTCTCTCCTCAATCAATATGTTTGAAAATTGATTTATAAAGGGGATATTAGTAACTTCGCTGTACTCGGTTATTCTTTCGTGCAGACTGATGCTAAAAACACCGGTAGCGATCAAGTGATATATGATTGGGAGGATAAACAAGGGGTCAATTCGAAGAGAAAAATCATAGGCTAGATCAACGATTGAGGATTTTCCAAGTTGATTGATCCTTCTTACTAATTCAGGAATCCATAGATCTGCGTTCTTTCGTTTTTTAATGAAGCCTTCTAAAAATTTGATGTTTGTTTGAATTACTTTGGGAAGTACTTTAGGGTAAGTAACCGAGTAATGCCAACCCTGATCCATAGCGTACTTCCTACAAAGAACGTTGCATTTTTCATATGTGGCTGTAGTAACCGCTTCCTTCTCCTTTATTTGGTAAAGCAAAGGAACAAAGCCATTTCTAAATACGAGAACATCAGGGACGTGTGACCATGTTTTTTTGTTTCCCTGCTTGTCCATAAAAGGAACCAAAATGTTAATTGGCTGGACATAGTATCTAATAACGGAAGTATCCAGCTCCAAGATAAAGTAAAATAAATATTCATTCATTGAATGATATTCGACTACCCTATTCATTTTATTACTATGAAAAGAACCGATAATATGTGGCATCTGCCAACTAATCTTATTGTCAACTCTTCTTTTAGGAGCATAAGTTTTGTCCTCTTGTTCCCAATCCCTATCGTTCCAAATCACATTATTCCCCCTGTTTAAAAAGTACGTATTATGACAAAACATAATATATCTATGAATATTTATTATAGTGTATATTGACATTTTCCCCAAAAATGTATTAATCAAACCCAACTACTTGAAATAACTAAAAAGACCTGATATGACAACGATTTGTCATATCAGGTCTTAAAGAGATTTGTCACTTTTACTTATAATATGGTGACAATAATAAGTATAATCAGTGACAACATTAGATATAAATCACAACAACAACCCTTATACCCTATTCGTCCCCTACTCCACTGTCACACTCTTCGCCAGATTCCGTGGTTTATCCACGTCCAGGCCGCGAGCGACAGAAGCAAAGTAGGACAGCAATTGCAATGGAATGACGGTCAGAATTGGTGCGAGCATAGGCAGCGTGGTTGGCAGGTAGATGACCTCATCGACGCTCTTCGCCAGGTCAGTGTTGCCTTCCATGGCAAAGCCCAGTACGCGTGCGCCGCGGGCTTTGACTTCCACGATGTTGCTCACCATTTTTTCGTAGATATCTGGTTGCGTAGCCAGTGCAACGACTGGTACGTTATCTTCAATCAGCGCCAGGGTACCGTGCTTCAGTTCACCAGCCGGGTACGCCTCGGAGTGGATATAAGAGATCTCCTTGAGCTTCAAAGAGCCTTCCAGCGACACCGCATAGTCGAGGCTGCGTCCGATAAAGAACAGGCTGTTTACGCCTTTGGTGCTCTCAGCAAAGTGACGTACCTGCTCAGCGTCTTCCAGCAAGGAAGTGATTTTCGCAGGGATGTCTTGCAGGTGGTCTACCACTTCAGCGACCTCAGCCGCTTTCAGCGTGCCTTTTACCTGTGCCAGATACAAGCTGAACAGATACAAGGTAACGACCTGGGACGTATACGCCTTTGTGGACGCAACTGCTACTTCTGGTCCAGCCCATGTGAAAAGGACCTCATCTGCTTCGCGAGCTACGGAGCTTCCAACTACGTTGGTGATGGCCATGACCTTGACGTTGGTCTTTTTCGCTTCACGCAGAGCAGCCAGTGTGTCGGCCGTCTCACCGGATTGGCTGATGACGATCATCAAGGTGTTGTCTGTGTAGATCGGATCACGGTAGCGGAATTCCGATGCGACAGCAACCTCTACAGGCACGCGGGTCCATTTTTCAATGACATCTTTTCCGACCAGCCCAGCATGCATAGAGGTACCGCACGCGACGATGTAGATGCGATCGTACTTCGCCAGCTCAGCATCGCTCATTTTCAACTCAGGCAAGATCACACGCTTTTGCTCCAGATCGATGCGAGCGCCCATGGTTTCACGAACGGCTTGTGGCTGCTCATGAATTTCCTTGAGCATAAACGAATCGTAGCCGCCCTTTTCCGCTTGCACCAGATCCCACTCAACATGGAACAGGTCCCGCTCGATTTTCTCGCCGGTTTCTGCATCCATCAGCTCGACGCCGTCGCGGGTGAGCACAGCCATTTCGCCTTCGTTCAAAATGTACACGTCACGCGTATGCTCCAAAATCGCCGGGATGTCCGAACCGATGAAGCTTTCGCCATCGCCCACACCCACAACCAGTGGGCTTGCCAGACGAACTGCCACCAGCTTATCTGGCTCATGCTCGGTCATGATTCCCAAAGCGTAGGCACCACGCATACGTTGTACCGCTTTGCGTGCAGTCGAAACGATATCCCCATCATACAAGTCAGCCAGCAAATGAGCGATGACTTCGGTATCGGTCTCAGAAGTAAAGGTATAGCCTTTGCTCAGCAGCTCTTCTTTGATCGGCAGGAAGTTCTCGATGATTCCATTATGCACGACAGCAAAAGAATGCTTTGCATCGGTATGAGGGTGAGAATTCTCGTCAGACGGTTTTCCATGTGTCGCCCAACGTGTATGCCCAATCCCCATAAAACCACCCAACGGATGAGATTCCAGACGCTCTTCCAGCACAGCCAGACGGCCCTGTGCTTTATCCAGCTCCAACCCCTTCTCGTTGATTACGGCAACCCCAGCCGAGTCGTATCCACGATACTCCAGCTTGCGAAGACCCCCGATGATAATATCCTGCGCTTGTTTATTTCCAATATATCCAACGATTCCGCACATAAGTGATGATCCCCTTCCAAATAAGGCGGGGACACAACCCAATGCCAATGGTACGGGGGTGTGCCCCCGCCATTCCATTTATTTTATATATTCACGTTTTGCATTCATCGTAAATCGTCCACTGACAATCTAAAACGTATCATGCACAGGATTTTGTCCATCGGATCTCTCCGATATTTTGTACCTGCGCTCCACGGTAGTGATACTGCTCCCGGGAGGTATCCGCCGAATCCTTCGATAAACCTCCACCTCGTCCACTGGGCACATCCGGTCTGCCGCAGTGCTGGCGCTTTCCAACAAGTTGATCATCGCATTTCGGATCTTCGTTCTTTTTCCGCGAATCGCCTCCCTTTCCCATACAGATTGTGCAAAAGCTAGACGCACATGAACACTGTACCACATCTCGCTGTTAGCGACAATCCTCTCTTTGTCTTTTACTAGTATGCAAAAGGGAGTGGCCACGAACCACTCCCTACACATATTTTTTACACCAATTCCTGTTTGACCACGTCGACGATCCGATGAACCAAGCCCTCGAGCTGAGATGCATCTGGACCTTCTGCCATGACGCGAACGATTGGCTCCGTGCCAGAAGGACGAACGAGTACGCGACCGTTTCCAGCCAGCTCCTCCTCCACCTCGCGAATAGCCTGTTCGATAGCGACATTGCCATTCAGCTTGGATTTATCCTCTACCCGCACATTGATCAAAAGCTGCGGATACTTCACCATGACCTTTTTGAGCTCGGACAAAGGCTTTCCTGATTCCTTGACGATATTGAGGAGCTGCAGGCCAGTCAAGAGGCCGTCTCCCGTCGTATTGTAATCCAAGAAAACGATATGTCCGGATTGCTCTCCGCCCAGGTTGTAGCCGCCACGCAGCATTTCTTCTACTACATAGCGGTCCCCGACAGCGGTCTTGGTGGTATTGATGGAGCATTCCTCCATGCCTTTGAAAAAGCCCATGTTGGCCATGACGGTCGTCACGATTGTATTGTTGTTCAGCTTCCCTTTAGCTTTTAGCGCACGCGCGCAGATCGCCATGATGTAGTCACCGTCGATGATTTCACCAGTATCATCCACGGCGATACAACGGTCCGCATCGCCGTCAAAGGAAAGACCCAGATCGGCTTTATGTTTCAGCACTTCCTCCTGAACGCGCTCAGGATGAGTAGAGCCGCATTGATCGTTGATGTTGATTCCGTTCGGATTCGCACCGATGGTAATCACCTCAGCATCGACATCGGCAAACAGGCGCGCTGCCAGTGAGGAAACCGCCCCATTCGCGCAATCCAGCACGACCTTCAAGCCGTCAAACCGCTCGGATACCGTGCTTTTCAGGTGAGACAGATATTTCTGTCCTCCCTCCAAAAACTCCAGTACCGTTCCGATATTTTCACCTGTCGGACGAGGCAATGTGTCCTCTGTCGCGTCCAGGTATTGTTCGATTTCTACTTCTACTTCATCGGACAGTTTAAAGCCGTTGCTGCCGAAGAACTTAATGCCGTTATCCGGAAACGGATTGTGGGAGGCGGAAATCATGACACCCGCATCTGCTCCCAACGCTCGTGTGAGGTATGCCACACCCGAGGTAGAGATAACACCCAATCTGACCACTTCAGCTCCGACCGATAGCAGGCCCGCCAAAAGTGAGTTTTCCAGCATTTGACCGGAGATCCGCGTATCACGTCCAATCACTACTTTTGGCTTGCCTTCTTGTTTGTGTCTCGTGAGAACATAACCGCCAACGCGTCCGATTTTAAATGCCAGTTCGGGTGTTAGCTGTGCGTTTGCCACACCGCGTACACCGTCAGTTCCGAAATACTTCCCCATGTTTGTCCCTCATTTCCTTCCTTGTGCACACAACAGCTTATGTCTACCTTTGCTTGTTCGTGATTTCTACTGTGACCTTCTTGGGTGCGCTTTCTGATGGCCTCAGGTAATCAGATTGGAAGATGTAGTTCAACGCAATCTCATACACTCCAGCCGGCATACTGCTGACATCGGCTACGACCTGCAAGTCTTCCGGTCTCAACTGATTCAAAATCTGAGCCGCCCCTACGGCATCAAAATCAATTGTAGACATCTCCTGACCGTCTGTAGACAGTACTTTGGCCTGCAAGTTTTCTGATAGCCCGCTAATACGGATCGGTACTTTTTCCAAACGCTTCGTTGTAGAAGGCACCACCTTCAACGACACTTTCAAATACTCCGGCTCTACTTTCACGATGTTATCCATTACCGGTATCTTTAGCTCTAACAGACGATCTGATGTAATGTTCGACAGATCAATCTCCGGACCTGAGTAGGTGCTCGACTTCATGGCGTCAATGACCTCTTTTGGTCCATATACAGTAACTTCTTCCACATTCATATCCACACTAGCCAAACTATAGCCATTTGGCATTTCATTCGTCAAGTTTAATTTGACTGGCACTTTAACGAACGGACTGGTGACAGGAATGTTCACTTCTACGGTAAGCGGCACGACGTCTGCTCCCTGAATCACATTTCCTGACTTGTCCACCACTTTGAGTGGGACTGTAGTCTTAATCGCCGATGTGGCTCCTTCCAGATCGACTGACGCCTTCACGGCAGCTACTTTATCTACCTGACTTTCCGGCACGCGCACAAGCGCACGGAACGGCTTCACAATCGGTTCCCCAGCGGTATATCCCGGTGCGACCACCCCGAGCATTTCGACATCCACTTCCCGCTCCACCGTCTTTTTCTCCTCGAGGGTGATTTCCACGATATTCGGGATAATCCCTACCTTCACCTCATCCGGAAAGCCTTTGTACTGAACAGGGACTCTATGTGTTCCTTTGCCAAGCCCTGTCGCGTCTACATAGACCTCCCATGAATCAGCAGGGAAGAAGTTATGGCGATAAAACGGGTTGCTGCTCTCGAGTGCCACCTTGACCGTTCGTTGTTGCTTGACGACCTGAAAGCGGTCTGTATCGTATTTGACATGCAAATTGACCCCATCAATAAAAACTGGCTGACTTGCTTCAGGAGTTGTCGTCTGCTCTGTCTCCAGGTTGACGACCATCCACATCATGACAGCCAAAAGCAACGCGACCGCGCGAGCAAACCAATGACTATTTAACCATTTATCCATGTTTTCGCCTCCATTGCCAACGACTTCCCATGGATTTGCTCTTTGAGAGAGGCTGAAGCTGTTCTGTCAAAATCTCAGCCAGCTGTTCCTCTGTCAGATTGCGGTTCATTGTACCATGTGCGGCAAAGGACACTTGCCCGGTCTCCTCGGACACGATAATGGACATACCATCAGAGACTTCACTTACCCCGATCGCGGCACGGTGACGCGTCCCCAATTCCTTGGAGATCGAGTTGCTTTCCGACAACGGCAAATAACAAGCAGCTGCCAGAATCACGTCTTTGCGCATGATCACTGCTCCATCATGCAGCGGCGTATTCGGGATAAAAATGTTGATCAACAGCTCGGAGCTCACCCGTCCATTGATCGCAATACCTGTTTCGACGTAGTCATTCAGCCCCGTCTCACGCTCGATAACGATCAGCGCACCAATCCGACGCTTGGCCATGTACGTAACCGATTTGCACACTTCCTTCACCAAGCGATTGACCATGTCGTCATCCTGAATGGTGCTAGAGCGAGAAAAAAGCTTGCCTCGCCCCAGTTGCTCGAGAGCACGCCGTAATTCCGGCTGGAAGATGATCACGACCGCCAATACCCCGAAGGTAAAGGCCTGCGACATCAACCAGTGCAAGGTGGTGAGCTGAAAATACTTGCTGAGGAGCCAGGTGATCACGATGACCATGATCCCCTTCAACAATTGTACTGCGCGCGTCCCGCGAATGAGCATAATTATTTTATAAATCACGTATGTAACGAGTAAAATGTCCGTTCCATACCGTAGCAAATCGCCATAATCCAACGATATCATAACGAAGCCCCCATATCTCGCTCCATCTCAATGAAGTCACGCTATCTCCTGTGGAAAAAGCACGGCTCCGCTGCCGTGCTGTAGATAGCTGTACTCTCTATTTTCTCTTATGGCAAGGCGGGAAGCAAGTCATTTCCAATATTTTTCACTTCATACCAGATCCAATCGACGATCGCTTCGATGGATTCCGTATTTCCAGCTACTTGGGCGGTAGAGGCGACGAATACCTTTCCTTCGATTGCCACTACATTCCCTTTTACTTGCCCTTGCACTTCGACATTTCCGTTTCGTACGACCAAATCACCGTCGATGCTGGTGCCAGCTGGTACGACAACTACATTTCGTTCACGATCTATTTTCAGTTTATCCATATTTGCAGAGGAAACTTGCAAGATATTATCCCGATCAAACCAGTTGGCGCACAGGCTACCCGTCATCAAAAAGAGAAAGACAGCGGCCGCTGTAAGAAACGGGTGCCTCCGAAGCCAGCCCGAAAACAGGTTTTTCTTTGTCTCAGCAGGCAATTGTGCGAGGACACGGGCTGTAAAATCAGGAGAAACGTGAATATGTGAAGCACTCTGCACGAAAGCGATGGCCCGCTGCAACTCGTGCATATGCTGACGGCAGCTCACACAGGTTTTCATATGTGTTTGCAAATGCTGATTGCTCAGCTCATCAGTGTCCCCATCCAGATACTCGTGGATGAGAATGATCATTTCCCGGCATTCCATCTTGATTTTCTCCTTTCTCACATCAATCGCAGCTTGCTGCGCAGGGCTTCCCTACCACGGTGGATTCGCGTTTTGATCGTCGTTACAGGCAGCTTCACAATATCGCTGATTTCCTGCAGCGACAGATCTTCAATATATCGCAGGATCATGATCGAGCGGTATTTGGGCTGCAAATGGGACAACGCATCCTGAACCGTCTCCTGCAATTCCTGCGTGACTACTTTGTCTTCCGGTGTACGCTCGTTTGACGACAAGCGCGAATACCAGTCCATGCCTTGCCCTGGCTCCGTTTCTTCATCCAATGAAAAATCGGGCCGCTTCTTACGCCCACGGTCGATACACAAATTGGTCGCAATGCGGTAGATCCAGGTCGAGAATTTGAAGCTGTCATCGTACGAATGCAAATTGGCATATACCCGCAAAAAGGTTTCCTGCGCGATGTCCTCTGCATCCTGGCGGTTCCCCACCATACGATAAGCAAGCTGGAATATCTTATCCTTATAAATCTCGATCAACTCGGCAAAGGCTTCGCGGTCACCATTCTTCGCTCGTTGAGTTAACCGCTTCTCTACAAAATCCATGCCATCCTCCCCACAATACCGTAATCCTATATACGGATGATGCTGCAAATGGTTTCGTAACTTTTTGATGTTTGTGCAGGTAATTTGTTGGGAAATACAGGAATAAGCGTAGCTTTACCCTCTATATAATAGTGATGGTAGCCCTTTTAACCTAACGCTGTAAAGGAGAGTGGGCCAAATGTCGAAAAAAAATGACGTTCTCCTCCAGATCGAAAAGCTCCGCAAAGAAATGAATGATCGGTACAAAGCACAGGAGACCATTACTCCTGAACTGCTTCAGCTAAGTGTAGAGCTCGATCACCTGTTAAATGAACTGCATCTCCATCCTTAGAATGTACTGTTTTCCCCCAGCGATGTAAAGATGCGGAAACGTAGAAGAGAGGCGGCTGATTAGCCCCTCTCTTTTGATATTTATTTCGTATGGTATCCTGACTGATGGTTACAGCAGCTTATCGCCAAACGCAGAGCTCATCAGCGCGACAGCGACGCGTGCCGTGAGGTTTTCACTATCCAGAATTGGATTTACTTCCACAAACTCAGCTGAACACAGAATGTCCGCATCTGCCAGCATCTCCAAAGATACGTGGCCTTCGCGGTATGAGATTCCGCCTATAACCGGAGTCCCAACTCCTGGTGCATCATGCGGATCCAAACCATCCAGATCGAGGCTGAGATGCACGCCGTCCGTATTCTTGGATACATGCGCGATCGCTTCATCCATCACACGCGCCATACCCAGCTTATCGATCTCATGCATCGTAAACACTTTCATGCCAATGCGCTTGATAAGTTCACGCTCTCCCATGTCTAGATCTCGTGCACCGATAATCACAACATTTTCCGGCTTCAGCTTTGGTGCAAATCCGCCGATATTCACCAGTCGCTGATGTCCAAAGCCCAGACTAGCCGCCAGAGGCATCCCGTGGATGTTTCCAGATGGAGAGGTTTCCCCTGTGTTTAAGTCGCCATGCGCATCAAACCAAATGACGCCGAGATTTTTTACGTGCTTGGCTACTCCTGCTACGGTACCGAGAGCGATGCTGTGATCTCCCCCGAGTACCAGAGGGAAACGCCCTTCCTGCATGATATCGCTTACAACCTCAGCCAGCTTGATATTCGCATCGACCACTTCATCGAGATATTTATGATTTTCTGTTTCCGAAAATTGATGAGGACGAGTTACTGCGATGTCTCCCCGATCCTGGATATTCATTCCCATTTTCTCCAAACGGGCAACGACTCCTGCATAGCGAATGGCGCTTGGGCCCATATCAACTCCGCGGCGGTCCGCACCTAGATCCATCGGTACCCCAACAATGCTAATGTTTTTGTTCATATTTGTGCTCCCTTCCCTCAGCTCGCATCTAACTTCAACAGTTCTATTGTAGCCTCGAAAAGAGAATTGACTCAACTCGACAGGATTTTGCATAATTAACCCATTTAGGCCCATTGGTCTAAATGAAAAACAAAAAAACGAGTAGCCTTTTCAGGTACTCGTTCTTCTATATATTGCGTATGGAGCGGGTGATGGGAATCGAACCCACGCGACCAGCTTGGAAGGCTGGAGTTCTACCATTGAACTACACCCGCAAAAAAAATGGTCGGGAAGACAGGATTCGAACCTGCGACCCCTTGGTCCCAAGCCAAGTACTCTACCAAGCTGAGCTACTTCCCGATTTATTTATCTTATCCCTGAACAGTAAAAGTTGCAAGGAAAAAATGCGTGCCCTGAGAGATTCGAACTCCCGACCTTTTGATTCGTAGTCAAACGCTCTATCCAGCTGAGCTAAGGGCACATATTTAATTGGGTAAAAACTGGTGAGCCATGAAGGACTCGAACCTTCGACCCTCTGATTAAAAGTCAGATGCTCTACCAACTGAGCTAATGGCTCGTGCAAATGGCTGGGGTACTAGGATTTGAACCTAGGAATGACGGAGTCAAAGTCCGTTGCCTTACCGCTTGGCTATACCCCAAAAATAAAAAAAGTAAAAACTGGTGGGGAGAGACGGATTCGAACCGCCGAACCCAGAGGGAGCAGATTTACAGTCTGCCGCGTTTAGCCACTTCGCTATCTCCCCATATTTAATTAAGTGGTGGAGGCTGACGGGATCGCTTCCTACTTGCGCTTCTACGTCGAATGTCCTACGTGGGCAAGCAAGATCAGATGTACCCGAGCTTAACTCCTTTGAAATTACTCCGAGGGTGAACCGGAACGGTGAGATCCCGAGCCGAAACCAAGACGAAGTAAATGGTGGAGGCTGACGGGATCGAACCGCCGACCCTCTGCTTGTAAGGCAGATGCTCTCCCAGCTGAGCTAAGCCTCCACGTTTCCCCACAAAGAGACAGTATGCTCTGGAGCATATTCCGAGTACTTTGCGGGGGCCCCAACAACTAGTGCGGGTGATAGGTGACCCGTAGGGGATTCGAACCCCTGTATGACAGCGTGAAAGGCTGCTGTGTTAAACCGCTTCACCAACGGGCCATAAGATTCTGGACAAGAGTTCATGGTGCTCCCGACAGGAATCGAACCTGCGACCTCTTCCTTACCATGGAAACGCTCTACCGACTGAGCTACAGGAGCGAAATGGCTCCTCGGGACGGACTCGAACCGCCGACCGATCGGTTAACAGCCGATTGCTCTACCAACTGAGCTACCGAGGAACGTTTGAAGGATTCGCACCTTCAAAACTGGATCTGC
>NZ_RHHP01000025.1 GCF_003710815.1 Brevibacillus centrosporus
CTCCCACCCACCCATTTGCCGGTCGAGAGATTTCACTGGAGGAGCTCGTTCAAGAGCCTTTTTTGCTGCGTGAGCCGGGCAGCTCCACTCGAGAAAAGCTGTTTTCGCTCTGCCGCGAGCATCAAGTCCAGCCACCGCAAATCGGTCTGCAATACCACGGTCTGTTTGAATCGATCCAATCCGTTCGCGCTGGCTACGGTACCATGCTCGCCCCCGAGCTCGCTGTCCGTGAGCTGATTAGCCGCGGCGAAGTGGGACAGGTCACCGTTCCCGGGATCGATATCAAGCGCCCTCTCTATTTGTGCCTGCGCATGGATGCGAGCAGGCAGCGCCCGGTTGTCGCTCGTTTTGTGGAGACAGTACTGGACTTTTCACCGCCCCGCCTCTATCCGCTATAAAGCAACCGGTTTATAAGCGGTGAGAAGCTACCAACCTCTTTCAAAGCTCTGAGTCGTAAAGCCGGCGGCCAAAAAGAAAAAGAGCCCAATCCGAAACGGATGGGCCTTTGTTTTTGCCAGCATGATTCTTTACGGAAACACAATCGTCTTGTTGCCATAAACCAGCACGCGGTCTTCCAGATGCCAGCCCACTGCACGAGCGAGCACGGTGCGCTCCACCTGACGTCCCAGCTGTTTGAGGGTTTCCACATCTTCCTGATGAGTGACTCGCTGTACGTCCTGCTCGATGATCGGACCTGCATCCAGCTCTTCGGTTACGTAATGAGCTGTGGCTCCGATCAGCTTTACACCGCGGCGATAAGCCTGCTCATAAGGCTTTGCCCCCACAAAGGCAGGCAGGAACGAGTGGTGAATGTTGATGATGCGCATCGCGTAGTCTTCCAAAAAACGCGGCGAGAGGATCTGCATGTAGCGAGCCAGCACGATGAGGTCTGCCCCTTCGGCTGCGGCGATTTGGGCTATTTCTGCTTCCGGCTTGTTCTCTTTGGTAACAGGGATACAGTGGTAAGGGATACCAAAGGACTCTACGGTTTCTCTCATGTCCGGGTGATTGCTGATCACGACCGAGATGTCTGCGTACAGCTCGCCCGAATTCCAGCGCCACAAAAGCTCAAGCAAGCAGTGATCTTCCTTGGATACAAAGATCGCTACCTTTTTGCGCTTGCTTGCCTGCACCAAGGAAAATTCCATCTCGAAGTTTTTTGCAATCGGACTAAATGCAGCCTTGATCACCTCGCAGCGCTCTTCCAGGTTGCTCAGCTCAAATTCAATCCGCATGAAAAAGCGGCCGGATTCCGGATCGGTTGTGTATTGGTCTGACTGTACGATGTTTGCCCCCTGCTGGAACAGGAAATGGGAAATCGCCGCTACGATTCCGGGTCTGTCCGGGCATGATATGAGCATGCGTGCACGATTCTTGTATTTCTCCGTATACGCCTGCCATTCTCTCTCTGATAAACGTTGCATGATATACTCTCTCCTCCATGATGAACAGCAAAAAGTTGTTTGCAATTATACCATTCCCCGCCAGCTTTTCCATAGCCAAAATGGGTCCATCATGATTCACTTATCAATAAAATTTTTATTCACGGCAAAACTATGGTTCCCGATAACCGATTCCGTTCATCAAAATATCGACAGTGAAATCAATCTGCTCCTCGTCGCTATGCTTCTGGAAATCGTCTTTGTCCAGCACTTGGCGAAACAGGATCAACCCAAGCATCGAGGACAACAGCGCACGAAAAACGACTTCAGATGGCAGTGGGCGCAGTTCCTTTGCTATGATTTTGGCTTCAATCAGCTTTTGCACCGTGTCTTTTATTTCCGAAAAAACAGTCGCGATCAACGCTTCCCGGATCTCGTCGTGAAAAAAAGCTTCCTGCAGCAAGATGCGAATCGTTCTTTCGTTGCTCACGATCAAATCCAGACGGTTGCTGTACAGCTCCTGGGCGATTTGCGCAAATGGCTTCTTCGCCTGCTCGCGAAAGATTTCCCGCACGTCCTTTAAAATAAACGGCCCTGCGAATTTGACCAGCACGGGGGCCACGACTGCAAGTAAAATATCCTTCTTGGATTTGTAATGCCGAAAGATCGTGCCCTCTGCTACTCCGGCTTCCTTCGCGATTTCCGCCGTAGAGCTGGCATGGAATCCTTTTTCGGCAAACAGCTTGATCGACGCGCGCAGAATGCTTCTCTGCTTTTCCGTCATCTCGCTCTCATCTTTTAATTCCTCTACGAATTGCAACAGGCCCTCTTCCAAGGATGGCTTGTTCATCTTTTTCCATACGCTCCTCTATTCAATCTTTTTGCGGAAACGAAGCATGGACACCGTCAAGATCAGGAGAAAAAAGATCCCCATCCCCAGCGCGTCCTTCCAAAGCGCCGTCAAATCCACCGCTTTTAAAAAGATTCCCCGCAAAATCTCTAAAAAATAGGTCAACGGGACAAGACCACCCAACCATTGTATCACGAGCGGCATGGATTCGCGCGGGAACATGAAGCCTGATAACAGCACGCTCGGCAGGATGAAGGCAAAGGCGATCTGCATCGCTTGCAGCTGCGTTTTGGCAATCGTCGAAATAAAAATCCCGAGTGTCAGCGTCGTGAGAAGGAACAAAATCGAAAGGCTGACCAAAAGCGAGATGCTACCTTTGACCGGTACGCCAAACCAGTACGTCCCTACCAAAAGCACGAGGCAAAACGAAAAGAGACCAATCCCGACGTAGGGCGTAATTTTCCCAAGCATCAGCTCGAGCGGGCGGATCGGGGTGACGATCAGCTGCTCCATCGTCCCGCGTTCCTTTTCACGCACGAGGGAAAAGGCGGTCAGGATCATCGTCACGTTCTGCATGATGAGGCCAATCAGTCCGGGGATGTTAAAGACGATGCTCTCCATATTCGGATTGAACAAGACCCGTGAATCCAGTGTCAGCGGCGGCTCCAGCTCGCTCATGCCCTGCTTTTGCATACGTGACTCCTGCATAGTAACCGAGCGATTTTGCACGATCAGCTGGGCATTGGAGGTAGCCGTACGAGCGATGTTTGGATCGGAGCCATCGATGAGCATCTGGATGTTGGCTGGTTCGTTTCGATCCCGTTTACGTGCATAGTCAGGAGGAATCACCAGGGCGACACTGGCACTGCCGTCGTCGAGCATCGACTCGATCGCTCGGTAGCCACTCGCATGGGCAGATACTTCAAACACGCGTGTATTCGTGAACTGATCGATCAGCTCGCGGCTGTAGGCTGTCGCGCTTTGATCCCACACCACCATCTTGATATCGTTTACGTCCGTATTGACAGCATAGCCAAACAAAAACAGCATCATGAGCGGCATCACCAAAGCGATCCCTAGGCTCGGGCGGTCCCGCTTGATCTGGATGACTTCCTTTTTCACCACCGACCAGTAGCGTCCAAAGACAAAGCGCTTCATCGCCCTCCCTCCCCTGCGCGAGCCTGTGCAAGCCGGGCTTCCTCCTGCTTGACCAAATCGATAAAGACGTCCTCCAGGTTGTTTGCATCCATCCTCTCAATCAGCTCCTGTGGGGTACCTTGGGCCAGCAGGTTGCCGAAAAAGATAAAGCCGATCCAGTCACACGTCTGCGCCTCGTCCATGTAGTGCGTGGTGACCAGCACGGTAATGCCTTGCCGAGCCAGCTCGTGGATCACGTCCCAAAAGATTCGCCGGGATACGGGATCAACCCCCGCAGTCGGCTCATCCAGAATCAATAGCTCGGGCCTGTGCAGGAGGGCGCAGGAGAGAGCCAGCCTTTGCTTCCAGCCCCCAGACAAGGAGCCTGCGATCTGCTTTTCCCGGCCAGTCAGTCCGGCCATCTCGATGAGCTCTGCCTTGCGCTGCTTGCGCTCTGCTGCATTCAACTGATAGACACCTGCGTAAAAATCGAGATTTTCCTCGACAGTCAAATCCTCATAGAGGCTGAACTTCTGTGACATGTAGCCGATCCGCTGCTTGATCTCCTCACTCTGCGTCATGACATCCAATCCAAGCACCGTGCCGCTTCCAGAGGTAGGCACCAAAAGCCCGCACAGCATGCGAATCGTCGTCGACTTGCCTGAGCCGTTTGGACCTAGGAAGCCGTAGATGGAACCTTTTGGCACACTCAACGTCAGACTGTTCACAGCGACGCGATCACCAAAGCGCTTCGTCAGCTCGTTGCAGGAAATAGCGGCATTCATCATTTTCCCTCCTCCGACGCTCCCGACAAGATCACATCGGCAGGCATGCCTGGCTTCAATTTGTCCAGCCCTTCCGTGATCTGAATCGTGACGGCAAAGACGAGCTTTGTACGCTCATCAGGGGTTTGCACATTTTTGGGGGTAAACTCAGCCTTCTCGGAAATCAGCGTGACCTTCCCCGCAAAGGTCTCACCGGGATAGGCATCGACCCCAATCCCCACGTTTTGTCCTTGCTGCACGAGGTTGAGCTGCGCTTCCGGGATGTATACCTTGAGCTTGAGCTGGTCGGCTTTCATCAGCGTGAACAGGTTTGCATCCGTTTTGGCAACCTCGCCTTGCACAATCGAGGAGCGCAGCAGTATCCCATCTGCAGGAGCGGTAATCCGTGTCTTTTCCAGCAGAAGAGCCGCCTGGTCCAGCTTGGCCTGCGCCTGCTGCTGGGCGGCCAACAGCGCACGTATGGTGTAATCCGTACTGCCCTCTTTGAGCAGATCCAAATCCGCTACAGCCCCCGCCTGCTGTGCTTGTGCTGTTCCCGTCTGCGCGTTGGCGGCTGCAGCTTCACCTTGTGCGGACGCATATTGCGCCTGTGCTGCTGCGACCTGTGCCTCGAACTGGTCTACCTGTGTCTGCGCCTGACTGACGGCCTCCTGCTGGGCCTCCAAGTCCTTTTGGGAAACCGCCCCCTGCTTGAAGAGCGCCCTGGTCTCCGCTAGCCGATTCTGTTGGTAGGAAAGCGTGTGCTTGGCGCCTGCCAGCTGCGACTGTGCCTGTGCCTGCTGCTCCTTTGCTCTGCGTATCCCTGCTTCTGCCTGTTTTTGGCGCGCCTGCGCAGTCCTGATGTTCGCATCCGCCTGTTGAACAGCTGCCACTCCTTTTTGAATCGACGAATCCCGGCTGCCCGCTTTCGCTTCCTCCAGACGTGCCGTTGCTTGTTCGAGCGCTGCCTTCGCCTCGGAGACACTGATCTGGTAGCTTCGCTCATCGATCACGGCCAGCTCCTGTCCTGCTTTGACACGTGTTCCCTCCTCTACCTTTACTTCTGTTACCAGCCCGCCTACTTCCGCTACGATTGGCCATTCATCCGCTTCGATCGTGCCGGATAGAGCAGCCTTTTCCTGAGAAAATCCTGTACATCCTGAAAGTGCAAGTGTGAATACCAGCCCTGCCGTTAGCAGGTAAGGATGAATCCGTCTCATACGATCACCTCTGCTCTTCAATAGTGAGTAGTCACTCATTTAGCGCGAGTGAAAATAGACCGGTCTCCTTTTGGATTGGACAACTGGTCTCATTGAATAATGGTTAGGTCAACTCGATGCGAGTGATTACTCACTTTTTTATTTTGATTATATGCTTCCCATCGCGTTTTCGTAAACCATTTTATTCAGTGACAGATCTCGTCAGCTCAGCCCCGTATCATTTCCCCTTGTGGATGCTTCTTGCTGGAGAGCTGCTCGCTGTAAATCCAAGGGAATATCGCCTGGAGGTATCGTCATGGGCCCCGTGGCAGATCTCACCTCTTATTCCACGATGTATACACTTTGCGCGATCCTCGGTGCAGCGGTGATACTGGTTGCCTACGACCGGCGTTCGCTGACCACCGAGGAAAATGTGTCCTAAACAGGAAGAGCTCTCTCGCCATGAGAGAGCTCCTCGCCTTTTCCGTAACCCCTATTTCAAAACAGCCTCCACGTCCCGCGCGATATACGTCCCAATCTGCTCTCCCTGGCAAATTCTTGCCATCGCACCAGGCTGATCGAAATTGAACACATGCAAAGGCAAACCGTGATCGCGTGCCAAAATCATGGCTGACTGATCCATGACCTTCAAGTCCTTGCGAATAACCTCGTCACAGGAAAGGGCCTGGTACTGCTTCGCTTCTGCATCCTTTCGCGGATCTGCCGTAAAAACACCGTCCACGCCATGCTTGGCGACTAAGATAGCATCTGCTTCGACCTCCAGCGCTCGCTGGACAGCTGGATAATCTGTGGTCACGTACGGCTGACCATTGCCCCCCGCAAAGATCACCACGTAGCCCTTTTCCAGATGGTGTACTGCGCGCAGACGAATGTACGGCTCGGCTACGGCATTGATCGGAACGGCCGTCATGACACGGACTTCCCGGTTCACTCTCGCCTTGAGCACACCGCGGAGCATCAAACTATTGATGACTGTCGCGAGCGTACCGATGTTATCTGCTTCAACGCGCTCGATTCCCCACTGATCCGCCATATTCCCACGGAAAATGTTGCCCCCTCCGATGACGATGGCGACCTCTACTCCCATGTCCAGAAGAGCCAAAATCTCCCCTGCAATGTTCTCCAGCTGCTCAGGATCAAAGCCAAAGCCGTTGTCGCCCGCTACAGCCCCTCCGCTCAATTTCACCAAGACTCGCTTGTAACGCATGCTGCTCCCCCCTCCTGTGATGGTCCATTCTTGCTATACGAAAAAAAGAACGAAAGCAAATGTCGCTCTCGTTCTTTCAGCAAAAGGTATCGGGCTGGCTAATCCATGTGATCATTGTCATAACCTGCCCCTCCCTTTTTTAAGAATCCCCAAACTCTTCATCATTTTAAGCAAAGAAATTCGGAAAGTCAAAAGCATCCCGATCGCCAGCCAAAATTTTCTGCAACAGCTCATCTGCTGTCTCGCAAGCAAAGCGATGCTCCGACTTGCTGATGATTCCTTTTTCCATCGCCTCATCCAGTTCGTCCTGATCGAGCAAGTGCACGCTGCCATCCGGTAATACTACAATATCCAAATAAAGATCGTCGTACCACAAATGACCATTCTGATCCTTGCCATGTGCCTTGCAAATATCTATGTACCACTGCACCACGTTTCCCAATTCGTCCAGCATCTTGGTCACAGCATACGCCTTTCCATGAGGAAAATACTGCAGGTACACATAGCCTCTATCCCCGACACATAGACGTTTTGCTCCTACCCACATATAGGCAGGATCAGTGACCTCCTCCAGTGTCAAGCGAACGGCATAGCCGGTAAAGGATAGCGCTTCTACCCATTTCTCCTGGTAACCTAGACGTCTGACTCGTCTCCAGCCTGGACGATCTGCTCGTTTTCGCTTCATGGCCCGTTCTCCTCATCATTTTCCTTCTCTTCACTCTACCACGAAATGGATCTTTTTGGCAGATACGAAGAAGGCATGCTCCTGTAGACACATGCCTTCCTTACATCTTCATCGATTTTTGGTGGCTTCCTTATGCAAATGACTGTGTCTGCGTCCGTAAAGAAAATAAACGAAAAAGCCAACGACAAGCCAGCCGATAAATCCGAGCTTCGTTATCAGCGGCAAGCTATAAACCAAATACCCGCAAAATATCACGGCCAAAATCGGAACCACGGGGACGAGCGGGACACGGAAAGAGCGCCGCAAATCCGGATTGGTATTGCGCAGGACAACCACCCCGATGGACACGAGAATAAAGGCGAATAGCGTCCCGATATTCGTCAGCTCTGCCAGCTTATTTAGCGGGAGCAGGCCGCTGAAAATCGCGACCAGTATGCCGACAATCAAGGTGCTTTTGCGGGGAACCTGTGTCTGTTCATGCACTTGTGAGAACACCTCTGGCAAGAGGCCATCCCGGCTCATCGCAAAGAACAGCCGTGCTTGTCCGTACATCATCACGAGCAGCACCGTAGTGATCCCGACGATTGCTCCCAGCGAAATAAAGCCTGCCACCCAATCCTGCTGAACGTAAGACAGGGCAAATGCCACCGGATTTTTGACGTTCAGCATCTCGTAGGGGACGATTCCTGTCAGCGTCAGGGAAACCGCGATGTAGAGAACCGTGCAAATCAATAGCGATGCAATAATCCCGATCGGCATATCTCGCTGGGGATTGCGGACTTCTTCTGCCGCAGTCGATACAGCATCAAAACCAATAAAGGCAAAAAACACGGTAGCCGCTCCTGTTGCTACCCCGGAAAAGCCAAACGGCATAAACGGACTCCAGTTCTCAGGTTTGACATAGCCAATCCCGACAGCCAGAAACAGCAGGATGACGACCACCTTGATGATGACCATGAGGGAGTTAAATCGGGCGGATTCCCGCGTTCCTTTCATCAGCAGCATGGCTATGACAAAAATGATGACCACCGCCGGCAAGTCGATGACGGTTCCTTTGGAGGCATCAAACGCGCTGGTAATCGAGGTCGGCAAATGAATGCCAAAACCAGTCAAAAGCCCTTGTGCATACCCGGACCATCCGCTGGCTACCGCCGCTGCCGCCACGCCATACTCCAAAATCAGGTCCCAGCCAATCATCCAGGCTACCAGCTCTCCAAAAGCCGTGTAGCTATATGTGTACGCACTGCCGGATACAGGTACAGTAGAGGCGAACTCTGCATAGCACAAGGCCGCAAAGACACAAGCGAGGGCAGAGAGGACAAAAGAGAGCACCAGAGCAGGTCCTGCATGCTCGGCCGCAGCCACACCGGTCAAAACAAAAATGCCCGTCCCGACAATCGCTCCAATCCCCAGCATCGTCAAATCAAAGGCGCTGAGCGATTTTTTCAAGGCGCCTTCTTTGCTCACTGACTGTTCCAGCAGCGTCTCGGCCTTTTTTTTCCGCAATAATTGCTGACTCAATGACATCGTAGAGTACCCCCAATAATGGCCGCGCTTGCCTATTTTTCCAAGAAGAAAAACAGTTGAAGTTTGAGCCGAATCAGGGGAATTTATGCATCCTTACACGCGAATCGCAAAACCACCGGCGAGCAGGTACAAATAGCTGTCGATTTCCTGCTCTGTCCTTGTGATTTGTCGAATCGCTCTGACATAGAGCTTGAGCTGGCCCTCGTACCTTTTCGTGAGCTCCTCGATAACGGCAGGGGACGGTTCTTTGGCGATCCAGTCTGTCTTGAAGTCGATGAGGATCAATCGACCATCATGGTCCTCCAGCAAGCAGTCGATAACGCCTTGGACAATCACCTGCTCCTGCGTGTGCTCTCCCAGCTCGGGCTCCACTTCATTGGCCGGGATCGTCATCGTGAACGGCAACTCGCGATAGACTACTTTTGCCTGCTTCATCATCTGTCCCAGCGGATCGGCAAAGAAGCGTGCAATCTGGCCCACATCCACCGCTCCCAGCTGTTCCTCGGTCAAGAAACGCCTTGCAGCCAGATCAGCCAGCTGCTCCCTGATATCTGCCTCATCGAGTGGACGTCTCAGATCAAGATGCTGCATGAGCAAGTGCGTGATCGTTCCTTTTTCAGCGCCACTCAATCGATGCGACTTTTGTTCCGACAAAAACTTCGGCTTTTCCGTGATCGATGGCAGGACGATCGGAGTACCACTCTTTCCTGTTCGTGCGTGTCGCTTCAGCTCACTGACACTCCACTTCGCTGCGACACGGGAAGCTACCGGATGAGGATCGCTCCAGCTCAGTCTGCGCTCGATCAGCTCTCGCTTGGCGGCGTCAACCGGACGATCAGGAATCTCTTCTCGTCGGCTCATACGCTCCCATAGAGCAGCCGCGTCTTCTGCTGTCTGTGCTTGCTCTCTTAAGTCATCAGCCAAATAAAAGTGAAAGGACCATTCCGATTCGTCCGGGATCGATCGTACCTGAATCCTCTCTCCCGTTCCCCGATCTTCTGGATAAGAACGAAGCGAGTCAGCTGCTGGATGGCGCAAAAGAGCTCTGCCGACCCAATCTAGGTAGCCTTTTGCCTGTATCAGATCCTCGTCGCTAAGCCGCTCTTCGTCCCCTTGTCTTCCCCATTCCGTTATACTTTTCACCAGATCCTTGGAAGAGCCTAGCAAGATCAGCTTTTCACGGGCACGGGTCAACGCCACGTAAAGAACGCGCATTTCTTCCGCGAGCATATCGCGTCGAAGCTGCTGACGAATCCCTAGCGCTGCAAGACTCGGATATCGCAGCTGCAGCTGTGGCTCGAAAGCCATCGGTCCAAAGCCCAGATCCTTGTGCAGCAAAAACTGGCTTTTGAGATCCATCGTATTGAACTGCTTGCCCATCCCAGCAACGAATACGACAGGGAACTCCAGCCCTTTACTTTTATGGATCGTCATGATGCGCACGACATCTTCATTTTCTCCGATCGTCCGCGCTTCTCCCAGATCATTGCCCGCTTCCTGCATCCGATCGACAAAGCGCAGGAAACGGAACAGTCCTCTGTAGGAGCCTGCTTCGTACTGACGGGCACGATCGTACAAGGCACGCAGGTTGGCCGCACGCTGCTGGCCATTTTCCAGGGCAGCCACGTAATCCAGATAGCCTGTCTCCCGATACAGGACAGACAGAAGCTCTGATAGTGCACCGCGCCGCGCCTGCGTCCGCCAATGCTTCAGTCGCGTAAAGAAGTAACGCAGCCTTTTTTCCCAGCCCTCATCTGCCGCTTGTTCATCTGCGTACTGGACGACAGCCTGGTAGAAGGAACCCGTCGTATAGCGAATCCGAATCTGCGCGAGATTTTCCTCTTTTAAGCCAACGATGGGAGATCGAAGGACCGCCGCCAACGGAATATCCTGAAGGGGATTGTCGATCACTCGCAGCAAAGAGAGCATCGTTTCGACCTCTGTTGCAGCAAAATAACCCGCGGTCTGTTCGGCGTAGACGGGAATTCCCGCCTCACGCAGCTCCTCCTGCATCGTTTCTCCCCAGCCGGAGGTGGCACGCAGGAGAATCACAATATCCCGGTACGCAAGCGGCCGAAGCCCCCCTGCCTTCTTATCAAAAACGAGCAGCGGCGCCTCACCCTCTCCAGGCTCCATCCAACTCCGTATCCGTTTTGCGATCAGGCGTGCTTCCAGCTGGGCTACACTCGCCTCTTCTGCATTTTCTATGGCGTTATCCGGGATGCTGGCTCCTTCAGACTCCTCGCTTCCCTCTGATATAGATGCAGCCTCTGGTTCTGTCTGATCGCTTTTCCTGTCGATGAGAAGAACTTCTGCCTGCAGCCGCCCTTCCTCCACATCTGGATAGCTCGCCCGATTGATCAGCTCTGCGGACAGATCGTAATCAATCTCCCCGACTCCCGGCGACATGATCTGGCGGAACAGGAAATTGACGGTATCCACCACTTCTCGTCTGCTTCGGAAGTTGGCAGCCAGGTCGATTCGCAAACCGATGGGCTCTTCATCACCAGCCAGCTCGGAAGATTCGCCGTCCTTTTGATAGGTCAGATATTTTTCCAAGAAAAGCTTTGGCTCTGCCAGCCGGAATCGGTAAATACTCTGCTTCACGTCTCCTACCATAAAACGGTTGGCTGTACCATTGGTCTCCACATCGCGGGATACCATCTGCAGCAAGGTCTCCTGCACCAGGTTAATATCCTGATATTCGTCAACGAGGACCTCGGCAAATTGCTCGCGCAGCTGCAAGGAGACCTGCGACGGTGCGATAGTGCCGTCCTCCTGCTTCTCCGTGAGCACGCGCAAGGCCAGATGCTCGAGATCGCCAAAGTCCACAATAGACCGTGAACGCTTCTCCAGCTGGAATGCATCAGCAAATGCCGTCACCAGGCGGGCAAGCGTATTCATATGGGGTGCGATGGCATGCAAATCCGCTATATACTGATCGGCTGTCATGGAGAAGTACTGCTCCTCCAAATCGCCCAAAGACTTCTTCACACTATTGCGCAGATCTTGCACCTGTTCTTTGACTTCTTTGCTCGAATCAGCGGCCTTCACTGGCGGCAATTTGGCAAAGGTGACGAGGCTGACTGCCTGCCGCGCTGCTTCCCAGCCAGCTCGGCACGCTTCGTGCGCGCGCTTGAGCGCCTCTGCTTCTGCCTCCAGTAACGGCAAGTAAGCGGCAGGACCTTCTGGCGAGGATGCGAGCGCAGCCGCACGCTGCAGCTTGCCGGCTAGCCCTGCAAGCTCGAGCTCCAGCGAACGCAAGACACTCCGCGCCCACATCAGCCCGTCAATTCCCTTCCGTCCTGCCTCCGCGAACATGTCAGCCGCAGACTGCAGCCACTGCGCTGGCTCCGGATGACTGCGCGAAAACTCGTACAGACGCAGAAGAAGATTTGCTAGAATCTGATCATCCTGCCCATCCAGCATGACATCTGCCAGTGCGTGGAAGTCGGCGTCGTCCTCGTACCAGCTCTCCAGCTGCTCTTCGAGGACATCCTGCCGCAGAAGCTCCCCTTCCATCTGATCCGCAATGCGAAAATCCGGATCGAGATCGATCAAATAGTAATACTGCCGCAAAATCCCCAAGCAAAAAGAATGTAAGGTGGTGATCGTCGCACGTTGAAGCAAAGCCAGCTGACGACGCAAATGAGCGGAATGAGGATCTTCCTTCAGTGCCTTGCGCAAGGCGTCGCCGATCCGATGACGCATCTCAGCGGCAGCTGCGTTCGTAAACGTCACGACAAGCAGCTGGTCGACGCCAATCGGCTCTGTCTCATCCATGATGCGGCGGATGATCCGTTCCACTAGTACGGAAGTTTTCCCGGAGCCTGCAGCCGCGGCGACAAGCACGTTGTTCCCACGTTTGATGATCGCCTGCCACTGCTCATCTGTCCATTGCTCCGGCTTTGCCTGTGCCGGCTGTTGTGTCGTCATAGGCTCATCCCCTCCTCTCCTGACAGCTGTTGTTGTTCAAGCATGCTCCACACCTGCTTGTTGTTCCATTTCGTCAATTGACGATGAGAGTTGCCGCCCGTTTCACCATCGAACTGACAGACTGGCTTGTATGCGCAATAGTCACAAGCTGTCATCGTCCCGTTGGAGTATGGGTCGATGTGAATCGCCCCATTGGTCATTCGTGTACTGATTTCCTTCACAGTGTCACGCACATAGGTCGTCAGCGACTGAAATTGTTCTGCTGTCGCAACGGAAGAGCGGGAAGAGAGCGTCCCATCCTTTTTTATCTCAAAAGGCAAAAGCTCTGATGGCCCTTGCTCTACATGAGCGTCCATCATTCGTGCCAGCTCGGGATCAGCCAGCATCAAGCCCTTCATGCGGAGGCGCTTGGCTCGCTCCCGTGCCGCTTCATCGGAAGACAGGAGCCGTTTCGCTGTCACGAACGGATCTGCTACCTGATAGTAGAAGACCCCTCCCATTTCTGCCTGTTTTCCCAGCCATTCCTCTGCATTCGCTACCACGACATCAAGGTAGACCAACAGCTGCAGGTTGAGGCCGTTCCAAACATCCGAGAGCTGAAGCTGCTTGGGACTGGATTTGTAGTCGATGACCCGCAAATACGGCACGTCCCCATCCAACGATTGATCTACCCGGTCTATTCGTCCAATCAATTGCAGGTCTACGCCGTTCTCCAGCTTGAGTCTCAGACCAGGCAGGTCCCCATTCGGTCCGAAAGCAACCTCCAGCCCAACGGGAGCAAATCGGCTGCGCTTGGCATGCTCGCCAAGGACGTAGATCGCCCTGCCTACCGCTCGCTTTAATTTTCCTGACAGGTAGCGATAGCGCGCCGTCCGCGTCAAAATACTGCTGCGAGTAGCGGGAACCAGCTCTTCGACGACGTCGCTCGCCAGCTGCATGCTGTTTGATTCCGTCAGCTTGCCCCATTCCAGACTGTCCTCGTTCATCTTCTCCACCGCCCGTTTCATTGAGGCGTGGAAAAGCTCCCCTACATCGAAGCGCTCCAGCTTGTACAGCATACGCTCGGACAGCCGCAAGCCGTGCGAGGAAAAATGCGAGAAAGGACAGGCTTGGAAACGCTCCAGACGTGAAACGCTCATTTTCAGCTCAGTACCGTACAAGCCAAAGCTTGTCTCCTGTTTCAGCTCGGCAGGCAGGTTCGAGTAACGCAAACCGGACAGCAGCCATTTTTCTCTCGCCTCATCGCGGGAAGAGCGCAAAAACCAATCGTAGACCTCCCACCAGAATACCGGCAGCTCTCCAGTCTTTTTCATGCCGCGCAAAAGCCTCAATAGATGGTGAAACACACGTCGCGGGCTTCCAAGCAAAAAGGCATCTGTCTTTGCTTCTCCTGTCGGCTCGTTATGGAAAAATTGGTGCGAGACCGCTGGCAGCACTTCCTTTACCCGTGAAAAGACCGAGGAAGGCAGGAGAGCCGCTCCTTCATGATCTGCCAACGCACAGCTGAGCATCAGACGCTCAGAAGGCCGCGTCATCGCCTGATAGAGCAAATAAGGCTCTGCCATCAAGCGCTGCTTGGCACTGGGAGCCAGCTCGATCCCCATCTCGGCCAGCCTTTCCCGCTCGGCTTCATCGAGAATGCCTTCTTCTTTTGGTCGCAGCGGTATGACACCCTCATTGACCCCGAGTACAAACAACGCTTTGACGTCCGGCTGTCTCGAGCGCTCCATCGAGCCTATCAGCACCTGGTCCAGTGCAGGTGGCACCAAGCCAAGCTCGATTGTCTCCAGCCCCGTGTCCAGCACGCGTGCGTACGTCGTGACGTCCATGACTTCCTCGCCCATAACCTCCACGATCTGATCCATTAGCTCAATGAGGCCAGTCCACAGCTGACCATGCACCTGTGCCGTATCCAGATCTCCTGATTCTTCCGCATTTCTCTGCCAGCGCTCCAGCTTGCCAGGGACATCGAGCGAAACTAGCAGATTGTACAAGGCCGTCGTCATAGCCCGTACGTTGATCCCCGTCGCCTGCTTCATTTCCTTTTCAAAAGCAAGCAAAGGGGCACTGTACTTGCGTCGCAAAGCATCTGCTGCTGCGTCCTCCTGAGCCCCTGCTGCCCCGCGGAAGTGCCAGTCGGAATCGTCCGCCCACTGCGAGCCGTAGACCCCGTGTGCCAGCACGTAGTTTTCCAATTGATCGACTTCTTTTCGTGTCGCGTTGTCATCCAGAATATCCAGCGCAAACAAATCAGTCTTCAGACAGCGGAAGACTGCATCGTAACGCCATTTGGTCACGATGACCTCGAGTGCGGAACGAACAAGCTCCACCAAAGGATGATGCAGCACCCCTCTCTTTTGGTCCAGAAAGTGCGGAATGCCGTAATCGGTAAAGATCGTGCTGATCTCATCCGCATACGTCCCGATCTCCCGCAAAAGAATGGCCATGTCCTTCCAGCGGTACCCATCCTCCCGGGCAAGCTTCAAGATGTGCAGCGCAACAGCCTCCACCTCAGAACGCCTGTTGGCGGCAGACAAGAGCGCCACCTCGTTATCACGCTTGGGCTCGGGAGCAGCTCCAGGATCTCCCCATTGAAAATAAACCTGCTCGATATGCTGCAGCCAAGGGCTATTTTTAAAGCGAATCAAATCGTTCTGCAGCAGCGGCTGCTCAATCTGAACGCCTGCTTCCCGCGCGATCAGCTCAAGCGCTTGGTAGGTTCGCAAGGTCGGATGAAACAATCCCAGCTCATCCACGGAGGAATGGCGTTCGGAAGGCTCCAGGGTGAGAGCGATCGTTACCTTTTTTGCATGGCGCATCAGCTGTTCGATCACGCGCAGCTCCTGGTTCGTGAAGCCCGTAAATCCGTCGATGTAAATCTCCGCGCTCTTGATGTAGGCAGATTCGGGAATCATGGTGGCTACACGATTCAGGATATCGTCGGCATCGCAATACCCCTCTGCCAAATAGTCCTCGTATGCTGCCATGATCAGCCGAAGATCATGGAGCTTTTGATTTAAATTTGCACTGCCCCACTCCAAATTCTCCGAGTGGGCAAGTGTCACGCCATACGATTTAAACTCGCTGATCAGACGGCCGAGCTGCGAGGCAAAGCCTGGCTGCAAAGCAGAACGGGCGAACATTTGCAGTTCATCCTTGTACCGCTCCAGCAGCATGCGCAATACCATGTGCTTGCCGAGATCGTCTACAGGAACCAGCGTCAAATCACCCAGCTCCTGCAGCAAGCGATGCCCCAGCCTGCCAAAGCTGAGTACCTGTGTACCCATAACCCCATTTAAGCCGGGCAATGTCGCCAAAGCGTATTCTTCTTGAAAGCTGGCTTGCTCAGGAACGAGCAAAATCATCGGCGTTCCCAGCGGATTAGCTGAGAGATGCTCGCGGATCTGCTGGTGAATCGCTGTTGTTTTCCCGGTCCCTGCCCGCCCCAGCACAAATTGAACGGCCATTTCACTCTCTCCTCGCTATTCCATTTCCAGATGAATCTTGCTTCCCGCTCCCATCGGTTCCGCTGGAGTGACGACCAGCCTACGCGGCATCCGGACGCGAATTTCCGGGACGTGACTGATTACCCCTATCGTAAAGTCGTCCATGCGCAGACGCTCCAATGCATCCATCACTACTTCCAGCAGTTCAGGGTCGAGAGTCCCGAAGCCCTCGTCCAGAAAGAAGAACTCCAGACGTCCACCCCGCATTTGAATTTCCATCGAGAGAGCCAGCGCCAGTGATAGGGAGGTCAGGAATGTTTCTCCGCCTGACAACGTGCTTACAGGGCGGCGCATTCCTCCTGCTGCTTCATCTCGGAGCACAAACTCGCCTTCATCCCCGATTTCCAGCGCGTAGCGATTGGCGGTCATCCGCTTCAGGTGATAAGAAGCATCCCGAGCGATCGAAGCCAGCTTCTCCTCAGCGATAAACTGGACAAACGCTTTTGCTTCAAACAGCTTTTTCAGCTCTTCCAGACGGCTCTGCTCATCCTGCTGCTCTCCCAGCTGTACCTGCAGCAGCAACCATTTTTCGTGATTGCTCTCCATTCGGTCTACCTGTTCCCTCGCTACGGCAACCTGCTTCTGAACCTCGAGGAAGGTCTGCTCCCATGCCTCCCACTCCTGTTTGGCGAGCAAAAACTCCTCACTGGATACCGAGCGGCCAGCCAAAGACTGTACGAGCCGCTCCTCGTCATAGCGCTGCTGATCACGTGCCCGCTCAAAGGCTTCCACTGCGGAAACAGCCTCCTGCAGCTGATCGCGCTGCGCATACAGCTTTCGCACCTGCTCGGCGGATTCCATGCTGTTTTCCCGGAGAGCCTGCTGCATCGCTTCGTATGCTTCAGATCTTTGTCGAGTCAGGACTGCATATGCCTCTGTATGCTTCAACAAATTGTTTTGGACATTTTCTCGAACGGCAGCAGTCTCTTTCCGTTTCTCTTCTGCCGTGGCAACTGCCTGACGCAGCTTTGTGAGCGTCTCTTCGACCATTTGCAGACGCTCGCGTGCAGGCTGTCCTCCAGTTCGCTCCAGCCACTGCACATGCTTTTGCTCCCACAGCTTTTTGCGGTCGGCAAGCTTTTCTGCCGCTGCCGCCTCCCGCGCCTTGCATTCACTGCGGCGCGCTTTCGCCGAATCGCACTGTGCTGCAAGCGTCACTCGCAGCTGCTCTTTTTCGGCGCGAACACTCTGCAGGCTTGCCATTTTCCGGTCACGTCTGCCGATTTCCTCGAAGTGGCGCTCGATTTCCTCGATCAGCAGGTCTTTGCGTTTGGCATCCAGCTCTTCCGCCGCATACCTTACCTTTTCTTCCGCGACCTGCAGACGGCTTTTTCCGTCTGCGATCGATTTTTCCAGTTGCTCTACAATCACCGCGCTTCTTGCAAGCAGGCCTTTTTGTCCTGCCTCTTCCTCACGCAGTACCTCGATCTCTAGGGCAAGCTTTTCCCGCTCTTCTTTCAATCGTTCCCGCTCAGCCTGCTTTGCCAGAAGCTCTTTTTCCTCGTACTGGTACACACGCAGCAAATCTTCAAAAGAGTCCACCGCAGCCCAGGCTTCCCCGTTTTCACGGCACTCTTTTTGCAGTGCTTCCTCGCGTGCAGCCAACGTATCCCACTCGCTTTTCAAAGTGGTAAGCCGCTCTTCAAACGCTTTCTGCTCTACATGGGCTGTAAGCAGTGCTTCCTTGGCCGCCCGAGCCAAGCGTTCTGCTTCGCGCCACGCCTCTTCCGCTGCTTTCACGCGAGCACGCAGCTCATCGCCTTCCGAGCGTGCATCTTCCTGCCCCGTATGGTCTGTTTCCCCGCTCTTGTGGTGTGTGGATCCGCATACCGGACATTCATCGCCGTCCGCCAGACGCTCGCGCAAATAACGAGCCATGTTCTCCTGCTGCCAGCTCTCCAACGAGTCGCGCAGACGCTGGAAGCTCTCCTGCTGCCTTAGCACCTGCCCCTCTTTTGCCTCACTCTCGGCTTGCAGGGCGCTCCAACGGGCTTTAGCGAGCTGCTGCTCTGCCTTTATTCGCTCCCATTTATCCTTCCAGTCTGTTTTTTGCTGGACTAGCTCACGCCACTGCCGTCCAGCCTGCTTCATTTCGTTCAGGATACTTCTTGCCTGCTCCCATTCGCCATCAGTCATCGTCGGCTGGGAATCCGGCGAATTCCATCGCATCTTGGCCTGCTCGAGCTTTTGTGCACTTGCTTCCCATGCCGTGCGATGGTGCTGTGCTTTTTGCATCGCTTCCTGAAGCTGTCGTTCGGCGGCAGTCGCCTCGTCCAGAAGCTCCTGGCGCTTGGAAGTCTCTCGCTCCCACTGCTGTCTGGCTTCTCTCGCCGCTGTCACCTGATCGCGCCATTCTGGAGTAACTACAGCCTCTTTCATCTGCTCGTCCAGCCGCTTCCACTCCTGCTCCCAATTTTGGAGCGCTTCCTCGTCCCGAGCCAGCTGCTCCTCCGTCTGGTTTAGCGCAGCGATCATCTCGCCTCGTTCCCGCTCCAGACCTGTCCATTCTGCCCGGATCGCCGCGAGCTCTGCCTCCCATTCTTCCGCTTGGGCTAGTCTGCTCTTTTGCAGCGTCAAGTCAGGCTCCTGAGCCAAAAGAGATGCCTGTGCCTTCTGGTACTCCAGCTCAGCTGCTTCCGCCAGTACGCGGACGCTGTCCTGCTCCTCGCGGCTTCGCTCGACTGCTTGTCCTGTCGCGAGCCACTCCTGATCCAGCCTTTCCCACTGCTGCACATGCGGCCATACCCGAATACTGGACTCCCACCCGCGAATTTGCGTTTTCTTCGTGTCGATTTCAGGCTGCCTCGCGGTGTACTGCTCCAGCTGCTTGCGTACAGTATCCAGCTCCTGCTGCCATCGGTAAATCTGCTCCAGCGACTTGAGCTTTTCGGCCATCTCCCGCTTTTGCGAATGGAATTCCTGTTCTTTTTCTGCTGCATCCGTCCATGTCTGTCTGGCTGCCTCCAGCGCGTCATATCCTGCGTCGCCCAGAGCTGCGACCTCGAGCTGCAAACGGTGCAGCTGCTCCTTTGCCTGCTCCAGCGCATGACGAACGCGATCGCTCAGTTTTTCACCGTAAATATGCAGGCGGAACATCCTTTGGAGCATCTCGTTGCGCTCGCTGCCTTTCAGCGTCAAAAAGCGGGAAAACTGCCCCTGCGGCAAGACGACCGCACGCGTAAAGTCTTGCAGTGTCAGCCCGATCAGCTCCTCAACCGCTGCTGTAGCCGCTGTCGCTTTGGACTCGAGGACGACATCCGGTTCACCTGTCAGTGCTCCCGATTGGATCAAGCGCACTTCCGGTTGGCGCTTGTTTCCCTTTTTGTCCAGCCCAAATTCCCGCTCTACCGTGTACTGCTTGCGGTCCTCACCCTTTCCCAGCTCAAAGGTAAAGGAGACAAAGACGCGCTGCTCCAGCTGATTGAGAACTTCCTTGGGGTGGTTTCCTCCCCCCAGACGCACGACCTGTCCGTATAAAGCGAGCGTAATCGCGTCCAGAATCGTAGACTTTCCGCTTCCCGTCGGACCGAATATCCCGAACAGTCCGGCCTGGCACAGGATTTCGAAATCTACCTCCTGCAATTCCCGATAGCTGTGCATTCCAGAAAGCTTTAATCGTATTGGCCTCACTGCGCTTCCTCCTCTCCACCGGTTTCCGCAAGCAGCCGCTCAAACATCGCCACCAGACGCTCATCTGGCTGTGCTCCCCGTTTTCTTTCATAAAAGCGGCGGAAAAGCTGCTCCGGCGTCAGCTCAGCCAGCTCCACCCTCTCAGTCTCTTCATCCTGGCGGTCTTCCCTCACAACGACCCGCTGAATTTTGAGGAAATCATCGCTTAATTTGCGCAGACGCTGAAATTCTGCCGGGTCAATCACGTCAGATACATGCAGCTCCAGATCGATCCACGCCCCCGCATCTCTGCCCTCCGCGAGCCACTGCTCTACCTGAGAGATTCCTTCAGTCGCTTTCCAGCGTGCCAATGGACGACCGCTCGTCAAATAAATAATTTCCTCCTGCACCTCACTGCCCGGTACTACCTCGACCAAGACGACAGCTTTGCTCTGTCCTGCCTCAGAAAAGCTGTAGGATAAAGGAGACCCGCTGTAACGCACGAGTGGTTTTTCCCGCAGCTTCTGCAGCCTGTGCAAATGTCCCAGCGCCACGTAATCTGCTTTCTCAGGGAAAGCCATCGGCGATACGGTCATCGCTCCCCCAATTTGAATAGGTCGCTCCGAATCCGTCTCCAGTCCGCCCATGACAAATAGATGGCTCGTGACCAGGTTAACCGTATCGTCACGAAAATGGCGGGAAAGCTCCGTAAGTAGCTGCCCGATCCGCTCGGAAAAAGCGAGCTGCATCTGCTCTTGGGAGAAGCTCTCGGACAAAAGCTCCTTCAAGCGGGACTCCGATGGGTATGGCAAAGCCAGCACGACTGCGTGATGCTCGCATCCCGGCACCGCAAGCTCCAGCCAAGACGGACCGCCATCGACGATCCGCACGCGCCCCTCTACGGTCTCCTCAGGTGTCAGCGGCGATTCCTTTGGCAGACCCAGCAGGACAATCCCGTGCTTCGTAGCCAATGGCGCAGCCGCTCTCACTCGCTCAGGCTGATCGTGATTGCCCGCGATGACGACCACTCCCCTAGTGCCTTCCGCAGACAAACGTTCCAGCGCTTCGTAAAACAGCTCTTCCGCCCAGGCAGGAGGGTTTACGGAATCGTACACATCTCCCGCGATCAGCACCAGATCCACGCTTTTGTCATCCGCAATCTGGCACAGCTCGTCCACAAATGCAGCTTGCTCGATCCGGCGGTCCCTGCCTTCCAGCTGACGCCCGAAATGCCAGTCCGCTGTATGTAAAATGCGCATGCCCTTCATCCTCTCGTCACGATCATGTGTTTGCTTTTTTTATTGTAACAAAAGACAGCGAGGTGCGCGGTTGAAATTTACTCCACTTCGAAGTAACTTGGGAAACGAGCCCATGGAAAACCAAGCAGGAACCAGACCCAAAGACCGCGAAACCCATTCAAGCACAACCTGTCGCAAATGCAGAGAACTTCCGCCTTGTGATGGAATTTTTCCGTCATCCACACCCCCAGAGCAATCGCCTTTATCTTTTTGATCCCGGAAAGGAGCTCCTTTTCCCATGATTCAATACACCAATGATCGTGTCACTGTTTTTCAAAGCGCCCTGTTCCAGACAACAACAACCGTCATCTCGTTGGATGAGGGGATAATCGTCATCGACCCAACCTGGCTCCCCGGTGAAATCCAAGAAATACAAAGCTTCGTGCAATCGATTCGCGGTGACAAAGAGCTATACCTGCTGTTTACTCACGGAGACTTCGACCACATCATTGGCTACCGCGCTTTTCCTGATGCCAAAACGATTGGCAGCTACGGTTTGCAGCACCATCCCAAAAAGGATTACAAGCTGCGGCTGATTCACGAATTTGATGCGACCTATTATTTGAAGCGCGACTATCCGATCGAATTTCCCACATGACATCGTCATCACGGAGGAATACCAGCAGGTCACGCTCGGTTCCACGACCTTGCACTTCTACCTGGCACCCGGTCATTCTGCAGATGGTCTATTCACCGTTATCGATTCGATCGGTGTCTTCGTAGCTGGCGACTATCTTTCCGATTTTGAGCTGCCGTTTATTTACGACAGTGCCAAAGCTTATAAAAGGACAATAGAGCTCGCCTCGCGGATCATCGGCGAGCATCGCATTTCTCTTCTCATTCCCGGTCACGGGCAAGCAACAGATGACGTGGCTGAGATGAAGCGCCGCGTTCATCTGTCAGCGGATCATTTGGAAAGATTGACGCAGGCTGTCATCGCAAATGACGAAGCCACGCTTTCCACCCTGGAAAAAGAACACGCCTTCTTCTCTCCTACCACACAGGAGTCTCATCAGGAAAATGTTCGCATCATCCGCCTTGAGTACACAGACAATCGCTGAACGAAAATACAAAGCCGCTTACCTGTTAACGAGGCAAGCGGCTTCTTTCGTGACTTCTATTTTCCCTACTGTTTCTTTCTTGGTATCTTCAAGCGCGGTGATTTCAGCGACTGCAGACACATGTAGCAGATGACGCCGAACAAAATCGTAATGATCATCGAGTGCAGAAGCGTCGCGTACAGATGCAGCTGGAACAAGACAACGAAACCACCGCTGAACACCTGGAGGACGACAAGCACGAAAGCGATAACGCTAGCTCCGTACAAATCACGGCGCGTTTCTTTAAAGTGCTTTACTGCGTAGATCAGGTTGATCAGCATCAGGATCAAGAGCAGCATCGCTCCCAGCCTGTGCGCAAAGTGGATACCCGTCTGTCCCGACAGCTCTGGAATCAGCTTGCCCTGGCACAACGGCCAGTCGCTACATGCCATACTGGAGCCCGTATGCCGTACATAAGCGCCGAGATAGACAACCCCGTACGCGTAAATCGTTACGCCCCAGATCCAATTGCGAAATCCTTTCGGAGCCTCGGCTTGTACCATGCCCTCCATCCGATCCCGCTGCAAGACGAAGCCTGTCAGCAGAAACACGCCGGTAAACGCCAGCAAAGAGAAACCAAAATGGAGTGCAAGAACTGCTGAGGACTGCGGCCAAATCACGGCAGAAGCACCGAGAATGGACTCCAGTACAATAAAAAATATACCGAACAGGGCTAGATTGCGAACCTCTTGATTGCCCCGATAAAAGCGCCAGCACATGACCGAGAAAAGCAGCACGATGATGCCGGCAATACCCGTAATCAGGCGATGCGTATATTCAATGATCGAAGCTAACGTATACTCCGGGACCCATTTGCCGTTGCAAAGTGGCCAGTCATTTCCGCATCCCAGACCGGAATCCGTCTTGGTTACAAGCGACCCGGCTACCATGACGATAAACATGACGAGAGTAGCAAGAACGGCGAGAGGCTTCAGCCATTTTTCCATAGTGAATACACCCTGTTTCCTGTGAGGATGGAGGTCTGTCGTGCGTAAGACCTCTTGCGTTTGTCCTCTCTTACATTAATGAAACATCCCCTGCTAAGCAAGGGATGTTCCGTGAACATTTCGTGAGTGATATGTGTCAATAATAGTGCACCATGGTGCTGATGACGATGGCTGCACAAAAGACAGTCAAATACAGAATGGAGTAGCCGAAAAGCTTGCGTGCCCACGCCAAATCATCCTTGGCACGGAAGCCTTGGAACAGAAGCACCATGTACACGATGCCCATAATTCCCATGACGATCAAATAAACGTAGCCTACGCTTCCGTGAATGAAGAGCAGAAGAGACGCTGGGAACAGGACAGAGCCCCACAGCACCATTTGACGCTTGGTTTCTGCAAAGCCTTTCACTACTGGCAGCATCGGCAAATTCCCTGCGCGATACTCTTCGGTTTTCAGCATAGCCAGCGCCAAGAAATGCGGCGGCTGCCACAAGAACATGATCAGGAACAGCAGCCATGCAGCGGGATCCATACTGTTCGTAACCGCTACCCAACCGATAACGGGCGGAGCTGCACCGGAAATACCGCCAATGACCGTATTCAACGTTGTAACACGTTTGAGCGGTGTATAGATCAGCACGTAAAAAATATGTCCGATCAATCCCCAAACCGCTGCCAACGGGTTCGCGAAGACTGCGAGAACAGCCAGACCCGCGAGCAATAAGCCAATCCCTACCAGTAATGCATTCCGAGGGGAAATGCGCCCGGTAGCAACCGCCCGGGTTTTGGTACGCTTCATTTTCAAATCGAGTTCGCGATCATAAAAGTTGTTTAACGCCGCACCAGACATGATCACCAAAGCGGTGCCAAGCATGGTGAGGATCGCCAGTTTCCAGTCTGGAAAACCGAATGATGCCAACCACAGAGCAGAAAAAGTGGTCATCAGGTTGGACATGGTAATACCAGGCTTTGTCAGTTCTAAGTAGTCGCGCCATGTTGCCTGTTGTACCGATTGCGCCTGCAAGACAGTATCAGCTTCAAGCGAATCTTGCATCGTTACTCGCTGATCCACAGTTTGTACCTCCTGTCTGAATCTATCTGAACATCCGAATTTGCAATAGACAAACTAACTTTCATTGTAGCCAATGCCCGTAAAGCAAGTCAACTTGCCGGGTGTACTTCCATTACCTTCCAAAGATAACGTCAAGCACGCCAGCCGTCTCCCCACCCGGGTAAATCAAGTAAAGCAGTGTGTAGACGGTAGCACCTGTAATGGCTGTAACAAACCAAATAATCGACGTCCACGGACCGATCTTTCTATGCTTTGCAATCTCATTTTTGTACGCGAATCGCAGCGTAATCAATCCCATCACTCCCCCTACCGTTGCCAGGGTAATATGGAAGATCAGGAAGGTTTGATAGATCGGCTTGAGACTATCCGGTCCACCGAAATGCGTGTTCCCTACAAAAGCCGTACGGGATACGTAAGTAATGAAGAAGATCGTCGCACAGATGGCGGCCCACTTCATGATTTTCATATGCTTCTCAATTTGTCGCTTCGCAACCGCGTACCAGCCAAAAGCAACCAGGATGCCGCTAATGACGATAAACGATGTACTTATCGTAGGCAACAAGATGGACATTTCTACACCTCATTCACGTAATTACGTCTCTTTTTCAAACGCTGCCATCTTCTGCAGCAGGCGATTTCATTATAAGGGAGGCAGACTGCTGTTCCATAGGAAGATCGTCCTGCTTCTCCTGTTTATACCAGTTGTAGAAGACGTAGGCAAGCACAGATCCGTAAACAAGCTCTTGGACAAGCTTCATGATGATTCCGCCCAGTCGCTGATCACTGAAGGTCGTCAGGCTTTCAAACAGTTGAGGTGCCTGCATGTACGTAGTATACAGCGGGTTCTCTGCGAAAATAATCAGCGCACAGGCTGGCGTGATCAATACGCCATTGGCGAAGATGTACGTGAGCTTTTTCAATCCCGCCAGTTGCTTTTTACTATCGGAAAGCGGGCTGACAATCGGCCACCACATCGCAAAGGCAGCTAGCAGCAGCACAATATGGTAGACGGACATCCATTCATGGTTCTGGGACGCAGCGTCAAAAATGAATGGAACATGGTAGAAAGAGAACAGTGTATTGAACAACAGGGCAGCCACCAACGGGTGCGTCACGAGGTTAAGTATAGTCCGCATGACCTTCGGCTGAAAAACCCTCGCCAGGAGCCACTCTGGAATGGCCAACAAAACAAGCGGTGGCAATGCAAAATAAAGAATCGATTGCTGTAGCATGTGAAGACTAAACAGGTAATGATGGCCGTAATAACTGATGGGACTCCCTTGTGCCGCATAAAACAGAATCAACGCAAATACAAACAAGATTTTTTGTCTCGTTGATGCCGGTTTGGCATGGGCAAGCTTTTGGCGAAACGGACCCGTCAATAAAAAATAGGCAACCGCAAAGAGCAAGGTCAGCAACATGACATCCGGACTCCATAAGTCGGAAAAGGTCGCGCCGCCTGCTCCTGATGGCAAACCATGCAGGTGCTGCTGATTATCCATGAATATCCTCCCTTCATACTAGAAAGGGTCCCTCTATACATTCTCCATTATACCGTTGAACCCAAGTACTTTCTCGACTAAAAATGAACAAAGTGTTGACAAATACCTAGGACGAGCTGTGGCAATAACTTCAAGACCGATAGGAACACCTCTTCCCTATGATAAACTATAATTGGACAAAACGATCATTTAGGGGCGGTTATGATGGATCCTCTGAAAGTGAATGATGCCATTCGCTATTTCCCCTGCTTCTCGGCACTCTCTCCCACGGATTGGTCACTGGCGGAAACCGTTCGTGTATCTCCCTCCACCCTGCATCCCATAACGACAGGGCATTATTTGACGCATGCAATCTTTATCCTGTCAGGCTGTATTCGAATCTATAAAATCGGTTCTTCTGGAAGAGAAGTGACACTCTATCGCGTTCGGTCGGGAGAATGCTGTGTGCTCATGATGGCAAGCATTTTGGGAGAAATGGAGTACGAAGCCTCCGTAGAAATTGAGACAGATACCGAGGTGCTGCTTTTTCCCGTTGAGTCTTTCAGAGAATGGATGAATGATTACAAACCGGTTAGACAGTATGTTTACAGACAGTTCATGGACAGGTTTACACATGTATCTAGCTTACTTGAGCAGATTGCTTTTGGCTCCGTCCGTGAGCGTATCGCGACTTATCTCATCTTGCGTCAAAACGAGCTGCGAACTGCCTCAGAATGGATTGAGACTACGCACGAGCAAATGGCCATTGAACTCGGCACAGCCCGTGAAGTAGTTAGTCGACTGTTGAGAGATTTTGTGCATGATGGCGCCATTATCGTGCAGCGAGGAAGAATAGCTGTAACCGACTCCAACAAATTACTTTCTTATACATCGCCTCTGTGACTTTATCACGGAAACCTCCTTTTCACATCGATACAATGATCATGCTAGAAGTTCACACTCGATAAGGAGGTATTTCTAATGAGTCACTATTACCACCAAGATGACCTGAAAAAGATTCCTGAGCTGGTGCAGCTTGCCCCTCGTGCTTCTTCATCCTTTTTGGCATTTGAACAAGAGGTCTATACGTCCACGGGAGCGATTCCGTTAAAGACTAAGGAGCTTATAGCCGTCGCCGTTGCGCATGTCACGGGTTGCCCCTATTGCATCGATACGCATGTTCAAAGGTATAAGGAATTAGGAGGTACGCCAGAGGAAATCGTGGAGGCCGTGCTTGTCGCAGCTACTACCAGAGCTGGCGCGGTCCTCAGTCATGCCACACAAGCCCTGATCGCCTTCAACCGCCCTCACCCCCTGCGAACTATAGAGGGAAATGGTAGCACGGGGCCTGAGTGTTTTTGTTAAAGAGTTCTCATAACCGACAAAGAAGGGCAATCCCGAGTAGACCAGCTACTCTGGGATTGCCCCTTTCTTGTATTTCGTTTATTACAGTCCGAAAGATACGAACTTCGTTTCCAAATACTCATCCATTCCGAAGTGTCCGCCTTCACGACCGATTCCGCTCTCTTTAAAGCCGCCGAATGGTGCTTGCGTTTGTGTTGGCGAGCCGTCGTTGATGCCGACGATGCCGTACTCCAGCAGCTCAGCCATACGGAAGCAGCGGGAATTATCGCGAGTGTAGACGTACGCTGCCAGTCCATAGCGGGTATCGTTTGCCTGTTTTACCACTTCTGCTTCATCGGTAAAGCGAACGATTGGCACTACCGGACCAAAGGTTTCTTCGTAGGAAATTTTCATTTCATCGGTTACGTCTGTGATGACAGTTGGCTCGCAGTAGAAGCCTTTCGCATAATCGCCTTCTGTCATGCGTGCGCCACCGTATACGACTTGGCCGCCTTTTCCTTTTGCGTCTTCGATGTGCTCCAGAACCTTGTTCAGTGCACGTTCGTTGACGAGTGGACCGATTTCGGTTTCTTTTTGACGACCGTCGCCTACCTTTGCCTTTTTCAGACGCTCAACCAGCTTCTCTGTGAAGGCATCTGCTACATCGGCATGCACGTACAGACGGTTGGTGCAAATGCACATTTGACCGGAGTTGCGGAATTTGCTCTCAAACAGACCTTTTACCGCTGCATCCAGATCCGCATCAGCAAATACGATGAACGGGGCATGACCACCAAGCTCCATGCTCACGCGCTTCACTTGCTTCGCTGCACCTTCCATCAGGAGCTTCCCTACGCGAGTGGATCCGGTGAAGCCGATTTTGCTGAGCTTCGGATTGTTGATGAACTCATCTCCGATTGCTTCCGGCTTTCCGATGACGAGGTTTACGACACCCTTTGGAAAGCCAGCTTGCTCGATCAGTTCAAACAAGCGGATGGCAGACAATGGTGTGCTTTCAGCTGGCTTCAGTACGACTGTGCAGCCTGCCGCAAGCGCTGGAGCGATTTTACGCGCTACCATGTTCACCGGGAAGTTCCAAGGAGTAATGGCACCCACCACACCGACAGGCTGGCGCAGAACCATGATGCGTTTGTTCGCTACCGAAGATGGGATGGTTTCGCCGTATACGCGCTTCGCTTCCTCAGCATACCAGACGAAGTTGTCAGCTGCGCCGAGCACTTCCCCTTTGGCTTCACCGAGCGGTTTTCCCATCTCAGCGGAGATAAGACCAGCCAGCTCATCGCGGTGGCTTTTTACGAGCTCAGACAAGTTGTACAGATACTTGGAGCGTTCACGTGCTGTCAGGCGAGACCAAGTGCCAAATGCCTCATGTGCTGCATCGATTGCCTTTTTGGCTTCGCGGCCGTCCCCAAATGAAACGGACCCGACGGATTCTCCTGTTGCTGGGTTGATGATCTGAAGGAATTCTCCGCTTTCAGCAGATACCCATTCCCCATTGATATACATTTGCTTGCTCTCTCCCATGACACTCGCTCCTCTCAATTCCCTTAATAGATTGGTTTTAGAGCCTCAAACGGATTTTTGCAGTGCTTGCAATACAAAATACTGCGGCAGGCTGCGGGTCCAAACAAGTTTTCAATCGTTGTATACGGAGAATCACAGTAAGGACAGGTCACTTCCCATGTATCTCCAGGCTGAAAGCCAACAGGTGGCGGGGCGATGCCGAAGCTCTTCAATTTATCTCGGGCATCCAAGGCGATCCGATCGGAAGTCCAGGCAGGGTCGTAGACAAAACGCACCTGTACTTCGTTAATCCCTTCCCCTTCCACCAGTTTCTCTGAGATGTTCTTCTTCATAATTTCCAGAGCGGGACAGCCGACAAAGGTAGGCAGAACTTCTACGTAAGCGACGCCGGATTCTACCTTCACCTTGTGAATCATGCCCATTTCCACCATGCTAATCACTGGGATCTCTGGATCTTTCACTTCCTGCAGCAGCTCCCAGCATGTCGCCTCTTGATGTTCATGAACGTGCTCATTTACTTGCGCCATGCAGATCACTCCTTTTTATTGCCATCGTCCTCGCTCGCGTTTTCTTACCAGCTTGCTGCCGGATCGATGCGATATACCTCGGACAGAGTAGCCAATGCTTGTATCAGATCAGCGGTGTGCTCCCCGGCGCGGCCACGCTCCTTAGCTGCTCCCGGCTCACCCGGCCAGCTCAGATTCGCCGCTTCAAAAATAGCTTGGGTTTCTTTGAGCCAAACCTCGCGAAGAGTTGCTTCCGCTTCAATCAGACCAAAGCCCGTGATCGAAGCTGCATTCGGACCGAGATCGCTCAGCTCTCCTGCGTCGCTCCATACTTTTGCGATCGCTGCTTCCAGACGTGCGCGAGCATCCGGTGTGCTGTTTGCCAGCTGCTTCAGCCATACTTGCCAGTGCATCAGGTGATAGCGATGCTCCGTCAGCATTTTGCGGCTGATCAGCGTGAGTGGAGAATAAGAGGACTTGAGCAGCGATTCCAGGCGAACCTTTTTGTGCAAGCCGTATACATAGCTGCGCACGATTGCGTAAGCCCAGTCGTAGTGCGGATCGTCGTTGTACCCGCCAGCACCGTTTTGGCGCTCGACTAGAATGGCGTTGCGGAAAGCAGATGCCTCGCGAAGCTGCGCCAGGTCGTCAGCTTTGCCTACACCGAGCTCCTCGAGCATTTCGTAGTACATAACCGCGTGTCCCATCATATCCTGAGCCATGGAGGAAAACGCTACATCTTCTTCAATATGCGGTGCAAGGCCGAGCCATTCCGACCCACGGTAAGCCAAAATAAAATCGTCATCGGCAAGCTGGAAGAGAAGATCAACCAAGGCTTGCGTATACTCCTGATTTTTCAAAGCTTCTTGTGCAGTTTCTACCTGTAGAAGTTCGCCCATGATCATGTTCCTCCTTCTTAGCTGCCACTTTTGGTGTTGTGCTGTGCCTCGTACTCATCTTTATGACGGCGCCATCTGCCTTGCAAATCGCCGTAGCCTTTTGTTTCCCGATAGCTCTTGTTGTCAAGACGCTCCAGGAAAGGACGCTCCTCTGGCGGCAGTCCGTGGATGTCGTCTCGTTTGACCACCCACAGGTTAAAACAAGGCTCGCGGCGCAAGAAGTTTTCCCGTGCCATGGAAAGCGCGACTTCCGCATTTGGTGCCAAGAGACTAAATTGGTGTACAAATGAGGCGCTTACCGTTTTTTGGCTAAACACTTCATAGATGACAAAGTTCTCGTTGTTGGTTTGGTTACTCATCGCACTCACCTACCCTACCTGGCGGCCATACGACAGAATCGCATCACGCACCCATTTGGTTTCTTCATAGGACATTTCACGCAAGTGCAGTCGGTGGGCAGAACGTGGGCCTTTTCCTTTGACAATCTGCTTGAATTCTTCCCAATCTGGCTGCTGGTAAATCCATTTATCCTCTGCTTCATCAAAGTAGATCGTTTCATCTGGAACGGTAAAGCCAAGGTGGAAGATGCGTGGCAAATACTTCTTCAGGAAGATTTGACGCAGCTCCTCGTTGGTTTGCGAACGGATTTTGTAGCGCATGTTCGACGCTTGGTTACTGGTGATGTTGCCGTTCTCAGGCGGTCCGAAGAACATCAACAGGGATGGCCACCAGCGAGTGATCGATTCCTGCAGCATTTGGCGCTGCTCTTCTGTACCCTCCGCCAGCTCCAGTACGATACTCTCCCCGTGCTGTGCATGGAATTTCTCCTCCGCACAGATCCGGTGCAGGGCACGTGCATAAGGTGCGTAGGAAGTATCCAGCGACATGGATTGCGTAATGATCGCCGCTCCGTCAACGAGCCATCCGATTACACCCGCGTCCGCCCATGTAGGCGCTTCCATGTGAAACACATTATGAAATTTCAAGCGGCCAGCGAACAGATCTTGCATGATGTCCTCACGCGTTTTACCCAGTGGAGCAATCAAGTCCTCAGCGACACGCAAGAGCAGCTGTCCGTGTCCCATCTCATCCTGTACCTTTGCCATGATCGCCAGCTTGCGGCGCAGGGTGGGAGCTTTCGGTACCCATTCCTTTTCTGGCAATGCCCCCATGATCTCGCTGATGCCGTGCATGGAAATCAGTTTGATCAATTGGTTACGGTAATCGTCAGGCATCCAGTCGTCCGCTTCGATTTTTTCACCGCGGTCAATTTTCGCTAAAAACGCTTCCATTTTGGCATCTTCTGTCAGATCTGAATGTTCCAACTGTGTATTCATGGTGAAGACCTCCTTTACGTTCATCGCTTGTCTATGGCATATAATTTATAATACGTTTTTATAACGTTATAATAACATAACGTCATACGATTCTGCAATAGGTGTAATCGTTTTCAAGCCAGACGAATTATTCCATTCTCCCTGTAGACATTGCGGTTTCCCTCAGTTGCTCCGCCATTTTCCGCAGCTGCTGCATGACTGCATCCAGCTCTTGAATACGAGTGGACTGCTGCAGGCTGTGATTCATCGTTTTCTCCATTTCACCAGTGACGGTACCTACAAGCTCGTTCATTTCATCCAATATGCGAAAAATGCTCTTGGCCGACGTTGAAGTCGTCTGGGAAAGCCTACGGATCTCTTCCGCCACGACGGAAAAACCCCTTCCTGCTGCTCCTGCCCGTGCTGCTTCCAGCACCGCATTCAACCCCAGCACGTTGGAGCGAGTCGAGATGTCGCGAATGAGTTGATTGATTTGGGAGGTTTCGGCAATCTTCTTTTCCATCGTTACGGCAGTATCGGACAAGATATGACTTGCTTGTGCCAAATCGTTCGCCTCTTTTGCCAGACTTTCTGTGTGCACCGCAATATTTTCGAGCGCCCCCGTCAAGTTTTCAGCCAGTGCGCGCAGCTGGTCTTCTCGGTCTGTCGTCACGCCAGTGGCCAAGCACCCGACCACCTGGCCGTTTTCAACGATTGGATACCCTACCGCAATATAGGGAATCCCGTACACCTCTTTTCCAATCTTACGCACGACTCTGCGATTCTCTGCTACCGCCGTCGCATTGATACTCCCCGCTCGGAGCTGATCTCCAACCTTGATCCCTAGATTCAGATCAGATGCGGGATAGTACGCCAAAAATTTCTCCCTGTCCGTCACCCCTACCATGCAATCGAACAAGAAAGCTTTATGCAAAATCGGAGCTGCCATCAACACGCTATTTAACAGGGACATATTCATTCCTCCTGCGAATGTGATAGGAAGGCGTGGACAAAAACAGCCGTTCTTCCCGCATCTGTCCGTTGCGGAAAGAACAGCCGTCTTACCCTTCAGCCTTGTCGTTCTTTATTTAAGAATCTGAAATTTTCCATCCTTGACTTCAACCATGATCATGCTGTCCTCCGTGAGGCCGTTGTGATCTTCTGCAGAGAACACGAATTCACCGGTTACCCCGACGTACTTCACTTTCTCCAGGACCTCATTCAGCTTGGACGCATCGCCGCCTGCCTGCTTCAGTCCTTCGACCATCAGGTTCAAGCCGTCGTAGCCATAGCCTGCAAAACCGTCTGGCTCTACATTGTAGGCTGCCTTGTACCCGTCTACGAATTTTTTCACGATGGCTGCCTGCGGATCGTCCGCAGCGATTTGGTCAGAAACAAGCAGCTTGCCCGCTACCATCAGGACACCTTCGCCAGCATCGCCGACGAGCTCGAGGAATTTGCTGTTAGCAGAACCGTGGGAGCTGATGATCGGAATGCTCAGGTTCAGCTGCTTTGCTTCTTTTACAATCGTTGCAGGTCCTGGATTCGTTCCCGCCACGATCAGTGCTTGTGCATCCGTTCCTTTGATCTTCGTCAGCTGGGAGCTCATGGACGGATCTTTGGTTCCGTATTTTTCTTCGGCTACGATCGTGATTCCATACTCAGGCGCGTATTTTTGCAGCTGCTGAGTCCAACCGCTGCCGTATGGGTTGCTGTCGTTGAGCAGAGCGATTTTGGTAATGCCTTTTTCTTTCAAGTATTTATAGATGCGCTTCGTTCCGTGCACGTCCGTGTGTGGGGTTTTGAAGATGCCTGCACGAACGGGATTAGTCATCTGATCAGCCGCTGCCATCGAGATCAGAGGAATTTTTTCCGCTTGGGAAAATTCCGCCATTCCCAGGGAAGGACCGCTGCCCGAGGAACCGAGCAAAGCCACGACTTTTTCCTTGGAAACCAGCTTCTTGACTGCTTTTACCGCTTCTGTATTGTCGGATTTGTCATCTTCAAAAACGACCTCGACCGGACGGCCATCTACACCGCCTGCGCCGTTAATTTCTTTCACCAGCATCTCTACTGCCTGCTTCTCAGGTACACCGAGCGGGCTGTTTGGACCCGTCAATGAGAACACGGCACCCAGCTTAATCGGTTCTTTGCCGCCTGCTGCACCTGCTTCTGCTGCCGGCTTTGCACCGCCACCACAAGCGCTGAGCAAGACCATGGAAGCGAGTGCGATTGGAAAGAGCCACTTCCTCGATTGATTTTTTTTCATGAATAATCCCCCTATCATTTTTCTTTTTCTATTGTCCAACCGCATCATGGGCATGTCCCAGATAGGCTGATTGCACACGCGGATCGTTGCTGATTTTCTCAGCTGTGCCTTCCAGCATGACGACTCCCGTAGAGAGCACGTACGCTCGATCGGAAATCGCCAATGCAGCACGGGCATTTTGCTCGACCAAAAGAACTGTTGTCCCCCACTGGGAGCGAATCTCCTGCACGATCGTCAAAATTTCTTTGGCGATGAGCGGTGCAAGACCTAGGGAAGGCTCGTCCAACAGCAGCAGCTTCGGCCTGGAAAGCAGCGCTCTGCCAATTGCCAGCATTTGCTGCTGACCTCCCGACAACGTCCCTCCCAGCTGCCATTTGCGCTCCGCCAAGATCGGAAAACGCTCGTACACCGTCTCCATTTCTTTGGCGATGTCTCGCTTGCTTGTCTTGGGCATTCGATGAGAGGCGCCCAGCCACAGATTGTCTTCGACGGTCAATGTGGAGAATATCTGTCTGCGCTCAGGCACATGCGCCATTCCCCTCGCCACAACCAGCTCGGCCTGCACGCGGGTAATGTCCTGCTCGCGGAATTGTACGCTTCCCTCTTTGGCATCGTGCAGTCCGCAGATACAGTTGAGTAGTGTCGTTTTGCCCGCTCCATTTGAGCCGAGGAGCGATACGATTTCACCTTCGTTTACTTGCAGGTCGATCCCGTGCAGGACTTCGACGGGTCCATATCGCGCCTTCATGTTGCTCACTTGCAGTATCGCTTTTCCCATCTCTTCACCCCCGACTCTCTACCTGTTCTTCTGTTCCGAGATATGCTGCAATCACACACGGATTTTCCTGGATTTCACGCGGGGTTCCTTCCGCAATTTTGCTGCCCTGATCCAAAACGACGATGCGATCAGCGATGGTCATAATCATGTCCATGTCGTGTTCGACGAGAAGAATTGCCGTTCCATTTTCACGAATCTCCTGGAACATGCGGCTCATCTCTGCCGTCTCGGTATGATTGAGACCGGCTGCAGGTTCATCGAGCAGCAGCAGCTTCGGCTCCGCTACCATCGCACGGGCGATTTCCATCAGACGAAGCTTCCCGTACGGCAAGCTGCCCGCATGCGAGGAGGCCAGCGAAGAGAGCCCTACCTTTTCCAGCCACGTATGCGCCCGCTCCTGCATCGTCCGCTCTTCCCGTCTAGCAGTCGTCAAGCTCATTCCGCAAGAAAACAAACTCGAATGCGTCTTGGTGTGCATTCCTACCATCACGTTTTCCAGGACTGTCATATCGTCAAAGGTCTGCAGGTTTTGGAAGGTTCTCGTAATTCCCAATTTGGCGTATTCATATCCAGGTACGCGGGTCATTAGCTGATTGGCAAAACGAATTTCTCCCTCAGACGGTGGGATGACACCTGACACCATGTTGAGAACCGTACTCTTCCCTGCGCCGTTTGGACCAATCAGAGCCAGAATCTCTCCCTGCTTCACCTCAAAATCGACGTGATTCACAGCGCGTACTCCGCCGAAATCTCGAGAAAGGTCTTGTACAGTCAGCAGTGTCGTCATATGGCAGCCTTCCTTTCCACCCGCTGTTCTGCATTGGCAGCGGCTTTTTTGGCCTGCGCTTTTTCATACAGGGAGCGGATCCGCGGCACCAGACCCTCCGGCATGAACATCACGATCAGCACCAAAATGCCCCCGAACACAATCGTATCGACGTCCCCTTGCAAGCCTGGAACTACCTCGCTCAGCATCACGAGTCCTTCACTGATGAAGCCGATGACCAAGGTTCCGATCAACGCCCCCCAGATGCTCGTCATACCGCCGATGACCACCATCGTCAAAAACTTGATGGATTCATGCATGCCAAATGGCTGCGGATCGAGAATTCCCATGTAGTGCGCGTACAGACCGCCGGAGATCCCGGCAAACATACCGCTGACGACGAAAGCATTCAGCTTGAATTTTCGTACATCGATACCCATGGAAGTAGCGGCAACCTCGCTTTTATGAATCGCCCGGAACGCCCGTCCGATGCGGGAATGCATCAGATTCAGCGAGAAGAGCAGCACGCAGGTAACGATTCCCCAGATCAGGTAGTACATTGAAAGCTCGCTGCCTCCGAAAAAGGGAACCTGCGGAATGCTGATCATGCCGCTTGCTCCGCCCGTGACCGGCTCCCACTCTTGTATACCGATCTGGACAATGTAGCCGAAAGCGAGGGTCGCCATCGCCAGGTAGTACCCCTGCAAGCCAGCAATCGCCCTGCCCAGGATGAAGGCAAACACTGCTGGAACAATCGCAGAGGCTACCAAGCCTACCAGCGGGGTCAACCCGAACTTGGTCGTCAGAACCGCCGACGTGTAGGCACCGATTCCCCAGAAGGAAGCTTGTCCGAGCGAGATTTGGCCCGCAAGTCCCATTACCAGGCAAAGTCCGATGGCGACGATGGCTTGCAAACCGATGATGATTCCAACCGAGCGGTAATACTCATCCGGCATGACAAACGGAAAAATGATCATGAGTGCCAAGTAAATCCCTAAGCTTTTTCCCCACTTCTTCGTCAGTTGTTTCATCATAGCCCTCCTTTCCCTACACTACGTTCTCCAAAGATGCCGGACGGCTTGACCAAAAGCATCACGATCAGCACCAGAAAAGCTATGGCGTCTTTCATACCGGAGCTGATGTAGCCTGCCCCGAGCGATTCGACGATTCCAAGAATAAAAGCGGCTACCGCTGCACCGAGTGGATTTCCCAGCCCTCCGAGAATAGCAGCAGAGAAGCCTTTGATTCCGAGCAGCACACCGATGTCATACGAGGTCACGCTGAGCGGTGCAATTACGATACCGGCAATGGCTCCTGTCGCCCCGCTGATCCCAAAGGCGAGCATGCTCATTTTCGCGGGGCTGATCCCCATCAGACGAGCCGCCATCGGATTGACCGAACAGGCGTTGATCTTTTTCCCGAGCATGGTCTTGTCCATCAAGTACCACAGCAGGAACAGCACAATCAGTACAGCCGCGAGAATCCATACGCTTTGCTGGGCGATATTGACGCCCCCGAGTGAAAACGGCTGGTTGCTGGTAATCGGATCGAGAGAGTACGCATCCTTGCCCCAGATCAAGCTCGCCAAACCGCGGATCAGGGTGGATATCCCGATGGTCAAAATGATCAAGCTGATCGGGCTTGCCTTTTTCACGTAAGCGATTACATATTTCTGCATCAGCACCCCGATCAATGTGACGATGAGGATCGCCAGAAAAGCCGCCAGAGCGTACGGGACATTCATGCCGATCATAGCAACGGTGACCATCCCTCCCAGCATCAAAAATTCTCCCTGTGCCAGATTGATCACTTTGCTGACGTTGTAGATCGTGATAAAACCTACAGCGACGATGGCGTAGATGCCTCCACTAACCAAACCGTTTGCGACGTACTGCAAAAGCTCCGTCATAGTCGTGATGTACCCCCTCAAAATTCAAACTTTCTACAATCACCCATATGAAACGCTTACATTTTATAATATGGAAATCTAACAAATAATTAGAAACGCCCTAGCATCTACTAGGGCGTTTCTAGTGTACAGCTTGTGCCTTGTTTATACTGGCGCAGCTTCATACACGGTCTCAAAGAAACGAACGGCCCCGGGATTTAACAACTGATAGTAGTTTTGGAACAGCTTGTCCGCTTCTTTGCCTAACCATAGCTCTGGCAGTAATTCCTGTGGCAAATCAGGGTCGATAAACAAAAATTTGCGATACTGATGGACCAGCTTCGTTTTGTTCACAAAGCACAGGCTATCAGGAACTTCCTTCTTTTGGCGAATTCTCTCTTCCAGCTCATCGTATTCGGCTTGGTAGCTGTCGATGAACTCTTTGTACTTCGCATTGATCTCATCGATATTCCAGCATTTCTGCACCAGCTGTTTGGGATCGCTCCAGCCAACATGCTCAGCAGCAAACAGTTCCACGTACTCGGTAATCTCTTGGGTCTCCGTCAGCTCCTGAATCGCTTCGCGCAGATTGTTCGGGCTGATCCATGTGCTCGTCGTCAGCATGCCAAAGCCCATATAGCCAAGCTCCTTGCGCAGTTGATCGCGCAGTGCCCTGCGCTCTTCGGGAATGTTGTAGCTGACCATGCACCACTTGCCGTCCCAAGCGCTCGATTCTACTTTGTAGATCCTCGCTGCCGCCTCCTCCAGCCGTTTCTTGCCGCGTTCGGATACGGAATAAAAGCTGCGATTTCCTACCTTCCGTGACTCCAACCAGCCCTGGCGAAGCATCCGAGATATCGCGGCGCGAACAGCTGGCTCTGATAAACCGAACTCTCCCATGAGTTTGGTCAAACTGCCGATCCAGATTTCACTGCCGTAATGGCGGACGTATTCCCCATAAATCGTAAACAGCATGGATTGTGGCTTCACTTTTCTTCTACCCCCAGATCGATTCATCACTCACTGATGAGAAATTGTATCACATTCTTTGCATATGCGTGAATCGATCCAGGTTATATAACGAAATAATTATATAACGCTTTTCTCACGTCATTATATTAAAACGTTTGCGAAGAGTCAATCAATTCTGGTTATTTTTTTCGTCGATTTCCGCTTGAAGTTTCTGGAATCGACGATGCATGTCTTCCTTGTTGAAAATCGCTTGTGTAAACAGTCCTACTCCGACGCAGTTGCAGGAGGTGTCTGCCGTTACCTCGCAGACAACCCGCTTCTCCGTCACCTCCACGCAAACGGCGCGAAAGGTAACCTTTTGCCCTGCCACAGCTGGTCCGACATGCTTGACCTCGATGCCAAAGCCGGAGCCTTCCTCATGCTCTTCCAAATGGGGAAGCAGGACGTAGCGCCCCGCTTTCTCCATGTAGTAAATCATGCTGACCGTCGACAACACGGGATGAATGACTTCGCCGTCAAAGACAGGGAACATTTCTTCTGTGACCGTCACAGTGAATTCCGCTGTCGTCCCTGGCTGCAGTTCCTTTTTCAAAGCAGCAACCTCCTGTCCGGTCGATCCTTACACGCGCTCGATAATCGTCGCGATCCCTTGGCCCACACCAATGCACATCGCAGCTAAGCCGTAGCGAGCATCGCGGCGCTCCATCTCATACAGCAGGGTGGTCAGAATACGCGCACCGCTTGCGCCGAGTGGGTGCCCCAGTGCAATCGCGCCGCCGTTTACGTTTACCAGCTCAGGATTCACGCCAAGCTCACGTACACTAGCGACTGCCTGAGCGGCAAAGGCTTCGTTAAATTCAAACAGATCGATCTGATCAATCGTCAGCCCAGCCTGCTTCAGCGCCTTGCGAGTAGCTGGCACGGGTCCGATTCCCATCACGGACGGATCAACCCCTGCAACGGCAGAAGCTACGATACGTGCACGCGGCTTCAAGCCAGCTTCCAGGGCAGCTTCCTGATCCATGATCAGCATCGCGCAGGCCCCGTCATTAAGTCCGCTGGAGTTACCAGCCGTTACGGTACCATCTGCCTGAAAAGCCGGTTTCAGCTTTTGCAGCTGCTCGATGGTCGTCTCTGGACGCGCATGCTCATCGCGCTCAAACACAGTGACATCGCCTTTGCGTCCACGGATTTCCACGGGAACGATCTCCGCTTCCCATTTGCCTTGCTCCAGTGCTTTCGCATAGTTTTGCTGGCTGCGCAGCGCAAACGCATCCTGATCTTCACGGCTGATTCCGTATTGCTCAGCCACCTTCTCAGCCGTTTCACCCAAGCTGATCGGCGGATACATTTCTTTCATCTTATCGTTTACCAGACGCCAGCCCAGTGTCGTATCGACCAATTGCTGATTGCCGCGTTGAAAAGCAGTGCTCGGCTTCATCATTACCAGCGGGGAGCGAGTCATGCTCTCTGTGCCTCCCGCGATGTAGACCTTGCCTGCCCCTGCTTTGATCGCAAATGCACTCTGGTTGACCGCTTCCAGTCCGGAACCGCACAGTCGGTTTACTGTGACACCCGGCACTTCCACTGGCACGCCAGCCAGCAGCAGAGACATACGCGCTACGTTGCGGTTGTCCTCTCCCGCCTGATTGGCGCAGCCGAAAATGACGTCGTCAATCGATGCAGGATCAATAGCGTTACGCTCCAATAGCTTGCTGATTACATGTGCTCCGAGATCGTCCGGGCGCACGTCTTTGAGGGCTCCCCCAATGCGGCCAATCGGTGTCCGTACAGCATCGATAATTACAGGTGTATTCATCTATGGTTCCTCCATCCTGTCCTAGGTTTTCTCCTATACAGCTCTATAGCGCTTCTACCAAAGTCGCCAGTCCTTGCCCTCCGCCAATGCACAGGGAAACAACCCCGTAACGTCCTTTGCGACGGCGCAGCTCATACAGGATGGTTCCCGCCAGACGAGCGCCGCTGCAGCCTAGTGGATGTCCCAATGCAATGGCTCCCCCGTTTACGTTGGTTCGGTCAGCAGGAAGACCCAGCTCGCGCATGCAAGCCAGCGATTGGGAAGCAAAGGCTTCATTCAGCTCAAACAGATCGATTTGATCAACCGTCATATTTACTTCCGACAGCAGCTTGCGGATGGCTGCGACAGGTCCGATGCCCATGATACGCGGATCTACACCGGCACTCACAAAGTGAACGATTCGGCCCAATGGTACCAAACCGGACTCTTTCAGCTTTTCCTGGTTCATGAGCAGCAAAGCAGCCGCACCATCGTTGATTCCGGAAGAATTTCCTGCGGTGACGCTGCCATTTTTACGGAATGCCGGTTTCAGCTTGGCGAGTGACTCCACACTGGAATCACGGCGCGGGAACTCGTCCGTGTCAAAAATCGTCTCTTCCCCTTTTTTGCCACGCAGGGTCACAGGGACAATTTCCTCGCGAAACAGCCCGGCATCGATCGCCGCTATTGCACGACGCTGGCTCTCAGCGGCAAAAAGATCCTGATCCTCGCGGCTGATCCCGAATTGCTCCGCCACGTTTTCCGCGGTATCCCCCATCGTCAGTTCGCCGTAGAGAGAAATGGGTGCTGAACGCGGACCGCCAAAGGACTCGATCAGGGTCTGGCCACCGCGTTGATATGGCTGTTCAAATTTCTCCATGATGTACGGGGAGCGCGTCAGGTTCTCCACGCCGCCAGCCAGCATGACGCTGCTGTGTCCAGCCTGGATGGACTGCGCTGCGAGATTGACTGCTTCTAGTCCAGAGGCACATACCCGGTTTACGGTCAGTCCTGGTACGCTCTCCGGCAATCCTGCCTTCAGCAAGCCGACACGGGCAATGTTTATGAAGGGACCTGCCGAGATGACATTCCCCATAATTACGCCATCGACGGCTTCTCCTGACTGTCCAGCCTGGCTGAGTGCCCCGTTCAAGACATGTGCAGTCAGATCGTCGATCGGGGTATTTTTCAAGCTGCCACCCAGCTTGCCAATCGGTGTACGTACTGCTGCCGCTACAAATACGTCATTGTTTGCTGGCATTACCCTTCACCTCCACCGGCTTCTCGATAGCTGTAAAACCCGATACCGCTGCGCACACCATAGCGTTTTGCCAATACCAGCTTGCGCAGCAAAGGAGCTGTGCGATAGCGCTCCTCCGACAAATCGCGATGCAAACCACGGGAGATAGCGTAAATCTCATCCAGCCCGATGCGATCTGCCCATTCCAGCGGCCCGTACGGATAGTTCGTTCCCTTTTTCATCGCAGTGTCGATGTCTTCTGGAGTCGCAGCCTTCTCCATTACTGTGAAAGCTGCTTCATTTATAATCAGTGTCAAAATGCGTGGGAAAACCAGGCCGACCTCATCTTCTACGATCTCAACCTCTTTGCCGAGCGAGTGAAAGAACGATTGGACAACCTCAAGTACATCTGACTCTGTTTGCAGCGCAGGAGCCACTTCAAACAAAGCGCGCTCTGCCAAAGGCACCAAGGTCCCAAAGCCGCAGATGCGCTCAGGAGACTCTGTCCAGGACGCTGCTTCTGTGGCCGTAATCGCCAGCGAAGTCGTAAGGATCGGTACGGACGGCGAAAGCATGCGGTCGAGCTCGGACAGCTGCTCCTGTTTCGCTGTCAGGTCCAAATTGTTTACTTCTACTGCCAGAAAAATGGATTCTGGCTCTGCAGCCCCTTCTGCAAGGGTCACAACGCGATAGCCGCTGTCTGTCATTATTTGATGCAGCTCTGCGTAAAGAGGGCTGTCCCCCGTGAGCAAAACTGTCTTATTTGCTGTAGTCATAGAAGCCATCCCCCGTTTTTCTGCCCAAGCTGCCTGATTGAACCATGCGTTGCTGAATGCGGCTGGGCTTGAATCGTCCTTCGTGGAAGAAATCCGTATAGACGGACTGGGTCGTCGCAAAATTGATATCGATTCCGATCATGTCCTGCAGCTCGAACGGTCCCATTTTGAAACCGCCTGCCTGCTTCATGATCCGGTCAATTTGCTCCACATTGGCTACGTTATCCCCGAGAATGCGCAGGGCTTCATTATAATAAGGTCGCGCGACGCGATTCACGATAAATCCAGGGGTGTCCGTCACGAGTACAGGAACTTTTCCCAAATCCACGGCAAATTGATAAGCCGCCTGGACATTTTCCTCGCTGGACTTTTTCCCGCGGATCACCTCGATCAGAGGCATCACCGGCGCCGGATTGAAAAAGTGGAATCCGAGAATTCGTTCGGGATGAGTCAGTCCTCCTGCAATTTCCGTGATGGAAATGGAAGAGGTATTGGTCAAAAGCAGGGCATCGCTTCTGCATATCCGGGTAAGATCACCAAAAATGCTCTTTTTCAGATCGAGTCTCTCTGGTACGGCCTCGATCACGATATCAGTTGGCGCCAGTTTTTCTATGTCGGATACGAATTGAACACGCTCCAACGTCTCTTGTTTTTGCTGCTCGCTGATCTTTCCTTTTTCCACATCCTTGGACAAAATCGAAATGAGATAGCTCTTCGCTTTTTCCAAGACAGTCTGGTTCGCGTCCAGTAGCAACACTCCATGTTCCCGGCGGGCGCAAACGAGAGCAATCCCTGCCCCCATCGTCCCTGCCCCGATAACGCCTACTGTCTTTCTCTCCACTCTACTCAACCTCCTAGCACCTATCTGCCTGTAAAGCGCGGTGCGCGTTTTTCCATGAAGGCCGTTACCCCTTCTTTGTGATCCTCTGTGCTGCCTGCAATCCCTTGGGCATACGCTTCGTAATTGAGTGTCTCCTCCAAGCTCATATCCAGACCTTTGTTCATCGTCCGTTTGATCAGGCCGATCGCTCGGGTGGGCAGAGTTGCAAGCTTGCGAGCATACGCCAGCGCTTCCTCTTGGAACGTATCTGCAGGATATACCTGATTGACCATTCCGATCCGCAGCGCTTCTGCTGCTGAAACCTTTTCTCCTGTCATCGCCAGCTCCAGTGCTTTGCCGAGTCCAACGATACGCGGCAGGAAGTAGCAGCCTCCTGAATCCGGTACCAGTCCGATATTGACAAAGGCATTTACGAACGAAGCCTTCTCGGAAGCCAGGCGGATGTCACACGCCAGCGCTACACTCATACCCGCGCCTGCTGCCACGCCGTTGACAGCTGCGACAATCGGCTTCTCTGTTTTTTGAAATTGGAGAATCATCGGGTTGTAGCGATCGCGTAAAAATCCTCCGAAGTCGACTTCGCCGCCACCGGCTACATCGCCCAGATCCTGCCCTGCATTGAAAGCACGGCCTGCGCCTGTCAGAAGGATGCAGCGCACGCTTTCATCCTTCTGCGCTTGCTTGAGCGCATCCGTGATTTCCTTGTTCATCCGCTCGGTAAAAGCATTGAATTTATCCGGTCGATTCAGAGTAACGACTGCAACGCCATCCGATACCTCGCATAGAATCGTCTCGTACATGGCCGCCTCCTAGTTTCCCGTAAAACGGGGTTTGCGCTTTTCCAAAAACGCCTGCATGCCTTCTTGCCGATCCTCACTTGCGAGGAGCAGGTAAAAACCGTTTCTTTCGTAATCCATGCCTTCCTGAAGCGGCAAATCATCGGCTTTGTGCGCAGCTTTTTTGATGACCTGCACTGCGAGTGGGGGCTGCCCAGCAATCTGCTTGGCCAGCTTGAGCGCTTCCTGGTAGTAGACTTCGACAGGAACCACGCGATTGACCAGCCCGTATTGCAAGGCCTCCTTCGCCGTAATCGGATCTCCTGTGAGCAGCATCTCCATGGCTTTTCGCAGTCCAACCGCCCGAACTAGACGCTGCGTCCCACCAGCACCCGGCATGACACCAAGCTTGATTTCCGGTTGACCGATGACCGCTGTCTCCGAAGCAATCACGATGTCGCAGTTCATCATGAGCTCGCAGCCACCACCGAGCGCAAAGCCACTCACTGCACCGATAATCGGCTTGGAGATGAGCGAAATGCGGTCCCAGACGGCAAATTGGTCCCGTTTCATGATTTCAATGGCGGATGCCTCTGCCATTTCATTGATGTCTGCACCCGCTGCGAAGGCTTTTTCGTTACCCGTGAGCAAAATCGTCCGAATCTCAGAATCCTTGTCTAGGTTCGTAAGTTCTGTGACCAGCTCGTCGATCAGCTTCAAGTTCAACGCATTGAGAATTTTCGGTCGATTGAGCGTAACAATGCCAACCCCATCCTCACGAGCAACGGTGATGTATTCATAAGACACTTGGCTCATCCTCCCTTTCCTTCGCCAAACCGTTGATCAAAGGAAACTTACGCTTTGTTCCGGTTGTCTACGATGCGCATCGCTTTGCTTTCGCTTCTCACGAGAGAGTTTGGTGGCAAGAGACGCAGCACGACCGTTACACCCAGCGAACACTTGATATCATGTCCAATTGCTTTCTTCAAGGGAACAAGATCAGGGCTGTCGATACTGCCGATCTCGCTCATGTACTCAGGTGTCAATTCACAGTGAACTTCAAAGCGATCAAGCGCTCCGTCACGCTCAATGACGACTTGGTAATGGGGAGCCAGCTGTTTGAAAGTCAGCAATACTGCTTCAATCTCAGTCGGGAACACATTGACCCCGCGGATGATGAGCATATCATCGACGCGTCCTTTGATGCGGGACATGCGAAGCGTAGTACGACCGCATTTACATGGAGCTGGATTCAGAGAAGCAATGTCACCTGTCCGATAGCGAATCACGGGGAACGCTTCTTTTGTCAAAGAGGTAAAGACGAGCTCACCTTCTTGTCCGTATGGCAGCACTTCTCCTGTGTTTGGATCTACGATTTCCGCCAAGAAATGGTCTTCTGCGATGTGCAAGCCATCTTGTGCTTCGTGGCATTCAATCGATACGCCTGGCCCCATTACTTCGCTCAATCCGTAAATGTCTACCGCTTTAATGTCGAGTGCTTCTTCCAGCTGTTCACGCATTTCTTCGGACCATGGCTCCGCACCGAAAATGCCGTATTTGAGACTTGTCTCGCGTGGGTTAATTCCTTGCTTTTTCATTTCTTCCACGATATTGAGCACGTACGAAGGAGTAGCTGCAAGTCCACGCGGCTGGAAGTCTTCGATCAAGGTAATTTGACGAGGGGTGTTCCCTCCGGAAATCGGAACCGCAACTGCGCCCATGCGTTCGATGCCATAGTGCAGCCCCAAACCGCCAGTGAACAGTCCGTAGCCGTATGCATTATGGAAGATATCGCCTGGCTCACCGCCCGCGCTACAGATCGCACGTGCAACGATTTCCGACCAGTTTTCAATGTCATTTTTGGTGTAGCCTACAACGGTTGGCTTCCCTTTTGTTCCGGAAGAGCCATGGATACGCGAAACTTCTTTCATATCGACAGCAAACAGATTGAAAGGATAATTCTCGCGCAAATCTTTTTTCTTCATAAACGGAAGCTTCTGGATATCATCAAGGGTCTGGATGTCTTCTGGTTTTACACCAGCTTCGTCAAATGCTTTTTGATGAAAAGGGACTCGTTCATAGACACGTTTTACGGTTTCTTGCAGACGTTTCAATTGCAATTCTGCCATTTTCTCTCTTGGCAGCGTTTCCATTTCCACGTTAAAAATCATACCGTTCCCTCATTTCTCAACATTCCTGTTGTTATTTTCTGGTTGTTATTCGCCTTTAAACACCGGTTTGCGTTTTTCGCGGAACGCTTCAAGCGCTTCTACCCGGTCTTTCGTCGGAATAATCACTTCATAACACATCGTTTCTACATCCAGACCCGTCTGCAAATCGACACTGGAGCCGCGATCAATCGCCAGCTTGGCTTGATAGACAGCAAGTGGTGCATTGGCCAGGATCTCTTGCGCCAAGCTTACACCCAGCTCGTACAGCTGTGTCGTATCGTTTGCGAGACCGCTTACAAAACCAAGTTCGAGGGCATCGGCAGCCGTAATTCGGCGAGCCGTCAAAATCAGCTCCTTTGCCTTGGAAGGTCCAATCAGCCGAGACAGTCGCTGCGTTCCTCCTGCTCCCGGGATGATTCCCAAGCTTACTTCGGTCAGACCCATTTTGGCTTCAGCCACTGCATAGCGGAAATCACAGGCCAGCGCCAGCTCAAAGCCTCCACCAAAAGCAAAGCCGTTGATCAGGGCTATGGTCGGCTGCGGCAGTCTTTCCAGTGCTGTAAACACATCTCTGATTTTGCGAACGTTGCGGCGAACCTGCTGCTCTGTCAAGGTACGACGCTCTTTCAGGTCTGCACCTGCACAAAAAGCGCGACCCTCGGCTTTTACCAAAACGACGCGTACTTCTTTGGAGTCCAACCGAATCTCTTCGATGATTTCACCCAAGCGATCCAGCGTATCATAATTGAGTGCGTTCAGCTCATCAGGACGATTGAGTGTGATGACGCCGATATGCCCGTCTCGTTCGAATCGCACAGCTTCCTGATTCATATTGTCCTCCTCGCCCATTTGCAAAAAATTATGCCTGTTTAACTCGTGCGTAGGTACCCGTTGCCACTGCGACAAGCTTGCCGTCACAGGTCACGCGCGCTTCCATGATGATCAAGGTCTTGCCGCTCTTCAGCACACGGGACTCTGCTTCCAAAAGCTCTCCGCGTGCAGGGTACAAATACTGAATCTTGCTTTCTACTGTTACGCATTGCTGAACGCCATCGACGTGAGGTGCGGCACCATGCCCCATCGCAACGTCCGCCAGTGTGGAAGTAACACCGCCATGAACGACTCCATCAATACTATTGAACAGCTCTGGGCGTATTTTCAGAGCAACCTTGCAGCCCTCTTCATCTCGATGAATAACCTCGATCCCCAGATAGTCATTAAACCGATTGCGGATATGCTCTGACATTGCTGCGTCTCCTTTTTTCCTCGTATCGCGTAAAACAGGGAAAGGAGCCTTTCGCATCAGCTTCGGGCATCCTTTTGCTGGGGTTATTTTGCCTCGTGATCCTCAATCGATACGAAGTAATCGTTCTTGCGGTAAGCTAGCGCATCCAATGTCGCGATCAGCTCGCTGTCGCTTTCTACGCGAATGCGATACCACGCTGTACGGTTGTTTTTCTTTTCCTCGGTGGCCGTGGCAACGAGGCGGTTCCCTTTAAAGCCTGCTGCCAAAAAGCCGATGTTCATCGAAAGGGCAACGGACGTTTTTCCGTAGGAATTACAGGCAGCTGCAAAAACGAAGTCTGCCAGCGAGAAGATCACTGCTCCATGGGCGGTTCCATGGGCATTCAGCATATGCTCCTCCACCGTCAATTCGGCAGTCGCCGTTCCCTCTCCCAGTTCGATCAACCGAATTCCAAGGAACTGTGCATATTTATCTTGCGTTAGCTTTTCACATATCTCGTTGTATCTCTCTTGGTGAAGCTTGCTTTCATCAATCGTTTGGCGCATAGCTTACACCACTTCTGCAAAGTGCATCGTTACGACTGACCCTGCAAAGCCACGCAGGTCCTTACCAGCAGCGCGTCCTTCTGGAGATGACAACGCTTCCAACAAAGCTTCTTTGGATTCAAAGTACATGTTTGCGATCAGATGCAGGTCGCTTTCGCCCATTGGTGTGCCGTAAATTTTGTTTACTTCCATCTTGATCAGGCCTGGCATTTTTTCTGCCAGCGGGGCATGAACTTCATAATAATGCTTGTCAAATGCCTCGACATCCTCCGGTTTACGATAAACAGCCACCAATTTTACCATCATGATCCCTGCTTTCCTATTAGAAATTGTCTAAACATGTGACGTGTAATTAATATAACGTTATTTTAACGCACGTTATAGTTTTTATTATATAAATACTTCAGAATCGGCGCAAGCATTTTCCTATTGCCCTGTTCCATCGTTCGACAAAAGCAAGAGGCCTCTCTCCCACTATATGGCGAAAAGCCTCTGTACATTATGGAAATGTATGAAAAGCGCGGTATTCATTTGGTCAGACTGTAGTGGAGGAGCGGAAAAAGGAGAAAGCGCTCCAGCTTCTTGGGTCCCCTGCAGTGAGGTCATCCCTGTACAGCTCCATGGAAAAATCGAAACCGCGTCCAAAGTGGCTGTTTCAGGATGTGTCCCAGAGGTGGACGCTTAAGACCGTGTTTCCCTTTTTCCATTCCGCTTCGGCTGGTGCCCCAAAGAACTTCGCTTATTTCTCCTTTTTCCTGGGCCAGCTTGGGGTCTTACTCCCTTAGAATGAACTTCGAAGCGTGAGAGCTTTTGGTCAAAAAGCATTTTCTACCTTGATCCACAGCAGAACAAGGCTACTAGAAACCGCAAAAGCTCGCTAGAGAAGCAGGTTTCCAGGCGGAGCGACTGCGGAACCCTGCATAGCGGAGCAAAGAATTCACGGGATCAAGAAGCGGTACCTCTGTATTCGCTACGAAGCGGCTACGACTTTACCGCTTCCCCGTGAATCGTTGTGGAGCGGACAGTCTACCCTTCCCCGCAGGGTGCAGCCTGGAGCGCAGATCGGAAACCTGCTTCTCCTCACCTCAGTCATGTTGCTCGACAGTGAGCATTTTCTCCCTCGAACCACAGCAGAATCAGGTTGCTAGAAACCTCAAAAGCTCGCGGGAGATGCAGGTTTCCAGGCGGAGCGACTGCGGAACCCAGCTTAGCGGAGCAATGAATTCACGGGGGCAAGAAGCGGTACCTCTGTGTTCGCTACGAAGCGGCTACGACTTTACCGCTTCCCCGTGAATCGTTGCGGAGCGGACAGTCTAGACTCCTTCGCAGGTGCAGCCAGGAGCAGATCGGAAACCTGCTTCTCCCCACCACAGTTATGTTATTCGACAGAAGAAAAAAAGAGAGCAGACACGAATGTCCACTCTCTTTTTCCTTTTAAATCCAAACCCAGAACACGAATACGATGATCGCCAGCAGGATAACGAACAGTCCTGCGAAGATGCTGATCCGTGCAAACTCATGACCTTTTTGGTCCATGTGCATCCAGACGAAGAGCTGGAAAAGGGCTTGAACAAAAGCCAGAACCACAATGAATGGTACGGTAAAGCCTACCGGAATTACTTCGAAGGCAACGGCGATAAACGCAAGTGCCGTCAATACTAGAGAACCGATGAATGCAACGAGATGTCGTTTTGGACTATCGTGCTTCACTTTAGGCTTACGCACTTCTTCTGTATGTGCTCCCATTGTTTATCCCACCTTTCCACCGATCATACCCATGAGATATACCACGGTAAAGATGAACACCCATACTACGTCAATAAAGTGCCAGTACAGGGAGGCCAGGTAGAACTTTGGAGCGGTTACTACCGTCAGACCTTTTTTCGTTGCCGATACTTGCAGAAGGATGATCCAGAGAATACCGAAAGCTACGTGGCCTCCGTGGAATCCTACGAGTGTATAAAACGCGGAGCCAAACGCACTCGTCGAGATCTTATGTCCTTCGTGCACGTAATGCATGAACTCATAAATCTCCAAGCCCAAGAATCCGAGACCGAGAATAACGGTAATGGTCAGCCAAACTTGAATCTGCTTCAGATTTTTCTTGTGCAGAGCAAGCGTCGCCATTACAGCTGTCATGGAACTCGTCAACAGAAGCAGTGTCGCTGCTGCAACCAGTGACATGTCGAATAGCTCTTGCGAAGTCGGACCGCCATTTGCCTGATCGCGCAGGGCAATGAATGTAGCAAACAAGGAACCGAAGAGAACAGTCTCCCCACCAAGGAAGAGCCAGAAGCCAAGAAGTTTATTCTTGCCCTCAAGGGTGGCTTTTTCCGGTTCGTCAGGCAAAACTGCATTTGCGTGATGTGTAGCCATTTAAGCCTTAACCCCCTTATCCTCGATTTCGTCCTCATGAATATGATAACCAGGATCGTCTTTTACCGAGCGTGTAAACATGCAGGCGAATGTCACCAGCAAGCCGATTACCACTACCACGTAGTTGTGGTACATGAAACCGTATCCCGCGATGAACAGACCAACAGACATCAAGAACGGCAAGAACGACGGTGATGGCATATGAATATCGCCAAGCGGTTCTGCAGGTGTCATACCTTTGTTGCCCGCCACTTTTTCGATCCAGAAAGCATCCAGACCACGAACCAGTGGAGTTTGAGCGAAGTTGTACTCCGGTGGAGGCGAAGGAATCGACCATTCCAGTGTACGTCCATCCCATGGATCTGCAGGTGCGCGCTTGGAGCTTGCTGCCGTCACGAAGATGTTTACAAGGAACAGGATTGTACCAATCGTCATACCGAACGCACCAATAGTACTGATCATGTTACCCATATCGAGGTTTTGATCTTTGAGGTAAGTGAAGACACGACGCGGCATCCCCATCAGACCCAAGAAGTGCTGCGGGAAGAATGTCAAATGGAAACCGATGAAGAACGTCCAGAAGTTCCATTTTCCCAAAGTTTCATTGAGCATTTTTCCGAACATTTTTGGCCACCAGTAGTGCAGACCCGCGAAGAGCCCGAATACGAGACCCCCTACGATAACGTAGTGGAAGTGAGCAACTACGAAGTAGCTATCATGGTATTGGTAGTCAGCTGGCGGAATAGCAAGCATAACCCCTGTCATACCACCGATTGTAAAGGTTGGAATAAAGCCTACTGCCCACAGATTTGCTGATGTGAAACGAATTTGACCGCCCCACATCGTCAACAGCCAGTTAAAGATTTTAATCCCTGTCGGTACGGCAATCAACATGGTTGCCAGACCAAACAATGTGTTCGCGATTGCACCCAGACCTGTTGTGAACATGTGGTGAGCCCACACCATGAAGCCGAGGAAGCCGATCAGCGCCGTTGCAAATACCATGGAGCTGTAACCGAACAGGCGTTTTCTTGCAAAGGTAGAAATAACTTCAGAGATCACACCAAATGCAGGAAGAATCAAAATGTATACTTCGGGGTGACCGAAGATCCAGAAGAGATGTTCCCAAATGACAACGTTACCACCCGCATCCGGATTGAAGAAGTTACCTCCGAACAAGCGGTCAAACATCAACAGAACCAGACCCACGGTAATCGCAGGGAATGCGAACAGGATCAGACCGGATGTAACGAAAGCAGACCAGGTAAACATCGGCATACGCATGAACGTCATACCTGGAGCACGCATGTTGATAATGGTAACCAGGAAGTTGATACCACCAATCAGTGTACCGATACCGGCGATCTGCAGACCCAATACGTAGAAGTCTACACCGTGGCCACTATATTGGTTCAAAGCCAAAGTTGTATAAGATGTCCAACCAGCGTCAGGTGCGCCACCCAAGAACCAGCTTGTATTCAGCAGCACTCCCCCGAAGAAGAAGAGCCAGAAGCCAAGAGAGTTCACGAACGGGAACGCAACGTCGCGGGCACCGATTTGAAGAGGAACAACTGCATTCATCAGAGCAAAGATGATCGGCATTGCTGCGAGGAAGATCATCGTGGTACCGTGCATGGTGATCAATTCGTTAAACGTCTTGGCACCTACCACAGAAGACTCCGGATACATCAGCTGCAAGCGAATCAGCAGGGCTTCAAAACCGCCAGCCAGGAAGAAAATCCCACCAGCAATCAGATACAGGATCGCGATTTTCTTATGGTCCACTGTCGTGAGCCAATCCCACAGCCCTGAGCGATTTGGTGCGTGAGAATCATGTGCAGACACAGGTTTACCTCCTTTTAAGCGTCACTGCCTATGACGGGTAATATCTTGTATGAATCTTACTTCACGCTAAGTGTTTGCAGATAATCGACGAGCGCCTTCGTTTGCGCATCATCCAGGTTCAAGTTAGGCATGTTGTTGCCTGGCTTGACCTTTTGAGGATCTTTCAGCCACTCTGCTACGTTTTCAGGCGTGTGAGCAAGAATCCCTGCTACGCGTTCACGATCTGCAAAGTTCGTCAGGTTTGGACCCATTTTGCCGCCTTTACCGGCAACAGCATGGCATCCCAAACAGCTCTTGTTGAAGATTTCTTGACCTTGAGCAGCACTTGCAGCAGTAGCAGCAACTGGTTCAGCGGCTTGAACGCCCTTCATGCCATTTGCCCAGCTGTCAAACGCAGCTTGATCCATTACTTCTACCTTGAAGTCCATCAAGGCATGGGACGCTCCACAGAGCTCCGCGCATTTTCCGTAGAAAGTGCCTGTTTTGTCAGCTTGCAGCCAGATTTTGTTTTCTTGGCCCGGGTTGGTATCGATTTTACCGCCCAATGCCGGAATCCAGAATGCGTGCATAACATCTGCTGACGTTACATGGAATTGAACTTTTTTGCCGACTGGCAGAACCAAATCCTGCGCAGTTGCTACACCAAGGTCTGGATACTCAAATTCCCACCAGAATTGGTGTGCTGTCACTTTCACTTGAAGCGCTTCTTCTTTTGAATACTCCTTATGAAGCTCGAAACCAGTTGTAACGGTCGGGATTGCCATTACAATCAGAAGCAGGAATGGAATTACTGTCCAAAGAATTTCAAGTGCATGATTGCCTTCCACCTGTTTCGGAATTCCTTGCTGTCCCGGACGCTTACGGTATCGAATAAGGACGTACGTAAAGATCAGCATAACGACAATAAAAACGCCGATCATGATAGCGGAGGACAGCTTCATCAAGTCAAACTGCATCGCTGCAACCGGACCGGAAGGCTTGAGCGTGGAGAGCTCATCTTTGCCACAACCGGTTAATGCCAGCGCCAGCAGACCAAATAGCGAAAGCTGACGCCAAAACTGTTGCCAACCCTTCATACCCATGAACCCCTCTTTCTTCGTGTTGGTAACGTTCTAGCCACGCTTGCAACTAGAAGTTTATCGCACTCTTTCACTTGTGAGGATGGCCTCAACTACTTTCCCCAAATATGATACCCATTTACGAAAAGTATTAGCAACCATTCCAGAAACAAACAAATAGAGTTAGGGATAGCAGACCTCTACCCGCGCGTGGTAACCATTTAAGTATACATAAATTTTCCTTAATCTAAAGGCAGTTTGTTATCATTTTGTTAACAAATTTATGAACAAATTTGTGAACTTTCGTGTTAATACAGACCTAAATTGGTAGGAAAAAGGAGAAAAAATATGCAAAATAGGCCTGTGGCACTGGTTACAGGTGCCTCTAGCGGGTTTGGCATGCACGCTTCCTGTGCATTAGTCAAGGCTGGCTACCAAGTAATTGCTTCCATTCGAGACATCGGAAACCGAGGAGCACTTGACAAAATGGCAAAAGTACATATAGCAACGGAACATATGGAAGTCATGCCTCTGGATGTTACAGATTCAGAGCAGATCGCAGCAACTATTTCTTCCATCGTTAGCCGCTACGGGAGAATCGATTTACTCCTCAATAATGCTGGATATGCCTGCGGCGGCTTCGTTGAGGAACTCTCTCTTCAGGAGTGGCGCAAGCAATTTGACGTCAACGTGTTCGGTCTCATCGATGTCACACATGCTGTCCTCCCACACATGCGTCAGCAGCAAAGCGGCCGCATCATCAACCTCAGCAGTATCAGTGGGCGCTTCGGCTTTCCAGGGCTTGCTCCCTACACTGCCTCGAAGCACGCTGTGGAAGGCTTCAGCGAATCCCTGCGCCTGGAGATGCTGCCTTTTGGTGTGGACGTCGTTCTGATCGAGCCTGGATCATACCGGACTTCCATCTGGGAAAAGGGGATCAAATCGAGCACGAAGGAGCCTCATTCCTCGGCCTCTCCCTATCTCGAGCAAATGCAAAAGCTGCGTGCTGCCGTCTCCCATATCATGGAGAACGCTCCCGAGCCAGATGAGGTCGTAAAAACGATCGTACATGCCGCCACCACGCAAAAGCCAAGACTGCGCTACCCGGTAGGAAAGGGTGTCGGACTCACCATCGCTGCAAAGAATCTCTTACCTTGGAGATGGATAGAGGCCATCGTCTCCAAACGAATGAGGTGAGCCCCTCCCTGCTTTAGAACAAGCTCGTTTTCTTCGGCTGGGGTAAGCTCGACACGTAGCTATGTAGTACCATCCCGAAGATGACCAGCAGCATCCCTACATTGGACCACAGCCCTGGCAGCGGCGCGCTCAGGAGCATCATTTCAAGCATGACGGCAAAGACGACTTCTCCCGCTTGCGTAGCCTCGACGACAGCCAGCTGCTGGGCGTTTCCCTTTGCCAGATCCGTCGCTTGGAAAAAGAGCACTGTCGCCACGATCCCGGAGGAAAGAGCTACGAGCAAGGATTGCAGTGTTTGTCCACTGCTGGGCGCCCCTTCCGTCACAAAGCCAATAATCGCGAGCAGCACCCAAAACGGAAGACTGGCAAGCGTCATTCCCAGCACCCTCTGGTAGGCGTCGATCCGCCCTTTTGTCATCGCCATCATCTTTCGGTTTCCCAAAGGGTAGGCAAAGGCAGCCACCACGATCGGACCTATCCCGAGCAGCACTTCCTTCATTCCGACGGATGCTGCCTCGTGCAATTGCATCAGACCAACCCCGGCCAAGATCAGCATGGACATGAGCAGCCCCTTGTAGGGGATTTTCTGCCCAAACAGCGGAACGAGCAAGGAACCCGCGATGATCGTCACCTGCCATGTCCCGGCAATCAGCCAGCCTGGACTATAAATCGCCGCGAAACATAGCGGTGCATAGAACAAACCAAATCCGACAAAGCTCCACACCCCCCATTGCCAGGGGGTTGCTTTCATTTCCTCCCAAAGTGGCTGCAGCCCTCGCCGCATGCCGACAATTACCAAAAGAAACGGCACCATAAACAAGTAGCGAAGGGACGCACTGTAAAGCCAGCTGCCGCCGGATAGCTCCATCGCTCTGTTCAATACAAAGGTCGTCGCGAAAAAAAGCGATGCAACCACTCCCAATAGAATCGCCCTCATGATTTCCCCCTCACCCATCAATCAGGTTTACTCTCTTCTTTCAGTAGAATAGCTCGGGCTACCCCTGCTGTCAAAGCCAACCAAAAACGCGCACCTCAAAAGAGAGTGCGCGTCATCCATGTAAGGCTATTCGTATTCGGATACTCTCCCTGTCTGAATAAGCCAGCCATGCTGCAAATATTCCGCAACTCCATAAAAGATCGCCACGAAGCCTGCTCCCATCGGCGTGATCTGAATCGCAGCGGGCAAGATAAACGCGCTGACGTACGTAATCACAAAGCCTGCAATCATATCAAGCGCTGTCGTCAGCCATAATGTTCCTGGCCGCAGGATGATTCTCTCCAGCCAATAACCCGCGAGTGCCAATACAAAGCCTACGCCAATTGAGTAATAAAGAGATAAATAATTCACTTCCGGAAACAGCGCATCCGCCAATACTACCAACACCGGACTTACGAGCAGCTTGATCAATAAACCGTCCACGCTCATCTGCCTCCCTCATTTGGTTTCTACAGTATTCCCACTTCTGTCCATTCTACTGCACGATTTTTTTGCGGAACCCTGCTATGATCAGCAAAAATAGGGGAAAGAGAATCCCGAAAGAAAGGTGCGTACGTCCCCCAGACCGGAATCAGCTCATACAAAGTGGAGGTAGTCGGGATGAGAACAAGCGCAAACACAATATTGCACATCGAAAGTGGCAGCAGGAGAAATCGATACTCCCGCAGACCAAACACATGTGCCAGACCGTAGCTGGGGAATGTCAGTCTCGCTGTTTGATCGTAGCCTAGCACAAGGAGACAAAGCGCTGTCGTGATGATTAATGCAAGTCCGCCAACCACCATTCCGGTGATGAGAGATTTTCCGTTATTCTCTGGTCGGTTGACCATTGGATAGATCATCAGGACAGTCACCCCTTCCATTAAGGGAAATCCAGCAAATGGCAGAGCAGCCCGGATGACTGGCCCCACTCCGTTTTCCAGGACAGGCAGGATATTTTCCAGCTTGGCATTCGGCACGACAAACAAAACGAGAATGCCAAATAACAGGAGCACCCACGGAAAAAAAGCAGCTCCGTGTAAGCCATCAGGGTCAGCCCAGTAAAGCGCCGTCCCAGCGCATGTATCAGTGCTATACTCAGCAGGCCAATGACCATCGCAAGAATCGCTGCTATCCATGCGTCCCGTTTGGCGACAGTTGCTAACGGCCCTGGCATGATCAAAACAGCACTCCCTAGAATGTAGAGTACAGTCATAATCGTCAATTGTCGCGAGCTGATTTTGCCTTCTTCCCACATGCGCATCCGTTTCCTTCCTGTGAAGGCTCGACCGTCGAGCTGACTTAGGTCTATAGCAGCTGTTCAACCATTTTGTACAAAGGAGAGAACAGCTTGAGCAGCCAATCGATCGGGTTTGGCATATCGATCTGCAAGCATTTGGCTATGCTCAACACAGCAGCCAGCAAAAGCAGAATCAAAAACGCCCGAACTTCCCGCCTGTAACCTTTTTTGAGCAACGACGGTATTTCCAGCCATGCAATCAAAGCTACGACGGAAAGAATACCTGATATCGCCCACATAGACCCTGCCCCTTTATTCCTTGTTCATTTCCTGCAAGAACGAATTGCTGACCGTACCCAAACGGCCGTATTTTCACTTCAACCTTGTAATCTACCGGAAGCTTGGCAAATTGAGCGTCCCAATCCTTTTTCCAGGCCTTCCAAGCGGTAGCATTTGCCCGGTGGACAGCTTCTCCAAATCCAAAGATGTCTACCTTGTACTGCTTTTGCACTTTAGACACGGTTTGATTCATCAAGTCTTGGACTCTCTTGGAGGCAATCTTTTCAATCTCTGCGATGCTGTTGGTCTTGGTCAGATCGAGATGACATGCCATCTCTCCCACGTTTGCCTCGATACGCGATTTCACCTCGATACGTGGCTGTCCTTTCTCCACAAAGCCTTTCACTTTGGTATCTGATCGAATCACTTCGATCACCATTTTTCAGCCACCGGGGCATGCCAGATCGCCGACCGTGCTTTTGATGTTGTTCAGAATAAAGTTGTAGCCAATGCTGTCATTCTGGTTCAGCCAGCCAATCAATTTGTCTTCCTTGAACACTGCCAGCCCTGTGTATTGCAGGGTTGCGGCGTTGTCTATTTTTTCCAGATTGGCATTAGTTTGTCCGATCTGAGCATTGCCGTTGATTCGAAGACCAGTCAGAACAGGCTGTTTGCCCTCGCTAACCAGATCAGCGATCAGTTGGTCCAGCGTAACAGTCGTACTCGGTGCCCAAGCTTTCGCCGATGCAGCCAAGGAATGGAACAGATTGTTGGCAGGGATTTTCTCAATCGGCGTCAAGATTTTCAGCGCCTCCTCAGCCGTATGCCCTTCTTTGGCAACGACGATGTAGAAATCCGTTAGCATTTCCTGATCGCGCGATACGAAATCAAGAACCTCTCCGAGTCCATCCTTCGCCACTGCTTCGCCAATGACCAAAATGCGCAGATGGGAATTGTATATTTTCCGAGGCGATACCGTCGTCATTTTCCGCAGAGCCTCAAAGATCGTGGGCGCAGACATATGATACATCGTGACTGGCGTACGGCCACTTGTACCGCCCTTGTTTGCCGCCACTTCACCTGGATCGACCACCTGCACAGAAAACCGATATTGCTCCCCATCTTTGTCTACGCCAAAGCCGCAAGCTCGTTCAGTTCACGCCGATTCCAGCAGCCAGTCAGAACGATAGTCATCAGTAGCATGATGATAATCAGTCGCCGTTTCTTCATCTGCACTCCCCTTTGCTGTCGATATGTCCAGTGGCTGCTGATTACCCCTGCGCTTTGGTTTGCGTGTCGGTTTGTTTTGGGCACGGACTATATTGTTCTGCGAAATGAGATGGGGACGTGTCCGTAATGCCCAATGCGGCAATCGCAGCAGCGTATCCTTTTGATCTTGAATGTTTAGCGGTGCCAACGGACTCATGTAAGGGACCCCAAAGGATCGCAGGCTGCACAAATGCAAAACCAAGAGCAGTAAGCCGACGATTACGCCAAAAATACCGAAGGACGCCGCCAGAGCCATCAACGGAAAACGCAGCATCCGCACGGCGATGGACATATTGAAAGCTGGCAAGACAAAGCTGGCAATCGCCGTAATCGAAACTACGATGACCATGGCAGCAGACACGATTCCCGCATCTACAGCGGCCGTCCCGATCACCAGGGTTCCTACAATGGACACGGCTTGCCCAATAGCTTTTGGCATCCGCACGCCTGCCTCCCGCAAAATTTCGAAGGTCACTTCCATCAGCAGCGCTTCGAAAAACGCAGGAAAGGGAACACCTTCGCGCTGTGCCGCCAAGCTGATTAATAGCTGCGTGGGCAGCATCTCCTGATGAAAGGTCGTAATCGCGATGTATAACGACGGGCCCAATAGCGCGATAAAAAAGCTGACATACCGCAGCCCACGAAGCAGCGTGCTAATGTCTGCCCGCTGGTAGTAATCCTCTGCAGCCTGAAAAAAACCGACGAACAGAGCTGGTGCTACCAGCACAAAAGGCGTGCCGTCCACCAGGATTATCACTCTGCCTTCAACCAGCTCCGCAGTCGCCACGTCGGGACGCTCCGTATTGTTCATAGTCGGAAAGGGTGTAAAGGTTTCGTCCTGGATCAACTCTTCAATATAACCGGTCTCTAGGATACTATCGATACAGATTCGGTCAAGCCGCCTTCGTACTTCTTCAACGACCTTGTCATTGGCGATTCCTTTGATATAGGCGATTGCCACATCCGTATGCGTCACATTCCCAATGCGGCGAATTTCAATCCACAGGCGCGGGTCCTTGATTCTGCGTCGGATTAACGACGTATTTGTCCGCAAATTCTCGGTAAAGCCTTCTCGTGGACCGCGAATCACCGTCTCTCCGGAGGGCTCTGTCACACTTCGTTCTTCCCAGCCTATCATCCCAACTGCAAAGCCTTCGTCATAACCATCTAGCAAAAAAACGCAGTAGCCGGATAAAAGACACGTAAACAGAGAGTTGACATCGCATACCTCCTGGATGTCCCCCACGGTCATAACGGACTCTTTCAGAAAGTGCAAAACACCATCCGACCTGTCGAGCTCCCAGGAGAGCATCGTTTTAGGCAGATCGATCATCAATGTTTCCAAAAGAAAGTTTTGGATAGAGGCGGTGTCTACCATTCCATCGATATAAAAAAGAGCTGCATGAAAGCTCCGCTCGCTGCCAAATCATTACAACCAGTTTTTCCTATTGCGTCTGCTTATAAACGGATAGTCGCAGGGGAAGCACAAAAAGACCCATGCCGCATTTTTTAGGCGACACAGGTCTTTTCGTATCGTATAGGCGATCTTGCTTTATGGCGTGGCAGGAACACTTGCATCTGCTGCATTTTCGACAAAGCTAGGATCATACCATTCTACTTTGTGGGTTTTTTCGATCGTTTCCATCCATTTGCTGTAGTTTTCACTGCGATTGTTCTCAGACAGCATCGATTTGATCTGATCGTGGACTTTATCCAATGCAGGAGCAGGCGAGCCCATATGCGCTTTGTTCGCTTCATAGTACTGCTGGATTTGCTCATCCGTTACAGGAAACGCCTTGTCCAACAATTTGTCGCGAGTTAGCAGCACTTCCATTTTACTGCGCAAGGTCTTCTCATCCATCCCCATCCCGCTCAGGTACTCCTGGAAGGCTTGGTCGGATCCGATCTGCTGTTTCATCGCATTTACTTCTTTATCTATATCTTCCTTTGAAACGGATATATTTTGCTGTTTCGCTTCCTGCTTGATCAGAGATTGGGCAACAAGCTCATTTGCCATCTGTTTTCCGTACAGATTTTTCATTTCATCATACAATTGATATTGCGTGATCTCCGTATCCCCCGCTTTGACGACAGCTGGGTCGAGATCCTTTTGACCTGCCTGATAAACACCCAATACGACAAGTCCTGCCAACAGGATAGATGCCGAAAGAATGGAAACATCAAACTTCTTCACGTAGAAATCCTCTCTTTCTTTTACTTATCCTCCAGTATAGACAGGAGTTGCGGTAGAAAAATGGAACGTGTTTACACAGGTTTTCCACATTTCATCTATTTTAAACGCGAAACCTCCGCCCTCACATGAACCAACGCGTAAAAAAAGAGGTAAGAACGGAGGCGATCACGGGGCCCAAGACTGCCCATATTTGCAGAAAACGCTCTTGCTTTCTTCCTTTATCTCCTTCGATGATCTGTGCTAGATTGTCTTTGTCCGTCTTCTCGTTGTTCAACAGCTGCATGATGATATCTTTCTCTTTATCTGTTATCCCTGATTTCATTGCTATTTCCGTTTGCAATTTCGTTAATGCCTGCACGAGCTCTGCGCGCACTTCCTCCATCCGTTCCAAGCGGTGCTCTATACGTTCCAGCCATTTCGTGGCAACTGTTACTTTTCCTTCAAGCTTGTCAATTCGTTCCTCGAATTTATCCAGGCGTTGATAGATCCGTTGCAAATGCTGCAAATCGAATTCCTTCTGGGAATCTTTTTCTCCTGGCGTCATGGGTCCACCTCCTCCGTCCTTTGTAATATCTTGTATATGAGGACCAGAAACGGATTGCTTGTACTCCTACCCGATTTTTTGCCCGACAGCAAAAAAAGGCAGAGCAGGACTGTTTCACAAAATGGGACAAATCCCTGCGTCATCTGCTTATACCTTGTCTCACTCTCACGCATATAGTAGCGATAGCAAATGAAAAAGTCGGTTCCTTTCATTTGACTACTTCAAGCGAAAGACAGTGAGGAAGGGATTCAAGTGGCAAAAAAGAAAAAAGAGGAATCGCTCGTAGGTCGTTTCGTAGCCGTAAGTCGCGGAGAAGCCGATTCCAGAACCGGAATCTTGCTTGCAGACCAAAAAGACCACCTGGTTCTGTATAACGGTCGCGATGGGATCGTTTACTACACGAAGAACGGAATCCAAGGTTTTACTCCATACGATGAGGAAGAATCTGCGGACAACTCTCCAAGCACGGATGGCACCAACGAGGAAGTCCATTATTTCGATGGCAAAAACTTCTCGTCCATACTCGCGAGCTTGCTGTGGTCCCCCGTCCGATTCAATCGTGGTAACGAAGATCAGGTCGACGGCATATTGGCAGAAGTAGGCGAAAAAGAAGCTGTTTTGGTCAACGGGAATGAAGTACGCAGACTTCCTCTCTCCGCCATTCGTGACATCGGTGACATCGTGGATGAACAACAGGGCGAAGAAGAAGTAGAGAATCAGGAAGAGGAGGGTGACGAAGCAAACGATAATCCCGCCTCCCAGAGAAACTGGAGAAAGCGGCATCGCAACAATCGTCACTCCAGGAGGTAAAGAAAAAAGGGGCGCTGCCATCCAACTGGCAATGCCCCTTTTGCTATTCCTTCCCTCTTAAGTACCCAACACCCGAAATTGCGAGAGTACGAGATCGTAGTATACACCTCGTCGGTCCATCAAGCTGGTGTGATTGCCCTGCTCGATGATCGTTCCGTGGTCGAGCACGACGATCGTATCCACCTCCCGGATGGTGGAAAGCCGGTGAGCGATGACGATCGCTGTCCTGCCCTTGAGCAACCGCTTCAGTGCCTGCTGCACCTTTACTTCCGTCTCTGTATCAATACTTGCGGTTGCTTCGTCCAGAATCAGTATCTTCGGATTGGCGAGCAGGGCACGGGCAAAGGATAGCAGCTGCCGCTCTCCCTGCGAGAGCACATTCCCTCTCTCTTCAACCTCTGTGTGATAGCCATTGGGCAGTCGACTGATAAAAAAGTCGGCGCCGATCGCACAAGCTGCCTGAATGACTTCCTCGTCCATCGCGTCCGGTCTTCCAAAGCGGATATTGTCCATGATCGAACCTGAAAAAATGAAGGTATCCTGCAAAACGATGCTGACTTGCGAACGAAGAGTCTCCAATCGGACTTGCGTAAGGTCAACTCCGTCTATTTTCACTCTGCCGCCTGTAGGATCGTAAAATCGACAAATCAAATTGACGATGGACGTCTTGCCTGATCCCGTATGCCCCACGAGTGCGATCGTTTCGCCTGCCTTGATCTTTAAATCAATGTGGTGCAGAACATCTCGCTGCCCGTCATAGGAAAACTGGACATCCTCCAAAGCAATGCTTCCCTGAATATCGGTCAGCTCCACTGCCTCCTGCTGTTCGGGCACAGAAGGCTTCTCATCGAGAAATTCAAAGATTCGCTCTGACGACGCCATCGCCATCAAAAGTTGGTTGTACACCTGCCCCAAGCGGGAAATCGGCTCCCAGAAGTTGCCCAAATAATAAGCGAAGGCAACGAACACGCCAATCGAGATCGTATCCGCCTGAATGAGCGTGGCTCCAAGCCAAATCAAGATCGCTGTACCGATGGCACCTGCCATATCCACGATGGGACGAAAGGTTGCACTTCGCTGTGTGGCTGTCCGCCAGGCTTCAAAGTTGTCCATGTTCATCCGCTCGAAAAAAGCCAGATTCTCCTGCTCCTGGGTAAAGGACTGCGTGACGCGGATGCCCTGAATGCTCTCATTCAAATGGGAGTTAATCTTGGATTGCTTGAGACGCACGGTCTGCCATGCCAAGCGAATCTTCTTGCGCAGCTGAATGGAGATGAGGAACATGAGCGGCAAAACAATCATGATCCCAAAGGTCAGCGTTGGGCTCAGCACGAACAGCATGACGAGAATGCCGATCAGCATCACGATATCGATGAAGATATTGACGACGCCATTCGTAAACAAATCCTGAAGCGAATTGATGTCGTTGGTGATGCGGACCAGAATGGAGCCTGCCGAGCGCTTGTCAAAAAAGCGATGGGACAGTCTTTGGATATGGGTAAACAGCTCTTGGCGCAAGTCGTAGATGACGGAATGCCCCAATTGATTCGTCCAGCGAATCCGCAGGGCACTCTCCATCCATCCCAATACATACAGTCCCATGATCATGCCCGCTACCTGGAACAGATCCATCAGATTCTTTTTCTGGATCGCCTCATCGATCGCGATACTGATCAGAAACGGTACCCCTAGCCGAACCAGTGTCACTACCGCCAGAGAAAGGATGGCAAAAGGAAGCCATTTGCCCAGATACGGCTTCATGTAGCCCATCAACCTGGTCATTTGTGTCCAGTTGTACGGCTTGTCGATCACGTTCTCGACGGAGTATTGAAAGCGATCGTGTTTTTGCCTGCTTTTCATATCCGGCTCCCCTCCGCCTGCTGCGCCTCTTGATCCCGATCCTGGAACTGTACGTCGTAAATGCGTCGATAAGCTCCTGCAGGCAAAGCTATCAGTTGTTCATGAGTCCCCCGCTCGATCACCCGTCCAAGCTCCATCACGAGAATCTCATCTGCGTGCTTCAATGACGAGATCCGATGAGCGATGATAAAGGTCGTTCTGCCTACCATTACCTCTCGCAGTGACTGCTGGATCCGGTATTCCGTCTCCATGTCCACGGCAGAAGTCGCATCGTCGAGAATCAGGATGCTCGGCTTGACCAAAAAAGCCCGGGCAATGGCGATTCGCTGTTTTTGCCCACCGGACAAGCCCAGCCCCCGCTCACCTAGAAGCGTGTCATAGCCATCTGGAAGCTCCCTGATAAAATCGTGTGCCTGCGCGTAAGCAGCTGCCTGGATGACCTCCTCTCTGCTCGCATCTGGCCGTCCGTAGGCGATGTTGTCGTAAATGGAACAGGAAAAAAGGAACGATTCCTGAAAGACGACTCCCATATTCCGCCTCAAATGCTGGGGTGAATAGCTCTCGCTGCTTTTTCCATCGATGAGGATGGTTCCCGCTGTCGGTTCGTAAAAACGGGAAATCAGCTGAGTCACACTCGTTTTTCCCGATCCGGTCGCGCCGATCAACCCGATGATTTTTCCCGGCGGCGCTTGAAAGCTGATCGACTGCAGGGCATGCTCATTGGCTTCGTTGTAGGCGAGGCCGACATCGATGAACTGCACATGCCCCTTTATCGGAAGCTCCTCTTCATGGCTTGCGGCTGCTGGCACATGGCGACGATCATCTTCCTCGTATAGAACCTGCAGCAAGCGCTCCCCTGCCGCTTTCGACTGTGAATACGAGTTGAGAATAAAGCCAAGCTGCATCAACGGGCCGATAATGAACCAGACCAGACTGAAGAAAGCGACCAGTTCACCTAGCTTCATTTGATCGTGAATGACCAGCCACCCGCCAAACACCAGCAAAGCCACCACACATAGATTGCCGAACAGCTCCATCAATGGAAAAAAGGTCCCCCAGATCCGGGCCGTCGAGATGTGATTTTCCTTATAATTCAGATTTTTGTCCGCAAACCTATTGATCTCGAAGTTTTCGCGTGATAGTGCCTTTACCGTATTCATCCCGCTGATATTTTCCTGGACCTTGGTCGTCAGGGAGGCAAAAGCTTCCCGGATATGCTTGAAGGCGACATGAACCCGTTTGTCAAAGCGATAGGCAGTAAACCCGACAAACGGCATGGCGCACAGCGTAACCACCGCCAAGGACGGATGCAGATACAGCATGATGGCAAAGCCAAAGCCCGTGAGCAGTAAGAAGTTCAGGAACTGGGCTGAGCCAAACGACAAAAAGAACCGGAAGACCTCTACATCCCCCGCCAGCCGAGACATCAGATCTCCTGTTTTTGCATTGTCGTAGTAGCGAAAAGGGAGGTATTGCAGCTTCCGATACAATTCGTTGCGCAGCTCATACACGGTCGATACACCGAACAAGTCACCGAAATATTGATGGTAGTACACCGCGACCCCTTTGATCCCCATCAGCAAAACGAAGCCGATCGCCAGATAAGGTACGAGTGCGTACTGCCTACGGGTAAAGACCTCGTCGATCGTGTACTTCAAAATAAGCGGGTAGATCACGGTGACGGCCGTCACGATAAACAACGACAGAATCGAAATACAGAAATAGCGCTTATAGGGCCAAAAGTACAACTTCAATCGTTTAAAGGTTTCCAAGACCAGCTACCTCCTGCAAAGTGGAGTGTTGTCAAATGAAGCTCCGACACATATCATATGGCTCCATTACGCGAGTCAGACCACAGAACGAGTCAGACCACAGAACGAGTCAGACCTGAGACGGAGGCAAAATCATGCCTCAGTACGTTTGGGTCTTCCCGCTTCCTCTTTATGATAGAACGTGAACTTATAATCAGGAGGAAATACGCATGCCGGATTTTCAAGCACTTGCCGGGTTCGATCAAGGCCTTCATTTGATTCTTTTGCTCTTGACGCTGCTCCCGGCGCTTCGGATCGGCAGCCTCGTCTTTCGACCTGCGGGGTATGCCATGGCGAAGAGTGCCCGCTGGAACCTGCTTTGGATCGGTACAGCGCTGCTTGTAGCACTCGCTCAATGGGGAACGACCTGGATGCTTTATGAATCATTTGGATGGATGTACATAAAAGACAAGCTGCTCGGTTTTCTCCCCCTCATTTTCTTGCCAGCGGTCGTGACAGCCTTTGTCACGGTACCACGTCTCTGGCGGCTGGCGACGCACGGACCGATTGTCACTCCCTTTGCCATCACATCGGACAATACTAGGACCAGCGGGGAAATGGAGAAGATCAGGCGGCATAAAGCAACAGCACCCGAGATGATCGTACCTGTTTACACGTTTGCCCTTGGCGCCATCCTCGCCGCTATTCTGCAATTTTTCATTCCCGCAGTCACACTGCAATGGGACCTGCTTTTTATTTTCTGGGGGTGCCTGATCGCTGGCTCCTCCGCTTTTTGGATTTGGCAATCGTGGCAGCAGCAGCGCTTAGGACACTCTGGAACGCTTACTCGATCGGGTTTCGTCATTCGATTCCTCCGCGGCGTATTCGTTCTCCTGCTGCTTTCCGGCGGCTCGCTTACCTGGTTCAGTCAGGCGATGCATGCGAGCAGGCTGCCTGATCAGATGAGCATGGCCCCCGTTCATGGTCAGCACTCTCCTGCCTTTTCTGGCCCATCTGTCTCTGTGACGGAGCTGACGGGTCCTCGAACGGGGGTACCTGATCGCCAGTTTACGTTGACCGCCCAAAAAACGATGCGCAAGCTTCCCTCTGGAAAAACCATCGAGGCATGGACCTACAATGGCCAATATCCCGGACCCGAGCTGCGCATGAAGCAAGGAGAATTGGTCGAAGTCGTGCTGAAGAACAAGGACATCGATGCAGGTGTCACCCTCCACTGGCACGGTTTGAATGTGCCGAATGCAGAAGATGGAGTCGCAGGTGCCACTCAGGACGCCGTGCTTCCCGGCGAAACGCATGTGTACCGCTTTGTCGCAGAGCAAACCGGAACGTACTGGTACCATTCCCACCAGCAATCCGCCGTTCAAGTAAAAAAGGGATTGCTGGGCGCACTGATCATCGAGCCTGCCACAACGCCAAATCCAGCCCCCTCACCCCAGCTTGATCTTGCACTCGTCCATCACAAGCTTGGATCTGGAGAAAGAATTACACTGAGCGGCATAACGGGAAGCACGACAAAGACAGCTGCTCCGGGAACCTCTGTCCGCCTGCGGCTCATTAATGCGGACAGCTTTCCAGCTACCTTCCGACTGCAGGGAGCATCGTTTCAGGTTGCAGCCATTGACGGAAATGACGTGCATGAGCCGAATCTGATCGCAAATCAGCAGCTGCTTCTCGCAGCAGGCGGGAGATATGACGTCATTTTCACGATGCCGGATCATCCTGTTTTTCTTTCTCCATCGAAAACAGATAATGACAACGGCCTCTTACTCAGCCCACACGGCTCGGGAGATGCACCTGCTCCTCTCCCCGACCTGCCTTATTTTGACCCTGCCAGCTATGGGAGTCCTCTGTCGCTGCCTTTCACGCTTCAAACCGCATACGATCGGGACTTTCAGCTCGTTTTCGACGTTCAGTTCGGTTTTTATAACGGGCGTCTGGATGGGCTTTGGACGATAAATGGCCGTGTCTTTCCGAATACGCCCATGCTTCATGTGAAAGAAGGCGATCTCGTCAAAATGACTTTCGTAAACCGCAGCTTCATGGACCACCCGATGCATCTGCACGGCCATCACATGCTCGTGCTCAGTCAAAATGGCAAACCAACTACTGGCAGCCCCTGGTGGACCGATACGTTGAATGTGGCTCCAGGAGAGACCTACATCGTCGCTTTTCGCGCTGATAATCCTGGTCTGTGGATGGATCATTGCCACAATCTCAGCCATGCTGCTCTGGGAATGAGTATGCATCTGGTGTACGAGGGCATCTCCTCTCCTTTCCTCATCGGTAGCCAGACACGCAACCAGCCGGAATAATGGATTGTCCTAGATCAAAAGAAAGCCTGTTGAAGTAAAAAAACAGCCTGAATGCATATGTGCATGGGCTGCTTTTCTTATGATGAGTGGGCTTATCTGTTTTTTCGCTTTTTCCGGCTTCTCTTTTGCTGCCTCCTGCTGTCTGGTACCCGTTCCAATCTGCGAAGCTTCTGCTTTCGGACGAGCAAGACTGCCCTGAGTGAAGTTCGATGTGGCATCCAGATTCCCTGCTCGCTTTTGCTCCTCTTTTTGAGGCGGACCGGAACGCCGCTATCCCAGCCCAGTGATGGCAACTCTTCCTTAACTCGCAAAACCATATAAACAGGCATGCACCTGTATAGACGGATTGTTGCGTGAAAAAGCTACACTTGCCTAAAAAAAGCCTCCGCATTGGCCTGTCTGCCGTGCGGAGGCTTTTTGGTCTCATGTCCACCTATCCTTCGTACCCTAGACGGGTGGTTCTTACTGGATCAAGCATGTCTGCGATCGCTTTGTGTACGTTCGGCGGATACTCCGCGAGCCGGTGGCATAAATAGAGATACCACTCCTTTCCATAAGGAAGGTACAGCCGCACCGGTACGCCCGCTTTTCGCATGCTCTGTGCCAGCTCTGGCCGCACGCCATACAGCAGCTCCAGCTCCACCTGAGGCAGCTTCAGATACTCTCTCTTCTGAAGCTCATCGATAATCTCCTGATCGTGAGTAGCGATTGCACAGTCATGACCAGCCTCCACACACAGCTTGGCAAGCTGCAAATAACGCTCGTTCAGCTCAGCCGATCGCCCGAATGCCAGGTTCTGAGGCTCCTTGAAAGCGCCCTTCACCAGACGGATTTTCCCCGGAAGTACCAGCACGCGCTTGAGATCCTCCACGGAGCGATGCAGATGTGCCTGTACCGTAATCCCAATATTCGCGTGGCGCTGTGCCAACTGTTCATAGGTGGAGAGAATCGCTTGCTGCCGCAAGCAGCAGCGGGTAAAGCAAACGGGAGCTCAGTACCGTTTCCTTGATTTCTTCGTCGCGGGCTATCGTTCGCAGCACCTCTGCCGTTATTTGCTCGTCTCTCGTCATCCAGCTCTCTTCCCCTCAAGCGAATTGAACTTCTCTCTATCAACCTACCATGGTAAGCTGAAGACGATTAGATCCAGTTTGCTGTGATTTTCATAGGTCCAGTTTGCAAGGAGGTCTCTCTCGTCTTGACGTGGATAACGATTGATCGGGACAAGCCGATACCTTTGACCCGACAGCTGTATACAGAATTGCGCGGACAGATTCTTCGCGGGGACAGGAAGGCGCAAGACAAGCTGCCGTCAACGCGTAAAATGGCAGAGGATCTGGGCATTTCCCGCAATGTTGTCATCGAAGCGTATGAGCAGCTCTTCGCGGAAGGCTATATGGAGAGCAGGAGGTTCCGGGTACTTCGTTTCTGCCGGAATCTATTTGGAGCAGCACGCACGCAAAGAAACCCCGCCTATTTCCTCGGGAGAAAACAAGGCAGAGTCCTTGTCGATCATCGACTTTCGCTCAGGCGTCCCTGATTTGACACATTTCCCCCGGCAGATTTGGGGAAAAATGGTCCAACGCGCATGCCAGGAGGCTCCCCTATCCGCCTTTGGCTACGGACGTCCTGAAGGCCGCCTCGAGCTGCGACAGGTCGTCAGCCGTTACTTGTATCGAACGCGTGGCGTCCAGTGCAAGCCTGAGCAAATCATCGTCACGTCTGGTGCCACCCAAGCCCTCACGCTTATTGCCAAAGTCCTGCTCGGCCAAGGCAAGAGCGCCGTAATCGAGGACCCGATCACCCAAGACATTCAAACCATTTTCAAAGCGACAGGGGCGGTGCTTCGTCCTGTTTCCACAGATGAGTACGGACTCATGACAGAGCAGCTGCCATCCCGCGAAGAGTCAGCACCAAGCTTTGTTTTCCTCACACCTTCCAACCAGTTTCCACTCGGCGGGACATTGCCCATCCAACGCAGGCTGCAGCTGATCCGCTACGCTCGCCTGACTGATTGCTACATCGTAGAGGATGACTACGACAGCGAATTTCGCTACGACTCTGCCCCGATCAGTTCGCTCCAAGGACTCGCCGAGGAGCGTGTCATCTACATCGGATCCTTCAGCAAAATCCTTTCTCCCGGGCTCAGGCTTGGCTACCTCGTACTGCCACCGGACCTGGTCGAACGCTACCGGGACGCCAAATGGTACTCCGACCTGCATACACCTGCGCTCGATCAGCTGGCTCTAGCCATGTTTATCGAGGAAGGCCATCTGGAAAAGTACATCAGCCGGGTGAAAAAGTTGTATCGAAAGCGCAGGCAGGCACTGTGCGGGGCACTGGAACAAACCTTCCTTGGAACAACGGATATACGGATTCTAGGCGCATCTGCCGGCTTGCACATCGTTGCGGCCTTTGCCGATATTCCTTTTACTCCTGCGTTATTGGAAAAACTGCAAGTTGCCGGTGTCCGCGTCTATCCGGTGGAGGAGCACGCGATATGCCCTGGCAGACACGTAGACAAGATCATCTTGGGATATGGCAACTTATCGGAGGAAAAAATCGTGGAAGGTGTCAAACGCCTCTACTCTGTTTTGTCTGTGGCGGGTAGCCTATCTGGCGAAAACCTTTAGTTCGACAGCTCAAAATATTGACCGAATTCTTTGTCGCAGCCTTTTAGTATGTATTCGTTCTTTCCCTTGCTTTTGCTCGCGATGGCGATTCCTTCACAGGTAGTCGTTTGGCGCCCTTTGTCCTTTCCGCCATATTTGTCCATCGAATCATCATAAGTAAAAACCACTTTCTGTCCGTCGTACACCAGCTCTTCGAAAGTCGGATCGCCTTCAATCGTGTAGCTCGTGATCCGCACCTGATCAGGCGTTTGTTGAGCGACATTTTTCATGAACTGCTCCCATCGCTCCCAGTTGGCTATTCGGCTATGCAAATTCACGACATCCCCATTTTCGATGGCCTTTTCCGCTCGATAGGGATCGGTTAATTCGGGAAACGCTGGCGTGCTCTCGCCGCCTGCCTGCTCCTTTTGCCCGCAGGCAGCGAGGAGACAGACCACTGTCAGCAGTAAGGATATGGTTTTCATTTGCATTTGCACTTGCTCTCCCCTTATCTCTTTTTCGTATATCGTTTATACGAGAAATTCGCCCATTTTGTTTCGAGCATTTTTTTTGCTTCATCTGCGGTTCAAAATGCGCTCGTGCGTCTTCGTTACTTCGTCCTGATCAGAGGTTTTGTGCTCAATAAAACAGCAGCAGTCCAGGACATTTTTTTGTCCATGGCTGCTGCTGTCTTTTTTTGGGGTCAGTCTATTACGAGTTTTCCTTCGATGAACGGGAATCGGGAATCACAGATTCCTATCTGCGACGCCGACAGCACTCCGGTGGACAATTCCTGCAATGATCTGGACACCGCCACCTGCGATTTCTTCCGTACCCATAACTTGATTCTGGTGGTGGAGTCCCATGCCTTTGCGATGGGGAATACGAGGAAGGGTAATACGCGGATTGGTTGTAAGACGAGGATTGGGATGACGACCAATTGGAACTTGGATAATACATGCTGTCGCCCTCTTTCTTGTTAAATTTGGATGACTCTATGTGTATATGCAGGAGAGCATTCACCCGAATAGACGAGTAACATCCCGGATCACAAAATGAGGAAGCTGCCTAGGTCTAATTCCTTGCCTTTCAAAAAGATTTCTGGCTTGTTTCATTCCATTCAAACTCTACCTATTCCTGACAGCAGTTCCTCGTTATACTAGAAAATAACAGCACACGGAAAGGGAGAGTCTACGATGACATTTCATGAAGAAGCAGCACTGCTGCCTGTTCGCTTTTTGGAGGGGGAGCGCGTCTATTTACGTCCCATTGGTTTGGAGGATACGGATTGGTATTTTCGTTCCTTGTACAATCACGAGGGCCGTCTTCTCACAGGCACCCAAAAGCATTATTCACGTGAACAAATCCAGCAGTATATCCAGAGCAAGGCACAGGATTCCTCCAGTGTGCTGCTGCTCATCGCGCAGCGGGACAACGACCGGGTTATCGGAGATATTCAGATCGGCGCTATCGACACATTCAACCGAAACGCTTTTCTCCGCATCGCCATCGACCAGCAGGAAAACCAAGGGAAGGGCTTTGGCAGCGAAGCCATCCGTCTCATGCTGGATTACGGGTTTGGTATTCTCAATCTCCATCGGATCGAGCTCAATGTCTTCGCCTATAACGAACGTGCCATCCATACGTATGAAAAACTCGGCTTTCAGCGGGAAGGCGTGCAGCGCCAAGCTCTCTATTACAATCACGCCTATCACGACTCGATTCTCATGTCGATGCTGGCAGAGGAGTATCGGGCGAAATACCTCGGATTATAGAAAGAGGCAAAAGATCGATGAACACAACCGCTGCATTGGAAAATTACGTGGAGGGTTATGAAGAGAGAGGATACTTTAGCGGTACCCTGCTCCTTGCAAAGGACAATCAAATCCTCCTCCAAAAAGCCATGGGTTATGCAAACTTCGAGCACGGCGTAAAAAACACGACCAAAACCAGATTCCGAATCGGTTCGATTACCAAGGGCTTTACCGCGATGGCGATTCTGCTGTTGTGCGAAAAAGGTCTGCTTCGTTTAGAGGATCCGATTCAGCTCTACATGGAGGACGTGACTTACGAGGATAGAGTGACCATCCATCACCTGCTCACTCACACCTCGGGAATTCCGAACTTCACAAGCCTGCCGGACTATTGGGCCACTACCATGAGATTGCCGACCACGCTTCAGCAAATCGTACGGTCCATTGCCCGTTTGCCACTGGACTTCGCACCGGGCACTCGTTATGAGTACTCCAATTCAGGCTACATTCTGTTGACTGCCATCATCGAAAAAGTGTCCTCCACCTCCTACGCGCGCTTTCTGCGTGAGCATATCTGGCTTCCTTTAGGGATGCTGGACACGGGCTGTGAGGAAAACCGCGCCGTGGTCAAAGGACTGGCAACCGGATACACCGTCTGGGAAGATTTCATCCATACAGAATATATCGATATGACCATCCCACGAGGCGCTTACGGCATGTATTCGACCGTCGAAGATTTGTGGAAATGGGACCAAGCCCTGTACACAGAGCAGCTTATTTCCGCAGAGTGGATGGTCAAACTGTTTGAACCCCATGCGAGTCACTATGGATACGGTTGGGCTGTCCATCATCATGGGGGAAAGAAGGTCATCAGCCATTTCGGCGATATCAATGGATTTCAAAGCGACCTGTACCGCTGTGTGGATGATCGCCTCGTCGTCATAGCACTAAGCAATGTAAACCTGACTCCTGTCACGAAACTCACAAGAGACTTGGCCAAAATCGCGTTAGGTGAGCCTGTCGAAACCCTTTCCCGGCAGAGCTGCTTCATGCAAGAGACGGCCGATGCAATCGCTCAAAGCGTCGGGACCTACATCGACCCCTCCAACGAGAGAATGCGGGTGGAAATCACAGAAGAGCCTCTTGGAATCTTTGTCACTCATCCCAAAATGTACGGAGTTCCTTACAAGTTCCGATTGCGTCTCGTGGCGCACACGGCGGAATACGCGGAGTGGGTGACCGATGTTGTAAACGAAACATTCCGGGTGTTCTTCCCCTCCGATCACAGGGGCTACGACCTGCTGTTTACCGATGAATACGGAAAGGTAGAAAAGCTGTCGACCAAAGCAAAAAGGAGCTGATCCATTTCAGCTCCTTTTTCACAGCATTCCACGCATATCTTCCTTTGCTTCCAGACGCTCAATCCGTTTTTGAAAGGCAAGTTCCTCCGCTTTCGACCGATTGCGCAGCAGGCTCCCCCGCTTCTTCCATTGCTCATAGGCGAGTCTTGTGTAATGCAGAGCCTTCTCCCAATCCTTCAACTGATGCTCGTACAGCTTCGCCGCCTCGATATAGACTTCTTCCGGTACATACCCGGGTGACGACATGCACGATTCCCAGATGTGCAGAGCGCTCTTCCAATCCTTTTGTTTTTTGTACAGATGACCGACTGCTAGCTTGGCACGGACACTCCACGGATGGTCGCTGTGGGCCACAGTCAAATACGCTTGCAGCGCCGTTTCTCCATCTCCCAGCGCTTCGAACCAGCGGGCGATTTCGTAGCGTTCCTCCTGGGACACCTCTTCCCTCTCGTGCATGAGAAGCAATCGAGAAACGTGGATGTAGAGGGTGATCAGTGACAACACGTCAATTTCGTTGTGCCGCAGCACGCCTTGGATCACGTCCGGGTCCTTGGAGTGGAGGAAGTCAAAATAACGAACAGGAGCCAGATAGCCTGGCAAATCGTCCTCCCGATACACATCCAGCTTTTCCTGCTCGATGATCGCAAGACGGCACGACTCCAGCTCGTCCTTCCACAATCTCCTCGCGCCGTGCAGCAAATCCAGGTGGCCAAAAGTCGGCAACGCCTGCACCTGATCGCGAATCAACGTATGCCGGGTACGCACCTGCGGCCAGTCAAACGATTTGCCATTGAAGGTAACCAGGTGGGACGACTGCTTCGCCTGCTCCAAAAACGAATGGTACAGCGTCACTTCCGCGGTAGGAGCCGGCAGAAAATGCTGACGAACTACCACTTCTTCCCCTTCTACGCGACTATAGCCGAGCAAAAAGACAGTGTTTCCCGCTCCGCCTGACAACCCCGTCGTCTCGGTGTCAAAAAACAGCAGGTCATCGGCCCGCTTTCCTGCCGCAGACAATGGATGCAGTCTGCCGGACGCCTCCCACGCGGCGATCGTGTCGTGGAGCTGGGCAAAGGAGTAAGCTCCATGCTGCTGGCGGAGCGGGTAGCGGACTTCGCGGATCATGACGTGCTCGTCCTCCCAGACAAACGGCCTCGCCTGCATGCTCTGCCATCGGTCCGCATACGGAATATCAGGCTGTGCGGTCTGATCTGGTGTCTGTACTTCCTGTTCCACGATTGCATCTGTTTGCGCCGTCTCTGCTGCCCCTCCTTGCAAAGCCGCTTGGACTTGTTCCGCTTCCCTGCTCTTGTCATTCTCCAGAGAGAGATGCCCCTTCATCCGCTGCAGCTTGGATTTAAGAGACATACGCGCTACCTCCCTGGGCTACACGAAGCAGCGTCATCGCCAGCTCCTTGCTGCCATCGTCAGTGGCTCCTACGCAGGAGGGGCAACCAGATTCGCACGGACACGATACGATCATACGCTCCGCTTGTGCCAGAATCGTCTCCATTTCTTTGTACACTTGCTCGGAAAGCCCAATTCCACCGGGGTATCGGTCGTACAGAAAGATCGTCGGCTCCTGGGAATGCACGGCTTTGCGCTGCGGGATGACATGCAAATCCATCGGGTCGCACATGACGAACAGCGGTGCCACGTGCTGCAATACATGTGCCAAGCCGACCAGCCCCCGCTCCACGTCCTCTGTCCCGATCTCCTCCAAAAGCGTGTCGGAAAAGCCAATCCACGCGGCATTCGTGTGCAGCTCCTCCTCCGGCAGATGGATCGGTCCGGAACCGATGTTTTCATGCGTTTCAAACTTGATCTTCTTGAAGATCGTCGCCATCGCGTGGACGGATACTTCCCCGTAGGCAAAGGCGCGTTGTCCCTCCCGGCGGTATTGATCCTGCTCCAGGACCTTCAGCTGTACGGCCAGATTGGCATCTGTGTAGTAATCGACGGATACCTCCCGCACATACGCCTTCTTTTCCTCGTAATCGAGCTTTTCTACCTGGTACTGCGTCCCTTGATGCAAGTAGATCGCTTCCTCGTGGAGCAGCGTCATCGAGCTGAAACGGTCCATTTCCCCGATTACCCGTTCATTGCCGCGCTCGGTGATATCAATGATCACCACGTTTTCCTGGGAAGCCGACCGCAAACTGATGTTGTGTGCCGGGAACGAGTCATTCATCCAGAACCATTTGCCTTTGGAATGGTGCAGCACCTGCTCCTCGGTCAAAAACTCCAGAATTTCCACAATCTCTGCACTCCCGAACGTTTCGCCCTCACGAAACGGCAGCTCATAGGCCGCACATTTCAGGTGGTCGACGAGAATGATCAGATTGTCTGGATTGATCCGAGCGGTCTCAGGGCTGCGGTCAAAAAAGTACTCCGGGTGAGCGATAACGTACTGATCGAGCGGCGTAGAGCTGCCGACCATCACAACAACGGATTCCCCCTGCCTTCTGCCTGCCCGTCCCGCCTGCTGCCACGTGCTGGCGACCGAACCTGGGTAACCCGTAATGACGCATGCCTGCAGCTGGCCGATGTCTACCCCCAGCTCCAGTGCATTCGTGCTGACGACACCCATGATGTCCCCGTTGCGCAAGCCCCGCTCGATCTCCCGACGCTGACTGGGCAAATACCCGCCGCGATAGCCCTGGATGGTCTTCGGACCCAGTTTGCGTTTGATCAGCTCTTGCAAATACGTCAGCAAAATCTCTACGCGGACGCGGCTGCGGGCAAACAGGATCGTCTGAATGCCGTTGACCAGAAATTGCTCGGTAATGTCCCTGGCTTCGAGAGTGGCGCTGCGCCGGATATTCAGCTGCCGATTGACCACCGGCGGATTGTAGAACAGAAAATGCTTGATTCCTGCAGGCGCACCGTTGTTGTCCACCAGCTCCATTTTCTCTTCCGTCAGCTGCTCTGCCAGCTCTTTGGGATTGGCAATCGTCGCTGACGTGCAGATAAATTGGGGGTAGCTGCCGTAAAAGGCACAGATGCGCTTTAGCCTGCGAATAACGTTGGCGACGTGACTACCAAAAACGCCGCGGTATGTATGCAGCTCATCAATCACTACGTATTTGAGATGCTCAAAAAAGGATACCCACTTGGTGTGATGCGGCAGGATCGCGGAATGCAGCATATCCGGGTTGGTAATGACGATATTGCCTGCCTTGCGCACCATTTGGCGGATATTCGCCGGCGTGTCTCCATCGTACGTCTCCGATTTGATGGACAATCCCATCTCGGTGATCAGCTCGTGCAACTCGCTCTTTTGATCCTGTGCCAATGCTTTGGTCGGAAACAGGTAAAGCGCTCGTGCCTGCGAATCCTCTGACAGCGTCTGCAGAATCGGCAGGTGGTAGCACATGCTTTTTCCTGAAGCCGTCGGAGTCACCGCTACGATGCTTTTTCCTTCGCGCACATGGCGAAAGGATGTTTCCTGGTGGGTATATAAGGAAGGTATCCCTCGCTTTTCGAGAGCTTCGCGGATTCGTGCGTCCAACTGACTCGGAAACGAAACCGTTTTGGCGTCACGCGCAGGTATCGTTCTCCAGTGCGCGATATTCGCGAGGAAGCGTTCATCCTGGCGGAAATGCTCCAAAATCTCAGCCATGCTTTTTTTCATTTTCATCGACGTCACCTTCTTTGATTCAATTTTACGAATGGATGTTCGTGATGTAAATGAATTTATTCTGGATAAATGATAGCTCGTTTTGTATAATGGGGAACTGTACTCAACGGCCCCGACTTTTCTGCAAGGGGAAAGTCAAGAAAACCAAGACAAAGCGAGGTAACAATTTGAACATTCAACAACTGAAAATGGATTGGTTCTCCAATGTACGCGGTGACGTACTGGCTGGAATGACCGTGGCCCTGGCTCTGATTCCTGAAGCGATTGCCTTCTCGATTATTGCCGGTGTGGACCCTATGGTCGGACTGTACGCTTCTTTCTGCATTGCTGTGACGATTGCCTTCGCTGGCGGAAGACCCGGAATGATTTCGGCAGCGACTGGTGCCATGGCTTTGCTGATGGTCAGCCTCGTAAAAGAGCACGGTTTGGAGTACCTGCTTGCAGCCACTTTGCTGACAGGGGGCATCCAGTTCCTTCTGGGCATGCTCAAGATCGGAAGGTTCATGACTTTTGTTCCCCATTCCGTTGTGATCGGATTTGTCAATGCATTGGCAATCCTGATCTTTCTGGCGCAATTGCCGCATTTTGTGGAGGCCTCCTGGGTGATGTACGCGATGGTGCTAGGGACGCTCGCGATCATCTACATTCTCCCCCGCTTTACCAAGGCTGTTCCTCCCGCATTGGTAGCCATTATCGTGATGACGGCTATAACGATCTTTGGCGGACTGGATCTGCGTACGGTCGGAGATATGGGGCAGATTACGCGCAGCTTGCCGATGTTCCATATTCCTGTCGTCCCATTGAATCTCGAAACGCTGCTGATCATCCTGCCCTACTCGTTTCCTCTGGCGCTCGTGGGCATTCTCGAATCACTGATGACTGCTTCGATTCTCGATGAAATGACGGATACGCGCAGCGATAAAAACCGCGAAGTCAAAGGACAAGGCATCGCCAACCTCATCAACGGCTTTTTCGGGGGAATGGCTGGCTGCGCCATGATTGGGCAATCCGTCATCAACGTCAAATCCGGCGGTCGCGGACGCTTGTCTACCCTTGTAGCTGGCGTTTTCCTCCTGTTTTTGATCATGGTCTTAGGCGAAATCGTACAGCAGATTCCGATGGCCGCACTGGTCGGTGTCATGGTGATGGTCTCTATTGGCACGTTCGACTGGCAATCGATGAAAAATCTGCGCAAGATCCCTGTCAGCGATTCGCTCGTCATGCTTGTCACAGTCGCGATCGTCGTCGCTACGCATGACTTGGCAAAAGGCGTAATCGCCGGAGTGGTTCTGAGTGCTGTTATCTTTGGCTGGAAAATGGCTCGTCTGAAATCTACAGAAGAGCTGAACGAGGATGGAATCAAAGTATATGTCATCTCCGGTCAACTGTTTTTCGGCACCATGACCCACTTTATCGAGCAGTTCGACTATCAGGCAGATCCGGAGCACATCATTATCAACCTGAGTCGATCTCACATCTGGGATCATTCCGCTGTGACAGCTGTCTCCAAGGTCGTCGCGAAATACCAGCAGCTCGGCAAGCACGTTTCGATCGAAGGATTGAACGCCGAAAGCAGGTCCTTAATGGAACGGGTCGGCATTTCGGCACCGTCTGGTCATTGAGTATTTTCATAGATACACGCAAACAAAAGCATTTTGCTCCTCTATCCTTTGGGGACAAAATGCTTTTTTCTATGCCCTACAACTCATAAGCGATTTGTTATAATAAAGAAGGGTGATGTTCGTGATGAACGATCTACTGAAGTACGCCTTTCGGATTCGCGCAGCGATGAATAAGATGCAACGAGAAATTACGATAGAAATGCAAAAACAGTTCGGCGGCGATTTGACGAGACCGCAATTTTATTTGCTTACACTCATATCGGAAGAACAGCCTTGCAAAATCACACAATTGGCACAAAAGCTGGGTGTGCGCCCGAGCACCATCTCCACGATGATCAATCGCTTGGTTGACGGTGGCTTTGTCTCTCGCGTGTATGGACAAAATGATCGTCGCAATGTGCTCGTTTCCATCACAGATCGCGGGAAAAGTGTCCTGACGAAGGATATTGAAAACTACGGAAAAGTGCTCGAAAAAATTATTGGGGCGCTGGAGCCGAATGAATTGGAAACGTTTACGAAGACCTTTGAAAAGATGGTCACCATTCAGAATCGCTGAGGGGCAGATAGGGACAAGAAAAAGACCGCGAGCTTGGTCACACGGGAAGTGTGACGAGGCTTGCGGTTTTTCCTTGTTTCTTACGCGCGGTACGCTTCCTGTAATATAGCCAGATAATCCTCGGCGGTGATCGTGCGGACATTGCTCGGCGTCGAACCGTTCTTCATCGACAGCTCTACGATTCGCGGGAAATCCTCTTCCCGTACACCTGGCAAATCCTTGAGTCTCGGTATTTGCAGGCTCTGTGTCAGCTCCGTTATTCCTCCGATCAGCTTGTCAATCGCTTGGTCTTCAGTATCCGCATCGCTGGCAAAGCCCATGTAGCGAGCCAAAGCTGCATGCATTGGCTTGTTATCAGCTGCGTTGAACTTGAGGACGTATGGCAGAAACACCGAGTTGGCAACGCCATGCGGAGTATCGTACAAGCCGCCTAACGCCTCCGCCAGACAATGGACAGCTGCCACATCCGCTGACCCGAAGCACAGACCTGCCATCAGGCTTCCTTCCAGCATCGCATGGCGTGCCTCTTCATCTTGACCGTTGGCGTACGCCGCTGGCAGCGCCCGTACAATCGTTTGCATCGCCTTCGCTCCGAAAGCCTGCGAGATGGGATTGGTCACCTTGCAGGTGTACCCTTCGATGGCGTGCACCAAAGCATCGACCCCCGTTGCCGCTGTAACCGCTGGCGGTACGCTGTAAGTCAGGACCGGGTCCAAGACAGCCAGCGTAGGACGCAGAGCGGCATGCTTCAACGTCATTTTCCGATGTGTAGTCGATTCTGTAATAACAGCCGAGCGCGTCACTTCCGAGCCTGTCCCCGCAGTAGTCGGTATACATACAATGGGCGCAATATTCGTATACGGCAAGCGGCCGTCCGCATAATCCGCAGGTGCCCCTCCGTTTGGACCGCAAAGAGCGATGGTCTTGCCCGTATCCATCGCGCTTCCTCCACCGACTGCGACGACTACCTCGGCAGCAGCCTCACGGAACAGAGCCGCCCCTTCCAGGCATTCAATATCCCGTGGGTTTTGACTCAGCGCATCAAACAGCGTCACCGAAAAGCCCGCTTCTGCAAGCGCTGACTGGATCGGCCCCACCAATCCTGCGCGTATGACGCCGGGATCACTTACCAGAAATACAGATTTGCCTATTCCTCGTGATTGCAGAAGTGCCGGCAATTCTTTTGTTTTTCCACTCCCCATTTCGATACGAGTCGAGCAAAAATAGCTGAATGCTTTCACAAGAATCCCCTCCTACGGTTCAATGATCATAAAGTAATAGACCGGAACCCCTTATCGTACACGGAGTCTCGGTCTTCTAAATCACTAGGTATTTGAAAATTAGTTTTAGACTCAACGTTAGAATGAAGCAATCCACGGATCTAAAATGAATAATAAAGATATAGACTGCCTCATTGAACTTTCGAACCCGCTAGCGTAACTGGCACTCGCATGAATGTGACTGTTCCTAAGCAAACGCTCAGTTATCCAAATGCTGGAGGAATTTAAGTACACGCTGCAACAGCAGGGTCGTTGCGTTGGCGTCATACGACGGCAAACTGCTATCTGCGAAGAAATGCTGATTTCCTGGGTACAAAAAGAGTTCGGCATGATCGGCTGTAGCCACGAGCTCGCGTGCCGCCTCAATGTCACCCTCATCAACGAAGTAGGGATCAGCGTCCATGCCATGAATTTGCACCGGCAGTTCCGCCGGCCAGGTAGATCCGAACATCGAGGTCGGAACGCAAGAGTAAAACAACAATGCACCACGAGCGCCTTCACGAGTCTGAGCGAGCTTCTGAGCTGCAACCACACCGAGCGAAAACCCCGCGTAGATGATCTCACGCGGAAACTCACTGGCCACACGTATACCTCGCTCTGTTATCTCTTCGAAGCCGATCTCATTGACATAGGCCATGCCATCCTCGATCGTGGTAAACAAATGACCGTCGAAAAGGTCAGGAACATGAACAGTGTGACCTGCCCCTCTGATTTTGTCGGCGAAATCATTAATACCCTTTGTTAGTCCCAATGAGTGGTGGAACAAAAGAATCTCTGCCATTTCTCTTCTCCTTCCAAGATCTAAAATAATGAAAATTGTGGCTCAATCGATTTCGCTTCCTTACTGTCGTTATCCTGCTTGTTAGCGTAGCAAAGCTGCCGGTCATCATCGCGGCAGCTTTGCTGTGTTTTTTCGTAATAAATCCGGTGAGCTTAACTTTGCTGCCATCTACAACAACTTTATTATTCGGTTGCCGCCCCTGTAACATTCCTTTTTTTCCCACGTCCGATAGACAAAGGGGGTCTATAGAGATGAAAACATTACAGAAGGCTGGTACTGCCACTGCTTTGATTGCACTTCTGGTCGGCTGCAGCCCAAGTGGGCAAAGCGCGCAGCAGCCTGCTTCGTCTGCACAAGCGGGGAAATCGGAAAGAGAGCTCTCGTCCCAGCCGAAGAGCACCGCAAGTCAGGCTGCCGCGCCACGAGATTCCATGGCTTTGAAAAGACCGTTGCCATCGCCACCTGGCACAGATGCCATGTACTTTAAAAATTACGGCACCAATCCGTTTATCTCCACCGATGAGGACAATCTTTCCACTTTTGCTGCAGATGTCGATACCGGCTCCTACACCATTACCCGCAGTTATATTCAGGAAGGCTCGCTTCCACCTGCTGAGGCAGTCCGGGCAGAGGAGTTTATCAACTATTTTCCTGCCAGCTATCCCGCGCCAGCTGGTAAAACCTTTGGCATTCAAGTCGATGGCGGCCCCTCTCCCTTTGGGTCGGGCTATCAGCTCGTGCGAATCGGGATAAAAGGGAAAGAAATCGCCCCGGAGAATCGGAAACCGGCTCATCTCGTATTTGTCATCGATGTCTCTGGTTCCATGGATCGGGAAAATCGCCTGGAGCTGGTCAAAAAGAGCTTGCGAGTCTTGGTCGAGCAGCTCCAGCCCACGGATACGGTGGGCATTGTCGTGTACGGTTCAACAGGACGCGTCATCCTCGATCCTACCTCCGCTGAAAACAGACGGACAATCCTGTCAGCCATCGACGAGCTTCAGCCCGAAGGCTCCACCAATGCCGAAGAAGGCTTGCAGCTAGGCTTCGAAATGGCAGAGCGCGCATTCGAGCGCGGTGCCATCCATCGGGTCATCCTCTGCTCGGACGGCGTAGCCAATGTCGGGGAGACTAGCGCACATGGCATCCTCCGCTCCATCGAGGATTACGCACGCAAGGAGATCCACCTTAGCACATTTGGCTTTGGCATGGGCAATTACAATGACACGCTGATGGAACAGCTCGCGGACAAAGGAGAAGGCCAGTACGCCTACATCGATTCGTTTTCCGAAGCACGTCGTGTCTTTATGGAAGCTTTGACAGGGACCCTGCAAACCATCGCCCGAGATGTCAAAATTCAGGTCGAATTCGACCCGAAGACCGTGGATCGTTACCGGCTGATCGGCTATGAAAATCGGGACGTCCGTGACGAAGACTTCCGCAGCGACCAGACAGATGCAGGCGAAGTCGGAGCTGGCCATACGGTAACGGCCCTCTACGAAGTGAAAGTGAAAAACGAATCAGCCGGCAAGCTCGGCGATGTACGAATACGCTATCACAATGCTGCGACCCAAAGAGTAGAGGAAACAAGCCAGCCGCTGCAAATTCAGGCGAAGCTGTCCGGCGAGCTGCAATTTCTGGCTGCAGTGGCCGAGTATGCAGAAATTCTCCACGAAAGCTACTGGGCAAAGGACGAATCCTTGCGTGATGTAATCGAGCTGGCTGAAACAAATGCGTCTGGAGAGCAGCAGCTCGAGTTTGTGCGTATGGTCAAGGACTCTCTCGCCATACGGGGTCACTAAAATAAAAGGAACCTTCCAGCACTTCAGCAGGGAGGTTCCTTGTTTTCTCCTAGAAACGTACCCATTTACAGGCTGACGACCCCGGTCATCCCGGAGCGCAGGGCACCTTCTTTGTTGTCGATCATGATTTTGACCGTAAACGTATCGGTACCCGGGTCTGCTTTGGGACTGATCCGCTCTACACTGCCGCGATAGCTTTTGCCCAAGGCATCGACCGCCACGTCGACTTCCTTTCCTACTGCGAAGTTTCCGAGCTCTGCCTCTGTTACACCGATCACGACGTAGACCTTTTCTGTATTGACGACCGTCATCGCTTGCGTGCTCGGGCTGATCATCTCGCCTGCATGGATGTTTTTGGTGCTCACATAGCCTTTGATCGGGCTTTGGATCGTCGCGTTTTTTAGCTGGTACTCGGCGTTGTCGACCACTGCCTGCGCCTTTTCCACCCCGGCGGCAAATTGGGCGATCTGCTCAGAGGTTGCGCCGTTTTTCGCCTTGTCGTACATCGCCTTCATCTGCTCCACGTTTGCTTCCAGAGCCTGCAAGGTTGGCTGTGTCGCCCCCTGCTTCGCCATCGCCAGATCTTCCTGGCTGCGCAAAAACTGCGCATCGGCCGTAGAGTAGGCAGACTCCGCGTCTTCCCACGCTTGCTTGGCGACAGCGCCTTGCTGGTAAAGCTCGTAAATTCGCTCTTTTTTCGCTGCAGCCAGCTCCTTGCTCGTTTTCGCGGACTGAAAAGCAGCCTCTAGCTGGGTCAGCTCTTCCGGGCGTTTGCCGTTCTTTATATCCATGTACTTCTGCTGCGCCTGACGCCAGCCCGCTTCGGCGTAAAGCACCTCCTCCTTGCGCGTGCCCTTTTTCGCTTCCTCCCACTTCGATTTCGCCAAAGCCAGATCGGCCTTTGCCATCTGCAAGCTGGCCGCGAGCTCTTCCTGCTCCAGGCCAAACAGCGGAGTTCCTGCATCGAGCACATCGCCCACATCGCGGAATACTTTCGCTACTCTTCCGGACGACTTGGCGTAGATCGTTACTTCCTCGATCCCCTCCACTTTGCCCGTATACGTATGAACGGATTCCTTGGTTTGCACGGATGGCTGGCCAGCGCTCGCAGCGGCTGTCAGCGCAACCGGCTGCACCTGCCCACATCCTGTCAACACGACGAGCAAAGCAATCCCTGCTGCTGCACTTCCCCATGCTTTTCTCTTCATCAGGTTACACCCTTCCTTCCTGTTATTACTCCAGCATCGCTGACTGGGATGGTTGTTCCTTTGTACCCTGCAGCGCTTCCTTGTTTTCCCCTGCAACCAACATAACGAGAAAAGCCACAACTAAAATCCATGCTGCTACGAGCAAGCTGTCCTGCAATGCCTGTATGGCCGCATATTTTTTCACCAGCTGCCCCATGAGCTGCAGGGCGGATGCGGCGGCTTCCTGCAGGGAAAGCCCTTTTGCCACATACATTTGCTGCCACTGCTCCAAAGCGGTCATCACCGGAGGCTGTGTCGCTGTCACCTGCTCGCTGGCGTGGACTGCATGCTCGACACTGCGATGAGTAAACAGACTGATGAGGCCCGCGATCCCGATCGAGGTCGCGATCTGACGGGAGATGTTCGTAATGACAGACGCTGCCGGAACACGCGCCGGGTCTCCAACTGCTAGGAGCGGAATCTGCATCGAGGTCATGAGGCACATCCCCAGCCCTACTCCGCGCAGGGCGAGCAGCCACTGGAGCGTGCTCACGTCCGTGTCCAGATCGATTCGGGAGATCAGAAAACCAGATCCCAGGCAAAAGATCAGACCCGTCACAATAAACGGCTTCAAGCCCACCCGAGCTGCCAGCATTCCGCTGATCGGCGTGACGATACCCGAAGCAAGCGCTTGAGGCAGCATGAGCAGCCCTGTATCCATCGCCGTCTTGCCGAGCATGTTTTCCGAGTAGATCGGCAGCAGGTAAATGACTCCGAAATTGCCGACCATGATCATGCTGTTCACCAAAAGTCCGAGCGTAAAATTGCGATTGGCGAGCAGACGGACGTCGACCAGCGGATGTTCTGTCGACAGCTCACGGATGACGAACAAGGTGCCGCAGATCAAAGCCGTGAGCAGCAGAGACACGATGTAAAAGGAGTCCCAGCCCTCCTTTTCGCCTTTCGTAACGGCGAGCAAAAGACTGACGAGTGCGGCTGCCGACCATACAAAGCCAGGCAGATCAAAGGGGTGATTCTTTTTCACTTCCCCTTCTCGCAAAAAGCGCCAGACTAACAGCATCGCGATGATCCCAAACGGAATATTGACTGTAAAAATGAACCGCCAATCCATATGCTGCACAAAGTAACCGCTCAACGTCGGACCTACAGCGGGAGCGACAAACACCGAGATCCCGAAGACCCCCATCGCTGGCCCCAACTTCTCCCGTGGGACGACGAGCTGAATCATCGACTGGCCGATTGTCATCATCAGCCCGCCACCTGCTGCCTGAACGATCCTAGCAGCGATCATACTGCCATTGCTCCACGCCAAACCGCAAAGAAGCGAACCGACCGTGAACAACAAGAGACTGACCAAATAGCTTTTTTTGATCCCAAAGCGGACTCCTACGAAGCCTGCGAGTGGAATGACAGCAGCCATCGTCAGCGTGTAGCTGGTCACTACCCACTGAATGTCCTCGGTCGAAACCCCAAACACATGCATCATCTCGGGAATGGCGACGTTGACGATGCTCGTATCCAGGACAGCCATGAAGGTTCCCAGCACAATGGCCAGCACGCCAGGCCAAAAGTTTTCCTCTCGACTCATTCCCTCACATCCTTATCTCACGTGAATCTTGACTTTTGCATTCAAGCCAGGCTGAAAATCATACGGTCCTTCCGTAAAGGCGATCTTGATCGGAATGCGCTGCGTCACCTTGGTGAAATTCCCCCCGGCATTGGTGGGCGGCAGCAAGGAAAACGTGGATTGCGTCGCTTCCCCGATTTTCGTGACCGTCCCCGTGAACGTACGTCCCGGGTACATATCCAGCTCGATTTCTACCTTTTGCCCGAGCGCAATGTAGCCGGCATCAGTCTCTTCCACATTCGCCTGCACGTACAGCTGGTGTTTATCGACGACCAGCGCAACAGTATTGCCTGCTCCGACCACTTCTCCTTCTTTGGCCGCTCGCTGCAAAATGACCCCGGTGATCGGCGAACGGATAGCCGTGTTTTCCAGCTGCACGCTGCTCGTGGCATTCACCTGCTCCTGCTCCGCAATGATTTGGCCGCTTTGTACCTCGCTCCCCTCGTCGATCCGGACGCTTTTGAGCTTTCCAGCGACTTTGGGAGCTATTTTATAGATGTCGCCTGTTACCATCGCATCCTCTGTTTTCACGTAGAAATACCCTTGATAGCCGTAGTAGCCGACGACGATAGCGACCACCATGAGAACTGCCAGTAGGATGACCTTCTGTTTTTTGGGCTTTTTCTTTTCCAATGAAGCTCCCTGCCTTTCTTTGCATACCGACTGGCGGTTTGTTGATTTCCGAAAAAGGAAGAGCTTTTTTCATCAGCTCTCTCGTTATCCTTGCCTATTCAAGAAAAAGCGTTTGACGATCGGGCGTACCAAAATCGTAGCTGCCAAGCCGATCATATTCCACACGTGCACCAGCGTGACGCCTGCCTCTCCCGAGATGATTCTCATCGCATACAAAGCCGAGCAGATCAAGGATAAGGCGAAGGCAACCGCCCAGATAAGCGTCAGCCAAAAGTTGGAGAGGTAGAACAGGCGATGTGTTGTAAATGCTTCCGGTACTACTTTTTTGGCGTACTGGAGGGTAAAAGGCTTTTTGATCACGAGAGAAATGGCGGATGCCAGTGTTAAAATCCCGTACATGAACAGCTGTGTGAAGTCGAACAGATGAAACGATGGAAGCAGCAGGGCAACCCAGATGCCAAAGAAAAAGTAATAGACTTTGATTCGGATGATCGTTGTGACTTCCCCGAATTTCTTCTTTTGAAACAGGTAGATCAAAACGGAGAGCACAAAGCCGATCGTAAGCCCAAGCGCAGGCGGTTCTACTTGAAAGGCGACAAAAAAGGGAATCAGATCAACGAAAATCCAAAATAAGGTTTGAATCATGACGGACACTCACTCCTCGATTCGTTCTTTATGTTGTCATTTTACAAACCGACCGACGGTTTGTAAAGACTTATTTTTTCCATTCCTGTCCTTTTTCTTTCAACCGGCTTTTATGTTTTGCCGCCATTTTACAATGAGGTAGGTAGCCAGACCGAGCGCAGCGGCAATCAGCAAAAAGGTCAAGCCGTAGTGGCGAATGTAGACAACTACCTTGAACCACTCCCGCTCCAGCGTCCTTCCCAATAGCAAAAAGGTCAGACTCCAGATCAATGCACCAGCGTAAGAAAATCCGGCAAAGCGCCGAAAATCCATGGAAGCGATCCCTGCCAAATAAGCGGTAATGTGTCGGACACCCGGTAAGAAATAGCCAATCAGCAGCAAGTACGACCCGTAGCGGGCAAACAGCTTCTGCGTGGACTCGATTCGTTTCGGCGAAATGTGCAAATAAGGACCTACCTTGATCAGCAGCGGCAGTCCCCATTTCAATCCAATAGCATAGCTGATGGAAATGCCTGCTGACGCACCTAAAAAAGCGCTTAGGAGCGTGTACGGCATCTGCAGAACCCCACGGGAAACGGCATACCCCGCGTAGGTCATCAACACCTCGTCCGGGATGGGCACCCCCAAGACACCTAGCGCCAAGGCAAAAAAGATCCCTACATATCCGTATTTCATCAAAAACAAATCCAAATGATGTTCCACAGCTACCTCCATCTCCTTGTCCTTTTACATCCTATTCTTCCCACATTCGACATCATGCTCGCTTTTTTCCCCCTTGCCGAGAAAAACAGCCTTCCCTTTCTATTACCCGAGGAGTACAATTCTTTCCAATCATCTGAATTCTATTTTGAAGAAACGAGGAATACCATGTCTGTCTTTCTCACTACCTCCGGCCAGATCATTGCCCCTATCGTCGTACTGATCGGGATCGGCGCCATCCTTCATCGCGCTTTTCGTTTGGATATGAATACTTTGTCCAAGCTCATTCTTTATTTTTTTGTCCCGGCGATCGCTTTCGTAAAAATCTATGAAGCGAAGCTGTCTTTTGCCCTGCTTTTGCAGGTGATTGGTTTTTTGCTGCTGCAGTTTGTCTTGCTGCTGATCCTCACAGAAGGTATCAGCAGGCTGTTTCGCTTTTCCAAAGGATTTTCCGCCAGCTTCTCGAACAGCGTGGTTCTCACCAACAACGGAAATATCGGAATCCCTGTAAACGATCTCGCTTTTCGCCACGATCCACTCGCTATGTCCATTCAGATTGTTGTCGTCGTATTTGAGATTTTGGTGACCTTTACCTTTGGACTGCTTAAAGCAAGTGCTGCCACAAAGGGCTTGCTCGGCTCGATTCGTCACTTTTTTCGGCTTCCCGTTTTGTATGCGATCATTCTTGGCCTGCTGTGCAATCTTCTGCAGCTTTCTGTCCCTGACTTTTTGTGGGTACCAGCCAAGCAGGCAGCCAATGGCATGCTCGCCATAGCACTGGTCAGCATCGGCGCGCAAATCGCTTCTGTAGCTCTGAAAAAGAATACGTGGCTGGTTGTGGCGAGCAGCTTCTTGCGTTTGATTGTCTCTCCCATCGTTGCGTATGGGGTAATTACGCTCCTCGGACTCGATGGCATTACGGCACAAGCTCTCTTCATTGCCAGCGCCATCCCCACTTCACGAAATAGTGCAGCCCTGGCACTGGAATACAACAACGAACCGGAATTCGCTGCCCAAGCCGTGCTTGTCTCCACGCTGCTGAGTACGATTACACTCACCCTCTGCATCTCGCTCGCAGGCTCACTGTTTCCGTGACACTCTCCTAGCCGCCGCTATGTGCATAAAAGCCCCTCCTCCGCGAAGAATACGGTTGGACCATCATTTTCCGTCTTTCGAGGGGGGACTGCTTTTTTATGAAGAGATACATCCGCTACAGCCTGCTGACTTTCTGCCTCTTGTCGCTCATTGCGTTCACAATCCAGCCTGCTCCCCGCGTGCTCGCAGCCTGGGACTCGAAAAAACCGGATAGCCGAACCCAGCAGCTCGTGCAATCACGGGAAAATTTCGCGTATGCGCTAGGGCTCCAAGCCTACATCTACGGCTATCCCCTCGTCCTCGTTGCCAAAACGATGGGAGAGATGACAAACCAGCCGGCCCCGCTCAGCCAGTTCGTCTACATGGATGCCGTAGCGACGCCCAGCTTTCGGACCATCGTTACGCCAAACTCGGATACGCTTTATCTGAACGCTTGGCTGGATTTGTCCCGCACCCCTGTCCTCCTCCAGGTACCCGATAATCCGCAAAACCGCTACTATACGGTACAAATGCTGGATGCCTATACAAATACCTTTCACAATGAATCCAATCGCGCTACGAAGCAGCAGGCCAGGCAAAGTGTCATCGTCGGCCCCGATTGGAGAGGACCACTGCCTGCAGGCATCCATAAAATCTACGCGCCGACCAATACCGTCTGGCTCTTGGGGCGCGTGGGATTCGCAAAAATCCACCCCCTGCCTGTGACTTTGTTCTGCTGAATCAGTTTGCTCTGGCAGGAATCGATGTACAAAATGGGTTTGATCCCGCTCAGATCGATCCGGCGAGCCGGGCAGGTCTGCTGCGCGCTTTGCAGGACGGTCCATCTGTCGTGGAAAACGGTTTTCTTCCTTACACGACTGTCCGAAACGGCTGGGGCTCTTTTTTCCCTATCGGCACATACGGTGATCAATTTCTCGCACGCGCCTTCATTGCCTACTCCGGTATCGGTGCCAACGTTCCAGAAGAGGAAGCCTACTTTCGTGCCTATACGGACGGACAAAACCGGCTTCTTGCGGGCGAGAAATCGTATACGCTGCATTTTGACCGTGACCAGCTCCCCAAGACGACAGCCCTTTGGTCAATCAACGTCTACGACAACGAGCTGTTTCTAGCAAAAACAGAAGCTGGCCGCGCCTCGGTACGCAGCAACAACGGCACCTTGAAGCTAGGTCCGGACGGCTCTCTCGACATCGTGCTGCAAAAGTCACCTCCCCGGGATCCACATGCGAACTGGCTGCCTACTCCGGCAGGAAATTTCAATCTTGTTCTACGCGTCTTTGCACCTATCTCCGGCTCATTGGGTCCACGACATGCTTGGCCGCCTGTGCGTGAAAGCCGTTAGTCACCATTTTTAAAAAGCTATGCACGAGTAAGCTGTCTGTCCCTGCTATTGCAAGCGGCGGACACGGCTTTTTTCGTTGCGCAAAAAGAAGCCTCGGTCCCGAAACAAGTTCGAGCCGAGGCTTCATTACTAGAGGTTGGAGAAATAGTCATACTGACTTTACTGGCTTACTTCTTCAGATCTTCGATGGAGTTTACGTTCATGTAGGTTGGAACTGCCAGCCCCAGCTTGGTACCGTTCAGGTTTGGACCGAGATCCTCTACATTTTCGCCCAATTTCTTAAAGTAGTCTTCATGTGTCGTCGGCAGCCAAGCCGCTACCATACCGTCCACGTCACCATTGGATACACCTACCCACATTGGGCCTGCCTCCACTTGGCTCAGCTCTACCTGATACTTCAGCTTTTGCTCCAAAACGGCTTTCACGACGTTCGTGCTGGCAATCTCGGAATCCCATGCCACATAGGCGAGTGTCAGCTTTTTGCCTTCAGCAGGCTGGATGCCCTCAACCCATTTGTTGACGGTTTCCTCGTTGTTTTTCACCCACTGCGCCGCAGCTTCCTCCGGCTTTTTCCCGTCCGCGATGTCGAGCATAACCTTTTCCATATCCTCTGGCTTCCACTCGAACTTGTCCAGGAAAGCATACGCGCTCGGTTGATCCTCTTTCAGACCTTTACGGACGATGGTGTGAATTTGCTCATCCTTGCCGTAAGCGCCTTTTGGGTCCTCGAGGTACTTCATCTCGAATTTGGAGAACATCCAGTGCGGTGTCCATCCCGTCACGATAATTGGCTTCTTATCCTTGTACGCCTGTGTCAGTTCTGCTGTCATGGCTGCGCTCGAGCCCTCAACCAGCTCCCACCCTTGCAGGTCGTAGTCTTTTATCGCTTTTTCCGTTGCTTTCATCAAACCGGCACCTGGGTCAATACCGATAATTTTGTGATCGACTTGCTCACCGACACTGCCTTGAGCCGATTCCGTATTTCCTGCTGGCGGCTGGCTGCCCTCCTGCGGTGTGTTACTGCTTCCGCATCCCGCTAGAAACATGCTCATCCCCAGTGCGACTGCCAATCCTTTGATCATGGTTACCTTTTTCATAAAAACCCCTCCTACGCGTTTTTTCTCTTTCCCACCCCTTGCGTGATGCGATCCAGCAAAATCGCCATGATCACAATCGCGAGACCTGCTTCAAAGCCTTGACCGATATTGATCTGCGTCACGGCGCGGTATACATCCGCACCCAATCCTTTCGCTCCAATCATGGAAGCGATCACGACCATGGACAGTGCCAGCATGATGCTCTGGTTGATCCCTGCCATCATCGTCGTTTTCGCAATCGGCAGCTGTACTTTCGTCAGTTTTTGCCAGTAGGTCGATCCGAAAGCATCGGAAGCCTCAATCAAATCAGCAGGGACTTGGCGAATCCCCAGATTGGTCAGGCGGATCGTCGGCGGCATCGCAAAGATCACCGAAGCGATCACACCTGGTACCTTCCCCAGCCCGAAGAAAAAGATGGCGGGAATCAAATACACAAAGGCCGGCATCGTCTGCATGAAGTCGAGCAACGGCGTGACGACTTTCTGCACCGATTCGTTTTTCGCGCACCAGATCCCCATCGGAATCCCGATGACGACGGATATCAAAGCGGCGGTCAACACCAGCGCAAGTGTTTCCATCGAGTGCTCCCAGTAACCCAGGTTTTGAATCAGCAATAAGCCAATGAAGGTAAAAAGAGCCATCGTCCATCTTCCTGCCCGATAGGCCATCAGCACAAACAGGATAATGACAAGCCAAAACGGCAGTCCTGTCAGGATCGCATTGAACAGATCGACTGTCCCTCCGATGGCTGCGGATATCAGGTCAAACACAAACCCCAAATTTTCGTCCAGCCCGTCGACGATGACCTCAATCCACTCGTCGAGAGGCAGCTTTGGAAATAGTTGACTCATTATACTTTCACCTGCCCTTCTTCTTCAGTCGGCAGTGTACTTTCCTGATTGACTTTCCCTGCCAGGCCGCCCAATACGGCTCCTTTTACGATGATCCCCAGCAAACGATCATGCTCACCGATCACGGAGACGGGGATATCGGAGAACGCCACGAGGTCAAACAGCTCGTTTAGCAATGTCTGCGGCCCCACCTTTGGCACGTCTCTGCGCATGACTTCTTCGAGCGTTTTGCCGTGCATCTTCGCATCGTTAACGGCATCGGCTGTGAGTACCCCGAGCAGCGTCTTTTTCCGATCGACGACATACAAGCTGGATACGCCTCGGTCCCGCATCAGCTGCAAGGCGACACTCGGTCCGCGATCCAGTGTAATCGTCTCCGCCCGCTTCATGACATGCTCAGCCGACAGGACTTTCGAGCGATCCACATCTTCCACGAAGCGCTCTACGTACTCATTGGCTGGATTCGTCATGATTTCTTCCGGCGTACCAATTTGTACGATCGCTCCATCCTTCATCAGGGCGATGCGATCCCCGATTTTCAGTGCTTCATCCAGATCATGCGTAATAAAGATGATGGTTCGCTGCATCGAGCTCTGCAATTCCAGCAGCTCATCCTGCATGTCTTTGCGAATGAGTGGATCGAGTGCGCTGAATGCCTCGTCCATCAACAGCACATCAGGATCATTGGCCAGTGCCCGTGCCAGACCCACACGCTGCTGCATCCCCCCGGACAGCTGGTCGGGATAGCTCTGCTCCCAGCCGCCGAGTCCAACGAGTGTGAGCGACTCTTTGGCTCTCTGTTCCCGTTCGCTCTTCGGCATATTTTGGATTTCCAAACCGTAAGCCGCATTTTCCAGCACCGTTCTGTGCGGAAACAATGCGAATTTCTGAAAGACCATTCCTAGCTTTTTACGTCTGACTTGCTGAAGCTGCTCTGCATTCATACTGACGATGTCTACACCGTCAATCAGAATTTTGCCCTCCGTTGGTTCGATCAAGCGGTTCAACAACCGGACCAAGGTGGACTTCCCGCTACCCGAGAGCCCCATGATGACAAAAATCTCACCCGCATGCACTTCAAAGCTCGCTTGATTTACCCCGAGAGTCAGACCGGTTTCTTTCAATATTTCCCCTTTGGTCTTTCCCTGCTTTACGAGAGGTAACGCGCGCCCTGGCTGGCGTCCAAAGATCTTCGTCAAGTTTTCTACAGTAATCTTGGGCATATGGTCACCTCCAACTTTCTGCCCGTATTCCGGACGATCACTACCCTTACAATTGTATCGGGGCTTCATTTTTCCCTCAAATTGGGTGAGGACCGATAATCGGGCATTTTTAGCGTTCAGAAAAAACTTTACGTACTTTTCTTACCGTATTCGCAGAATAACTCGTATATACTGTACAATATCTCCATTTACTTTTCCCAGTTAGAAACGTACAATCTTAAACAGGTTACAATTGAAACACCAGAGGAGCTGCTTTTTTCAAAATGGATACCAAACAGGAAAGAATCCTTGAAAAAGCCCAGGAACGCGTGATCGAGACACTTGCTCGGAACATGGATTTGTACGGTATTACCATGTCGACAGGACTGTTGTATGGCACGTTGCTGTTTCAGGACAAGTCCATGACGCTCGATGAAATGGGTGAAGCGCTCGGAATGAGCAAGACCAGCATGAGTACCGGCGTTCGTACGTTAATGGACTTAAATATGGTAGAAAAGATATGGAAAAAAGGAACGAGAAAGGATCATTATGAAGTCAATCTGGACTGGTACCAGAACTTCATCGATCTCTTCTCCGTAAAATGGAGACACGCTTGCGAGCAAAACGGCATGAGCCTGAAAAAGTCACTGCAGGAGCTGAATGCCCTCCTCGAAGCAGAAGGTCTCTCGGATGAAGACAAAGAACGTGTCAAACTCAGCATCGAGCGCATCGAGAATGGGCTGGAGTACTACCATTGGCTGTCCCGGTTGATCGATTCCTTTGAGTCACACGATATCTTTCAGTTTGTACCGAAAGAGGAAATTGAGTCATAGACTTTGCCCAAGCATAAGAAAACCTCTATCGAGGCCAGTTCGAGGAGGAGCGACCGCGTTTTAGCGGAAAGTTTTCATGCGCTCCGGAATTCATAAGCCTTACGCTTATAAATTCCTATACGTTCAAGAAAGACCAGCTCGTACACCGTAAAAGGTCGAGAGCTGGTCTTTTTTGTCTATAACTTCCAGTATCTTCATGCTATACTTCTTTTGCAGGCTGGCTGCTTGCCAGATTTCTGCAGATTTGTATCGTTTATATGAAGAAAGGAGTTGGCGAATATGAACACAATCAATCTTCGGAATACTCATACAGCTATCGAATTGAAAAACACGCAGGAGGGGGAGCTGCACCGCTAATCTCCCCCTCCACCTAGGAGGATGTTCATGAACCACAAGACAGCTCTGCTCGTTATCGATGCCCAGGTCGGAATCATCGAGGGCACCAACAACGATTCCGTATTTGCAAAAGACTCGTTGGTCCACACCATTCAAGCTCTGATCGAGCAAGCGCGTACACGCTCGATCCCTGTTTTGTTTGTACAGGATGAAGATGTGCGAGATGGACTTGGCGAAGAGGCATTTGCCATTCATCCGTCCCTCTCCCCTCTCCCGAATGAGCCGGTCGTCTGGAAACGCGCGACGGATTCCTTTCATGGCACTGACTTGCACGAGCAGCTGCAGGAACTCGGGGTCACCCACCTGGTGATCACCGGCTGCAAAACCGAGTATTGCATCGACAGCGCCTGCCGCAAAGCCACGACACTCGGCTACGACGTTACACTGGTCAAAGACGGACACTCGACATCGGACAATGCCGCCCTGCGCGGAGAGCAAATCGTCGCTCATCACAACACCTGCTTGCACGGTTTGAGCAATCTGCATCCGTTCATTATCGTGCGCCCTTCAGAAGAAGACGTACTCGTGCCAAGTCACGACTCTTACCGCTAGACAGAATAATGGAAGATAAAAAACGGGCTGCCCCCTGTGGCTTTGCCCGTTTTTCTATGCCCTACTTTTCTTTGGCAAGCCCAAAGCTGTTGTGCAGAAGCTGCTCCAGCTCTGCATCCGACTCGATCTGCCTCGTGGTTTTCGCCGTCCCGTTGGTTTCAATGAATGTATCCTGCCGCTCCTGGTCAGGCACAAGGACTCGTAATCGATACGAATGTCTTCGATTTTCACACCCATTTGGCTCTCCTCCTGTCCTTCCCTAGCGCTTGGGATAGATCTCCTGCACCCTGCCGACCTGGCCATCCGTGAGTCGTACCTTGATGCCGTGCGGATGTGTGCCGGAATTGGTCAATATATCTTTGACGATTCCCCGCGTACGCTTCCCTGTGCGTTGATCCTGCTTCAATACAATATCGACCTCGAGACCTGCTGCGATGTCTTTGCGATTTTTTCCGTTCATCATTTCTTCTCCTTTTTCGACAATCCACGATCTTTTTCGTTCTTTCCATAAGCTATGATATAATCGACAAACAAAACTATCTCATCGGAGGAATCCATGCTTACTTTTGAAGAAAAACTGGCGATTATTGAATCTTTCCCGCAGCTGACGCGCAATGATGTCTCTCTGAAGCGGGTGAACTTTCATTATGAAGGCAGTTTGCACGAGAAAAAAACAGTCGTGTACCATCTCCATCCGAATGGCAACGGCTTCGTATATGGTGCGTTCTTGAAAGGCTATCGCAAAGATGACAAAGGCCTGGTCAACATTCGCGATTTCTCGGCAGAGGAGCTGCGAACCATCATCGAAGCTTCCATCGAAATGCTGTCTCACGCTCGTCCAGTCGCTCCACAAGCAAACGCTGGCAAGCAGGAGCTTGCGGAAACGTGGATCGACAAGCAAAACAACACCTTGCAGCTCCAGCAGGAAGACTCACTGTGGAACGTCTACCATGGCTTGAACCTGGAAGCTTCCTTTGAATCGTATGTGGAAGCAGAGAACTACTTGAAAGAAGAAGGGTTTAGCCGTCAATAACGCTTTTCGCACCTGTGTCCCAATTCCCTCTTCCTGACCTTCTCCCCCTGCACGGGATTAACTCTCCAGCAACAGCACATTTTTCACTCGCTAGATGTACCATACCAAAACATAAACGTGGAAACAATTGGCCAAGCAGTCTACCCTGACTGCTTGGGTTCACCAGACTACAGGGGGATCGTACGGCATGATGAAGTATCGAGAAGCACTCATGACCCAGATTCACAGGCAGCTGGAGGCGTGGTTCGATCTCCCCCATGAAGAATTATACCGGTTTCTGCATTCCTTAAAAGGAACCTCAGGAACAATTGGACTCACCGATTTGTCCCAGCTGTCCCAGACGCTTCTGGACAAGCTGGAAGCGATGCCGCCCAAAAAGTGGCAACCTGCTGAGTGGCGTGAATTTTTGCTAGCGCTGATCACTTTATGCTATGAACAGCGCACGGAACAAGACCTGCTATTGGACAATCCGAACCATTCACGGGAAAACTGCTACGAAAGCCAGCCTCTCGTGTTGATATTAGATGATGATGTCACCTTATTGATGTATGTAAAAGAATATTTGGAGAAGCGCAACTGGTCCGTCATCGCTACCGTACATCCGCATAAAGCTTTGGACTATTTTCACGACATGAATCCCGACTGTCTCATTGTCGATCTCAACATCCCCGAAACAGGCGGCTTTCAAAACATGCAAACACTCGGCGAAAAGATCCGAAAACAATTTGTCCCGACGACGGTCATCAGCGTGAACAGTGAGCGCGAAACCCGGCTGCGTGCCTACCGCATGGGTGCCGACGATGTCATGTCCAAGCCACTTGATATGGAGGTGCTGGCCGTGCGTCTGGAACGTCAATTATACCGCAAGCGCTGGGTAAACCGGATCTTGTTTCTGGATGAGCTGACCGGCGCCTACAATCGCAATTTTCTGCTGGATACCTACCAGCGGCTGCTGGGCGATGCGATGCGGGCCGATGCTCCTTTGTCGCTCGCTTTTTTGGACATCGACCATTTCAAAAAAGTGAACGATACATACGGGCATCTGGTCGGGGATGATGTCCTGAGCCGGTTCGCTTCCTTTATCCAAAGCAGTGCAGCCAAGAACGACATCCTGTTTCGCTATGGCGGCGAGGAATTCATTCTCCTGATGCCGCAAACGGCGGTAGCAGAGGCGAAGCTGCGCATGCAGCAGATGCTTGACGAGTTTTGCACCCTGACCTTTGAATCCGCCAGCGGTCCCTTTTCCTTGAGCTTTTCCGCAGGCGTCGTACAAATAACAGATGCGGAAAAACCGTTTCCTTATTGGCTGGAGGTTGCCGATACTTCTTTATATAAAGCAAAAAGCTTGGGGCGCTGCCGCATCGAGGAAGCTGTTCTCTCCGAAACAGACGCCGCTCCACAAATCAAGCTCAAGGTGGCCATCATCGATGACGATCCGATGATTCGCACGATGCTGACCGAATCCGTGAAGGCCGGCTTTGAGGGCTGGATCCATGCCGATATTCAGGAGTTCCGAGACGGCGAAATCTTTTTCCAGGGAGATTGGCACCGGGGACCTGAGCCTTATCTCGTCATCCTGGATGGCATCATGCCGATGATGGACGGTCTGGAAGTGCTGCAGCGAATTCGCGCTTTGCCCAATAGCAAGCACTTTACCGTCATCATGCTGACGGGCAGGACCGAGGAACATGATATTGTCCGGGCTCTGCAGCTGGGAGCAGATGATTACATGACCAAGCCTTTCAGTCCTAAGGAATTGGAAGCACGGATCAAGCGGCTGGTCAAACGAATGGTTTAGGAGAACAAGTTGGAGTGAAGACTTATGGCGCATATATTACTTGCGGAAGACGAGCCTGTCCTGCGCATGCTGATCGGCGATACGCTGGAGGACGAGGGCCATCAGCTGGACATCGCCTGTGATGGAGAGGAAGCCTTGCAAAGGATCGAGCAAAGCCACTACGACCTGATCATTTTGGATTACATGATGCCCAAGCTGACTGGCTACGAGGTCTTGCTCCACATCAAACACATTCCGGAGAAAGGCAGCTGCAAAATCATGATCCTCTCCGCGAAAAGCCAGCATGCCGAGCAGGAAAAAATGCGTGCAGCGGGCGCGGATGCCTTCATTCCCAAGCCGTTTAGCCCGATGGAGCTGGTACGGGTCGTGGAGGACATGCTTTCATGAGCGAAATCAGGCAGATCTTGAAAAAAAGCATCACTCGCCGCTTCACTGCCATGATGCTTACGCTTCTGTCGCTTCTGGTTGCCGGGGCAGTCATCGTGCTGTACATGAACGACTCCTCCTTCTCTCAATATCAGACAACACTCAAAGCTTCCATGGAAAAGCGCGTGCTCGTGGAACAAATCGTCGAACACACGAACCAGATCTTTTTTCGTGCACGGGGCTATTACGCCTTTTTAAATCCGAATGAATACAACCAATTGTTCGTGGAAAAGCAAAAGCTGGAGCAGGCGATCGCCGCCTATAAAAAGCTGCCGCTCACCTCACAGGAGCAGGTCGTTGTCTCCTCGATCGAGTCGTTTCAGAGCAACTTTTTCACGAACATCTTTCCGCTGGCATCTGGGTACGCAAAAGCAGGAGATTACGAAGCGCTCCGTGCGTTTTCGTCGAGTGGCGTGAATCAGGAAGTAAATAACCTGATGAGCTATGCTGCCAACTACAAAAAGCAGAACGAGCAGCTGCTGCTGCAAGAAAACCGCACGCTGTTCGCCAATGTGATCAGCCAAAGCCAATGGTTCGTCCTCTACATCGTGGTCGTCCTCATCTTCTCCATCTGGGTAACGAGACGAACCACCCGCGATATCGGCGCCCCTCTCGAACGTCTTTCTGTAGAGGCAGATCGCTTTTCCCGCGGGGAGCTTCCCCATTTCCAAGACCTGCACCGCGTCGACGAAATCGGAAATCTCGCCCGCTCTCTCGACTATTTAATCCGGCAAATCCAGGTCAAGGAAGAAACCTTGATGGCACAAAATGAAGAGCTGCAAGCCCAGCAGGATGAGCTGATGATGCAGCAGGAGGAGCTGATGATGCAGCAGGAGGAGCTGCAGGAAGCACTCGCCAAGATGGAGGACAACGAGCGCTACCTGCAAAAGAGAAACCGGCTGATTCAGTCGCTTGCCAATACACTGGACAAGCAGGAGCTGCTGCAAAGCATTATCCGGAACATCGTCGAGGTGATGGATGCGGACAAAGGTGTCATCGTCCTGATGAACACCGATCAAGACGTCTCCAGCTTTGGTGTTTCGGAGCTGGGAGTGGATCAGTTTTTACGGGGACTTGATCACGGCCCGCTCGTTCGCGTACAGGAAACCCGGGAGCCCTACGTGCTTGTACGAGAAAGCACAGATGCCGAACGAGGCTACCAGGAAGCCTATTCGCAGACCTACGAGCTGTATCTGCCTGTGCTGCATGCCGATCAAGAGCTCGTCGCCTGTATCGTCGTCTCTCGCATCGGCCGTTCTCTCTCCCCTCAGGAGCAGCAAATGGCCATGGGACTTTCCGAGCAGATCTCGTTGTCTTTGGACAAGCTTGCCATGCACGAGGAGACGGAAAAGCAGCGCCAGATCACGCAAGATATGCTCGATACCATCCAAGAGGGCGTTCAGCTCGTGGACAACAATGGTGTAACGGTGCAGGTGAACCGTACTTTCCGCGAGCTTCTGCAGTTTGATCAGTGTCCTGCAGGTCAGCCGTTGGAGCTATCCGGATACTTCCGTCACATGGACGGCCTCATATGCGATCACCAAGAGCTCGTCGCTTTCGTGAAAACAGCGCTATCTGAAGATGGCACAGGCGGATTCGCAACCCATCTCATCGAGCTTACTCATCCGCACGTCCGGTACATCCAGCTGTATGCAGAGCATTTGTTCCGCGATCAGAAAAAATGGGGGACCCTGCTCGTCTACCGAGATATTACCAAGGAATACGAAATCGACCAGATGAAGTCGGAGTTCGTCAGTACAGTTAGCCATGAGCTGCGGACTCCGCTCGCCAGTGTACTCGGATTTGCCGAGCTGCTGCTGAACAAAGAGCTGAAGCCGGAGCGCCAGCAGCGCTACATGACCGCGATCTATCAGGAAGCGAAACGGCTGACAGCCCTGATCAATGATTTTCTCGATCTGCAGCGGATGGAATCGGGGCGACAATCCTATGAGGAAGAGCAATTCGCGATCGATCAGCTGATCAACTGGCCTGGGTCTATCCATCGTCCTGGAAATCGTGCGCGTCCATCAAGGTGAAGTCACCGTGGTCTCGGAGGAAGGGACTGGCAGTACGTTTACCGTCAAGCTGCCGTTGTCTGGCAGTCCTGGGTCAGCGGATCAAAACCGCCTCTCTCCCCCTTTCCAATCGATACCGCTACACCCGAATGGACAGATCGTCCTCATTGAAGATGACGCGAACCTGCTGGAGCTGTTACGTGACGAATTGGTGGGCTCAGGCTTTACGGTCTATCCTTTCTCCAAGGCCACTCCTGCCCTGTGGGCTTGCATCCACTGCCTTTTTCTCTCCCGATAAATTTCCAGAAAACTTCCCGTTATGTCTATGGGAAACTATGATTTTTCTGTATCGTACAAAATTGCAATAGGCCAGAAAATCTTGGTATATTCGCGGGCATTCCATCACACATTAATAGAGGTAAAAGTCCCCTGCAAAGGAGGAGTTCATTTGTATTTCTCTAAAAAAGCAATCGTTCCCGTCGAAGAAGAGGAAACAGATGTGTGGATGTGCAGCAATGATGGCTGTACGTGCTGGATGAGAGATAACTTTTCCTTTGACGAAAGCCCCAGCTGCCCATTCTGTCAGTCACAAATGGTGAAGGATACGAAAATGCTCCCCGTTTTAACAAATCATAGCAAGCGCCATTCCTAATTGTGCCTTCTCTTTTTTGCCTAGCGGGCCTACAATAAACTCATGACGTACGTTTGTTAGAGGAGTATGCCCATGAACCGAAAAGAGATGGAAGAACAAGTGATTCAAGCCTACCAGCGAGACGAGGGAATGATGATTCTCGTGTTCGCTCAGTGGTGTGTCAACCACGGTCTGGATGCACAGGAAATCTATCGTCGTGCCTATCCCGATCAGGCCTCAAACCCTTTGCTAGCACAGATGATGGAGAATACCGTCCCCAAAGAAGAAGCGGAGGAAATTCCCGATACCACCCTGCTCGGGGTTCTGTCCCTCTTTGGAAACGACGACTTGGCGTTTGTGGTCAGCGAAGAAATGGAACGGCTAAAAAAGCATAGAGGGTAAAGGAGCAAAGTCACACAAAACGGGTGTGGCTTTTTTCTTTGTTTCTTTTGCAACTTCCATGTACAGGTAAACCGTCTAATGTTTACATGCTTCCATACAAGTAAAATCAAATATAATTCTAAGAAACATTTTTTATCGTATAGGGATACGTCGGATATCCGCAGTGTCAGCCATTCGGAGTTTATTGTTTGAGCGATCGCAAGTCGACAAATATAAATGGAGAATGCTATGTATACGGATTCGAAAATCTTGAAGTCCTTGTTTTACATTCAGATGATTTCCAGCTTCTTGGTGGTAGTCGGACACTTTACTGCCTCCGTGCTTTACTTTAACGATCCTTTTTGGGTAGTCGCCTTAAATCAGATCAGTCGATACGGCACCGTCCTTTTGACGATCGCAACCGGCTATCTGACTGCCTACTCGTTTGATAAGAAGCAGCCCTCGTTTCGCGAGTTTTTCAAAAGCAAGCTGATCTACATCTTCATCCCGTTTCTCGTATCCGGGGTGCTCTACCATTACTTGCTGAAAAATGGGATGCCTCACACCGTGGGTGATATCGCCAACATTGTCCTGGGCAAAACAGGAGACCATCTTTACTTCGTGTTCATGATTTGCCAGTACTATGTAGTTGCCTACTTTTTACGAAATGTCATTACCAAGCGCAACATCCTTTACGTCATCTGGATCTTGCTCGCTGTGCAGTACGTCTACATCCATTACCTGCACCAGGGCTGGCTGGGCTTGACCACACGCCATATGCTTCCTACCTGGATCTTTACCCTGTATATGGGGCATCTGATCTACTGGTATCGGGAGTGGATCCTCACGTTTTTACGGAACAACCGCTCCATCCTCATGGTGGTGACCGGTGTTTCTACTGCGGCTGCGATCTATTTTGTCGTTTCAAGCAAGCTTTTTGTGGCTGTTCATCTGACATTTGTTTTTGCAACACTGCTTTCTTTCCTTGTGCTCATGGTCTTTTTCCTGGAGCTGGTCGACCATCTGCATATCAAATTTCGGAAGGGCCTCACCTACTTTATCTTCCTGTTTCACTCGGCATTCCTCATTTTGTTCAAAGACTTTTTCTATCAGGTCTTTGGCGAAGTATCCTGGATCTTTCAGAATACCTGGTACTCTCTTCTGTACCTGCTTGGAATTTTTGTGTGCAGCGCTCTCTTTTCCGTCCTGCTGGTTCAGCTGGTCAAGCGACTGGAGCGTGCGTGGGCAAGCATGGGGAAAATCCGGAGGGAAAGACTGCAATAACGAACTTATGCTTTACAGAAAAAAGGCCTCTCAGTCGAGGGCCTTTTTTTCGTGCATGCGTCCCATGGCGGGCTGGAACTGCATCGTAAACGTGGTGTTTTTTTCAGAGGACTCGCAGGTAATGGTTCCTGCGTGCCGCTCGATGATCTCCTTGCAGACGTATAGCCCAATCCCTGTCCCAAGCTCCTTCGTCGTAAAAAACGGCTCGAAAATAACAGAAAGCAGGTCAGGGGGAATCGGGATTCCGTTGTTCGAGATGGAGATTTGGGTGATGCCGTTGACTTGAGAGACACGTATGCCCACTACTTTTTGGCCTGACTTGCGGTAGAGGGCATCCAGTGCATTGGAAATGATGTTGATGAAGACCTGCTTGATCTCATCACGGTAGCCGGTCAGCTCGCACTCCGGGTCAATCCAGCACTGAATATCTGCATTGACGTCTACGATATTCGGGTACAAAAACGCCAGGATTTCTTCAAAGAGCTGCTGAATATTGAATACCTCGCTCTTTCGTGTGATGACCCCTTTTTTCGAGACCAGCAAAAATTGCGAGACCCGATAATTCAGCTGATGCAGCTCATTCACGATGATGTCGACGTACGGAAGATTCGGATGGTCCTCTTTCAGGAGCTTGGAAAACCCGATAATGGAGGTCAGCGGATTCCGGAACTCATGGACAAAGCTGGAAGCCATTTGTCCCAAAATCGTAAGGCGGTCTTTGTGAGAGCGCTCGATAAACAGCTTCTTTTCCGCCAAGTCGTTGTTTTTTAGCTCCGTATATTTCGATACGGCGTGTACCAGAAAAACATCAAAGCACTCGTTAATCTTGACGATTGCGGGTACCAGAATAGACGGTTCAAAGGATCCCTTCTGCAGCAGCTCCAGGATCAGGCTTCGTCCTAGGCAGACATTGTAAACAAAATCCCCGATATTGATGTCCGCCTGATTGCGCTCGTTGGCAACTTTAAACGCTAGCTGTTTAATATCCTCATGCGTAATTTGCTCGCGAAAATACCCGACCACCATTCTGTACATGGCCTGTCCGTTGAGATGAATAAAGCCTTTAAACTGATCGTGTTCGGAAGCTACTACTTGTTCTCGAAACGTCTCCACGATTGCTGTTTCATGCTCATCCAAATATGTAGTCAGTTCATTCATCTGCCACCTGTCCCCACTTCGCATGTACACGCATAATATTTGCAAACATTATACTATATCCTGCTTGTTTATTATCCAAATCTTTTGAGTTGTGGGCATTTTTCCTGTTTTCTCCTTTTCTCTCCCAGTTTTAGGAATGAAAAAGGAAGGCGATCACGAAGACAGCCCTCCCCTCCCTTGAAGACCTCCTCATTTTCCACAATCAGAAACGGGTTTCCCACGCCTATGCGCCTGAGGTTTTCCCCTCATCTTCATGTATGATCAAACGGCAAACGCTCTTTGCTACTCATCCCACTTTCTTACGTCCCGATCTGTTCGCGACTTTTGCTTCCATCCGCCCCACACACTCTCATGTAACCACGGCTTTCCAAAAGAAGGTTGTAGAGGCTTCATATGGACTCTTACCTTTGTCTGTTCAGAATTGCTCCCGCCCTCCTCTCCTTCTTTTAAAGGGATTGCCGTCTGAATGTCCGAAGGGGGGCGCAGGGAAGCATGCGAAGGTTTCCACGTTTGTTGTATCATTCGCAAAAGATCCTCTTCCTCATGGGACGAGTCTCCCCTTTGGCTCTCTTCCGGAGACAACAGCATTTGAAGCAACTCCCCCTTTTGTCTCCGTATCCGAAAGATCTCCTCCAGCACATTCTGCATTCCAGCTTTCCACTTCTCCAGTGCTTCTAGTTCTACATACTGAGCGGCTTGTAAACACAATAAAAGAACTCCCTCGGAAAAAGAGTCCGCCGCTGCCACTGCCTTGCCATATCTCTCCTCTACAGTGGGGGAAATGTTTGCGTATCGCCCGCCCTTGCTCCTGACCAGCAGACGAGGCAGCAGCCTCGTAAGCCGGTTAAGAGAGACCCCATGCAACGCAGCGATGGCTTCCAAGCAACGCTGTACCGATTCAAGCCAGTGGAAAAACAGAGGAGTCCCTTCTGGCGGGAACTGCCCTTTCTTTATTTGCTGGGTAAAACCTTTCATCAAGGCTGTCAATGCATTCTCTGCCGCGTGTTCGGCCTCGAACATTCTCCAAAAGCGATCTTGCTGCCCTTCCTCTCCTCCATTGCGGAGCCATTTTTGTACTTCTTTGTGGAGCCATTTTTGTACTTCTTTGTGGAGCTGCTCCGCTTGCTTAGTTGTCGCCATCGTCATTATCGACGTCATCGCCATCGCCTTCATCGCCGCCCTTTTGTCGCTCACTTTCCCTGACTTGGCTTTCCAGCTCCAAAATATTGTCGAGCTTGAATTGCGAAAGGATTTGCTTGCTGACGATACTCCGCAGCATCCGTTCCACGCTTTGGTTTACCCGAAGGAGATCTTCCAGACTAACATCGTCCTTTTCCAAAAAATGCTGAATTCTTTCACCCTCTGCGTTCATAATATGGGACAAACTGATTTCTTCCATGGCGATCGAGGCCAACAACAGATGAATGACGTCTTCTCGCTTCAGTGTAATGTTAGGAGTAATATCTGGAATATTGGATAGCGACATCCCTGCACCCCTCCATTTCTCAAAGTAAGTTTTAGCCACCAAACCCCTGCGACTTAATCATTGCGCTTGCGCACGCGCTGTAAAGTAGGCTTCGTTGTACACCACGCTGGGATGCTTGGGATTGTACATTTTGGCCAACTCATGATGAATCCGCGCTTTCTTCGGATCGCCCACGGCCGCCAAATACTCATGGAAAGCCCATGCCATTGAAAGCGGCAAGCTCTTCACACAAGCCGATTTCTGCGCAAGTACTGAACGGGCTTTCCCTCCTCATCCAATGTGAGGTGATAGGGCATGGAGACGGCGTCGTAATCAAAATCTTGCTGCTCCTTCAGGTGGTGGAAACGAGCACGGTCCTGCTCCTCCAATACGTCATCTGCGTACAGCCAAAGGATATAGTCCTTCGTGGCCTTTCCAAACGTAAAGTTGCGTGCAGCAGAAAAATCATCGATCCAGGCAAAATCGTAAACCGTGGCACCAAAGGTTCTGGCAATATCCTTGGTGTAATCGGTGGAGCCTGTATCCACGATGATCATCTCATCCACCAAATCCCGTACGCTCGTCAAACATGAACCAAAGTCCCCTCCTCGTCACGAACGATCATGCACAAGCTGATCGTGAACATGCAGACCGCTCCCTCCCCCCAAAACATTACTACCATCCTATTTCCACTTGCCTTGCAATATGTATCCCGGCATTTCATAAGGATAACCACGGAAGGAACGGTGAGAGGTTGATGACAGCTCCCTTAATCTCTCTGTGCATGATCGCCAAAAATGAAGCGGAGCAAATTTCGCTGGCTCTGCAAAGCGTGCTTCCCATCGTAGACGAGATCATCGTGGTCGATACGGGCTCGACGCATGCGGGGAGCATGGCCTGGTGTTGGCAGCTTCCACGCTTATTCTGCTCTCGCCCGCTGCATGGAGAAAATGGGCAAACAAAAAGAGGCACGCGTATACTCGCAACGCGCCCCGGCCTGACCACCTACAGCTGGAAAGAGCAGCCCCTGCACTGCGGACGCTTTCCCAACAATATTTTCGAGTGCCCTCCTTCCTCAACCGTTACCGTGTCAAGCACTTAGGCTGGTCCTCCCAAGAGATTCGCCATGAAAAGTAAGAATACCTGACACGAATCTACCTGATTTGGCGGTTTTTTTTTGAGAAAGAGAACTTGTAAAAAAACCAGACATTAATGTAAGATTATATAACATAAACATAACGTGTATTTACAGAGGGGAATGAGTCATGTGGGGTTATTACTGAAAATCGTCAACGCGTACAAAAATCCTTCCGCCAATGAGACCGCTGCAGAAAATCAGCTCTTGACCGACGATATTGTAGTGGCGACAGACAGGCTAGAATCCATCGTAGAGCGCATCTACAACGAATCCGGAAGAATCGAGAGGGCTTCGGGCAATGTACTGACGATGAGTGAGAGCATTTTGCGCAATCAGACAGAAGCTCTCGACGGTGTAGAGACCTTGACCCACTTCCTGCAAACGGTTCAGCACCGCGCTGAAGATACCTCTGCACAAGCGAAGACCATGCGCGAGACGAACGCCTCTCTGGAAGAAGACCTGCGCCATGCCACAAAAGCACTGGATCACACCAGTGAAACGTTTACCAGCCTGTTCGAAAATACGATGCGTACGACCCAATCCATTCACTTTCTGCTCGAGCAAATGAAACACATCGCGGAAATCCAAAAGCTGCTGAAAACGATGGTGGAAGAGACTAGTACACTGGCTATGAACGCCTCGATTGAAGCCTCTCACGCTGACACTACTGGCCGCAGCTTTGCCATCGTCGCAGACAGGATCAAAGAGCTGGCTGACCAAGGCAGGCGCAATCTCCTCGACATCGATCCCCTCCTCCACAACATCCAGAGTACCTCCCGAGAAGTCCTCACTGTCCTGGACAAAAATCGAAGCCTTATCGCAGCAAACAAGCAGGAGCTGGGGGACAGCCATCGTTTTCTAGGCCAGGTTCAAGGCCGTTTCGATGTCCTCGAACAAATTATTTCCGAGAATGAGACTTCTTGCCTCAAGCAGGTCGAGACTGTGCAAAACATGACCGGGCAGCTGTCGCATCTCCTGAACAAGTCAAAGGAAAGCACTCAGCTGGCTTCCGATGTACAGAGTATTTCTGCCAGTCAAAACAACATCGTCAGACAGCTGCTCGAAGCGAGTAAACATCTCACGGATATCTCCGATGAGTTTTCCGTAGTAGTCAAGCAGCACAGCGATCCTGCAGAGATTATCGACAATCCACAATTTACGATCGACACCTTCGCCCAATGGAAAAGCCAGATGGAGGCGTGGGCGAGCCGGGAAGACCTCCTGTGCTCCTCCCCAGATGCGCTACAGGAGATTTTTCAGGCATGGATGAGCGAAACGGCTGCGCTGGAGGCCATATGGCTCAACAATGCGGATGGGGATTTCCTGCACTCGCTGCCACCGGCTGGCATACTCAATGCCAAAAGACGCCAGTGGTTCACCGGCGCACTACAAGATGGTTTTTATATCTCCGCCCCCTACATTTCCGCTATCACCAAGCGACCGTGTGTCACCATCTCCACCTACCTCGTGGACAAGGACGGAACCTGCGGTGTGCTAGGCGCAGATATTCACTGCAACGTGATCGAAGAATAAGAAAAAACCCCCGCTTCTATCGTTTTCCTGCCAGATCAAATGGCATAGGAAACATGGCGGGGTTAGTTATTCACAGGCATTTGAGAAAATTGTGAATAAGTCTGAATTATCTGTGGGTATCAAGCAATACAGCTGTGGATAGTTTGTGGATGCCATTTTTTCGTTTTAGCCGGTATTTGGCGATTTCGGTACTAAAGTAACAGTTCTGCTGGCCGACTCCCAGGAAACTTCCCCGTTCAAGACTTCGGCAAGCTTTCTGGCTGCGGCGTAAGCGATCCCGTTTTCGATAGAAACATCCAGCAGCTGCCCGTTCACCGTCACCCTTTTCGTGTCAGCTTCCCATCCCACTACTCCCCCAACCGCCTCTGCAACCATCCGGACAGGCAAATAGGAGACACCAGCACGCAAAATCCCCTTAGCTGGAAGTGCCACCTGTATGTTACAGTAATCCACATAACCCTGTGGTTTTTGTGGATTACTTGTTAGTAAGCTGTGGATATCTTGTTTGAAACGATTCCATGCCTCTGCTGCTCCCGTACCAATCGTGCAGTTATTGGGGTACGCACTTAGCTGCTTTACCGCTTTCGGCGTAATGATGATTCCAGGTCTTGCCATCTTGTTGGTCAAAAGCATCTCCGTGATCTGCAGCATTCATTCTCCTTCTTTCTGCTTCATCGCGCGTTCGGTTTTTGCTTTCATCTCGGACTCTACCAGATTGGCGATCGCCTTGGGTACGGGCCAGCCTGCCCGTGCCGCATTGGCGGTCAGGCTGTTCCATGTGTGATAAATCAGCCCAAAGGTCACGCCATAAAAAAGAAACCCCGGCGTTGCCATCACCCTGTCCAAGAGGTTCGCCAGAGCAGGCAGAGCCAGGAAAAATAGCGTTCGCGGTATGCGGCTCAGTCCGTACTCGGAAGAATAGGTCTGGTCCTGTTTTTTGGCTGCTTGGATCCCCGTCACCCAGTCAAGGGCAATACAAAACAGGAGAACCACCAAAATATCCGTTCGCCCAGGTCCATACAAATAATGAAAGATAGGGGCAGTGATCGTTCCCGCTGTCGCTGCCCACCCATGTGACGGGGATGCTGCATGCTCCAAGATTTCTAGAAACTCCATGTGCTCATCTCCCTCCTCACCCCCTTGGGGTCAATGGATAAGTTGTTAATAAGTCTTTTCAGTGCAGGTTGAAGAATGTGGATTTCGGTGAAAAGAAATACCCCGGGGATGTCCCGAGGGTCGTTGGTGAATTATTTACTTTTCCATAGTGATGAAGCTCCAAATAATAAAGCTCCAGTGGCGCATCCTGCTAAGCGCTGTCAGCATTGGGCATCTCCTGCACTTCCCCACTTAGATTTACTGGCACAGAATCGATCGTACGACGTCCTAATGAAAGATTATCGGCAGGGGATGTTAGAGCGATTGATGGTAATCTATTATCCTCGTAATTAACTATTACGGTGTATTGATAGTAATAGGCATACGTCCTCGTATCTGTTGATGGTTTGGTTACGGTGCCCAAGTAACTGTGATACCAGGTACTCCCACTTTGCCATGCAGTAACACTAGAAACCGATTTTAAATTTGGAATTGTTAATGTCTGCGTTTGACTTCGAGATGTACTTTCTGGATATGTTTTACTTGTGGTTGCCAAAATCGCCTCTTTAGGACAGCGTTCTCCAACTCCAACCGCTTAATATAGCGTTCCTGATCGACGTACTGCTAGCGGCGTCCTCGTGTGTCTACCAAACCAAACTCGCCTTGCTGTTTGTATTTACGCATCCATACCTTGAGTCGTCCAATATCTTTGATCCCTAATTCCTTCGCCACTGCCGCCTCCGTCATTCCCTTCAATCTCATCTCAATAGCCCTTTGCTTTAACTCCGCACTGTACGTTTCCTACTTCTTTTCCCTTTGTCCCCATTACGAAAAGCACCCCCTAGAATGAGTATCGTCATTGAGAGGTCTTTTCTCAATGTCCATTCTAAGGGGTGCACTTTATGGCTCAGGAGGCTCTTTCTGAAGTCTTTGTTTGTGTTTCTTTCTTTTGCTTGGCTTAAGTATAAACCACCTCACTTTCCAATGGGGAAAATGAACGGGAGTGTAAAGTTCTGTAAATATTTGTCTACCCTCTTGCTTGGAAAGCCCTTCGCTCTCGAGTTGAAACCTTCGAAACCTTCGTCGCTTTCGTCAAACAGCAGAACATCGCGGAGTTTAAAAAGAAGAAGACGATCTGAGAGAAATCGCTTTGACAGCGTTTCTTTCGATCGTCTTTTTCTTTTCCGTTTGCTATTCGCTTACTGTACCTCGACAGCCCGCACGCCTGCGTATCTTTGCAGCATCGGAAGGAGCTGAGCGATCTCGTAGGAGCCAGGCAGCTTGACGGTAACCTTTTGTGCGACGAGCACGAGTATGGTCGTTCCAATTCCGAGCGTGTACAGCCCAGCACCGATGGCCATTCCCATCCCGGCAGTCGCCCAGATTCCGGCAGCTGTCGTCAGTCCTTTGACTGTCTGACGCTGCATGAAAATCATCCCTGCCCCGAGAAAGCCGACCCCACTCACGACCTGCGCCGCGATCCGAGAAGGGTCCAGCCCCAGATTGTTCGGAAATTATAGCATGGCTCCTACAGGGGGGCAGCGTTACTAGCAGGAGCGAATTTGCTGGGCCACTCCGCCGTACATGGCCCACGCCATCTTCGTGACAGCGCTTCTCTTGATTTCGTAGTAACGCTGACGGGAAACCCCGATTTCCTTTGCGATCTGATTATTCTTGTCTCCATCCAGCAGGGCCTCCAGAATCAGCCTCTCTTGCTCATCAGGAATCATCTCTACCGCTTCATCGATTCTGGCGATTTTGTCCTGGAGGCTCTGCAGCCTTTTCCACTTGCGCTCTCGACGCGCGACTTCGGCATGCGTCTTGTCCCCGAATCCCCCGATCGCTTTCGGCATGGCAAAGTCCAGCCCGTATTGAGCGACCATCCCTTCCCCTGCCTCGCGTAAAAAACGCTGAATGCGGCTAACCTCCAGCTGCATGTAATTGTAGTCGCGGATCTCCTCTTCCGTCCGCTGCACCACTTCAAGGGCTGGCTCCACTTTTGGGGCAGAATTTCGCAGAGGGCGCTGCTGCCCCGAAGTCTGCTGTCCCTCTGCGAACTTGTCCCATTCCGGGCAAGCTTCGACTTTCCCCACATGCTTGTCGTGCACCTGGCAATGCGTCTTTCTCCCCCAACCTGTAGCCGGGCAGCCCTCACATACGTGCTCGCGCAGTTCCTCTTTGCTCATACATGCTCGTGTTGCCATATGGATTCCTCCCTGTAACCATCTATGTGTTTTACGTGATGAACGCGAAAATAGGAACGTTTGTTCTCTTTTGTAGTACAAGTATCTCATACAAAATTCCATTGTTCAAGATCTTTCTACTAAAAAATAGAAAAAACACGCCCTCCCAAATGGAAGTGCGTGCCGTTCCGTTATTTTTTCTGTGTATAAACTGTTTGTAATTAGGATTTATCTGTGTATAGCTTGTGGACAATTTCCTTCAATCCGTTTGCCGATCTTTTTTCAGCCACTCGATCAGCTCTCGTTCGCGGGCCTTGTTCATCCTTTGCGACTGCTCTGGCGACCACTCGTAAAAGCCCTGTCCGTTTTTCTGCCCGTAGCTGCCTGCATCTACAAGACTTCTCATGGTCGAAAGAGACTCCTGCTGTGTCCCCAGATCCGGGAACAAGTAGCTGGAGATGGCATCGAACACATCCAGACCTCCCATATCGGCTGTCATAAAGGGACCTGTGACGGGCAAGCGGCGTCCGATGCTGTAGCGAACGGCCTTATCAATATCCTCGATCGAGGCAGCCCCTTGCTCATAGATGTACTGGGCTTCCCGGAAAAGCGCGTACTGCAGGCGGTTCCCCACTGATCCGAGAATGTCCTTTTTGACGAGGATCGGCTTCTTGTCCATCGCTTCGAGCAGCACCATCGCTCGCTCTACAGCGGTATCTGCTGTCTTTCCCCCCCGAATGACTTCGACAAGCGGAATGAGATGTCCCGGATTCCAAAAGTGCGTGACCAGCGTCCGCTCGGGGTACTCGATCTGGCTCGCAATAGCTGTAGGACTCAATCCTGATGTGTTGCTCGCCAGGATCGTGTCCGGGGAGCACAGCGCCTCCAGCTCCTGGAACATCTTTTGCTTCATCTCCAGATTTTCCGGGATACCCTCGATGACAAAGCTCGCCCCCTGGACGCATTCCGACAGAGACGTGGTGAACCAAATTCGTTCTTGCACCGCAGCCTTCTCCTCTGCAGACACGACCTCGTATTCAACGAGAATCCCTAGCTTTTCGGCTACACCATCCTTGCCGCGCTGAATATCCTGCAGACTCGTTCCCCAGACCTTTACGTGCAAGCCTGCCATCGCAGCGGACAGAGCGATCGAGTGCCCCATCGTACCTGCTCCGATGATCGCCAAGCTTTCCACTGGCTTCCTCATATCGCGGTCCAACCTCCATCCACCTTGATGGTTTCGCCCGTGATGAAGTTTGCCATGTCGGAGGCGAGGAACAGAACAGCCCCGGTAATATCCGATACTTGCGCGAGCTGTCCTAACGGAATTCTCCGCAAAACATCCTGGTAAAATTCCCGGTCCTCGAACATTTTCTTGGTCAGATCCGTCTCGACAAAGGTCGGTGCAACCGCGTTGACCTTTACCCCATAGGAAGCCCACTCCACTGCCAACGCTTTCGTCAGCTGCACGGCACCGCCTTTGCTTGAGCAATAGGCTGAGCGCTTGATATACCCGACAAAGGCCATTTGTGACACCATGTTAATGATGCGTCCCCCACCGTTTTCCGCCATATGCTTCCCGGAGTGCTGCGAGCAGAAGAATGTACCTTTCAGATTGGTGTCCAGCACGCGATCCCAATCCTCTTCCGTGACGTCAAAGGCAGGCTTGGCGATGTTGATTCCCGCATTGTTGACCAGTACATCGAGTCCACCGAGTGTGGCAACCGTGTCATCGACCATCTGGTAAATACTCTGCACATCCTGCATATCTGCCGACAAAAAGTAAGATTCTGCTTGGAATTCGCGCAATTCTTGTACCGCTGCTTCCAAATCTGCCGCATTACGTCCGGTGATCATGACTTTTGCACCGAGTTTGGCAAAGGCGAGAGCAGCGTCCTTTCCAATACCTTTGCTGCCTCCCGTGATGAGGACCTTCTTTCCTTTCAGCTCTTGAAAGTATGTCATCTCCGCTAATCCCCTTTCGACAGCCTTTCTTACATCCCAAGCGAGAACAAGACAACAGCTAGAATGACTCCAAAAATCGGAACTATCACAGTCATCGCACCAAAAGCCGGATATGCATCTTTATGTGTCTCTCCTGCAATGGCTCGAATGGTCGTAACGACATACCCACCATGCGGCAGAGAGTCAAGGGACCCTGACGAGATCGCGACAACCCGGTGCAACGCTTCAGGATTGACCCCCATATCCATATAGTGTGGAGCAAGCAATGGCAGCGCAATTGTCTGTCCGCCAGAGGCTGACCCTGTGAGACCTGCAATGATACATACAGCCACTGCACTTCCTATCAGCGGACTGCCAGGGATACTCGTCATCATGTCTACTGCACTCGCAAAAGCAGGAGTCGCCTTGGCTACTCCACCAAAACCAACGACAGCTGCAGTGTTCGCAATGGCAATCAAAGCCCCCATCGTGCCTTCTGATACGGCGTGCCAGAAATTGATAAAGTACTTTCGATGGAGCAAGTAGGTAGCAATTACTCCACCCAGCAAAGCGAGAATCAAGGCGGATTGTGCCAATGAATTGTGGAATACAAACGAGATGACCAGAACGACCAGGAGCGGAATCATACTCACGATAGGATGAGGTAAATTTTCTCTCACATCCCTATTGTCCGTTTCCCGCGAAACGAAGCGCTCCCCTTTTTGAACCGCTTTCATAATCATCCGTTTTAACCACCAGTAACCGAAAATCATCATGAAAACAGCAACGACCAAGCTTACTTCCCAGCCTGCATACGGTGTCGTGTGCAAATATGGAATCGGAATCCAGTTTTGAATTTCAGGTGAACCAGCCGAAGTCATCGTAAAAGTCGTGGAGCCAAAGCCAAGAGCCGCCGGGATAAAGCGTCTTGGCAAATTCGCCTCTCTAAACAAGCTGATGGCCATCGGATAAACGGAAAAGGCAACGACGAACAAGCTCACGCCGCCATATGTCAAAACCGCGCAGGCAATGACGATCGCAAGCGCTGCGTTTTTCATGCCAATTTTTTCAACGATCCATTTGGATACACTGTCCGCAGCTCCGCTATCTTCCATCAGCTTTCCAAAAATTGCGCCAATGAGAAACATTAAATACCACGATGTAATAAATCCAGTAAAACCGCTCATGTAATTGGCAACGAAGTTCGCTTCTCCTTCAGCAGCCAGCTGCGGGAAAAGTGGCAGTCCATTACATACAGCGACAAACAAAGCAGAGAACGGAGCAACAATTAACAAGTTCATGCCTCTCATAGTCAAAATGATGAGAAGGGCCAAGCCTCCAATCAAACCAATCATACTAATCATCCGAATCACTTCCCATCTTCTGCGTAATTACTTAGTGCCTGGAGCCTCGCTCGGAGGAGAGGAGCCTAGCTGTCGCGGTGCTCGCTCCCCTTCCTTGCAAGACAACATCCCACTTACTTCTTTCCGTAGCGGCGCACACGGAGCAACGCCTGCTCGGCATGTCCTGCGAAGTTTTCCAGCTGGCACAGACGCGCTGCGTATTCTCCGATGTAGGCACTCGCTTCTTCGCTTACTTTTTGGTAGGTGACCGTTTTCAGGAATTTCCCGACCCACAGTCCGCCTGTGTAACGAGCCGCGCCTTTGGTTGGCAGGGTATGGTTGGTTCCGATGACTTTATCGCCGTAAGCTACGTTGGTCTCCGGGCCGAGGAACAGGCAGCCGTAGTTGGTCATGTTGTTCAGGAAGAAATCAGGGTCCTTCGTCAAAATTTCCACGTGCTCAAATGCGAGACGATTTGCCTCAACCAGCGCTTCCTGCTCATCCTCTACCAGGATGATTTGACCGTAATCACGCCAGGAAACACTTGCTACATCTGCTGTCGGAAGCACGGTAAGCTGACGCTCGATTTCTTTGATCGTCTCTTCGGCCAGCTTTTCCGAGGTCGTGATCAAAGCACCTGGAGATGTCGGTCCGTGCTCGCCTTGGCCGAGAATATCGGTCGCGATCATTTCGGCATCTGCTGTTTCGTCTGCAACAACCAATGTTTCCGTAGGCCCTGCAAATAGGTCGATCCCCACACGGCCATACAGCTGGCGCTTCGCTTCCGCTACAAAAGCATTTCCTGGTCCCACGAGCATATCGACCGGCTTGATTGTTTCGGTACCGACTGCCATTGCGGCCATCGCCTGAATGCCGCCGAGAATGTAGATCTCATCTGCTCCTGCCATATGCATCGCAGCTACCGTAGCTGCTGGAATTTCTCCGTTGATGGGAGGTGTGCAAGCGATGACGCGTTTGACACCCGCTACCTTTGCGGTCAGTACGCTCATGTGTGCCGAAGCGACCATCGGATAGCGTCCGCCCGGGATATAGCAGCCTACACTATCGACCGGGATGTTCTTGTGACCCAGAATCACACCTGGCAAGGTCTCCACTTCGATGTCGAGCATGGATTTACGCTGTTCTTCTGCAAAACGGCGTACGTTGCTCTGTGCAAATTTGATATCATCGATGGTCTGCTCCGGTACACCGCTGATGATTTCCGCGATTTGCTCTTCTGTCAGGCGGAACTGCTCGGGACTCCATTTATCGAATTTGGCAGAAAGCTCCCGTACGGCTGCATCACCTTCCTGCTCGATTTGTTGAATCGTTTGGCGTACGGTTTCCGCTACCTGCGCGTCGTTTTGTGCAATTTCGTCCTTCGCTTTTCCTTGTTTCAAAAATCTTGCCATGTTCGTTCCCTCCTGTTTTTTGCATACGTATGCAGTTTTCAGAAATTTTTTCTCACTCTTTTATGCATACGTATGCATTTTGGAGTGAGAAAAATTTCAGAGCATTTTTAATCTATGCCCAAATTGTAAAGATAACCGCTTACATTTGTCAACGGCTTAAATTTTTTTCCGAGTCGTCCCGCGCTCGATCAAGTGCCCGGAAACGAGCTTTGACACGGGTTCTACCACTTCTATTTTCATTTCGTTCAGAAGTGTATCGATGGTCAACTCAATCATCTCGTCAACAGGCTGCTCCCATGTCGTCAGCTCGTGAGAAGGCCAGGATGCCATTTTGATGTTGTCAAATCCGACGACCGCGATGTCATTCGGAACGGATAGCCCCATTGCCCCTGCAGCATCCATTGCACCTAGTGCTGTAATATCATTGGCCCCGAAAATGACGTCTGGCACCTCTCTTCTCTTCAACAGCCGAATCGCAGCGTCATAGGCTTTCTCGTAAGTGTAGTCCCCCTCTTCTATCATCGGTTCTATTCCCTTCTCCTGCAAAAACTCGCAAAAACCCCGTTGCCGGTCCTGACTGGTCGAGGTATTGGTTCTGCCTGTGATATACGCCATTTTCCGATAGCCCTGCTCGTACAAATAGCTCGCGATCTGCCGGGCAGCCGCGTAGTTGTCGCAGCTGACGGAATAGCACGGGACATCTTTGCTGTAGCGATTGAACAGAATCACAGGGATGTTGTTCTCATGCAATTGAGTCACAACTTTAGAGGACAAATACGCATCTGTTACGATCACACCCTCGACGCTGTACTCCAGGAATTGCGTGATTTCCTCCTGCTGGATCTCATCATTTTCCGTGTACACAAACAAAACATGATACCCTTTATCACGCAGACCTTTGGTGAATTTGCCCAGCACTTCATGGTAGAACGGGTTTTCCATATCACGCATCGCCAAACCGACGATGTTGGTCTTGTTCATGATCAAACCGCGTGCGAGCGCATTTGGGCGATAGCCGAGCTCCTTCGCTACCTCCAGCACCTTTCGCTTGGTTTTTTCCGATACGTTTGACCCGGGGGTGAAAACACGCGAAACAGTAGATTGAGAGACTTTAGCAACTCTCGCAACCTCCATCGCATTTACCGGCTTTTTCTTCACAAGGTTCCCTCCGAATCCAGAGTGTGGAACCTTTATTTTAGCACGATTCCCCTCCAACAAAAACAGCACGATCCTCGTAGACCGTGCTGCATAGCGCAAACAGATTTCAAGACGAAATGGCGGCTTTATGCTGACCGCCGCGCAAAGAGAGCACTTCCTGCTCGTACTGCTTTACCTCTGTCAGCCACTCCTCACGCACAGGAACCCCTTGTCGCGCACAAAACATATCCCATACAGCTCCGAACGGATAGGTTTTAAATTCCTCCATGAGCGCGAGCCGCGTCGTGTAATCGCCTGCAAGCTCGACCTGACGCAGGTAATCCGTTGGCTCCAGCATGGCACGCAGAAGCGCCTTTTGCGTATTGCGCATCCCGATCACCCAAGCCGCAATCCGGTTGATGCTGCCGTCAAAAAAGTCCAGACCGATGTGAGTCATGCCAAGCAAATCGTGCCGCACCAGCTCCCGAGCGATGTCCAAAAGCTCATCATCCATGATGACGACGTGATCGCTGTCCCAACGAACCGGACGGCTGACGTGCAGCAGAATGCCCTGGGAAAAGAGCGCGAGTGACGAGAGCTTGCCCGAGATCGTCTCGGTCGGGTGGAAATGCCCGGCGTCGAGGCAGATAATTTTACCATTTTGCAGCCCATAGCCCATGTAAAATTCATGGGAGCCGACCACGTAGCTCTCAGACCCGATCCCGAACACCTTGCTCTCTACCGCATCCAGATTGTGGGCAGGATTGAGCTCTTCGCGGAAGATTTCATCGAGAGCGTCCTTCAAACGCTGGCGTGGAGCCATCCGATCTACGGGAATGTCCTTGTAGCCGTCTGGAATCCATACATTCGTCACGCAGGTTTGCCCGAGCTGCTCGCCAAAGTACGCGCCGATTTTCCGAGATGCCTTGCAGTGATCGATCCAAAATTGGCGGATTTGCGGGTCTGGATGACTCAGCGTAAAGCCATCCTCGGATTTTTCATGAGAGAAGCAGGTCGGATTAAAGTCCAAGCCTAGCCCTTGCTCCTTGGCCCAGTTGACCCACTTTTCAAAATGCTTGGGAGCCAGATTGTCGATCTCCACCTGCTCGTCCGTATCGGCGTAAATGGCGTGCAGATTGACTTTATGCTTGCCGGGAATAAGCGAAAACGCCTTCTCCAAGTCCTGACGCAGCTCCTCTGGCGTCCGCGCAGCTCCTGGATAATTCCCCGTGACAGCGATTCCTCCCGTCAGCTCCTGATCGCGGTTAAGAAAGCCGCGAACGTCATCGCCTTGCCAGCAGTGCATGGACACCTTGATCGCGGAAAGCTTCTCCAGAACAGCCTCCACATCGATCCCGTGCTTTTCGTACAGCTTTTTCGCCTCTTGATAGCTCGCTTCTAGTCCTGTGCTCACACTTGTCACTCCTTTCCTTTCGCCGGTTGTCACTCGTTTGAATTCCTCGATCCATTCCGCTCGATGGCAAGCCGCCTCCGGTTCGTAAATCGCGCTCGCAAATGTATGGCGGATCAAGCTTCGCGCCTCGTGAATATCGCTCACTTCACCCGTGGCGATCATCTGTACAGCAAGATTGCCTAGCGCCGTCGATTCCGTCGGCCCAGCCGTTACCTTTTTGCCGGAGACGTTCGCCGTCAGCTGGCAGAGCAGCTGGTTGCTGGACCCGCCGCCCACGATGTGGATGACCTCGATGGCGCGCCCCGTAATCGCTTCCATTTCCTCGACGCACAAAGCATACAGGATCGCCAGATTGTCGTAGATACAGCGGGCAATTTCTCCCGGTGTCTGCGGAACGAGCTGCCCCGTTTCCCGGCAGTAGCTCTGGATTTCGCCGACCATGCTGCGCGGATTCAGAAAACGGGCGTCTGTAAAATCGATGAAGGTCGTAAAAGCCGGCTCCTCTTTCGCCAGCTCGACGAATCCACCAAACGAAATGGCCCCCTCATAATGGCGATGGACCTCTTGGATGAACCACATTCCCATGATGTTTTTCAAAAAGCGATACGTATGGAAGGCGCCCCGCTCGTTCGTAAAATTGCGTTCGCGTGCCTCTGCGCTGTGGATCGGGCTGTCCAGCTCCACTCCCATCAGCGACCAGGTTCCGCTGCTGAGGTAGGCAAATGACTTGGCGGGATCCGCCGGAACACCAAGCACCGCTGACGCCGTATCATGGGTAGCGACGCAGATTACTTCGCAGTCAGGCAAGTCGTATGCTTCATGCCATTTTGACTGGACCCTGCCTAGTGATGTGCCTGGCTGGACCAGCTCCGCAAATTGGGAGCGGTCCAGACCCAGCAGCTTCAGTAAATCCTCGTCGTACTCACGAGTCTGCAGATGCAACAGCTGCGTCGTCGAGGCGTTTGTCACTTCGTTGATTCGTTTTCCCGTAAGCAAGAAGTACAAGTAATCCGGCACCAGAAGAATCTGATCGGCTTGCTTCAGCTGAACAGGATCGTGCACCGCCAGCTGGAACAAGGTATTGAAGGGCTGAAACTGAATGCCCGTTTTTTCATAGATAGCTTCGGCTGACAGCTGTCGCGTCACCTTTTCGATGGCATGCTTCGTCCGCTCGTCGCGATACGCATAGATCTCATGCAGTCGCTGACCTTCCCCATCCAGCAATACGTAGTCAACCGCCCACGTATCGATGCCCAGCGTACATGCTGTGATGCCCTGCTGTTTCACCTTTTGCAGCCCTGTCATGACTTCCTGGAATAAATAGTCGATGTTCCAGTAGCAGTGCCCCTCCACTTCTTCAAAGCCGTTTTGGAACCGATGAATCTCTTGCAAATGGATACGCCCGTCCAAAACGGTTCCCAAGACCAGCCGCCCGCTCGAAGCCCCAATATCTACGGCAATATGGCTTCCCACTCCATGCACCTCCCTCTACTAGCGCCTACTTTAAGTAAAAGACTTCCTTCAGTTCGAGAGAGACAGGGCTATTGTCTTCGTTCGTTTCCATGACATCTTTCATATACGCCCACCACTTCTGGCAGATTTCCGTTTCCGCCGTCTCGCTCCAGCGCTCTTCATCCTCAATCACCAGGTAGGCAAACAGACGGCTATTGGCCGGGTCGAGAAAGATCGAGTAATCATGTGCCCCATACTCTTTGAGCATCTCGATCATCTCCGGCCAGATTTCGTCGTGGCGGCGCTTGTATTCCTCGTGGCAATCCCCGAATACATGCATGACAAACGCTTTACGAATCATCTTCGTTCCCCCTATTCCGTGCTTATCGTGTAAACGCGGCAGGTACGCCGCCGTCAATGGTCAGCATGCAGCCCGTTGTCTTCTCCGATTTGGAGGAGGCGAAAAAGAGAATGCCCTCCGCGATATCTCTCGGATAAATGTTCACGAGCAGCGTCGTGCGCTTGCGGTAGTAGTCTTCCAGCTGATCAGGCTCGATTCCGTAGGCCGCGGCACGCTCATTTCGCCAGCTGGAATTCCAGATCGCCGAGCCTTGCAAAATCGCATCCGGCAAAATCGTGTTGACGCGAATGCCGTGCTCTCCCCCCTCTGCCGCGATGCAGCGAGCGAGGTGAACTTCCAGCGCTTTTGCCGAGCTGTAAGCCGTTACGTTCTTCCCTGCGTAGACGGAGTTTTTCGAGCCGACGAACACCATATTGCCGCCGATGGCCTGTGCTTTCATCTGCTTGAACGCTTCGCGAGCCACGAGGAAGTATCCGGTCCCAAGTACGGCGATATTCAGATTCCATTCCTTTAGTGTTGTTTCATCAAAGGGACTGGAGGTTGCGAGGCCCGCATTGTTCACGACTGTATCCACCCCGCCATAGGCGAGTGCCGCCTGTGCCAGAGCCGCTTGCACGTCTGCTTCGCTCGTAACGTCCATCTTCACCGCACTGGCACGACCTTCACCAAAACGCTCGTTGATTTCCTGTGCGACTTTTTCTGCGCCTTCGAGGTTCAAGTCTGCCAATACGACGTGGGCACCTTCTGCTACGAAGCGGCGGCACGTCTCGCTTCCGATTCCGCCCGCTCCCCCCGTGACGAACACCACTTTGCGGGAAAACTCTGCCTCTGCCGGAGCCAAAGACAGCTTATAGAGCTCCAGCGGCCAATACTCCACGTTGAACGATTCGTTTTCACTCAAGGAGACAAAGCTGCCCAAAGCTGTCGCTCCGCGCATGACCGCGATCGCACGATGGTAGAGAGCGCCGCTTACCTGTGCATTGGACCAGCTTTTCCCGGTATTCACCATGCCGACACCCGGGATGAGGATGACACGTGGTGCCGCCTCCGACATCTGGTCTCCCTCGTTTTTGTTTCGTTCAAAATAGCTTGTATATTCTTCTTTGAAGCGAGCGATCCCCGCGAGCAGGCTTTGCTTCAACCCCTCCACATCTCTTGAGGCGGGATCCCACTCTACGTACAACGGAACCATTTTCGTGTGCACCAGATGATCCGGGCAAGCAGCACCGACCTGCGACAGCTCACGGGCATCACGGCTGTTGACAAACTGGAGCACCTTTTCCCCGTCGTCGTAGGTAAGGAGCATCCGTCTCGTATCACTGACAGCCCCGCGAATGACAGGCATGACTTGTGCCAGGATTTGCTTTCGTTCTTCTTCCGGAATGGTTTCAAAGCGCTGTCCACCGAATACGGACGCTTCCTTTACCTTCGATTCGATGTACGCTTCCGCTTCCTGAATGATCGCAATCGTTTTCTCGTAGCATGCCTCAGACGTATCTCCCCACGTCACCAGCCCGTGCTTTTCCATCAGCACCAGCTCTGCCTGTGGGTTTTCCTGCACACCTTTTGCGATCATTTTGGACAGGGTAAAGCCGGGACGCACATAAGGAACCCAGACAAAACGGTCTCCGAAAATCGCGCGCGCCACTTCCTTCCCGTTGTCCGCGCAGCAAATGCTGATGATCGCGTCCGGGTGAGTATGATCCACATGAGGAAATGGCAGAAAGGCATGCAGGAGTGTTTCGATGGATGCGCGCGGATGCTTGCTGTCTACCATGCAATGCGACAGATAGGCAACCATTTCCTCATCGGACATTTCCTCCCGTTCCAGAAGCGGCTGGACATCCTCGAGCCGCAATCCCGTGAAATTGCCCGCTTTCATCGTAGCGAGGTCCGAGCCGCTGCCCTTTACCCACATCACGTCAATCTCTCGGCCGCGAAAGTCCGTGATTTTTGTCTTTGAGGAGGTATTTCCTCCGCCCCAGTTGCACACCCGCCGATCCGTACCGATCAGATTCGAGCGGTAGACCAGCTCCTCCAGTCCGTTTTGGCATTGTGCTGCCTGTTCGCGATTCCATAAGCTCTGTATCATCTCGTACCTCCACTTTTTTCTGATTGATGGACTGCTTATTGGAAAATCAGATTTTGACCCATTTTCGCAAATACCCTTTCAGATTTGGCACCATGACGGCCAGAATCAGCAAAAGTCCGATAATGACGAGCAGCATCTGTGCGGGTACGTTGACAAGCCCCAGACCGTAACGCAGGAAACCAATCAGGAAAATGGCGAGAATCGCGCCGATCATTCTTCCTTTTCCGCCTGATGTACTGATTCCGCCCAGAACGACCATCGCAATCACGTCCAGCTCGTAGCCCGTCGCGATATTCGGCCGGGTGCTGCCCATCCGCGAAGTGAGGAACAGCGCCGTGACTGCTGACATGAGACCCGCAAGCGTAAAGACGAGAATTTTGATTTTGTCCACCTGTATTCCGGAAAATTGACTGGCTGTCAAATTGCTCCCCATCGCATAAACGCGTCTGCCAAATGTGGTTTTGTGCAGCAAAAGCGCAAAAATCACAGCAAAAACTGCAAAAACAATCAGGATAAACGGAACAGATCCCACATATCCCCATCCGAGGAACTTGAACCATTCCGGGAACTTGCCGGCAGCCTGGTCTTCCAGCAGAATGTACGCGATCCCCCGATAAATGATCATGGTCGCCAAGGTCACGATAACTGCTGAAAGCTCCTTGAATCGGGTGATCAAGAGACCGTTGACGTACCCGCACAAGGTCCCTACTGCCAAACAGATGACGACTGCCAGCTCCATCGGAACCCCCATCGTGTACAGATCAGCCATCACGACGGATGACAGCGCTACGATGGACGCGACAGAAATATCGATGTCTCCGAGAATGATGATAAAAACCATCGGCAGGACGATAAACGCCTTGTCGAGGAAGGTCATCGTCGCATCCCGCAGACTGTCAGCGTTCAAATAGTAGGGAGAGAGATTGGCGTTGATCACATTCACCAGAATAAAGATGAGGACGAGCATCCATTCCCACTGCAGAAAAAAGGTTTTCCACGAGAACTCCTTTTTCCCGATGATGACTCTCTTTTCCATCACTAAATTCTCCTCCTCATCAGGTTGCTCTTATCGACGCCTCGTTTGACCAGTGCATTGATAACGACTGCGATGAGGATAATCGAGCCCTGAATGCCCATTTGCCAGAATGGCGAGACGTTGATCAGCGGCAAGGCGTTGTTCAAAATCCCCAGTAGAATCGAGCCCAAAATGATGCCCGAGATTTTTCCGGAGCCCCCTGCGATGCTGACTCCCCCGAGCACACATGCCGCAATGACGCTCAGCTCGTAGCCCGAAGCTGTGTCACCTTGTGCGGAAGCAAATTTGGATACCCACAAAACACCCGCGAGTCCAGACAATCCACCCATGATCGTGTACACGAGCCACAAAATTTTATCGTTGCTGATCCCACTGATTTTCGCGGAATCCGGGTTGCTGCCCACTGCGTAAATCTGTCTGCCTGTCCTGGTGTATGTAATGAAGTAGAAAAAGATGAGGTAAATGACGATCGCGATCACGATGAGGGTATTGAGCCCGAAAATGGAGCTGGTCGCAATCGCTTTGAAGGAATCCGGCATCTGGTGCGCGCTGACCCATTTGCCGCCGCTGACCATGAACGTCATGCCGCGAAATGCGTTCATCATACCGAGAGTGGCGATGATGGGAAGTATACCTGCCTTGGAGACGAGAAGGCCGATGATCATCCCGCTGACGATACCGACTGCTGTCCCGAGCAAAATGGCGAGCAAAGGATGCGTATCCGGGTAAGCGCTTACGGTCATGGCAGAAATCATCCCGGACAAAGCGAGCGTCGCCCCGATCGACAGGTCAATCCCTCTCGTCACGATGACCAGCATCATGCCGACTGCCAAAATGCTCAGAATGGCCGTATTCGTGACCATGTCGTTAATATTTTCCAGCGTCAAAAAGCTGGGGTTGCGCAGCTGTACCCCTACGCACAAAAGCAAAATGAATACGAGCAAGCCCAGCTCCCGAAACTTGGCGATGCTGGCACCTGCGGAAGTCTTTTGCAGCGAATATTCTGGCACTTCTTTCACCACCTTTTTCCTTGTCCCTTACGTGCTGAGCGTCTCTGACGCACTGCTGTGTGCCGTCGCCGCTTCTGGAATGGCGCTGTTTACCATGGCTGCCTCCAGGATGGCCTCCTGTGTCACTGTTGCACCGTCCAAGCTGGCTGTCACTCTGCCTTCTCGCATAACGACGACACGATCGCTCATGCCGATCACCTCAGGCATCTCCGATGAAATCATAATGACGCCATACCCCTGTGAAGCTAGGTCACTAATGATTTCATAGATCGCAGACTTCGCCCCGACGTCTACACCCTTCGTAGGCTCATCCAGAATGATGATATCCAGATCGGCGGTCAACAGCTTGGCGACGACGACCTTTTGCTGGTTCCCACCGGATAGGGAGCTGGCGAGATCAAAGATGCTGCGGGCTTTTACCTGGACTTTTTCCGCGAGAGCGTGTGCCAGCTCCGCTTCCCTTTTCTCCTGAATCCAGCCCTTGCGCGACAGCTTGCCGAGTGCCGGCAGGGTAATGTTGCGCTCGATTCCCCACTCCAGGACCAGTCCTTGCTTTTGCCTGTCCTCGGGCAAGTACCCGATCCCGAGCTCCATCGCTTGCAGCGGGTTTTTGACTTTAATCGCTTTGCCTTTTAAGTACACCTGGCCCGTATCGAACGAGGTAATTCCAAAGACGGCTTGGCACACCTCGGTTCTCCCTGCCCCTACCAACCCGGTCAAGCCGACAATTTCGCCTCGATGCACCGAAAAGGATACGTCTGCAAAAAAGCCTGTTTTGCCAAGACCTTCTACGCGGAGCAATTCTTCCCCGGCCTTTGCTGCCTTTTTGGGGAACAGCTGTGTAATTTCCCGTCCGACCATAGCTACGATCAGGTCCTCGTTTGAAATGTCGGAAATGCCCCAGGAGCCGATATATTTGGCGTCGCGAAACACAGTCACTTTGCTCGCCAATCGGTACATGTCTTCAAAGCGGTGCGAAATAAAGATGATCGATGCCCCATTATCGCGCAGCTTTTCCGCGATCTTGTACAGCTCCTCGCTCTCTCTTGCCGTAAGCGCTGCTGTCGGCTCATCCATGATGATGATGCGCGCATCCGTTGAAAGCGCTTTCGCAATTTCGACGATTTGTTGCTGGGCAACACTGAGCGCCCCCATCTTCGTTCTCGGATCAAAGCTTGCCCCCAGCTCCTGCAGCAGCTTTTTCGCTTCTGCGTGCATGTCGCCCCATAGGATCCGCTTTGTGCGTTTGGTGATCTTCTCATGTCCCATAAAGATGTTTTCCGTAACGCTCAGGTCTGGAAAACAAGTCACATGCTGATAAATCGCGGCAATTCCCAATCGTTGGGCGTCCTTTGGATTTTTGATTTCCGTTTTCTGCCCGTTTACAAAGATTTCGCCTTCGTCCGGGAAATGTACACCCGTAATGATCTTGATGAACGTGGATTTGCCAGCTCCGTTCTCACCCATGAGCGCGTGGATTTCACCTGGCTTTAGCTGAAAATGCACTTGATCCAGTGCCTTTACGCCTGGAAACGTTTTCGTGATTCCTCTCAATTCAAGAACGTAATCTGACATAAACGTCCTCCTATTCCTGTTGGAAACGAGCCCTCTGCGGTCGAACAAAACGGACATGACTGTTTTGTTTGCACCTGTTTGTTTTTATATCTTTGATTATACAGCTTTGGTTTTTGTTTGCATATGATTAATTCTGTATTTTTTTATTATTCTTTGTTTCCTCTGAACATGCGCAAAATCGGACATCGATGCTCTCCTCTTCGTCATGACTCTTGAATTCTTTTTCATTGTGTAGCTATTCTATGCGTATGGCCCTCTCTGTCCGTGGTATAATCCTCATAGGGTCAATATTTTTCCAAATAATAAAAATTGTGGTGAGTGATTCATGGATATCAACTTCGCATTTTTTGCGATTATTGTCATCGTCTCCGTCATTAACATCTATTATCTACTAAAGAAAACCAATCAGCATTTACAGAGAATAGAAGAATTGCTTTCCCAAATGATAGAGAAAAAGGAATAGGAACAGGGAGTCACCCTATGAATGGGAGGTCTGTATGTTGCAAATTCGTAATGTTCACGTGCAGGATTACAGGAGCGTAACCGCCGTCGTGAATGATTGGTGGGGTGGCCGACAGATGGCTCATTTGCTGCCACGGTTGTTTTTTGAGCATTTTCAGCCGACAAGCTTTATTGTAGAAGAAAACGGAGAAATGGCAGCATTTCTGATCGGCTTTTTGTCTCAAGCCTCTCCAGGCGAAGCCTACATTCATTTTGTTGGGGTGCATCCGGAGAAACGAAAAGACGGGCTCGGCAAAAAGCTTTATCAGCACTTTTTTGAAACGGTGAAAGAAAAAGGCTGCCATACCGTGCGCTGCATTACTTCTCCTGTCAATAAAACCTCTATCGCTTTTCATACGAGCATGGGATTTGCCATTAAACAAGGAGATAAAACCGTCGAGGGAATCTCCGTCACTTCCCACTACGATGGCAGCGGGAATGATCGGGTTTTGTTTGTGAAGGAGATCTAGGTAGTCACCCAAGCTCAACTGCGAAAGAGGCGTGCATTTTGGAGAAAACACAACTGACCGGGCGCATCGTGACTCCCGCTGATAGCGGCTTCAGCCCGTCAAAAAAGACTATGATCCAACCAACCTGTTCCGCTTTCCGCAAAGCATTCCTTTGCCACCCGATCCCAAGAAAAGGTAAAGCTTATCTCTTCCCGAGCTGAGCTTTCTTTATTGTCATTGGCGATGTAAAAAAAGAAGCTGCCCTGCCAAGACAGCCCCCCTTCTTCCTTCTTCACTTCTGCCTGATTCTCACCAGCACATCGTCCAACCGCTTGGGATCCGTCAAATTTACCGGATCCAGCAGCCACTCTGCTTCCTGCGCGGTGAGCAGTCCCCTTTCTACGACGACCTGCTTTACCGTCTTCTGCTCGCGAATCGCTTGTTTGGCTACGTCGCTTCCGGTCTCGTAGCCAAAGATCGTAGCAATAACGGCGGCGACGGCTGTGGACGTTTCAGCGTAGGAGCGGCATACATCCCGGTTGGCGCGGATACCGCTCACGCATTTATTGGCAAACAGCGGGATCGACTCCGTAAGAAGTGTAAACGATTCGAACAGACATTTGACAATGAGCGACTCCCACACGTTGAGATCGAGCTCGCCGCCTTCTGCTGCCATGGTCACAGCAAAATCGTTTCCACATACCTGATAGCTGACTTGAATCATCAGCTCCGGCAGGATGGGATTGACTTTTCCGGGCATGATTGAGGAGCCTGGTTGTGCAGACGGCAGCTCGATTTCGTTCAGCCCACCGTTTGGACCCGAAGACATGATTCGCAAGTCACGCGACATTTTTGAAATCCCGGTCGCCAAGCTTTTCAGAACTGCAGACATCCTCAGATAGACATCCGCATACTGCAATCCGTCAAAAAGATTATCTTCAGAGTGCAGCTCCCAGCCCGTGATCTCCTGCAAATGACGATAGCATGCAGGCAAAAATCCCGGCAAGAGCCCTACTCCTGTCCCCACTGCTGTCGCACCGAGCGGAAGCTGCAGACATTCCGTTTGCACCTCGCGCAGATACCTGATTTGCCGATCCAGCATCGAGGCGTATCCACCAAACTCCTGCCCCAGCGTCACCGGCAGCGCATCCTGCAAGCAGGTTCTCCCCAGCTTGACCACATCTGCGCATTCCTCTGCCTTTGTCAGCCATGCCTCGCGCAAGCTTTCCACCTGTGCGATCAATGTCTCTGCTTTCTCATACAGCGAAAGCTTCATGGCGCTGGGTAGCACGTCGTTGGTGGATTGCCCCATGTTTACATGCGTATTGGGATGCACCATCGAGTAGCCCTTTTCTCCAGTCAGAAGCTCATTGGCCCGGTTGGCAATCACTTCGTTTACATTCATATGCGTCGCGATTCCGCCCCCGCCTTGAAACATGTCCACGACGAAGAAGGACGTCCATTTTCCTTGCATGACTTCCCCTGCTGCCTGACAAATCGCTCCACTGACCCGCTCATCCATCGACTCGATCTGGCAGTTTGCCCGTGCTGCTGCCTTTTTAATCGCCGCGAGGTATTTCACGAGCGTGAACGCATCCGCGCCAATCGTCCGATGTGATACAGGGGATAGCTGTAAACTGCGCATCGTTTGAATTCCGTAATAGAGCTCGTCTGGTACTTGCATCTCACCCAATCCATCATGCTCCGTTCTCATCATGTCCTCTCTCCTCTTCTCTTCTTAGTAGAAGCCTTGGCTCGCAAAGCCTTCGCACCCAAAGGTACAGGTCGGTCTCTCCCCTACCGGATCGTACAAAAAACCTCCTGCCCCACCCGTTAAGCGGGGAGCAGGAGGAGCTTTTCGTTCGTTTATTTTTCTGGGAACTCGATGACGGTTCTCCCTACGTTGATGCAGCACGCGTCATGGAAGGAATCAAACGCTTTGTTGATCTCGTCCAGCTGGATGCGGCCCAATACCAGATCGTCGAGATTGAACTTGCCGTCCAAATACAGCTTCGCGATGGCCGGGAAGTCGCGGAATGGCTGGGTGTTTCCGTAGAAGCTGCCTTTCAGCACTTTGCCGACACGATGGAAACCGCCAGCTGGCAGCGTGATTTCTTTTGCTGGATGGAAGGCGCCGATGACGACAACCGTACCGCCTTTGCGTGTCCCTTTCCAAGCGCTTTGCGTCGCATTCGTGTTTCCTGTGCAATCGATCGCAAAGTGGACACCGAAGCCATCTGTCAACTCTTTCAAACGCTCTTCTGCGTTTTCTTCCCCTACGTTAATCGTGTGCGTCGCGCCAAACTTCTTGGCGATCTCCAGATTTGCCGGCTTCATGTCGCATGCAATGATTTTAGAGGCACCTGCGATACGCGCTCCCTGAATAGCATTGACACCCACGCCGCCGATTCCGAAAACTGCCACGGTGCTGCCCGGTGTAACACCTGCCGCGTGCACGGCTGCGCCATATCCTGTCGCTACGCCGCAACCGATCAAGGATGCTTGTGCGAGCGGCATTTCATCCGGCAGCTTCACGCAGGACATTTCGGGAACAACAGTATATTCTGCAAAGGTAGACAGCAAGGAATTGTGGTAAATCTTTTCGCCGTCTTTGCTCAGGCGGGTCGTTCCATCCAGCAAGGTTCCCTCAAACATAGGTCCAAAAGCGGTTTCGCAAAGATGAACCGCTCCTGTCACGCAAAATTCGCACGTACCGCAGTAAGGGACCCAGCTCAGCGCTACTTTGTCCCCAGGCTTCACCTTGGTTACATTCGGGCCTACCGCTTCCACAACCCCTGCCCCTTCATGCCCCAGGATCGTTGGGAACGGAGTAGTCTCATCATCCAGTGCATTCAGATCGCTGTGGCATACACCTGTTGCTGCCACACGTACCAATACTTCATTTGCCTTTGGTGCATCGAGTGTTACTTCTTGAATCGCAAGCGGTTGTCCGACTCCTGTCATCACAGCTGCTTTCATTTTCATGTCTATTCCCTCTTTCGCGGACTGTTCTCGTAGTAGCGTTGCACGGGTGGATCATCTTGCCTCTATGAAAAAAATTTTAGTAGGCAAACCAGATTGCTTTCGCTTTTGTATAGGAAGCCAGGGAGTGGATCGCAAACTCTTTGCCCCAGCCGCTTTGCTTCCAGCCACCGAATGGACTTGCTACATCATAGCAGCCGTAGCGATTGACGAAGACTTGACCGGCTTGCAGCTTGTTCGCCACGCGATGTGCGCGGGACATATCACCTGTCCACAGACCTGCAGCCAATCCGTATATCGTGTCGTTCGCCATCTCAACCACTTCTTCTTCGGAATCAAACGGAATGACGCAAAGAACGGGTCCAAAAATTTCTTCTTGGGCAATCTTCATTTTGCTGTGAACATCCGCAAAAATGGTGGGACGGATGAAGTAGCCGTTCGCGTTGGCGCCTGTCAGATCGCGTTCGCCACCTGCCGCCACACGTGCGCCTTGCTCTTTTCCGCTCTCGATGTAGCCGAGGATGCGTTCCATTTGTTTTTTGGAGACTTGTGCTCCTTGATCCGTTGTTGGATCAAAAGGATCACCCAGCTTGTAGCTGTTCGCCATTTCAGCTAAACGATTAACTACTTGGTCATAGATGTCGCGCTGGACGAACAAGCGGGTTGGGGAGGAGCATTTCTCCGCTTTATGCGTGAACAGTGCGTAAAAAGAACGTTCAATGGCAGCGTCCAGGTTCGGTGCATCGCTGAATAGGATGTTCGGAGACTTTCCGCCAAGCTCGAGTGATACCGGCTTCAGATTGGAGTCCGCGGAGTCACGCACCAGTTGTTTTCCGACCGCCGTGCTCCCTGTAAAAGTCACTTTGTCTACGTTCATATGGCGGCTCATGTGGGAACCGACGCTGCCCGCACCCAGAACGAGGTTGATTACGCCTGGAGGCAGGATATTTGCTTCATGAATGATTTCAAACAAGCGGATGGCCGAGAATGACGTTTCCTCGGACGGCTTCAGGATGATGGTATTTCCCATCGCGAGTGCTGGAGCGAGCTTCCATGCCGCCATGTCGATCGGGAAGTTGAAAGGAACGATCTGAGCACATACCCCGATCGGGTCACGCGTGGTTACGCTCAGGAAGTTGCCCTCAACCGGATTGTTTTCCCCGTAGTACTTGTCCGTCCAGCCAGCGTAGTATTCAAATACATCGGAGGCTTCCTGCACGTCATCCTTGTAGGACTCGGTGTACAGCTTTCCGTTGTCCAATGTCTCCAGCGTAGCGATTTCTGCCTGATGCTCCAGTAAAAGAGCGCTGATCTTCCGCAGAATTTTTGCACGCTCCTTGCGTGTCACTTGACGCCATGCTCCGTTTTCATCGTCAAAAGCCGCACGAGCCGCTGCTACTGCACGATCTACGTCCTCTGGAGCTGCAACCTGAAACGAACCGTTAATCAGGCCATTCGCCGGGTTGGTAGAAGTGATGATTTCATCGCCTGCGCTATCGACCCATTGTCCGTTGATGTAGAGCTTTTTCGTGGACAGCAGCCATTCTTTCGCCCACTCCAGCTTTGGCTGGTCAATTCCTTCAAAAATTGCTCGATCATTTGTTTGATTCATCGTTAAGACCTCCATCTCGGGAAAAGCTTTTGACCCCTTCCCGTCCTTTTTCCTTGATCAGTTTGGAAACAAAGCTGTAGCCATGCTTCTCCTTCAAATCCACGACAAGCGGAATGAAGGTATTGGCTAATTCCTCGCATCTCTCTTCGTTGGCTTCGATACCTGCGAGGCATTTCTCGTGGAACAGGACAAGCGCGTTTTTCAGCATGTAAAGCGCATCCAAAATATTGGCTCCTGCTGCGCCTTCAAACACGTTCAAATCGAGCTCCCCATGCTCCAGCGTCGCCTGGACAACCCGGTCACACCCCAAAACCTGAAAACAGCTTTGGATCAAACTCTCAGGCACGACCGGATTGATTTTTCCGGGGAAAAATGAAGACCCCGCCTGTACGGCTGGAAGCGAAATTTCAGCAAAGCCTGCTTCCGGACCTGAGGAAAGCAAACGTAAATCTTTCGCGATTTTAAGCAAGCAAGTAGAGAGCAAGGAAAGCTGAGCCGAAACCTGCGCCAGATCATCCAAATTTTGTGCCGCATCAAACAAGTTTTCCCGATGCTGTAGCCGCATGCCATATAGGTGACACAGCTCAGCGAGAACCGCTTCACGATAGGCACTAGGAGCACCGATGCCAGAACCAATCACCGTTCCCCCCAGATTCACCGCGAGAAGCTCTTGGACTGCTTGTTTCAAGGAGCGATGTCGTCTCTTCCATACCGCCGCGTAGCCACTGAACGTTTCACCTAGTTGTACGCGCATGCCATCCTGCAGGCAGGTTCGTGCAATCGTGGTGATCGGCATCAAGCGCTGCACCAGCTTTTCCCAAGTCTCCTGCATCCGGGCTAGCAGGTCATCCAGTCCTGCATACTCCTGTACAATCGCCATGCGTATCGCCGTATGACAAGCATCTGAGGTCGATTGGGAGGCATTCACGTGATCGACCGGATGCACAGGAGCATAGGTCCCACGCGGCATTCCCGCTTGCTCATTAGCCAGGTTGGAAATGACTTCGTTGACGTTCATGTTCGTTCCGATACCACCGCCGCCATGCAGGATATCGACAGGAAAATGTTCGAGATGCTTGCCTGCGATCAGCTCGTCACAAGCCTGTTCAATCGCTTGACGAACGGATGTCTCGATCACTTCTGCTCTCTCGTTCGCCCGTGCTGCCGCCTTTTTGACCATCGCCAGTGACGCAATATACGCGGGATACTGACGCAGGCTTTTGCCGGAGAACGATAGATTTTGCAACGCTCTCACGGTCTGGATGCCGTAAAGTGCATCCTGCGGTATTTCCAATGTGCCAAACGAGTCCTGTTCTTTTCTCATCTTCAACCATCTCCTCCAAAAGGGGTACAGTCTGGTTGCCCCCCTACTGAACATGGAGACTGTCGATCATCTGCAGACAAAGCAACCTCCTACCAGCCAGCCCTACACTAGCTCGTGCCTCCGTAAAGGCGAATAGGCAGCTATCTGCAGATGCCACAGTTTTGATCTAAATTCACAATGCGAACAACAAGTTCATTATATGAACCTGACCAGATTATAATTCGCTCTCCTCGGAATTGTCAAACAAACATTTTTTTCTGGAAGGGAGTGCTCCACCGCTCGTTTTCCCGCCCTTCTAGCACTTAGATGTATAAACGAATAGCTTTCAAGCAAAAATCTACGCTATAATGATCTACATTGGAAAAAAATAATGGAGTGTTAACGTGCGCATGAAACAGGAAAACTCATCTGTTCAAGCAGTCGATCGAGCTCTGCAGCTTCTCCAGTTAGTAGGAGAAAGCAATGATCCTATTTCCATCGTAGATTTGGCTGAAAAGTCAGGAATGAATCGCACGACTGTGTGGCGACTGATTGGAACACTTGAAAATCATGGTTTTATTGAACGTGACCCTCTGACGAAGGGTTACTTGCTCGGCTATGCTGCCAACCGCCTTGCTGCCCAGGCCCCGCAATACGGCTCACTCATCCGCCGGGCCCGAAAAAGCATGGAGCAGCTGCGCGAAGAAACACAGGAGACTGTCCTGCTCAGCGTCCCCAAGCACCTCGGTACCCTTACGATCGACCAAATCGATCCGGCCAACAGTGTACGCGTTGCTCACTATGTGAACGCCTTTTTGCCGCTGCACTGTACATCGAACGGCAAAGTCCTTCTTAGTACCTTTTCTGAAGATGAGCTCAACTTTTTCCTCGAGCAGCCATTAGAAAGTATGACTCCTGATACCATCACGGACCCTAAGCTTCTGCGAGAAGAGATCGAAAGGGTCAAAAAACTTGGGTATGCTACCGTGATTGGTGAGCTGGATGTAAATGAAAACGGCATTTCTGCCCCGATCTACGACAAACGCCATGTTCTCGTGGCCTTTATCAGCGTGTGCGGACCGAATTTTCGATTTACGGAAGAAAAAGTCTTGGCCTGTACGAAGTATTTGTTCGCAGCTGCTCGCGATATTGCCGAGCATTTGCAGTAAGCTCCACAAAAAAACGGCCCTGCTAATGGCCGCCACGGAAGCCTGATGCGCCCTAACGCGTCAGGCTTTTCCTATTTTTCATGATTCCTCCATTCTTGAACATCCTAAAAGAGATGTGGATTTCCCCTCATTTTGGCCGAGGAAAACAAACCTTTGAAAAATGATTGACAATTCTCGACATGAGCACATATAATCACCTTAGTTTCACATCGCGAATAAACAGTTCACATTATGAACATTCCTTTTTGCTTCCACTCATCATTTCGATGTACTCTTCGCCCAACCCCTACTTAGGCGAACCGTAGCTTTACAGTCTTTTTACAAGGGGGAATTCATGTGAACAGTAGCCAAATGATTAAAATGGACGACGCTCCACTGAGCAAGTTTCACATCAAGATGGCAGCGCTTACGTTCGGTGCCCACTTCACTGACGGTTATGTTTTAGGTATTATTGGAATCGCTTTCACTCTCATCAAGCCTCAAATGAATCTCGACCCTCTCTGGACTGGCCTGATCGGCAGTTCTGCCTTGATCGGTCTCTTCCTTGGCAGTCTCATTCTCGGCTATATTTCCGACTTTATTGGACGGCAAAAGATCTTCGTTTTCAGCTTTATCTTGATTACGTTAGCTTCTTTCCTGCAATTTTTTGCCGATACTCCGGCACAGCTATTACTCTTGCGCATCTTGATCGGGATCGGTATGGGTGGCGACTATAGTGTTGGACATACCATGCTGGCTGAATTTTCCCCTAAAAAGCACCGCGGCGTTCTACTCGGTTCCTTTAGCGTGATTTGGACATTTGGGTATGTAGCATCGACCTTGATCGGTACTTATCTGCTCAGCATTGGACCTGATGCGTGGCGCTATATGCTCGCTTCTTCCGCCATTCCTGCTGTCGTTATTCTGCTACTGCGTATGGGTACACCGGAATCTCCACGCTGGCTGATTAACAAAGGACGCATTGATGAAGCACGCAACATCGTGAAAAAGTATCTTGGACCAAACATCGTGCTGGATGATGAAACACCTGTCAAAAAAACGCAGGGAAGCTTTGCCCAACTGTTCAGCAAGGACATGCGCAAGCGTACTGTGTTCAACTGCCTGTTCTTTGTTTGCTTGGTCATCCCTTATTTTGCGATCTATACGTTCTTGCCTGCGATTTTGGAATCGATGGGTCTCAGCGAAAACTTCGGTACGGATTTGCTGTTGAACGGTTTGCTGGTCGTTGGTGCCCTTCTTGGCATTTGGTGCACGATTAAGTATTCCCGTCGCGGCTTCCTGATCAGTTCTTTCATCATCCTGGCAGTCACCCTGTTCCTGCTGACAGTCTTGCCTGAAGGCGCTACCACACTGATGATTCTCGTCTTTGCTATCTTTACTTTGATCATGTCGGCAGTAAGTAACCTCGTGGGAGTATTTCCTGCCGAAAGCTTCCCTACAGAAGTTCGCTCCAGCGGCGTAGGACTCGCGACTTCCTTCAGCCGATTTGGTTCCGCCATCGGTACCTTCCTGTTGCCGATCGGAATCGACAGTTTTGGGATTCACCCGACCATGCTCGCGTTGACGGGGGTTTTGGTGGTCGGTACGCTGGTCTCCATCGCCTGGGCTCCTGAAACGAAAAACCTCTCGCTCAGCGAAGCGAGTGACATGCAAAAAACCGCTTAGCTGCGAGAATGAAAAAGAGCCACATCTTCTGTTACAGGGCTGGTCCTGCCCCTGACTCACGGAAGATGTGGCTCTTTCTTTTGGGTTCTTTACACGTCAAACTTGCTGACCAGCGCTTGCAGTCGGAGTGCCTCCCGATTCAGCTTGTCCGCAGAGCTGGCTACATCCTCACACGATAGCAGCTGCTCATCTACCGAGTTGACTGTGGTTTTTGCGTACGCCAGCGCCTGGTTCGCGATCTCTTTCATAAGGATGACCGCTTCACTGACTTGCTGCGTATTGGCTGCCATTTGCTCCGCAGATGCGGAAACTTCCTGCACTTGATCCGTTACCTCGATGATGCTATTGCGGATGGTTGTAAAAATATCGCTCGCTTCACTGGCTACCTGCATGCCAGACGCGGTTTCCCTGCTGCTTTCACTCATTGCTGAAACGGCAGTCGCCATATAGGTACGGATCTCTTCTATTAAGTGGGCGATTCGTGCCGCCGACTCTTGGGACTGTCCTGCCAGCTTTCGGACTTCCTCTGCTACGATGGCAAAGCCCTTCCCTTGCTCTCCTGCCCGTGCAGCTTCAATCGCTGCATTGAGTGCGAGGATTTGCGTCTGTCCCGTAATGGCTTCCATGACCCGCAAAATATCCACAATCTGGGTAGAATGGGCATCCAGTGTTCGAATGATCTCGTTTGTCTGCTCCGTCTGGTTGTTGATCTGCTCCATTTGTGCAGCTACTCGCGAGACAGTGTCATCTCCCAGCTTGGCGAGCTCTGACATCGTAAGCGACAGCTCCGCTACCGCAGATGATGACGTAGCCACCATATGAATCCCTGCATTGACTTCTTCCATGCTGCGAGCACTTTGGTTCGAGCCGTGCTGCTGCCTTTCTGCGCCATCAGCGATCTCCTTTACTGAGCTGACAATCTGCCGCGATGATTCAGCGGTACGCTCTGCACCTACAGTCAGTTCCTCTGAGGAAGCGGCCACCTCGTCAGCGGTTTTCTTTACTTCCTGAATGAGCACATTCAGATTCGTACGCATTTTTTCAAAAGCAGTCCCTAGTTGACCCACTTCATCTCTGGATTGGATCACTACCGGCTGATCCAGCTTGCCATCTGCGATTACTAACGCCTTCTGGTTCAACAAGCGAAGCGGCTTGATGATGGAGCGGCTCAGTACATACGCAACAACGCTGCTCACCACCAGAACGACCAGGAAAAACATAAGCATCAATCGATTGGAAAGCTCGATGGAGTCTTGGATAGATCCAACGGAAGTCGTGATCTCAAGTACCTTTTCCTTCAGATAGGCATCTACTTCGGCATTGATGTTCTCAGCCTGAAGGTCGAAGTCATCCATCAACAATTTTCCTTGCTCGTAGCCCTGGTCAATAAAGACGTGCGCCATTTTTTGCCCAATCGCATAGTAGTCATCAAAAGCGCTTTTTATTTTTTCCAGGCGCTCTTGATCCTCTGGATTGACCTGCTTCATTTCCTCGGCTGTCTTCTGGAATTGTTCTGCGTACCTGGATGCTTTGTCCAAGCCATCATCCATTCCATTTTCTCCCCGCGTAGCGCTAATATCGGTTAGCCATTGCTGCACGTAAATGACCGACATCTTCATTTCTTCTGCTAAAAGTGCAGAGCGCAATGTTTTGGCTTCAATAATGGCGGAGGTCTCACTTTGCTGTAAGGAAACTACGTACTGATAGCTGCCAACTGCTGCGAACATGACGAAAATTAGAGAGAATGCACATACAATTTTTTTGGCGATTGACACAGTATCCTCCTCAAACAAACATGATGCAACTGTACATATTCGTAAATTGTAATGCGTTTGAGGGGATCAAAACAATCGCCAGCCTAGAATTGTAAACGATTTGTAACCAATATTTGTCTGAAAGATGTCACTTGTTTACTTTTGAATAGCAATCACAAGCTGTGATATGGTCATTAACCATGCCTACTGCCTGCATAAAGGCATAGCAGATCGTAGAACCCACGAAGGTGAATCCTCGCTTCTTCAAATCCTTGCTCAGTTTGTCGCTCACGTCAGTAGTGGCTGGTACCTGAGACATAGCTGTAAAATGGTTCTGAATCGGCTTTCCCCCTACAAAAGACCAGATATATTCTCGAAAGGAGCCGAATTCCTCTACAAGGCGGAAAAAGGCCTTTGCGTTGGTCACAACAGCCCTGACCTTCAATCTGTTTCGCACAATCCCTTCATTATTTAGCAGCTCTTCTATCTTGTTCTCATCGTAGTGAATGATTTTTTCAGGCTCGAAGTTATCAAATGCCTTCCGATAATTCTCCCTCTTTTTCAGGATCGTATACCAGCTTAGCCCTGCCTGTGCTCCCTCGAGATTGAGATACTCAAATAGGAGCCGGTCGTCATAAACGGGTACGCCCCATTCGTGATCATGGTAGTCGATATATAAAGGATCCTCGTTTACCCAGCCGCATCTGTTCATCGTTTGCTGCCCCCTTTAATCTTGCGAACGTATATTCTTATTGTTAGGATAAACAAACATAACCACTTCTGCAAGTTTTCCTTAGAAAAAAGAAAACCCGTTTTGACGGGATTACTAGTCATCGCGGGTCAGGGTTGCTTTCTATTCAATCAATCAGCATGTCTCACTTTGCCCTGCCCTTTTAGGCGGACCGAAAACCGGTGCTAATCTGGAGTCCGAAAGCTGCTCTCCCAAGCCAAAGTACTGGCAGAAATTCATGAGCAGCGGTTTCCATTTTGCCGGATCAATGTAATTGGAGTGACCATCTTCCATGGCCACCAGCGAGCTCGGCTCCTCCATCGGATGCAGCTTTACCAGCCTAGCCTCCATTTGAACGGGACATTCCTTTACTCTAGGCGCTTGCACGACCTCTGACGGCAATGAAGATAGATCCGCGACACCGAGCTTATCTGCCTCGAATTGGTATCCCCGTGCAGCTTTCTTTTCCGGAACCGGATTTCTTCCTGTTAACAAAGTAAGTCTTTCGATTGCCGGCACCATATCTACTGACGGAAGATTGAGCACACATTCTTTTTCTCTCATCAAATTTTGCACGGTCTGTGACTGGCTGCTCATCCCGAGCATGCACGATCGGCCTAGCCACCAAGCCGAGGACATCGGCGCTACATTTGCTGTACCCGTTTCATTCCTTGTAGTGATCAATACAACTGCGCTTCCAAAGTATAAAGTTTTTGGCTCAATTACCATGTGCATAGGCCTTCCACGTCTCCTCTGCATTCCAGATTTTCATAACTGTAGCACAGAGCTTTTACGTGATATAGGCTTTCCGAGTATGACAGCAAGATCGCAAAGCAATTAATTTTGTCCGGCTGCCACACGAGAAGAAGCTGCCGAATTCTTCCGGCAGCTCCTCTGTCTATTTCACCATCTCAGCCATTTTTACAAATGTGTAGCCCTTGCTCTTCAAGCTCTCCAGCACGACTGGCAAAGCTTCAATCGTATGGATATCATCGAGCATGTGCAGCAGAATCACACTGCCATTTTGCGTCTGGGTAAGAACACCGTTTACAATATCCTTCGCACTGTTTTTGGAATCCCAATCGAGCGTAGTGACATCATACATCGCAATCACTTTGTAGCCAGTCGCTGCAATCACTTTCCCGGTTTGATCGTCCACGACACCCGTCGGCGGTCTGAACAGCATGACAGGCTGCTGCTGGATCGACTCCGTAATGACCTGATGGGCTTTCACGATGTCCTTTTGCAGGTCCTCCGGCTTCAACGTCGTTACCACCGGGTGACTGTAGGAATGGTTTGCGACATCATGACCGCCCTCGACCATGGCTCGTGCCAGATTCGGGTTATTTTCTACCCCTTTTGCCCTCAGGAAAAAGGTCGCTTTTACATCATGCTCTGCTAAAATATCCAGGATTTTCGTAACGGTCTTATCGCTTCCCCAGTCATCAAAGGTAAGCGCGACCTGCTTATTGTTTGTGTCCGATTTATAGACCAGCTTGTACTGGGCATTCTGATAGTTCATGTTCACTTTGGCAGCATCGTAGCCTGGGATATTTTCCAGCGGCTTTCGTTCACCGCCGTTTTTGATTAATTCACTAAGCGTCGTAAACTTGTAGCCAATCTCCTCGGCTGCTTGAGCAAGCAGTGGAATCGCGGGAATCACTTCCGGGTTAATGTCGGTATTTAACGAGATGATTCCACCTCTTGATATGTATCGTGTGACGTAATCGCCGATCGTTTTAGCATCCCTGCTCAAATCTCGGTCCTTCGGGTTAATATTGTAGCTGACAACGGCGTCCATCCCCAAATGAGCAGCCGCCAAACAGACATCATCTGTAAAATCTCCAGACTTGGTGCGAACGTAGCGTGGAACAATCCCTGTCTCTCTTTTGATCACTTCATTACTCAGCTGTATTTCGCGATAAATCTGTTCGTAGCTGAGCTTGCTCGTGTCTAGTTGGTTGAGCGTATTGTTTTCGATCTCATGTCCACGAGCCAAGATGTCTTTTGCGATTTTCGGCTCTTCGGCGACCCGCATGCCCGGTAGAAAGAAGGTCGCTTTGATCTGGCTTGCATCCAACTGATCCAGCAAACGTTTCATGGTTTTTTCATCGCCCATGCCATTAAACGTTAAAGCCAATTCTTTTCTAGCTGTGTACACGTAAGAAATCGCTTTGCTTTTTTCTCCCGTGTAGCGGGTAATGCTTTGTTCTGCGTCCGTTTTCCCCTTCAAGTTGTCAACCGATTCATCTTTGTTTACAAACATGGAGCAACCCGATAAGAGCATAAGCACCATGCCCATCACGAATCCTTCACGTACACGCAGCATGAAGCCGGCGCTTCTTCCTCTGGTCATGCCTTTTCTCCCTTTTTTGCTATCCATCAACAGATAGTCTCTCTTATTTCCCTTGCTCGGACTCCTCTACCAGCTCCGTCATGGTTACCAGCGAGTATCCCTTTGCTTGCAAACCTTCTATTATTCTCGGTAGAGCTTCGACAGTTTGAATATCATCCAGCATGTGTAGTAAAACAATGCTCCCGTTTTTTGTTTTCTCGAGAACGGCATTCACAATGTCATCCGCACTCTTGCTCTTGTCGTGATCCGAGGGAATCACATCGAATAAGGCAATGGTCTCGTAACCCGTCGCTGCAATGACTTTGACCACGTCATCGTTGACTGCTCCTGCCGGAGGTCTGAAATACATCGTGGGCTTTTGCTGAATGGCTTCTGTAATGACCTGATGTGCCTTGACGATCTCCTGCTGAAGCTGTTCCGGCGTAATATGGGTGTTATTGGGATGGGAGTATGTGTGATTCGCTACTTCATGCCCTGCTTCTAGAATGGCTCGAGCCAGGTTCGGATTTTTAGCTGTGCCGTCTGCCCGCAGAAAAAAGGTGGACTTGACCTGGTACTTTTCTAGGATGCGGAGGATGTTTGTTACTGTCGCATCGCTACCCCAATCATCGATCGTAATGGCTACCTTTTTCTCATCGGTTTCCACTCTTTTCACCACTTTGGCCATAGCATTGGTGTAGTCGGGGTTGATCTTGGCTGCATCGTAGCCTTCGATCTTTTCCAAGGGTAATTTCTCCTGACCAAGAGCCAGAAGCGTCTGGAGGGGCACAAACTGGTACCCTGCTTCGGCAGCAGCCTTGGCGATCAGTGGAATGGATACTGACAAATGAATGTTTTCATCGATATCCAAGGCAATAATTCCGCCACGATTCATATACTTGCGCACGTATTTGTTCTTTTGCTCATCCGTTTCATCGTGCCAGTTATGCAAGAACAGACTGTAACCGATGACAGCTTCTTGACCGTTGTGCGCCGCTGCCAGACGAATATCGTCCGTGTACGTACCAAGCCATGTCCGAGCATATTTCGGCGTAACACCTGTATGCTTGAGGATCAGCTCCTTGCTCTCCTTTATCTGCTGATAGATCTGTTCGTAGCTTAGATCCGCCAGATCATGTCCATGTACCGCATTATTCTCAATCTCGTGACCTCTCGCCAGGATTTGCTTGGCTAACTGCGGCTGTTTGGCTACTTGCGCTCCCGGCAGAAAAAACGTCGCCTTGATATTGTATGTATCCAGATCGTTTAAAAGCTGCGTCAGTTTTTTCTCGTCACCTAATCCATTAAAAGTCAAAGCGAGCTCAGGCTTAGTCGTATAAACCATGGAAACAGCTTTGCTTGGCTCTCCCGTATAGCGAACAACGGAGGATGCTGGTTGTGTATTGGCGTATGCCGTAGCCTCCATTACGGAACTGCTCAAAAGCAGGGCCAGTGCTCCAGTCACACCCAGCATTTTTCCCCAGAATCTTTTTCTTTGTCCTTTCCAAAATTTCATGATTCTACTCCTTCTTAATCAATTTAAAATAGATGTCGTACTGTAAAAGATTCGAAAGATCTTACGGATGATTGCAGCTTGAAAGGGTTTGATTAAAACAGGAAGGAAGAAGAGGATGTGTGATCATATAAACAGTCATAGATTTCCTATACTCTAAAATTATACACTTTTTATTAATTGTGGTAGAGTGGTTTCCATTTCCAACTTCTATGAACGCAATAAAAAAACCAGATGATTACACTCATCTGGTCCATTTCCGTCGCACCTTCAAAACTGGATCTGCATGTTTGCTAAGAGTGTGGATAAGTCCTCGACCGATTAGTATTCGTCAGCTCCACGTGTTACCACGCTTCCACACCGAACCTATCAACCTCATCGTCTGT
>NZ_RHHP01000026.1 GCF_003710815.1 Brevibacillus centrosporus
AATACCAACGCTCTCGAAATGTACCCGATATCATTAGTACCGACGTCAATTGGGTTTACGCCGATATAGGTGCTAGTAGGCGCCGCGCTCGAAAGGTAAGTGTCTCTCGTCACGGAGTTTGTTCTATTAAGTGTAATACTAGGCATGTTCCTCCCCCTTTCCTATCGTAAATGGCCGTTATCGGCAGGTTTCCTCATTTTCCCTATCATTTGATCACCAGCCTCGCATTGGCCTGGTCAACCCACCCTGCGTCGATTAGCAGCCCCAATGTTGAGGCGAAATCAAAAGAGAACAAATTGTCTCGAAGGTCATTCGCCATGGAGGATTCGAGTGCTTGTACGCGTACGTCTAAAGCTGTAAATTTCGACTCGATTTCGACTCTCGGCATGTGTATGCTTTCGTCATTTACATGATTTTCAAAGTCAGAAATGGTTACAAAAGCAGTAGAAGGGATGTTAACCGTGACCTGATTCGCACTCCCGATTGCAACGTTGAGTTGGAACTCCCGAGAAAAAGGCCCAGCTGTGATTGGCGGAATATAATCCCCGTTGCTGCCTGCATTCGCATAAGCATACAGGATCTCTCCGTAGTCAGGATCCCGCGCATACAGCCCGATCTCACAAGAGTATGTGATTTGAGCAATATCGGTATTTTGGAAGACGCCTTTGATATGGGCGGTTTGGTCCGTTACTGAAAACGAAGTGATTGGAACATCAGCAAAAGGTTGAACCAATTCGGTCAGGCTCTTTGGATCTCCCGAGAAGCTGCCGGATCCGATACGCATCCGTGTATAAACGATCGGCTCTCCTACTTGTCCTTTGGCGTAAAGAACCTGCCCTAGTCGCGTGACGACCATTTGTCCGTATAAAGCCACTTCAATTCCCCCTTTCAAGGAAAGCTAATCTATTGGTGCACCACAGGCAAGGACAACCGTGTCTCGCAGTGTAACAGATATTCCAATAGAGTCCACTCGGTCTAGTTCAGATTCCCATGCAATATTCAGCTGCACGCCAGAGGGTTTTGGAAGAATGTATCCCAGCGTCACGAGCTCAATACTTTGCAGCCCGAGTTCCCCTCGAATCGTTGCCTTCATGGTCATATCCTGGTTGTCCTTGATTCTCAATCGTGCCTCGGGGAACAAATCTGACCACAATTCATAGATTTGGGGCAGCGTGCCGTCCCACTGGTTCTGGGCAATCTTTGCTTTTAAGGCGACACGGTAATTGTGATCGTCCAAAATAGGTGACGTCCCGTCCGCCAATTGAAAAGGCAGGTATCTCGATCTGCCCACCAAATCACCTAGTATATTTAGCTGGGCGCCGACTGCGTTCTCGATGTGAAAAGCATTAGGAATGCTGGATGCTACATTTTCGGCGTCGTCAGCTTTTTCAAGCACCGCGCTCAACCATCGGATGAACTTCTCTTTGTCACGATGCTGCGAGGTAACGAGATCGAGATAAGATTCAATCGCCATCGTATCCGTCTCCTTTCTAAGCTATGACATTCACGGTTACATTTTCCGTTGCACCTCGAACGGCTTCAAAAAATGCCAGCGGGATGTCTGCTGAGCTCTGCTCTTCTCCAGGACGAGCTGCAGTCAGGCTTACAATCGAGAAGGTTGGGCTTGTTAAAATCCTGTTTGCTTGTAGTGCGGCCCCCCACAGGCTAGAAACAATCAAGCTGCTATTACCGAGAGACATGCTATTAAGGTAGTCAGCAATGTAACCCGCGATATCGTCCGCCGTTTGGCTGGTGAACCCATTCAGTTTTTTCACCTGAACGACCACAGATACGTCAATGTAGCTTGGCCGATAGAATCGAATGGGCGTAGACTCATCACTATAGATGTCTTGGACCACTGCTGTCGTCGTCCCGTTCGTGTTGCATCCTGGTGTTTTCCTGACAAAGATGGACTGGGCAATAGCCTGCTCATCTCCCCCTTCAATCACTGCCGTAATGGAGTGAGGTGGATGCCCCATTTCATTTTCTTCGCTTGAGTCGTTTTCATACACCTCGTATCGGGTTACTCCACTAACCGCAGCTATGCCGCCTTTTATTCCCTCTAAAACCGTCCTGCTCGGATTAGCCGTACTAATGGCTTGTCTCGCTTTCAACTGCGGATCTTCTTCCGTGTCTCGACCTGGTGTAGCTGGCTCTGGGTTTGTCACGCTCGTCCATCCTAAAGTAGGTGTAACGATGCCTGTAATGGTACCCGGTGCAGCCATAATAGGCCCTGGCGTCAAACAAGTTGCTGTAGTCGAATAAGTCCCGTTCGATCCGATCGTAACAGATGAGGGTAGCGACCACTGGGTACCATCCGTACCAGAAACAATTCCTCCCGTAATGAAAGCGTTCGGGGTGCCTGTGAGAATTACGGGCGCTTTCGAATAGTCCTTTTTTAGACGTTTGATCCCGTTTATCCCTACGATCACATCCAGCCCTGTCCCGATTGCGGTAGATGGCCCACGGCTGTTGTAAACTGCTTGGCATGTAAGGTACGAATCATAGAGCTTGTTTGCGATTGCAGAAATGAACTGGTAGTCTTGGCTGTCGTTCCCCAGATAGATGTCCTGGCCGAATATCTGCTTAGCTTGACTTATCAAATCGTCCCGGATGTCTGTATACGAAGGCATATGGTAACCTGACTCATCAATATATGGTGCAAAATAAGCCATGAAATCAACTCACCTCCATGCCGAGATTCGTAGATACAGAAATCGTTTCTCCAAAGTCTGTCTCTACTCTACACTCAAACGAATACATCCGATTTTCGTAAGAGCTGCGGAAATCGCTAATTTGGGATACACGAGGCGTCTCAATAATTCGAGCATGAACCAATAGATCAACCGCTTGAAGGTTATCTGGGTGCCCACGAGATCCAAGAATGTTCTGGAAGAGAGGGAGACCATCGTCTTGTTGCTCCCACCATTCTGCCTGCAAGAGCTTTAATCGCGTATAGATCGCTTGACGAACAGCTGCAGCCTGAGTTAGAAACGATCTACCGATGGTGTAGTCGCCGTTAAGCATGGGTCGATATCTCATTCGTCAACCTTCCCTCCCCCGTCGATCCATTCGCTGTACGCTTCCTGTGTCGTCATATTCACCCCGTTTACACGGACCGAGGGGGCAACTAAATCGATCGCCCCCTCTTTGATGCGAATAAATTGGTTTCTGTCCTCGTTTCGGAGCTCCACATGTTTTGTAGAGTAATCTTTCAACACCCTTGGCTGGCTCCACAATCCAGGTATGGCGATTGCATCCGATAAATCATGTCGGCGCTTCTCGATCTGGTTTTGTATGCCCCCCAAGGAAAACCAAGCATCTATGCACATATCAGAGAAGACGACTAGGCACTCATCTCCTTGCTTGACTGGAAAGGTAAGAACATACCCGCCGCCCCGCGGGAAAACAACAGGGACGTCCAACAACAGCGGAATCTCCGTCCACTTGTATTCCAGATTCTCTTGTCTTACCTGTTCACGAATTGCCACTTTTACTGTTGCTGTCTGCGACGTTGGATCAAACTCCTGAATGATTCCAGGTACGCAGACTCTTAAGGTACTGAAAATCCTATCCACCAAAATATTGTAAAATTCTAGTTCACTCTTCTCGAGGCGTTCATCGACCGGTACTCCCATCTCGCTATCCCCTCCACATATTCGAACCCATTGACGACATCAACCCGGGTATGACGCCTCCCGCCTGTGATACACACGTTGCCTCTGTATACCAGTCATCAGAGTGAGTATCTCCATGGTTTTGTAACTCGACAATCCGGTAAATTCCTTCTGCGTCGAGAGCTCGAGGGATCTGGCCTACCTGAAACGTTTGCGCTTGGATTTGGCTATTATTGATCCGCACGAGCGAATTGAGCCTTAAACGCGGATTTATCAAACACTTAAATTTAACCCCAAAGTCGCTTTGTACCGGCGTACCGATCAATCCTGATTCGGGGGATAAATCGACGATCTCGTCTTTAAGGAAATCTGGTGCCTGGATGATGTTGACCTTCCCATCCTCCATATAAAACGTAGCGGCATTTGACTGCGATAATTGGCGTAGATAATCTTTCGTAGCACCGAAGAAAACTTTCCCACGAGTGAGCTTAGCCGAACTCAGCCCTTCTGAGATCGACCCTAACTGAGAGGGTATGCTTGCCTTAGCAGCAATTTGATTCACCTGGTCCCGAGCAGTTTGGCCCTTCGCTACTGAAAAACCGACAAAACCAAAATTCAGAGCTCGGTCGCTATCGATCGAATTAAGCGTGAGTTTGTATGTCACGCCGTCCTCTTTCCCCCGGATCGGCTGGACGACATCCCCGACAAAAATGAGTCCATACTGTTCTCCCTCATACCCGGCTTCTACAATTACCCTATCGCCTTCGTTGATGATCTGGTTTTCCGTTTCCGCGTTCAGGTTGAAGATGGTCACGGTTGAAAATTGCGGCTGCATCATGGTTTTATAAACGCTGAACGCGCAGCGTAGGTCTGAAACATCCAGCGCGGTTCCTTTTCCATTGGATACCAGCACTCGATATTTCCGACCATATAAGACGTTCCCATATTTCTGGCTGTTTGCAACAACGCCGTAGTTTGTCTCCGGTAGAACAACATCATTTATTGGGCTTGCTGTAAGTCCACTCGACCCCATATCGCTGCTGCTGTTTCCATCTGTGCTTCCACCAGGAGTATACGACGAGGGAACCACGTTTCCCCCGGCGTACTTTTGATATATCTTTAAGCGCCTTATGTAGTCGGAGTCAGGAATCCTGGGGCCAACGTATTTCTCGGAGAATTTACGGAAATCACCGTTTACCGCTTTCCATGTTCGGGCAATGACCATCGTCGCAACTGCCGTGGCAAAGTGATCGTTGCTCAGCACCAAGTTCGTTCGTTCCTGATGCGAATCGGGCCATCGTAAGCGGAAGCGATTGGCTTGTGTGATGAAGGCATCGTTATGCCACTTCGGCCAAACTTGCCCTGGCCCTAATGCGTTTCCACTGTCTCCCGTTTTATTGGTGAAGTTCGTTTCTGCCTCCAGAGTAGCCAAGACTATGGCAGCATCCACTCCTTGATATTGCGCTTCATACGTGGCGATGTTTTTGATATGTTCTGCCAAAGTTTCTCCCCCCATCGGTTGAGGCAAAAAGAAAAACGCCCCTAGTAGGAGCGCTTTAACAAAGCCGATCATTATTGTTTTGCAATGTTTATGTCAGTATGGTCTTTTCCGTCATATACCCTCAGATTTACAGATTGCTCTGACGTGGTAGGGAAAACATAGAAAACTGCATTTAGATGCACTTCATTTTTCGGTGGAATCTCGAATGCCCCCAGTATCTTTCTGTATCCAACTTCTTTCGAACCGTCCATTATATATTCAGGTCCGATAGCAAGTGGATACAACCCATTGCCATCTGGTATATATCTTGGTACCAGAGCAAAACTCTCTTTGCTGATTTCTACTTTTTCATCGCTATTATTCGAAATTATGAAGGGGACTACCCAGAGTTTGGCTTCTTTCACCCCGTAATCATGTGTGATCTTAATTAGCCCATCATCTCTCATCGGTGTATTCGTTTCTGCGTACAAACGAAATGTGAATCCATAGTCGATGAGATTGGGGCTCAGTTTTTGGACAAAAGGTTTATTTTTTTCCATGAAATCTCTGTAATCTGAATATGTTTTAACAATTCCGTTTGACTGGATATAATCGCCTAACTCTGTTAGGGTTTTTATACTATCCGGAATCTGAGCAGTTGTTGCCTGCGCGGGATTATTAGTATTGGCACTCGTTGGTGAAGCGAAGATCGTAAAACAAAGCATTAGAACTACTGCATAAAGAATTTTTTTCATTTTAACACCACCAGATGGATTTTCCTGTATGCTAGCATATAACGTTTAATTTTTTTGTCGAATTTTGTAACAAACAGGAATCTAACCAATGCTCGCCCTTAATACTCACGAAAGATTGTCATACCAGATCACGAAATGTTCTTTTCCTAAAGACTCAAAAGTGGGTGTTGAGTCATCGCCATTCGCTGAGACAATTGCTGCACTACCAATCCCAAGATATTCGTACGGCCCTAGCAGGTTTGCGGCTGGGTATGTTCCTGCTATTAACGGGAGGGAATCGATCAGCATTATACCGGTTGTGTGATCTGAAATAGCGATAAACCAATACTCTTCTCGTTGATTATATGTCAATGAAATTTCCAGTGTAATATTTTGGTTTCTGACTGGGAGTGTACAAGTGAATTTTTGATTCATTGATGGTCGTATTGGTAGTAATACTGCTGCCACCTTATTAACCCCCCAACAGTTTTTTTAATCCCATCTCCACTATTACGCTTTGATTCTGTAATGGCTCTTGCTTACCTCTATTCGCCCGATCCGTCACTGCAGGATTGGTACTAATCTTGACCGTCTTCACCTGTGCCACGATAATCTCCCTCAGCGTGACCGTACACCTTAGCCCTAACAAAGTGGTGAAATCGTCCGGAGCTGAAATCTCCTCGATAAGCATGTTTTGATACAATCCGAGCCTCGTGTGCACCTGCAAGGGCACGCGTAAAGCTTGGAGCTCTTGTAGCACCTTAAACGCCTGCACAGACCGGCTCCAGCCGCCTGTGAATTGACCAGGAATCAGACTGGAAGCCGTATCTGACATTCCGATCTCCATCGTCAGCTCTTTCGGCTGGAGAAACGCATGGTCGGTCAACGCGGCCCCCGTTTGTACAGGGTGCTGAGTAATATTGAGGCGGCTGGTATGGGTAGAGCGTAGAAAGGCATCAAAGAACCAGCCGCCTATATTCGTTTTGAGGTAAACCAGGGAAGCGATTGGCTGGGAATTAAGATCCAAAATCGGATTGATTGCCATGGTATCCCCCTCTTATCCGTAAATGGCTTTCATGTTGCGGATATTCATACCGTTCCACTCATGTCCCACCTCTTGCGCTGCCCCTTTTGGATCAGTGCTGGTGATGTAGAATACCGGTTTATTTTCATTCTGGATGATCGTTTGATTGGATGTCGCAGTATTGGAATACATATAACTACTCGGGATCCCAGCCATGCTCATATCCTGAAACTGCTTAAAAACGTCCGGATTGATTGCCGCTGCTAAATAGCTAAATCCTGTTTTCAAGTCTTGATTGAAGTTACGAAAACCTTTCACGAGCTCCGATTCATTCATTGCCTTTTTGAACGAGGGTTCCATCCCCTTAGGCAAATTGTTTACGCTGGAATTCAGCTTGTCTGATTGTTTTTCATCGGACAGGAACGGATTTGATCCGTTCTGGTCTACGAACAGATACGATAAGCCTTCACTGATTTTGTTGCCGTAGTAGGATGCTCGATCCTTCGCCTTCTCCGTGAGCTCCTTTCTCTCCTGCAAGGCTTCTTGTACGCCATTCTCATCATCTGATAGCCATGCGCGTGCCAATTTGATTGCGTTTACCACGTTATCGATGTTAAGCTTAATCGTTTCAAGCGCCATCTTTAAAGAGCCTGAAAGGATATTCCCGATTCCCTCCAGGACGTCTTGCACTTGCTGTATTTCTAGGAATGCAGAAACTAGATCCGCCACCCAAGAAATAGTGCTATAAACTTCTTTCCCGAGGGAAATCAAAGAATCTACAAGCCCTGATAATATCCCCTCATCATTCAAATCCTTGAAGAAGGAAACTACCCAGTCCCAAAGCTCTTTTACGATCTTATACAAAAGATCAAATGCCGAGGACCATGCCCCTACAAATGCATCGAGATATCCTCGCTCCTGGAACTTACTGAAAAGCTGCTGGAGCCAATCCCCGGCAATTTTTATCCAGTCCCTGATCGTGCGAAGGGCTTTATCGAACGCCTTTCCCCATCTGTCGATGGCTCCGGTATCTTTCAGCGTTTTGTAGACTTCCAGGAGTTTTTTCCACAGAGGAGCGAAGGCACTCTCTCCGCCTTCCAGATAGGTGTAGAAGTCGTCGAGCAGTAGCAAAAGCCCAGTGAACAGGGCAAAGGCTATGCCAATTGGACCTGTCTTAATGATGAGCCCAAGAGCTATCAGAGCCGCGCCGATCAGTTTTAGCTTATCCGGTATATGATCACCAAGTTTCGAGAAAAAGTGTAGGACATCCCTGCCCCCCTTCATTAACGCTATGCCTAGTCGGGCAATCCAACTGACGAATTGAGCAACGTTTTTGGTCCATTGGGGCATGCCTTTTATGATCGCGTCATTAAAGCCCTGGAGGCCGCCCTTGATCCCCTTAATCGGTCCTTCCAGGTATTTGTACAGATAAAAGCCAACCCATTGGAGAGCATATGCTGCCTCCAACCGCAATCGTTGGAATTCAAATTGAATGGAACGGATGGATTTCATCTGATCCTGAAATTCGGGAGGGGGCTTCATTTCCCTGATGGTAGAGCGGAGTTGCTGAAAGTTCCTCAATAGCTCCGGGCTAAGATACAGGTCCTCCACCGTAGCGCCCATGGCTTTCAACGTATAGTTCAGTTCAGCTGCCGCGTCCTTGGATAGCCACATCTTGCGTGCAAACTTCTCGTTCTCCAGATCAGCTTTCGCCAGACTACCAAGAAAGACAGAGATCCCAATGCTTGCACTTGCCAAAGCACTTACAATCGCTGCACCCGCAACCGCAAATCCCTTGATCGTCGATCCAGCAAAGCTTTTGACTGTTTTTTCTACGGTTTCAATCGTCTTGCCAGCATCGTCAAAAGACTTTCTATCAACCGACATTCCTAGCGAAACCAAATACTCTTTGATTACGTCGATCATCCAGGCATCCCCCTTTCCTATAGTCTGGCAGCAGCTTCTGCTCTTCGCTTGTTCTCCGCTCTTACTTCCATGATTTCGTGTGCGTCCAGCAGGTCATCGATATCAAACACGTCTCTGACCACATCACTGTGCACCCAAAGCCCGCCTAATACCGGCGCGAATAGAAATTCATCCACGTTTTCTAACCTTGCCGGGATGAAATCAAGCCCGCCACCAGACCATGGAGGCCGCTGCCTTGAAAAAAACTTGATAGATTGAATCCCAGCGCATGGACAGTAAGCGCCATGATTGTCGCCGTGTCGTCTTCGATGTCTTCTATGCCGAATGATCCGTCTTCGTTTATGACCCGTGCAGGCCCAGCAGGCAGTAACTCGAAGCACACACGGAGCGCCTGATCTTGGATGTAGGTGAAATCTTTTTCAGAAACGCTGCTGAGATGCCCCATAATGCCTGTGATATCAAGGTTCTCCAGATTAACATCCTCCACTGACTTAGCTGATGGGCTCGGCTTGATCGAAGCTAGCATAGGAGCCAGGATGGCCGTTAACTTAATAATCATGAAAGAGCCGACTCGAGCCGGAAACTTCTTCACCCGAAACTTCCGACCATTCACTTCGACATCTTTATAGCTCATACGTGGTTGCATGTAGAGTCTCCTCCTCAAATGAAAATAGAGCCGGGTGGGCTCCATCTGGAATTATATTAGGCTACTGTCTGGTCGATATCTGCCGCCATCAGCACCCATGAGACTTGTTGCCCTTGGGCCTGGAACGGTTTGTCCGGAAGCTTCTGAAACGAAACGCCTGTTGAACGGATCAGGTCCTGCATCGCGGAGGCTCGGATTGTGATTTTGATCCCGGCCCACTCCGATGTAGGTGCCTGCTCAAGATAGTTGTAGAGTTTCAGGAGCCATTTATTGAGCTCAGACGTTTGCTGGACAGAAATCGTATGGTTACCATTTCGGCCTTTAATTTTACTTACCATTACGCTCCCATCGGCAGAGAGGTCGTGTGCGGAACGATCCTGCGCCATCGCCGTAGAAATACTACCGAGGCCAGCCCCCGTCGCCACAAACTGCCCAACCGAGGGGTGACTAATGACCATGGACACATCAGCAAAGCTATACGTTGTGTAGGACACTTCCAATCCCTCCTTCCCTATCGATTAACGGTGACACCAATAACAACGTGTTCAATTGCGCCTGCCATTTTTACTGGCACGTAGATCGGGGGCGCTTTTCGGTCATCCCGTTCATCCTGTGACTGATCTGCAATCCTTCCTGGCAAAACCAGATATCCCTTGGATAACGTGTCTCCCGTTTGTAAAGACATAACCGGTGCCGCCTTCCACACTCCTGGAGCGATCGCCCCCCGATTAGCCGATTTCTCACATTGCTCCTCGATCGCACTAATCAGTAGCGACAGGCCGTCTTCAGTCTGCGGAATCTTAGCGGAATTTACGAGTGCGTTCGTCGCCCCAATCTGAATCTCCGCTTTGAGCATGTCCAGGTTAAGCACCTCATCGAAATGGGTGCCGTCAGCCATAGTCCCTTGAACGAGTAGCTTATAGCTGGCGCCGTAGTTCGTGTAGACGTTTCCGTTCAGCCCTAGGATTGTTTTCACTTCGGTAGTGGAGAGGGACTCTGGTGTCACGCCGACAAGCGTTTTGTACGCCATCGTATACGCCGAGTTTGCAAGACCCGTATTTGCTCCCATCGCATATCCCAAGGCAGCTGCAGCAGCATGCGGAGTTGTGCTGTATTGACCAAAGGAGCGTTTGTACGCTTTGCCTTTCAATGTCTCCATGATGTTTCCTGGAGCGCCCGCTTTCACATTGGGATCTGCTGTTGAGTAGAAGTATGCCGTTGAAGGGATCATAGGCTCTACAACAGCGGCAACCGCCTCGATATCTGCGGCTGTAGCATCTACGACATAACAACCGTACCATTCGTTATTTGCAGCCCGGCAAGCCGCCACAGCTTCATCGACTGACTCTTCACTCTCAGCTGAATTGTCCCATTTACCAATGGCCACTTTAGGTGGCGATGGGTTTTGGCTGAAATAAAGCGTAGCCGCCTCAAACTCGGGTTCTTCTCCAGTCCAGCCGTTTTCCAACATGTCTGCGGTCCCATTGTAGATTCGTACCCTGTCTGCAACAGGGATGATGTTGGATCCTCCGACAATCAAACCAATATTGAATGTCCCGGCGCTCTGCGACAAAGGCGATACCGTGACATTTACCTTGACGATATCATCAAGAGACTGTGCCAAGAAAAACACCAGCCTTTCTTATCTATTTGGAATTACTTGCACATCTGCTGAATCGATGTAGTTGATCGCAGAGCTGCGGACAACTTTTTCGTTAAAGCGAGCGGAGAAAGATGACCTCTCCCACCACTGACCGCCGAACAATTCTGGTAATCGAACGGGAGAGGGGACATCTGTAACCAGATGCAACGGTGCAAATGACAGGGGACTTCTGAAAAGTCCAACGCGGACCCGATCAGCGTCATCAAAGCTGCTGGGGCCGTAAAAGGTCCACGCCACTTGGATGACTCGCGTATAGCTGGAGACCTGGTCAATCGTTGTAGAGCTGGCATTTTTATAGCTCATCTCTATTTGCTGTGCGACCGGATCGTTAGCAAGCGAGACAAGAATAAACCCGACATTCTCGGTACGCTTCCATGCAGGAGCGCCTTCTGTCGGGTATCCAATACGAATCCGCTTCTGGCTGTCCTTGTCTACAGGATTAAGGCCGAGATTCCGGATTGTGCAATTCCAGAAGATATCCTCAATCTCTGAGAGCGAAAGTACCGAATCTGCCATTTAATCACCCGCCATTCTCTCTCCGATTGCTTTGTAGTACCCATAGTCGCCGTATGGGAATACTTGCTTCACGCGGTACCTTTCTCCTCGCCATTCGATCTGATCGGATGTTCCCTGGTCACTGGTCGTAAACAGCTCCTTAGTAGCGTAGAAGCACATCAAGCCCGTTACTCGGTCACCCTCCGGTAGTTGATTCAACGTCTTAGCATCAGCGACGGTAATGACTCCGACCATCTTGATCGGTGCCTCTGAAGATAATGTACGGCCTGCTGTCCAGGAGTCTGATCTTCGATGTACCACATACGCCTGCGCAAAATCAGGGTCTGTGATCACTTCACTGACATCGATCATGTTCCGGTCATCCTTTCACTACATACGTGATCGCTTTACGGAGATCACCTGTATCTATCAGTGGTTTGTCACTGCCTTTTCTCTCTTCTGTAATTGGAGAGTTTGGCGGCCATCCGTTTGCTGGGTCGGTAAACCAACCTCTAGCAGCATTTTGTCCCAGTAGACCGGCCTTGTTCAACTCTGGTTCTGGATCCCCGCCGTCCAAGGCAACCTCTGAAACTTTCCGCAGCTGCTTGGCAATCACGTCCTTGTTATGCTCAATAGCAGGTTCAAGCACCGGGCGCGGCGGTGATTTCCAAAGTGGCGACCCGTGCGACTGAATCCACATTTGGTAAGCTTTACTGTATGGCATCTTGCCGCTTTCTACCTTTGGATTCATCTCGTCACGCATTTCCTTCTGACGGATACCGAGCGTGTGGGCATAAAGCAGTTGGGCATTGGTAATAGGCTCTCCCTGTGCTTCTGGTCGGTCGCTGCCTTCCGGGATGCCTACGTACACCTGCTTTTTCGCTAAGCTATCCACTATTTTCTTAAGATCATTTGTTTTATCGATCCTAGAAGTTACTTTTGCCAGTGCACTAAACATAGTCAGTCACCTCTAGTAGACGTACATTCCGCCTTTTCCTACTACCCGACCAATCGTCGCAAGCTGCTGCCCATACGTTGTAAGCTTCCACGATGCCCAGCCTTCCAAGTCTTGGGCCACCATGGAGTAATCTGTACTCACAGACACGTCTCCTGCTGACTTCGAGGTGATCAAGCCGCGTGCTCGACCTGCTTGCAAGACCCCAGCAGCTCCACTGTCAGGGTCGGCCGTGCCTTGTAAATACATCGTGCAGAAGTGAGCCACAAACCACCCCATCGCTACTTTCCAGTAGGAGCGCCAACGCGCCTCTTTGATGCATGCGTCCGCAAGATCGATGTACATTTGCACGATCGCTTGAGGGATTACATATTCCTGTCCGGTGTTTGGGCCGAATTGCGGGTAAATCTCGATGAAGTCATCAAACGTGAAAGCAGGGTTGCTTCCGGTCCTTACGTTGGACGCAACCCCTGTGATTCCTGCAGCGCTCATAGTTCCATCATTTGCGATCGACATGCACGCCCACCTGCTTTATTGTGATTGGTCAGCCTCAGCTGCGGCCTTCGCTGCCGCTTCCTTTTGGGCTTGCTCTTCCGCTTTTTTCTCCGCTGCACTCTTCGATTTAGCGCCAGTCTCAGCCGCTTTTTCATCGTGCTTGTTTTCAATTACAGTGACATCGCCAGTTTTGCTTGCAAGTTTGAACATCGCAGAGGCTGCCACCCAACCTGGTACGTCAGCGAAGTTTTGTGATTGGATGACCACCGCAGGTTCTTGGCCTGCAGGATGGTCGAACTGGAAAGATCTTTTCGAGAAGATACGCATAGTAGTGGTCCTCCTTAAATGCCGTCGCCATAGCGCGCGCATTGAGTATACAAGAACTTGACTTGCCCGATCTGTGCAGCGTAAGCCGTCAAATAGGCCATTTCCGTCACTTGCGACTGTGTCATGACGCGGCTCAATGGGACTGTCAGGTCAAAGTTCACTCGGTCTTCATCGTTGACGTATGCAACCATCCGATCCGTGCCACCAGTGCCCGCCCCTGTGCACCAGCGAGACGGGGCAATCGTGAGATCGATACCCTGGTTCTTGCCGATGTTGTTATCCAGCAGGAATTGCAGAATAGATACGTTACCGGCCTCACTCACTTTTGTTCCAACCAGGTATGCGTACTGTTGCGGCGGGATCAGAATATGGTTTGCCATCCCGGTCAGATCGTACTCAGATGCCGCCCAGGTATCCGTAATAATCGCATTAATGTCGGCCAGAATCTCATCAGGAGTCTTCTTGTTCCATTTGGATTGCCCAGATGCTCCGTTAACAACAGCAGCTGCCGTGATGTCCGGACTGTTAACGAGCCCGTACACTCCTGCTCGAGGCACGCCGTTGTAGACGATGTTGTCGATGGACTTGTTGTAGTTCAGGCGAATCCCTTTATCCAAGATGTCGTCCAGACTGCGTCCAATGTTTTGGAGCTTTTGCTGGTCCACGAACGGAACCTTCAAGATATTCGCAAAGTTGAACACCTTGTACACATCTTTGGTCGCATTTGCCTGCATGACCGGAATATCGTTGGTCTCGCCGCCGATAATGCCGTCATCATTTCCGCCGGTAGTAGCATAATCAACGAATTGGTTGGAAGTGAAATCTACCCATCCGCCACCGGTCTTGGACACGATGTCACGCATCCAAGTAACGCTGCTCAGTGGCTCCAGGAGGCGCGGATCACGCTTCTCCAGCTCCCCGACTAGGAAGGCCATGCCGGTGCCGATCGCAGCGTCATTCATCACCATGGATGGCCCCATCCCGTCAATTGTGTGCACTTTTCTTGCCATAGGTGCTTTCGGTGCATTCATGTATGTTCATCCCCCTCTTACGGATTGTTCCGCGACAGAATTGTGATCTCAGCAACTTTATTTGGATCAAGCTTGCCTGTTTTCCATTTAACCCCGGTGAGTTTAACAGTATTCGAGCCATCGGCTGCTGCTTCGAACCCGCCGATCACACCGGTTGGGATAGCGGCATTGGCCGCGACCCTTACGTATACATCCCCGCCTGCGGTAGGCGTTCCAACATTGCAGACAACGGTCACAGAGCCACGCTCGATTACGTCACACGTATGCCCAGGCGAATAGTAACCTTGGGAAGCAAAGTAGTCCGTGGTTTGCTTCACTTCACGGACGGCAACTCCGGCGAAAGTCGCTGCTGTGCCGTCAGCGCCAAACTTGGAAAAAGTGTTGTCTCCGTTCAAAACGACAGCCTCACCAAAATTGATAGGGTCAGTATCCGCTTCTTTAACCATTCGACTTGAAATAATGGCGTCAGCACTGCGGGAGACGGTTCCTGCATATCCGAGGTTTAGAGATTTCCCAATTACCTTTCCTGGCATTGTTCATCCATCCTTTCTTGCGCTCTTTAAGAGCGATCCTTGTAGTGGGGATTGTGCTTCTTCGCGATCTCTCGTCCGAGATTAGCGATTTGCTGTTGTCGATCAATCGCTTTGGTGTCCGCTGCCGGCTTCTTTGGCTTGATCGCTGCGTAAGTGTTTTTAGCTGGCCTGCTCTTGATACTAGCGATTGCAGCATCGGTTGCTCGTTTTCGTTCCGCTGGATCCGGAATCGCTGCGAGAATGGGCTTGATGGCACGCAAGGCCTGAATCTTATAGGCATTGTCACCGGTCAAAGCACTCTGCGGACGATCTTCTGGATCAGTCACAGGACCATCTTCGTCCATTTGCTCAACTGGTATCGTGTGGCTTTCCTCTTCGTCATCTGAAGCTGCTCCACTGTTTTCCTTTTCCAGTTCCGCGATAGCTGCGTCAATTGCATCCTCTGGACTTGCAGCAGGCTTATTGTTCTGAGCCAGCTGAGTAACAATTTCAGTAAGCTTAGCTACCTGTTCAGTAAGTGCTGCGACTGCAGGGTCCTGTGTGTCAGTCGCTGCCCCTTTGGCAGGCTCTGCCGGATCTTCGTCTTCGCCGCCTCTTTCCTCAACGAGTGCGTCAACCGCCTCTTTGATGTCTTCTGGCTCCGCGTCAGTAGCAAATTGCTTCAAGCCGATTGCCGCCAGCAAGTCAGTCACACGCGATTTTGTCTTTTTCGGTAATACAATCTTTTTCGCCATGCTTTTATCCCCTTTCGGATCGATTTTCTTCGAATCTTTTATTGCAACGCGGTCACCTGCCCGTCCACTTTTCACGACAGCGACATGGTTTCCACAGATTTGCACCTGTTGATATGTTCCGTCCTCGGCTACCAAGTACGCGCAATCATAGCCGCAAGAGACTTCACGCTTTCCGTCCCGGATCTCGTTGATCAGGGTTTGGTCATAGACAACCAGGTCAGCTAAAAGAAGATCCCCATCACTTCCTGAACCTGGTCTAACGTTCTGGACAACGCCCCTGGTGTATCGAGTAGCGTTGTCAGGTGAGACTGCCTCGTGCGGGTGCTCATCAGTCAGGACCTTTCCTTCAAAGCTGGCAATCGCCGCAGGGCTGAATACTTCCTCCGGGCTCCGGTACACCTTCACGATCTTTCCTCGCTGATCGTCTGCGCCGATTTCTTCCCCAAGATACTCATACCAGCCTGTCCGGGCAATGGGTACGTTGTGGCAAATTAGAAACCCCTCTGGAGTCTCTGTCATGTTTGGGCTGAACCGAGAACCGTAATATGCTCTCATGTATTCTTTTCACCTCCTCTCAATCAATAAAAAAGAAGCCGATTAATAGGCTTCAAATTCAAGCAATCTTTTGGAATTGTTTGCGCGTCATGCGCTGGATTCGCCCGCCGTAATACACCTTTGCAGGCCAAGTAAACTGGTCTAGATCAAGAACGGGCTCCGTATAGCACCTGCAGTTAAAGATCTCTCCAGCATGGTAATGGCCAAAGGCACGCTTCGCGCCATCCAGTTTCTCCGGACTCGGAGGATCGCTCCATTTCACGATTACGTCATCCATAAGCTTGTGTGAGTCACGGACGCGGGCATCCTCGCTTGTACGCCATATGTACCAATCGGCCCCTACATATTCGCAGCGAGCCTGAGTAAGCGCAGTAGAGGTTTTGCTGACCTCCGTCCTGGCAATCACGTTTGCCTTTGCTTTTGAAGCCTCCGGAAAAAATACCTTGATCTGTTCTGCGATCTCGCTTGCTCGTGTACCCTTCATAGCCTCGCGCAAGACATGCTCATTTACCTGCTTTGCCACGTCGAGCGGAAGCGACTTGATAATTGCTGCATTCCTTTCGGCTTGAAGTCGGATAGACCGGCCGATCGGTCCTCGCATTTCCTCTTGCATGGCCTCAAATATGAGTCGCCCCATGCTGTTACGTTTTGCAGCCTGCCTCCAGGTACGACCCGCGTCAGTAAACAGGTGGGTAACCATTTTCAAAGCTTCAGCTTCTGCGTACTCAATGAATCGTGGATCATAGGTATAATCCCTGATTCTACTAATCATTTCGGAGACGTCTTCTAATCCGGTCAAGGACTCTCCTAAATTTCGTAACACCTCTTGAATCGCTTTGCGATAAGCTTGCTCGATTCGTCTCTTCGGAGCCCAGAGTGATCTCGCTTTCGCCATATCCTAATCCACCACCAAACCCTAATTCACCTTGATGGGTGTTGTTGACAGCTTCTTCGATGTCTGCGTCAGTGATATTACTAAACATCCCTGTCGAATCGGAGAGCTGCTTCAATTCTTTCAAAGCGACCTTTTGGGTGATAAGGCCCGCATTGTACACTTCCAAAATCGACTGTGTTTTCTTTTCAGCAAGATCGGCTACTTCTTTGTCATCAGGAGTGCGGATCGGGTTAAAGGTATAGTCCAGGTCATCGGGTATTGCCCCGAACTCCGACATGCACATAACAGGCAACAGCTTATCGATCACTAGGCCTAGCACGGACTCTTGCTGCTGCTGGACAACTTCATAGTAGTTCTGCATGTCTGATTCACCAGTCGCATTCATGCCCGCAGGTGCCCTACCGAATAGCTTCGTGACCGGAATCTGACTCGCCCCCGCGATATCCAGCATGAAACTCTCGTAAATATCGTTCAGACCTGAGAACGTGTACTGGTGTGTTTGAAATTCATCGTTTTTGCCAATCAAGTGCAGTCCCATATTGGACATAAGCCAGTTCTGCGCCTGGAGAGTATTGTAAATATCCGTTTGCATGCGCTGGTCTCCGATTGCCAGCATTTCCCCCAGGTCTTCGCTCTTCATCACACGGAGATTGGCTAGGAAAATGAGCTGGGCAATATTCCAGGATGTATTATCCCGTTTTTTCAGCTCATCAAACACGACCTCAACTTCGGAAGCTCCCCAATAGGTCTCTGCGAGCTTCTCCAAGTAAGGCATCTCGCGTCCAGTGAAGCGGACAATACGGCTGTGGTGAACTAGCATCGTCTGGCCCCCGTCAAGGGTAACCTGATAGGACTCAGGTAGCCCAAACTCAGGGTCATCGATGTCGTCCACCAATTCAGCGCTGGGATATACACCGGACCAGCGATCCAGAATGATCAAGCCCTTAAATGCACCTGGCATGATCATATCGAAGTCCAAAGCCTGATGAAGAATATCATCGTGCCCCTCAATCATGATCAGCCCAACAGCCCCGCCGTAAAGCCTTCCCCATTTCAATCCCTCGAGGATCTTTTGCCTAACCCTACGGACACGCCATACCTTGTCTAGCTTCCGGATCTCATCTGGAGGCAGCTGTGTCGAAATTGTGATCCAGTTCCGAGTCATGTCCTCCGGTATCGTGTCAATGATCTTTCTGACGATCCAGTGGCTTCGATACAGACTGTTCATGAGTTGATAGTTCTGAGTAAGGCGGGTCAACGGATACTCGGTGCCTTCCATGAGGTTGGGTGTGCCATGCCCCAGCCGTGCGAGAACGTTCTGAAAGGCATCCGTCGTCAGTCCACGAGGCAACTTGGGCTCTGGTGTCTCTTGTTTGTGTTTAGCAGGAGGTTGTCTCGAGTCCTTTCCAAATTTGCGACTACGTTTGCTCACTTGTCATCCTCCTTCCTTTTAGCCCTCGAGCCTTCTCGGCTTAACGATCGTCTTCACAAAATACCGGCAAGCATCCATACAGTGATCCGCATGTTTCAGCGGTTGTTCTACACCTCTTAGCACCGCCTTCTCATCCCAGACATACCCGGCAATCTCTTTGAGGAAATTGGGGCATTTTTCGCGGTGCACACGCAATTTGCGCTTCGCGATCATCGTGGACATCATCCGAATCCCTTCCAGGACTTCGTTATCGGCGTCCTTAATCCGCAGACCTCTACGTCGCATCGTCGTCTTAAAACTAGCTGCAGATGGGTCCACTATCACAGACATGGGGTAGTCGTCGCCGATGAACTTTTCGAGGTCATCTGCGTATTCAGCATTTTCCTTTTGCCGTCCTGTTGCTCGTCCATCGTAATAATACTCATCCAAAATCCATACCGTGTCTCCATCGTCCCAGCAATCTAAATACACCATCGCATTTTGCGTCCCTACGTCAATGGCTATGTATCGTTGAGCCAGGCTTTTGAAACCAGGTATAAGGTCACTGTCGTCGAATGTGTTTAAATCCTTGTCCCACATATCGTAAATTGCGCCTTGTGCGACAACCCACTTGCCCTCGATCATGCGTAAATACCAAAACCCAGTGTAGGCACTACGGATGAATGTTTTGTACTCTTCGTCCAGGTTCGGATTGTCATCCAGCTCAAAGTGATACACCTTGATCATGCCACTTTTGAGCTTTTTCTCATCCGTGATGTACTCGGTGTAGAGATAATGGTAAGGGTGATCTGGGTTTGTCGTGCCGTAGAGCTTCGCGCCTTTGACCGACAACCTGTTGAGCAGCTGCTTGAAAAACTTCTCCGGCATCAACGTTAGCTCGTCACAGTAAGCTCCGGCCAATGTCTTACCACGAAGGTACTTCTCTGATCCCTCGTCCTTGGCCCCGATGACTTTGATCTTTCGGCCAAACATCTGAATGAGTCCGGTTTGGTGATTGTATTTATAGCTGTCAGTTCCGACGGTGTCGAACAAATCTTGCAAGACGTTATCATAGATCGTCTCTTTCGATATGCCAGTAATGACTAATAAGCCTTTAGGTCCGTGCTTGATATAATTTATCCACTTTGGGATCATACCTACAGTTTTGCCACTGCGGACTGAACCTTCAAGAATATTGATCCTTGCGTCTTTTTCGATCGGATTTAAAATGAACCTCGTGATTTTTTCGCCGAATAGTTGGAACTCCATCACGTATCACCTTGAATCGCTGCCGCGCTTTTTGCAATGACTTCCGCGAGCTGATCCAGCCCACTTTGTCCACCCTCCCCCGCAGGGTTATCGAGTGCTTTGACCTCAGCTTTCAGCTTCTGGATCCGCAGTTGCTGCTCCTCATCTGCAAACCCTAACCTACACATCTCCTCGTATTGACGAATCATTGATGTTAGAGTAGCCATGGCCCGGGCCTGCGCCTGAAGAAACGAAGCCTGTTTGTCCCAAGCATGCTGCAGCTCATACTCATCTTCCCAGCCAGTGTCAGTACGCTTCTCACGCTTTAACACTTTTGTTTCGTCATCCTGATCGCGGACAAACATGATCTTTTGGGCCCGGACGATCGAGGTAACTTTGATTTGGATTGCCTCAAAAAGCAAATCGAGGGGATTGACCTGGCCTACGTTGTCGTAGATTTCCCTCGTTTCTTCGTCGTCCGGAAGAAACTTTCGAAACAAGCCGTGCTTCACAGCATTGGAGTTTCCTCTAGGAGCCGCACCGCCGCTGTTTCCCTTGGCGTATTGATTTCCCTTTGGGGCCCCTTTGCCCCGTTGAGGCTTCGTCTCCTCTGGCTCGTGACCAACAGTTACGTGACCATTCGAATCATCGGTTACGTGACTATTCGCATTGGTTACGTAACCATTCGTCAAGCCGTCCCAGTTGTCAGCCTTTTTCCACTTACGGATTAAGGCATCGGAAACACCTAAAGAGGTCGCGATGTCTTTCAGCATCCGTGTGCCGCCACTCTCACTCCACAGTTGAAAAGCCTTTTCCCGATTGGGGCTGCGTTCTCTTGCCATTACATGTCACCTCACCGCCTTCTGGCCTGGTAAATGGGCTTGTCTTTCGGTGCATACGATATGCATAAGCCCTCAAAACCGGTTAACATAATACTCGCTATCGGACTCAGACGAAAAATACAAAAACCCCCGAAAACATTGAGTTTACAAGGGTTCAGAAACGTACATTCGATTTTTATCACTCATGCATTTTTATGCAAGGTTGATTTATCAACGTTTTTCGTTATTTCCCGTTAGGAAAAGTGCATAAAACTCTGCATAAAAGACCGCCAGTTTTTGCGTTGCAGACTAGAGTTTGTTTTGCGCTGTTCAGTAGTTGCCAGCATCGGTGGAGACACATGCTCTCTACAACCGCGTCTAGTCCTGATTGATGAGAATGATCGCTGGCCCTTGTACCTCTCGTTCATTGCTGCCAGCGGTAATTTTCATTATGGCGTATGGCTCCAACGTAATCGCAGATACATCCTCACGCCGCATTAGTTCTTCCGTCAAGTATTTCGTGCTGATATCTGTAAGCGTGCTCCCCAGTTGCTGACTCATATTACCACTCCTTTTTTCTGGTAGCTTAACCATTTTGCCGCACTTGTATCATACAAAAACCACCTGAGCGATCAGGTGGCTTGTCCGTTTTTCTTCACGCTATCATCGTAACACGTCTTTTGCAACAGCGCGGTGTACTCTTGGTGTACTCTTGGTTCTGCTGCTTATCCTTTTGATCCAGTCGTAAGAATAACCTAGATCAGCTGCTATCTCAGCCAGGGTCTTTCCTTCCACGTCACGCATATACCGCACCTTATACTCCAGCCCATCAAACTCATTCATGCGTTCCTCGATTGACTTTCTGGTTTTCTCTTTCTCCTCAAGAATCGTGCTGTATGCCTCTACCTGGTCGCATATGACTTCCATGCGATCGAGACAAACATTCAACGGGACGGAGACTTTCCTGCTGGAGCTAAAGCATGCGTGGTACCAGAACTTATACTCCCGTTCCAGGTCGTTGATGCGTATTTCGAAAATGTCGATCTCCTTGCAAAGATCGTGATAGGACTGGATGGTCTCCATGTATTCACCGTCCCTTGTTATCTAGATCGTTCTCAAAAGTAAAGTTAAATTAAGCTGATCCTTCGTTCGCTTGATGCTCTAAGCGGATTTCAATCCAGTCATCATCGATGATTACCTGATCAGTATGCTTTTGGGCAGTCTCTTCGCTGATCAACACTGGTACTTCATTGTCGTATTCCACTTCTACATCAGCAGAATCGATGATTTTGAACGCTTTATCTTCAAACCAGTCTTTCATGAAATCCTCGTCTGCCGCCTGTTCAGGAGTAACCATCCCCATCAGATCATTGCAACGTACAGTAAATGTCACGGTGCCTTGCACCAATACCCGATCTACTTTTACCCCTGCCATATTACATACCCCTTTCATTTATCAAATCGATTGTTGTGTGTCTATCACGTCATCAGAAACCTTTTCGCATACCGCAGCTGCTGCTCGATATACGGATCGTCTTCACTCCCGCCGCTTGCAAGCCAATCACCAATGCGTCGATAGATGTCGTCCAGGACTTCTCGAGGTAGTTGTGGCGCTATAGCGACTATTTGATCCATCGGTGACACTTCAACCCCTCCTCGCAATTACCGTTTTTTATTTCAAAGCAATTCTTTCAGTAACGCCCGAATCAGTTCGGCTGAATTGTCTGAGTTAGATTTTTCTTCTCCGTTTTGGATATACTGATCAACAGGTGAATTTATCTTTTGCGTCAGCTGAGTGAGGATCTCATGGATCCCGTTCAGCTGTTTTTTTGTTTCAGCCTGTTCAGCGGCCACTTCATTCAGCTTCGTCATGACCTGCTCCAGCGTAACGCCTGCAGGAACAACAGGGGCTTTCGTTCCCTTACTCGCCCCACTGTCCCCCGCAATCCCCCAGGCATCTTTCAATCGCTTCAACGCTCTCCAGTTGGATATCCCATATTCCTTACGAATATGCGAATCGATCATGCCTTGCTTGACCAATTTCAGATAGACATCTTTTGTCAAATCCCTTTTGCTTTTTGTAGCAGCACCCATTGATTTCTTATCCCCTTCCAAGAGCTTTGCCATTTCCACCGGTGAAAGCTTGTAGGTAATGACTTCGCTCGGCATCGTGTCCTCTTCGTTGTGCCCAAACCGGATATCCCCACGGCTACTAGATCGTCCGAAAAATCTCGCTTTGGTAACCATTGGCTTAATCAGCACAATGATGCTGTAGCATTTTTCAACTTTCGGATTTTCCGCGAAACGTGAACCTGACTGATCCCCAATTTCGAGCCAATTTCCTTCTGGGTGTACCCCTGCAAAGCAAGCATGGTGATGTCTGGATCCTGGCGCATCAGCTCTGAGAACAACAATTTAGCTTCGACCTCTTCTTCCACCGAATCAAAGTTTGCTAGCAGATCTGCCAGTGATCCTTCTTCCTCATCGCCAGTCCCATCCATTGAAAAGACATCACCGGATCTCTTCACTGCCTTTTGGGTGCGAATCATTCTCCTAAGCTCATTTTCGATAAAGTGCCCTGCATAAGTTGTGAATTTAATGCCAAAGGACGGATCGAACTTTTTTGCTGCTTTGACAAGTCCAATGCATCCAACCTGATAAAGGTCATCATAATCAAACCCGGCTGGTGGGTAATAATTTTTCAGTATGTGATGGACGAATGGCAATGTGTTCCGAACCAACGCATCAACATCGTTGTTCAATGCAGTGTTCATCCGTTTAGCCCCTTTCCCTCATGTTTTCATACACTCCTTCAAGCCATTCAACGAGCATGAGCATTTGCTTTATAGCCAGCTGATGGTTCTGATACTTCTGACATAGCTTACCGCTCGAATCAGCCACCCAAGCCCAGAACTGCTCACTGTGCATCCCGTACTGAGCTGCTATTTGATTGGCCTGATGGATCCACCCAAGGACATCGTCGAAAAAGGCTTTGTAGTTCATAGGCTATACCTCTTCGATCTTGATATAGATTCCTGGGAGCCTAGCCCAAAACTTTTCAGCGATCAGGCTGACTACCATCGCGTCATCCTTCCAAAATCTCAGGTCCGTCATGCAGTCAAACAATAGTTTCTGGCTATTGTCGATATCGGGCTTCGTGTGCTTGTACTCGCCGTCACCATGCTTTCCTGTGATCGGGAAGCACCACTTCACAATCAACCGAACAGGCCGGGAATATGTACGCTGCGGCACGTTCTGACCCAGGTGAGCCATCAACATCGCCCTGGCTGCTTTCAGTTCGGCAGGCTCATAGAACACTGGTTTGTCATTTATGACTGTGACCTGTTTTTGCTGATGAGTGACGGTCGGCACTTTTTTCATTGGCATGAAAAATTCAGTTGTCATCATTTCCTCCTAGTGCCTGCAAACTAGGCAATCATCCCATGTGACATCGTGAGGGCAGATGTTGTCGTAATCAACCCCGCGCCATTTACCCGTAGATGGGTCGTAGACTATTTCTCCTGATTGCTTAAATTGATCCCAAAGGAATTCTAAAATTGACGGCTGTTGAATCAACCATTGAACGATTTCACTTTTTCTGACGTCATACTCTTCTCCAGGCAGCTTATGATAACTGGGAGGAAGGTTCCTACCTACATCCAACTTCTTACTCCTCTTAGCAAAGAGATTTGCCATCGCCTAGTCCCCCTTCCTATTAACTTCCATTTTTTTACTCTTGTCGTCCGCGGCATAAATAATTTAGGGGAAGGGGGAGTGGCGCTTGCGACACGCCACTCCCTATTCCTATTATTATTTAATAATAAGGTTCCCCGCCGCTGTGTTGCGGGCACCATGACGTATCAAATCCCCGCAACATTGCAATGACCATGATTTTTCAAATTCCGCAGTGTTGCAATGACCATGAATTGATGTTTTCCCCGCAACATTGCGGAATTTGTTTTTGCGGGGTTTTACTGGTCGTCGCCGTCCTCTTTTTTAACAATGACACCCTTGTTTTTGTCGATCCGATACCCGTATTTTGTAATCCAGTCCCGAATTGTTCGTTCGGCAATCGGTTTTCCAGTAGAAGAGAACCAATCTTGGAGGTCCTTGACTGATGGAGGCTCCCCCATATTGCAGTTGTTCACCGCGTCCTCGAACTCCTCAGCTTTGCTTCGACGATCCTTCTTGGCTGAATCTTTCCGCTTGTTCGTCGCCTTCTTCCACGCTGGAGCATCGCCCTCTGGCTCGATGTCCTTGAGGCTACCTACATCGTCTACGCGGTGGATTGGATACTGAAACCACATATTGACTGGCTCGAATTTTGGATACTCCCGCAGCGTGCCCTCCACCCGCCAAGCTGAGCGGATACGGACACTCTGAATTGCCTTTTTGATTTCTTCCTGGGCGGTTGCCAGCTGACCGAGGATCGCCCGTTTTGCATGGTCCTCCATCGCGCTGGCACTCAGCAGATCATCTTGTGATACATGGGTGTCCAGATAGTCTGGATTGAATTTTTGGAAGAACCACTGATAGATAGCGCATGTTTCCTTGTTTTCCTCTTGTTTCAGCAAAGCTTCGGTTATATCCAGCTCCACGAGGTCAATCAGCGCGTCAGGGTCGCGTGCGAATACGCCGCTGCCGCTGGCCCGGTCCATTGACTTCTTGCCGCCCTGTGATCCCTTACTGTGATGGTGGCAATAGATCACGCTGGCTCCCAACTCCGTGGCAATTTTATCGAACTGGTTGGTGAAATGGGCCATTTGATCGGCGCTGTTCTCGTCACCCGTCAGGACCTTGTAGATTGGGTCGATTATGACGGCTATATACCCTTTCTTGGCCGCGCGCCGGATCAACTTTGGTGCCAGCTTGTCCATCGGTACGGACTTCCCACGCAGGTTCCAAATATCAATCATTCCTATGTTCCGCGGCTGGAGCCCCAGTGCCATGTACACGTCTCGGAAACGATGGAGGCAGCTCGCTCGGTCCAACTCGAGGTTAACGTACAGGACCTTCCCCTGCGTGCATTGCCAGCCCATCCACTTGTCACCTTCAGCCAAGGCGATGGAGAGCTCAATCAGCGCGAACGACTTACCAGCCTTCGAAGGCCCGGCCATAAGCATCTTGTGACCCTGCCGCAGCACACCGTGAATCAATGGCGGCGCCAGAACCGGCATGTTCTCCCAAAAGTCCGTCAGGCTCTCTGGGTCCGGCAGATCGTCGTTGATGCCCTCAATCCATTCATTCCATTCGGCCCAACTGCTTTTCCCGATATTCGTATCAACAATGAATTGCTTTTTCCCATTCCGCTCAATACCCGGCATGCGTGAAAGCCGCGATGGATTCCGGTTTTGGTTGTCGATGTTCAGCCCGTTCTTTTTGCAGACGTTATAGAGGTAGTCCACTCGTTTGCGGTATTCGTCGTAGTTGGCCGCATCGATCCGCACAATAGCGTGGAGACTCTTGCCACCGCTGTACACCATGACGGCGATCGGCAACTCCAACTCACGCATGATGGCATTTTGCTTCTCGATGTCCATCGTGTCTGACTCCACGAGAGCGTAGCGGAACTCGGTCACATTTTCATTCTTGACGCCTTTGCCGTCCAGCGGGTTAAAGCGGATCCAAGCCCCTGCCGCAGGATCATAGTCTCCCAAGACTGCGCCTATATCACCGTTGCATTGGTTAAGCAGCTGGATTAGCTCGCCTGCAGTCCGATCCCATGCCCCTTTGGTGGGCAAATACTTACCTTCATCGTTTTGCCATGTGTCTGTCACATAGCCTACGTTTTCGGATGCTTCAAACAGCGTCTCCAGGTAAGTGGTCAGCTGCTGAACCGGGTTCCAGGCAGCTGGCTCGTGGATTTCCTTGCCTTCGATCCAGTTCTTGTCGACAACCACATACTCTCCGGCAGCAATCTCATCGTCCCAGCCAAGTTCCCGATCCTCACGATCCGAAAAACGCGGAACCCATCCGTTGTCCTTTGCCATTTGCGTGATGGTGGCTCCCGTTACCGGCGTGCCAGAACCTTCAAATGTCGTCCATTTCTTGAAGCACTCGCCCGGATGGTACCTGGCCCCGTCGCGCTTGCTCCATTCATCCCAGTCACTGGCTGTATATCCTTCATATTTCAGCGCCATGCCGACGTTAACCCATTCCTGATAGGTAAGGTAGGCTGGGTCGATGTAAGACAGCAGCGCAACGAGATCCAGTTTGTGTTCCATCGATTTCAACTCACTTTCTGATTTGTTGCATTTCTTTTACCAATCTGAGTCTTGATTCGAATACCAACCTAGCCGATTTGTAATCCTTTCCGATAACGCCAATTTCACATGAACACCTACATAAGGCATACTTGTCTTTGTCTTCTCGATAAAGGCTGATGTAATGGACACTTCTATCGCCATCAGAATCGATGTATTCAACGATATCGCCTGGATTGAATTTCATAAGAATTCTCCTTGTCACCCGTAATGTTTTGATAATTACTCTTTCATTTCGAGAACTGCCGCGACTTCGGAACATACGATAAATCCTCTCAAATGCCCGTTGTCATCTGTGATAGAGAGCGTAGCACCCTCTTTTGTTGACATGTTGCGAAAAAACTCATCCACTGTCGCCGTTCCCTCATTTATGACCTTGTAGCCGCTTTTCAAAATGATCGTTACAGCCATCTACTCGCTCCCTTTACAAATCGATTGTTTTGTTAATCAATTCTCTCCCAAACAACTTGGATGGTGTTCCACATCCACTCTTCAAATGCTTCCTGAACCACTTTCTCTTGCTTTTCTGGTGACAGGCCATCCAACTCCACGTCGTCAATTTCAACGATTTCCTCCTGCTTACTGCCAACAAGACCCGTTGACACCGAAAACAAGAATTTCGCCATAAAAATCGCCTCCTACTTTACAAATCGTGTGTTGTGTGACACGTTTATCGCTTTCCCTTTCCCCAACATTTCATGATGGGTTCCACTCTTATGGAAGCGTATGGAACTGGTTCATAATAAGGCGGTTCGTAATAATCACCCTCTTGGATCAATTCGTCCTCTCCTTGTTCCATATAACCCCGCAAATGTTCCATACCTTCTCGATAAAAGGAACCTATCGAATAATATCCGCGCTTTGTGCCGTCGCACCAGTAATGACCGCCCCAACCGTCCTCTGATATATGTCTCAACTGACCCACCCCCATTTATCTAAATTACCGTTTTGCTACGCAACCCAATGATAGACAAGCGCCCCCAGCCCAACTACAGCTGCAGCACCAATCCCGACGACTGTCCAAACAAGAATGACCGCTCCGTTTACACCCGCAGAGTACAATTTGATGCCCCCTTCTCCTAAAGTGCTGTTTGATTATGTCTAAATTGATATTGCCAATCCGCAATAAGATTTTTGGATTCTTTGCCGATTGAATATAAAGTCGGCATTTGAATGAACTTTTCTTCAGATTCAAAGAAGCTCTTGTCTTTACCAAATACAGTGTAGTGCACAGGGATGTCCCCTTCGCCTCCGAGCTTATAAGCCTTTTCCTTGGTGTATAGTCCTGCTCGTTGTAGGATTGCAGTGTACCCGCCGCCGTTCGTCCCCCAGAACAGATGAACATCGCCACCGAACAGCATATCTTTGTGTCTTGTAGTTAAGATCAAATACTCTTTTTCCTCCACGATAACCCCTCCATTTTTGCTTAATAACTATTTTGTTAAAACGTGATCATCGTACTTGGAATCTTCTCTTTCCAAATCCTCGATCTTTTTGCCTTCTGCAATCTCAGCGCATGGATCGCAAATGTCAGTGTAGAAACTTTTATAATGATCAAATGACTTTCCGCAATTTACGCAAATACTCATGTCCGTTCCTCCTATTCTCTTTACACATTTTGTTAAATAAAACACACGTTCTCTGACAAACAGTTGTCATGATTAAAATGCTATTATATTTAGAAACTACTATCTTGTTAGGAGTGAATATCCGTGTTCATGACCTTATATCTTTGTCAGGTTTGTAAAAAACACTTTGCCATTGAAGGTGCCGATTATCACACAACCAATTACTGTCCTGGTTGCCCATTCTGTGAATCTAGTGACGATGTATTAGAAAAATCAATTGGTACACTTGCCGTACTTCATGAATTGCACCAGGATGAAGTGGAGTGATAATTAGGCATCCACATCGCCCTCAGAGCATCCCTCTCCATCTGGATCAGGGATGTTTTTGGCGCATCTATCGCACCAATAATCCCCGTGATGATACATTTCAAATCTGACTCCGCAACAAGCACAATTGTTAAAAATCCTCACTAAACCTTCCATTGTCCCACTCCTTACTGTGTCAAACGAAACCTGTCTCTATTAAGTCCATAAGCCCCACGCCTCGGATGAGCAATCATAATAGTCTCGTGGTTTATAGCTAAGATGTCGTATACTGCTCCGACATCTAGCAGCCACTCATAGCCAGCATTATCAGTACACTTCGCTTTTATTTTGATCACTGCATTCAACAACCTTTCCAGGCATGACGTTCGCTAAATCCAGATCGGGTTTCACAAAATTTCTTAATTGCTCAAACGCTGCGTCAGCTTGTTTTGCAGATTTTAAGTGTTCGATAGCGTCCACCCCACTAAACCAAGTGAAGAAACACTCTCCCTTGTAGTACCATTTCGTGATAACACTGCCGATTGGCTTCCAGTAAGCGCCGGCATTTTCCCACTTTATCGTGAGCTTTCTATATTCCAGAGCAGCTTCATTATGCTTCGCTTCCTCTGACTTATTAGCTAATAATTTTCGTTCGTGATCATCGATTAGTCTTCGAAGTTTCGAAATGCGATCCTCACGAAAATCAGCACATGGGTTGTTCTCGAGATATCCAAGGTACAATTTCATCTCGTCATAGTCCAGCAACCCCTGGACATACTTCCCTTGTAAATCTTTTATATCTGGCATATAGAACGCCCCATTTAACATAATTGAGCGTTTGTATCCTATATGGTTACTCCCCACGGTACTCCTTCGGATTTACACCAGTCGGCACGCGCCATCCATTAGCTGCGATGCGATCAATCAGACGTTTTGCATTTTCAAACGACCAAGTTCCGACGTGATCAAATCCGTACTTTTCTAAGAGACGAATCTGCTTCGGAGTGGTCAGCCCTTCTTCTCGACGCTTGTCCAGCCTTTCCAGAAGCTTCGTAGCTTTACCAGCATTGTCGATTTCATCAGGAAGAATGCCGAGCTTTTCGAGCGTTTTGATCTGTTTATCACTTGGTGGTGCCATCTCCCATCCAAACGAGGGCACATAGCCCGCCAGATCCTCCGCCTGGATACTCATTTCAAATTGCAGCGGATCGACCAGAGCGCGTTTACGTTTCTTCATTTCAGCAAGCTGTTTGGCCAGTGCTTCCTCACGCTGTGCGATCACGTCTTCCGCCGCCTGCTTCTCGACAGCTTCGAGGTCCAGCGGGATACCAGCCTCCTCGATCTGCTTGGTCATAGCCTTGGCGATTTCCTCGTTCTCGGCAATCAGATGCGCGGGATGGCAAAGCTCGTGCCGTTCGGTATGCCACAAGAAATCTAGCAATAGCAATTCAGTTTTTCCGGGATGAAGCCGGGTACCACGCCCGACCATCTGACTGTACAAACTGCGAACCTTCGTAGGCCGCAGGACAACTACGCAATCCACGCTAGGGCAGTCCCAGCCCTCCGTGAGCAACATCGAGTTGCAAAGGACATTGTATTTGCCCTTGTCGAAGTCTTCCAAAATCTGTGCTCGGTCCTGCGACTCGCCGTTTACCTCTGCTGCTCTAAATCCATAAGAATTCAAAATGTTCGTGAATTTCTGACTGGTTTTTACCAGAGGCAAAAATACAACGATCTTCCTATCTTGAGCAACACGCCACATTTCTGCTGCGATCGATTCAAGGTACGGATCCAAAGCGGTACCCAGGTCGCTATTTTTGAAATCGCCCGCCTGCTGTCCAACTGCTGACAAGTCCAGCTGCAGAGGGATGGTCAGGGCTTTGATCGGACTGAGATAGCCTTCTTTGATCGCTTTTGGCAACGTATACTCAAAAGCCAGGCTTTCAAAATAGGAGCCGAGATTCCGCATGTCGCCGCGGTCCGGCGTGGCCGTCACACCCAGGACGTTAGCTGATTTAAAATATTGCAGCACGCGCTGGTAGCCATCGGATATGCAATGGTGCGCCTCGTCGATGATGATCGTGTCAAAATGGTCAGGTGTAAATTGCTCAAGGCGCTTCGGCCGCTGCAAAGTTTGTACGCTGCCCACGACAACGCGATACCAACTACCGATCGATGTTTGTTCCGCCTTCTCAGTTGCGCACCCGAGTCCTGTCGACTTGGCGAGCTTATCGGCCGCCTGATCCAGTAGCTCACCTCGGTGGGCAAGGACGAGCAAACGCTCGCCCAGCCTTACCCGATCTTCGATAACCTTTGAAAAAACGATTGTTTTTCCGCATCCAGTCGGTAGGACCAGGAGCGTCTTTTTCACGCCACTTTTCCATTCGTTCTGAATAGAGTCCCGCGCGGCTTGCTGGTATGGTCTAAGCTCCATGTTCTCCTCCTAAAACTGGCCCGGAGTGAATCCGCCGCCTTGCTGTTGTCCGCCCGTTGGAAACGGGGCTTGATACTGCTGTTGTTGTTGCTGCTGATATGCCTGTTGCTGCGGTTGCTGAAAGCTTTGCTGTGGCTGTTGGTTATATTGTGAAGCCTGATTGTATTGCGGCTGTTGCTGCTGTACAGGCAGGTCATCGTAAGGATAGAAGTTTTTGACTTGGTTGTTCGAACGGTCCTCACCGTTATGCTTGTAGTTCCGCACTTCCAGCTTCAAACGCCCTTTACGACCCAGGACGGCCGCCCAGTTCATTCTCAAAGGCTCACCTTTTTTCTTCAATCCAATGCCCGCAAAGAAGTTGGACAGCAGTCCTTCCGTCTTACTGTGCAGGAACAAGTTATGGAAAACCACGATGTCGCCATGCTCCGGTGAGTGAACAGTGATCTCCAACTTCGCCTGGTTGCAAGGTGGCATTTTGTCGCTTCCGGCGAATCGAGCACGTTCAAATTTTGTGACTGTAAAATTGTAGTCACCGGCAGGGAGTAGTACGAACCCCCCGCCACCATCCTTTTGAATCTCGTCATCCCAACCCAGTTCTCTCTCCATTTGGCTCATGTGTAATTCCTCCCGTTGTTAAAATGGCATATCGTTTCTTACTTGTTGGACCATTGCGAAAACCTGCTGCCAAGCCCCTACCAGCACACCTTCAACAAATCCTTGATCATAGTTGGTGATCGGCGTATCCATGGGGTAGTAGCCCTTTTTGCTTACCACGATCTGAATCTCATTTTCCGACACCTGATGCTGTACCATCAGATCCCGCAACGAGGCCGGAATACCATTCGGAATGTGCGGTTTCAACGCTTCTTCGGCAGAAGTTTGTTGTTCCTGAGCTAGCTGCTGCCCCCCGGTCATCTGTCCCCACGCTTCCTGTGCAGGCTGTGCGGGCGGATCGATTGCTGGAGGAGCTGCTGCAGGTGTTATTGAGGCAGGCTGCGCTTTTGTAGAACCATTGAAGATATGAGCGACATGGGCATAATCCAGCGGAAACTCATCTGGCAAACCATGACGGTTTTTTGCATCCCACGCGGGATGATGAGTAGCGTACACCGTGCGCACGCCGCCTTGCCCTTTGTGCTTGGTACCTTTAGCGTCAGCAGCTACCGAGAAGGTTTTATAATTGATGAACAGGACCATATCTGCCCATTCCTTCACCAGTGGTGCAGTCTGCGAGCTGGTCTTTTTTCCAAGCTTGAGCTGATAACGGTCATAAGCCCCCATTTCATCGGGTTGCTCGAATTTCACTATCTGAGCATGCGCAACCAGGACGACATGGATCCCGACTTCGATGACATCGCTGAGCAGGTTAAGGAAACGCCCAAATTCTTCCTTGGTGTAGACATAGCCGTTACCGTATCCGAAATCTTCGATTCCCTTCTTGCCATGTTGCGCGCATACACTCTCCACGCACAGCATTTCTGCCCAGTCAATGGTGTCAATGACAAGTGTTCCAAAGCGGCCAACTTGTTGCTTCACCCATTCCACTTGTTGTTTGAGCATTGTCCAGCTCGTGGGCTTAGGCAGCCGATCGACGTTCATTTCCGTGGTCGACCCCTCGGTATCGATGAAAACGGGCCGTGGGAACTGCCCGGCTAGAGAGGACTTGCCGATCCCCTCAGGGCCGTATAGAACAACCTTTTTAGCCTTTTCTACCTTACCGCTGATGACTTGCATTAAAATTCACCTGCTTTCCGTTTATTGCTTGCTTGTATGACTGAATCAACCCAGCGACAATTCCAAGGGGCATAAGGTCCGTTGACGTCGATTCTATCTATGGTGCATTCCCCGCGCGCCGCGTCAGGATCATAGCCGGATGCTAATGCCCATTTTCGGAAAGCTGCATAGTCGCCCTTCCATTCGTCGCAAACGTAGATGCCCCGACCGCCGTATGCGTAATACCGGTTGTGCGTGGGATAATAGCACCTGTCTATCATCCCGCGCCAAACACGATACAAACGACCTTTGCTTCCGCCATGTGTTTTTTTAGGCGGAGACTCAATCAAATGAGCGAGTCTTGAACAACCGCAAGATTTTGATGATCCAGATCGAAGGCTACCCGAAAGCGACAACGTTTCTTTTCCGCAGTCACACTTGCAGCGCCACAGAGCCATTCGGTTTCTGGTTCCGGCCCGTTGAATAACTGTGAGTTGACCAAATCGTTGACCAGTTAAATCGATTAACGCTCCCATCAAAACTCCCCGGCCTTCCAAGTCGGACCAGCATCAATCTCCCCAGACGGTTGTTGAAGAGTGACTTTCTCTTCACCCACCACATATCCATCGCTAATGATCACAGAACACTCTTCTCCTGTACTGACACGTGTCGCAATGGCCTGCAGCCCTTCCTGCTCCAGCCACTGACCAAATTCATTCAGCGTCGCTAGATCCATTTGCTCGAGCTTGTCCAACAAGATAAATCCGCATTCTGGCTTGAGGCGTCGCACGATGGACGTTGCAACTATCAATTGGTCGGATCCGCTCATGTTGTCCCACTTCTGGCCGTTATAAATCAACTCACCCTGTTCGACAGACAAGCCCGGTAGAGGTAAATTTGCATTCGTGAGAAGGGCTGTTTTCTGCTGTCGTATCACTGCAATCTCGGCCGAAAGCGCTTCGTACTGTACGCGGTACTCGTTGGCATCTGTTTCAGCCTTGTCCTTATCAAGATTCGCCCGTACCTTACGGTTGATCTCATCGACATGTTGAATGTTGGTTTCCAGCTCTGCGGTCGATTCGTCGCGCAAGTCAATCGCATCCATCCTTGCGATCTGCAAATCATCAGTGAGCTGACTGTATTTGTCCCTAGCTTGATTAAGTAAATCCGTCAACCTTTTGATCTCTTCAAGTTGACTGGCATACGCTGCTTCAATTTGAGCCAACCGCTGACGTTTACGCTGATTCTCTCCGTTCCGGGCAAGAATCTCCTGTTGCTGGCGAATCAGCTCCGATGCCGAAATCGGTTCTTTGGGAGCATCCGGGTAATAGAGCTGCTCCTTGGCAAATTTGGCTTTCTGGTCTGCAATCTGCCCGATCGCATGACGCCGGTTGTAAAGCTCCTGGTCCTTTACTTCCAACTCGTGAAGCTTGTCCCCCACACCGATAATCCGAAGCAGGATATTCGCCTTTTCCTTGCTCGTAGAATTCATGAACTTGGGCAAATCGATCGCCAGCTCTTCAACAAAGCTGTCGAGCAGCTGCTGGCCGCCTTTCTGTCCATTTGGATCGATAACCTTCAAGTCGCTATTTTTACCTTTACGCTCAACGATCAGGCCATTGGATAAAACGATATGGAGATACGGAGGTACTACCGATCCTTCGCGTTCTGCCTGGGAGGGACGGTACTTATTGCCCCCCAACCCCCATGCAATCGCATCTAAGACGCTGGTTTTACCTTGACGATTCTTCCCACCGAGAACGGTCAACCCAGCGCTTGACGGCTCGATTTTGACAGCTTTGACACGCTTCACATTTTCGATTTCCAGCTTATTAATTTTGATCATTTCTTCATCCCCGTCCCTCTCTGACGATTGCGCTTAATGATCGATTCGATATCTTCAGTCATGGTAATAATGGTGCTCCCGTCATCCTTCTTCAATTTGCACCAATCGCGAGCGAGCCCCCATGTCTCGGTAACTACTCCGATTTCTCCCGACTTCATTTTGACTTCGTCGCCCTTCAAACAAATCAAGGTCCTTTCCTCCCGATCCCATCTGTGATACGATGGAAAGAATCAAATGTGAGTGTTTCAGGACTCAGCGTTGCCGCGCTGGGTCTTTTACTTTTTGTCCTCGCATTCTTCGCAAGTTCTTGGATACCCAGGCTCTGCGAAATCTTCCAAATACCCGCCGCATACCTGGCACATCAGACCGGATAAGATTCTTTCAGATACTTCTCCCACTTATACGCCTCCTTTCATTAGTCACGAGGCCGCCACCGTCCCAACCTCTACGGCAGCCGTTGCACTTCCTCGAATGCTCCACGCTTAGACCTCGCTTATGTATTGCTGGAGGTTCGAACCTCCTTGCAAGACCAGTCATCCCGATCCTGCAAGCAGGGCCGAAGCCCGCCTTACCCCTCATTACGGCCACTTAGAAAGTAGCGTTTGTATTCAACTGTCTCGATTGTGTACCCAAGCGCTTTATAATCGATCTGCTTGTCTGCCAGTATTTTCACCAATGTGGCTTTCACTTTTAGAAGCCTGGTTACTTCCCTTTTCGTAGGAACCATATTGGAACGAAGATTATTAAGGTAGAACTGTTCCGTGACCAACCTTTCAGATGACGAATCCATAAAGTCTTCATGGCTGCTGGCGATTCGCACATCGATTTGATTCACAAACCCCGAATATCGCGTATCTAGCGCGCATTCCGTAAAGTTTTGGATGAGATACGACAGAGCAGCTATTTCCCCGACCAATTTGGCTACAATTAAATGGCTATCAATACCATCGACATGCATTTGCTCGATAGCTTCCATGTCCTATTCCTCCCCCGCCGTTATCGTTACGGCTCCTACATAATTCAGCATGCAAGCACGAGTGCAGAGCAAATTTTCTCCAACCTTCCACACACTCTGTCCTTGGATCAATTCCCCGCCGCATTCTTCACAATGGTCGACAATCTGCAATTTCTCACTGGTAGTCACTGACGCACGCCTCCATCCGCTTTAGTTTCCATCTCGTATCGCGCATTCCAACGGTCTATATAGACCTGGTACATTCCTGATTTTCTTAGCTGATCCACTTTCGACCTCAAGGTCCGTTCTGTCCGGCCGAGTTCAAATGAGAGCGAGCGGGTTGGATCCGTCTCATAGAATTTGCACAGGTACTCCAGCTCCTCTTCCTCAAACGGCGCTCCATGATTAAAGTGAAACTCTGGGTGGTACTGCATCCGACCATGAGGATCGTAAGCTATGCCATCTTCAATAACGACAGCTGCTGCAGCTCGTGTCATAAAGCTTGTCCTCCCCCCAGTAACTGTGATAAGCTACTGGTACCCAAATTTTTACTAACTTTGGACCGCCTGTTGCTGCAGGCGGCTTTTTCTTGTTCATACGACATTTGAAGCAGTCCGATAAAAGCATCTCCGCTTATTCTTGCTTGCAGTTCTGGACACCGAAGAATGTCCTCAACCATCTCAACTGGCGTTGCCAGATTTTTCATTCCCTACACAACCCCTTCAACTTTTTTAATGAATGGATATTTCTCGTGAAAGAACTGAATCGGAACCTTTCCCCGTTCAATCCAGTACCCCCGAGATTTCAACTCCTCATTCATCGCCTGTATACGAAGTTGAGCAGTTCTGATTGTGTTTAGGCTTAGGAGTTGCATTACGTCCTTCGAATCATAAAAGTGCTTCATAGGATTCGCCTGCCCCTACATGACTTGCACTGGTAACTGAATCATCGTCTTGGTCATCTTGTTCAAACAAATATTCGATTTTGCATTTCGGGAAAAATTTACGTTTAATATGGGCTGCTTCATCATAAAAAAAGCGGGATCGGCCATTTAACTTGTCGCTCACGGTTGCATAACGAACGCCTAGTGAATCAGCCAAATCACCAACGGTAACATTGTGCCTTGCCATCTCGGCACGCAAATTTTTGTGTCTCATTTAACCACCTCCTACCACTTTGAACGCAATTGCGTTTGTAAAACAGATAATAAACGCTATATCGTTCATTGTCAACTTTTTTATTCTATTTTCGAACGCGTTTGCGTACATTTCATACTTTACAGAGTTTGTAAGTTGCTGTAGGATGTAGGTATATACGGAAAAGCGTACATAGAATTAATATATTGAGAGGGTGCGATCGGTGGATAAGAAAGCTGAGATTTTAGCAGATCTAATAGATAAAAAGGGGAGCAGGAGAGCCTTTGCTGAGGAAATTGGCATCCCACCAACAACCCTACAGTCCATGCTTACTCGAGGAGTCGGTAGAGCTTCAGTCGATAACGTAATCAAAGTATGTAAAGCTTTAGGGATAACGGTTGAAGAATTAGAAGAAATGGCAGCTGGGGAAAAGGAAGTCCTTACGCTCGCCGCGCACCACGATGGAGAGCAATGGACCGAGGAAGAGTTGGAGGAAATTGCTAAATTCAAGGAGTTCGTGAGATCAAAACGAAAACACCAGGAGTGACAATATGGTATATGAGACACTACTCAGGGAGGCATTTCACAACAACTTAGAAGTATACGAACGTCCTATGAAGCTGAGGATTAAAGGATTGTACGCTGATGATATTATTTGGATTAATAAACACATACAAACCCGTATCGAGAAAGGCTGCATTTTGGCGGAGGAGCTTGGCCATCATTTTACTTCTGCTGGAGACATCCTAGATCAGGAAAAAGTTGAAAATCGGAAGCAAGAATTAAGAGCTCGAGCATGGGCTTACGAAAAACTCATTCCTCTCTCTTCTTTCGTACAAGCTCACAAACAAGGTATTCGTAACCGATACGAACTTGCTGATTTTCTTTGTGTTACTGAGGAATTCCTAGAATCAGCACTGGAACGCTATATTGAGAAGTTTGGCATAAAGGTAACGGTTGGCCATCATACTATCTGCTTTGAACCTTTAGGTGTACTCGAAATGTTTGAATAACTTTGCGCTTCCCAGCCGCAAGGCTGTTTTCTATATATTTTTTATGGAACATATATTCCCATGAAAGGAAAAGGTCATGCCAGTATACAAAGATGAAGAACGCAAAACGTGGTATTACAAAGTCAGGTACAAGGATATGTACGGGCGGAATCAGCAGAAGATGAAACGAGGATTTAAAAAGCGTGGAGATGCTATCCTTGCAGAAGCTGAATTTCTTGCCAGCATACAGACCGCTTTTTCAGATGAGGTAACGGTCGATGAGGTATTCGAACATAACATCAAGCACAAGAGATTTAAAGAAAAAACAATCAGGAGACGCACAAATGAATACAAATTACACATCCAGCCTCTCTTCGGCCATATGAAAATCAGGGACATTAATGTACAGCATGTCGTTAACTTTAAAGCTAAATTGGAAAGCGAATTTGTATCACTGAACAGCGCTCGAACGGTTTACAGCAACTTTAAAATACTGATTAATCACTCCGTCAAGTTTTTTGGCTTGAAGGTGGACCCGACCCTGGTGGTTGGTGCGATACAGCGAGTAAAGCCAAAGATCAACTTTATTAAAAGGGATGAATTCGAGCGAAAAATAAACAACTTTGACATCCACTATTACCGAGAACTTACTCGTTTGCTCTTTTACACCGGCTTGCGGATAGGTGAGGCAATGGCGTTAACATGGAAGGACATTGATTTAGAGAAGAACCAACTTTATGTGGACAAGACGATGGATATCACAACACGCAGTATCACAACACCAAAGACAGCGGGGAGCGTTGGATATGTACCATTCCCCCATTTTGTTTCTAAAATGCTGGCAGAAATAAAAAAAGAATCCGCACAAAAGATATACGGATTCAATAATGAGCTTTATGTTTTTGGAGGAGTGGCCCCATACCACTACTCACACTATCATAAACGATTTAAACGGGTGTTCCCAGATCTGCGAATCCACGATCTACGACACAGCTACGCATCATATCTAATAAACAAAAGCGTGGACATTTATCTGGTTAAAGAACTTATGCGGCATGACGATATCAAACAAACCGCTAACACATATGGACACCTCTATGTTGAAAGAAAGCAAGAAGTCATGAGCGTATTTGACTAAACGGTATCAAATCGGTATCAAGCCGCGTTCGAAAACCGTTCAGTCATTGATACGCTTCACTTTATCTTACCCGATACTTCCCTCCATTTCAAATTTAATCAAACGGTTCATCTCAACCGCATACTCCATCGGTAGTTCTTTGGTGAACGGCTCGATGAAGCCCATAACGATCATCTCGGTTGCTTCTGCTTCGGAAAGGCCGCGGCTCATCAGGTAGAACAGCTGATCCTCGGATACTTTGGAAACAGTCGCTTCGTGCTCGAGCGTGATGTTGTCGTTCATGATCTCGTTGTACGGGATCGTGTCGGACGTGGACAGCTTATCGAGAATCAGCGTGTCGCATTTGATGTTGGACTTGGAGCCTTCCGACTTGCGTCCAAACTGCGACAGGCCGCGATAGGTTACTTTACCGCCATCACGGGAGATGGATTTGGAAATGATGGTCGATGTGCAATCCGGAGCCAGGTGAATCATTTTCGCACCTGCGTCCTGGTGTTGTCCTTTTCCTGCTACCGCGATGGAAAGAACAGTACCTTTTGCGCGAGGTCCTTTCATGATAACCGCTGGATATTTCATCGTCAGCTTGGAACCGATGTTGCCGTCGATCCATTCCATGTTCGCATCTGCGTAAGCAACCGCACGTTTGGTAACGAGGTTGTATACGTTGTTGGACCAGTTTTGGATCGTGGTGTAGCGGCAGCGTGCGCGCTCTTTTACGATGATTTCTACAACCGCGGAGTGCAAGGAGTCCGTGCTGTAGATCGGAGCTGTACAGCCTTCTACATAGTGAACGAAGGAATCTTCATCCGCGATGATCAGGGTACGCTCGAACTGACCCATGTTCTCGGAGTTGATGCGGAAGTAAGCCTGCAGCGGAGTCTCTACTTTTACGCCTTTTGGCACGTAAATGAAGGAGCCACCGGACCATACAGCCGAGTTCAGAGCAGCAAACTTGTTGTCTGCTGTTGGGATAACGGTCGCGAAGTATTCCTTCACGATGTCTGGATACAGCTTCACGGCAGAGTCCATATCACAGAAAAGAACGCCCAGTTTTTCGAGGTCTTCCTGCATGTTGTGGTAAACAACCTCAGACTCGTACTGAGCGGATACACCCGCGAGGAACTTTTGCTCCGCCTCAGGGATTCCCAGCTTGTCAAAAGTCGCTTTGATTTCTTCTGGTACTTCATCCCAGCTGCGACCTTGTTTTTCGGACGGCTTCACATAGTAGGTGATGCTGTCAAAGTCGAGGGAATCCAGATCGCCGCCCCATTTTGGCATTGGGAGGCTGTTGAAAATATCCAGAGCCTTCAAACGGAACTCCAGCATCCATGCTGGCTCGTCCTTGATACGCGAAATTTCTTCGACGATTTCGCGTGTCAGACCCTTTTTCGTACGGAATACAGAAACGTCCTTATCGTGAAAACCGTACTGGTAATCCTGTATTTCAGGGGCTTTTTTAGCCATCGTTGCTCACTCCTTTATTTTCATATGCTGAAAAGCTATTCCTGCTCGGCCTGTTTGATGCCTTGCTCCAGCGCCTTCCAAGCGAGAGTCGCACATTTGATGCGGGCAGGGAACTTCGCGACACCAGACAGTGCCTCGATGTCCCCAAGATCGATCGAATCGTCGATCTCCTTGCCCTGCATCAAATCGGAAAACTTGTGAGCCAGCTCAAGCGCTTCTTCTACAGGCTTTCCTTTTACGGCATCCGTCATCATCGATGCGGAGGACATGCTGATCGAGCAGCCCTCGCCCATGAATTTCGCGTCCACCACCTTGCCCTCCGCAACTTTCAAGGAGAGCGAGATGCTGTCGCCACAGGTCGGGTTATTCAAATTGACAATGAGTCCGTCGGATTCCTCCAGCTTCCCGCGATTGCGGGGCTTCTGGTAGTGATCCATAATCACGCGGCGGTATAAATCATCAAGAGAAGACATTGCCGAAATACTCCTTCGTCTTCTTCAATCCTTCTACCAGTACATCTACTTCTTCCTCTGTATTGTACACGTAGAAGCTTGCCCGTGCGGTAGCCGTGCAATTCAACCAGCGCATCAGTGGCTGCGCGCAGTGATGACCGGCACGGACTGCGATTCCATAGCTGTCGAGAACCGTCGCCAGGTCATGCGGATGTACCGTATCCAGATTGAATGTTATTAAACTGCTGCGGTCCTGCTGCGGGCCGTAAATCGTTAAGCCTTCGATCTCACGCATTTGCTCCATCGCATATTTCACGAGTTGCTTTTCATGGCGTTCGATGTTGTCCATACCGATTTCGTTCAAAAAGTCGATCGCTGCACCAAGTCCGATAGCGCCCGCGATGATGGGAGTACCGCCTTCAAACTTCCAAGGCAGCTCCTTCCACGTGGAATCATACAGCTCCACGAAGTCGATCATCTCGCCGCCAAATTCCATCGGCTCGACTCGCTCCAGCACTTCACGTTTGCCGTACAGCACGCCGATACCAGTCGGACCTGCCATTTTGTGAGCGGAAAACGCATAAAAATCGCAATCCAGGTCTTGGACGTTGATTTTTTTGTGAGGAGCTCCCTGCGCCCCATCCACCAGCAAAAGTGCGCCGTGCTCATGCGCGATTTTCGCAATTTCCTTGATCGGTGTAGTATCCCCGAGTACGTTGGAAATATGGTGAATCGCGACGAGTTTGGTGTTGTCCGTAACCGTTTCTCTCACTGCATCCAGGGTCACGGTTCCGTCTTCCTGCAGCGGAATGAACTTAAAGGTAGCTCCGGTCGCCTTGGCTGCTTGTTGCCATGGAATGAAATTGGCATGGTGCTCCACGATCGTGGTCACAATCTCATCGCCTGGCTTCAGAACCGCGCGAGCATAGCCGTACGCTACGGTATTAATCGCCGACGTCGTTCCGCGGGTAAATACCACCTCGGCTGCTTCCCGAGCATTGATGAACGCGCGAACCTTCTCGCGCGCTCCTTCATACGCGTCTGTCGCCATGTTGCCCAGAGTGTGTACGCCGCGGTGAACGTTGGAGTTGTACGCCTTGTAGTATTTATCCATCGCTTCCATTACCGGAATCGGCTTTTGGGAAGTCGCTCCATTGTCGAGATACACGAGCGGATGCCCGTTTATCTCTTGATGAAGGATAGGAAAATATTTCCGAAGCTCCTTGGCGTTCATTAGCCTAACTTCCTTTCGAGCGCTTGGCGAAGTCTGTTTCTCACTTCTTCAACCGGAATTTCAGCCACAACCGGATCGAGGAAGCCGAGAATGATCAGACGTTCTGCATTTTGACGGGTAATCCCGCGAGACATCAGGTAGTAGAGAGACTCTTCGCTGAAGCGTCCTACTGAAGCTGCGTGACCCGCTTTTACGTCATCCTCATCGATCAAAAGAATCGGGTTGGCGTCTCCACGAGATTTTTCGCTCAGCATCAGGATGTTCTCTGCCTGTACACCGTTTGCTTTTTCAGCGCCTTTTTCGATTTTAGTGATACCGTTCAAAATGCTGACTGCTTCACCTGTCATAACAGCCTTGCTGACCATATCAGACTCGGAATGCGTACCGATGTGCTGTACTTGGGAAGTCAGGTTTTGTCGTTGGGAGCCTGTTCCAACAGAGATGGATTTGGTTTCGGCTGTAGAGCCGGTACCTTTGAGGATGGTGGTGTTGTTCGCAACGGTGTTGCCGTCGTTCATCTCGCCCAGGATCCATTCCATTTTACCGTCGCGATCAACAGTCGCACGACGGAAGCTGTAGTCGTGCACGTCTGTGGACAGGGAACGTACAGAAGCTACCTGCACGGATGCACCTGCGCCTACGTATACTTCTACGATGCTGTTCGCTACCATGCTCGTGCCTTCGCCAGATACGAATGTATCCACGTAGATCACTTTGCTGTTCGCTTCCGCTACGATCAATACGTGCGGGGACAAAAGCGCATGGTCGCCAGCCACCTCAAACACTGCTTGCAGCGGCACTTCTACTTCCACATTTTTAGGAACGTAGATAAACACGCCGCCGTTCACTACTGCTGTGTGCAGAGCTGTCAGCTTGTGCTCGTCGAAAGAAACGACTGTTCCTACGTATTTTTGTACCAAATCGCTGTGCTCGACCAAAGCTTTGGCAAAAGAGGTAAAGATGACTCCTTTGCTCTTCAATTCCTCAGAGACTGCTTCAAAAACAGAGGATGCATTTTTTTGCACCAGCAGGTTTTTTACGCTGTCTACATCGATTTGGGCTTTAACCAATTCACTAAGCTCGCTTGCTGCTGCCGCTTTGGCAGCCGTTTGAAACGGGTCAAACTCAGTGGTATTCCATTTATCAATTTTCGTTTTCTCCAAAGCGGGCAGTTGCAGCTCTCCTGCCGCTTTTAAGCCGGCAAGGCGCTTTTCCAGGAACCAGGCAGGCTCCTGATTGGCTTTGGAGTACTCGGTGATCGCTTCGGAGTCGAAGCGGAGCTGTACATCCACACTCATTTCACTGCTGCCTCCTTCTTCCTACACGTTGGCGTTTACGGTTTCATCCTCGATGCCGAGCTCTTCCTTGATCCAGTCGTAGCCTTCTGCCTCCAGGCGTTCAGCCAGCTCAGGACCACCGGACTTCACGATACGACCCTGCATCATGACGTGTACGAAGTCAGGCTTCACATAGTTCAGCAAACGCTGATAGTGCGTGATGATCAAGAATCCGCGATCAGCGGAGCGCATTTCGTTTACGCCGTTCGCTACAATCTTCAATGCATCGATGTCGAGACCAGAGTCGATCTCATCAAGGATACAGAAAGTAGGTTCGAGGAGCATCATTTGCAGAATTTCGTTGCGTTTTTTCTCCCCGCCGGAGAAGCCTTCGTTCAGGTAACGATGAGAGAAGGAATCGTCCATTTCCAGCGTGCTCATTTTCTTGTCCATCTCACGGATGAACTTCATCAGGGAGATTTCGTTGCCTTCACCGCGACGTGCGTTGATTGCAGAGCGCAGGAAGTCGGAGTTGGTCACACCGCTGATTTCGGATGGATATTGCATCGCCAAAAACAGTCCAGCACGTGCACGCTCGTCAACTGCCATTTCCAGCAAGTCTTCGCCGTTGATAATGACTTCGCCTTCGGTTACCTCGTATTTAGGGTGACCCATCAGCGTAGATGCCAAAGTAGATTTACCAGTTCCGTTCGGGCCCATGATTGCATGGACTTCGCCGCCCTTAATTTCCAAATTCATGCCTTTGAGGATTTCTTTATCCTCGATCTTGGCGCGAAGGTTTTTTATTTGCAAATGCGGTACAGCTGTCATCTGAATTCCCTCCATAAACGTCAGAAGTGAGTTGGTTGATTCTCAATCCATTCTCAATACTCATCTTATAATAAGAATAATTATAAATCAAGGAATGAAACATATCTGTAATTTTTAAATCATTATATTTAAAAAGTCGGAAATTGGCGACAATGCTCCGCCCCTCCACCTGCTACTGGAACATCTTTCCCTCACCGCTCGTGTGTGATACCCGAACAGCCTGATCATCCTGTTTCATCGTTTGGAAAATGACGGGTCCCTCTGCTTATATTCCCATGACGGAGCCGTATCAAGTGGCTTTTTAAAAATTCCCGATATATCTCGCGGCTTGCCACAATACATATAACAGGATGAACCACCACGCGAGAAAGGAGTGAGGAACCTTGCCTCAAGGATTGCATGAGATCGAGCTGGACCTTTCTATCTCCACGATCTGGGAGTTTGTTAGTGTCATGGACAACTGGATTCCGCTCGTGCCCGGCTACATCAGCCATGAGATCATCCATGCCCGTCAATCCACCTGGACCTTTTCGGGAGATATCGGCATCATGAAGAAAAAAATTCAGCTGCAGGTCGATATTACAGATTGGATCCAGCCCACTCTAGTCAGGTTTACCCTCACCGGCTTGAACGAAAACTTTGCCGGTGATGGCTACTTCCAGGCACAGGCGCTGAGTTTGAATCGAACGAAAATGACGGGTTTTCTCGACATTACCGCAAAAGGTGTGAAGGCTCCGATGGTGAACGCCTTCCTGAAGACCTCGATCCCCGAGCTGACACAAGAATTGACAGAAGCTGTTGCCAATCGCATGAAGGAACTGGCCTCGATTCCTCCCCATACGTGACCGCCAATTGCCATGAACCCTCTATTTTGCAGAGGGTTTTTTCCTTTCTCATAACCGCTCCTCCCTGTGTTAGGATAGTAGAAACGGCATCTGCCCAAACCGTAGTAAGGAGAACAAAGCGACTATGAGACTGGTATCATGGAATGTAAACGGATTACGCGCTTGCGTAAACAAAGGCTTCCAAGCGTATTTCTCCCAAATAAATGCGGATATTTTCTGTATCCAGGAAACAAAGCTGCAAGAAGGACAATTTACAGCTGAATGCGGCGAAGAGTACGAGCAGTACTGGAATTACGCTATCAAAAAAGGCTACTCCGGTACGGCTGTCTTTACAAAGGTCAAGCCACTGTCCGTCCGTTATGGTCTGGAAGAAAATCACGAGCCTGAGGGACGTGTCATTACACTGAAGTTTGATTCGTTCTTCCTCGTCAATGTATACACACCCAATGCCAAGCGCGACCTTTCCCGCCTGGATTACCGATTGGAGTGGGAAGATCGTTTCCGTCACTATCTGATGCAGCTCGACACCCAAAAGCCCGTGATCGTCTGCGGCGATCTCAATGTCGCGCACCAGGAAATCGACCTGAAGAATGCGAAATCCAATCGCAACAACTCTGGCTTCACTCCTGAGGAGCGCGGCAAGATGACGCAGCTGCTCGAATCCGGTTTTCTCGACACCTTCCGCTACTTCTACCCGGAGCAGGCAGACGCCTATTCCTGGTGGTCCTATATGGGGAATGTCCGGGAGCGAAATATCGGTTGGCGCATCGACTATTTCCTCGCCTCGAAAAGACTGGCGCCCTCTCTCATCGACGCCAGAATTGACACCGCGATCCTGGGCAGCGATCACTGCCCTGTCATTTTGGAGATGAAAGACCAATAGCTCCATACTCCCCAACACAAAAACGGCTAGACCTCGCGTCTAACCGTTTTTGCTTGTTGCGTTATTTGATTACGCTTTAGGACCTGCTTGTGCGATATCCGTTGCGTTCGGGAATTTCTTTTGGAAGTTCTCAATGAAACGGGAAGCCAGATCAGCTGCCTGTTTATCGTAGTCTTCTTTACTCGCCCACGTATTGCGTGGCTGCAGTACTTCTGCTGGTACGTTCGGGCAAGTGGTTGGTACTTGAACACCAAAGGTAGCGTCTGCCACGTACTCCACTTTTTCCAGATCGCCGTTCAGTGCTGCTGTAACCATAGCGCGAGTATAGGACAGCTTCATACGGCTTCCTACGCCCACTGGTCCACCCGTCCAGCCTGTGTTCACCAGGTATACTTGTACGTCGCGCTCGTCGATTTTCTTGCCGAGCATTTCCGCATATACCACTGGGTGCAGCGGCAGGAATGGAGATCCGAAGCAAGTCGAGAACTCGGTTTGTGGAGCTGTTACACCGCGCTCTGTACCTGCCATTTTACTGGTGTAGCCAGACAGGAAGTGGTACATCGCTTGCTCTTTCGTCAGCTTGGAGATCGGAGGCAATACCCCGAAAGAGTCCGCTGTCAGGAACACGATTACGTTTGGCTGTGCTCCCACACCAGGGATCACCGCTCCGTTAATCATTTCAACAGGGTAAGCTGCACGGGTGTTTTCCGTATATTTTGCACTGTCGTAATTCGCTTTGTGTGTCTCGCTGTCGATATCTACGTTTTCCAGAACGGTACCGAATTGAATCGCGTTCCAGATTTGCGGCTCACCCTCTGCAGAGAGGTTGATGCATTTTGCGTAGCAACCGCCTTCGATGTTGAAAACGCCGTTATCAGACCAGCCGTGCTCGTCGTCACCGATCAGGAAGCGGTTCGGGTCAGCGGACAGAGTCGTTTTCCCAGTACCGGACAGACCGAAGAACAGGGCAACGTCGCCATCTTTGCCTACGTTTGCAGAGCAGTGCATGGACAGTACATTGCGCTCAGGCAGCATGTAGTTCATTACGCTGAAAATCGACTTCTTCATTTCCCCAGCGTACTCGGTACCACCAATCAAAACGGTTTTGTGTTCAAAGCTCAGCACGATGAACGTTTCGGAGTTTGTTCCGTGAACAGCCGGGTTCGCTTTGAAGTTTGGCGCATACACTACGGTGAACTCTGCTTCATGGTTCGCCAGTTCTTCATCGGACGGACGGATGAACAGCTGACGAGCAAACAGATTGTGCCACGCGTATTCGTTCACTACGCGGATCGGCAAGCGGTAAGTCGTATCCGCACCGGCAAAACCGTCAAACACAAACAGCTCTTTTCCTTGCAGGTACTCGAGCACATCTTGCTGCAGACGGAGAAATTTCTCAGAGGAAATTGGTTGGTTAACCGGACCCCAGTTGATTTTATCGTGTACGGAAGCTTCGTCCACCACAAATTTGTCCTTCGGCGAACGGCCTGTAAACTTGCCTGTTAGCGCATTAAGCGCCCCCTTGTCGGTCAAAATCCCTTCGCCACGCTTAACCGCCATTTCTACGAGCTTCGCAACTGGCAGGTTATTATAGACCTTTGCAGCTCCCAAAATGTCAGTAAGCTTATGAACGGTGTTGGTTTCCATGTGTGAACGATCTCCTTCCCAAATGTATATCCATTATGATGACTAACCTTCGACTTCGGTCATTCTATCCGTTAATACGGTCGCTCACCTCGAGAGTGACTCGAAATAAGTTTAATTATTGTTGCTCAATTTGTAATTAGTATATCACATTTAATCAAATAAGCTACATAATTTTATAATCTCTTATGGAGAATGTGTGAATACCACTTCTCCCGCTAGTTTTCCCTTGTCCCCCCAGTTTTCCACACTAGCTCGGCAGTGAATTAATGGTACACAAAAAACCCGATACCAGCAAGGCATCGGGTTCTTGTTCACATAAGCTTCATTTACTTGCCCATTTTTTTGCTTTACCCTGTTTCAGACTTCTCTTCCCCTGATTATCGGAGAGAGTGACTTCTTCTCCATGCCTCATGCAAGGCTGCCACACCCTTTTTAATGGACTCCTCATCACAGTACGTATAGCACAGCCGAGCAAATCGGGTACCGTCCACTCCTTCGAGGTAAAAGTTTTGTCCATCCAAGAAGCTGACTCCACATTCCAATGCGTGCGTCAGCATCTCCGTCGTATTGACCCCTTCCGGAAAACGCACCCACAAGAAAAAGCCGCCATCTGGAACTTGAAAGTCAATCTGATCCCCAAAAACGCGACGCAGCTCGGTTACCATGACATCTCTGCGGCTTCGGTACATCTCGTTGATCCGATTCATGTGAGCGGTGTAATCCATCTTCTGCAGCATTTGCCCCACTACCTCCTGGACAAATACGCTCGTATACCCATCCGACTTAAACAGCTTCATCCTTTCGATCACTTGGCTGTCGGCGATTGCCCAGCCCATGCGCACGCCAGGAGCAATGATTTTCGAGAACGTGCTAATGTAGACAACCCTCTTTGGCGCGAAGCTGTAGACGGAAGGAAGGTATTCGCCCGAAAAGCTCAGATCGACATAGGCGTCATCCTCCAGTATGTAGAAGTTATAGCGCAGCACCAGTTTCGCCAGCTTTTCACGCCGAGCAAAAGACAAGGTAGCTCCTGAGGGATTTTGATAATTGGGCATGATGTAGAGCAGCTTGGGCATTTTACCGCCTGTCTGTTCTGCTTTTTGCAAGGCTGACTCCAGCTCATCCACACACAGACCATCCTCATCAATCGGAAACGACCGAATATTCAATCCATTCGTGATAAAGGAGCGAATCGTCCCGAAGAAGGAAGGCGACTCTACCCACACCTCATCTCCTTCGTCCGTCAGTACGCGAGTCACCATATCGATCGCCTGCATGGAGCCGGTTGTCACGATGAGCTGATCCTCTTCTGGCTTGATGCCGCGCAGCGGGGAGCGCTGGGCGATCCAGGCTTGTACCTGCTTTTGCCCTGGTCCTCCGGTATATTGCAGGGCTCTTGTTCCTTCTAATAATAAGGCGGATTGAGATGCTTCCTGAAAAGCAGCGATCGGAAAAGCCTGTGGTGCGGGAAATCCATAAGCGAATGGCATAATATCAGGATCAGTCTTGGCATAGGCTGCTCCCATGATCGGCAAATCGGGATTTCGTTTCGAGAAAGCGAACTGCTGCGTTACTCTGTTCATTCCTTTCCACCACCTTGTTTTTATCCAATTCCCTAACGCAAACATACCACAAATGAAAGCGGCGAAAGAATACCGAAATCGGCGCTGAAAAAGCCCAGTACCTAAATCGGTACGAGGCTTCTTTTTTTCTCTCTTTACTTCCCTTTAGCAAAAGTCCTAATCACGACATTCGAGAGGATCTCGACCCCTTTTACCAATGCCGACTGGTCAAATTCCATATGCGGATGATGCAGGCCCGGCTTCAAGTCGCAGCCGAATGCAAGCATCGTCGCCTTGATCTGAGGGCGTTCTACGGTGTAGAAATGGAAGTCTTCTGCCCCCGGACTGACAGGCGCTTCTTCCAGCTTATCCTCGCCAAGCACATCGATGATCGCTTCCTCCATCAGCTTTTTCGCCTCATCGTTTACTTCGGCTGCCACCATACGAGAGCCTTGCTGCACCTCGATCGTCGCCCCAAAAGTAGCGGCGGCTCCATCAATCACTTGGCGCACACGGGTAAGCAAATCGTCCATGACTTGATTGGTTTGAGCGCGCAAATCGAGCGCAAATCGCGCTTTGTCCGGGATGATGTTGTAGCTCTCTCCACCTGCCTGGAGCATTGTCATTTTCACGGTCGCCGGCACTCGTGGATCTGTATGTACCTGACTGACTCCTGTTATGATCGCGCTGGCTACCTCGATCGCATTGATTCCCAAATGCGGTCTCGCGCCGTGAGCAGATACACCTGTAATTTCTCCATATAAAAACGTTGCGGCGCCATTGTAGATCGCAGGACCCGCGTAGCCGCCCTTCATCTCCTGGATCGGGCGAAGATGCACGCCGTACAAATAGTCCACATCATCTACGACACCTTTTTCCACCAGCTTGAGGGCGCCAGTCCCTTTTTCCTCCGCAGGCTGGAACAAAATTTTCAACGTCCCCGGGGGGCTATATCCCGAAGCGATCAACGACTCGACTGCTTCCACGATCAGCGTCATATGCGCGTCATGTCCACAGGAATGGTTGGCTCTCCACTCCCCGTCCACTTCCTGCCAGAGCGCGTCAATATCAGTCCGCAAGCCCACCACCGGACTTCCTTCGCCCCATTCCGCAACCAGGCCTGTACAATCATCAAACGTCGTTACACGCAGTCCGAGTCTGTGCATCCGCTCCGCCAGATACTGTGTGGTCTGCACTTCTTTCCAGCTAATCTCAGGATTGTTGTGCAAATGGCGGAATGTTTCGTCAATAGATGACACACGTGCCGTCACCGCCTGCTTCAAAGAAATCGTCGTGGACATACGCGGTTCCTCCTCGAATTCTCTATATTTTTTCTATTATAACACAACAGCCTGCGATCATTTGCTGGTAAGCCGCAAGATCGCATCCAGCTTTAATTGATCGCGCAGCGTTCCTACAAATCTTACGCGCTGCCTGACACTGGCGTATTGCAGAGCATCTCCTGCCAGAAGCATATGGATTTCCTTCTCATTTCCATGCAAGATCAAGTCGGCGGGCACGTCCTCTTTCCACTCCCCGCAAGAAGCGCTTCCTTTGACAAAAGTCATCTGCCACCGGAGCCGGGTATCCACTGCCACAATGCCGATCCGTTTGTCCCATCCTGCTGTCAACAGCCGTACATGAGCCTTCCTTTGCAAACGTTCTGCCACTTCCATCAGCACCCCACTGATTCCGACCATGCTCGCCCACTCCTCTCCCTCCAATGGGTTCGCGGATGGCTTGGTCGAATCCTTTGACGAGGGATGGGAACGCCTGTCGTGTCCTGTCAGCGAGAGCCTCTTTTTCTCGACATGCCGTCGAATCGTTAGAAAAGCCCCCACCCATTTGGGCGGAAGCTCTTGTATACGCATGTTATTCGTCAAATTCGTCCTTATCCAGTCGAACTTCCAGATGATGTCCATCCGGTGTCTCAAAATAGAGATTAAAGCTCGTCGGTCGAGTGATTGGACCCCGATAGCAAATATTCTCCGCTTCCAGTTTGTCAACCAGATAGTCCAATTCGGCGCGGCTCGTTACGGAAAAAGCGATGTGGTCGACTTGCCCCACTCCGCCTTTGCCTTCCCCACCGCTATATGGATGGAGACCAATCCGTGTGTATGTGCCAATTTGAAAGTAGACAGGTGCTCCTTCCACGATATTCTCTTCTGGGATCGGAACTTCCAAAATGTCTTTAAAAAAATGAGCTACCTTCACGACATCGCTGCAATTCAATGCGATGTGATGAACGCCTTTCAAATGAAACATTCACACTGCCTCCCAAGTCAACTTACGGTCACGCGCTTTTCTGCGACATTTGCTTTCTCTTATTGTACTGCTTCAGCCGCTCGCTTAACCTTCTCAGACGGATCATCAGGGCTTCACGCCATTCCTCATCCTTCAATTCTTTGGCGACGCCCAAAAGATCCAGCGAAATATCGATTTGCTGTTTGAGTACATCGGCGAAGCTCGCTGCTTCATCCGTCATGGTACAATTCTCAAACAACTCAGTAGTATTGTCAACACTTACGAAATCAGCAAAGTCCACCTCAGGAGCCTGATCTCCCTGAGCATATTCTACTAGAATTTCATACTCGCCCTCAATAGCGGGATGAACTTCAATTCTGTCACATACAGGACAAAACATGATGGGGACGTTATGCACCAACGTTTTATAATGACGGACAGACCCAACCGATCCTACCATTCCGGCACCACAACAATAACTCATATAGTCTCCCTCCTTCTTCGCCAAACTATGCTTCGTTTGGTCGACACTCTGTCTGTATCAGCAATTGTAGCTTACTCACGGCAGATCTCTCTACCCGCAAAAGATACCAATCGATTGATGGCAAATGTAATGGTTCCCCTATTGTACCTGATTCGCGTCTTACTGACCAATGTTTTCTGACTAGTTTGAAATTATTCCCTGCTCTGCCTAAAGCTTATATTCAGGTTTGATCGAATCGGGAGTGGGGAAATGTCCAATCAACCCGATCTGCCTTCGACCAAATCACCAGCTCGACGAAACAATTGTTTGCCCGTACAGATGGCCTCGGCACGGAAATGAAACAAATCAGCGAGCAGATGGAAACGATTATTGCAGCCATCGATCACATCTCTGCTATTTCCGAACGTTCTGCCGCCAATTCTCAAAATGTTGCTGCGGCCGCAGAGGAACAAAATGCCTCCATGCAGGAAATATCCGCAGCGGCAACCATGCTAGCAACGATGGCGGAAGAAATGAACAATGCCGTTCGCGTGTTCAAGCTGTCGTAATGTCACATAGAAAAAGCCGAGCGATCATGCATCGCCCGGCTTTTTGCCTGTTTGCTTATTCTTTTACCATTGCTTCGTATTTGTCGGCGGTCAGCAGTTTTTCCAGCTCAGCCGCATCAGACAGCTCTACGACGATCATCCAAGCTTTTTCATATGGCGAGGAGTTGACCAGCTCTGGCGCATCTTCCAGTTCACCGTTTACTTCTACAACTTTACCGCTCACTGGAGCGTACAGCTCGGAAACCGTTTTGACGGATTCCACACTGCCAAATGGTTCATCTTGTTGAATCGTCGCGCCTACTTCTGGCAGCTCGACGAATACGATGTCACCCAGCTCTGCCTGAGCAAAAGCAGAAATGCCAATATAAGCTTTGTTTCCTTCTACACGTACCCACTCATGCTCTTCACTGTAACGTAGATCTTTCGGGAATTCCATCGTTTACGTATCCTCCTATCAGGTACTATCCATACCACATACATATTTGACGAACATTCGAGGATTCCTCTTCATTCCTCAAAATTCTGAACAGACGTTTTTTCACAAGGTGTAAGGCCCGTTTCTCCCCTTGAAAATATCGGTCGTGTACTCATTTGTTATTTCCCATAAAATCAGGAATTTATTCGTGCACAGGCGATTTCCGGTTCTGCCTGCTCGTTAATATTCCTGACTGGCGAATGGATTCGGCTGCTTGCTTCAATACGTCCGGTGTCTGTACCAGGGCAATACGAACATACCCTTCACCTTCCACACCGAATGCACTCCCGGGAATCACGACGACTCCCGTCTCTTCCAGAAGGGCAAAAGCAAATTCCCTCGAGGTCCAGCCATCGGGTACTTTTGCCCAGACGAACATGGTCGCTTTCGGCGGCTCAATCTGCCAGCCTGCCTCGGCTAAAGCAGACAGCAGCACATCCCGGCGCTCCTGATAGATCGGTCCCACCGCATTCGCACCACCCGATTTTCGGTCCGCGCGCAATGCTTCTACCGCCATTTGCTGAACGGGTAAAAAGACACCGTAATCGACATTGGACTTCACGACTGCGAGCGGCTTGATGATATCCGCATTTCCTACGACGTACGCAATCCGGCAGCCTGCCATATTAAAGCTTTTGGAAAAGGAGTTAAACTCGATTCCTACCTCTTTGGCACCCGAAGCCTGCAAAAAGCTCGGCGGCTTGTATCCGTCAAACGCCATCTCGGAATACGCCAGATCGTGTACGACGATGATGTCATGACGCTTCGCAAAAGCTACTACCTCTTCAAAGAAGGAGAGGGTCGCTACAGCAGACACTGGATTGTTCGGATAGTTCAGGATCATGAACTTCGCCTGCTTCGCCACATCTGCCGGAATGGCATTCAGGTCGGGAAGGAAGCCGTTTTCCCCTCGAAGGGGCATGGGGTACGGAACTGCGCCCGCTAAATGAACGCTGCCCTCATAGATGGGGTAGCCTGGATCGGGTACCAGCACCAGATCTCCTGGGTCTGACCAAGCCAGAGCAAAGTGGGCCAAGCCGTCCTGGGAGCCCATCAGAGAGTGGACCTCTGTTTGCGGATCGAGCTCCACCTCAAAACGGAATTGGTACCAGCGAGCCACCTCCTCGCGAAACGCAGCCGTTCCCTCACTCAGTGCATAGCCAAACGCGCCTGGCTGCTGAACCGCTTCCACCAGCGTTTCCAGCAAGTGGGACTCCGGCTGCTGATCGGGACTTCCGATGCTTAAATCGTAGACCTTTCTCTTTTGGGCCACTTCCCGTTTGCGTGCAGCCATTTCCGAGAAAATAGCCGCAGATAGATAAGCAAGGCGTTTGGAGGGCTGACGCATAGTTATTTGCCTCCCCACGCTTTTTCCAGTTCTTCTGCCTTAAAGCCAAGTGTCACTGTCTCATCGTTTGTAATCAGCGGGCGCTTGATCAGCTTGCCGTTGGACGCCAGCAGCTCGAGCATTTCTTCATCTGACATGGTTGGCAGCTTGTCTTTTAGCCCCAGCTCACGGTATTGCACTCCGCTCACGTTGAACAATTTCCGCAAATCCAGTCCGCTCGCTTTCCAGATACGGCGCAGCTCTTCTTTCGACGGCGGCGCATCCACGATCGGAATTTCCTCGAACCCTACACCTTCATCCTGCAGCCATTTCTTCGCTTTGCGGCAGGTGTCGCATTTGTTGTACAGATAGGCTTTTATCGCCATGAAGATTCACCTCGGTCATTTGTGTGGATTGCTTGTATGAAGCTCTTTATCGCTAGCATACCATTGCGCCTGCCACCTGTGCAGCCGCCCATTCGAAAACGTAAGCCACTCATCCCTTTTATTCGCACAAAAAACGACAGCCATCCTTACTCTCTGGCTGCCGTTTCCCTAGTTGCTATGCCTGTCGTTTTGCCGCTTTCCTACTGCTGAGCCTGATCGGAGTCCTCGTCCGCTGGATTGACCTGCCACGTCTGGGCGAGTGGCGAAAAAGGGACTCCCAGCTGGGTGGCGTCCTCTCTTTCGACTGCCTCGGCGAGTGTTCCGGTCAATGGCTCTGTATATTCGATATGTTCATCCCTCATGGCCTTCTCTCCTCCCTGCTGTTGCTTTTCAGTTTGAGGAGTTTGCGTGACTTTATGCAGAGGGAGTTGCTGTAATCTCTACCTGATAGCCTGCGTGCTTGCGCGTTTGAAACACACCGTTGTCAAAAATCAGGTACTGTGCTTTGACGCCAATCAGGCGGCCACCGAGCTTCTCTTCTTTGTCCAGTGTTTTGGAATTGATTTTGTCCAACGATTCCAAAATCGGATAAGTGATATCCACCCATTCGTCCTCGCGATACTGGAAAGGCTTGAACTCGTCAGGGAAATGGCTGTATACCTCGTCGCGCATCGCGAGCAGGTCGATCTCCTTGACGTCGCCCTTGAGCATTTTTCGCCAGTTGGTCTTGTCCGGCAAGTATTGGCTGAGATGAAACTCCAGCTGTCCTGCCATGCGGCGTGTAGGTACTTCCGCAATCGGAATCGCCCGGATCGCCCCCTGATCCACCCAGCGCTTCAGCTGGTTGTGCTTGCGGGTTAAGCCCACCTTCATATCGCTGGAAACCGCCAGATAGACCAAATGGGGAATCATGCAGTACGTTTCGCCGAAGCTTTCATCCCGGCAGGTCCCCAAGTCAAAATGACATTCGTGCGGTTTGACGATGCACAGGTCATTTTCCGGCAGTTTGGTGAAACAGGGGTAGCAATACCCGCTGTTAAAGGTCTTGTTGGTTTTTCGGCCACAGGCGATGCAGTTCTTTTCGCCTAAAAATGTAATCGACAGCTCGCTACCCAGCCATTCGTTCAATGGCATGCGCTCCTCGCCAATTTGCAAATAGTAGTCAACAGGCTTGTCCTTCCCGTGATACTCGTGGGTGAGTCCATGTAAAATACCGCGGAGTTCCACCGAATTCTCTCCTCTCCTATGTACGGTCAACTCATTCTACCATATCCCCTCCCCCTGCTGGACGCTGTTTTCTTTTGGCAGCATGTTTTCCCTGCAGGGGGTGAACCTAAAGCCATATCTGAACGAAGGAGGCGATCGTCATGCGCCATCGCGCGATCTACGTTTGTCTCGTCGCCTGCCTTCTTGGCTGGGGCATCATGCCTGTCTGGGCGGGCGCTTCTACTCCGTTTTACGAACCGATCCACCGGATACACACGCAGAAAAAGGTCGTTGCGCTTACGTTTGATGACGGCCCTGATGCGAAGTACACGCCGAAAATCCTGGAAGTGCTCCATCAGAACAACATACGTGCTACCTTTTTTGTGCTAGGCTCTCAGGTGGATAAGCATCCTCGGGTCATGCAATGGATTTACAAAGCTGGACACGAGATCGGGAATCACGGCTACCATCATTTGGATCTGAACAAGCTGACCGAGCATGAGGTCTACGAAGACATCAGGCACGGTGAGCGCTCGATCTTGAGGACGACAGGCATTCTTGCGCAGTACTACCGACCTCCTGGAGGTGTCATGACGCATGACGTGATGAACGCTGTCCAGTCCAGCGGCTACGATATCATTCACTGGTCCGTTGACCCACGGGATTGGTCCCTCGCCCGAACCGCTTCCGTCATCGCGAAAAGTGTAAAGAGCAACGTCTCCCCTGGCGATATCATCCTCTTTCATGACGGCGGCCTGAACCAGCGTCAGACTGTAGCAGCCCTGCAAGAGCTCATTACGGATTTGCGCTCACAGGGATATCGGTTTGTCACCGTCAGCCAGCTGCTGGATGCAGCCAAATGAGCACGACGCCTAGTCAGTAGAAAAGCACCAGCGCTCACTCGATAACGAGGCGTCTGGTGCCTTCTGTTTTCCTAACAGCTGCCGGTCATTTCACCAGGACCTTTCCTAAGAACGAACGCAGGCGCTCGTTTTGCGTGTCATCGAAAATTTCCTTTGGCTTGCCTTCTGCCATAATAATTCCCTGATCCATAAAGATGACGCGGTCGCCCACCTCTCGTGCGAAGCCCATTTCATGCGTCACGACGATCATGGTCATTCCTTCCTTGGCAAGATCCTTCATGACCGCCAGTACCTCTCCAACCAATTCCGGATCGAGGGCAGAGGTCGGCTCGTCGAACAGCATGACTTTTGGATTCATTGCCAAGGCCCTTGCGATTGCCACGCGCTGCATTTGCCCGCCTGATAGTTTGTCCGGGTAGACGTCAGCTTTGTCTTTTAGCCCTACTTTATTCAGCAGCGCAAGTCCGCGCTCACGTGCCTGCTCCTGAGGGATTTTCCGTACCTTGACTGGCGCGAGCATGACGTTTTCCAGAACGGTCTTATGAGGGAACAGATTGAAGCGCTGAAAAACCATTCCCACATCTTCCCGCACTTTATTGATATCTACCTTGGGGTCATTCAAATCGTGGCCATTGATGACGATTCGGCCACTTGTCGATGCCTCCAGCTGGTTTAGACAGCGCAAAAACGTGCTCTTCCCCGATCCGGAAGGCCCGATGACACAGACTACTTCCCGCTCAGCGACCTGTGTCGTAATGCCCTTTAGGACCTGTAAGTCCCCATAGTTTTTTTTCAGATCCGTTACTTGAATGATCACGTCTGGACCCCCTATATCCGTCTATTCACTATCGCTCGTTCTTATAGTTTACCTTAATAGTAGAAAAATTGCATGAATTTCGAACATGCCCTCTTGCGAAAAAGACCGGGCAGCCCATAAACGGTGTCCGGTCCTCTTCCTTTTGGCAAAAGCAGCTTGGATCAGCCTTTGGACGTCCCTAGATCACAGAACCCTTTTGCACAAGTGCACGATTCGCAGGAGCTGTGCGCTGGCGGTGTCGTCCGCTTTTGTTTGTTCTGAGTCGATAGATAATGCAGCAGGCGAGCTGAGTTGAGCACGACCAGCACAGAGGTTGCATTGTGCACGAATGCCCCTCCGACCGGCCCCAATATTCCGAGCATCGCGAGTCCGACCGCCGCCAGATTGATCGTGCTGGAAACAATCAGGTTTTCCCGAATGACCTGTAGTGTTTTGCGCCCCAGCTTTACGGCATCCGCCACCTTGGAAATATCATCGGTCATGATGACGATATCCGCCGCTTCGGCTGCGATCTGCGTCCCCCCTGCCCCCATGGCGATGCCGACGTGGGCAGATGTCAATGCGGGTGCATCGTTAATGCCGTCCCCGACCATCCCGACGATCAGCCCCTGCTTCCGATATTCCTCCACGCGCTGATACTTGGCTTCGGGGAATTGCTCGGCGAAAACAGTGGTTACCCCGGCTTGGCGGGCAATATGCGTGGCTGCTCCCTGGTTATCGCCGGTCAGCATGGCGATTTCCCCAACTCCGTGCAGGCGAAGCAGCCCCACCGTTTCACGCGACTCTATGCGAACTCGGTCTGCCAGCGACACCATCCCGACCAGCTTGCCTTCGCTCGCTACGAAAACGGCGGTTTGGCCCGTTTTTTCCTGCTCTTCCTGCAGCTGTCGCAGCTCATCGGTGGAAACACCCATTTCCGCAAAGAAGCGCCGGTTCCCTACGAGCACTTCCTTGCCTTCGATACGTCCGGAAACGCCATTACCCGGATGCACCAGAAACGATTCTACCTCAGGCAGCTCCAAACGCTGTGCCTCGCCGGCAGCAACGATGGCTTGTGCCAAAGGATGCTCGGAATGACGCTCCAGTGCAGCAGCTACGCGCAGGACGTCCTCTTGTCTTACGCTGCGCAGCCGAGCGACACCTGTGACTTGGAGTTTGCCTTCCGTGAGAGTCCCGGTCTTGTCGAGCAACAGGGCGTTGACCAAACCGATCTGTTCCAGTGCTACCCCACTTTTGATCAAAATGCCGTGCTTGGCGGCGCTGCCGATCCCAGCCATGATAGCCGTAGGCGTGGCAAGCACGAGCGCACACGGGCAAAAGACGATCAGAATCGTCACAGCCCGAACCATATCTCCGGTAAGGAAGAACATCAAAGCAGCAAGTGCGAGACTGCTCGGCACGATCCACGCTGCCCATTTATCCAGCAAACGCTGTACAGGCGCTTTACGCTCCATCGCTTCTGCTACCAGTCGCGTCACTTTGGCAAACGCGGTTTCCTCCCCGACCCGCTGCGCCACTACTTCGATCGAACCATTTGTATTGATCGTACCCATGAATACTTCGTCGCCCAATCGTTTTTCGACCGGCAGCGATTCTCCCGTAAGTGCTGCCTGATTGACAGCAGCCTGACCGCTCGCCACAATCCCATCTACAGGGACCTTCTCCCCTGGCTTCACTAGGATCAAATCACCGCGAGCAACCTGTTCCAGCACCACCTCTACCCATTCATCCTGCCGTTTGATTCTCGCTGTTTGCGGAGCCATCTGCACCATCTCTTCCAGCGCAGAGGCTGCCTTTGCCACCGTCCGATTTTCCAGCCACATCCCCAGCATCATGATCAGTGCCACTTCTCCAGCAGCAAAAATTTCACCGATGGCTACAGCAGCGACGATCGCGATCGTCACCAGCACATCGCTATTGATCGTCTTTTCGATAAACAGCTCTTTTAGCGCTGCCCAGGCAATCGGAAGCCCGCACAGTAACACGGCCAACCAGGAAGTGTCCAGCCCTCCTATCTCTCCATACAGCCAGCTGACTAACAGTCCTGCACCTGACACGATCATTGCCGTCTTTTGCAGCATGCGGCTCATCTCCCTTTTTCTATCGTCTTTTCCATTTCGGGCATTCGTTGTTGAGAAAGAGAATCAGACTTATTTCCCCCGTAAAAACAGTGGAAGCTGCTGCCCGAAGGCAACAGCATCCTAATTGATAATGATTATCCCTATCTTTACCTAGGCGAATTTTTTTGCCTGAAGGAAATAATTTTATAATTATTCTAATTTAGTATCTTCCCTTCGTCAATCCCATTTTTTCCAACTGGCTTCTGATGCGTAACTCGTCTGTTTGCTGCTCATGCTAAAGAACGAGGTGGTTTTCATGCAACGAAAAAAATGGGTGGCCCTACTGATTGTCCTAGTTGTATTTGCAGCAGGACTCTGTGTGGAATTCGTGTCGGGAGCGTACGATGAATTGGCGGAAAGTCCGGGCTTTTCCTGGGATGAAAATATCGTATCCGGGTCGGGTACGGACAAAATCGTCCAGCTGTTTGTGACCGGTGTCATCTCAGGCGAACAAAACGCGACCGGGATGCCGTCCATGAGCGAGCTTCTTTCCGAGCAGCTGCGGCGTGTAGAAGAAGACGAAAACGTCAAAGCTCTGGTGCTGCGAATCGATAGTCCCGGCGGAGAAGTCGTCTCGACCGATGAGCTGCATACTCGCATCTTGCATCTCAAGCAATTGCGCCATATTCCTGTCGTCGTAAGCATGGGTTCGACTGCAGCCTCCGGGGGCTATTATTTGGCTACAACCGGTGACAGCATTTTTGCCAATCCCAATACTTTGACCGGAAGTCTCGGTGTTATTTTCAACCTCTTCAACTACAGTGACGCAGCCAAAAAGCTCGGTGTACATCAGTTTGCCATCAAAAGCGGTCGTTTCAAGGACATCGGAAGTCCTTCCCGTCCGCTCACGGACCCCGAGCGGCAAATCTTTCAGACACTGGTCAACGAAAGCTACAACAAGTTCGTGTTCGTGGACGTGATTGTCAAGGGACGCAACCTCTCCCGTCAACGCGTCCTGGAAATCGCAGATGGACGCGTCTATTCCGGCGAACAGGCAAAAAGGCTGGGTCTCATTGACCAATTTGGTGATCTGGAGGAAGCTACGCGCTATGCGTTATCGCTCTCTGGCTCGCCCGAAGCTATGGTGGTTCGTTATACCGACCAGCTGTCGATCAGCAAGCTGCTGCTGAGCATGAAGCAGTACTGGTCCAATCCAGATCCGCTGGGATTAACACGCGTGCTGGAGCGAAACGGCTCTCCCAAGCTGCTGTATCAATTCATGCCTTAAGCTTTCAAGCGTGCACAGACTGTATACACACAAGTAAAGGGAGGTGCTCTGTCATGAAGGAAACATCCTTTGACTATCAACCCGTTGTGATCTCACAGACCGATCATCAGACTGAATCTCCTATCGTCCATGACTATGCGGGTTTTTGGATTCGGGTGGCGGCTACTCTGCTGGACTCCCTTTTCCTTGTGGGACTCAACATGCTGGTCTTCAATCCGCTCCGCAGGGCCTTTGGTGTATCCGACGCCTTTTTTTCCATGATTGACCTGACCGAAATCATCATCGATCTCCTGTATATGATTCTGTTGACCTGGTGGACAGGCCAGACGCTGGGCAAAGTCATCCTAGGCATTCGGGTGATCAACGCTCGCCAGACAAGAGGGAATCTGGGACTTGGGCAGGTTTTCCTGCGTGAGGTCATCGGCAAATTTCTTTCGTCTCTTCCCTTTTCACTCGGGTATATGTGGGTGGGCTGGAACCAACGGAAGCAAGGCTGGCACGACCTGCTGGCCAAAACCTTTGTAATCCGGGAACGCCGTATGTGAAAGGGGCCAGGGTCTTATTAAGCGACTGGACAAACCAATCTTTCTCCCTATTGTCGGACGGTACCTTGACCGCCTACAATTACCTCCATGGCAATGCCAACTCGAGGAGGGAGCATGATGCGCAAATTACGTACGTCCAGTATCCTCGCCGTGAGCCTTTCTATCGCTCTATTCGGCCCTCTGCTGCCAGTCCATACTGTGACTGCAACGCCCGTCGCAACGGCTGTTGCCAGTACGATGAGCGTCTACGGTATCCAGCTGGGGATGAGCAGCGCTCAGGTAGCGAAGATCCTGGGGAATCCCGTCCGCAAAGATCCAAGTACGACCGGAGTCGAATGGTGGATCTACAATAAAGATCTTCGTCACTACATCCAAGTAGGAATGCAAAAAGACAAGGTCGTGACTTTGTTCTCCAACGGCCTTCAGGTCAATCTCAAAGGGATCGGCATCGGAGCTGGCACAGATGCTTTGCAAAAGGCATGGGGTGCCCCAAAAAGCTCGTTGGATATTACCCCTACTCTGAAAATTAACAACAACACAATCAGTCATCCTTCCTATGCGCAAAACAATCAAATCGTGACCTTTTCGATCGATCAACTGGGAGGCAATAAGGTCGCAGGTGTGCGAATCTCTACCCCGGAGCATTTCTCCACCATTGCCATGGAGTTGATGTATCCGATTGCGTACAAGGCACTCCCTACTCAGCCTGTATTGACGGACGAGCAGCGCAAGCAAGCGGCACGCGGCGTTGAAAAGGAAAATTTCGACTTACTCAACATCGCCAGATCCAGAGCCAATCTGCCGTTGCTTACCTGGGACGAAAGCGTGGCAGCAGTCGCTCGTGCTCACAGCCTGGATATGGTACAGAACAACTATTTCAATCATGTGTCCCCCAAGACCGGTAGTCCATTTGATCGACTGAAGCGTGCAGGCATTTCGTTTGGCTACGCCGGGGAGAACATCGCATACGGACAACTGGACGGCATCGAAGTCCATATGGGCTGGATGAACTCTGCCGGACATCGTCAAAATTTGCTGAATCCTCATTTCAAGCAGCTGGGAGTCGGCATCTCCTACAAGGGGACACAGCCCTTCTACACGCAAAACTTTGTATCCAGATAAAAGGTCCTACCAAAAGAAAAATAGCCTGTTCCGATTGGACGCATTGCCATTTCGGACAGGCTCTTCTTTTTTCGCTACTGTTTTAGCAAGTGCTTCATGACCTTCCCAAGGCCATTGACCGGCAAGCTGCTCACAAAAACGACCTCAGGGATTTTATAAGCTGCCAGCTTCTGGCGGCACGCTTCCACGATCTCCTCTTCCGTCAAAGGGCTTCCCTGCTTTTTGACCACATAGGCGCGTGGGACCTCTCCCAACGTTTCATGAGCGACTCCTACTACAGCCACTTCCATGACATCCGGAATATGGTCGATCAAATCCTCGACTTCGATCGGATATACGTTGTCCCCACCGACCAGGATCATTTCCTTATAGCGCCCGGAAATGTACAAAAAGCCTTCCTCATCCAATCTTCCTGCATCCCCCATGTGATACCAGCCATCGATCAGCACTTTGGCTGTCGCTTCCGGGTTATGCAAATATCCTTTGAAAAGATAGGGACTTTTGATCGCCACTTCCCCTACCTGCCCTGCTGGCACTTCTTCCCCCGTCTCGGGGTCCAGAATCTTCACCTGCACATCGAGGAACGGCCTCCCTACAGAATCGACGTACTCCATGCCCATGATCGGATGCCAGCCGCTCACAAACGCTGCTTCTGTACTGCCGTATCCCTGGGTCATAGGAATCCCCAGCTCCAGGAACCTCCGAATCAGCGCAGGAGAAGCTTTTGTCCCTCCCGTGGAAACGAATTTCAGGGAGCTGATGTCCCACTCCTTTCGTTCCAGCTCCCCCAGCAAATAGGAGTAGACAGACGGGAAGGCAAACATCGACTGAATCTTTTCCGCTTCAATCGTCTTTAGAATCGATGTGGTATCCCCATCTGCGAGCATGACCATCGTGTTTCCGTTATAGACATTGTAAAAAATCAGTGACGTGCTGCTCATATGAAACAGTGGATGCACTGCCAAAAAACGGGCATGCTCTGTTCGCGCACGACTCCTGCTCAAATACGTATCGTAGCAGCCGTGAGAGATCATGCATCCTTTTGGCGTCCCTGTTGTCCCTGATGTGAACAAAATGACGGCGAGATCATCCCCTGTCATAGCTACCTTCGGCAAAGGCTCCATTGACTCTCTCGTGAAGATTTCAACATATTCATTGGCCATTTCCAGTCCATTTCCCGCTATGACCAGCCTTTCGACTAACCCTTGCTCACGGATCAATGCGACGGCTTCTTCAAAGTCTTGATCGTAAAACATGAGCTTGGGCTTCGCGATTTGCAAAATGCCCGCCAGCTCAAAGCCGGTCAACCGCCAGTTCAACGGGATCGCTACCGCACCGATTTTCATGATCGCAAGCAAGATCGTCGGATACGGATGATCGTTCTTGCACAGAATCCCGACCAAATCTCCTTTTTTTAATCCTGCGGCCACCATAAAGGCTGCTAGCTGATTGGTGCGTTCATCCAGCTCCTTATACGTAAACGTGCAGGAAGCCGAAACAATGGCTTCGATCTCTGGCGATTTTTTGGCGCTCTCCTCTAAATACTGGTGCAGGGTTCCCATTGCATTGCCTCCCACCGTCCATCCGGATATGTTCTCCTTTACTATGTGCCGATTTCATGCCTAGAAAACTTGGCCCCAACAAAAAACTCCCCCAAGCATCGGGAGAGTTTTTTGCCTTGTCTATTGCACCGTTACTTTAGTGCCAGCAGGAGCGGGCGGCGTCGGGCTGTCATCGGAAAAGAACGGAATAAGCACCAGACTGATCACGAAAAACAAGATCCAAACGAGACCCCGCTTAAAAACAGACGGAGTAAGCATCGGGTCAACCCCTTCCAAACTTTGCAATCTTACTATTCCTATTCTTACGCTTCCCACCCCTGTGCCCGTTTATTCTTTCTTCCCCTTTTTTCTGCTATTTTTTTGCAATAGGACGAGCTTTTCTACAAAAAAGGCGCCTTCCTCCGGGAGAAAGACACCCTCTTGCGTGTTCCTTTACTTTTCCAGCGGCAATGGAACCTGCTGCTTCTGTGCTGTGCCTCTGCTGGCCGCCAGACAAGCGGCAGCAAACACCAGCAAAGAGGCTCCCATCAGCCAAAATATCGTCCACGGCTCCCACCATTCCATCAAGACACCATTTACGTTGGGAGCGAGGATGCTTGCTGTGCCAAAGTTGATCGCTGCGATGATCCCTGCAGTCGGTACCATGGAAGCCGGCAAAATGTCAGCGGCAAAAGCCAGACCCAGTGAATAAAAGGACCCGACTGCCGCTCCCGCGATGGCGAGCAGCAGCATCATGAACCATACGTTTTCGCCCGACAACGGGAACAGGAAAAAGGCAATTCCCCCGATGATGGCACAGACGGTCATGACTCGTTTGCGCCCCAGTCGATCGCTCAGCGTCCCCAACGGCATTTGCAGCAAGATACTTCCCACGACAAAGGATGGAAGGATAATCGATACCCACTCGAGGGAAATACCCGTGCGCAATGCGTAAACCGGAAAGCTGCCGTTCAGGGATGTCTCCATAAACCCGTATAAAAAGGATGGAATCAAGGCCAGCCAGCCGATTCGCAATACGGTTGCGTACTTGTTTTCCTTCTTTTCCGTCTGGATAATCACTTCCGGATAATCGTTTTTCATCCGTGCGAGCAGGAAAAAACCTACCGCGTACAAGATGAGCAGCATTCCAAACGGCACCCACAGTCCAAGCGGCAGCAGATTCAAGCCCAGAGGCCCTGCGCTGAAGCCTACCCCGTACGCCAATCCATAAGCGGAGAGATCGCGTCCACGGGTTTCTGGGGAAGATATTTTCGTAACCCACATTTGGCTGGAGTAGTGCAAGGCAGAGTCGCCTACCCCCATCAGAAAACGAAGCACAAACCAAACCGCCAAGTGAGAAAAAAGCGGGATCAGCGCAGTCGCTATGGTCACCAAGACCAGACCACAAATAATCGTTGTACGATAGCCAAGCTTTCGTAGCGGAATCTCCATAAATGGCGAAATCAAAACCATCCCGATATACAGGGCTGCTGCATTGAGCCCGTTTACCAGGGAAGAGATGCCCTGTTGTTCTAGCAATACTGCCAGTAGTGGAATCGATAATCCCTGGCTCAATCCAGCAATCGCTACCACTAAAATCAACACCCAAAAGGTGTATCGCGAGGCTGACATCGGTGTTGATCTCCTCTCTATCTGTAATCGCTCTCCGTTCCCTATCCCTTCATTGTAACGGATGCATGGCCCAGCTGTAGCTGGTACATTTTTTGATACAAGCCATCCTGTGCCATCAGTTCTTCATGCGTTCCCCGCTCAACGACCTCTCCTCGAGACAGCACCAGGATCTGATCCGCATGCTGGATCGTCGACAAGCGATGGGCGATGATAAAAGTCGTACGTCCGCGCGACAGGACATGCAAGGCCTCCTGAATCGCCGACTCCGTCTCGCTGTCGATGCTCGCAGTCGCCTCATCCAGGATCAAAATGGCTGGATCCGCTGCCAAGGCCCGGGCAAAGGAGATGAGCTGACGCTGACCTGCCGAGAGGGTCATGCCTCGTTCTACCACTGGCTCGTCATACCCGCCCGGAAGCTGGCGGATAAACTCGTCGGCCCGCACAGCCTCTGCTGCATTTCGAACGACCTCGTCTGTGATGGCCTCGTTGTACATGCGAATATTAAAGCCGATGCTGCCCGTAAATAAAAACGGGTCCTGCAGCACCAGTCCCACATGCTGTCGCAATGCCTGCGTATCAATCTCGCTCATGTCCTTGCCATCGATCAAAATCTTGCCATTCGTGACGGCATAAAAACCGAGCAGCAGGTTCATCAACGAGCTTTTCCCCGAGCCCGTATGGCCAACCAAAGCAATCGTCTGCCCAGGCTTCGCCGTGAACGAGACGTTCTTCAGCACGTATTCGTCCCCTGTGTAGGCAAACGATACTTGATCAAAGACGACTTCTCCCTTTGGCCGTTCAATGGGCTGATTGGGTGTACCTTTTTGTATCTCCTGCTCCGTATCGAGGATGTCGAATACACGTTTTGCCGAGATCGTGGCTTGCTGTAGCTGCGAGAGCCGGTTCATGATCATATTGATTGGCTCGAAGAAACGTCCCATGTAATCGACGAAAGCGAATAAGGCCCCAAAGGAAATGGCGCTGTGGAAAGAGGTCGATCCGTAATACCAGACGATCAGTGTCAGTGTTACCTTCCAAATCAGATCGACGGCAGGTCTGAGCAGCAGCGACTCGATGTTGTTCTCCTTCAGCTTCACCTTGAAATACTCTTCGTTCACATCCGCAAACTCCTGCTGGACGCCTTTTTCCCGTCGGAACGCTTGAACAATCGCCATATTCTGGATCATCTCGTTAATCGTCGCATTCATGTCGCTGAGCCTTGCACGAATAATCGCGTAATAGCGAGAGCTGTATCTATGGTAGACCATGACAAGCACCACCAGCACAGGCACGGTCAAAAAGCTGATCAAGGCAAGCTCGGGCTGCAAAATGTATAGTGCCACGAGAATCCCGACCAAGTAAATGCCGTTTTGTACAAAGGTAGCCAGCACGCTGACGTACAGCTCGCGAATCGCCTCGGTATCATTGCTGACACGGGAGACGAGCGAACCAACCGGCGTCTTGTCAAAAAAGGAAACCGGCAGCTTTTGCAAATGGATGAACAGCTTCATCCGCATCTGCTGAATGATGCGCTGTGCGATCGTTTGCAGCGCTAAAATCTGAACGTAGTTAAACCCGGCCGAGAGCAAAATGAGCACGCCGTAGCTTACAGACAGCCAAATAATCGGCGAAAACTCGCTTTGATACATCGACTTTACTTCCTCAGCTGTCAGACGAACCCCTGTCAAAGTCGTGCCCGTTCCTTCTGTTCCATCGTTTGTGACTACTTCTACTCGTTCACGACCATTTTCTGCAGGTAAAGCTGTCATCTTCTTCTCCGCATTGGGGTTCACAGCCCCATGTACGAGATAATAGGTGGTTCCTTCCGCCAGTATGCTCACCGGTTTCGCCTGTGTAGCTTGTGGGCTCACACCTGCCTCTTGGAGCAAATCCTGCCGTACGTAGTACTTGCCGTCCACCGAAACCGCTACATTCGCAGCGGCCTTTGGAAGCTCTCCGTATTCATACCAAGGCTTTTGTATCGCGAGAATGTGATTGTCGATCAGCACCTTCGCCAAAAATGGGCCCGCCAGCTCTGCACTGGTGCCAAGCAAGAGCAAAAGCAGCGCACCGAAAATCTGTTTCCGAAACGGTTTCGCAAAATCAACCAGCCGTTTCCCTACCTTTTGCCCGCTCATGAACGGCTCTCCTCCCTGTCCCTAACCGGCGACATCCTGCTCCATCTGCTGACGTCTGAACTGCTCTGCATACCAGCCGTTAATTTGCATCAGCTCTTCGTGGGTACCTCTTTCGATGATTTTCCCCTCGTCCAGCACGAGAATGAGTTGGGCATGCTGAACCGCTGAGAGTCTGTGCGCCGTGATGATGGTTGTTTTACCGGCTCTCTCCTGACGCAAGTGACGCAGGATGCTTTCTTCTGTTCGCGCATCGACTGCCGACAGGGAATCATCCAAAATCAAAATATCTGCATTCAATAGCAAAGCTCTGGCAATGGAGATCCGCTGTTTTTGCCCGCCAGATAGCGTCACTCCCTTTTCCCCAACCATCGTTTCCACGCCGTCCCTGAACTGCAACAGGTCGCTTCCCATCTCTGCCAGCTTCAGCGCATTCAACAGCTCCTCTTTGGTAGCCCCTGGTTTGCCAAACGCCACGTTTGCCGCGATACTGCGCGAAAAGAGCAAGTGCTCCTGTGGAACATAGCCGATCTTCTCCCGCAGGGCAGTTAAGGACATGGACTCAATCGGCACTCCGCCGATGAAAAGCGAGCCTGCCTCCATCTGATATTGATGCAGGAGCGAGCGGCAAAGCGTTGATTTCCCGCTGCCTGTGCGTCCGACAATGCCGAGTGTCTCTCCTTCTCGAAGCGTAAAGGTCACGTCACGCAGTGCTGGTTTATCCGTCCCTTGGTAGGTAAAGGAAAAATGGCGCGCCTCGACGGTATTGGACACCACCGAGGTGACCGGGTGCTCTTGCTCCGCGACATCAGGCTCCTCCACGAACAGCTCCGACAGACGCTTCATGGATGCTCCCCCACGCTGAAGCACATTGACCAGCCAGCCAAAGGCAAACATCGGCCAGATCAAAAGCCCTAGGTACAAATTAAACGCTACTAGGTCACCGAGGGAAATGGCACTGGTAATGACGAGATACGTTCCATAGCCCAGCCCGATCAAAAAGCTGAAGCCAATTATGATGGCGATGGTTGGCTCGAACAAGGCGTCGATCCTCGAGACGCTCACGTTTCGTTCCAGCGTTTTTTCGCTCACACGGCGATAGGCTTCCACGTCCGCTTTCTCCTGAACAAAGGCACGCAGTACCCGTACTCCGGAAACTGCCTGCTGGACGTGGTCATTCATTTCACCAAATGCTTCCTGCGCCAAGTAAAAGCGCTCATGCAAAAGCCTGCCGTAATAAGCAGTCGACCAAGCCAAAAAAGGCATCGGAATCAAGGCTGCCAGCGTGAGCTTCCAGTCGATGGCGGTCAGCATCACAACGAGTGTCAAAAGCGTCATAAACAGCGAATCTACCAGCGTCAGCACGCCAGTACTCGCAGTCTGTTCAATATTGGGTATGTCGTTGGTGGCTACCGCCATCAGGTCACCGCTCCGCTTTCGGTTGTAAAAAGAAGGCGTCATTCGGGTCAGATGTGAGAAGAGCCTCTCCCGCAATGTCTTTTCCAAGATTAACGCCCCGCCATTCAAAAGATACCGCCACATGTAGCGCATCCCGTACAGTAGAACGCCCAGTCCCAATAAGATGAAGACTGTTTTCGTCAATTCAGTGCCCGTCAACGTACTGTTCCGAATGGAGTCCACCGTATTTCCGATCAATCGCGGCGGCAGGAGAACAAGAATGTCAATGAGAAACAAAAAGGCGATACCAAATGCATATCGCTTCCAATGAGCCTTAAAAAACCAAGATAATTGCCGCAGTGTCCGCACGTCTTTCACCTCTTCTCGCAAGCAACCTCTGCATCGATTGCCTCTTTTCCGCTACGTAAGAAAACCTCTATCGAGGCCTGTTCAAGGAGGAGCGACCGCGTTTTAGCGGAAAGTTTCCATGCGCTCCAGAATTCATAAGCATTACGCTTATAAATTCCTACACGTAGAAAAAAGGGGGCTGCTTTTACGACAACCCCTCTTCCTTTCTCCATCGTAATTTACTGAATTTTCCTTGTCAATCTAGCTTTTTTTCTGGGCAAGATTCTTCCATTCAGAGCGCAGCAAGCTGTAGACCGCATGATCGACGAAATGATCGTACAAATACTCGTTTCTACGCAGAACGCCCTCCAGCTGAAACCCCAGCCTTTCTGGAATGGATCTGCTTTTGTAATTTTCGGTAGCGGCCATGATCGTGATTTTTTCCAGACCCCACGAGGTGAAAACGAGCTGATCCGTATAAGCGGCAACTGCCGTCGTCATTAAGCCGTTTCCTTGGAATTGTGCACCCAGCCAGTAGCCAAGCGTTGTCTTTTTATTGATCCAGTCGATATTATGAACACCCAACGTCCCCGCCAAGCGTCCTTTGTACCAGATGCCATAGTGTGTTCCTTGATTGTTGTTGTGCTGGTTGATCGTCATCTGGATAAACTGCGCCGTATCCTCGACGCGCTTCGTATAATCCAGCCATGGCAGCCATTCCCGTAAATAGGGACGATTGGTATCTGTCAGCCAAAACATCTCCTCAGCATCTGCCAATTCCAGTTGTCTGAGCACTGCATCCTCTGTCATACGAATTCGTCTCATATGCTCCCCTCCTAGCCCGTCTCTTTATTCGGTCGATTCTGTCTTTTGTTCTTACGCTCGATTATGGGACAGGGCCATTCGTTTGGCAAGATTCTGCGTGTGCATATGATAAAGACTCCTATGACAAGAAAAACCTGACATTCCGCAAGTAAAGAGCTACGGTCAGTACCGCGGCGACGGGCAATAAAAAGCGGCTATCTCAGACTTTATCTACAAGTCTACGATAGCCGCTTCTTATTCATCTGTCTCTTATGCCTCTGGCAGTTCCTCTTGCTCCGTGCTTTGCGGCTCCGGAATTTCACTTCCATTAATAAAGACATGCGGGATGATCGCTGCTTTCAAGGAAGCGGCCACCGGGCAACGCTTTGTTGGCTGCGAATTCGACGTACTGATCCTTTTCATATTTCACGAGTGTGAAGGCTCCGTTGGTTACGTTCGGGTTTTGCATAAAGGGATGCTTCACCAGCTCCTCAGGCTTCACATCCTTGAGAACGTGCTTGGGCAGTGCCTTGAACTTCATACCGAACTGCTCCTTGATCATGTTCGGATCCGTTGGGTTTTTGGCACGCAGCTCAAAGGTTTGCGCATCGACGATCTTCAAGCCCGATATTTCCGTCTGCCCCTCTGGCAGCTTCCCGTCTGGTCCGACTCCCTCTAGAAAAGCAATCGATGAGCCAAGCGTAGACTCGACCTTCGGGTTGGCGATCAGCGCAAGTGTATAAGCCACGTCCTCCGTCGTAACAGCAGTGCCATCCGTCCACTTGGCATTCGGATTCAGCTTGACCGTATAGGTTTGCTTATCTGTCGTATCAAAGGACTCGGCAAGCTGCGGCAAAAATTGCAGTGGCTCGATCCGATTGATCAAGGGTTCAAATAGCAAAGTACCCAGCTCTGCCGAAGACAAGTCCCGGGAGCTGATCAGGGGATTAAAAGAGATCGGCGGATTAAAAACACCGATGCTGACCATTTTGGCGCTGGATTTTTCCTCCGCTGGCTTTTGATCGGTTGAAGCTGGCTTGGCTGTTTCCCCGGAAGAGGAGCATCCGCTCACCATTACTGTTAAAGAAACAAGTACGGCAACTACTGGCTGTAGCAACTTTTTCATCCCTGTCTTCCCCCTGTATGTTTGCTATTTGTATCTTTATCTTTAATCAAATTAATCATATGTAATTAATCGGATTTAATCTTTGATACTACTATAATACAGATATCCGCAATGTCAATCACTTCCTTAATCTATTCGCAAACCGAGCTTCGCTACTCCTTTGCAACAAAAACACCTACCTCCATGCATGGAAGTAGGTGTCTCTCTATTGAAGCTATTTTTTGCTGTTGCCGATTTCCTGCGGCTTGAATATGCCGGTTTCGGTCACGATTGCCGTAATGTATTCGGCCGGCGTCACATCAAATGCCGGATTGTACACTTTGATGTTGTCCGGAGCTACCTGTTTGCCCAAGCCGTGGGTAATTTCTTCGGCTGGACGCTCCTCGATCGGAATATCCGCACCTGTTGCGGTTTCCAGATCTACCGAGGAAAGTGGGGCTGCCACGTAAAACGGAATGCCATGCGCTTTCGCCAAAACAGCAACGCCATAGGTCCCGATCTTGTTTGCCACGTCCCCGTTCGCCGCCACACGGTCAGTTCCGACGATAACGGCTTCCACTTTTCCTTGTGCCATTACCATCGCCGCCATGTTGTCGCAGATCAGCGTGACATCGATTCCTGCCTGCTGCAGCTCGAATGCCGTGAGACGAGCACCTTGGAGAACCGGGCGAGTCTCATCCGCGTATACTTTCAGATCCCATCCGCGCTCTTTTGCCAAATAGAATGGCGCAGTCGCCGTTCCGTATGCAGCTGTTGCCAGCGCACCAGGATTGCAGTGTGTGAGAATGCCCATGCCATCATGCAGCAAGGTCAGCAAATGCTCACCGATCGTCCGGCATACTTCCGCATCTTCGCGCTGGATCGCCAGTGCCTCATCGAGAACCGCCGCCTTCAGCTCGTGGGTCGCCTTGTCGCCTTCTTGCTGGATCCGCGCCTTGATGCGGTCAAGTGCCCAAAACAGGTTGACCGCAGTCGGGCGAGACGTTCCCAAATATTCTGCCGTTGCCAACAAATCCTTGGCAAACGCTTCGCTCGTAGCCGCTTCGCTGCCCCGAACACCAAGGTACAGTCCATAAGCTGCAGCCATGCCGATCGCAGGCGCTCCGCGTACCTGCAGGTGGCGAATGGATGCCCATACTTCTTCTGCAGTAGTCAGTGTCAAATAAACGGTTTCTACAGGCAATCGCGTCTGGTCGAGCAGGACGAGAGCATCATCCTCCCATTTGACTGGCGCGAGTTGTGTACTTGTTGTCATACGGTCGTTGCCTCCTGATAAAATCTTGCTGTTACGGTGCGGACGAGGTCCGTAATGTCCGTGGACTCCTCCAGATTGTGGCGTCCGAGGATCAGTGCTTCCCCGATAGCGAGTGCCAAGCGCTCAGCTTCGGCACGAACTTGAACGTCCTCGATGCTGTTCAAGTCAGCGACACCAGCCAATCCGATCACGCGGCGCAAAATTTTGCAGCCTGCAAAGCCTGCGGTATCCTGGATCAGACGGTTCACATAGCTTTGCCACAGGCCTTCCACATGTGCGCTGCGCTCTTTTGCCTGCTTGTGCCAAAGCTGCACAAACTGGGAGACGAATTCATTCCAGACATCCTCCACCGTTGTCAGCAAGTATTCGCGATACGATTCGCGTTCTCCTTGGTCTTTTTGCAATCCGTGCTGACCTGCGTAGTTGAGCAGCAGGTTGGCAATGACTGCACCGATGTCAAAGCCGATCGGTCCGTAGTAAGCAAACTCAGGGTCGATCGCTTTCATGCTGGTCGGTGTGATGAAGATGCTGCCGGTATGCAGGTCTCCGTGCAGCAGCGCTTCTGCTCGAGTGAGGAAGTCAAATTTCAGCTTTGCGATTTCCAGCTTGAGCGGCTTGTTTTCCCAGATTGCTTCGACTTCCTTTTGAATCAAAGGATTGAAGTCGTTCGTTGGCGCATTTTCATAAGGATCAGTAAACACCAGATCTTCCGTAATTTTGCACAATTCCGGATTCAAGAATGTTCCGACGAGCGCTTTTTTATCGTACGGGCTGGCCCCCAAATCAGAGGTGTAGAATAGCGTGTGCGCGAGGAATTTCCCAATCTGCTTGGCGAACAGCGGGTAGCGATTGCCCTCGATCAAGCCTTTGCGCATGATGATATGGTCACCCACGTTTTCCATGACGGTCAACGCCAGCTCTTGGTCAAAGTGATACACTTCCGGTACGAGATCCGGTACGTATTTGTGCTGGAGACGGAGTGCCTCGCTCTCGATGCGCGCACGGTCTACCGTCAGTGGCCAGGACTCCCCTACCACGCGAGCATAAGGAAGAGCTTGCTTCACGATCACGCTTTTTCCTGTCGCTTCCTCTCGAATGTCAAACACCAGATTGAGGTTGCCGTCACCAATCTCACTGCTGACTAGCGTAGCTCCCTCGGTAAAAAGCCCTGGCAATGCTTTCACGTACTCCACTGCTTCCTGTTCTGTCAATGCACGGTATGCCATGATTCCTGTCTCCCCTTTGCCGATTTTTGTCTATTTCCAGTAGGCTGGTCCAAGCGATGTCATATTAGAAAACTTGGCTCCGCCAAGCTTTGCGGTGGAGCCATAGTTGCACTTATACTGGCTAAGAATCTTATAAATTCTTACTGTACAAAAAGACCTCTTTTCCCGAAGAAAAGAGGTCGCGATCGTCACGTATAGAGAAACGTGCCCTTGTCCCCCTTATCTTCCAGACTACTTTTGTTTCTGCAGGAATTAGCACCGTGCACGTCGCCTATGCATCAGTCGTCTCGAACGTCTGAAAAGCGTCGTGTCGGTTGCCGGGTATCATCGGGCCAGTCCCTCCACCTTCTCTGGATAAGGTATCCAACGTATGCAGTTTTGAATTTAGTTTGAATCATACATTCCTCTACCTGATGCTGTCAACACCCTTTTTCAGCAAAATATGCTTCCAGCCTTCACCAGTTAAGCTGTGTCCCCGATGCAGCAGGCCGTTCCCAATTCCACCAATCCACTTTCCCGAGAAATGCAGCGGTTATCGCTTTCTCTGCCTCAAGCTTAAGCAATTCTTTCGTTGGTCCGGTTACGACGGCCCCGTAAATCCGAACCCCTTTTTCCTTGAGATAGGCATAGCGCTCTTCCACTTTCGGATCACTGCGAGAAAGGATTCCCCGGCCGATCTCACGCGCCAAACTCCCATGCTCGGATAGATACTTCATCTCCGCAAGATACGCTGCTGCTCGTCGGTCTCCCTCTCCATTCACCTGAATGGGAGCATTGCCGTAATCCAGCCCGCGCTCTGCATACCCCCAAACCTCCCCTGCCGAGAGCAAAAGATTTCCGTCCTGCTCACGTTCTTTTGCCTCTACTCCTGTATCTACCGCGAACCAAAGGGTATCCAGATTGTACTCGGGTACGTGCTTCGAAATCAGCTTGATGTACTCCTCGTATGTCATCGGTCGATCAAAGGATATTGCCAGCTGACTCACCGTTCCCTCGTGCAGCTTGCTCATCGTATTCCAGGCAGGTGCGCGCAGGTAATCTGTATCTTCACGTGTCATCGCCTCCTCAGTCGGATAGCGGAAAAACAGCTTCGTTTCCCTGACTCCATTTGCCCATTTCGGCTCCGCTCGGACGCTCCACAAGAAGTTTGTACTCTCCACATAACCAACATTTTGCTGTTCAGCCCCTACTTGTTCACGCAGCTCCATCTGAATCTGACCATAGAGCAACCCAACCTGAGAACCGCTGCTACCCGTGCTGACTCCTGGCTGGGTAAAATTGATGATGTCTTCTGTGACCTTGAATTGATCTTTATACACCCACATTCCGACCCAGCCATTGACCAGGAGCAAGAGCGCCCCTATCAGGAAAAAGATGACAAACGTAAAAGCAGAGTTGGTAAAACGCATTTTCCACTTTCCCCGGGTAAGAATAGCCCGCTGCTGTTTTTCTGTTAAGGAAAAGGGGGCAGGCGTCTCTTGTCCTTTGTCCGGCACTCCCAACAGAAGGTGTTCGAGCCGCTCCGCATATTCCTCGTCATCTGTCACCTCATTACGGAGATTCCGTACGTCTTGCTCATCGAGTTCTCCTCGCAAATAGGCCAGCAGCATTCGTTCTCTGCTATCTTCATCGAATTTGTTCGTCATCGACCTCATCCCTCCACATCCTGCGCATCTTTTGCCGCCCACGGAACAGCGAACGCTTCACATCGGTCGTATCGATTCCCAGCACCTCGGCAATTTCGGCATAGGAAAACTGCATGGCAGACAGCAAGATTGCCTGCTTCTGCTTTTCCGGTAACCGCTCCAAAAAGAGATGGGCAACCTCCCACATTTCCTTGTTTACCAGCGAATCTGCCGGATCGACTGCCGACTGATCCATTTGTTCCGGCATTTGCTCAACAAAGTAAAGCGGCCGCTTGACCTGCTTGCGATGCCAATCTACAAAGGCGTGATACGCTACTTTAAACAGCCACGGCCTTACTTTTTCCGAGCGAAATTCGTCCAGTGACGAAAAGGCACGGAAAAAAGTATCCTGCGTCAAATCCTCTGCCTGCCTCGCATCCCGTGTCAGCCGGAAAAGATAGCGATATATATCGTTTACGTGCAGGCCGTACACGTCCTCCAAGCCTACTTTCCCAACCCTTCCACACCCTTTCGTTACTTACCACGCATTTCGTTGGAAAAAGTTTCATCCCGCTTTCAAAATACCTATATCCGATATGCAAACTCGGCAAAAAATAATTTGACTACCGCATCTGATCGCCTTATCATAAAGCTATCGCACATGCTGTTCTAGCGTGTAGCCTCATAACTCTTATCGCGAGCTGGCTGAGGGACTGGCCCTATGATGCCCGGCAACCGGCGCTATTCTATGTTTACTAGAAAGCGAAACGGTGCTAATTCCAACGGATAAGAGTCGAGATTTAGGATATTGTTTTCCTTTGCCTCGACTACGAACCCGAGAGATGAGAGGAGACGAAGACGTTCTGATAGTCGACAACCGCCTCCCTGATCGCTGGGGAGGCTCTTTTTATTTTCTCACATCACCGTTTTTAAGGAGGATTAGTCCTAGCAATGAGTGAGCACCGTATCCTCGTCACCTATTTGACACAAGCCAAAGACTTGAACAAAAAAGCAGAATCGATCGCAGTCGGTATGACTGTCGGTTCCTGGACGGAATTGCCTGCGGCCAAACAAGCCGAGCTAAAGCCATATCTGGGCGAAGCAGTAAGCGCAACTCCGCTGGAAACCTTGGAGAACGGAGAAACGCGCGGCCTGATTACCGTCAGCTATCCGACTCGCAACTTTACCAACGACATTCCTTCCTTGTTGACAGGCATTTTTGGGAAGCTCTCCATGGATGGCAAGATTAAGCTGGTCGATGTCGGCTTTCCTGAGTCATTTTTGGGAACGTTCCCTGGTCCAAAATACGGCATTGACGGGCTGCGCAATCGCCTGGACGCCCACAACCGTCCGCTCTTGATGAGCATTTTCAAGTCCTGCCTGGGACTGCCTTTTGATGATCTGAAAACCCAGTTTCGCGCACAAGCATTGGGCGGCGTAGATCTGGTCAAAGATGACGAAATTTTCTTTGCGGATGAACGCGCTCCGTTCCTGGAGAGAATCAAGGCGTTTAAACAGATCGCGATCGAAACGGAAGCAGAAATCGGCAAGCCTGTGCTCTACGCGGCCAACCTGACAGGTCCGGTAAACGAGCTGAATGAAAAAGCTAAGCGCGCCATTGACGCTGGAGCCGACTGCCTCCTGTTCAATGTCCTGGCTTTTGGCTTCGACGCTTTGCACCGCCTGGCAGCTGATCCAGATGTACACGTTCCGATCATGGCGCATCCAGCTTTGGCTGGTGCTTACTATCCATCGCCGGATTACGGGATTGCGACTCCGCTTTTGCTCGGGAAGCTGATGCGGATTGCTGGCGCTGACCTAGTGCTCTTCCCATCTCCATACGGAAACGTTGCGCTGAACAAGACAGAGGCGCTGCAGCTGGCTGAAAACTTGACGGCACCTCTCGAAGGCATCCGTCGTTCGTTCCCAGTCCCATCTGCCGGTATTCATCCGGGACTCGTGCCGCAGCTGTTCGCTGACTTTGGTCTCGATCAGATCGTCAATGCAGGTGGCGGAATTCACGGTCACCCAGGTGGTGCGACTGCAGGGGCAAAAGCTTTTGTTGCCGCCACCCTGGCAGTGACCGCTGGTAAAACGCTGCAGGAAGCGGCCGAGGGTTCCTCTGAGCTGGCTGTCGCGCTCGAAAAGTGGGGTGGCGGACGATGAGTAAAAAGCTCGTTCTCTTCTGCGATTTTGACGGAACCATCACGGAAAAAGACAACATCGTGGCGATTGTCCGCAAGTTTGCTCCACCCGAGTGGGAAGCCTTGACCGAACAAATCCTTTCGCAAAAAATCAGCGTGCAGGAAGGGGTCGGAAAGCTGTTCCAGCTGCTCCCCTCCTCTCTGCGCGAGGAAATTATTGACTTCATCGTCAGCGAAGCATCGATTCGCCCTGGCTTTGCGGATTTCGTCCGCTTTTGCCGCGAAGAGGGCATCGAATGGCTGGTGACCAGCGGCGGCATCGACTTCTTCGTCGATCCGATCCTCGCTCCGTTTGATCTGAAGGATGTACCGATCTATTGCAACGGAAGTGATTTTTCCGGCGACAAGATCACGATCACCTGGCCGCACTCCTGTGACGATCACTGCTCCAATGGATGTGGCATGTGCAAAACGACGATCATTCGCCGCTACGATCCTGCCGACTACTACCGCGTGGTGATCGGGGATTCAATCACCGATTTGGCTGGCGCCAAGATCGCCGACTTTGTAATTGCCCGTTCGTTCCTCGCCCAGAGGGCGGAGGAGCTGAATCTGCCACACCGCACGTTTGCCACATTCCATGATGTGATTGCCATCCTACAAGATTTGAAACATCAACAGGAGGTCAGCTGAAACATGTCTGCTACTTTTGAACAACGCTTGGACGCTTTTCGCCGTTTGGACGACGCCAAGCTGACATTTGCTCGCCGGGACTGGTTCCCGGGCACGAGCGGCAACCTTTCAATCAAGGTTGCCAATGACCCGCTGCAATTTGCCGTAACAGCCAGCGGCAAGGACAAAACCAAGCTCTCCCCGGAAGACTACTTGATCGTGGACAGCGATTCCCGACCAGTCGATGAGACCTCACTCAAGCCTTCCGCTGAGACATTGATCCACGCGGTTGTGTACAAGAAGTTTCCACAGGCAGGTGCCTGCTTCCACGTTCATACGGTGTGGAACAACCTGATTTCCGAGCTGTACTTTGGACAGCGTGCTTTCTCCATCCAGGGCCAGGAGCTGATCAAAGGTCTCGGCATCTGGGCGGAAAATGCGAGCATCACCGTTCCGATTGTTGAGAACTTTGCTGATATTCCGACCCTTGCTGCTGCTATCGAGAAGGTCATCACTCCTGATGTACCCGGCGTCCTGATTCGCAACCATGGCATATACGCATGGGGCGGCAATGACTTTGAAGCCAAACGCCATCTGGAAGCCTTTGAATTCTTGTTTGAGTACCACGCCCGCTTGCTGCAGCTGCGACAAGCAGTCGTGTCCCATACCCCCAACAATTAAGGAGGAATTAAAAATGGCACAAATTCGTTTCCACGACAACAACGATCGCATCAGCGCTCCAGAGGAAGTCATCTCCTTCCTGAATACGCAAGAAATCATCTATGAAAAATGGGCACTGGATAATCTGGATCCGAAGCACCGCGACAACTACAGCCCGACTGACGAGGAGAAACAGGAAATCCTCGATACCTTCAAGCCGCAGATCGACGCAATCAGCGAGCGCCGCGGCTACCTGACTGCTGACATCATCGTCCTGTCTGATTTGACCCCTAATCTCGACGAGCTTCTGGTCAAATTTAAAGGCGAGCACCATCATACGGACGACGAGTGCCGCTTCTGCGTAGACGGTCACGGCATCTTCGCGATCAAAGGGAAGGACGGACGATACTTCGACGTTGAGCTTTCGCCAGGTGATCTCATCTCCGTTCCGCCAAACTTCCGTCACTACTTCACCCTGATGGACGATCGCAAAATCAAGGCCATCCGCCTGTTCGTGACTCCAGCTGGCTGGGAAGCGATCTATTAAGAAAAAGGGAAATCACCCCGTTGTCATTTGACCGGGGTGATTTTTTCATGCTTATTTGATGTTTCCATTACCTTTGATATCTACGTGCGTGACAATGTTGACCTTGGCCTGGGAAAAAGCCTGCGTCCATTCATTCTGGACTTTTTTCCACTCGTCATACTCATAGGCGCGGGCATGCAGTCCAAAGCCGAAGGGGTCAATTTTCAGTTTCTGACACTTGAGGAGCAGATCCTGATACTCTGCCTGAATTTCTTTTTCCAACACTGTTCCCATCTTTTTATAATCCTCGTCCATATCAAAAGGGAAAATCCGCTCAGAGATCGATACTCTTAATTTCATATCCACATTAAAATGGAATCTGCCATCTACAAAGCTGGTTTTGACCTTCTTCGATAATCCTTTGACGAAGAAGCTGATGCGTCTTTGAATGGTCTTCTCTGCTCCATCAGAATCTGGATAAGGAAGGCTAATCGAGATTTCACCTCTCTTCCCTTGCAGGAGCATCTGCAGAAAAGCAGTCTCCCTGCCCGTTAAAGCGGTGGCAAATCCCCCTTTCTCCGTCAATAATGCCGTTCCTTCCACCTGTACCTCTTTTACCTTGTTCAGCTTTGTAATGCTTGGAGTGAGTCCTTTTTCGTAAATTTGGCGATGAAGCTCCTGCACACTTGTTTTCACCGTAATATTCCTGCGGTTGGCGGTATCTACCAGCTTTAACAAATGCAGAGCGACTCGCGGTTTCGCTTTTGTCTGCATGTGAAACAGTTCATGTACGGGTCCGTCATAGGCAATCATTCGGGCATTTACACTAAATCGAGCATCTCGATAGACCACATCCATGAGCTGAAACCAATCCGTCGTTTGCAAAAGGCGTCTGCCAACGACAAACAACTGTACTTTTCCCGAGAGGGTCACCCCGGAAACCATTTCGTCAAACCGCTGCCGAGATTCCCTTAACGAGTGGGCTTTGACACCGTTTTCTTCCGACTTCACCTGTGCCTCCCTGCTGAAAACCGGACTGGAGGCGTAAAACAATAGCTCGTTCTTTTCATTCACATCCAAACCAATCATCAAAGTCAGCGTAGCATCCTCCAGATCAATTCGATCCATACATCCTGGCAAGGAAAGTAACAGAAAGAGCGCCAATCCAATGTTCAGGACCTTCCTCATGCTTCCTGCTCCTTAGGCTTTTTTCGTATAAACATCACGGCAGCCGCTAGAACTACCGGGAAGGCATACGCGACCACCAAGCCGACCTTGCCCCACAGCTTAACCAGCTTCTGCATATCACTGAACGATGGCATATAAATAAAGCTAACTACGATGATGAGGAACAAAAAGATATAGAGATGCTTTCTGTGGTCTTGTTTTCCTAGTAATTGTGAGGTGGTAAACACAGTGAACAGCATGTACGGCAAACCCGTCGTGGATAGGATAAACATGTACGATGCTAAGAAAAGGATATCGACCCGCTCGAGGAATCGAAATTCAACGATCTTCCATAAACCGAGAGTAGGCCAGGTGAACTGAGTGATTTCATCAGGGCTGTAAAACCCGAAGCAAAAGAGGGTTACTGACAAATACACCAGCATGGACAAAGTATTTGCCGTCACGATCCCCAGGGCAGCATACTGCTTTTTTTGCAAAAAAGGATACAAAAAGAAAGACAGCTCAAAGCCGACAAAAGACAGGATCGTTGATGGGACCCCTTGAAAAATGGGTGCCCAGCCCTCTCTCAAAACGGGCAGCAAGTGGAGCCAGTGCATATTTCTCCACATCGTCAATAGGACAAGCGGCATCCACAAAGTAAAGTAAAAGACTAATTCGGAGTAACGTCCAAGCACGCGCACGCCGCTTTGAATCACTTGATGCGCCGGTATAATGAACAGCAGCACCACAATATACGCTGGGGTCTGAGGAAGCAGCCAATTATTAATCAGAGCGACGGCATAAGTAAAAACAGTCATAGAGGCGAGAATACAGTACAGGACGATCAAAAAGACTACTGCTTTTCCCAGCCATTTCCCTAACAGCAGCTGTAGAATCTCGATAATCGTCATTTCCGGATATCTGCTCATCGCTTTGGTCAGGATTAAACTGACCATCACGGACACAGCCCAGCCAAGTATGATAGACATCCACCCATCGGTTCCGACGATATTCGCTAGATCCCTCGGCAGAGTTAAAACTCCGATTCCTACCTGCGCCCCATGTATCAAAAAGATATACTGCATGACGGTGATTTCGTTATACGCATACTTTTTCATTTACCATCCCCCTCGGGACGATTCTCTCCCTGCCGCTTCAATTGGCGAGCTCTGGCGCTAACCGGCCTGTTTTTCATATTCCAAAGCGGCACTCTGACAAACAGATCCTTCCAATCGGAGTAACGAGTGGGTGCCAGGGGACTACCATAAGGAACACCCAAAGACTCCAGTGAAATCATATGTCCCATCATCGTCATCAAGCCGATCACAATTCCTACAATCCCAAACATACCCGCCAGCCCCATCATCACGAAGCGAAGCAAGCGCAATGCCGATGCCATATCATAGTTCGGGATGATAAACGAGGCGATCGCAGTAAACGCCACAACGATCACCATGATATTGCTGACGACCCCTGCTTGAACGACTGCTTGACCAATGACGATACCGCCGACAATTCCGACTGTCTGGCCAATGGGTGCCGGCAGCCGTACTCCCGCTTCTCTGAGCATTTCCAGCGTCAGCTCCATCAGCATCGCCTCCAATAGTGGCGGAAAAGGCACACGCTCTCTAGACTCTCCCACAGACAAAATCAAATCAATAGGTATGACCTCGTAGTTGAACGAAACAAGAGCGATATAAACAGCAGGCAAGAAAGTAGCAACCAGAAAGGCCAAATACCGCAGCAAGCGTATAAAGGTTGCCACTGGCCATCTTGTACTGTAATCGTCCACCGTTTGAAAAAACGAGGCAAAAGTGGCGGGACCAACTAAAACACTCGGAGAACGGTCTACGACAACGGCAATTCGCCCTTGCAGCAAATGGGACGCCACGGAGTCTGGTCTCTCTGTGGTAACAAGCTGCGGAAAAGGAGAAAAAGGGTTGTCCTCAATCAACTCTGCCAGTTCTCCTGTATTGATGACTGCATCGATGTTCAGCAGCTTGATACGATCCTCCATTTCCTTCAGAACATCCGGGCTGGCGATGTCTTCCATGTACATGATAGATAACTTCGTTTTCCCCCGCTCCCCCACGCGGAGCTGCTTGATCTTCAGCTCCCGATTCGGGAGATAGCGTCGTATCAGGGCGATATTTTGTATGTCCGTCTCAACAAAACCTTGGTGTGCCCCTTTTAGCGACGCCTCCATCTGCGGGTCTTCTACTGCCCGCTGTGGCCAACCATGCGTCTCTACCACACAGGCTTCGGTCCGCCCCTCGATCAGCAGAACGCTGCTCCCCTGCAAAATCTCAGCTTCCACTGTTTCCATATCGTAGGCATTTGATATCGCACCTACGGAAAGTAAATCTACAATGCTCGTATCTGCGTTTGACGTCGGATTCAGTAGAGGGCGAAGCATGTTATTGTTGATGGAATTTTTGTCGACTAGACCTGACAAGTATACTAGCGCCACTCGCCCCTCGGCGAAATTACTCTCAAATGTGCGTATGATCAAATCTGGAGTCAACGTAAAAATCGTTTGGAGCATGGCAATATTCTCATCCAATCGGTCAGAGATCGGTTGGATGGAGCCCGTGATTGGACGTTTTCCCAACATAGCCAATGCCCGTTTCCTGCCCAGCCATCCTTTCAGACTCATGTATCCACGATCCTCGCGATATTTGGATTTGCTCTCGTTATCGTGGGTGTTTTTTCCCAATAATATGCATTCCGCCTGTGCTCTCCTCCAGCAGATATTGCATAGTTTTCTTGACAAAGCAAATACTGTCAGGGAAATGAACAGGTACCTAGGAGAATTATGAAAAACGGTTTTTCTTTCGCACAAGTGGTCGTCATCCTCATGCTCTCAAACGGTCTTATGAATCATTTCATCGTCATCCCTATGATGCTAGATGTAGCCAAAAGGGACGCGTGGATTTCTGTCCTTCTGTCAGGTGCGCTTTATCTGCTCTGGATCGGAATCCTCTATTTTGTCTATCAAAAAACGCAGAAGGATCACCTTCTACGTTGGATAAAGGACCGATTTGGATCCGTCGTGTACGTGCCGATTGCTCTTCTGCTCTCGCTCTATTGCTTTTTGAATGCCACCGTGACGATGGAGGATACGGTAACGTGGATTAGCCTGTCGTTTGCTCCGGAGACACCCATTTTTGTCCACTCCATTATTTTTGCGAGCCTCTGTCTAGTGAACGCCTTGCTGGACATTCGGTCCATTGCCATGATGTCCAGCATCCTTCTGCCGGTAGTGGTCGTTTTGGGCTTTTTCGTCATGACCACCAATTTCCAGCACAAAGATTACAGCTTCCTTTTGCCGATCATGGAAAATGGCTTCTCTCCGGTGTCACAAGGCATGCTCTACGCGGGAGGCGGCTTTGCTGAACTGATTTTATTCCTTCTTCTGCAGCACCATTTGAAGACGAAAATTTCTTATCTGCAGATCATTCTGCTCGGAGTTACGATGATCGGGCTAACACTGGGGCTACCATTGGCGCCGTTGTGGAGTTCGGACCTATGGAAGCTGCGAAATTGCGCTATCCCGCATACGAAGAGTGGCGACTGGTCAATATCGGACTGTATATCGAGCATTAGGATTTCCTCAGTATTTTCCAGTGGTTCAGCGGTGCGTTTATTCGTGTATCGCTCTTTCACTACCTGATTGTCGAATTGCTCATGATACCCCAGGGTCCACGACGCAAATGGTGGCTCTTCGGCCTGTTCAGCCTCTCTACGGTCATTACTGTGCTCCCGTTGAGTGACATCCTTTTTTATCGTCTGCTTTCTTCTTATTTTCTGCCCACTTTATTCATGATCGCTTTGTTTCTTTCCATCGTGCTCGCTTTTCTGACAGCCCTCGCTCACAGGAGGAAACATCATGAAGAATCCTAGATTTCAAAAGGTGAAAGGGGTCTCTCCAGCAGTTTCGGGGTCAAAGGATCCCACGGAAATAGACGAGCTCTCCAAATTTGCTTTTGTTCTTTGAGAATCTCCAAGCTGTCTACTATATTGAGACTGGCAGTGCCCCCAAACGCGAGCCTGAGGAACCGAATTCCGACGTATCCATACGCGGTCCGCGCGACGGCTTTACGGAAGAAGTCAGCACCAATCTCGCTTTGATTCGCAAGCGTTTGAAGACGTATCAGCTAAAATATGTGCCGTATATCATCGGTACCCATACACATACTTGTGTCGGACTTTTATATCTCAAGGATCAAATCGACCCGCTGCTCTTGGAGGAAATCAAAGACAAGATTGATTCGCTGCACAGCAAAGGAATTATCAGCGGGCTTCAAGCGGAGGAACAGCTATCAAGCACCCCGTTTACACTGCTCCCTGAATACCAGTACACAGGCAGACCGGATTACGTATGCACGGCTCTGCTCAAAGGTCGGTTTGCCGTGTTAATCGACGGCTCTCCCACCGCCCTGGTCGGGCCCGTCAACTTCTCTATGCTGCTGAACGCCGCAGAGGACACGAATACCTCCGTATTTACGGTCGTGTTTGTTCGTATCATTCGCATGGTGAGCGTAGTCATGGCCTTGTTCTTGCCTGGCTTCTGGGTAGCGCTCGTTACTACCACCACGACCAGCTCCCGTATACGCTCATCGCGACGATCATCATGTCGCGCCAAGGCGTTCCGCTGCCAGCTGCTCTGGAGGTTCTGCTGATGGTGCTCTTGTTTGATCTGTTTAAAGAAGCCGGGCTGCGCCTGCCGCTTGCGATCGGGCAAACACTCTCTGTAGTCGGCGGACTCATTGTCGGTCAGGCAGCGATTTCTGCAGGACTGACCTCATCGGGAAGCCTCGTGATCGTCGCTCTCTCCGTCATGGCTACTTTTACCCTGACGAACCAGCATGTCGTTGGTACGATCAGCATCTTGCGGATCATCATCCTCCTTATTTGTTCGCTGCTCGGCATGTTTGGCTACATGATGGCTCTTTTGGGGACTGTTCTGTACTTCGTGAACAAGCGTTCCTTTGGCTTGTATTATTTGAGCCCGATCACCCCAACCTACTGGTCCGACCTGCTTCGGATGCTATTTCGTACGCCTTGGCGCAAGGTAGAAAGCCGCCCCCAAATGCTGGATGATCCTGCTCGAAACGAGGTGCAGGAATAGGCATGCTTCCCCTGCGCCTGGTCATTGTCCTATTGCTATCATCGTTTCTTATGGGCGGCTGCTGGAATGCGCGGGAAATCGAGACGATGAATTACATCAATGCGCTCGGCGTGGACTATGTAAACAACAAAGTCATCGTCCACGCCCAAATCCTCAGCTTTACCAATATCGCCAAAATGGAGGCAGGCGGGCAGCAAACACCGGAAACAGTGGCTACCGTAAAGGGAGAGGGAGAGAATTTTTTGACTGCCGTATTTCAGATTTACCCCTCCTCCCAGCAACGCTTGACCTGGAGCCATATGAGGGCACTCGTGTTTACGGAGGAGGCGATCCGCCATGGTCTGGTGGATCAAGTCTTGGATGAAATGGACCGCTACTACGAGTTTCGCTACACCCTGTGGGCCTACTCTACACACGAAGCGATGGTTGAGCTTTTCCATGCCAAACCGCTTTTTCACATTTCCGTCCTCTACTCGCAATTAACCGATCCAGGGGACATTTCGGCCAAACCGGACCTGTGGAAGAAATCGCTAGAGAAGTGGAAAAAACGATCGCGACGGACATCAAAAGCCTTTTTGAGAAAGGGCTGAAGCAAAACATCGACACGCTGCAGCTCGGTCATACCCTCTACCGGAAGAATCCACAGGTATGGAAGCGATACGCCGTTCAAGACCGCCTGCCACTCACGCCCGCATCCCTGGAATCAGTGATCGTCAACGTCTCGATCGAAAATGGCGGCCTGGCTAAGGTCAAGCAAAAGCGCAAACAAAAATAATTAAAGAAGGAGCGAGGGAATAGTCCCCCGCTCCTTTTGCACAACTACATCTGCCTACAGGACGTAACCGCCCGCTTCAATGACGCGGTCCGCAATCGCCCGTTTCAGATGTACAGTATTGACTGGCGTGCGTCGTGTCAGCTTTTTCAAAATAGACAGTCGCAGACGCAGGTCGTCTCCTTCTTCCATAGCGGCAAGTGCTTCTTTTGCCCAAGCCTCTACGCGATCAAACGCCTCCTGTACATACCCGACAGTCAGATCCAGCTTTTGCTGTTCGTTTTCCAGCCCGCCCGCTGCAATTGCTTTTTCCGTACGCTTCACGACGCTGTCCATTGCGTACAGCTCGATCAGCATGTCTGCCGCGAATGCCAGCAGCTCCTGCTCTTTGGAGATCGCTTGCTGGTACTTCATCAGCGCAGAGCCTGCCACCATCAGGATGATTTTGCGCGTCATATCGAGCAGGTGCTTCTCGGCAGCCAATGGCGCATCCTCGATTTCCTGCGGATAATAGCTCATCAGCTCCTGCTGCAGAGTCGCCGCCGCTTGCAGCAGTGGCAGCTCGCCCTTCATCGCCTTTTTCACCAGCGTATCTGGGATCAGCAGGCGGTTGATTTCATTGGTTCCTTCGAAAATGCGGTTAATCCGGGAATCGCGATACATGTTTTCAATTTCATACTCGGACATGAAGCCGTATCCACCGTGGATCTGGACGCCCTCATCCACGCAGTAGTCCAGCACCTCTGTAGCGAACACTTTGTTGATAGAGCACTCAATCGCATAATCAGCGATCGCCTTCGCTACTTCCTGGCCTTCGTCTACCTTTTCCCCCAACCGGCTCAAAGCGGTGTCGAACATCCCTACAGTGCGGTATACGGAGCTTTCCGCCGCATAGGTTTTCAGCGCCATGTTCGCCAGCTTGTTTTTGATCAAGGTAAAGTTGGCGATCGGAGTCTTGAACTGCTTGCGATCTTTTGCATAGCTCGTCGCGATGCTCAAAGCATGCTTCGCCGAACCAACTGCACCGACCGCCAGCTTGTAGCGTCCTACGTTCAAGATGTTAAAAGCGATGACATGACCTCTGCCTACTTCACCCAGCACGTTTTCCACTGGAACGGCTACGTCTTGCAAAATAACCGTGCGGGTCGAGGAGCTCTTGATTCCCATTTTCTTTTCTTCGGCACCAAAGGAAACACCCGGGAATGTCCGCTCTACGATAAAGGCAGTAAATTTCTCCCCATCGACTTTCGCATACACGATGAACACGTCCGCGAAGCCTGCATTCGTAATCCACTGCTTCTCACCGTTGAGAAGGTAATGCGTGCCGTCAGCCGACAGAGTCGCCGTCGTTTTTGCCCCCAGAGCGTCCGAGCCGGAGCCTGGCTCTGTCAGGCAATACGCAGCGATGCGAGCACCAGAAGCGAGGTCTGGCAGATAGCGCCGCTTTTGATCGTCATTCCCGAAGTAAACGATCGGCAAAGAACCAATTCCGACGTGCGCCCCATAGCTGAGTGCAAATCCACGAGCCAGCGCGAACTTCTCCGTCACCAATGCGGTGCTCACCTTATCCAGTCCGAGCCCCTCGTATTTCTCAGGCACATCGCCCGCTAAAAGTCCCAGCTCTCCTGCTTCCTTCAACAGACGTACAGAGATATCAAAATGGTGGTTCTCCAGCTCTTCCAGATGCGGGCGCACTTCGTTGTGGATGAAGTCCTCAGTCGTCTTGGCGATCATCTTTTGCTCTTCGGTATACTCTTCTGGAACAAACACATCATCTGCCGAACCTGCATCAATCAGAAAGCTTCCACCACGGATCAATTCTTTTGTATCTGCCATTTGCAAAGACCGCTCCTTTATGAAATGTTAGGGTAATTGAATCATTTACAGCATTTCGAAAACGCCTGCCGCACCCATACCGCCGCCGACACACATGGTGACGACACCGTATTTGCCGCCCCGACGCTTCAGTTCGTTCAAGATGGAGATCGTCAGCTTCGTTCCCGTGCACCCCATCGGATGACCCAGAGCGATTGCTCCTCCATTGACATTGACCTTCTCCGGATCCAGCCCCAGCTCGCGAATGACTGCTACAGCCTGAGAAGCAAACGCTTCGTTCAGTTCAAAGAGATCAATATCCTCGAGGCGGAGGCCAGCCATTTTCAGGGCTTTCGGGATCGCCACGATCGGGCCAATTCCCATCACGTCAGGGTCCACTCCCCCTACTGTGAAGGAGCGGAACTTGGCAATCGGCGAAGCTCCCAGCTCTTCAGCCTTCTCGGCGGACATGACCAGCACCGCGGCAGCTCCGTCACTCGTTTGCGAAGAGTTTCCTGCCGTTACGGACCCTTGGACGTGAAACACTGGCTTCAGCTTCGCCAGCGCTTCCACGGACGTATCCGGGCGAGGACCTTCGTCGATCTGAAATACGCTTTCTTTTATTTGCAGGTTGCCTGCTGCATCAAAGGAATGCTGCTTAACGGTAAGCGGGACGATCTCCTCCTGGAACTTGCCAGAAGCAATCGCCGCCGCTGCTCGCTGATGGCTGACCACCGAAAAAGCATCCTGATCTTCTCTGGTTACGTTGTACCGTTTGGCTACTTCCTCAGCCGTATGGCCCATACCCATGTATGCTTCCGGCATCATCTCCACCAACGTAGGATTGAGCGCGACCTTGTGCCCGACCATCGGGATCAGACTCATGCTTTCGATCCCACCAGCCACCAGTATATCTGCACCGCCGGAAATGATCTGCTGGGCGGCATAGGCAATACTTTGCAACCCGGATGAGCAAAACCGGTTGATGGTAATACCCGGTACACTTGTCGGCAGACCTGCGCGTAGACTGACGAGACGCGCCATATTCATGCCTAGCTCTGCTTCCGGTGTAGCCGTTCCCATGATGACGTCCTCGATATCCTCCGCCTTCACCTGGGGAACGCGGCGCAGCAAGTCGCTGACGACCGCTCCCCCCATATCTACCGGATGTACGTCCTTTAAGCTGCCCCGCTTTGCTCTGCCAATGGCAGTGCGGGCACCTGCAACGATCACTGCTTCTCGCATCGTATTTTGCCTCCTTCAGCCTTATCAAACTACCTGCCCTATCCGGGATTAGTTGCGCAAAGGTTTGTTTTTGGTCAGCATGTGCTGCATCCGCTGCTGGGATTTTTGCGTTTTGATCAATTCCAAAAACGCCTGCTTTTCCAGCCCCAAAATATAGTCCTCCGTCACTTCTGTACCCGCAGGCAAGCTGCCTCCAGACATGACATACGCGATCTTGCTCAGGATCAACTCATCGTGGTCGGACAGATATCCACTCTTTTTCATGGCGTAAATGTTCTGACGAAGGGTCGCGTAGCCCGTTTCCCCGATGACGCGAATCTTGCGTGGGGATGGTGGTGTATAGCCTTCGCGATCCATCTCGAGCACGAGCTGCTTGGCGTCGTACAGCAGATGATCCGGATTGATGCTGATTCGATCCGTTGGTCGCAAATAGCCCAGGTTGATCGCATCCTGGCCGCTGGTCGATACTTTTGCCATCGCAATGGTTTCAAATGCTTTTGCGACAAACGGGAAAGAATCCACTGCTATGCTGCCACCCTCTGGTACGTTTTCCATGGCGCGGAACAGCATCTCCTTCGTTCCGCCACCTCCTGGCAAGAGCCCTACTCCTACCTCTACCAAACCGAGGTAGGTCTCCGCAGATGCCTGCACTCTGTCTGCCAGATAGACCACTTCTACACCGCCGCCCAAGGTCATCGCATAGGGAGCGGCTACTACAGGACGGTGCATGTAGCGCAGAGAGCGAGCTGCCTTGTGGAAATTGGTTACCAGCATATCAAGCTCCAGCCAGTTTTCGTCCTGTGCTTCCATCAGAGCCATCGCCAGATTCATCCCGACGCAGAAGTTTTTCCCTTGGTTCGCGATGACGAGGCCGAGGAAGTTTTTCTGCACTTCTTCTGCTGCGATATGTGCCATTTGCAAAACATCCATGCCAAGCGCATTGTTCGGAGAGGTGAATTCCAGGCAAGCCACGCCGTCTCCCAAATCCACCAGCGCAGCCCCGGCATTTTTCCGAATGAGCTTGCCCTGCTCCTTCAGCGCCGCGAGGTCAATGACTTCTTTTTTCTGCGGGATATCTTTGTAAACGCCTCCAACAAAGAACGCTGCCAGTCGTCCCTCGTTCTTTTGATAGAAGGAAGTTTTGCCGCTCGCAAGCAGCTCTTCTACGAGAGCCGGAATCTGCTCGCCTTCTTCTCTCATGCGGGCGACCGATTTCTCTACCCCGATCGCATCCCACGTTTCAAACGGACCCAACTCCCAGCCAAAACCCCATTTCATCGCTTGGTCGACTGCCACGATGTCATCTGCGATTTCATGTGCTTTTTCTGCGGAGTACAGCAAGACCTTTTTGAATACGTTCCAGACGAATTCACTGCCTTTGTCCTTGCCGTACGCCAGCGTCTTCAGCTTATCCGGCAGCGATTTGGCTGTTTTCGCCGCATCGAGGGATGGGAACTTCGGCTTGACACTGGGCCGATACTCCAGCGTTTGGATGTCCAGCGCCTGAATTTCTTTGCCCTGCGCAGACTTGACTTGCTTGAAAAAGCCTTGGCCCGCTTTTTGACCGATCCAGCGCTTCTCCACCATTTGCAAGACGAACGGCGGTACTTCAAATACTGCCCTTTCTTGCTCGTCGCTGCTTTTGTTCTTCACATTGTTTGCCACATGCACATAGGTGTCGAGTCCGACGACATCCAAGGTACGGAAGGTCGCGCTCTTCGGACGTCCAATCACAGGGCCGGTGAGAGCATCCACCTCATCAACGCCCAACCCCAGGCGAACGAGCTCGTGAATCGAGACTTGAAGCCCGTATGTACCGATGCGATTGGCGATGAAATTGGGGGTATCTTTACACAGTACGGTCCCTTTTCCGAGAACGCGCTCACCAAAGCTCATCAGGAAATCCACAACGGCTGGGTCTGTCTCATCGCCCGGGATAATTTCCAAAAGCTTCAGATAACGCGGCGGATTGAAGAAATGGGTACCGCAAAAGTGCTTGCGAAAATCGTCCGATCTGCCTGCTGCCATCTCATTGATGGAGACTCCAGACGTATTGGAGGTGATAATCGTGCCTGGCTTTCGATGGGCTTCCACCTGAGCGAACACACTTTTCTTCACTTCCAGGTTTTCTACCACGACTTCAATGATCCAATCCACCTCGGCTAAGAGCGGCAAATGGTCTTCGAAGTTTCCTACTGTAATCAGATCGAGACTCTTTTTATCGTAGAACGGGGTCGGTTTATCCTTCAAAAGCCGATCCTTGCCAGATTGGGCGATGCGGTTTTTCACAACCGGGTCTGTCAGTGCCAGCCCCTTTTTACTCTCATCAGCCGTCAATTCACGCGGTACGATGTCCAGCAAATAAGTAGGAATCCCGACGTTGGCTAGGTGCGCTGCAATGCCTGCTCCCATCACGCCAGAACCCAAAACGGCCGCCTTGCGAATTTTGCGTTCCATCTCCATATCCTCCTCCATACAAAAAATAGTGCTTCTGCATATACCCAATTTTCAGACAGGCAGAGTATTCTTATAACTTCTCCCTTTCCATAGATATTCCTGTCAGCAGAGTCTCATGTATTCAATTGAATGAATGCTCATTCAGTGGGGGTTCATTTTTATTGTAATCGAAAATTCTGTCATTTGCAATTATGTGGACGCGGAAAAAAGGACACCCGCTTGGCGGATGCCCTCCCTCGTTACTTTTGAACAGCTCCAACTGCTGCTATTTTTCTACCGTACGTACTCGTCGGATCCGGATCCAGTCGATACTCGACCTGATAGCTTCCGTTCAAGCCGTATTTATACTCTGCTGTTAGCCAAAGCTTTCTTGCGTCCGTATCATCAGACTTGACGGACACATTGACGAGCTCTTCGATCGCAGGTACTCGCTGCAGCTTACCCATGCTAGTGAGTGCGGCAGGCGTGTAGAATTTGAGCAGTTTGGCTTGATTTTTGGTTTCAAAGGCGAGATTTGCTGCCCGCAAGAAGGTTGTCGCCACTTTCTGCTGCGGGTTGCCTTTTGCCTCAAATTGAAGCAGTGCCTGCGTTTTGTAATAGTCGAGCAGGCGCTTCATGACGACCGCATACTCTGCGCGCGTCAGGGCTTTCTCAGGCTGGAATGCCGACTGTGACGCGAACAGGTTGAAGCCGCGAATCGCTGTGGCATAAGGTGAGTATGTATCCCGGTAGTAGCTGTCCTGCTTCCATTCATAGTAGCTGGTGAAGAATGAAGCTGCATCCTGTGGACGGATGTTGGCAGACCGGTAAATTTGCGGTGTAAGCATGTGGAAGAGAATGACGCTCGCTTCTTCCCGAGACATTGGCTGCTGGAGTGCGGAAGCAGAGAGCCACCAATCCTGGTTTTGCTTCTCCGGCTTTTTGATCAGCTGTCCCTGAGAGGAGAGGTACAGATAATACAGCATTCTGTCTCCTGGATCGTAATCGCCGGTTATTCCCCTCTCAATCTGCAGCTGTGCACTCATGTTGGTCAGCAGCTGCTCGATTTCCCAGCGCGGATGATACCGGTAATCGATGTTGGGTTTGCGAGCCGGCTTTGCGATCGGGCCGTAGACATACTCGTAAACCCGATTCATCATCGCGATAGCCTCGCCACGTGAGATGGGGCTATTGGGGTAAAACAGCTGCTTCGCGTTCCCTTTCACGATGCCTATGCTCGCTAACTCCTGGATAGACGATTTCGCCCAGTGGCCGTTGATGTCGGTGAACACCGTTGCCGCTGACGCATTGCCTACAAACATACTCTGTGCCAGTAGCACAACCATGAGAATTCCAATGACGATATGTTTTCTCATATCCGCGGTTAACTCCTTCCCCTAGTGACCTCTTATTTGGCTCCCTTTTAGTCTATTCACTTCATTCTGCCAAATATGAACTTCCAAATCCATCCTTAATTTCTTTCTTCACAGATCCTTTTTCACCCTGCACCCCTATTTTGTATCGGAAGGAAAGAGCCTGTGTTTTAGCCTTTCGCAAATTAGAAAACTTGGCTCCGCCAAGCTTTGCGGTGGAGCCATAGTTGCACTTATACTGGCTGAGAATCTTATAAATTCTTACTGTACAAAAAACCGCCCTTCGTTGCGAAGAGCGGCTTCTTACAAGCTACCTGTCTTTTTTACCCCTCCATTTTTTCCAGCCAGGATGGACCCTTTCTCAGCAAAAGCCGGAACAGAAAGAGATCCGCCAGCACGAAAAGGACGAAAAGTCCCACGCCCATTTGAAGCAAGGACGCTTCTAGCGAAAAGGCCAGCACGATGCAAAGCGCTGCAGTCACCATCCCCATCAGCATGGAGAATAGCGGATTTAGGTTTTGCTTGACCGCTTCCTGCTCAGAGCCCCACTCCAGCTTGGGCATTTGCAAATCGAGGATCAGCCCTAGCAAGTTGACAAACAGGATACCGGGAATACCTACGACCACAGCCAGAATGATAAAAAGCGAAGGCAGCTGGATAAACCACGCCGCCTCTGCCACCAGGAGCGCCATGCTAATCACACTGAGCAGCGTTCCCGGAATCAGTTTGGCTACGAGCAGCTGCCCGGCTGGAATCGGCAAGGTTTTGCTCAGAAAGATGCCTTGCCCTTCCCGCGTGATAGCCGTGATCGAGGTGCTATTCGTGCTGGCCATTACGACAAAGGCCGAAAAAGCGACGACCAAGCTGATTCCCCCCATATGCCCGCCTTGCAGCCAACCACTCAGTGATGCCAGAAGTTCCGCACTGTCTTGACGGCTGAGCAAAGGGACTAAACCGAATAGCGGAAAGAAAATGCTGGACAGCGCACAGTTCATGAAAAATGCGGGTGTCCGCCAGAGAACTTTCCATTCTTTATCCGCATACGCCAGCCACATCGATCTAGGTCTGATCCCTTTTTGAAACGCCGCTTCATCGATTTTCTTGCGTTTTGCCCTTGACTCGCTGATACCCATCACACCCGAGAAATACAGGCGATTTCCCACCCATAAAAACAAGAGCAGTCCAGCGACGGCTATGGCGAAAAAGCCGAGAAGATTAGCGAAGCCGCTCCAGGTGCTGCTCTCCAGAATAGCGAGTGCCCCCAGCTTGCTAGCTGGAAAAAGCTTTGTCACGATCCCCAATAGACCTTGCTCTCCCGCTGCGATCATTTGCTGGAGCTGCTCGACGCTGCTATCTGTGCCACTGGTCTGACGCTGAACGAAAGCCTGAAACCCGAGTCCCCCCGCTATGGCGATGAGCCCGCCCAGCAAACGAAAACGATCCTTGTATTTGCCGATATTCGTATAGCGCATGAATACCATGACAAGCAAAATGGCAAGCGTGAGCGGAATGACTGGCAGCGCCACGAATACGAGCAGCGCGAAAAGATAGTAGAGAAAGCCTCCGCCGCTTTTTACTCCATAGGTGATGAAGATAGGTGCGATCATCGTGAGCGCTGTCAAATACTCGTAAAGGAGGGCGACCAGAAACTTCGCACCGAGAATTTCTCCAGGAGCTATCGGCATTGGTAGAAAATGCTCCACATCCTGTGAAAAGTAAAAGACGCTCAAGACATAAACAATGCCCAGCAGAAATATGGCAAGCGAGGTGCCCGCTATGCCGAGTCCGAGCAATGCCCCCTCCTGGCCGATCTGCGCCAATCCATCATACAGACCTGCTACAAAGACGACCAAAGCCGCCATTAACGGAATCAGGCCGACCCCGATCGCCAGAAGGATCAGGAGGGTCTTCCATCCGCTTCCCTTTTTGGACCCCAAAGAGGAACCCGCGTTTTTCAGCATGATTTTGGTGAGAAGCAGAACTTTATTCATGTTTGGTCAACTCCAGGAACAAGCTTTCCAAAGAATGATTGGACTGAAAATGTTGCTGCATTTCTGGAAACGTTCCACAGAACAAAATCTTCCCTTTGTTGATAATGGCGACCCGGTCGCACAGCTTCTCCGCTACCTCCAAAACGTGCGTAGAAAAGAAGACCGTTCTCCCACTATCCGCATGTTCACGCATCATTTCTTTTAACGTAAAGGACGACTTGGGATCCAGCCCTGTCAGCGGTTCATCCAAAATCCAGACCTCCGGATGATGAACCAGCACACCCATGATCATGATTTTTTGCCGCATGCCATGCGAGTAGCTTTGGATCGTATCACCTAGCGCATCCGACATGTCAAAGCGCTTGGCCAGCTGTTGAATCCGTTCTTTTCGGAGCTGCTGCGGCACTTCGTAAATATCCGCCATGAATCTGAGGTACTCCAGCCCTTTTAACCGTAAAAACAGATCTGGACTGTCGGGCACATAGCCAAATTGCCGTTTGGCCTCCAAGGTATCTGTCGCGATATTTTTGCCATTGATCGTGATCTCACCGGCATCCGGCCGAATGATCCCCGTCACCATTTTGATTGTCGTCGTTTTTCCAGCTCCATTTGGCCCCAGAAAGCCAAAAATCTCTCCTTTTGGGACGTCCAAATTCAATTGATCGACCGCTTTGATCGTTCCGTTGTAGCTTTTCGTCACACCTCGCAGTTGAATCATCCTGTCCCTCCTTTGTAGCTTTGGCTGCTTATCGACTTTTTCCTTATGCTTCCATGCATTCCTCTAACTATACGGTCAAAAGCTAGGAAAGGTTGCGCGCGGCTCGATGGTAGCAGGACCACTGGGCGTTATAAGAAAACTTCTATCGAGGCTTGTTCAAGGAGGAGCGACCGCGTTTTAGCGGAAAGTTTTCATGCGCTCCGGAATTCATAAATGTAATCGTTTATAAATTCCTATACGTTAAAAAAGAGCCGCCGGTATCTCCCGACAGCTCATTTGGCTCAGCTTAAATCTGTTCTTCTCCTACGTTTGCGGGACAAAGCTGCCATCACGCAGCATCGTCAGCTCCCCCATAATAAAGGCGAGATCGTCGGAGTCGCCGATGCTTCCATTTTCATCCAACGCTTCCAATCTACGAAGCAGCGTGTTGGCAAAATCTTGGATTTGCACAGGATGTGCTTCAATGTCGGCATCGTCTAAAACGTCAAAGCTGGTCAGTGCTTCCAGATGCGTAATGATGCGGAAACCGCCAATCTCTCCCAACAGCTCCGGTTTGTTCACTTTTGATTTTTCCAATTTTTGCAGCATGGAGAGCACGTCGTTCGCTACAATGCTGGGAAATGCAACCTGGTAAATATTGCGGTTTTTTGCTTCATCCGCCTTGATGATCAAGATATCAATTCCATCCGGCTTTTTTGCCTTTTTTCCAAATCCAAACATATATTTCCACCTCGATTATTTCGGTCTGCACAACTCTCTTCATGATAGACATAATCGCACGCAGAGACAACCCCTATCCTCTTTCCTTTTTTCCTGTCCCGATCAGGCAGCGGCTTCGCTTATTGGATGCGGAAAATGTTTACACGTCTATCCCTGGGCAATCGCACGCACGCTAAAGGAAAAGCCAGTTACAAAAGGGGATGCACCTATGAACAGCTGGAAAAAATGGATATACCTTCTTTCGTGTCTTTGCCTTCTCGTCGGATGCTCCTCGCCTTCCAAAGAGGAAAAGGCAAAAACACAGAGCAAGCCCCCCAAGCAATCCGCCATTCAAAAGCTGGGTGACAACAAAATGGATGTCGTTCTCTTTTTGAATCGCGCAGAGCATGCACTTGAGGAAGTCTATTACGCAGCCGCAGACAACGCCAAGGGAAAAGCTGTCCACGAAGACGGCATCACGTACCGGGAGCTGCCGAAACGCTTTGACAGCAAAGACAAGATCGTCGGCTATTTCTCCAAGTTCTGGAGCAAGCCGCTTGCGGAAGCGATGTATGATAACATGTCCACCAAGCTCGCCAAAGACAAAGTCTACGTAGCGATCCCGAAAACCGATTATCCCGTCCTGATCTCTGTCCGCAATACGACGGTCGAAAAGACGAACGGCGTGCTGCGAGTCACGATCGAGGATGTGGCTCCTGCCGCCTTTGCGACGGATCGCATTCTGCGCTACCAGCTGGTTCGCGACGAGAAAACAAAGCGCTACGAGATCAAATCCAGAGCAGGTGCATATGGCAGTGAACAATTTCAATAATCCCCTTGACATTTCCGTGGCAACAAGCGAATAATATTAAATTAATAAGCACATAGTGATCGGCAATGACGGGGAACAGTAAAACCGCCCTTCAGGTCCAGAGAGTGAAATCCACCGGCTGAGAGGTTTCGCGCATGAATCGGTTTGAACCCACCCCAGAGCATCCAGGGACGACCTGGACAGGTTTCTTTCACCTGTTATCAAAGAAAGAAAGCCGGACGTTCAATGGCTGGAGCTTGCATCCACGCCTGTAACGTCAAGTAAGGTGGTACCGCGGAGGTCTATGCCCTTTCGTCCTTATCAAAGAGACGAAAGGGCTTTTTTTATTTTGTAACGATGAATGTCTGCGAATCAGGAGGAACGAGAAATGAAAAAGGGCAAAATGCGGTTGGTCGTAAAAGTGGGAAGCAGCTCTCTGGCAGCTACAGAAGGCGGTGTCGATCGAAACAAGATGACACTGCTCGTTTCGGCTGTGAGTGCGCTTCGGGAAGCGGGACATCAAGTGGTGCTGGTCTCTTCGGGCGCTGTCGCCAGCGGATACCAAAGTCTCGGCTATCAGCAACGACCCCGTACCCTCGCTGCCAAGCAAGCGGCTGCAGCCATCGGGCAAAGTCTGTTGATGCAAACCTATACCCAAATGTTTGCTGCTCACCGCTTCAGCGTGGCACAAATCCTCCTGACCCGGAGCGACTTTTCTCATCGCGAGCGTTATCAGCACGCTTTTCAAACACTGTCGCTTCTGCTGGATAAAAACATCCTGCCGATCATCAACGAGAATGACACGGTTTCCGTAGCCGAGCTGACCTTTGGGGACAACGATATGCTAGGCGCATTGGTGGCTGGACTCGTTCACGCCGACCTCTATCTGATCCTCACAGACACAGACGGGTTGTATGACAAGGATCCGCGATGCAATCCCGATGCCAAACGCATTTCCTGGCTGTCGGAAGTGACAGAGGAAGTCGAAGCACTCGCGGGCGGAGCCTCCCAGCTCGGAACAGGCGGCATGCGCTCCAAGCTGATCGCCGCAAGGACTGCACAAGGCTTGGGGATCCCAAGCTTTATCGGAAAATTGAATCAACCCTCCGATCTGCTCGAGGTACTCCATGGAGGGGGCAACGGAACCTATGTCAGTTACTCCCCGGAAGCACCAGCGGCCAGCGGTTTGCCAACGCGCAAGCAATGGATTGCTCTTCACTCCCCGATCCGCGGTTCAATCACCATCGACAGCGGCGCAGCGGAAGCCGTTTTGAAAAAAAGAAGCAGCCTGCTCCTAGCCGGTGTGCGGGATGTCGCTGGGGACTTTGAACAAAACGAGGTCATCGAGGTGTACTGCGACGGTTCCTTAATCGGTCGCGGGGTCAGCCGTTTTGCTGCAGAAGAGCTGCTCGATTACTTATCGCCTGCTGGCTCACCGCGACGCAGCGGTACTGTAATCCACCGCGATCAATGGACGGAGACAATCTGAAGAAAACACACGAGAGACCTGGCTGGATCCAGGCGTAATACAGAAAGAAAAAAATAAAGGAGCTGGGGAAACCATGGAAAGCTTGAAAACAAAAGTGCTGGAACAAATATCACTGGCAAAGCAGGCCTCTCGACAAATGGCCATGCTGAGCCGCGCAGAAAAAGACAACGCTCTCTCCCTGATCGCAGAGCAGCTTCTGGCGGATCAGTCCGCTATCCTCACCGCAAACGAAAAAGACATCGCCAAAGCTGTGGCCGATGGTCAGCCTGAGTCTTACCTCGATCGCCTGCGCCTGACACCTGCACGGATTGGGGAATTGGCCAGCGGGCTGCATCAGCTGATAAAGCTCGACGACCCAGTCGGTCAGCTCATGGATCGCTGGACCCGTCCAAACGGTCTCGTCATGGAGCAAATCCGCGTTCCTCTCGGCGTCATCGGAATGGTCTACGAAGCTCGTCCCAATGTCACGATCGATGCAGCTGCCATTGCTTTGAAAACAGGAAACAGTATTGTACTTCGCGGCAGCTACAGCGCTGTTCAGAGCAACCTGGCTCTGACCGCCAGTATTCGCACAGCCTTGGCCGCAAGTGATCTGCCCCTCGAGGCGGTTCAATACCTCCCTTACGAAGAGCATGCTTCCGTCGATATCTTGTGTACAGCAACCGGTCTGATTGATGTCATCATCCCTCGCGGAGGAGCTGGACTCATCCAGCGTGTCCTGCAGAAATCCAGCGTTCCTGTACTCGAAACGGGCATCGGCAACTGCCACATCTTCGTCGATTACAACGCTGTGTACGACATGGCAGAAGCGATCGTGATCAACGCCAAAACGACTCGTCCAGCTGTATGCAATGCCGCTGAGACCCTGCTTCTGCATCGGAATTGGCCCCTTGCCGAGCAAAAGGCGCTGCTCCAAAAGCTGCTCGCAGCTGGCGTAGAATTGCGTGCCTGCGATCAGACGAGAGCCGCACATGCAGAGCTGGCTTCTGAGCTGAAAGAAGCAGTCGAACAGGATTGGGATACGGAATACTCTTCTCTCATCATGGCCGTGCGTACGGTCGGCAGCTTGACGGACGCTCTGGAACACATCGCCCGCCACAGTACCGGACATTCCGAGGCCATCATCACCGAGGACAGTGAATCGGCGTCGCGCTTTTTGGCGGCTGTCGACGCGACTACTGTCTATCACAATGCTTCGACTCGCTTTACTGATGGTGGTGAATTTGGGTTTGGGGCAGAAATCGGCATCAGCACCCAGAAGCTGCATGCTCGTGGTCCTATGGGCCTGCCTGCTTTGACCTCGTATAAATACGTCGTACGTGGAACCGGACAGATCCGCTAGTCCAACAGGAGGGAATCAACCATGAATACACAAGCAGCATGTTCCATTGAAGGACGGATTGGCTTTCTCGGCGCGGGCTCTATTGTGGAGGCCATGCTGTCCGGTATCTTGAAAAAAGGGCTTCTCTCCTCTGACCGCATCTATGTGACCAATCGGAGCAACTCCGAGCGGCTGGAACACCTCGCCGGGACATATGGCGTGAACACGACACATGATAAATTTGAAGTCATCTCCGCATCGGACATCTTGATTCTGGCGATGAAACCGAAAGATTCGGGTGAAGCACTCAAAGAACTGCGCGGCGCCGTCCACGAAGGTCAATTGGTGATCTCCGTCATCGCAGGCGTCTCCACCACCCTGATCGCAGAATGGCTCGGCGTCAACTGCCCAATCATTCGAACCATGCCCAATACTTCCTCGGCAGTCGGCTTGTCTGCAACGGGGATCGCGGCCAACCATTCCGTCACAGAAGAACAGCTTCAGCTCGCCACCCATCTCTTTGAGGCGATCGGTACCGTCTATTCCGTCGCAGAAGAAGAGCTGGATATCGTCACAGGACTATCCGGTAGCGGCCCTGCTTATGTCTACTACCTCGTAGAGGCGATGATGGGCGCTGGCGCGACAGCGGGTCTGGATCGTGAAATGACTCGTCAGCTGACGCTGCAAACGGTGCTTGGTGCAGCTCACATGCTGATGGACACCCGTGAAGATCCCGCTATCCTGCGCAAAAAAGTAACCAGTCCTGGCGGGACGACCCAAGCTGGAATGGAAGTGCTGGAATCGTATCGCTTCCAGGAAGCTGTTACTTCCGCCATCCTCCGCGCTTCTGAACGTTCACGGGAAATGGGTGCCGAATACCGATAGCTTTTTGCAGACCAGCCCGTCATGTATACTAGGAGGACAGGACTGCATCTACGAAGGAGGTATCCCATGGAAATCTACGCCTTGTACGGAACTAGCGGAACAGGGAAAAGCTCCAGCGCTCTGGAGCTGGCTCACCGAATGAACATCGATGCCATCATTGACGACGGAATCCTTATTTACCAAGGTCGCAAGGTGGCCGGGACCTCCGCCAAATACGAAAAGACCAAAATCCAGGCAGTGAAACGGGCTATTTTCCATTACGAGGAGCATGCTACTGACGTTCGCCGCATGCTTCAGCAGCTCCTTCCCAATCGCATTCTCATCCTCGGTACTTCGCGCCGAATGATTGAACGCATCGTGGAAGCCCTGGAATTGACTTCGCCCATCGAATATATTCCGATTGAGTCCATCAAGCCTCCGCAAGAGATCGAGGCTGCCCGTTACGTGCGGGAAACGATGGGCAAGCACGTGATCCCCATCCCTCGCGTTGAGGTGGAAAAAGATTTCTTGCAGCGTCTTGTCGCTTCTGCTCAACAAATTTTTTCTTCCAAAAAAGAAGTCATCGGGGAAACGACCGTGGTGCATCCCCCTTTTACAGGTGGTCGCATCGTCATTCACCCACAGGTTCTGCGCAAGATTGTCGAAGGCACCTGCACGTATTTTAAGGAGGTCCACCACATTCAAAAGACAGAGTACACCTTTGAGGATTTGCCTCGCCTGCAAGTGACTCTTTCACTAAAGCTCTCTTATGGAACAGACATCCCCGCTTTAGCCAAAGACATCCAGCAAGCCTTGTACAATGAGGCCAGCTACTGCCTCAACATCGCACCAGCAAGCATTGACCTGAAGATTGCGGGTCTGGAATTTGCCAGTGTATAAAAGGAATCCTTTCGATCGGGCCTCAAAAAAGCCGGGTCTTTTTTTTTGCCTGTAATCCACAGCGGTTACTTCCGCGACTCTTGATCATCCTAAACGTGTATCCCCCACATGAAAGGAGAAGTCTGATGCAAACCATCATGTCTTCCGCGCCTTTGAAGCAAGTTCCGATTCCCGAGCCGCCACGAGTCATTACGACAAAGGACATGAGCTATATAAAGGACGCCTTGTCATGGGAGCTGGATGCCTTTAAAAAGCTGCATGCCTTTGCCCAGATGGCAACGGACCCAGAAGCCAAGCAATGCCTGGACAAAGTGGGACGCATGCACCAGATGCACTACCAAAAATTGCTGACCCATTTGCAAAACAACAACGCCACGATCATGTCGACCATTCCACAGACCCAATCCCAGCAGCAGCAACCCCAAATGCAATAAGGGAGGAATCCGGATGCCAAATCAAAACCAGATCGCCAATCCGCAGTCAGGGCAGCTGCCACAAGTAAAAGGTCCGCAGATGAATGACCGGGACTATCTCAACGATTGTCTTGCTACGTGCAAATATTTGGCGGACGGCCTAAATATTGCCGCGTGGGAAGCGAGCCATCAGCAGCTGCACCAGGATTTCCTGCAGATCCTGAATGAAACGCATCAAAGTGCCCGGGAAACCTACGAGCTGATGTTCCGCAAGGGCTGGTACAAGCTGGAAGCAGCCGAGCAGCAAAAGCTGCAGCAGGCTTATCAGCAGTTTAGCGGTTACTCTACACAGTTTCCGTATCATTGATCAAAAGCAGAGGCACGGTAAGTCAAGGGGCATCCGAAACTGGATGCCCCTTGACTTACTCTTGCAGCAAACGCGCCAGTATAAACAGAGCCTGTTCCAGCTGATCCTCATCTGCATACGCGTAAGATAGGCGCAAATGGTGGCTGTCGGACTGATCGTATACATAGCCTGGGTTGAGCAGTATCCCTGCTGCGAGTGCTTTGTTGAACAGCGCGCGCATCGACCCGGGACGGCGCAGGCGCAGCCAAATATAAAATCCCCCTGTCGGAACTTGCCAGTCAGCCAGCTCGGAGAACCACCGATTCAAAAGTTCGAGAACATGATCTCTCCTGCCTCGCAGGGCTTGGCGTATAGCCGTCATATGCGCTGCGTATTTCCCTGAAGATAGCCATTTGGCTGCTACCCAAGCGGACAGGCTGCTCGCCCCGTAATCCGTTTGCATTTTTACATCTGCCAAGCGCTCAATGACGGGTTCTGGCCCGACGATCCAGCCGATCCGAAGCCCCGGACTCAGCGTTTTGGACAAGCTGCCCAAATAAAGCACCTGACCGTTGGAATCCATCGATTTCAGCGGAAGCGGACCCAGCTCATCGAACCACAGCTCCCCGTACACATCGTCCTCCAAAATCGGCAAGCGCTCCCGAATACAGGCAGCCAGAACTTCTTCTCTCCTGCGCTGTGTCATGAGTATCCCCGTAGGATTGTGATAAGTCGGAATCGTGTAAAGCAGCGCCGCATGGTGGTTATGCTTTTGTTTGGCCAATGCGTCCCTTCGAATCCCCTCTTGGTCCATCTGTACCCCCACCAGTCGCATGCCGGAAGACTGAAACAGCGGAAGCGAGTACAAATACGATGGCTGTTCCACCAGAATCGTGGAGCCTTGCTGCAGGATTCCTTGCGAGAGTAATTGCAGGGCCTGCAGCGCACCTGAGACCACGAGGATCGACGCTGGCGATGCCTCTATTCCTCGCGTTCGCAAGTACTTGCTGATTTCCTGACGCAGCGGCAAAAGCCCTTTTGGCTCTGCATAGCCGAGCTGGGCCATTTCCCCTCGCATACTCGCCAGGATCTCTTCCATTTGCGCCATTGGCAGCAGCTGAGGGGAAAGCTCCCCTGTACCCAGGCGGATGTAGCTTGGATCTGACTCATATCGATTGATGTCCTGAATCGTCGGAGTATTGGACGGGTGGCTGCTGGCCTTGACGTAGCCTAGCCAGTCAGGAGGAGGCGTAGGCTTTAGGAGCGACCATGTATTGTTGCTCACCCTCGTCCCGCTGCCCACAGTCGACTCAATCAATCCCTCTGCCTTCAGCTCCTCCAGCGCGGTCACAACGGTACTGCGATTGACTTCAAATGCCAAAGCGAGCGCTCTTTGCGTCGGTAATTTACTGTGAACAGGCCAGTCGCCTGAAGCGATTTTCCCTTTCATATAAGCCACAATCTGCAAATAGATCGGGATGTCTACGGCTTTGTCCGGCTTCCAATCCATCGTCAGCACGCTATTCCTCCCCTTCCTTTTCCCCATTGTACAAAATTGGTTGGCCTAGGAGTAAACCAATTGGCTGAAGACATTTTCCTTTGACCCCGTCATAATGAACGAAGCGAATTGAATCAAGGAGGAACATCACGTGTTGGAAGCGATTTTGCATGGACTGGTCCTTTCGTTCGGACTTATTTTGCCGCTTGGCGCTCAAAATGTATTTGTGTTCAATCAAGGAGCGATGCAGCCCTCGCTGTGGCGCGCCCTGCCTGTCGTGGTCACTGCCGCTGTCTGTGATTCCCTTTTGATTTTACTCGCCGTATTTGGCGTCTCGCTCGTTGTGCTGGGCGTGGCATGGCTGAAAATGGTTCTTTATATCGTCGGGGTGTGCTTTTTGCTGTACATGGGCTATTTGACATGGCGCACTCGCCCCGCTGTGGATTCCAGGGAGGCTAAGCGCTTTTCTCCCAAACGCCAGGTGATGTTCGCCGCATCCGTATCGCTGCTCAACCCTCATGCGATCCTCGATACAATCGGCGTCATCGGTACCAGCTCTCTTTCTTACAGCGGAGCGGATAAATGGGGATTTACGCTCGCGTGCATAATGGTTTCGTGCCTCTGGTTCTGCAGCCTGTGTCTTGCCGGGCGCATGGCAGGTCGTTTGGATCCTTCCGGAAGGCTGCTGGGTGTCCTGAACAAGGTGTCTGCCATCATCATGTGGGCGGTTGCCCTCTACATGGCATGGTCGATCTTTTTCTTCTAAACGTCTGTCTGGTGAATAATCCGCACCTCCTCCAAACAAAATACTCCTAGTTGGATTTATAAGCGGAGGTTTGCCATGCTTTTTACCAAGACAGATGCCTTGCTGGAAGACCTATATGAAATCGCCAAGAATGTACATGAATCAGCCGTTTATTTCAATGAATATAAGATCTCGTCCATGGAGACGCTGAAGACCTTTTCCGAGACCATGAAGGATTACGAGTCCAAAGGAGACAAGCTGATTCACGAGATCATCATCCGAATCAACAAAACGTTTATTACCGCAATCGAACGCGAAGATGTCATGGAGCTGGCCGTTCGTCTCGACGATGTGCTGGACGGATTGGAGACCTGCTCGTCCCGCCTGTACATGTACGACATCATGGAGCCGGACGAAACGATGGTGAAATTCGGACAAATCATTGAAGACTCTTCCCAGCAAATTTTGCTTGCCATGGATCTGCTGCGTCATCAGAAGCTGTCGGAGATGCGGGAGTACATCATCCGCATCAACGATCTGGAAAGTACGGGAGACGAGCTGGTACGCCGGAGCATTCGCGAGCTTTTCCATTCCTCTACAGATCCCATTCACATCATCCAGCTCAAAGAGATCTACGAGGTGCTGGAAGGAGTCATGGACCACTGTGAAGACGTCGCTGACGCGATGGAGACAGTCATCATGAGCAATACATAAATCCAAGGAGACACTGCCCATGCACACGAGCCTTCCCTTCATCGTCGCCGTCGTTGTGTTAGCCGTTTCCTTTGACTTTATCAACGGCTTTCATGACACGGCGAATGCGATTGCGACGACCGTATCTACCAAGGCGCTGCCACCCCGCATCGCCATCGTCATGGCAGCTGTCATGAACTTCATCGGTGCGCTAGCCTTCACAGGTGTCGCTAAGACGATCGGGGGCAAAATCGCTGATCCAGCCAAGCTGGAATACGGCGTGCTGATCGTAATCGCTGCTTTGCTGGCCTCGATCTTTTGGAATCTCGTCACCTGGTGGTACGGGATTCCCAGCAGCTCCTCTCATGCGCTCATCGGTTCTGTTGTCGGAGCCGTTTTCATATCGGCGGGTGGAAGCACGATCAATTGGAGCGGTTTTCGAGAAATCTTCGAGGCACTCATTCTATCCCCGGTCATCGCATTACTTGGTGGCTACTTGCTTATGAATATCTTTTACTTCCTGTTCCGTAAAATTCCGACGCCTCCATCCAAGGTCAACCGACGCTTCCGTTACTTTCAGATCCTCACAGCTGCCCTCCAATCTTTCACACACGGAACAAACGACGCACAAAAGGCGATGGGCATCATCGTCTTTGCACTGGTAGCCGCCGATATTCAATCGGATGCGAATACGATCCCCTTTTGGGTTCAGCTCATCTGTGCCATCTCCATGGGGCTGGGCACCTCCGTAGGCGGCTGGAGGATTATTAAAACGGTAGGCGGCAAAATCACCAAAATCGAGCCCATTAACGGAGCAACAGCCGACATTACCTCTTCTTCCATCATCTTTACGTTTACGCAGCTGGGCCTGCCGGTAAGCTCCACGCATGTCATATCATCCGCGATCATGGGAGTCGGTGCAGCCAAGCGGTTAAAGGGAGTCAACTGGGGAATCGCCAAACGGATTGTCATTACCTGGTTCATCACCCTCCCGATCTCTGCTGTGATCTCAGCGATCATCTACAGTATTTTGCAGCTGTTCTTTTAACACGCAGCGTCATAGAAAAGCACCAGATTCATGAAGAATCCGGTGCTTTTTTCTTCTCCTGCCCGCTTCTAAAACGCCGTCATGCACATCGGTTTTTCCGAGGTGAGGAACAGCTGATGCAGCTGATCCGCATAAGCCATGTCCGAGAGCGTCACCAGACCATGCTTGAGCAGTCCTTTCAAAGTAACGGCTCCCATAACCAGGGACGACAGCTCGGCGATATCCACCTCCATCACAACATCGCCTGCAGCGTCATCCGTGATAACCGGATAGCCCTCCTCAAAGCGAATCGTCAGACTGCCGTGATTCTCCCGCAAAAACGTATCCCTCACCGTAAGCGCAAGCGTCAGTGTCTGGCCCCCGAAGCAGTGATGGGCAACCTGTTGAAAGAATCGCTTGACGGATAAGATCCGATACATGACCCCGACCCCTTGCGTATTGCTTTCCAAATAAACATGAGGCAGGACTCGATAAGTCTCATTGCGGGGATCATCAAACAAAAAGTGAAAGTATTCGTCCTGCGTGTAAAAGACGACGCGATTGATTTGATCGGATTGCGAGTGCAGAAAGCTGCACATTTCCTGCAGCGCTTCTGGTGTCTCGTATACCCACTCCTTGATGATCAAATCGTTTTGCATGATGTTTTCTTCGTTGATGTTTTTGAATGTGTACACCATATACCCCAGAACCTTGCCGTCCTTCCGAAAGCAGACGGTCCTGTGATCTGGATGCTCCACCAGCCGGGAGAGCTCCTCCCGCGATCTTTCTATAAGACCGTTTACCGTGCGCATAAAGCGCTGATAGCAAGCCGCGATCTCCCCACTATCATCCGGTTTGGCAAAGAACAAATGGGCCTTCCCCGCGCCTTTCGGGAAATTACCCGGGGGAATACGATACTTGCTCATTTTTGTCCCCATGCCAAAGCCCATCTTTTTATAAAAGTCGGTGCGAAACGGATACAGGAGCGCCATCGCTGCCCCCTTGTCCAAATAATGGCGGAGATAGGATTCGACGAGGTCCTTTGCTACCTTTTCTTTTTTATGCAGCATGTCTACTGCCACCATGCCGACTCCTCCGGCGAGCAGCGACACCCCAAACAGATTCATTTGAAAATCATAAAGGCGCATGGTGCCCAACAATTGCTCTTCTTCATACACGCCGTAAATACGCGAGCCAGAGTCGTCTGCCAACGTTTTTAGCATTCTTTCTTTAAAGCTCCGGATGCTGTCCGCCGTATTTAGCTTCAGACCAGGGTAGGCATTTCCAATCAGGGTGACAAGAGAGTCAAAGTCGGCTTCGGGTACTGGAATAACCTTCCGATTCATCAGAAATTACCCCTTCGTTTGCAGCTTCCGTACGGTTTCCCAGTCCAGCTTTTCAATAACCGCCAGCAGCAGTTTTTTCGCAGCCATAAAATCGGAACGGGAAGCTACAGCCTGATGCGAGTGAATGTAACGGGTAGCAAACCCAATCGCTAGGGATGGGCACCCCTTCCCGTTTACATGAAATTTTCCTGCGTCCGTACCTCCGCCCATCGATATTTCAAATTGCAGCGGAACGCCGATTTCTTTGGCAGTTTCTACAACTAAGCGTCTCAAGCCGACATGGGATACCATGGAAGAGTCGAGCAGCACCACAGTCGGACCTTCTCCCACCCTCGGGCCTTCATGGCTCTCCAGCCCCGGTGTATCGTAAGCGACTCCTACATCCAAGGCAAAGGCAATGTCGGGCTCCACCAGATTCGCCATCGTCGCTGCTCCCCGCAAGCCGACTTCTTCCTGGACGGTTGCCCCGGCATAGATCACATTCGGATGCGCTTTGTCCTGCAAATCAGCCAGCACTTCAATGGCCAACGCGCACCCGATGCGGTTGTCGATGGCTTTTCCTACCCACAAATCTCCTTTTCCCATGGTGAAAAATTCCGAGCAAGGCACGATGCTATCACCCGGCAGAACGCCCATTTCCTCCGCTTCTTCCTTGTCTTTCGCGCCAATATCGATATACAAGTCCTTGAGCGGTATTACTTTTTCCCTTTCCTCCGGTGTGAGAATATGAGGTGGCTTTGAACCGATAATACCCATGACATCGCCATTTTTCGTCCGAATCTTTACGCGTTGGGAAAGCAGTGTATGCGGCCACCAGCCCCCTAGCTGTTGAAATTTGAGGAAGCCCTGCTTGGTAATCCTGGAAACCATAAAGCCTACTTCGTCCATGTGACCGGCAAGGAGAATTTTCGGTCCGTTTTCCACCCCTTTTTTTACCCCGAGCACGCTGCCTAAATGATCGGTCACGATTTCCTCCGAGATTCCCTCCAAATATTGATTCATGACCTCGCGTACGGCGTATTCATCGCCTGCAACCCCATCTACCTCCGACAGCTTCTTCATCATTGCGGTCTGCTGATCCAAATAAATCCTCCCTTTCTTACCTGCACATAGATTGGTTAGAATTTTCTAAATTCATTATACACTGTCTAGGATTCCTTTTTCAAAATATTTTTATCGATAAAAGTAAATCCCTATCGTGAATGAAAGCAAAAAGAGCCCTCACTGCCAAAAGCGAGAGCTCTCCTTCGTCCATTCTTTAATTCGTCCCTGCACTTCTTTTTTCCACGTTTGCTGTTCCAAGAGGTCTGCTGCAAGATCTACGTGAAGGAGCTGATTCATATCCCCGCGTGTTAACTGATAGATCGCATCAGGAAAACGGTAGCGAATCGTCTGCAGATTATCGATCAACGCAAAGGCAGCGATCGAGTTGTAGAGCAACGCAGAGCTCACCTGCTCCTCCCCGACATCAGCGGCCTTCTCCAAATAGTTGATCTCCAGCGTCAAATCATCTGGATACAGCTGAAACGTTCTTTTTACCCCGTTGAGCGGAAGGTGTGCATAGAGGTTCGTCAGATTGGACGCGTCCCCCATGTACTGGCTCTTGTAGGGCAGAATGGTGCTGACATCATGAGTCAGCGGGCTTTGCTGTTCTAGCTCGTAGCGGCGCTCTCTTTCCAGCTTGTTTGGTATGAGCACGCAATGGATGTAGACGAGCAGCAGAACGCCTACCATCGCGAGTGCCACAATGACTTTATTCCGTGCAGCCATCCTCTTCCCCCACTTCGTATTTCATCAACAGCTTTGGCACCATGTGAAGAGCAAGCGGAATCAGGAGGGTGACGAAAGGCTTCAAGTAATCGATTGCGACATTGGCAAATTGATACGGTCCCGAAATGTGGATGGGTCGAGAAAACCACAGATTGCTGCCAAAGTGCAGAGCTGTCGTGTAAAACAGCGATACCCCCATCAAAAGCACCCAGAGCAGCCAACCGATTTTTCTTAGTCGCAAAGCCGCCTGTACGTTCATCCCTCCTGTTTTCCTATCGTATCGTTTGAGCAGCAGGAGTCCCCCATATACGATCCCGATTCCAAGGGCGATGAACATAAGCAGCGTGTTGCTGCCCGTCCCATTGCCTACGAACCGAAACGGCATGGTCACGATCCATGCAATCAGAGTAAACAGGAGCACTCGCTGAACCCACTCCACCCAAAATCGATACAGAAAAACACGCGGCTTTTCATCTAGCAGATGAGCAATAGAAGGGATATTGGCAATGGCGCTGCTTATTGCCGCTTCCCTGCTCACTCCACTCATCGTCATATCAGCGACCCGCGCCTGGAGATTGCTCAAAATCTCCTGCTTGAGCTCTTGAGCTTGCTTGCTTCCTTTATAAGGACGAAACAGGCGGTCCACATGCTGCTGTATTTTGTCCATATGTACTCATTCCTGCCTTTCCATGAGTTGATCGATCAACGCTCTGGCTACTTTCCAGGCCGCAAGTGCTTTTTCATAAGCCTCAGCGCCCTCCCCAGTGAGCCTGTAGTATTTGCGCCTGCCCCCTTGTGTCTCGTCCCCCCAGTAGGAGGAGATCAGCTTTTGGGCTTCCAGCCGCTTCAAGCTGGTATAGAGCGACGGTTCCTTCAGCTCGTACTGACCATCGCTGTTTTTGGCGATCGCCTTAATGATTTCGTAGCCGTAATTATCCCCTTCGGACAACACGCGCAAAATGATCGCATCGAGATGTCCGCGTATCATGTCACTGCTGATACTGCTTTCCCCCATCATGTTCACCTCTGGGTTCAATTTATCACATATTACTATGTGTGACAATGTACTGCTTGTGACAATTTAACTAGCAAATAAATAACGCGGAAAATCATCCGCGTCGTTTGTTAAGGGGTCTATGAAGCTACGGTGGTGGAGCGGAAGCAAAGAACCGCTCCTGCTACTGAAATTTATGTAACGTACCCAAAGAAAAGTAAAAACCCTATTGCGAAGCCTATAATCGCAACAAAACGATATTCGAATTTATACGGGGAGTCAGAGATTAACAACCTGTTCCCAAAAATGAGTAAACAGATATACAAGATAACTATAAAAATTCCAATTGCTTGCGTCTCAATAGGAGGTAGAGGTGGTGTTTCCGGACGAAACGGGGGTTCTTCTGCTGGAGATAATGTTAATACCGGACCCCCAAAGCCAAAGACGAGTATATAGGAAATGGGGATTACGATCTGAATCGCGATACCAGCCACGAAGTTAAGCATGAAAATCTTTAACAACGGTGGAATGTTAACCATGACACACAATCACCTCTAAGCACACTATACCTATCAAGGTCTCTACTCTTATTCTCAACCTGATACTTATCACAACAGCGGATACGCAAGAACGAAACACAGCAACACAAGTATGCCGAGTGTAATGAACATAGGTTTGAACTTTTCTTTATACTAAAATACGAGAACGAAATAACCCAATGAAGCGAGCTACCAAGGATCCCGTTCACTATTACGCCAAGCAGTTCTAACCGTCACATCTTTTCTAACAAATACGATGCTCGGCTTCCAATTGGCGAGTTAGGATATGAATTTTAACAGTCCCCCCTTCGCAGTTACTTTCACGAGTCCATTTAATTTCGTAATAAGCGCCTTTTTGATTAACGGACGAAATGATAATTGGTCCGTAATGAACATCCTCATATTCGTCCTTTACCATTTGAATAGCTTGTTCTTCTGTTACCTTAAAAACTGGAAACATTAGGAAAGCGAAACATGTAATGATAATAAAGAGCAACCAAAACTTGTACGTTAGCTTCATTATTTTCGCCTCCAAACATTGTAATCATTTGACGGATGAAATTCGCTAATGTTTCAAGAAATACATAAAATTAACAAATGTTAGCTCAACTGTTAAAATTATGAATAATCGTATATTAGTCCTCTTATAACGGAGAAATAAAAAAAGTGGCTATTCAATATTAATTCATTGTAAAAACAACGGCCTTTGCACTTCAGTTCGTACAAAAAATGACTTCTATATTTGATTTATACTAACTAAGTTTCCCGTGCAACCGTGCAACATAACCGTCAATTGATTAATTTCGTCAGTAGCCTATTCAAGATATAGAAATAAAAAAATGACAACTATTGTTTAATAATATATATTATAACAATATTTGTAAAAAATCCCATATACAAGAGGAGTTGTGTTTATGTTAAAGGTACTAAAACCAGTTATCACAAGTGGAACGTTTCTATTAATATTGACCACAGTTTCCAATGCTGCTTTTGCCGCTGACACACCTATTAATGGAAGTTGGAGAAGTGATAGTTTGAAGATATCAGTAAGTACTGGAGATTCAACTTATGACCAAATCTATACTGATGCTTTAAATCAATGGGATCGACTATCTAACTTATCCATCAGTAGTACATCCAAGCTAGGGAAATTCTATGCTGGTACGGTTTATAAAACGGGTGCATCATACGATGGGATTTGCTATACAAGAAAAAATTCAAGAGGCTACATTGTCAGTGCAGAAGTTTTTTTAAATACTAGTTTTACAGATAGTTACCCAAGCGGTCGTAAATTAGGTGTTGCAACTCATGAGATTGGACACGGTTTAGGTCTCAAACACAACAATACGGTAACCCAGCAGTTTTCTGTAATGGTCCCTGAAACCGTAGTTGACAGACAAGAACGGACAAGTTCTCCGCAAAGTGTTGACACTAAACCATTAAATGCAAGGTATAAATTGTTGTATAATGTACCACAAGAATATCTTGGGGATGAATTAGACGTTGAAACAGAGATTGATTATTCTTGGGCCAATACATATGACGATTTGACCGAATTATCAGAAGAGGCTGATCTAGTTGTAAAAGCAAAAGTAGTTAAAAACAAATCAAAACTAACTAATGAAGAAGACCGAAAATATGTATTAACAAGTACAACATTTAAGGTGAAAGATGTATTAAAAGGAAACAAGGCGCTAAAAAATGAAGAGATTATGGTTAATCAGGACATTGGAGAAGTTAATGGATACAGGGTTTATTCTGATGAAGTAGCTGAATTTACAGCAAAACAGGAAATTTACTTATATTTAAAAGAAGGCGAGAGTGGCAATTATTATACAATTAACGGAGACCAGGGCGTCTTATTCGAGAACAAGAAAAACTCAGAAGAATATAGCCATGTTAGTTTCGGATTTTTTGACGAAGAAGACATCGAGAAAAGCATTAAAGTAGACTAATATACTTTTCAGGAGAGAAAGCATCAAAATTAAAACCACCCTTAAATGTAACAGGTTCGGTTTTCGGGTGCAAATTTTGCACCCGAAACACATGAATATTGACGCGAAAAAGACTTTGATTCGGCACAGATTTATATTTTCCATAAATCTATGGAAATTTTATTTTAGTGTCACTTCAGTTGCCAATTCCAGAAACAAAAGGCATAAAGACTTATTTAATAAGGAAAAATGGCATAGCAAACTTTTGTCAGTTGCTATGCCATTTCGCTTAAATGGGTGGTTTTTTAGTTTTGATTCTGCTGAGAACATCCATTATGGATAGATGCAGGTAGTATAATCACGAACGCTGGTTTGAAAACAAAAAAAGGTTATTCAGTTTACTGTGACTTTCTCGTTCATTGTAATCAGGTGGAAAAGTAAGCTATTTCAAACATGAAGCTATTTGGATTAATTGAATACCAGTTATAAATGCAAAAACCTATAAGCCCGACCCACAAGAGGACTCCTACAAGATATGCCATCGACTTTTCATCCTTTTTTCTTACTGTAGCTATATTCTTTATCGGACGAGTATTTGAAAGGATAGAGGGTATTCATATCTATAGAAAAAGCCCCCTGCTCATTTCTGATTTCAGGGGACTTTCCGTGCTTCTCCTATTTTTTACGCCTCGACCTTTTCCGCTTCCTCTACACTCGCCAGCTCGCGGCCCAGGAATTTGGCTACTTCCAGCATGCCGTAGATTCCAGCGGCAGCCTCTGCGTCCGAATTGTAGTTGGTGTTGGTGTTGATGTCATACGTAAAGATCTCGCCTGATTGGTTGCGGATGAACTCGATCCCTGCTACCTGAATGCCATTCGCAGCCAGGAAGCTCTCATATTTCTCGATGATCGGATCCTGGAAGTCTTTCACGATCTGGAATTTCGGCTTGGTCGGCACCTCTTCTCCTACTGGGCAGAACAGGTCGCCGATCTGGCAAGCGTCCGCCGGGCAAAGCTCGAAGCCTTCGGAGGTATCGACTTGCACAGCGTACACGAACTTCCCGCCTACAAACTCACAGCGAGTAATAAATGGCTGCGGTGCAGAAATGTATTCCTGAATGAGGGTGATACCATCCACCGGCTCATCAAAGGTCGGCCCGTTCACGTAAGACTCCAGCCCTTGCAGGGAGTGGAACAGCTGCACGCCAAGTCCTTTTCCGGCGCGATTGTGCTTTGTAATGAAGGATTGTCCTTCAAATGCTTTTGCCGCTTTCAGCAGCTGCTCTTTGCCTACCGTCGCGATTGTGCGAGGGGTGCGGATTCCATGACCTGTCAAAGCGAGGTATTGGGCAACTTTGCTCACTTCCAGACGAAGAGCGCTCGTCCCATTAAACACTTTGCGGCCATGGCTTTCCAGCCAGTTCAAAACAGCAGAGGTCAACTCAGGTGCATAGCGGTGGTCGCGTGTATGTGACGAAGCACTCATCCGGCTGTAAAACACACCAGTTGGCGGTTCTGCCGTCAAATCAACGGAGCCTTCGTCCAGATGCCATTCCTCATAAGGCAATCCCAGCTCTTGCAGACGCTTGGTCAAATGAACGGTCCATTCGCTGTTTTCATGGATGACGTAGATCTTTTTCATCGTTCGTTTCTCCTCTTTTCTGTTTCACTGCCCGTCTGGCGGGATGGACTAGGATAAAGTAGCTGCTGCCTCGGCACGCAAGCTTTCAACTACTGGCATGACTTCTTTGGAGAAGCGCTCCATCTCTTCCAGCTGTGGAGAGAACTGGAGCAGCAGCAGGTCTACACCCGCTTTTTCATACGCCAAAATGCGTTCAGCGATTTGCTGTGGTGTACCAACCAGGTTTGGACGCAAGCCGCGGTTCGATACCGAATAATCACGCAATTGAATCTGCTGCTCAAGCTGCGACTTGTTGATGAAGTCCTGGTAGCCTGCATAGCCGCTGTTTTCTTTAACATCCGTGATACGTGCCAGCTCTTCCATCGCTTCTTCCTCGGTCGGACGGCAAATGACGTAGGCGGCCATCCCAAAAGAAGAGAACGGCGCTTTGTCCGTCTGCTCGCGGCGCGCTTTCATGTCTTGAATCTTGCGTTCGACTTCTTCCGTAGTCCCGCCATGCATCACATACGCGTCGCATGTAGCGGAAATGACCTGCTTGCCGCGCTCGCTTTCTCCACCTGCGTACAGGATCGGATTTGGGCGCTGAACCGGCTTCGGCGCCAGTTTGGCATCCTGAATATCGTAGAACTTGCCGTGGTAGCTGAAGGTTTCCTCCGTCCACAGCCCTTTTAGCACATCGAGGAATTCCATGGTGCGTTCATAGCGCTCATCGTGCTCGGTGAAAATGCCACCGTATTGACGGGCTTCCTCTTCCCACCATGCAGATACGACGTTCAAAGTGAAGCGTCCATTGCTGATGCGATCGATGTTAGCTGCCATTTTTGCAGCGACTGCCGGATTGTGAAATCCAGGGCGTACCGCTGTCATGATTTCGATTTTTTCCGTAACTGCAGCCAATGCCGCAGCAGTCGACCAGGCTTCCAGCGAGTCCGCCTCGGGTCCTTTTATATCGTTCAAGTATAGTTCCGCAATCAGAGTCGTATCGTATCCCCATCGCTCTGCCGCTTGAATGACCGTCTTGGCGTATTCAAACGTCGGCGGCATTTTTTCATCTTCTACATTTCGGAGCCATCCACCAAAAATCGGTAACCAAAAGCCGTACTTCATAGCCCTCTTCTCCTTTGTCGTCGGGGTAAAAACAGAGAATATTGTGTAAAAAAGTTAGAAAACTTGGCTGCGCCAAGCTTATGGCGGAGCCGTAGTTGCTCTTATACTGGATAGGAATCTTATAATTCCTATCTGTAAAAGTAAAGTAATCCTACTATAAAAAGCGGATTACTTCAATATACTCTCTTTATACTTTCTATTCTTTATTTCCCGTTCCCTCTGACAAGGCAAAAGTGCGCCGGCGCATTTTTCCAGTTTATCCAAAACCTTACGAGGACAGGATAATAGATAATTCACCCAGGAATATAGCCCGCAAAAGGAGCTGAAGTACTATGTCTCGTCTGCGGTTCCGGCAGTTGCGTTACCCCCTCATCGCTTTGGCGGTGACGATCTTGCTACTCGGGACACACCATGAATATCGACTACATACTTCCTATGCAGCAGCACAGCGTACACAAACCGTGACGATCTCCAGTGCCGGCTTCTTACCCAATCAGATCGCCGTGCGAGAGGGAGAGCATGTCTCTTTGATGATCGTCAACACCGACACACGCCCGCATAACCTCGCGATCCGCGATCTCAATGTCACCTCGACCGAGCTTAAGCCCACTCAGTCTACCATGCTTCAATTTTCTGCGGAGAAAAAAGGGGAGTATTCCTTTGTGTCCGACTCCCCCGGCTATCCAGAGACCGGCTATCAAGGCAAGCTGATCATTGAGTAGCACTCACGCCTTCGTCTTGCTCTACCCGTTTCCATGGACCAAAGCGAATCACGAGGAGCGGAAGGATGCCAAGCGTGGTCACCACTCCGAAAAACAGGTAGATGGCCAGCGTGGAAAACTCGTCCTTGATCCACCCCGCCAAGAGATTACAGAGCATCGTTCCCAAACCGCTTCCCACAGAGAAAAAAACGGCGAGTGCTGTTACCTGTAGGGAAGCGGGCGTGTTTTCTCTCACGAATTGCGCCGCTGTCGCCAGGTAGAAGCCCACCGAAACACCTTGAATAAAAAAGATCAACAGAACAGCTGTCGTACTGGGAGCTGAGCTGTACCAGAACCAGCGAATGGCGGAAAAGATCGCAGCCCCCAGCAGGGTCGTTTCAATCCCCCACCTTCGGACAAAGTAGCCCGCCAGCTTCATGAACGGAGCTTCACTCCCCGCAAACAGCAGGAAAGCCAGGCCTACACCCGCCACCGTCCCACCGATCTCCTGGTAGTACAGAGAAAACCAGATGTTATTCGCATTGACCGCACCAAACATGCAAAAAGACGCCAGCAGGAAGAGCAAAAACCGTGGAATGCGCAGCAGCTGCTTCATGCCTTTAAAAATGCTGACTGTAAAGCGGGAAGATTCGGTCACTTCTCCCGGCAAACGCATCAAAAACAAAAGCGCCGTGATCAGCGCCAGACAATACGAGATAAACAGAACAGAGGGCCCCCACCGCTCCACGAAAAGGCCGGTAACAAAAGCTGCAAGAGCGAAGCCAACAGCTCCCCACATCCGAATGTCACCAAATTGAAGCTGATGCTTTTTCGTATAATTTAAGGTCAAGCTGTCCGAGACCGGAATAATAGCACTTTGAAAAAAGGAAAGCAGGATGTACAAAAGAAAGACAAAAGCATAAGTGGATACAGCGGTGAATAAAAGCCCCACCAAGCCAGAAGCAAGGAGAGTACCCAAAAGAACCGCCTTCCGTATTTGGAAGCGGTCACAAATCATCCCCCACATCGGCTGGGCAACAATAGAAACGACAGGTGCAACCGCACTGATCATTCCGATTTGGGTACCCGTTAGATGAATGGATTTGTAATACTGGGTAATGAGCGGAGAAAACGCCCCGAACCCGTAGTAAATAAAGAGGTAGAGGGCGCAGAAGCTGACGTATCTGCCTCCAGCGCCACCCAGAAATCTTCCAGAAAGAGATTCTGACATTTCGCTCCCCTATTTCACCGCCGGCAATATTTTCGCCATGTTAACGGTACGTTTCTTCTCCCATGTTTCCGGATTGCTTTCATCAAACTGCTCCAAATACGCAATGACTTCCTTGGTCAATGGCGTAGGTGTGGAAGCTCCCGAAGTAACGGCTACGCGCTGCTTGCCTTTCAACCACTCGACATCCAGCTCCGAAAGATCCGCAATGCGATAGGAAGGCACGCTGGCAATTTCCTCGGACACTTGCGCGAGGCGGTTCGAGTTGTTGCTTCGCGGATCCCCGACCACGATGCACAGCTGCGCTTCTCCTACCTGCTCCGCGACAGCTTCTTGGCGCACCTGCGTGGCCAGGCAAATTTCGTTGTGCACCTCTACGCGAGGAAAACGTTTGACGATCGCATCCATGAGATGCTTCACGTCCCATTGACTCATCGTCGTCTGGTTGGTCACGATGACCTTGTCAGTGGGTACCTCCAAAGCGTCCAGATCCTCCAGCTTTTGCACCAAGTGAACCTTTTCCGGTGCGATGCCGATCGCTCCCTCTGGCTCGGGATGTCCTTTTTTCCCAATGTATAGGACATGATAGCCGTCTGCCACTTTCTCACGTATCAGATCATGTGTTTTCGTCACGTCCGGGCAAGTCGCGTCCACGACAGTCAGTCCCTTGTCGCGCGCTTTTTTGCGTACCTCCGGTGAAACACCGTGTGCCGTAAAAATGATAGTACCCTCGTTCACCTGATCGAGCAGGGCGAGCCGGTCCTCTCCATCCAAGGTCTTGATTCCTTGTTTTTCAAACGCCTCCACAACATGAGCATTGTGAACGATCATGCCCAGAATGTGAATCGGGCGTGGAAGGTCAAAGTTTTGCGCTGTCCGAAGTGCCAAGACCATGGCATCTACGACACCGTAGCAATATCCGCGGGGGGAAATCTTGATGACTTCCATCTATACCCCTCCTAATTTTTCAAATGACGTCATGCCCACTTATTATACCTTATTTGCCTGCACTCCGCTTCTGTTCATATACCTTCAAATTATTGTAAACAACCTTCAGCAGAGGTGTGGACAAGCCCCGTTTTTCTGCATGCTCCAAAAGATAGCCTTGCAAATGATCCCCTTCGACCGCCAAGCCTTTCTCCATATCCCGGAGCATAGATGACTTCATGGCAGCTCCCTGCTTTTGGAACGTCTCCATCTGCTTGTCGACGATGTCTGGACGGATCGGAGCTTCCAGCGCACGAATGACCGAGGCACATTCCTCTGCCAGCTGGCGCGTCAATTCCATTCCATATAAGGAATCGCGGATCGGACCGACAGCGGAATTCATCAAGGTCGTGATGCCGGACATCGTCGTAATGAACAAATATTTCTGCCAGGCGTCGCGCTGGATGTTGGTACTGGCCCGCATGGAACCGTTGATGCCACTGAACGCCTCCGCGATTTGCTCCACACGCTCGCTCAGTCCACCCTCCCACTCCCCAAAGACGGTTTCGTGGGTTGCGCTCGTCTGCACGACATCGCCATCCGCATTCAAAGTCGTTTCAATAAAGCACAAGCCACCCAGTACACGCTCGCGGCCAAAGCGCTCCCACAACAGTTCCATGTGGGCTATTCCGTTCAGGAGCGGTATCACTACGGTCTTCTCTCCGATGTAAGGAGCGATGTCGTTGATGCTTTCTTCGAGGTGATAGGCTTTGTTGGATAACAAGACTACATCAAACGGTCCACCTTCCTCACCTGACTTCATTAACTGCGGCCGCTCCAGATGGAAATCTCCATGGATGCTCTGGAGGCGAAGTCCGTTTTCCGCAAGTTGCTTGTATCTACGCTCCCGAACGAGAAAGGTTACATCTACTCCTTTTTCTGCCAGTCTTCCTCCGAAATAGCCCCCGATTCCACCTGCGCCCAAGACCAGTACTTTCATTCGCTATCCCCTCCACTATTAATCAAACAGTTCGTCTATATTCTACAAAAACGGAACTCTTTTCTGAACCCCGCAATATAATGTTAGAAATTCTAACACAAAACGTTAGAAAACCTCTTGACGAACGATGTCGGTAGTCGGTATAATTCCAAATATAAAATAACATTAAAAAACGAACTTTACTTTTCTTCAAATAAAAATAATTCGTGAATGGAGTGTTTTCTCTTGGATATGAAATCTGTCTTGTCCACCATTGACACTGAAAAAGTCGAATACGTTGACTTCCGCATCGTCGACATGCTCGGCCGCCAGCATCACGTCACCGTCCCTGCCTACGCAGTTGACGAAGGAACTTTCCGCAACGGTGTTGCTTTCGACGGCTCCAGCTTGACTGGCTACAAATCCATCGAAGAGAGCGACATGGTGGCGATGCCTGATCCGGCAACTGCCTTCATCGATCCTTTCGTAGAAGCGAAAACGCTGAACATCGTATGTAACATCGTAAACCCTGACTATACTCCATACGATCGCGACCCACGCGGCATCGCGCTGAAAGCAGAAGCTTATCTGCAACAACTGGGTGTAGCTACAGCGGCTTACTTTGGTCCTGAGTCCGAGTTCTTCCTGTTTGACTCCGTACGCTATGATTCCGGTCCATCCGGCTCCTTCTTCCATATCGATTCGGAGGAAGCTTTCTGGAACACAGGGAAAGAAGGACAAAACCTCGGCTACAAAGTTCGCAACAAAGGCGGTTACTTCCCTGTACAGCCTACAGATACGCAAGCAGACATCCGCAACGAAATGTGCACCCTGATGACCCAGGCGGGTATGTATGTTGAGCGTCATCACCATGAAGTAGCTACTGCTGGTCAAGGCGAGATCAACTTCCGCTTCGACACTTTGACTCGTACTGCTGACAATCTCTTGCTGTTCAAATACATCGTGCGCAACGTAGCTGCCAAACATGGCAAAACGGCTACTTTCATGCCAAAGCCAATCGTTGGCGACAACGGTTCCGGCATGCACGTTCACCAAAGCTTGTTTAACGGCGACACCCCTCTCTTCTACGAGCAAGGTGGTTACGCAAACCTGAGCGAAACTGCTCTGCACTACATCGGAGGCATTCTGCACCACGCACCTGCCCTGATCGCTTTGACCAACCCAAGCACCAACTCTTTCAAACGTCTGGTTCCTGGCTATGAAGCTCCAGTAAATCTGGTCTTCTCCAAAGGTAACCGTTCTGCTGCAGTCCGCATCCCGGTAGCTGCTGTTACACCAAAAGCATCCCGTATCGAGTTCCGTACGCCTGACTCTACTGCTAACCCTTACCTGGCATTCGCTGCCATGCTGATGGCTGGTCTGGACGGAATCAAGCGCAAGCTCGACCCACGCGAAATGGGCTTTGGTCCTATGGATAAAAACATCTACGACCTGTCCGATGCTGAGAAGCACGAAATCAAGAGCGCCCCAGGCTCTCTGGAAGAAGCATTGCTCGCTCTGGAAGCTGACCATGAGTTCCTCTTGGAAGGCGGCGTATTCACGAAAGAACTGATCGAAGGCTGGATCTCTCTGAAGCGCGGAGAAATCCAACAAGTGGAGCGCACCGTGAATCCGAAAGAATACGAGCTGTACTACGATCTGTAAGAAGCAAGCAGTATCATCCGGTTTCTTCTAGCCGGCGGCAGTTCTGAAGTAAGTTTCCATCCTCCATCTATATAGAATTTTCCAATTGGAAAAAGCCAATCTCTTCTCCCATGGAAGAGTTGGCTTCTTTTTTTGCCCCTCGCTTGACTTTTTTACGAAAACGTTGCTTGAAATTCCCTTACTAAATTCTCTTCTCCCGACGAACAATGATAGATGGGTCAAAATGAAAAGCAAGGAGAACTCATGGACCTTACAACATTAATGAATTCTGGGAGGACGTTAATGGGAATTTTAAGTGGCAATCCTCAAAATGAACCCATGCATTACGGTGAAGTCTTCGGTATATGGAGTTATCTTTCTACCACGAAAGGCTTGCTTGTAGGTTATCAGACGTTCATCAACCATACTGGTGATAAGGACTTGAAAAACTTTTTGGAAGACCTTACCCAAAGTATGAGGCAGGAAATCCGTCAGGTAGAGGATCTTCTGAAGGTTAACAGCGTTGGATTACCTCCATCCCCACCTGAACGCCCTGTCGCGAACCTAGAGAGCATACCGGTTGGCGCCCGGTTCAATGACCCAGAAATTGCAGCTGGTGTTTCCAGAGATATTGCAGCTGGCTTGATAACGTGTAGCCAAATCATGGGGCAAGCCATCCGAGAAGATATCGGGATGATGTTTGGTCAATTCCACACGGCAAAAGCTCAGTTTGGTGGTAGACTTCTAAGAATCAATAAGGAAAAAGGATGGTTAGTGCCACCGCCACTTCATTTACAAACCCCCGAGCTCGTTCACGCTTGAGTTAAGGGCTTCCCCCCTCTAAGACCCACTTCCTTAGAGGGGGGTTTGAATTTCCACGAAAGGAAAGGAAGTTAGCAACAAATCGAACCTGAGCCTGGCCAAGTTTTTTATAATAATTCATATGATGCTTTTGCTGTAGCTCTACACGTTCCATCCTCATAGCGCTTAGGAACTTCTTCGTAGTTGAGCAATGGAAGCGTTACCCACCAAATATTACCCTTATGTATTACGCAACAATATAGATGGAGAAGATATCTATCGTTACTCTTGAAACGATTCGAGGAGGGATTGAATTGGTGAAATATCGCTGTTTTTACTGTGAACAAGAAACAGACAGCGTCCGCCAAATCACGTTTTTCCAAGGTAAACAGGATCGCGACGAACTTTTGTGTGATTCCTGTCATGCGGATTGGATTGAATCCCTGAAGAGTGAGCCGTAGACGGAGTAACGAACCCCACACCCACCTTCGTAGCAACCCTACAAGGTGGGTCGTTTATTCCCAACAACCCTGTGATGAGATTCGTAGTCTCGTGTGACACCACATATCAAAAAAATCCGTCACGCGCCGATACCTTCACTTCCCAATAAGATTCTTTGATGTATATGGATCATACTCTTGAATGCATCACCACCACCTATTGAATTTGTTTGCAAAAATAGCACTGCATGGGTGCTCAGGTACCTATTTTTTTCATAATAAGTGCTGGGATCGTCTTTCATCCGTGTGCATCAAAGGCCAAGCCTGAAATCCAGGCTCCGGCTTCACCTTACCTTTTCAAACATTTAACACTTTACCGCGCTATACTAACGATATTAATATAACACTTGCACTTATTTCACAAATAATATGTACCATTCTGAGGAGATGACTTGTCATGGAGCATTCCGTTCCACGTATTATCCCTCCCTCGCAATGCTATTCATGCGGGTGTCAAAAGTTTCATAAGGATGAGAGGAGAGTGTATACCTATCAAGACTACATAAACAACAACACCTTGATGGTTCAGGTACACCGCCGAAGATATCGCTGTGCGAATTGCGGTACGAAACAATGGGATCAATATGCGGAGCATCCACGTACTCAAGAAAAACGTACCGGTTTATTTTCTGGGAAGCCTCTTTAAGTAGAAATGAAAAGAAATTCATCCACAAAAATATCTCCCTGTAGCAACATGAAATACGTAAGCATTGGTTGCCCTTCGATTCCACTTCCTCCTATACTGTCCATATTGGAAGATATAGGGAGGGGTGGTTTCTCATGAAGAAAAACACAGCTTTACTCGAACGTATACAGAAAGCCAATCCTTTCCACATCGGAAGGATTAACTTTTTTCAACTGGAACGGTTCTATCCGTTTTATTTACAGGGCAGTCCAGCCGCCATCGATCACCAGCTCTGCACCCGTCATAAAGCGAGATTCGTCGGACGCCAAATAGAGGGCTCCATACGCAATATCTTCCGGCTCACCGAAATAAGGGAGCTGGGTGTGCGCTTGATAATACGGAATCGCGCCTCCTTCCTCCATCGACGGCAGCCGATTTGGACAGGACGCGCAGGGCACCTTTGGCTGCCGTATACGGACTGGTCCCGGCCATGATAGAGCCGCCGCCCGCTTTTTGCATTTCCGAAAACACGTACTTCATCCCGATCACGCAGCCGTTGAGGTTGATATCCGTGACTTTATTCCACTCGGACATCTCCATGATGGCAATGGTGTTCGGACTAGAAATACCTGCATTTGTTCATATAATTAGAGCAATCGGCTACTTTCAGGCAACCAACACGTCTCTGCATTCCGTTGTTTTATCGTCACATCGCAGGTTTGTGTCGACGAAATGCGTGATGCGTACTCGGCAAATGCTCCGAGATGCGCTGGTGGAATTGATTCATGAGCAAGGCTATGAAAAGATTACCGTTCAGGACATTGCAAAAAGAGCGACGCAAAATCGCGCCACCTTTTACCTGCACTATCGCGACAAACTCGATCTGCTGGAGCAAAGCTCACAGGAAATCCTGCTGGATCTCGTGGAGAGTATGAACCTCTCCTATTCCAAGGAAGAGACGTTTGACATTCACAGCGAACAGCCGCACGACAATTTTGTCTACCTGTTTGAGCATATTTCGCAGAATGCCAAGCTGTACAAGGTCTTTCTGTCTGAAAAGGACATGCCGTACACGTCCAAATACATGGCTACGCAGCTCTTGCGGGTGGCTATTCTGGGGCCATATGCGGATAATCCGTTTATTAAATAGAGCAGCCGTCTCTCGGTTTCGTTCCCGAGAAACGGCTGCTCTCTGTTTTCCACTCATCATTTGTAAGAGACATTCCACGTTTCATGCAAGAAAAGAGAAATGCGATCGACTGACCTCTGAATCAGCGCCTCTCCCTTTTCACGACTCGCCAGACTGGGATAGCCAATCGTCCCTAATTCTGTCTTTGTACCGTACCGGGCGTATTTGATCACATCGGGGAACGAATCCTTCTGCTTCGGCACTTCATCTACCGCCTGCACCAGATCGACTAGCTCCGGATACAGGTAAAGCAGGACGGACGTTCCCGCTTCCCCGGCGTGGCCGTGCGCGACTTCTCCCGACTCTACGATCCCTTGATCCTGTGCCTTGATAAAACGCCAGCAGTCAATCTGCGCGCATCGCAGCTCAGGGCGTCCCCTCAGCGTTTGGGAGACGTGATTCACCATCGCCACATTCCCTGCATGCCCGTTGATAAACAGGAAGTTAGTAAAGCCCCATTTGACCAGGCTGTCTACCACATCTTTCAGATAGCCTTTGAAGCTATCTGGTGTAATCGTAATCGTCCCTGGAAAGTCATCGAGCGCAGAAGAATCTCCTACCTCCAAAGAGGGTCCGATGATTGCGTGCACGCGCTCAGCGACGAGCTCTGCAAGCTTCGTGGCGACAAGCATATCCGAGCCCATCGGCAAATGCGGGCCGTACACCTCACAAGCTCCTGTTGGGATGATGACCAAGTCTGTTTGCTTTTTACGCTCCAGAAACGTCGTCCAGCTCATTTCTTTCATTCGATTCGTTGCAACAGCCATGATAGATCTCCCCCTATTGCTATTCATACAAGTGACAGGCGACAAAGCGGCCGTCCCGATTTTGAAACACTGGCTTCACGGTTTTGCATCTATCCATGACTGCCGGGCAGCGCGGATGAAACGTGCACCCCGCAGGTGGATTGGCCGGGCTTGGCACATCTCCGCGAAGAACGATTCGCTCTTTCTTGGCTAACGGATTGGGAGTGGGCACAGCCGATAGCAATGCCTGCGTATAGGGATGCTGCGGGGAATCAAACAGCTCGCGTTTGTCTGCCAGCTCCACAATCCTCCCCAGATACATCACACCGATCCGGTTGCTGATGTGCTTCACGACGCTGAGATCGTGCGCGATGAACAAATAGGTCAAGTCAAACTGCTCCTGTAGATCCTGCATCAGATTGATGACCTGCGACTGGATGGATACGTCCAATGCAGAGACCGGTTCATCTGCCACAATCAGCTTGGGGTTGAGTGCCAGCGCACGGGCGATCCCGATCCTTTGGCGTTGGCCTCCGCTGAATTCGTGGCTGTACCGCTTCGCATGGTAGCTGCTAAGGCCTACGACATTCAACAGCTCGTCGATCCGGCGGTCCTTTTCCTTTCCCCTCGCCATCTGATGAATCTCCAACGGCTCGGCAATAATATCGCCTACGGTCAGCCGAGGATCGAGGGAGGCGTACGGGTCCTGAAAAACCATCTGCATATCCCTGCGCATTTTCCGCAGCTCAGAAGTATTCATCCCTACCAGGTTTTTCCCCTCGTATCTGACCTCGCCTTCTGTCGGCGCTAGAAGCTGCAGAAGCAATCTCCCCGTCGTTGATTTGCCGCAGCCGCTTTCTCCGACCAACCCGAGGGTCTCCCCTTTGTAAATAGAAAAATCGACACCGTCTACCGCCTTTACATGCCCGGCAGTACGGCTGAAAACGCCCTTTTTAATCGGGAAGTACTTTTTTAGATTCTTCACTTCAATGAACGGCTGGTTCATGCCCTGTCCTCCCCTCCGCTGATGCATGCAGAAAGCAACGGCTAAAATGGCCCAGCTCGATCTCTTGCAGAGGAGGAGACTGCTCCCGACAAATGGCCATCGCGTGCTCGCAACGGGGAGCAAAGCTGCACCCGATTCGCAGGCTTCCTTGGGCAGGGACACTTCCTTTGATGGAGTAAAGCCGCTTCTCCTCTGAGTCGAGCGTAGGCATGGACTTCATCAGACCTTGCGTGTACGGATGACGCGGATGGGTGAACAGCGTGACGACATCGCTCTCCTCCACCACTCTCCCGTCGTACATGACCACCACCCGGTCACACATCTCCGCGACGACACCCAGATCGTGTGTAATGAGCAGAATCGCGGTTCCCTTCGAGGCTTTCAGTTCACTCATCAAATCGAGGATTTGCGCCTGGATCGTTACATCCAAAGCCGTTGTAGGCTCATCTGCGATCAACAGCTTGGGATCGCATGCCATCGCCATGGCAATCATTACCCTCTGCCTCATCCCGCCTGACAAACGATGCGGGTATTCGTCGACGATTTGCTCCGCCCGCGGAATCCCTACAAGCTTGAGCATTTCCACAGCCCGCGCTCGTGCCTGTGCTTTGCTGTAGTTCCGGTGGATACGGACCGCTTCCCCGATCTGATCTCCTATCGTAAATACGGGGTTCAGAGAAGTCATCGGCTCTTGAAAAATCATGGCCATCTCGTTTCCCCGAATCTCTCTCATCTCTTCTTCCGACAAGCCCAGGATTTCTTTCCCGTCAAACGTAATCGAACCTTCCACTACCTTACCCGGCGTCAATCGCATCGCTGTTAAGGAGGTTACGCTTTTACCGGAGCCAGACTCGCCCACGATCCCTACCGTCTCTCCCGCGCGAATGCTGATGTCCACGCCATCGACTGCAGCCACTACCCCTTCATCCGTATAAAAGTACGTCTTCAGACCTTTGATCTCTAGCAGTTTGCGCTCCAATGCTGATCCCCCCTCCTCACAGCTTCATCTTCGGATCCAGCGCATCGCGCAGACCGTCTCCCAGCATATTGAAAGCGAGCACCATGAACATAATCGCCAATCCAGGTATCGTGCTCACGTGAGGTGCTGTTCGCAAATACTCTCGACCTGTGCTGAGCATGGCTCCCCATTCGGGTGTCGGCGGCTGTGCCCCCATTCCGAGAAAGCTGAGACCCGAGGCTGTAAGAATCGCGGTTGCAATCCGCATGGTAGACAAGACGATGATCGGTGCCACGCTATTTGGCAGCACGTGCTTAAAGATCACTCTCGCATGGCTCGCTCCCATGGATTTGGCCGCTTCGATGAACTCCTTGTTCTTTACCGAGATGACCGCACTGCGGGAAATCCGCGCGAAGGTCGGTACCGAGAATATCCCGATGGCGATCATGACATTCACCATGCCCGGTCCGAGTACGCTTACGATAGCCAGCGCCAGAAGAAAGCTGGGAAACGCCATGAAAATATCCATGATCCTCATGATGAACATATCTGTCCGTCCGCCAAAATAGCCGGAGACCGTTCCCAGCCCTACGCCAATGACGACGGAAATCAATACGCCGACAATCCCGATCATCAACGAGATTTGCGAGCCATAAATAATCCGCGACAAAATGTCACGACCGTATTCATCCGTCCCAAAAAGATGGTCGGCGGAAGGAGGCTGCAGGATCACGTCCATGTTTTGTTCGATCGGGTCGTAAGGGGCAATCGCTTGTGCAAAAACGGCAATCCCGACAAAGACCACGACCATCCAAAAACCGACGAGTGCTCGTTTGTTTTTTCGAAATCGGCGCAGCATGGAGGCCCATGGCGAACGCCGCTGATAGGACACTTCTGCTGCTTGGGTAGCTACCTGTACACTGACATCCGTATCGCTCATCGCTTTTGCCTCCTTCTAATCGTATCGAATCCGTGGATCTACCGCGCCATAGCATAAGTCGACTACGAGGTTCACGATGACGAAGATCGCAGCGACGAACAAAATGCTTCCTTGTATGGCTGGATAATCCCGAAACTGAATCGATTGGATGATGTAGCGGCCGATTCCGTTCATGGAAAATACCGTCTCTGTCAAAACAGCTCCACCCAACAGGTGTCCGAACTCCAGACCCACAATCGTGATGATGGGAATCAGCGCATTTTTCAAGGTGTGCTTGTAGATGATCAGCTTTTCCCTGACGCCTTTGGCACGTGCCGTTCGAATAAAGTCCTGATGAATGACCTCCAGAATACTGGAGCGAGTCAAACGCGCTAAAACGGCGGAGGAAGACAAGCCCAGCGCGATTGCCGGAAGGATGTAATGCTTGAGCTGCGTGCTGCCGCCCGAGGGCAACCATTGCAGGTAATAGGAAAACACCAGAATCAGCATGATTCCTGACCAGAATACCGGCATCGATATCCCGAACAAAGAAACCATCATCGTCGCATTATCCCGCATGCTGTTCGGCCTGATCGCAGACATGATTCCTGCGAAAAGGCCGACGAGGACCATGACGACGACAGAAAGCATCGTCAGCATGATCGTGCTGGGAAAACGAGTCAATAGTTCTTCTGCTACAGGTCGATCCGAGCGCAGCGATTTGCCCATATCCCCTTGGAGCAGCCCCATCACGTAGCTTCCGTACTGTTCATACAAAGGGCGGTCGAGCCCCAGGCGTTCCTTTACGATCTGGATCTCTTCCGCTGTCGCATCCACCCCTGCAATCAAATTGGCTGGATCACCAGGCACCGAATGAATGATGATAAAACAGAGGATCGATACACCGATCAAGGTTGGAATCATTTGCAGCAGACGTTTTGCGATATAGCCCAGCAACTCGACGCCTCCTTTTCTCTCGATTCGGTCTTCTTACAGCAAGCCGTGCGTCAGACGTACAATTCCGGCTGACGGTGCAAATGGGAAGGCAGCTTCGCACGTACCTCCTGCACCCTTTCCAGATCGACGCGACAAGGGATCAGCCCTTCCGTTTCCACTCCGCGAGCCAGCACTACGCCCATCGGATCAACGACGAGACTTTGCCCGATATAATGCTCGTTTACCTGATTGCACGCGACGACATACGCCGTATTTTCCAATGCCCGCACAGTGACCAGGCTCTCCCAATGCCTTTCCTTGACTGGTCCTTTCACCCAACCCGAAGGAACGATCAGGATATCTGCACCATGCAAGGCTTGATAGCGGGAAATTTCCGGAAAGCGCAGCTCGTAGCAGACCAAGAGGCCGAGTTTGCCAAAAGGCGTTTCCACTGGCTGAAACAAGGCGTCCCCCGGCTTGATTGAGGACGACTCCTTTGCTCCGAAGGCATCGTACAAATGCGTTTTCCGATACGTACTGACCACCTTCCCCGTCGAATCAGCCAGGACGACAGAGTTATACACCCTGTCATCCTCCGGGTCTTCTGATCGCTCTCTCATGCCAAAGACGATCCACACGCTGTACTTGTGCGCCAGCTCGCACATCGCGTTTACAAAAGGTCCGTCAATCGCCTCGGCGTCGTTTAGCTTCACCTCTCGCGGCGTACCCACGATGAAGTAGCTCATATACGCCTCGGGGAAGACCACCATATCTGCCCCGTATACCTCTTTCGCTTCTTTCAACGCCTTTTCTGCCTTCTCCAGATTGACCTGCTTGTCATCCGTCGAGCCCAGCTGGGCCATCACGATTTGAAAGGACATGAATGCTCACTCTCCTCTTATTTTTTCACCACTTTGCGCAAGTCCCAGATGTACGTAGGCTGAACCTCGACGCCCTCTACGTTTTTCCGTATGCCGACATACCCCACATCCTCGTGAAGGGAAATCCACGGCGCTTCTTCCTTGATCAGCTTGAGCGCTTCAGCGTACGATTTTTGGCGTTCCTCCGGCTTTGTCTGTGCCGAGCCTGCTTTGATCCATTCATCGACCTTTGGATTGGCGTAATGCGAGTAGTTGGTGGCACTCGTGGATAACAGACCGTCGCTCAGCACGGAATCCGCATCTCCAGTCGAAGCAGCCGCACCGCGGACAAACAGTTCATATGTCGATGGATCCTTCAGCGTTTCCAGATAGGACCCCAACTCGAGAATCTTCAGCTCTGCGTCAAAGCCTACTTTTTGCAAGCTGTTTTGAACGAACTCGGCAGCCGGACGGTCCTGAATCACGTTTGCAGCCAGAATTAATCGGAGCTTGGTTCCTTCCTTGACACCCGCTTCCTGCAGCAGCTGTTTGGCCTTCTCCACGTCATACGCATAGGCACCGACATCACTGTAGCCAAACGTTTGGGCAGCCACGGACGCTGTTGCCAGCTTCACTCGGCCTTCGTAGAGCTTGTTGACCAATGTCTCGCGGTCAATCGCGTAGTTCAGAGCCTGACGTACCTTTACCTGGTCAAAAGGAGCCACGGTCGTATTGATCCCGATGTACAGCACCCGGTTGGTCGGTCTGGAGATGACCTGTACCTCGTCATTGGACTTCAGTCGCTCGAATTCCGAAGCGGGTACTTTCTCAATCACGTCAGCTTCGCCGGTTTCCAGCATAATGACGCGTGCCGCATTTTCCGGAACCGGTTTAAAGGTGACGGATTTCACTCCTGGCTTTCCGCCCCAATACTGCTGGTTTGCTTCCAGCACCACCTGGTTTCCTGGCGTCCACTCCTTGAAAGTGAACGGACCGGTTCCTACCGGGTTTTTCGCGATTCCTTGTTCGTTTTCTTTGATCGATTTCGGACTGAGGATTCCGCTTGCTGTCACTGCCAAGTTATTTAAGAAAGGTCCTTGCGGGGTATTCAGCTGAAAGACGACCTCGTAATCACCATTGGTCGTGATTTTGTCGATGAATTGGCCGATCAGAACCCGCCGACTCAGCTTCTTGCTTTTATCCGCTAGTCGTTCGAAGTTCGTTTTTACCGCTTCGGCATTGAAAGGAGTCCCGTCCTGGAAAGTAACACCCTGTCTGAGCTTGAACGTCCAGGTTTTCCCGTCCTCTGACACCGTCCAGCTCTCCGCCAGGCGGGGCACGATCTCCATCTTGTCGTTGAAGGCCACTAACGTATCCAGAATTTGATAGTTAATCAGACTGGAAATCGTGTCGGTCGCATTATGCGGATCCAGACTCACCGGATCTCCCGTCAGCCCTACTACCAAATCCTTCGCTTCTACCTCCGCTCCGACTGAGGATGTTTCGCTCGTGCCGCAGGCGGATACCAATAGCGAGACAGCCAATACGAGAGGTGCAGCCCATTTTCCAAACCGCTTTTGTTTCATCTCCAGATCTCCCCCTTTTATCTTGAATGGCGCTTACGTCCGTGCTGTTCGTGAGGTAAAAAGATTGTCGTACCCTCGCTCTGTTCGCATCTGCACTTCCTTCTGCTGCTTTTCCAATGCCCGCTCGCCGTACTCTTTTGCCTTTTCGGGACCGACGACAAATACCCCATCGTCATCGGCTACGATCAAATCACCCGGATGAACGGCCACCCCGCAAATACTTACCGTCGTATTGACCTCTCCCTCAATTCCCAATGAACGGGTCGTGAGTGCACTTACCCCGAGCGAAAAGACCGGGAAGCCTAATTCCATAATCGGGCGGACATCTGTTACGCACCCTGCGATGATGGCTCCCGCCACTTTTTTGGTCATCGCGGCATACGTCATAAACTCCCCCCAGCATGCGCGCTTCTCGTCACCGGACATATCGATCACGAGGACATCTCCCGGCTCTACCAGATCCAGCGCATGCCGAATGGCTGTCGCATCCATATGCGGAATTCGCACCGTCACGGCATTGCCCACCAAATGGATAGGGCGAAACAGTGGAGTAAGTCCATTCAGAAATCCAAAATCGGTGAAATGTCCGATCGTCGATGGACTGACCGTTTCATAAAGATCGAGAACCTCTTTCGTTACCCCTTGTACTCTTGGTTTTACCGTAAACAAGATAAGCTCCCCCTTTCGTTTGCTAGAATCGAGGAATGCAACTAACATGCCAGCGGCCTAAATATTCAGAAAATATTATTTACTCTCTTATAAGTGCGACAGATCCGTTCCATATTTGATACAAACGTACTAAAATAGGTACAATTAGACATTTGCAAATGCCATATCTCCTACCAGGAGGGAACAGCATGACAACCAAGATCGCCATAGTGGGACAAGGAGACTTTATTAACCTCGCCAAGCGTGTCACTGCGAAGCTCGCCCACAAATTGAATGTTCATTTGCAGTTGTTGGAAATCAATCAGGCCGATACCCCAGGCTTAGTGCCTTCCATCCTGTCTTTGATCGAAAAGATCGACACTGACATCATCATCACCGGCCGCTTTATCGAAGCCCTGCTCGTAGGCAAAACCAGCATCCCGATCATTCACTTGCATTTGACGCCCTCCGACATCCTGGCTGCCGTCAACCAAGCCATTCCTTATTCGCACCGGATCGCGATCGCGATGGCAGAGCTTGCGGATTTACGCTATGACTTCTCTACCCTGCAGGATCTTTTGAATATCAAGCTGGAATATATCAACTACAACACCCCGCCAGAGCTGCAGCTCAAAATAAGGGAATTTTCCGAAAAAGAAGGCTCCGTGATTGGTACAGGACTAGCGGTCCGGTACGCCAAGCAATACGGCATGCACGGAACGCTGATCTACACCGAGAACAGCATAGTCGAGTCCATCGAGCGCGCTTTGGAAATCATCCATTTCAAACGGGAAGAGGAAAAACGCAATCAAGCCTTCCTGGCCATCATCAATTCCGTACGTGACGGGATCATCGCAACGGATAGTCGCGACGAGATCACGATCGTCAATGACTCCGCCCGCCAGCTCCTCCAGCTCCCTGCTGAAAATCTAGTAGGCAAGGATTTAACCGACGCTGTCTCTCCCCTTTCCCTGCAGGAGCTTGCCTCTGAGGAAGAATTTCAGGACAAGATCATCAAATTCAAGCAAACCCGGCTGAATACGACGAAAAGTGGTATCTATCAAAAGGAAGTCAAAATCGGCAACGTCCTCACCTTTCAAGACATGACACACATCCAAAATATCGAGCAAAAGTACCGGCTCGAGAATGAAGCCAAGGGCCAGGTAGCCAGAGCGCATTTTGCCGATATCATCAGTGCCACACCTATCATGAGACAAACCCTGGAGCGCGCAAAAAGGTTCTCGTTGAGCGACTCTACGATCCTGATCATCGGAGAAACCGGAACAGGAAAGGAGCTGCTTACCCAGAGCATTCACAACCACAGCGACCGAAAACCACAGCCCTTCGTCGCCATCAATTGTGCGGCCCTGCCAGAAACCCTCTTGGAAAGTCAGCTGTTTGGCTACGAGGATGGAGCATTTACGGGCGCTTCTAAAAACGGGAAAAAGGGACTTTTTGAGATCGCGCATAATGGGACCGTATTCCTCGATGAAATCAACTCGATTTCCTTGCATTTTCAAGCCCGGCTGCTGCGCGTTCTGCAGGAAAAGGAAGTGGTCCGTGTCGGTGGGTACAAGGTCATCCCGATTAACATCCGGGTCGTCGCTGCTACCAATGAGGACCTGCTCCCTCTCGTAAAAGCTGGGAAATTTCGGGCGGATCTCTACTATCGGCTAAACGTTTTGAAGCTCCGAATTCCCCCGCTGCGCGATCGGTTGGAGGATATCCCGCTTTTGACCAAGCAGTTTTTGCGCTATCAAAACATGGAGCTCTATCATCACATCGAGCCCTGCATCGAGAAGTTGTGTGCAGAGCTGCAGAAGTATACCTATCCGGGGAACATTCGCGAGCTTTACAATATTTTGGAGCGCTTCTCTATCCTGTGCGAGCCACAGAAGGTACAGGATTATGAGACCTGTCGAGAGATCATCTGGGAGTGCATGGAGGACCGCTCTACAGATCTTGGGGGGAGCGACCAGAAGCTGGAGTTTGACCTGCATGAAAGCTATCGGGAGAGCTTGATCGCGGCAGAACGCGTCATCATGACCCAGTACATCGATAAATATTATGGGGATAAGACTATGCTCGCTTCCAAGCTGGGGATGGGGCGAACTACTTTTTATCGGAAGCTGAAGGAGCTGGGGATCTCGTATTAATCTCCAGAACGGATACTCTGTTTTATGAAGCTGTGGTGGAGTGGCGGAAAAGGGAGAAAACGCTCCGTTAGTAGGGACACTTGCATGGGGGTCATCCCTGTTCGGCTCCATTCCAAAAACGGAACTCGCGTCCAAAGTGGTCGTTTCAGAGAGGCATGTTCAGAAGTGGACGCTAAAAGCAGGTTCCGTTTTTTCCATTCCGCCTGGGCTGTGTCCCTAATGCCCTCGCTGTTTTCTCCCTTTTCCTGAGCTAGCCTTTACTATTTCTACGTGCTTTCCTATTTTCATTACTAGAAAAAATGGAGAACCGCTTTCATCGTTAGAAGCCTTTATAGTTTTTGATTCTCGGTATTACAGTACCATAACCCACACCACAGTCGGCCGATATGATCTCACCGTCATGTGGTTGAACTTTCTGGAAGCAGCATATCTTTTTGGTTCACTGCTTTGAAACGGTCGCGGACAATCAAAAAGCAGGAGGCCCTCTATACCGAGGCGACCTCCTGCTTGGCTTCCAGTCTTCTTTTCAATTCCTCTACGGATTGCGGGATTCCCGCTCCCAGCTCGTTTTTCAAGTACGCGGGCAATAGCTCCCATACTTCGGCGACCAAGGGAATTCCGAGATGCAGGCTTTCCAGCAGCTCTTTTTGGGACAAGACCTCCTGCGGCTCTCCCGCAAAAACGAGCCTGCCCCCATCCATCACACAAATCCATTCCGCCCATTCAAAAGCGATATCCATATCGTGCGTAGCCATCAACACCGTCGTACCGCTTCTGTGGATCTGATCCAGCTCGCGCATGAGGTTTTTCGTTTGATAGCGGTCGAGATAGGCTGTCGGTTCATCGAGCAGCAGCAGCTCCGGCTCCAGGACCATCACTCCCGCCAAAGCGAGTCGGCGTTTTTGCCCCAGACTCAAGTGATGAATGGGAACATCGGCAAGCTCGGTCAATCTGAATGACTCGAGCGCCCCCGCGACCTTTTCCCGAATCACCTCAAGGGGCAGCTTCCGATTAAACAAGCCGTAGGAAATGTCCTCTGTGACGGTGCTCGCAATCAGCTGATGCTCTGGGTCTTGAAAAACCAGCCCTACCTTTTGCGTCATTTCCTGCAAAAAGGACCGTTTGTACACAAACGGAGTGCCCTTCCAGAATAGTTGCCCTTGCTGGGGCTGAAGAATGCCGTTTGCGTGCAGAAACAACGTGGATTTCCCACAGCCGTTTCGTCCGAGCAGCGCACATTTTTTCCCGGCCGGAATCCCAAAGCTCACCCCGTTCAGCACCGGCTTCTGGCCACCTGGATAGGTGTATTGCAGATTGGAAAACTCCAATAACCGTTTCAAAACCGCCAACCTCCCGTCAGACACTCTAGCAGCACCAATGCGATGCACCCGAGAATAGACTCCCATTCGTAGCGCGGCGAGCGTGTGTGTATGCGCAGGCTTTGTACGTGGAAGCTGTCAGAATAGCCTCTCGCTACCATTCCCATGGACAGAGACTGGTATTTTCTCATCGCCCTCACAAAAAGCTGAGTAGCCACCATCCCGACATCACGCACCAGCGCGCGAAATCCTCTGTGCCCACCACGGGACCGCTGCGCTACCCACAGCTGAAAGGAAGCGTCCAGCAGGGCAAAAATAAACCGATACATGATCATCAGCAGATCCGTAACCAGCTCCGGCATACCGATTCGGCGGAAGACCTGCAAAATTTCCGCGAAAGGAACCGTGAAAAGCAAAAACGAAAAACAGGCGAGACTGCCCAAAACCCGATAGAACAGCTCCAAAGCCCGACTGACAGACGCTTGCCCCACATAGATTACATAGGAGCCAACCTCCCACGATAGCACGGCATCTGCCGGTGGAGCCCCTGTCCTGTTTTGCGTCAGATCGAACAGGATGGCAGGCAGACCCGCGATAAAAAAAGAGAGCGGAAGGATCAGAAACAGGAGATGGGCCTTCACGGGGATGCGGGCATAACCGATGACCCACACGCCCATCCACAGAAAGACCAGTAGCTGAACCAGTGCATGTCCCGTCAATACTAGGAGAAGCAGCACGCCCCCGAACAGGAGCTTATGCTCAGGCGATAGATCCCTCAGCCTGTTTTGGTAGGACAAGGTATCAAGCTGCTGCCAGTTCATTTCTTTCCATTTTCTGTGCGCCCTTTAAAGACACCGACTGCATAGCCAACGACCCCCGCCCCCAATGCAGCTTGTACCGCGAACAAAAGGCTCTCCGTTTCTCCTCCAGGCGGTTCAATAAACGGCTGGAACCACGGCTCATAGTTTGGAGCGATTTCCTTGATCGCCTCTTCGGCTGCTCCGTCCGCTCCCCCAAACTCGGAATCTTTAATGAACAGAAGCGGCAGCACCGCCAATACCACTACTCCGAGGAGCAGCACCCAGTTCATCCCTTTTTTCACAGTGATTCCTCCCCTTTCAATAAGCGTAATTGCACGAGCTCTTTTGCGTTGTACGCTTGCAGCCAGTTCCATACAAGCACGGTAAGCAAGCCTTCACTAATCGCAAGCGGCACCTGAGTCACAGCAAAAATGCCTGCGAACTTGGCAAACGAAGCGAGTACACCGCCCGATTCAGCAGGAAACGCCAGTGCAAGCTGAATCGAAGTCACTACATAGGTAGACAAATCAGCCAAAGCCGCCGCTGCAAATACGGCAAGACGCTGCTTGCCGCTTCGTGCAATCAGCCGATAGATTCCGTAGGCCACCATCGGTCCCACAACCGCCATCGAGACTGCATTTGCTCCTAGTGTCGTTAAGCCACCATGAGCCAGCAGCAAAGCTTGGAACAGCAAAACCATACTGCCCAGCACAGTCATTGCCAAAGGTCCGAACAAGATCGCGCCAAGCCCTGTTCCTGTCGGATGAGAGCTGCTTCCCGTCACCGACGGGATTTTCAGTGCGGACAGCACAAACGCAAACGCTCCGGATACCCCCAGCAAAAGCTTCATCTGTGGATGCTCTTTTACGATTCGATTGATCGAACGCAAACCGAAAATGAAAAACGGCAGGAATACGCCCCACCAGAATAAGGCCCAAGACAGTGGCAAATACCCCTCCATAATGTGCATCGCGTGTCCGGTCTGCGGTTCATTGAACATGAAGTAAAGAATAAATCCAGCAATCAGCAAGCAGCTTGAAACCAACCTGGAACGTTTCATGATGACACTTCCCTCCTTTTTCCAATCCTTTTTTGGCAAAAAAAAACTCATCCCCAAAGTGGACGAGATCCGCGTACACAAAACAATAGACTGACCTGGCAGTCCTATTGCCTCGTATTCACCTCTCCTTTCCGCGAAGGTTTCTGGGTGTGGCTGTAAGGTAGGTCTCCTGGCTTCCAGATCCTTGCTCTCTTCGTCCTTCCCCATCATTCTATGAGTGGATTCTAATCGAAGAGAACTCCTTGGTTACAGTGGCGGGACCGCTCGGGACTTTCACCCGATTCCCTGTTACCCCGTATGTGTGTTTGCACATACAGGCACCTCATGCCGACAATATGAAATTCCTGGACATGACCAAGATGTCCACCAACATTATACTGCAAGTGACTGAAAAAGAGAACTATTGGCAATGGATTCGATCACCTGGCTAAAGCCCTCGCACCCACAGAGTCGACTCCTGCCATATTGTACGACTACTGGTTAGGTATCTGAACAAAAAAATCGGCGCCCCCTATGAGAGGACCACCGATTGCCTTGTAAAAGAAAGACTTTTATTTAGCATCTACCCCGACCACTTCACTGATATGCGTAAATCCATCTCGCGCCATCAGCTTCAGCAGCTGCTTATTGATTTGCTTGGCGATGCCAGGCCCTTGATAAATCATCCCGGTATACACCTGCACGAGGCTTGCGCCGGCGCGAATCTTGTTGTAGGCATCTTCCCCGTTGTAAATGCCGCCAACGCCAATGATCGGTACTTTGTCTCCGATTTCCTGATAGATCTGCTTCACCCAGGCCGTAGAACGCTCGGTCAACGGTCTTCCACTCAAGCCGCCTGCTTCCTCCGCGTTCGGATGGTTGATAACCGCTTCACGAGACAGCGTCGTATTCGTCGCGATGATGCCGGAAATCCCCTCTTCGACCGCGGCATGTACGACGTCGTGCATTTGCTCATCCGACATATCGGGCGCCACTTTCAACAGCACCGGCTTTTTCTTTACGCCTCTCGCTTCCAGCTCCGCCGCCTTTTCCCGAACGGCACGCACGAGCACACGCAAGCTTTCCGTTTCCTGCAGGTCGCGCAGATTCGGTGTATTCGGCGAGCTGATGTTGATGACGAAGTAATGGCCGTACGCGTACAGCATGTCCATGCATTTGCTGTAGTCACTCGCAGCTTCTTCATTCGGTGTGACCTTATTCTTTCCTATGTTAATGCCGATCGGAACATCTGAGTAAGCGAAGTCGACCAAATGCTGAGAGGCATGGTAGGCACCATGATTGTTAAAGCCCATTCGGTTGATGACAGCCTGATGCTCCGGCAGACGGAACAGCCTCGGTCTTGGATTGCCCGGCTGTCCCTGCGGGGTAATGGTTCCTACCTCCACAAAGCCGAAGCCAAGTGCTCCGAGAGCGTGATAGACTTCTGCATTTTTGTCAAAGCCTGCTGCCAGACCAACAGGGTTGGGAAATTTCAGTCCCCACAGATTGGTTTCCAGTCGTTTGTCTCGCAGCTGATAGATCATTCTCAAGAGCGCTTTACCTGGAGCGGATTCCTCTGCCAGCTTCAGGGCGTGAATCGTCTTTTCATGAATTTCTTCAGGGTCCTGCTGAAACAGATACTGGCGTATAAGCTGATACATCGTTGTAGCACTCCTCGCTCCGTTTTTTCCTCATAGTAGAATACCACATTTTCATAGGGGGGGTAACCTTTATCCGTGATACATATTTCCAAGTGGGCAGGCAAATCCTAGCAGTACCCCCATTATGGAGGTGTAGAAGAAACGATATGAGAGTCGATGGGAAAATCGGAATCAAACAGGCGATCATGACGATGATGCTGACGATTGGAATCACCAACCACGTCACTGTCATTCCGCTTATGCTCAGCGCTGCCAAACGTGATTCGTGGCTGAGTGTCCTGCTCGCCTCCATTCCCTTTGCTGCGTGGGCATGCATCCTCGCCTTCATAAACACACGTCTTCACCAGCACTCCTTGCATCATTGGCTTAGACGTACGAGTGGAAAGCTCGTCAGCTACCTCATTCTCATTCCCCTATTGATTTGTCTTTACGGGATGGCACTCGTACATCTTATCGATACGCAAACGTGGACAACGGTAAATTATTTGCCACGGACTCCAGAGTGGTTTACCGCTCTCGTCTTAATGGGCATCTGTATCCTCGCTGCCTTTGGAGGAATCGCGCCGCTAGGCATTACTGCATCCATCCTGCTGCCTTTCGTGGCAATGCTGGGCTTTTTCGTTGCTTTCGGCAACGTGGCAAAAAAAGATTACACTTTGCTGCTGCCTGTCTTTCAAGACGGCTTTATCCCGATTCTGCATGGGATGCTCTATGCGGGTGGAGGATTCTCTGAGCTAATCCTTCTTCTTTTGCTGCAGCACCACGTGAGGAAGCCGCTGCGACTCGGCCATTACGTCACGATGATCGCCATCGTCATTATCCTTACGCTGAGCCCACTTACCGGAGCCATCGCTGAGTTTGGTCCAATCGAATCATCACGGCAGCGCTTCCCTGCCTTTGAACAATGGCGTCTGCTCTCGATTGGCAAAGACATCGAGAACATGGAATTTTTTGCGATTTTTCAGTGGCTGTCGGGCTCCTTCGTCCGCATTTCACTCTGCCTGATGCTGCTGACAGAGATTTTGGAGGTACATACACCTAAAGCTCGAGCCATCGTGCTGGTCCTATTAGGAATCAGCATGATTATCTTTACCAGCCTCCCCTTTAGCGACATGCAATTCGTTACTTTTTTAACCAAAGTGTACTACCCTCTCTTCTTTCTCATCACTGTACTTATTACACTCGTAATCGCTGGCATTGCCTTGTGGAATCGCAAAAGAGAGGGGAATGCTGACCATGACGCGTGAGGAACACCTGGAGAGACTGTTTTCTCACTGTGGCGATGTCATAATTACTCGCTTCATAACCGCAGAAAATCAACCCATGCTCCTCGTGTACTGCCAGGGACTTGTCGATCTTCATCACATGCAGGAGGTTGTCATTCCGCAGCTCGACAGCCGCTTGTCGGAAGGTGATCTGCGCGCGCTCCCCATTTCTTTTCTCAGCAGTGATGTGGATATATGGGTAGATCGTTTATTTGCCGGGGTTCTGCTGCTTTTTCTAGGTGAATTGCCTCCTTTTGCCTGGGATATCTCCAGCCGTCCCCAACGCTCGACCGAAGACGCAAATACAGAGGTGTCTATCAAAGGACCACGCGATGGCTTTATCGAGGACCTCTCCTCGAACATCGCACTCATCCGAAAACGACTGCGGACACTCTCTCTTGCCTGTGAGTTTTTGACGCTCGGCACTCGTTCCCGATCGGAAGTGGCACTCCTCTACATGAAGGACGGAACTCCACCGGACATCGTAGAGACAATCCGCGACCGCCTGATTAGCTCCAGTTCGAAAAAAGTCATTAACAGTGCCATTTTGGAACAAAAGCTCAGCGATCAGGCCTACTCCCTCTTTCCTCTTGTCGACTACTCCGGCCGCCCTGATTTTGTGGTCTTCATGTTGATGGAGGGGAAAGCCGTGGTCTTGGTCGATGGGTCACCCGTTGCCATCATTGCCCCTGTTACTTTGCTTGAACTCATCAAGTCGCCTGAGGATGATCAATATCCGGTCGGGTATGTATGGCTAGAACGCATCCTGCGTCTCGGCGGCATTTGGATCTCTGTTTTTCTGCCCGGCTTTTGGATTGCCTTGTCCGCTTACAACATCGAGGAGTTTCCTTTTCAGCTGCTGGCGACGATTACCCAAGGGCGAAAAGGTCTGCCTTTTTCAGCGCCGATGGAATTGCTGAGCGTACTGTTCATCTTTGAGTTTTTACGGGAAGCCGGAGCCAGACTACCGAAGACTGTCGGACAGACTTTGGCTCTCATTGGGGCCTTGATTATCGGGGATGCGTCGATCCGAGCCGGCTTTACGTCGCCCTCGATGCTCTTCATCGGGTCGCTTACGGTCGTCGCCTCCTTTACATTGATCAACCAATCGTTGAGCGGCGCTGTGTCCGTAGCCCGTTTTTTTGTCTTTTTGCTATCCGCAGTCGTTGGCACTTACGGGTTTGTCGTCAGCATTCTCATGATCATTTACTATCTATCGACGCTGACCTCTATCGGCAGGCCCTATCTGCTATTGAAGTCTTCCAACTTTCTGTCTACCCTGTTTCTCGTTTTGTTCCGACCGCTCATCAGCATCTTTCAGCGAAGCTCCAAAAAAGGAAGGGATGTCAATTGAGGAGCAAATGGATCACCAGCGTCCTTCTCACCTGCTTGCTCACCCTACTTAGCGGCTGCTGGGATCAGAAGTCCATTCAAGATATGATTTACCTGTCAGCCTTTGGGATCGATTTCGTCGACAACGAATACGTCATCTACGCCCAATCATCCGATCTGGCCAGTGTCGCCAAGCAAGAGGGGGCAGCGACGGGAGTCTCTCCTCCTGCCGTAGTCTCGATCGGCCGAGGGGAAACGCTGCAAAACGCACTGGACAACCTGCAAAAGAACTCCCAGGTGCCGATGTTTGCGGGCTTCATTTCCTCTATTATCTATCACGAGCGGCTGTTGAAAAGAAACATCCTGCCTTCCTATGATTTTTTGAATCGATACGGTCTGGTGCGCTATACGAAATGGGTATTCGGGACGCGGGAGCCTCTCCAGGATGTCCTCAGCAACCATGCCTTGACAGGCTTTTCTCCTTTGATTTCCCTGCTGCACCAGCCCGAGGAGGTCTATAAGCAACGCTCTTTTATAGAGCCCATCCAATACTTCAAATTTATCGAGCGCTTCTGGAACCCTAGCAGTACGATCGCCTTGCCGAACATTACGATATACGAGCGATCCTGGAAGGAAAATAACAAGTTTGTTTCCCGGCTCTCGGTAGACGGGATCCATACCATTCATCGCGGGAAATGGGAGGGCTTCTTCCCCAATACGGATTTGCTCGGTCTGCGCTGGATGAATCCGCACACAGAATTTGCCGGGGTCATTATCCGTGAAAACGGGAAGCCTCAAGCAACGCTGCGGATTAAAAATGTGCGCCTCGATGTTCACCCCGTTCGAAAAGGCGTCAAGCCTACCTTTCATATCCATATCTACATGAAAGCTTTTGTACGGGAAGTAATGGGGGAAATCTCCAACGAAAAGATCAAGCGAATTGCGGAAAAAGAAGTGATCGAACAAGTCCGGGGGACCTTTTTGAAGGGAGTCGAACGCGGGGTAGACTTATTCGGATTTGAAGAAACCCTGTACAAAAGAGATGTGGAAGCGTGGAAGCAGTTTGCCAAAAATCACGAAAACAAAATATCAGCAGAAGCCCTCGACGGGGTAACGGTTCACTTGTACCTGAGTGACTCAGGCAAGATGAAGCAAAATTGGTTTTACCCGGATGATCTTCTGCCCAAATGACCAGTCACGTAAAAACAGCCCGCCCTCGTTCTGATATGCTCCCCTTTAA
>NZ_RHHP01000027.1 GCF_003710815.1 Brevibacillus centrosporus
TCGAACCGCCGACCGATCGGTTAACAGCCGATTGCTCTACCAACTGAGCTACCGAGGAACGTTTGAAGGATTCGCACCTTCAAAACTGGATCTGCATGTTTGCTAAGAGTGTGGATAAGTCCTCGACCGATTAGTATTCGTCAGCTCCACGTGTTACCACGCTTCCACACCGAACCTATCAACCTCATCGTCTATGAGGGGTCTTACCAGCTTGCGCTGTGGGAAGTCTCATCTTGGAGGGGGCTTCACGCTTAGATGCTTTCAGCGCTTATCCCGTCCGCACATAGCTACCCAGCTGTGCCACTGGCGTGACAACTGGTGCACCAGCGGTGCGTCCATCCCGGTCCTCTCGTACTAAGGACAGCTCTCCTCAAACTTCCTACGCCCGCGACAGATAGGGACCGAACTGTCTCACGACGTTCTGAACCCAGCTCGCGTACCGCTTTAATGGGCGAACAGCCCAACCCTTGGGACCTACTTCAGCCCCAGGATGCGATGAGCCGACATCGAGGTGCCAAACCTCCCCGTCGATGTGGACTCTTGGGGGAGATAAGCCTGTTATCCCCAGGGTAGCTTTTATCCGTTGAGCGATGGCCCTTCCATGCGGAACCACCGGATCACTAAGCCCGACTTTCGTCCCTGCTCGACTTGTAGGTCTCGCAGTCAAGCTCCCTTCTGCCTTTACACTCTACGAATGATTTCCGACCATTCTGAGGGAACCTTTGGGCGCCTCCGTTACCTTTTGGGAGGCGACCGCCCCAGTCAAACTGCCCACCTGGCATGGTCCTCTCGCCCGATAAGGGCGACGAGTTAGAAACTCCGTACATCAAGGGTGGTATCCCACCGACAGCTCCACAGAGGCTGGCGCCCCTGCTTCTCAGCTTCCCACCTATCCTGTACATGATGCACAAAGTTCCAATACCAGGCTACAGTAAAGCTCCATGGGGTCTTTCCGTCTTGTCGCGGGTAACCTGCATCTTCACAGGTATTATGATTTCACCGGGTCTCTTGCCGAGACAGCGCCCAAGTCGTTACGCCTTTCGTGCGGGTCGGAACTTACCCGACAAGGAATTTCGCTACCTTAGGACCGTTATAGTTACGGCCGCCGTTTACTGGGGCTTCGGTTCAAAGCTTCGCTTGCGCTAACCCATCCCCTTAACCTTCCAGCACCGGGCAGGCGTCAGCCCCTATACTTCGCCTTGCGGCTTCGCAGAGACCTGTGTTTTTGCTAAACAGTCGCTTGGGCCTTTTCACTGCGGCCCCCTCGGGCTATTAACCCTACCGAGGCGCCCCTTCTCCCGAAGTTACGGGGCCATTTTGCCGAGTTCCTTAGCAAGAGTTATCCCGCGCACCTTAGGATTCTCTCCTCGCCTACCTGTGTCGGTTTGCGGTACGGGCACCTTGTTCCTCGCTAGACGCTTTTCTTGGCAGTGTGAAATCAGGGACTTCGGTACTTAAATTTCCCTCGCCATCACAGCTTGCCCTTATGGTGTGCGGATTTGCCTACACACCAGGCTTGCTGCTTGGACGGCCATCCAGTAGGCCGCTCACCCTATCCTCCTGCGTCACGCCACTCACTCAAGCGGAACAGAGGTGGTACAGGAATATCAACCTGTTGTCCATCGCCTACGCCTTTCGGCCTCAGCTTAGGTCCCGACTAACCCTGGGAGGACGAGCCTTCCCCAGGAAACCTTAGGCTTTCGGTGGACAAGATTCTCACTTGTCTTTTCGCTACTTACACCGGCATTCTCACTTCCAAGCGCTCCACCGCTCTTTCCAGTACGGCTTCACTGCTGCTTGGAACGCTCCCCTACCCAGTCCGTAAGGACTGCCATAGCTTCGGTGATACGTTTAGCCCCGTTACATTTTCCGCGCAGAGTCACTCGACCAGTGAGCTATTACGCACTCTTTAAATGGTGGCTGCTTCTAAGCCAACATCCTGGTTGTCTGGGCAACTCCACATCGTTTCCCACTTAACGTATACTTGGGGACCTTAGCTGATGGTCTGGGCTGTTTCCCTTTTGACGATGGATCTTAGCACTCACCGTCTGACTCCCGGACATAAGTCATTGGCATTCGGAGTTTGACTGAGTTCGGTAACCCGATGAGGGCCCCTAGCCCAATCAGTGCTCTACCTCCAAGACTCTCATTCCGAGGCTAGCCCTAAAGCTATTTCGGGGAGAACCAGCTATCTCCGAGTTCGATTGGAATTTCACCGCTAGCCACACCTCATCCCCGCACTTTTCAACGTGCGTGGGTTCGGGCCTCCAGTAGGTGTTACCCTACCTTCACCCTGGACATGGCTAGATCACACGGTTTCGGGTCTACGGCAGCGTACTTTCGCCCTATTCAGACTCGCTTTCGCTGCGGCTCCGTCTCTTCAACTTAACCTCGCACGCTACCGTAACTCGCCGGTTCATTCTACAAAAGGCACGCCGTCACCCGTCCCGGGCCCCGCAAAAGTAAAACTTTTGTGGGTGGTATAGGGCTCCGACTATTTGTAAGCACACGGTTTCAGGTACTATTTCACTCCCCTCCCGGGGTGCTTTTCACCTTTCCCTCACGGTACTGGTTCACTATCGGTCGCTAGGTAGTATTTAGCCTTAGCAGATGGTCCTGCCAGATTCACACGGGATTTCACGTGTCCCGCGCTACTCGGGATCCGTCTCGGAGAGACTCTTGTTTAGATTACGCGACTGTCACGCTCTCTGGTCAGCTTTCCCAAGCTGTTCATCTACAAGAGTCTTTTGTAACTCCTAGTGAGACGTCCCACAACCCCGCCGGGTAAACCCGACGGTTTAGGCTCTTCCGCGTTCGCTCGCCACTACTGACGGAATCACTATTGTTTTCTCTTCCTCCGGCTACTTAGATGTTTCAGTTCACCGGGTCTGCCTTCTCATCACCTATGTATTCAGTGAAGGATACCATTCCATTACGAATGGTGGGTTGCCCCATTCGGAGATCCCCGGATCAAAGCGTGCTTACCGCTCCCCGAGGCTTATCGCAGTTCGCTGCGTCCTTCTTCGGCTCCTAGCGCCAAGGCATCCACCGTGTGCCCTTAGTAACTTAACCAC
>NZ_RHHP01000028.1 GCF_003710815.1 Brevibacillus centrosporus
AACAATTGGGGTGCAGTTCAACCTGAGCGGTTTTCAATTTCTCGTGCTTGCTTAGGAAGCTTCCTGTACAGCTTTTTCCTCAACGGATGGCTGCAAATTTTTATTCGTATGAACCAGCAGGATATTCAGAATGACAGCAGTCAAAGAGCCTGTCACGATGCCGTTTTGCAGCAGCATTTTTGCCATTTCAGGCAGCTGGTCAAACATGCTAGGAACAGCAGCTGAGCCCAAGCCTACTGCGATACTGCAAGCAGCAATCAGCAGGTTTTCGTTTTGACGCAAGTCCACTTGGGACAGGATGTTGATACCTGATGCGACTACCATCCCGAACATCGCTACCATCGCACCACCCAATACGGCGTTCGGAACCACCGTCGTCAGTGCAGCCAGCTTTGGCAAAAGACCGAGAACGACCAGGATTCCACCTGCACCGATCATCACGTCACGAGACTTGATGCCAGTCAAGCTTACCAGCCCTACGTTTTGAGAGAAAGCCGTATATGGGAATGCGTTGAAAATACCCCCCAGCATAATGGCGATCCCTTCACCGCGCAAGCCTTTTACGACATCCTCTTTCCTTACGTCTTTGTTCGTCACCTTCCCAAGGGCAAAATACACGCCTGTGGACTCAGCCATGCTGATGATGTTTACCAGAATCATGGTAATGATCGCGACGATGCTAAACTGTGGTGTACCGAAATAGAAAGGCTCTACGATGCTAAACCAGGAGGCCGACACCACATTGGCGAAGCTGACCATCCCCATAAAATACGCGACTACTGTACCGGCAATCAAGCCCAGCAAAACGGAAATTGCACGGATAAATCCTGTACACAGACGATTGATGAGAAGAATAATAGCAAGTGTGCCCAATGCCAGGAGCAGATTGCGCGGAGCCCCAAAGTCTGGCATGCCTTGACCGCCAGCTACGTTGTTCATAGCGACGGGAATCAGGGAAAGACCGATAATCGTAACGACCGAGCCCTGTACAACCGTTGGGAAGAAGCGAAGCAGCTTACCGAATAAAGGAGCTGCCAAAACCACAAATATACCGGATATAATAATGGCGCCATACGCGGTTGCGAGATTGGTCTGCGAGGCGATCGCAATGATCGGTCCTACCGCTGTGAACGTACAGCCCAGCACAACCGGCAGGCGAATCCCCGTGTATTTCGTACCGAGTACCTGCAGCAAGGTAGCGATCCCGCAGGTAAACAGGTCAGCTGCGATCAAATAAGCGATTTGCGCCGGAGTCAGATGAAGAGCTCCCCCGATGATCAAAGGCACAACGACTGCTCCCGCATACATGGCCAAGACGTGCTGCAAGCCCAAAGTTATCACTTTTTGTTTGGATAACATACGATTGTTTCTCTTCCCCTCTATCTATTTGTTTTAAACGCGTGTTGCAGCTGGTTCAATGAAATGAATATGTTCCGGAGACATGGATTCGATGCGTGCCAAAGACTCGATGCGAATGCCCTCTTTTTCGAGCAATCCGCGGCCTTCCTGAAAGCTTTTCTCGATGACTGCACCGATACCCACGAGATGTGCGCCTGCGTCTTTCACAATCTGCGTAAGTCCTACGAGAGCGGCACCTGTCGCCAGGAAATCATCGACAATCAAGACGCGATCCTCTGCCTGCAAATACTGCTTGGACACGCTGATTTGATACGTTTCTTGTCTGGTGAACGAGTGAACGGGAGCCGAGTAAACCTCCTCGGTCAAGGTAACCGCCTTTTTCTTTTTCGCGTAAATAAACGGTACGCCTAGTGCAACCGATGTTGCCAAGGCGAAGTGAATGCCACTTGCCTCTATCGTCACGACTTTGGTCACCTTTTCATCCGCAAACAGTTCCGCAAATCGTTTCCCAATGTTCATGGTCAGCTGCGGGTCGACCTGATGATTCAAAAAGGCATCCACTTTCAATACGGATGCAGACAGTACCTTACCGTCACGAATAATGCGCTCTTGCAGTTCTTTCATCTATGTTCCTCCTCCACGAATAACAACCGCCTGAAAACAATTAGAAAACTTGGCTCCGCCAAGCTTTTGTGGCGGAGTCTTAATTGCACTTATACTGGCTAAGAATTTTATAAATTCTTACTGTATAAGGAAAGCCCAGAGTGAACAGATCACAGGGTGGCAGTAACGAAAATACCAACTCCAAGTGAAATCTGTCCCCTCTGGGCTTGTTTTGCCAGGGTACAGCACGCTATTCAAAGCGCGGGCGTCACCAAATCAAATTCTTTTTATCAGTAAGAAGCCTGAATAGAAAAGAATCGTGACGTTCTCTCACTCGTAGTCAGGCGATTTACGGTCACCCGGTAGAAACTGTTGGGCCTTATTCCCAAAATTATACGAGCTTGCATATGCTTTTTGGATATTGACCAATCTATCATATCAGGCAGCCTACGGGCAAGCGTTAATTTTTGAAAGTCACTTCCGCCGCTCAAGCGTTGGAAAACATGGAAAGAGCCCCCGATTTTCGAGGGCTCTCTCTTTATCGCTTCGGCTTGCGCTGCCGCATCTGCACATTGATTTTTTTCCATTTATCCTTTTCAGCTGCCTGCAATCTCGCGTCTTCCTTGCGTGCCAGATGGGCCAGCTCCCTTTGCAGCTTGAGATAGCTGTCAAAGCGCGCTTTTTCCAGAGAACCATCCTCGATCGCTTCCCGCACCGCGCAGCCTGGCTCGCGCATATGCTGGCAATCCCCAAAGCGGCAGGACTGTCCGAGTGTCTCGATGTCATCGAACGCACCACGGAAGCCTTCATCTGCTTCCCAAAGCTGCAGCTCGCGCATGCCCGGCGTATCGATCATCAATCCCCCGCTCGGCAATAAGAACAGCTCCCGGTGCGTCGTCGTATGACGGCCCCGGTCGTCCCCTTCCCGCACCTCGCTCACTTTCTGCATGTCGGTGCCACTCAGCTTGTTGATCAGAGTGGATTTGCCTACTCCGGAAGAGCCCATAAGTGCAATGGTTTTGCCTTCCGAAAGATAAGGGGCCAGCTCCTCCAAGCCTTCGCCTTGCTCGGCACTGACGACGTGCACGGGTACACCGATCGCGATGGATTCCACTTCGCGCATTCGTGCGTCCAGATCGTCGCACAAATCGGCTTTGCTCAGTACGATGACAGGTGAGGCTCCGCTTTCCCAAGCGAGAATCAGATAGCGCTCCATCCTGCGAATGTTAAAATCGTTGTTCAGAGCGTTGACCAAAAAGACCGTATCCACGTTTGCCGCCACGATCTGTTCTTCCACGTTGTCGCCAGCGGCCTTTCGTGAAAACTTGCTCTTCCGTGGTAAAACGGCGTGAATCGTCGCTTTTTTCTCTACTGCACGTGGACTGATGACGACCCAGTCCCCGACAGCCGGATAATCCTCGCGGCCTGTCGCTTCATATCGCAGCTTTCCTGTTACCTCGCCCAAGAGCTCGCCATGCTCGCCAAGCAGGCGATAGATCCGTTTATGTTCCAGTGTGATGCGTCCCACACTGTAGCCTTGTTCGGCATAAGGGGCAAAATGATTGGCAAAAGCCTCATTCCAGCCCAAAGTTTGTAAGGTTTGTTGTACTTGTTGATTCACGAATGGATTCCCCCTGCGAATGGTTTCATACATTGGCTTTTGGCCATACCAGTCACAGTCGAATCCTCAAATCAAAACCGTTATTGGAGTTCGTTTGAAAGGAGGATTCCTGTGACCCCGATTGCTACAATCTCTATCAATTTTGTGCTTGCCATAAAACATCTCTCCTTTTCAAACCGAATGATCCAGTTTGTTGATGATTTCCCAGCTATTGTACCACGAAATACTACGGTTGCAACAGGCTCAGTCGCCTCCGCCTCCGCCGTCGCCGCCCCCGCTGTCAGATCCCCCATCGCTGTGACTGTGCCCGTGACTATGGCCATGCCCCCAGCCACTATCGGAATCATCTCGGCGCGGGTCACTATCGACGTAATACGGTGTACCGCTGTCAGTTGACGAGTGGGAACGCCCACGTCCACCCTTCTTTAAAGAAGAGCTCACTACCACCATCAATATGATAAACATGAACACGACGATAATGAAAACTTCCATCGTCTCCACTCCCTTCTGCGTCCAATCTTTGAACGTCCGTTGTCCCTTCAGTATACCATGTTTCCCAGCATAGAATGGAATGGACTGTCATTTCAGGAGGAGAATGGTGGAGCAGCACTCGCTAGCCTGCGGTCAGGTCCTCTGCTGGTGCTACCGCCAATATATTCGCTACGGCAAACACGCGATACGCATTCCGCGCGTAGCAGTAGGCCTTCATGCGCTGGCCCATCGCATCCAGCTCTAGAATTCGTACGACTCTCCTGCTGGTTTCCCCGTTCTTATCAAGGTAGATCATCTCGATGATTTGCTGTCTTCGCCAATATTTGTTCAGTTCACGAATCATCAGGTTGTCACCGCCATTTCTTCTGTATGAACATCATATCATCCAGAACGCTTGTTCGCAAGTTTTGTTCTCATTATATGCGAACAGACAATAAAAAAAAGACAAATGCCCAAAAGAGCATCTGTCTTTTTCTGTTGCTTTTATGATCTACGCACGGCTTTTCCGTACACGTAAAGGATCGGGGACAATAGAACTGCTGCCACGATCAACGACGCCCGCACAGATATTCGACTACCGACCCAGCCCACTGCCGGTCCTCCCGCGGTCTGTCCTAACGCATTTGACTGACTGAGCATGGAGAGGACAGTCGCTCGGACATTGCTGGGGATATTCATATTCAGCCACGTATCGTACAAGGGGCTGCTGATGGCCTCGATCAAGCCGATCAAAAGCAAAGCTGCGAGCGCCCACCAGAAGCTCGGAGACAGCGCAAAGAACAAAATCGCAAGCAGCCGCAAGAACGTGAGCATGAACATACCCGTCATGACGATTCGCTCATTGTTGATATCCAGCCATTTTTCCGTGAGCTTGACCGCAATCAAGCCAAGAAAAGCAGTGGCGACCGCCATCACTCCGAACCAGACAGCCATCGAAAGGGGAATGGCAGCAGGAAAGCCGATTTCCCGAATCAAATGAGCTTCCCGCAGCCGATCATAGCCTTCTGAGGAAGCACCGCTAAAAAGCGTTACGATCAAGATCAACAGCAGGATCGGCTGCGCACGCACCACCTGCACGCCCGTTAGCCACGTTGTTTTCATTTCCTGCCACGCGGTGGAGCCTGCCTCCCGCATGCGGGGCATAAAACCCGTTTCTTTCATAAAAAGAATCAAAAGCAACCCGAGGGCCATATACATCAAACCGCCTACGAAGTAAGGAAGCTGCGCTCCCTGCGTCGACAGATAGACGCTGAGGCCAATCCCTGCCATCGTTGCCACAAGCGAGACCCGCTTTGCACGCATGAACAGGCTCCCTAATTGCTCCTCTCCTGCCTCATCTGCGATCCACGCCGTATCCGCACCGCTGATAAAGGTATGACCGACCCCAAAAAGGACTTGAGCCAGAAGCACCCAGCCGAACATCGGAAGGAGTGGAGGCGCCCCCGCAAGCGAGCCCATCACTCCCTGCAGGACGAAGCCGCTGCCCAGCACAAACATCCCAATGATCATGGACAGGCGCCGGCTATACGTATCAGCCACCACCCCCGTTACTCCTTCGAACAGAACCACGGTAAGCTCCAAAACGGTCCCTACAACCAGGAGCTCCAAAGGGGATAATCCCAGCGTCGCCACATAGAAAATGGCGTACGTGGTAAACATCGTCGAGTTGGCAAGAGCCGTGGTAAAACGCATGAGCATATACAATTTTGTCGCATTCATCTTCATAGGAACAATATCCGCCCTTATTTAGGCAGATCGACACGTTCCGTTTTCTACCTACTGCTGCAAAAGCGTACGTGTCGCTCTACCGCCAAATTTTTCTTTCTTTATTGGGTGAGTTGCAGCTGTTTTGGATACTAACATGATTCATACACCTCCGAGAGTAGTTAGCTCTATTATAAGGAATTTTCCTTTTTTGACGAGATCAGGTTTTCGTCCGACAAAAAAACCGTGCAGATCGATGATCCACACGGCCTCTTTTGATGCTTATGCTTTTTTACGGAACAGGCTGACAATCGATAGGAGAAGAGCCAATCCTGACAGCACGATTGGAAGCGTATTGCTGCTTCCTGTCGCAGCCGCAGCTCCTTGCTCTGCAGCAGGCGCGGTCGCGGCAGCTTGGCCTGGCTCGTGCCCTGCTTCACCTGCTCCCTCTTTGATCGTCGTCAACGATGCTGGTGTCTTTGAATCCGGCGCTCCGGTCCATTCCACTACTTCGCCATCCGCATAAGTTTGGTAAGCCTTCCAGGACAGAGTGCCCGCTTCTTTCGGGTTGGCTCCCACGAACGCAAACTCTGTAAACTCATGCGCCTTGATCCCACCCTCTGTCGCAGTCCAGACCAATGCTGTGTTGCGGCCGTCCTTATCTTTTTCAAACGCATAGCTCCAGCCGGGGATAGGCTGAACGGTGCTTACCTTCACGTTCGCCGGGAATTCCAGCTTGACCTTTATGGTATTCACGTCTTTTTCAACGGGTACTCGCACGGTGTATTTTTCATAGGCACCCGTTGTCGTTTCTTTCGGATAGACGTTGACGTGTGCCTGCGCAGCTGTCGCGAACGTCAAAATCGCACCTGCCATCAATACACTGCTCATCCATTTTGTTGCTTTCATCGAAAACCCCTCCTAATGTTGGTGCTGATGTATTACAGTTGTAGCCGAATCGGTTGTGCTTGAATCAACGGTAGTCGGATACTGCGTCTGGCTCATCCACATTCCCGCCAGGATGGCCACGATCCCTAATGCCACTTCCCAACGCAACAGCAGCGGGCGCAAAGCATTCTTTTGACGCCAATTCTTTGTTTGCCAAAAGGCGATCACCAGCATGACACATACAGCTGCCACCTTTCCATAAAACAGGTAGCTCCACGTAAGCGAGCTTTGGAAAATAGCGATCACATTCGTCTGAATGCCAAGCATCGCAATGCCAGTCAGTACGGCCAAAAGCGATGCAACGGCTACTGTCCGCAAAAAGAAGGCTTTGAATCCCTCGTTTCCCCGCTCTGCCTGCCTGTAAGTCAGAAGCAAGTAGAAGAGTGCCCCCATCCATAAGGAGACTGTCAGCACGTGCAGAACTCTGAGCAAGAGAGACAGCCATACCGGTGATATGCCCCAGGCGTGTCCTCCAAATGCTTGTGTGCACAACAGCGCCAGCCACAGAATGACATACCATCCGCTCACCATGCCCGGGATCGCAAGCAAAATCAAGAGTCCAAGCGAGACCAGCAGCATCATCGCAAAGGAAGATTGCATCAGGACGGACCAGCTTCCTTGCCACAGCGCATCTGTCAGTGACACAGCGGCGAGTGATTCATCGTAGAGGAACCAGAGGAAGACCAGTCCAATGATCGCCAGTCCCCAGCCGATCTGTCTCATGATACCCAGCAGTTTGCCGAACGAAGGGAGGCCGTAGCGCTCTCCTCTCCATGCCAACAGGTACAATCCACCGCCCAAAAGAAGAATGCCTTGAGTCAGATACCGATACACAATCAAATAAGAGCTGTCAGATTTTTGGGCAGTTGGATCTACCACGGAAGCACTTTTTTGTCCGATCGAAAACGTCAGTCTTTCTTCCACCGGATGACCGTCCTCGGAGACGACCGAAACGATCGCCGTGTACGTCCCTTCCGGCAGATCGGGCAATTTCGCATTCACTTGAGAAGCGTCCCCAGGCTGCAGTGTTGGCGCCTCCAGCTGGACCTCTTCACCCTTCCAGTTGTACAAATGTATAGCTACCAGATCCGGCTCCAATACTTCTGTAAAGCGCATGGAGATCTGGCCAGGGTTGGCTTGCAGAACTTCATTGTCTTTTGGCTGGCTTCCCATTAATCCGGCATGTGCCTGGACCGCTGCTGGTGTCACGCTCAGCACGAGGAACAGAGCCATCCAGAGTAAGGCTACGTATCGTTTCACGCTCATCACCATCCACTTTTGTTGCATAGCCTTTTCACAGGTTATATCGTACCAGACTTGACTCTACGGCCATATGGCTCAAACGGGCTATCTGCTGTGACGAATTGTTGAAACAGCTGTGAAAACGCAAAAAAGCGCTGATGGGGTGGTTCCACACAGCGCACATGTCCGTGATTTTCCTATTCTTTTCGCAGATTGAGCTGCCAGGAAACACCATATTGATCGGATATCCACCCAAAGCTTTTGCTGATCGGCGTCGAGGAGAGCGGCATGAGAACAGCACCACCTTCGGACAGCTTGTGGTAAAGATGCTCAATTTCTTGCTCGGTGTCGCACTCAACGAACAGGGACATGGCGGGCGTAAAGCCAAATTCGTGTTTGACGATGCTGTCAATGCACATAAACGTCTGATCTTTCAGCGAAAACGTCGCATGCATTACGCTCCCCTCTGCTGCCCCCGCATCTGATCCAAATCGATGAATCGTATGTATTTCAGCACGCTCAAAAACAGATACATAAAAGTTCATTGCCTCTTCTGCCTGACCCGCAAACATAAGGAATGTCGTAATCTTCGCATTTGTCACTTCCTACACACCTCCAGCTTCATCAAGACATGTCCGAAATTGTATTCATAAACGCTAGAATTCCCTCGATCTGCTAGCGTCATCCCTGCATATTCTACTATCTCACCCGTCTGTTTTCGCTGTCTAGTAATAAATAGGAAAGAAAGGAAGACGCCCATGAGAGATCCTCACGGGCTTTCCCTTCTTCTAATGATTCTAGTCTTTAGGGCCTGCTATTGCGGATGACGCGGTTGGTCGTTGTCGTACCATTGATCCGGTGACGATGACCACGAGTGATCTGGGTGAGAACATTTACTCGATGGAAATGGTTGGGTCCTCCACCAAAAGGACCTGTGCCATTAATCGAGAGACCCGTTTGTCCAAAATACAAATGGCGATGTCCGTCTGTTGTCGTTGTGATTGCACGGAATAGGTGAAAATGCGATCTTTGGCTCGGTACTCGCACCACGATGTCAGACACATTGCTGAACAAATGACGGTGATTGTCAACCAGCGACGTTACCCCCTCCATGCGGTGGCGTACTCGGTTCACGCGGGAGGCTTGTGTTTTGCGGAGCTTTTTCTTTGCGATGGGTAATCCCTCCTTTTTGCAAGAACTACTCTATCGTATGAACAAGCTGTGACTTGGCAACGGCGTATGACGGCTAGAAATTCGTACATCTTTGTCCGACTCCTAGTCGATTGAACACAAAAAAGAGACTGGCACATCGTCCAGTCTCGGTTCTTCCGATTATCGGCCACTCTTCATTTCTGTCCAGTAGCGATCGTATTCTTGCAAGGCATCTCCTACATCGACGAGCCACTCCGCACGAGCGATGTCCGCCTTGTCGAGGAAGATCATTTTGTTGGAACGGTATTCCTCGCTATGCAGGGAGTACGCTTGCTCGTTCGGGTTGCTGTAGCCGATCGACTCGTAGTTTTTCACACTGACTTGTGGATCCATCAAGTAGTCGATGAATTTTTCTGCCAGTTCCTTGTGCTTCGCGCCTTTTGGAATGGCCAGGGTATCTGCCCAAATAGTCGCGCCTTCTTTTGGAATCACGTATTCCACATCCGGATTTTGCGCGTGGATGAATGCTGCGTCACCGGACCAAACGGTACCGATCCAAGCTTCTTCCGCGATCATTTTTTGCTTGATGTTGTCGGTATCAAATGCCACAACGCCTGGTACCAGCGTTTTGAGATCCGCGAATGCTTTTTCCAGCTCCCCTTTATCCTTGGTGCTGTTGGAGAAGCCGTTTTTGATCAAAGACATCCCCATGACTTCACGAGGGTCGTTCAAGAGAATCACGCGGTCTTTGTATTTTTCGTTCCACAGGTCTGCCCAGCTCGTAGGGGCTTCCTTGACGAACTTTTTGTTGTAGGCAATCCCTGTAATACCCCAAGTGTACACGACGGAATGCTTGTTGTCCGGATCAAACGGAGGTGTCTGGAAGGTAGACACGATGTTTTTCATATTCGGGATGGCTTCCTTGTTCAAGTCCTCCAACAGGCCGAGCTGAATCATCGTAGCGACCATGTAGTCGGAAGGCTGGATCAGGTCATAGCCCGAAGCGCCCGCTTGAATCTTCGCCAGCATTTCTTCGTTGCTGCCGTATACGTCATAGTTGACCTTGACGTTGTACTTCTGTTCAAAATCCTTGATGACGTCTGGATCAAAGTTATCGGCCCAGCTGTAGATGTTGAGCACTTGCTCTTCTTGCTTCTCCGATGACGATGACGAACAACCAACAACAGTCAATGCGAGTGCGGCGGACAAAGCGCCGATCATGAGGGACTTAAAACGTTTCATTTTCTCCTCCAGGCCTCCAAATCAATATGTGATAGTCTTCGAATCTTTACGTCGGAACAGCTCGGCGATAATGACCAAGAGCACGGTGCAAACAATCAGCATCGTGGACAGGGCATTCACTTCTGGCGATACGCCCCGTTTCACCAAGCCATAGATATACAATGGCAGCGTCGTAGAGTTTGGACCCGCCACGAAAAAGGAAATGATGAAGTCGTCCAGCGACAAGGTAAAGGACATCAAAAAGCCTGCCACGATTCCCGGCATAATCAAGGGAAGGGTCACATGACGGAGCGTTCCCCAAGGAGTCGCGCCCAAGTCTTGAGCAGCTTCCTCCAGCTCCTTGCCCATGTCAGCCAGTCGCGCGTTGATAATAACCATCACGTACGGCATGCTAAACGTGACATGCGCCATGATCAGTGTACCTTTCCCGAGCTCCATATGAACCTGGCTGAACAACACGAGCAGCGCTAGACCCATCATGATTTCGGGGATGACGATCGGCAAGTAAATCAGGCCGTTGACAAACGTCCGCCAGCGCAGCGAGTAGTGCTTGATCGCCAGGGCCGCAGCCGTACCGAGAACGGTAGCCAAAACGCTGCTGATAATCCCGATGGTCATGCTGTTTGCGAGCGCCGCCATAACCTGCCTGTTATCAAACAAAGAGAGGTACCACTTCCATGTAAAACCGCTCCACACGGCATTAATCCGTGAATCATTGAACGAGTAGAGCATCAAGATCGCAATCGGCAGATACAAAAAGACCAGCATCAGCCAGGAATAGCCCGATAATACGTTTCTGCGCCATGTTTTCATGCTGTCCCCTCCTTCTTCTCGCTAGCTTTGGTCGCTTTGAAGAACAGAAGGATCAAGAGCATCGACAACAGCATCAAAACAATGGACAGGGCTGAACCAAACGGCCAGTCACGCGCAGACAGAAACTGGTTCTGAATGACGTTCCCCATCAAAGCAGACTTTGCCCCCCCCATGACATCCGGAACCACGAACATCCCGATAGAGGAAACAAAGACGAGAATGGAGCCTGTCACCACACCAGACTTGGTCATGGGCAGTGTCACGTGCCAAAAGGCCTTCCACGGCGTCGCCCCCAGATCGTATGCCGCTTCCAGCTTGCGTCGATCCATTTGCTCGAGGGACACATAAATGGGCAAGACCATGAAGGGAACGAGTGTGTACACCATCCCGAGCATCACGGAACCCGAGTTGTACAGCAACGGCAGTGGCTCGCTAATGATCCCCAAGGATTGCAGGATCGTGTTCACTACGCCTTGCGAGCGCAGGATGATGACCCAAGCATAGGAGCGGACCAGAAAGTTGATCCAGAACGGAATCATCACCAGCAAAAGCCAAATCTGCTGTTTGGAACGCTCCAATCGGGAAATGTAATAGGAAAGCGGATACCCGAACAAGATCGACAGCACCGTTGTCAGAATAGCCACGACAAATGTGTCCCAAAAAATCTGCCCGTACAGGGGATCCACTATACGGATGTAGTTGTTTGCCGTGAACTCATAGACAACTTGCCCGTATGTTCCTCTTTTCCAAAAAGAAAGCATGACAATCAGCAGCATCGGCAAGACGAAGAGCGCACCCAACCACAACAGTGCCGGAAGCGCGAGAAGTTTCGTCGGTTTTTTGTTTAACAAGGCAACTTCACCTCGTCTGCCTGTGACCAGCCAATCGCCACGAGATCGTCCACCTGCCAGTCGAGACCGTCACCCGCATACTGATGGGCCATGACGACCTGATCTTGTCCATCGAGACGGATAAACACTTTGCGCAAATTCCCGAGGAACACCGCGTCCGTAATTTTTCCTTTGCAGCGATGCTTGCCTGGCTGCTCATCTGTCCGGTACAGCTTGATCTTTTCCGGTCGCACAGCTGTACACGTACTTGCCTGGCGGAAAATGTTGTTCTCGCCAATGAAGGTCGCTACAAACAGCGTCTGAGGTGTGTTGTAGATCTCTGCAGGAGAGGCAATCTGCTCTATACGCCCTTTGTTCATGACAGCGATCCGATCGGACATCGCCATCGCTTCTTCCTGGTCATGCGTTACGTAAATAAACGTAATACCGAGGTTCTTCTGCAGGTTTTTCAGCTCCAGCTGCAAGCTTTTGCGCAGCTGATAGTCCAGTGCACCCAAAGGCTCGTCCAACAGCAGTACACGAGGGTTGTTAATGATCGCTCGAGCGATCGCCACCCGCTGCTGCTGACCGCCAGACAATTGCTTCGGCGTCCGTTTTCGCAGCTCTGTCAGCTGTACGTACTGCAGCACTTCTTCCAGGCGGCGCTTCTGTTCTGCTGCATTGACCTTTTTCATTTTCAGTCCGAATAGGATGTTCTGCTCCACATTCATATGCGGGAACAAGGCGTATTGTTGGAACACCATGTTCATGTCGCGCTGATACGGCGGTACATGCCCCAAAGGCTTTCCATCCAGAAAAATGTCTCCCGAGGTAGGCTCCTCGAAGCCTGCAATCATCCGCAGCAAGGTTGTTTTGCCGCAGCCGCTCGGACCCAGTAAAGTCAAAAACTCCCCTTCTTCGATCGTGAGCGATAAAGGGGGAACTACTACTGCTTCTGCGAATCTTTTTTCAATTGTATCCAGATGTATAATCGTTTTCATTCGTTCATTCCACCATATGTCATCATACTCATAGCAATCTAGGTTACTATATCGAATATGATGCGTTTTGTAAACAGTTTCAAACCCTCCTTGCTCAATTTTTCCTCGTTCCCCGGTAGGAGATGAAGCACAAAAAGGCCGAGCCCCTGCATGACTATGGGCCCGGCTTATTTATGCATTTCTCCTTATATGGACGCAGATGTCGGTTTTGGTGCAGACCTCTTGGCCTTCATACCGAAGTAGTTCGTGCCGATCACCCCCGCTATAATGAGCAAGCCTCCCAATAGATGATAGAGAGATAGCTGCTCCTGCAAGAATAGGACACCTGCCACGACCGTAACCAAGGTAGACAGGTTGTTGAATACGCTCAGCCTGGAAGCTTCCAGCTTCGACAGGGCAAAGTTGTTCAATAGGGAGGTCACAAGTGACGAGAGAATCCCCAGAAACAGAATGGAGGCGAGGAACAACGGATTTTCGAGAGGCGCCCAAAACGAGCTCAGCTCTCCCGCAGCCAGATGCCGAGAAACCGCCCACCCATTAAAGAATAGAAACCCGATCAGTGACACCATAAAGGTGATGTCTATATAATGAAAGCTTCTAGTCATTTTTCGAGCCAGCACGCTATACCCCGCCTGAGACAAGGCAGATAACAGGATCAAGACCGTTCCCAGACTGCTTCCTGCACCTACCGCCCCGCCTTTCATCGCAAGCATGTAGATGACCCCAGACACCGACAAAAGGGTAGACGCCTTCTGCAGCCAGGTTGACGCTTCCTTTAAGAGAAAGCTCGCCATCAGCAAGGTGAAGATCGGGACAGTTGCCTGGATGATCCCCGCTTCCGATGACGTCGTATACACCAGCCCGAAGGCTTGCAGGGTGAAAAACAGCGTTGGATACAGAACAGCCAAAGGCAATAAGGCACCGATCTGCTTCGGTTTGATGGTCAGCCTCACCCAGCCCCCGATCCGGATATCTTTCCGTATCTGGACTTTCAGCATTGCATCAACAAGGCCATCGAGACGTACAAAAATGATTTGTTTGTTTACGGAACCGCCCAAGGTCTACCCACTCTCATTCCCGTCCTGCAAAAGCTTTTGGCGAATCACCAAGTCTTTGCGCAGCCTTCTCATATTGTCGTCACGTCTGGCGTACAGCAAGCCTTGGCGCTCTTGGCGACGATTCCTTTTCCCAACGGCAAAACGAACATCTTGATCGAGCAGCCAGGCTACCATCTGCTGATCGAATACTTGGAGACGCACAAGCTTCCGGTCATGGGCATCAAACGCACTAGGGCGGGGCTGGATCTCGATGAATTGGAGCAGCTCTTCCGCAGCGAGAGCATCAAGTTTTTTTACACGATGCCGCGCTTTCACAGTCCATTGGGTACCACCTACTCCCAGCAAGACAAAAAAGCGATCGTAGAGCTTGCCAAGAAATACGATGTATATATTGTGGAGGACGATCACCTCGCCGATCTCGAGCAGGACAGCAAAGCCGATCCGCTTTTCTCCTACAATCGCTCTGGGCATGTTATTTATTTGAAAAGCTTTTCCAAAATCATTTTTCCCGGGCTGCGCTTGGGAGTCGCCGTCATTCCCGAGTCCCTCAAGGATAGCTTCAATCACTTCAAAAAGCTTCTCGACATCGACAGCTCCATGCTGTCTCAGGCGGCCTTAGAGATTTATGTAAAGAGCGGGATGTTCGATAGGCACAAACAAAAAATACGCACTTCCTACGACCGCAGGGCAAGGCTTTTGACAGATTCCCTGATTCGCGAGCAGGCAAGGACTGATGGCCTGTTTCGCTTTCCTATGATGAAGCACCCCGGCATTCATACGCATCTCGTCCTAAATGAGCCGTTATCTGTTTCTCGCCTCGTTCCAGTCCTGAAAAAGCAGTTCATTCTGGTCGAATCCATAGACAGGCACTACTTGTCTGACTTTCCCCGCGAAAACATCCTCAAGCTAAACGCCTCTACCGTAAAAGAAGAGCGGATCGAGCAGGCAGTCGAGCAGCTGGTCGAAGTGCTGCACAAAGCTCAGCGGTAATTCCGATTTCTCTGCTTACGAAAAAAAGAGGATTCGCTTCATCGCGAATCCTCGGTCAAGCATCAGCCGCTTGCTATTATTCGGTTCCCTTCGTCACTTTAATTTCACCATCCACGACATCGACGCTGATCCGGGAAATTTGCTCTTCCTCCATCACCAGATCCGCAATGCCGTCCTCGACGTACTGCTGAATGACCCTGCGCAGCGGTCTTGCCCCGAATGCTGGATGATAGCCTTTTTCCGCCAGCATGGCTTTGGCTTCCGCGGAGATCGTCATTTCCATTCCTTGGTCGCTCAAATTCGCCATGACATCCTGCAGCAAGACATCCACGATCTTCACCAGATCTTCTTTTTGCAAATGGTTAAAGGCGATAATACCGTCAAAGCGGTTGAGAAACTCCGGTCGAAAGTACGCGCCCAGCGACTCCAAGACTGACACAGGCTCAGGAGTTTTGGCACCAAAGCCCACGGAAATTTTCCGCTCACTTACCCCCGCGTTGCTCGTCGCAATAATCACTGTGTCTTTGAAAGTGACAGTGCGGCCTTGGCTATCTGTCAATCGTCCATCCTCCAGAATTTGCAGGAACATGTTCTGAACGTCCGGATGCGCCTTTTCGATCTCATCTAGCAAGATGATGCTGTACGGATTGCGGCGTACGCGCTCTGTCAGCTGTCCCGCCTCTTCGTGACCGACGTAGCCAGGAGGGGAACCGATCAGTTTGGACACCGAATGCTTTTCCATGTACTCACTCATGTCCAGCCGGATCATCGAATCGCGCGTACCGAACAGCTCTTCTGCCAATGCTTTGGTCAGCTCTGTCTTCCCTACGCCAGTCGGTCCGACAAACAGGAAGGACGCGATCGGTCTGTGTTTCGGTTTCAGTCCGGCCCGGCTGCGGCGAATCGCTTTGCCTACCTGTGTTACTGCCTCGTTTTGACCAATGACTTTGCGTTCCAGATTCTCCACCAGATGCTTCATTTTCGTCTGCTCATCGCTCTGCAGCTTCTTCACCGGAATCCCTGTTTTTTGCTCGATGATTTCCTGAATATCCTCGACGGAAACGACTGCATGATACTCGGAACTGTCCTTCGTATCGAGTGCCGCGAGGATTTTCGCTTCTTCATCGCGCAGCTTTGCCGCACGCTCGTAATCCTCTGCTTTCGTGGCGTCCTGTTTTTCGACGCCGATGGCTTTCAAGCGTGCTCTCATTTCCTCTGTATCGTTCGCAGAGGAGCGCAGATTCAGCTTCGAGCCTGCTTCATCCAGCAGATCGATGGCTTTGTCGGGGAGAAAACGATCCTGAATGTAGCGGTGCGAGTATTCCACACACGCCCGCAGTACATCGTCCGGATACGACACCAGGTGATAAGACTCGTATTTCGCACGCAGTCCCTTCAAAATCTCCAATGCCTCGTCCGTTGTAGGCTCTTTGACCATGACCGGTTGGAAACGGCGCTCCAGAGCTGCATCCTTTTCAATGACGCGATACTCTTTGAGCGTGGTTGCCCCGATGACTTGCAGCTCGCCGCGAGCCAGAGCTGGCTTCAGGATATTCCCTGCATCCATCGAGCCTTCTGCGGAGCCGGCTCCGACCAGGAGATGCAGCTCATCGATAAACAGAATGACATTTTCACGCTGCGTCAGCTCCGCTATGATCTGTTTCATTTTTTCTTCAAACTGACCACGAATACCCGTGCCCGCTACGAGAGACGCTACATCTAACGTATAGACGATTTTCCCGCGCAGCTTGGTTGGGACATTTCCCTCGACGATTCGCAGGGCCAGGCCCTCTGCAATGGCGGTTTTACCGACACCGGGCTCCCCGATCAAGACCGGGTTGTTCTTGCCGCGACGGTTCAAAATCTCGATGACGCGCTCAATCTCGCTATCCCGACCGATCACTGGATCAATGAGGCCTGCACGAGCGGCATCATTCAGATTGCGCCCCATCTTGTCGAGGATTCCTCCACGTCCGCGGTCGCTGGCTGTCGCGTTTGCAGAAGAAGCATTTCCTGCTCCCGGATTCATGGACGAAGCTTTCGCAAAGTTTTGCAGGAAATCATCCAGCCCGGAGAAGGAAGAAAAAGGACCAAAGTTCATGCCAAGTCCGATCTTGTTTGACATTTTCGCATGGCATTCGTTGCACAAATGATACTTTTGCTGCTTCCCTTGAACCTGTATATTCAAAAACACGTTTGCATTTCGTTGTTGGCATACTTCACACTGCATAAATCTTACCCCCTATACAGCGAATGTTTTTTGTGGCAATAGCATTCTCCCGCTTGTTTGCAGGATACGACGGTCAATCGCCATTGAATGTTTGACCTTTATTGACCTTCGATGTCTTTATTATAATTTGACCTTCTTTGACTTTCAAGAAGAAATGAATAGGAATTTTTTACATGTATTGATTCGCTTCCTATCCCTTCCTATAATGGTCATGAGATGAGATGAGTTAAGTCAGGGGGCATTATCATTTGAATACACTCGCATACGGACTTCTTGGACTAGTTGCTCGAACACCTAGCTCCGGCTATGATCTAATGCTCCAGCTTCAGCCATACTGGCAAGCCAAGCACAGCCAGATATACCCGCTTCTCGCTAAACTAGAACAAGAAGGGTACATGCAATTCACCCGCGTCCACCAGACAGATCGGCCAGATAAAAAAGTGTATTCCATAACAGAAAAGGGAGAAATCGCTTTAAAATTATGGCTGGCTGAACCTCCTGCCGAACCGGTTACCCGCGATGAAATGGTATTGAAAGCGTATTGCTTGCAGCTTACTGATGCCAAATCTGCACGAGCCTTGTTCACGAGTCGGATCGAACAATGCAAGGAACATATGCAAATGTATGAACATGTCATGCAAGAGATGGAGCAACAATCAGATGGACATCCGAACGATCCGAACCACCCTGCTTTCAGTGATTACATATTGCTCTCGTGGGGTGTCCGCCGCATGAAGGAAGATGTGAAATGGTGTGAGTGGGTTCTCGAATTGCTGGAGAAACGAAAAGACTAATCGAGCAGACTACAAGAAGCCAACATTCCCATGTGGACTGTTGGTTTTTTTCTCGTAGTGGACATCCTAGTTAAATATGTTCATGATCCTAACCGAGTAAGGGGGTGCCCCTGTTGAATCAGCCAAAACTGGTTCACTTCAGCGATAAGGACTTGGATGGGGAGTCTTGTTTCATTCTCAGCCGCCTTGCCTTTCCTTCCCGAGAGATGGACCTGCGCGGAGTGACACCTTACACCGTCAATCAGGAAGTCCAAAGATTTCTGGACGAAGAGCTTTCCCGCGAAATGGAAGTCGTCATTACGGATGTCAGCGTCAACGAAGAGGTAGCCGCGCTTATACAGAAAAAAGTCAAGCAAGGGCATTTCCTTCGATTAATCGATCATCACCCGACTGCATTGCCATTGGCTTCCAGCTATGATTGGGCAAACGTAATCATCGAGGACTCAGGGAAAAAGACCTCGGCAACCAGTCTCTACTACTCCTACCTGGTCGACCAAGGCCTTTTAGCTCCGTCTGACGTTCTTAGCGACTATGTCGAGCTGGTACGCTCGTTTGATACGTGGGACTGGGATTCGTCAGGAAATATGCGGGCCAATCAGTTGAACCTTTTGTTTTACATGGTCGAGAGAGATGTCTTTGTTCAAGATGTGATCAGCCGTTTGCGCGGGGATGGCCCCGATCAGGACCAATTTGTATTCAATGAAGTAGAGTCTGTGCTCATTTACACCGAGGAAAAAAGAATGGATGAGTTCGAACAAAAAAAGCTGAAGCAAATGAAGCATGTCGAGGTACCTCTGTTGTGCCTAATTCATAAAAGGCGTCGTACTCGGCCGTTTGATTTGGGAGTATCTCAGCCGCAGCCATATAACCGCCATTCATCTTCTCAAATGCATCGGTTCCGCTCGTTTCCAGTAGCGTCAGACGGAGCTGCTCGCTTGGCTCGAGCTTGAAACGAACTGGCTTCTCGACATCGCCAACCTTTTGAATGCCGTTATTTTTCACGGTGAATGTATAGGAGATTACGGTTGGAGTCACATATTTGATGACTTTCACTCCATCCATGATGCCTGTCTGGCCGCTGATGGATTTGTCTGTGACGATCTGCGCCGACACCTCCACCAATTCTAGAGAAGGCTTATTCGTACAGGACACTAGGGCGAAAAGACTGATCATCAGGAAGAAACCAATCAAAAGTAGCCGCTTCAACATCGTCCTCACTCCCCCCTTGCTAGGTATCAAGAAAAAAGGGCCTCACTTAGAAGCCTTCTCGTACTCTTTCAAGATTTCGTCAATAACAGCATCTACGTCTTCACCGAGCGTGCTATTCTCGCCGTCTTTGAAAGCCTTACCGCATTTTGTTTTGGTCACTTAAATGCCTGTGTAGCGGATCTCGATACTCTTGGAATCACCGAGGTAGGTTGCAAACTCCCTGTCCCCAGCGCCCTTACACAGTCATTCTGAATGGGCTTTCTTTGTCCCTGCTTATCGATGTAATAATATTTGTCAGTGATCCTCCCGTACTCCATGTCGGGCGTTGAAGCAACAAAATAGCCTTTTTCATTCATGAGATATAGGTCATTCGTTTTCTCACTCGAAGCCGAACAGCCTGTCACCGTCAGAATTGCCCATACAATCGCAACTCGCACAATCATTTTTATCGTCATGGTCTACCACCTGAATTTTCGTAAATGAGTACCCTTTTCATGTATAGACCCTCTATTTTAGAAAATATTTCTAATTTTATTCACTCGTCCCTCTCTTGCAAATTGTATATTTATGGTATCCCCAGCTCGCTCGGTACTATAGAATTGTTGATAAAAAGATCCTGTTGAAGCGCGGAGGTCGCCTATTTTGCTAAATCGACGAATCCAAATCATCCATTCCTATGTCCCGATCGGTTTGCTGGTATGGCTGCTGTTTTGGTTCATTCCCTACTACGATCAGACGGAGCGCATCATCCTATTTGCTGTTTTCGTAGTCGTGCCGTTAACCTTGTACCGAGTAATTGAGTCAGCGAAGCAGAAGCCCCTCTTCCTATTGAAGCTCCTCGTCAGCCAAATTCCAATCGGTGCGATGGCGCTAGCCGTGTCTTTTCTTCTTTCACCGGGTATCGTTGCCGGTTTACTCTCCATTCCATGGGGTTTCGTAACCGTGTGGATCGCTGTCACAGGCGCCTTCCTTTTTATAAAGCGAACCGCAAATTTGGCAGAGTTATCAAAAGGGATTGGCTTTTTGTACATCAGTATCGGCGGGATCTGGGTGGTGGCTCATCAATTCGGGGTTCCCTTGTTAGGATTTCAGGGACACATCATGTTGCTTACAGTCAACCATTTTCACTATGCTGGTTTTGTCGCACCCGTTTTATTTGGCTTCTTGCACGACAGCCAATGGAAAAGCTCCTTCTCGCGCATCATGGTTGTGCTTGGCGGGATTGCCCCCATCCTCATCGCACTGGGGATTACGTACTCTCCCCTTGTTGAGTGGGTGTCTGTTGCCGTATTCACCTTGTCACTGCTCCTGTACAGCGTCCTTGTCTTTTTTTCGATCATTCCAAAAGCCACCGGTTGGACGAAGGGGTTACATATTCTCGCGAGCAGTGTCATTTGGATTACGATGGCACTGGCTGTCACTTACGGGTTTGGGGAATGGACGGGGCAGCCAACCCTCATGATTTCCACCATGATTTTTTTCCACGGTTGGGGAAACGCGATCCTTTTTTCCTTTATCGGGGTACTGGCATGGCACGCCACCTTGATGGATCAAGAAACGGCACGGATTCCGTTTAGCCTTATTCAAGGAAAGGGGAAAATCGGTGCCGATGTATTTGCCAATCTGGCTGTACTCGACCACGCACCGAAGCACAAGCCGACTGGATTAGTCGACGACATGCAGACTTACCGCAGCGCACGATTTAATCCCGACCGGATCGACGAGGATATCATCCGTTTCTATGAGCACACAGATGAATACGAGCTGCATTTGTCCCCCAACTGGAGCAGCGGGTTTAAGCGGCCAGCAAGGGTCTATAAGCTCATGAGCCAATGGCTGGAGCAAATGAACTTTCCCCTTGAGGCAGAAACGAGTGAATTGCAGGTCAAAAGCGTTATTTTGCCAATACTAGACGAGAGGGACGGCAGGGAACAAGTTCGTGCCTGGGTACGAACCTACATCCCATCCAGAACAGCGATTTATGCGGCTTTGTATTCCACCCACGTGTCAGAAGATACACGCTATATGAACATCGCCTTCCCGCTCCCTTATTCCCAGATGACAAGCATTCTACAGTTGCAGGATGCGGCGGATACACTCGTGTTGACTTCTTGGCCATCTGAAGGGTTGTCTGGGGATCAAGGTGTTTACCTCGTGATCAATCAGAAGGCCATTCGCCTTCCTATCAATGAAACCATTACGGTATGGAAAGATCCAGAATCACCAAAAGGAGAAATAGAAGCGAGGCATGACATGTGGTTGTTTGGGGTCAAGTTTCTGACGTTGGATTACCGTATATTTAAAAGAACCTAGGAGCAAGTTTGGAGGCAGCCAACTGGTATGGCTGCCTTCCATGTCTGTGTTCGCGTTTACAATTGTGAAATTCTTTCATTGATTGTCAATACCAATCGATCCATCTCATGCAATCTTGATTTCACTTCTCTGCTTTTCATTTGTAATTCTGCTTCTTTTCGGTGAATAGCCCCTCTTAGTTCGCTCGCTGTATTCGCAAAGGAATCCGCTGCGTCAGGGTCTGTTACCCTCCAGGACCAAACCGCATTTTCAAACAGGCTGCAGCGGATCTTTAACCGTTCAATTTCTTCCTTGTCCTTCTGGGTTATCCGGTCCAATTCCGCTTTTTCTGCTTCTAATTGCCGTTTCCATCTCTGCAATTCATCGAGCTCGATTGACATGAAGGTCTCCTTCCTTCGCTCACATTCGCCTATTTAGACATAACCAGACTTCGGACCCAAGCGACCCCTTCCTGAACGAATGGTTTGCTTGGCTTACTATGTGGCGTATGCTCGAAGTTAAACTGTACTCCTTTGCACTTGGCTAGGAACCCGATGACATGCGCAATTTTATACTGCACGCCATTATTCTCATGGCTCGGATGGACGGGAATCCAAATGTATTTATCGTCCTCAAACGCCACGTTGTGCAAATGAACGACGCTGATGTGTTCCTTCCACTTCTCCAAATATTCGAGAATTTCATCTCCTGCAGCCATGAAATAATCCCCTATGTCTATGCAAAGCTTCAAGGAGTACTTCTCCCATATTTCAACCGGAAACGCATCCAGGTATTGGATTCCTTTTGCGGAACGCCCAATCCCTAATTTGGGTTCACAAATAATGGGGATCTCATAGGTATGTTGGATTCGGCTCAATTCTTGCAAACCCGACTCTATTAACTCGTTTACGGATTCCGTCGATTCTCTCGCAAAGTAAGGAAAATGGACCAGGATGTATTCCGCACCCAGACCTGACAATAGCGCGGCCTCTTTTTCAAGTTGCATTCGTGCGTCCAAGGGGTCAAATGAAACCTTTTCAAGCAAGTCGTATTTGCTTCCATTTCGTAATAACGGTGAATGGACGCCGAAGGGAGTTTGTTTCGTTCGAGAAAGCTCTAGGAAAGAGTGGAACGCTGATTCATCAGGAAACTCACCGATCTCGATTAAATCGATCCCCTCCCAGAACAATTCGTCAAACTGATCGGGATTCGTTAAAATTGTGCTTCCAGATACGCCGAATCTATGCATGATCCATCTCTACTCCTTTAGATTGATGGCAATCCACTTCGTACCTGTCTGATTGGTTTGCGGTTTGCCGTTTCTATATCACTTTAAAATGAGGGTCCCCTTATAATTTTGATAATCTTCAAACACCTCGGTGAAATGCTCGCCCCAGAAACCATTCCTTGCGACCGGTCTTGCGTCAATAGCAAAAAACTCGGCATCAGTCGTTTCATCTGTTTTCGAGAGCAGTTCGCCCTCCCAGGAATCCACTTTAAATAAAAACTCGAACAGTTGATACTTATCGTGATAGCTATTCTCCACCATGGGCTTTCCTGAATAAATCGCAATTAATGTAGCACTTACCACTTCAAGGCCCGTTTCTTCCTTTACTTCCCTTTGCAAGGTCTCATAGATGGATTCCCCCAGTTCTATAGATCCTGCTGGCATTCCCCACCTGCCATTTCCCTTCGTAAACAAGACCTTTCCTGTTTCGTCACAGATAATGGCTCGGATAGAAGGTACGATCAGAGGGTTGTGCCCCACAAGCTTCCTTACTTGTCCGACATATGATTCTGGATAACTCATACGCAGTAAATCACCTCACTATTTACTGATTCTGGAAAACAATCAGATTTCCTTTGATTGTACAAGTACTGATAGGAGTCCCTATCTGTCCCTTCCAATATCCAAGCTCCTTTTTTTCGATTTCCATGATCACTTCCAACTGTTCATCCGGTGTGCGTCTGCATCGTCCCTTTCATCAGATCTTGACTCCTTGTATCGGAGAATTTTTCTATACGCTTTTATCTTCTTCTTGCGCATTCTGATTCCTTTTCCTATCGCTGCTTGCTCACGACCGGCAGGAACATTAGTAAAAAAACTTCCCCAGCTCAGCCAATTCACTTGGCCTGCCGGGGAAGTCTTTTATCTGATGGAGCCTGTACTCAAGGAAACCGAACGATTCCCTTACTTTTTCGTAACGAGCTCCAGATCAACCGGGATGTTGCTTTCCACTTTCTCACCTTTTGCTACTTTCAGAGCGGTTTGCACAGCGGTTTCACCGATGGCTGCCGGTTTTTGAGCAACCGTTGCACCCATTTTGCCGTCGTTTACGGATTTTACTGCGTCGTCCGTTGCGTCGAAGCCTACAACAACGATGTCTTTACCTGCTGCTTCTACGGCTTGCAGAGCTCCCAGTGCCATTTCGTCGTTGTGTGCAAATACTGCTTGTACATCTTTGTTTGCTTGCAGGATGTTTTCCATGACAGAGAGACCTTTTGCTCGGTCGAAGTCAGCCGGCTGGGACGCTACTACTTTCACGCCTTCTTTGCCGTCTACTGCATCGTGGAAGCCTTTTCCGCGATCACGCGCTGCGGAAGTACCAGCGATCCCTTGCAGCTCAACGATGTTGCCTTTGCCGCCCAGCTTTTCCAGGATGAAATCGCCAGCCATTTTGCCGCCTTTTACGTTGTCAGAAGCGATATGAGACACCACTTGTCCGCCTTCAGCTGCACGGTCAACCGTGATAACAGGAATGTTTGCTTTGTTGGCTGCTTCTACAGCTGTGACGATCGCTGCAGAGTCAGTCGGGTTGATCATGATGACACTTACTTTTTTCTGGATCAAATCCTCTACGCCGCTGATTTGCTTCGCCGTATCGTCTTGTGCGTCTACTACCAAGAGCTCTGCTCCTGCATCTTTAGCCGCTTTCTCAGCTCCCTCTTTCAAGGAAACGAAGAACGGGTTGTTCAGTGTGGAAACGGCCAGACCAATCGTTACTTTGCCGCCTGCTTCGCCGCCGCCTGCATTTGTGTTGCCAGCGGATTGCTCAGCTGGTTTGTTTTCCAGGTTGGAAGACGTGGAGCAGCCTGCGAGTGCCCCCAGTACCAGCGTACAAGCCATTGCCATCTTCAAAAATTTCTTCATAACGAATCCATCCTCCTTAAAGTCCAAGCTTTTTATTTATTTAGCTTTAGATCGGTCCAAGAGCACTGCGATGAGAATGACCGCCCCTTTGACTACCGACTGGTAGAAGGAAGAGACATTCAGCAGGTTCAGACCGTTATCTAACACACCGATGATCATCGCCCCAATCAGGGTACCGACGATCCACCCACGCCCTCCGGACAGGCTCGTACCGCCCAAAACAACCGCGGCAATCGCATCGAGCTCGTAGGATGTCCCTGCGGTTGGCTGCGCCGAGTTGAGACGGGAGGTCAGGATGATCCCGCTCAGGGCTGCAAACAGACCGCTGATCGAGTAGACGAGCACTTTGACTTTGCCCGTATTGATCCCGGACAGCTTGGTCGCTTCCTCGTTGCTGCCGAGTGCGTATACATGGCGTCCAAAGGTCGTATGACGAAGTAAGAAATACAAGATAGCAAACGAAATCAGCATCCAAATGACTGGCATCGGGATCTCCAGGAAAAAGCCTTTCCCCAGCAGCGCGAAGTCTTCATTCAGTCCAGTAATCGGTCTGCCCTCTGTGTAGACCAGCGTCAGGCCACGGAACACGGTCATCGTCGCCAAGGTACCGATGAACGGAGCCACTTTCCCTTTGGTGATGATGATGCCGTTGATCGCCCCCATGACTACACCAGCCAAAAGGCCAATCAAGACAGCCAGCCACGTATCCATACCGCTCGCCATCAACCCTGCAGTGATAGCGCTTGCAAGAGCCAACATGGACCCTACGGATAAGTCAATGCCGCCCGTCAAAATAACGAAGGTCATCCCAAACGCAATCAAGGCATTAATCGAAATCTGGCGCAACACGTTGAAAATATTGCTTACTGTCAAGAAGTCACTGTTAATAACCGATAGGACGATGACAATCAAGGCGAGCCCAAGCAGCGGGCCCATTCTCTGCAAAACATTAAACCGCATGGCTAGTCCCTCCCGTCGCTGCACGCATAATCATTTCCTGTGTAGCCTCTTCTCTCGTAAACTCTCCCGTGATGCGGCCTTCATGCATGACCAGGACGCGGTCACTCATGCCCAGCACCTCTGGAAGCTCGGAGGAGATCATCAAAATCGCGACACCATCCTGTGCGAGGCGATTCATAATATCGTAGATTTCTTTTTTCGCCCCGATATCGACACCGCGAGTCGGCTCGTCCAGTATCAGGATTTTCGGCTTCTTCGCCAGCCATTTGCCGATTACGACCTTTTGCTGATTTCCGCCGGACAGCGAGCCTACGATCTGTTCGCCGCCTGCTGTCTTGATGAACAAGCGCTGGATCGCATCATTGCTCAGCACCTGCTCGTCTCTCGGCTTCATGACGCCGAGAGACGAGACTTTTTGTAAATTCGGCAGAGAAATATTCTCCCGCACCGAAAGCGACAGGACCAGACCTTCTTCTTTACGGTCCTCCGTCACGAGCGCAATTCCCGCAGAGATCGCATCGATCGGCCGCGTCACACGCACCGGCTTGCCATCGACGAGAATCTGTCCTTCCCGCACCTTCTCCAAACCGAACAGAGCTTTTGCCATCTCCGTGCGTCCTGCTCCCATCAGCCCTGCCACTCCGACAATCTCCCCGCTTTTGATCGAGAAGGAGATATTGGAGAGCTTGTCTTTGACATTCAGGTTTTCGACGCGAAGTCGCTCCCCGCCCAGCTGAACCTCTACCTTTGGAAAACGGTCGGTGATTTCACGACCTACCATCATTTTCACCAGCTCGTCCAGATTCGTCTCGGCCGTCTCAACGGTTCCCACGTACTGTCCATCGCGCAAAACGGTGATCCGATCGCTCACCTGAAAGATTTCCTCCATCCGGTGTGAAATGTAGATCATCCCGACGCCTTTTTCCTTGAGTGAGGCAATCATGTCAAAGAGGGCGTCGATCTCGCGGTTGGTCAAGGCAGCTGTCGGCTCGTCCAGAACGAGAATGTCTGCCTGCATCGAAAGGGCCTTGGCGATTTCGATCATCTGCTGCTGACCGACTGACAGATCGCCGACCAGCGTATCCGGATCGAGCTTGATCGCCAGCTGATCGAGCCAGCGCTTGGTTTCCTGCCGCATTTTGCGCCAATTGACAATGCCACTCTTGCCGTATGTGTATTCACGACCGAGAAATATGTTTTCCATGACAGACAGATGGGGAATCAGGTTCATCTCCTGGTGGATGATCGCAATTCCTCGACTGGAGGCGATATCCGGCGTCATCTTTTCCTGTGTCTCGCCCTTGACGATGATTGTCCCCGCATCCCGCTCGTAAATGCCACCGAGAATCTTCATCAAAGTGGACTTGCCTGCCCCATTTTCCCCCATCAATGCAACCAGCTCACCGCTTTTCAGGTTCAGCTGGACATCACTTAGCACCTTGACTCCCGGGAAGGATTTGTTGATTCCTTTCATCTCCAACAGATAGGCTGACATGTGTACTCCTCCTCTCTTCGCCGTGTGTTGCTATTAAAACGTCACACCTGCTTGCAAAATGACGTTCGCATATGGCGTGCATTCACCCGTGCGGATGATGGCTTTTGCTTCCTTCGTCAGGTCCTTGAAGGCTTCGTGCGAGACACTCTCCATCTCCACTCCCGGAAGAGCGGCTTCCAGATAGATGTGCGCGCTCGGCTGGGCCTTGATCAGTTCCTCTGCGAAAATCGCCTTCTCTACCTGCATTTCTAGCAATACCGCATTCAACACTTCAAAAAAGGAAGGCAGTCCTGGAACCACCGCCAGATCTATGCGTGTCACGAAATCAGGAATCGGCAAGCCAGCATCGCAAATGACGATTCGATCCGTATGTCCCAGCTGGCTGATCAGCGCTGAAATATCGCTGTTTAAAATGCCTAGTTTTTTCATAATGTCCCCCTTACTCTGCGATGAATTCCTCTACTTGTGCGAGGGTAGGCATACCTGCCTGTGCGCCGAGCTTTGTCACAGCGAGCGCAGCCACTTTCGTAGCGAATGCGACTGCTTCCCCGACTGCCGCTCCACCGGCTAATGCATAGGAGAATCCGGCATTAAAGGAATCTCCCGCTCCTGTCGTATCTACGACTTGAACGCGATGGCTTGCGACCAGTCCTTGCTCTCCTTTGGCAGTCAAATACGCTGCCCCTTTGGAGCCTAAAGTGGTCACGACGGTAGAAACACCTTTTTGCAGCATCGCCTGCATGGCGTCCGCAAGCTCGATTTTGGCATCCGCCTGGGCCAGCAGATAAAGCTCGGATTCATTTGGAATGAGGACGTCCACCTGACTCAGAAGTTCATCTGGCAGCTCGCGGGCCGGCGCTGGATTGAGCACCACCGTCTTGCCCAGCTCTTTTGCTTTGGCAGCTGCATAAATCACCGTTTCCAGAGGTATTTCCAATTGCAGAAGCACCACATCGGACTGTTTGATCTTATCGACGTGCTGGTCGATGTCAGCAGCCGTGACTTGTCCGTTTGCCCCTGCCACCACGATGATCTGATTATCGCCCTGGGACAGCACGATGGAGGCCACGCCTGTATGGCTGTCAGCTTCTGCCTTTACCGCTTCCACATCGATGCCTTCCTGCTTCAGCGCTTGCAGCAGCTCCGTGCCGAAAGCATCGGCGCCAACCGCACCAATCATCGTCGTCTTGGCTCCCAAACGGGCAGAGGCTACTGCTTGATTGGCTCCTTTTCCACCTGGAATAAAGTGAACCTGGTTTCCATGAACCGTCTCTCCCATGAGCGGCGGTCGCTTTGCCTCGACAACGATATCCATATTCAAACTGCCAATGACGACAACCTGTGGCGGCGTTTTCATCGTTTCTCTCTCCTTTATCTTTTCGTGGAATCACGCACGATCAACTCTACATCCAGCTCATACAGCTTGGCTTCCATCACACCTGATTGGATCGTCTCGATCAGCACCTTAGCAGCCAGTGCCCCCATATCGTAGTTGGGCTGGGCAATGGTCGTAAGCTCTGGTGTGGTAATCTCCGTCAGGCTGATGCCGTCAAAGCCGATGATCGCGACGTCTTCGGGTACGCGAACGCCAAGCTGGTGAAGTCCTTTCAATGCCCCTATCGCCATCAGGTCATTTCCGCAAAAGATTCCGTCCACATCCGGGTGCTTGGCAAACAGCTCCTTGACTGCGGCAAGTCCACCGTCCATCCGAAAATGCCCAGGCACCATCAAGCTTGGTGTGTACCACGGAAAATCCAGCACCGACTCTTCATAGCCGAGCATCCGTTTTTTGGCGGTGATCAGCTCCTGTGGTCCGTACAGATGAGCGATCTTTTTGCAGCCGATGTCCAAGAGATGCGATACTGCCAGCTTTGCCCCCTCGTAATTTCGCGAGCGAATGACACTGCACGATTGGCGGGTCGGAGCCCGGTCAAGCACCACGAGTGGAATGTTGTTTTTATTCATTTGCTCGACGTCATCCTGTCCCAGTGTATTGGAGGCGAAAATGATCCCGTCGACGTATTTTTTACGCAGCATTTCGATATACGATTTTTCCTTTTGGCCTTGATCGTCGGAGTTGCACAGAATGACCGTGAAGCCATGCTTTTGAGCGACGTCTTCCACGCCTCTTGCAATTTCCGGAAAAAACGGGTTGGCAATATCGGGCAGAATTAACGCTATTGTGCCCGTCTGCTTCCCAGCCAAACCACGCGCGACCGCATTCGGCTCGTAATTGAGCTGCTCGATCGCCTTGGCCACTCTTTGCTCCGTATCCTTGTTCACGTATCCATTTTTATTGAGGTATCGGGATACCGTTGCCACGGACACCCCCGCTAATTTGGCCACATCGCGTATCGTTGCCATGCTTGCCTTCACCGTCTCTTCACAATGTGTAACCGGTTACATACATTCCAAAAAAAGAGAATGATTGTGGAAATCATTCGTGTGTAACCGGTACCATATTTGATGCTTACACTATACTCCTGCTCAAAAAAAGCTGTCAATACTTTTTTGCAGAAATCCCCTTGCTACGTCTTTTTTTGAAAAGGAATTTTTCTTTCGGGGAGTATGCCTTCCCTGACAGCTTCTGTCAGTCTTTCTCCCTTATGATTAATACATGGATGAGAGGAAGCCAGACCAAACCACTTTCATGAGGAGGCATGCTTTATGAATGAAGGAAGAACCTTGCGCGGCATGAGTACCGTCAGTTTTTGGGCGGAGGACCTGGATGCAGCAACGAAATGGTATACCGAACTAGTGGGCATCGAGCCGTACTTTCGTCGACCAGGCTACGTCGAATTTCGTATCGGCGACTATCAGCACGAGCTGGGCATCATCGATAGCCGTTATGCCCCTTCGAAGACAGGAGCTTCCCCCTCTGGCGTTGTCGTCTACTGGCATGTTGACGATGTGACAGCCACTTATGAGAAGCTGCTGCAGATGGGCGCACAGCCGCATGAGGAACCACAGGACAGAGGGGCTGGCTTTATCACGGCTACCGTCATTGATCCCTTTGGAAACATTCTCGGCATTATGTACAATCCTCACTACCTTGAGATTTTAGACGCCCAAAAGCAAGCTTGAAATGCCAAAGAGCAGCCTGATCCACTTCGATCAGACTGCTTCCTTTGTGTCTTCCATGCCATCTCTAGTTTTCGTTTGCTCGATAAACGTTCTGTCCTGCCACAAACGTAGCCTGCACCTGAAATGCCTTGTCCAAAATGACGATGTCCGCATCGTAGCCGGCCGCCAGTCTCCCTTTGCGGTCCGCTATGCCGAGGATCGTTGCTGGGGTCAGGGAAGCCATCTCGACCGCTTCCGGCAATGGCACTCCGCTTAGCGTCACCATATTGCCTACCGCCCGGTTCAGGGTCAAAATGCTTCCCGCCAGCGTCCCATCCGCGAGCTTGGCTTCCTGACCTTGGACGTGAACCTCCTGCCCGCCAAGGTCGTAGGTTCCTTCTCCCATCGCCGCAGCTCGCATCGAGTCACTGACCAGCGCAAGACGCTCAGCTGTTTTGACCCGATACAATATTCGCATCACAGCAGGATGCACATGGATGCCATCGGCGATCAGCTCCGTGCTCAGCTGCTCGTGATACATCGCCGCACCTACCACTCCTGGCTCGCGATGATGCAAGCCTGTCATGGCGTTGAAGCAGTGCGTGAAGTGACGCACTCCTGCTTCGACAGCCTCAGCCGCTTGGGCAAAGGACGCTCCGGTATGCCCAGCTGATACGATGACCCCACGATCTTTGAGCCAGGCGATCGCCTCCAATGCCTCTGGCTGCTCTGGAGCAATGGTGACGACCTTAATCAGTCCTTCTGCTTTTTCATAGAAATGCCGCACCGCATCCAGCGTTGGGATCGCGATGTTCTCTTCCTTTTGCGCTCCTTTATAACGCGGGTTGATCCACGGTCCTTCCAGATGGATTCCCGCTACCTGCGCCCCTGCTAATCCTACCCGTTTTTGCTGGACAATGTTCTCCAACGCGGTTTCCAGTTCCCCATAAGGCGCTGTCATCGTCGTAGCTAAAAAGGTCGTAACGCCAAACCTTGTTAAAGCACGAGAAATCTCCTGCAGCGACTCAGGTGTCCCGTCCATCGTGTCACAGCCGTTGATACCGTGCATATGCAAGTCGATGAAACCAGGAGCAATCCAGCCTTCTGCCACTTCGATCACTCCGGCAGGCAGAGCTTCGCGATACGTATCTGCTTCCCCCACGAACTGGATGGTCCCTCCCGCCACGACTACCAAACCGTTTTCGATTTCCTCGCCACTCGCAAGTACCGTCCCTCTCAGGGCGATTGTCTGATTCATGCTTTTCCCCTCCGCATTGCTGCCATGCAAATCTTTTTCGGACAGATTCGTGTCATTCCGATTATAGCACTTGAAAAATAACAAAACCAAGGTACGTGCAAGAACTAGATTGACTGGAAGGAATTTTCTTACTATGATGAATTAGTAACGACCAAAAATTAAATTGAAGGTTACAAATATCAAATTACCTTAGGAAGCCGAGGGAGAGAATCCACACATGTATACCGTGCGCTGCGTTGCCATGCATGAGCTTTCTGATTTTGTCGCTGTCTTGACGCTTCCTGAACGGCACGCCTCCATTCTTGCGTATGTGGAGCATATGTTTTCGCAAGGCGCTATGCGTCCTGAATGGTGTTTTCTCGTGGAAAAAGAGGGTGAAGCACTCGGGCGTGCTGCGTTTTGGACGCTCCCCGGAAAGGACGTACCTTCGGATATTGTTCTGCTCGATCTTCCCTGGGAGGATGACGCGTGTGGCGACCAGCTGTGGCAGGATCTGCTGCTGATGTGCAAACAGCTAGGTGCCGAGCAGCTGGGGTATGTGCTGGATACGCCAGCTATGGCCCCGCAATGGCAAGAAAGTGGGCCGACTCGACAGACGTTTTTAAAAAAGAAAGGGTTTCATCTGCAGCGGGAAACCTCCCGTTTCGAGTGGAAATCCGACGAGCCTCGCAGTCAGGAAGCAAACGGAGGCATTCTGTTTCGCAGCTTGTCGGAAGTAGGGGAAGCTTCGTTCATCGATGCGATCATGCGCGGCTCCGCTTCCACTCTCGACAGACAGATTGCGCAAGAACGTGCCGACCTCGGTCCCTATCTCCAGGCAAAAGAGATCTTTCACGACCTGCAAAGCATGTCTTATGAGGCTCATTGGTGGGAGCTTGCCTATACGCCAGAGAACGAGCTGATTGGATTCGTCATGCCGACCAAAAGTCCCACGTTTGCGACGATTGGCTACATCGGAGTCCTCCCTGAATTCAGAGGGCGCGGCTACGTCGACGTCCTGTTGAACCGGGGAGTGATATCACTTGTGCAAAGTGGCGAGCGCTACATCCGGGCCGATACGGACTTGCACAATGAACCGATGGCAAACTCCTTTTTACGGGCGGGATTCCATCGTTTTGCCCAGCGCAGCGAATACCGGGTCCGCTTTTGAGGAAGACAGCAAAAAGGGTGTGATCGTCTTTGCAATCACACCCTAATCCAAACGCTTTTCCAGCTCCAGCTCATCCTGCAGCGCAATTCAAAGCTGGCAGATCCTCATTTTTTGAGCAACCCCTGGCATACCCGCTCTGTTTCCTCGACAAGCGCAGCAACCAGCTCCCCTGCAGACATTTCCCGGCTAAGCGAAGCTGCCTGACCTGCCCACATCGATAGATACTCTGTTCTGTCCTGCTTCGCTGCCGCATTTCGAATATCGCGCGTCAACGCATTTTGTACCGGATAAGGTGGCAGCTCGTGATCATGCGGTGCCAGCAAGGTCATGAACTCATTCTCGATGCCTCTGGCCGATTTACCGGAAAAGGCACGGGTAATGACCGTCGCCTCATCACTCGTCTCACGAACAGAGCGCTTGTACTGTGGATGAGCTCCACTCTCTACGCAGGTCAAAAACGCGGTGCCCAGCTGTACGGCTTGCGCTCCCAGTGCAAACGCAGCAGCAATCCCCCGGCCATCCATGATCCCTCCCGCTGCAATGACGGGAATGTCCACACGATCCACAATCTGCGGTACCAATGCCATCGTACCTATCAGATTGCTCGGTGAATCTGGCAAAAACGATCCGCGGTGCCCTCCGCCTTCACTTCCTTGGGCAGCAATCATATCGACACCGCTGGCTTCGAGGGCGATCGCTTCCCGCACGGTGGTTGCTGTCCCAATCGTGGTGGTTCCCCTCTGCTTCAGCTCAGCAAGCCAGCGCTTTTCCAATACGCCAAAGGTAAAGCTGAATACGGGTACCTGCTCCTCGAGAACGACAGCCATCTGCTCTTCAAACGGTTCCGCAAAACGGGTTACCTCTGGATCATCCGGTATGCCCAGCCGGTCGCGAACCTCGTTCATTACGCTTGAAACCGAATCAGCTACAGGCTGGCTGCCGTCGTAGCTCTCCGGGATGAACAGATTGACGGCAAAGGGCTTGTCGGTCCGAGCACGAATCGCGCGGATCGCGTCACGCATCTGTCCTGCACTCATATACCCTGCACCCAGCGTTCCGAGTCCACCTGCTTCCGAAACGGCTGCGACCAGCTCCGGAGTCGTCGTTCCACCAGCCATGCCCGCTTGAAGGATCGGCAATTTCACCTGCAATCGAGTCGTTATCGCGTTTGCCTGCCACATCATTCCCCACTCCTCCCAAATGGTTTCACGCAATCTATACCTGATGTCGGATCAAATCAAGAAAATGCGCTAGCACACGCGCAGTCATTCCCCAAATGACACGTCCTTCTACCTCGTAAAACAAATGCTCGATCGTTCCCGACCGCCATGGATAGCGTTCTCCCCCTGGAATCAAATGGAACGGGAAATCCTTTTCGGGCTGTATGTAGCTCGAAGTTTTATGAATGGCAGGCTGCATCCCCAGCAAGGTATCCAAGGCGATCACGAACACTTCTCCTACCTCGTCCGGATTCGGATTCATGTCTGCGATGCCTTCCAGATAGCCGACAAACGGATAAATACTGCCCCTGCCCGGACCAAGCAGGATGTCCAGTGACCCGATCAGCTGAATGCGCGACTGCGGCAGCCCCAGCTCCTCGCTTGTCTCACGACGGGCCGTAGCCCAGCGCGATTCGTCCCCTTCCTCTGTGCGTCCTCCGGGGAAACAGACTTCGTTGGCTTGACGCCGCATCGTGCTTGCCCGCTTTTCAAACAGGATGCCCAACCGCTCACCTTCCATAGGTACGAGAGGTAACAGGACGCTGAAAGAGCCGTATCGCTCGTCCCCCATGATGCTTGACTCCCGTCCTTTGAACAGGCTGCTGATTTTCTCCACAGTTGGGTCAGGGTGAACAGGCTGTTCGCGCACTCCCTCATTTGAAATCTCAATGAGGTTTCCATCCGGGTCACGAACGTACACCGAAAGTATGGGACCATTGGCTCCCGTCCGCTCAACTGGACCCTCTATGACTCTTACCCCACAGGCTGTCATGTGCGTGATGACCTGTTCCAATGGGACGGATGTGAGAAAACAAAGATCTGCAGAGCCTGGAGCAGGATGCTGTGCTTTCGGTTCAAACTCATGACCGGCCTGATGCAGGTTGATTTTTTGCTGGCCGTATTGCAAAGCCCACCTGCCTCTACCAAAGGTGACTGGCTTCATCTGGAGGACTTGCTCGTAGAACCGACAGGTCGCCTCTATATCCCGAACCGTTAAGACAAAATGGTCCAGTCTGTCAATCATGTGCATCTCTCCTACGTCATTCCCTTTTCTTTCTACTGGCTTGACACCTCCTATTATACAATCTTTTTCCATACCACACGTACCGTTTTGGCAATTGCGCTGCTGCGAAGGTGAAACGACATTTGCAAAATACGTACAGAAAGCTGGGCGTCTCGAACAGGACGGAGCTGTGCTATAAACTGAAAACGAACTGATGAAATTCGAAAAGCCACCTTCCTCGGCGGCTTCTCATGCTGGTTATTTCGTTTAGAAATGGTCATTGTACAATTCCTGCTGCTGTTCCTCAGCAATGGCCTGCAAGTCATAGGCATTAATGCGAAATAACTGATAGTCGCCTAGATCCGCTCTTTTTGCGGCGAGCTTACTTAGAAACTTCGGGGAGCCTTCGTTTTCTTCATCGTACACTAACAAGATCCCGTCTGAATTGGATAGCAAGAATTTGTCTTTCTCTCCGAGCTGCCAAGCTCCCTGGTACGGTGTTTGATAGACACTATTGAGATAGTCCGCTTGCATCACAATATTCCGGTAGTAATCCTGTGTCTCTTCTTTCCACTTTTCCTCTTGATTCAAAAACGGAGTAATGACCGCCAGCTTCAGCTGAGGATAGTCTTTTTTTAATTCCAGAACGATTTCGGCAGCCCACATTTCTACCCCGAGCTGACCGGATATGATCACCCATTCCAGCTCGTCCTCAAGGAATCTTACGAGTTCCCGCTTGAGCGCTTTCTTAATAATGGCTAGCCCCGGATTTTTTTCATTGAAAATGCCAAGCTCGTGAGCCTTGTAGCCTGAAACAAATAACCGTTTTAGCATGATGCCACCTCTCGTTTACAAGAAGCTCTAGCCAATGCGACTCCTGTTTTTCTTATCGTAACACAAACTTGAATGACACAGAAAACGCCATGGAAAAAGACCGATCCTCTCCCTATTGGGAAAAAACCGGTCTACACTTGTCCATCTTGTTACTCAGCTACGAGCCAGGTCACGTTGTGGGCTTGCAGTTCTTTGCTCCAGTCAGCAGGCGCTTTCGTATCGCTGATGACGATATCGATTTCCTTCAGCTCAGCCACCTTGGACAGTGTGCTGATTCCGATCTTGGAATGGTCCGCCAAGATGATGCTCTCGTTTGCGTTTTCGATAAAACGTTTTGCCAGCACTGCCCGCTCCGGATCATAGCAGGTAATTCCTTTGTGGATGAGCAAGCCGTCTACGGAGAGGAATGCCTTGTCCACGAAAAAGTCTTTCATCATTTGTTCGGCAAAGGAGCCGCCCACCCGATGATGCTTGGCGTTTACTTTGCCGCCCAAAAAGTAGATCTCGGCGCTGAGCAAGCCGCCGTTCTGGTACTCGATCAACATGTTGAGTGCGGTGATGGAGCTGGTGAGGATCGTCAAATCTTTTTTGGTGGACAGGAAAGTGATCATTTGCAAAGGAGTCGTTCCTTCGTCGATGACGATCGTGTCGTTGTCCTGTACCAAATCTGCGGCTGCGCGGCCGATCCGCTTTTTCTCCTCGGCACGCAGGACTTCCCGGCTCATATGGGACGGCTCCGTGCGATCCAGGTTCAGCTTGACCGCTCCACCGTATACACGCTTCAGCTTTTTCTCCGATTCGAGCTCTTCCAAATACCTGCGAATGGACTCCGACGAAACCTGCAGCTTTTCTACCAAATCGTTGGTTCGTACCTTACCGTTTGCGTTTACCAGTTGCAAAATGATCTGCTTACGCTCTTCTCCGAACAACGACACGCTTCATGTCCCCCTATGATTGTGCTACCAGCTCTGTGATCTCCTCGTGGATGACGATCTGGCGCTTGGCTAATTCAGCAAAAATGACTGCCGGATCAAAGGCCTCTTCCGGAGTAATGACGCCCTTCCCGAGTCCCTGTCACTTCTACATGCAGTCGAATAGCCATACAATTCCGTTTCTTTCCCTTCACTAGAATTGTAGAGGTATTGGGAGATACAATCAAGGATTCCTATTTGAGTTTCACCCACAGTGATCTTGTCGTTACGCAGGAATCCGTAATCGTAGAGTGCTTTGACCAGTGCCATGTTCTTTTGCGGCCAGGTTCCCCGCACCTCGATCAGCTTGACACCTTTGGGAGACAAAGCCTGTGCCAAGGTCTTCGTTTCTGCATGAGGGATGATGTACTGAACCGTTTTGCCATAAGGAGCCGGAAGCTCGATTTCACGTGGGCGCGCAAATGGCGGTACTTGCTTACGTTGACATGCACAAAATCTACTCGCGGTTCGTTTAGCCAAGCCACTACCTTACGCCCTTCCTCTTCGTTGAAATCTCCGATCGTGATTTGTGCAAATTACCGCTTCCCGACAAATGTTACCTGCTCCACCTAGACAAAAGACTTTCATGTTAGGATCCTCCCTGTATTCAATCGGCTGCATGACAGCGTTTTGTTGTTTTTTGTGCATTTCCTTGGTTCTTTTGTCAAAAAAAGAGGCTTACTTTCTACCAGAAACGGTTCTCTTCCACCGCTTTCAAAAGCCGCTCCATATCTTCTGGATAGATCTCTCCGATATTGCCGATGCGGAAGGTATCTGCCTGCGAGATTTTGCCTGGGTAGATCACAAAACCCGCTTTTTTCAGCCGGTCATAGAAGGCTTGGAAAGAAAACGCTTCTTGATCCGGGTAGTAAATCGACGTGATGAAAGGAGATTGCGACTCTTTGGTCAGCAGGATGCGGAATCCGAGACGCTCCAAACCTTCTGCCAGGATCTCTTGGTTGCGCTTGTAGCGCTCGTAGCGTTTTGCGACACCACCCTCTGCTTCCAGCTCAACCAACGCCTGGTAGAAAGCACGCACCACATGAGTTGGGGATGTGAACCGCCACTTGCCATTATGCTTCTCCATCGTTTCCCACTGGTCGTATAAATCGAGTGAAAGTGTACGCGCACGGCATTTGCATGCGATAAGCTCCGTTGTTTTAGCGACAATGAAGCCAAAACCAGGTACACCCTGAATACATTTGTTTGCGCTGGAGATCAGGTAGTCGATATGCAGGTCTGCGATGTCCATCGGTACACCACCGAAGCTGCTCATGGCCTCCACGATAAAGGTTTTGCCAAATCGTTTGGCTGCCTCACCGATGCGCTTTTTGCGCCTCATCGTGACTCTTTTTGATCGCGCAGATCCCTTGACCTGCCGTTCCTACACCCGCACACAAAGGCAGACCTTCACTCTCTGACCATTCCCCCACTACATCAGCGACCTTTTGACACAGCTTATCGACATCCTCCTTCGAGGACATCATAGCCAGCAGCGTGACCTTGTTGTGGTAGCCAAAGATGAGCAGACGATTCGTTTCCAGCTTTCTTTTGATGCGTGCAATCAAACCGCACCACCACCCGAAGTTTGATGTAGATGAGCGCTCCATGCTGAACATCGGGAAGCTTTTTATAGGAATCGTACTGGATTATTTGGCAGTCGAGTAGCTTTGGATGGAACACATAACCGACAGCCCGTCTTTCACCCGTTAAGAGGCAGGCTGCCTTTCTTCCTTCATCCATTCAAAAAAAAGACCACGCAGCAAATGCTGGTGACCTTTTGTAGCCATATCGGTTGCTATTTTTCCAGGGCAGCTTCCACAGCGGCAATCGCGTGAATCTCTGTCGTATCGTACACCGCCACAGAGCAGTCCGTTTGTGTAATCAACAGACCGATTTCCGTGCACCCGAGGATTATGGCCTCCGCGCCTTCTTCGATCAGTTTATCGATGATGCGCAGGTAAACCTGCTTTGACTCCTCACGAATGATGCCCCGGCACAGCTCCTCGTAGATGATCGCATGCACAGCCTCTCTTTCCGCTTCATCGGGGAGCAGTACCTCCAGCCCGTGCTCCTGCTGCAGACGACCGGTATAAAACGCTTGCTCCATCGTAAAGCGTGTGGCGAGCAAGCCGACTCGTTGATACCCGTCCGCTTTGATCTTGCCCGCTGTCGCATCCGCGATGTGAATAAACGGCAAAGAAGAAGCCCCCTGTATCGCATACGCCAGCTTGTGCATCGTATTGGTGCAAAGGACGATCATGTCTGCTCCTGCTGCCTGTAGACTGCGAGCGGCATTCGCCATATGCGTGCCAGCTTCCTCCCACTTTCCTGCATGCTGCAGCTCTTCTATCTCAGCAAAGTCGACCGAATACAGGATGCATTTCGCCGAATGCAAGCCTCCCAACCGATCTCTCACCGCTTCGTTCACCTTTTGATAGTACATCTGGGAAGACTCCCAGCTCATGCCGCCGATCAGTCCAATTGTTCTCATTCCCACTCCCCCTCCATGTTCTCATTCTTCCTGTATCTTCTCATCGTTCTCTCATTTCTCCTGCCCTGATACCCCTCGAAATTCCGTCTTTACCCAAGCCCTCCCCTTGCTCGTGTCGAGTGAGGTATCAAGCGGAATCCCCAGCTCTCGGGCTTTTTCAGCAGACAAGATCTCCCCATGTACCAGCTCGGGAGCATAGCCGAAATCTTTCGCCATGCTCCGGCAAAACGTGTAGTAGCTCGCTTTTTCCTCCGGTCCCAAGTGAAGGGTGCCTTTGTGCGAGCTTGTCACGAGCTCTGCTACTGCACGGCCCAAATCCTCCACATGAACGAATGACTTGTACAGATTTTCAGTGCGTACAACTCCTCTGCCTTCCTGAAGCTCGCTGACCAATGCCTTTGTCCGTTTGTCCCAGATGCCTTGCACATTCTTTCCATAGATGGGCCCAAAACGCAGAATGAGGTGATGATCATGCTGTTCACGTACCATCTGCTCCCCCATGATTTTGGCCAGGCAGTAGCCTGCCAGTGGATTTCTTTCATCCAGCAGCTCCCATTCTTCTTGCTCGGTGAACGGGCCTGGCTTATTGCCGAACACGCCATCCGTGGAAAGATAGATCAATTTTGCCTGTTTCGGTATATGGGCGAGCAGTACCCGCATGCCTATTTCGATCAGCTCTTGGGCATCCGCGCTATCATTCCCCCGAAGGGCCCATATGAGGACGTCCGGTGAAGCTGCAGAGACCAGCGCCGCAAAAGTCTCTGCGTCCTTCACATTGACCCGAGTCCATCCCGGCTGGATCGCGCCCGAAAAGCAGGTGGCGACGACTTCATGCTCTTGGCTCGTCCTCAGGCAGCTGTCTATTTGCGCCCCCAGATAGCCGCTTCCCCCCAGCAGCAGGATCCGTTGCCTTTTCATCGCATCCCTTCCCCTTCCTCTGTCCATTCCCTGTTTATTCCAGTACAATATACCTCAGAGAGCCCACCATGATCTACCAAAAAGAGGAAGGTCCGAGAGGGGGATGTTACCATGAGTAAAAAAATCGTGCTGGCTGGCGGCTCCGGCTTTCTGGGAAACGCCTTGGCTGATTTTCTCGCTGCAAAGGGATTTGAGGTCGTAATTCTGACTCGAGGGAATTCTCGGGCAGCTGGATCTATCCGCTATCTGCAATGGGATGGCGCGACAAGAGGAGCTTGGACAGATGCAATCGATGGCAGCTATGCCGTCATCAACTTTACCGGCAAAAGCGTCAACTGCTTGTACACGCCCAAAAACAAAGAGGAAATCATTCGTTCTCGCCTGGATTCCGTGCGAGTCCTGACCGAAGCGATTCTGGCAAGCGCAAAGCCTCCCGCTGTCTTTGTGCAAGCCGGCTCTCTCGCTATTTTCGGCGATACGCTGCAGGAATGCGACGAGAATGCCCCGCATGGCACAGGCTTTTCCGTGCAGGTTTGCCAGCGGTGGGAGCAGGCGTTTTTTGAACGCGAGCTGACGCATACACGCAAGGTCATGCTGCGGATCGGCTTTGCGCTGGGGAAAAATGGCGGTGCCCTCGAGCCTCTCGCCAAGCTTGCTTCGATGCGACTCGGCGGCACTGTCGGCAGTGGGAATCAATACATTAGCTGGCTGCATGTAGATGACTTGAACGAGATGTTTTTCTATGCCATGGAAAACGAGCAGGTCAGCGGCATCGTCAATGCTACGGGTCCAAAGCCGGTTACCAACCGTGAGTTCATGCAGACACTTCGCAAGGTATTGAACAAGGGCTGGGCTCCTCCGACTCCTGCACCCTTCGTCTGGCTCGGCGCTTATCTAGTCATGCGAACGGACCCTAGTCTCGCTTTGACTGGCCGCAATTGTGTCCCGGCGAAACTGCTAGAGAGCGGCTTTTCCTTTGGTCACATCGATCTAGAGGCAGCGCTGCGAGATCTGCTCGTACCGGAGAAGGCCAACGCGTAAGCTCTCTGTAGAAAATCAAAAAAGGCAGCGATAGACCTTTCCGTCATTCGCTGCCTTTTCGTATTGTGCCTTAGGTCCCGCAATAGGTTTGATAAGGATAATGCGAGGGTGCAGGCAAAGCCGCGTACTCTTCCTGATCGGTCGTATACGCAAACGGCCTTGCAAGCACGTCCAGCAGCCTTTCCAGCACGCTGAAATCTCCTGTCACTGCCGCGTCCAACGCTGCCTCTACGCGATGGTTGCGAGGGATGACAGCTGGATTGTTCTGGCGCATCAGCTGCAGAGATTCCTCCTTGGACTGCGGCTGTCTGTCCCACCTTGCTTGCCATTGCCCCAGCCATTCGGTAAATTCCGGTGTGCCAAACATCGCCGACTCTTGCGGCTTATCCAGCGTGAGGGCTCGGAACGTATTCGTATAGTCGGCTTTCTCTTTTTCCATCAATTTGAGCAAGCTCTCTACAAGCGATCCGTCCTGCTCCTCTTCCGTAAAGAGCCCCAGCTTCGCCCTCATCCCATTTAGCCATTCCCCCGTATACTGCTCGGCAAAACCTGCAAGTGCTCCTTCTGCCGCTTTGACTGCCTGCTCCTGATCGTCATGCAGCAGCGGGAGAAGCGTTTCCGCAAATCTCGAGAGATTCCACACGGCAATATACGGCTGATTCGCATAGGCGTAGCGCCCCTGCTCGTCAATCGAGCTAAAGACGGTGGCTGGATCGAACGTGTCCATGAAGGCGCACGGACCGTAGTCAATGGTTTCTCCACTCAGGGCCATGTTGTCAGTGTTCATCACGCCGTGAATGAAGCCGACCAGCTGCCATTTGGCAATCAGCGCAGCCTGCCGTTTGATCACTTCTTTCAGAAGGAACAAATAGCGGTTTTCCCCCTCGTCCGGTTTCGCAAAATGCCTCTCGAGGTTGTAGTCCGCCAAGGCCTGCAGCTCCTCCTGAGTCCCCCATTTGGCGGCATATTGAAACGTGCCCACGCGAATATGGCTGGCAGCCACACGAGTCAAAACGGCACCGGGCAAATACGTTTCGCGAATGATATTCTCGCCCGTGGTCACGACAGCCAGGCTGCGCGTGGTAGGAATCCCAAGAGCGTGCATCGCTTCGCTGATGATGTACTCGCGAAGCATCGGCCCAAGTGCCGCGCGCCCGTCGCCACGCCGGGAATAAGGCGTCCGTCCCGCCCCTTTCAGCTGAATGTCAAACCGCTGTCCATCCGGTGTCACTTGTTCGCCGAGCAGGACCGCCCTGCCATCCCCCAGCATCGTAAAATAGCCGAATTGATGCCCGGCATAGGCTTGCGCCAGCGGCAGAGCACCTTCGGGAATCTGGCTGCCTGCAAGAGCTTCCACGCCATCCTCCCTTTTCAGCGCATCACTATTTAACCCAAGTGAACCTGCCAAAGCTTCATTCAGGATGACCAGCTTTGGCGAGCGAGCAGGGGTTGGCTGTTGCTCGGTAAAGAAGGTTTGAGGCAAACGAGCATAACTGTTGTCGAAATTCCATCCAGCACTGCGACCTGCTTTTTTCTCTGTCATTGTAACTCCTTTTTCTATGCGTCATTGGGTTTGCAGCCTTCTATTTCTGCACAGAATTGCCCTTATTATTGTTTACTTTTGCCATTCTATTATAACGTGTTTCGTGCACCAGACGCGTGCCCTTTCCGCTTTCAAAGTGTAGGGAATGAAAAAAAGCCTCCCTGCATGAGGAAGGCTGATCGCACCTTGCTGTAATCTTGCTCTCTTTTATACCCCGTACCAGTTCAGGCCTTGCTTGCCCAGGTCGACCCAGACGCTCTTCGTATGCGTATACATGTCCATCGCCTGCATCCCCAGCTCGCGACCAAAGCCGCTCTGCTTCGTACCGCCAAACGGTGTGGTGCTGTCGAGCATGGAATACGTATTAATGTACACCGTTCCTGCGTGCAGGCCACGTGCCATGCGATGTGCGCGTTTCAAATCGTTGGTCCAAACACCGGAAGCGAGTCCATAGGTCGTTTCGTTAGCCAGACGGAGCGCGTCCTCTTCGTCCTTGAAGCGAATGACCGAGATGACCGGACCAAAAATTTCTTCACGGGCAATGGTCATGTTGTTCGTCACATTTTCAAAGATGGTTGGTGTGAAGAAATAGCCGGTGCCTGCCTGCGGATTGCGTTTGCCGCCCAGCACGAGGTTGGCTCCTTCCTCCAGTCCCTTTTCTACATAGTGCTCGATCCGCTCCAGCTGAGCCATCGATACTTGTGGACCCATTTGCGTGGCAGGATCGAGCGGGTTGCCGACCCGAATGGTTTGCGCCTTTTTGCTGAAAGCATCCAAGAAGCGGTCGTAGACGCTGTCCTGTACGAACAGACGAGAACCCGCCGCGCACACTTGGCCTTGCGCAAAGTAAATTCCGAAGAGGGCGCCATTCACGGCATCGTCCAGCTCTGCGTCGGCGAAGACGATGTTTGGCGATTTGCCTCCAAGCTCAAGTGTTACAGGCTTGAGATGCTTGCTTGCCGCCTGCATGATCAGTCTGCCTGTCGAGGTAGAACCCGTAAAGGCGATTTTGTCTACATCCGGATGAGAAGACAGCGCGTCTCCCGCAACGGCGCCGAACCCGGGAACTACGTTGATTACGCCATCCGGGATTCCCGCTTCCTGAAATACCTTTGCCAGCTCCAGCATGCTGATCGGCGTCTGCTCCGCCGGCTTGATGACGATGGTGTTGCCCGCTGCCAGAGCCGGAGCCAGCTTCCACATCGCCAGCATGAGCGGGAAGTTCCACGGCACGATCGCTCCAATGACGCCTAGTGGCTCTCGCAGCGTGTAGTTGAAGCGATTCCCAGGAGAAGCCAGCGTCTCTCCCTGCACTTTGTTGGCGAGTCCCGCGTAGAATTCCAGCACATCGATGGTTGCGGGCATCGCAATGTACTTCGTTTCGTTGATCGGCAAGCCGTTGTCACTGGACTCTACCTCTGCGAGATAATCGAGCTTCTCCCACATTTTTTGTGCGGCACGGTACAGCAGCCTGCCGCGATCACTTGGCGCCATTTCCGCCCAAGCTCCGGTTTCAAACGCTTTGCGCGCAGCTTTTACCGCCAGATCAACGTCCTGCGCCCCCGCTTCAGCCACCACGCCGTTTACTTCTCCCGTCGCCGGATTGAACGAATCGAATGTCTTGCCTGACAAAGCATCTACCCATTTTCCATCAATGAACAATTGGTATGATTGTGCCATCTTAATCTCCCCCGATTCCCATTTGATTGATCTTACATGGCAGCGCTACTTTTTCTCAGGCAAGTCCAAGGTAGGTGTCTGATCGAAGAAATTCCACGGCTTGAGCATCGCGTGCACCCACTCCGTCGGCATGATCGGCCATTCCTCTGCCCGAGCTACGTGCGTCGTGCCCGTGGTCATCCACACCACATTATCTGTGTTCTCGATGGAGTCGTTGTTTGCGGTAAACTCCTTCAAGCCTGTATCCGTCTTCGCACGGTTCGGGTATTCTCCCTCTGGATAGCGCTCGTCTGGATTGTATTTGGTGACCCAGATTTGTTTGTCCATAAAATTCACGCGGTTGTACAGCCACTCGTCCTTGCTGAACATAGCTCCTTTTGCCACCGGATGTGTTCCTCCAGCGTACGGCATGATCTGATAGGAAACCGGATTTCCGACTTTGTTTTCCTTGGAAGGATTGCTCAGCAGGCGAATCGTGGACGGGTCAAAGGTCTGGATTGCGTCCTGCTCCGTGGTCACGGTCTTTTGCTCGGTAACAATCACGCTCTTGCGCGGGCCACCTGCTGTATTTTCGGCGATCTGCGGATTGACCTCTGTCAACGTATTGTTCTCGCCATCCACATCGAGATCGAGGCGGAAGTTGTAAATGTGCTGGTGAGTCGTTCCGACGATGTTGTGATCGATCAACGTGCCGTAGCGGGTATCCTCCTTCGCAGTCGGATCGTGCATCGTGGAGGATTTCACGGCCTTCACTGCTTCGATACCTGTCGCGCCCACATCGATCTTGATCGTTCCGTTCGGAGACAGGATCCAGTCGAAAATGTAGTCGTAGTTGCCCACAGTACTGATCCAGCGAACGACCAGCTCACGGCGCTCGCGGCTTACGTTGTCTTTTCCCATCTCCTGGTGCTTGAATTCCGGTCCGGCGTATTGCTCAAAGATCGCCATGGCATTTGGAATCGTGTACGGGTTTCCGTCGTTGTCCGAGATGGTCGCCTCGAGCAGCTGCGCGTTATCCGGTACGTCCGTGCCCTTTTCCAGCGGAGAGGTCAATACTCCCATCCCGTAGTCCCCGGAGTCCAGATACGCTTTGAAATACCAGCCCACGTCCGGATCGCCATAAGGAACAATCATCCCGCCCAGCGAGCCCTCGTACATGATTTTGCGCTTGATGCCATTGTCGTTGTACGTCATCGTCGACAGGACGGGACCTACGCGTGAATCCATCCGGAGGTGGAAGTCCCAGTTGCCCCAATGGATCGTATTACCGTCAAAGCTGTAGTTTTTCCCTTGCGGCTCCGTGATCGTGAGCGGCTTGACGTTTTGCTTCGCTTGCTGGCTGCGGCCATCGTAAGGAGTCGGCTTCAAAGGCACCGGGATTACGCCTGCGTCTTCGATCTTGATCACTTTCTTTTGCTCCAGGTCCACGATAGCTACCAGATTTTCGATCGGGTGCGCCCAGTAGTTTCCGTCTCCCACATCCAGGTAAGAGACGACCTTCAGCAGACGCAGGTCCTGCTTCAAGCCATCTGCCTCGTTGAAATACCCGACGGTGAGCGGAGTCGCAACTACCTTTTTCACGTCATTGATCCCCCGTTTTTTCAGGGCATCCGCATACTCACTGCTCTGCTCGATTGCGGCTTGGACAGTCTGGAAGTCATCCAAGATGACCATCCCGTGTGCCCCCTCGACTTCCTTCCAGGAGACGAGCTTCTTCGTCGCGAGGTTTACCTGTGCCTCGATGACCTTTTTGCCATCCAGCATCACGACATTCGCTTCTCTCTCAAATGCGCCCTTTTGCCCGTATACCCAGCTCCATACCTTGCTTTTTTCCGGCTCCTTCAACGAGATTTGCGTAAAGCGCATGCTCTGTTTATAGGATTCGGACGCTTTGACAGCGCTTACAACACTGTTAATCTCTTCTGCTGTCAACGGATTCAATGGATGCTCCACCTTTTGAACCGAAACCGTCTGATCCAGCTCGGATTGGAATACTTCGTTGAGGAAATGATGCGTTACGTACAACGATCCATTTTTATAGACAACGGGCGCCTCCAGCTGGATAGAAGTACCATTTACCAGCACCTGTGACTGATTCGGCTTCAATGTTACAATGGTGCCATTCCGCTTCACTTGCGCCGTTTGGGTTTTGCTATCCCAAGCAACGGTTCCCCCGAATTCCTCCACCATCGCCCGGAGTGGAAGGTATTCTGCCTCTCCGCCATGTGCATTTGCCTTCTGCGCGAATGGCACTGACGGCGACAGCGCAAAGGTCAAAGCCGTTCCTAACGCTGCCGTGGATAGGACGAGTTGTTTTGGCAGCTTCTTTCTTTCGCTTTTCTGTGGATGCATGAAAGATCCCCCCGCTTGTTCGTGTTTACACACTCATTGTAGGGGCAGGCTGCGACAAATGTATTGTAAATTTCGGAACTATCAGTTTCTTGGCGTTTATATCATACTATTGGTAGCTATGTATCACGCGTGAACCTGACGATTTTGTAAAGGTGGTTATGGATGAATGAATCGCTTTGAAATCGCCGCCAATCTACCTCCTGTGCAGTACGGGTTTCGTCTGGAAACCAGCAGCTATCAGGAAAAGCTCGTCCCTTATCAAGGCCAGACCGTCCTCTATTACCAATACGTTATGGGAACGTCTGTCCATGCCATTCGCGTCGTACCTGATGGCTGCATGGATGTGCTGATCTGCTGTGATCCCCTTCGCCCTCATTCCCTGATGTGCGGGACCATTCTGAAAGGGGAAACCATTCCCTTTCATGCTGGCGCCACCTATTTCGGTGTACGTCTCACGCCCTTGCAAAGCTTGTATCTGTCCCCCACTCCGTTTCGCGATCTGATCGACCGTCAGCCAAATGTGAGTGACGTCATGCATGGAGCTGAAAGTCTCTGTGATGACATCGCGGAGCTGGAGCTGTTTGAGGAGCGCATCGCGCATTTCGAGAAATATTTGCTGCCGAAGCTGCTGTCATCCGAGCAGCCTACTGGACTGCTTCCCTATTGCTTGCAGCAAATCTATCAATCCAAAGGGAACGTGACTGTCGATACTCTCGCAGATGACATCGGCCTATCCAGCCGCTATATCCGCAAAAAGTTCGTCGACACACTCGGGCTCTCGCCGAAGCAGTACAGCCGCATCACTCGCTTTCAAAATACACTCTCTGCCATGATGAACCGGACGAGCACTTCGGGAACGATCGCCAACGAGCATGGCTACTACGATCAGGCTCATTTCATCAAGGATTTCAAGCATTTTAGCCTGTTCACTCCGATGCAGATCATCATGCTTTTGCAAACTCCCCCACTCTAGTCCCTGCAGACAGCAAAAAGTCCACCTCAGATAAGGTGGACTGCTGATCCTTCCTCTTATGCCGTTTTTCCAGACTGGTTCGAATCCGCATGCGATAGCTTTTTCTTGTACTTGGCATAGTAGATCAGGGTGAGGAAAACCAGCCATGGAACTCCGATAATCCAGGAGACGTTCCAGAACTCGGTATCCAAGCCCATGGTAATCAAGATCGCGGCGATCAGTACGATCCCGATGATCTGCAGGACCGGAAACAACGGTGCACGGACAGGAAGCTTCTCTCCTCCATTTTGCTCCCATTGCTTGCGGAATTTCAAATGCGACAAAAGCGTCAACAGCCAAACATACAAGGCACCGAACAAGGCAATTCCAAACAAGTAGTTATACGCCAACGGACTGATTTTGGAGATGAGAGCTGCGAGCGCCACACCAATGCTCGACAGCAGCAGGGCGTTGACCGGTGTGCCGTCCTTGTTCAGTTTGCCAAAAGACTCTGGTGCGTAGTTGCTGCGCGACAAGGAAAAGATCATCCGCGAAGTCATGTACAGATTGGTATTCATGCTGGACAAGGCTGCTGTCAGGACGACGAAGTTCATGATACCTGCTGCAGCGGATATCCCGACGTGATCAAAAACGAGAACAAACGGGCTTTGGGCGATTTCCTTTGCACCTGCATGGATCCAAGGAACGACAGCGATCATGATTCCCATCGCGAGGAAGTAAAAGATGATCAAACGGACAACCATCGTACGCATCGCCCGAGGAACAGCCGAACGCGGGTCCTTGGCCTCCCCAGCCGTCACAGCGATGACTTCTACCCCGACAAAGCTGAAGATCGCCATCAGCACCGCCATCCATACGCCGCCAAACCCGTGCGGCAAAAATCCGTCATGCTTGGTAAAGTTTTCAAAGCCGACTGCTGGTGTCCCGATCCCCAGCACGACCGCGATACCGAAAATGATGAAAGCAATAATAGCTACTACCTTGATCATAGCGAACCAATACTCAATGCTGCCGAAGTTCTCAACCGAACGAGAATTGACGTAGAGCAATGCCGCACCAAATCCGAGGGTCCAGACCCATACCGGAATGTCAGGAAACCAGTATGTCATGTAGATGCCGACCGCGACCGCTTCTCCGCCTACCGCAATGACCTGCGCGGCCCAGTACGTCCAGCGAGAGGTAAAGCCTGCCCAGCCGCCCAAATACTTTTCTGCATAGACCCCGAAGGATCCAGCAGTCGGATGGGCGACAGCCATTTCCGAGAGAGAGAACATCATGATCACGGCGATAAACGCTGCAATCACATAGCTGAGGATGACTCCCGGCCCTGCGTAGCTGATTGCGATGGCACTCCCCATAAACAGCCCGGTTCCAATCGCTCCCCCGAGCCCGATCATCGTCAGCTGACTTTTGGTTAATCCTCGGTGTAGACCTGATTCACGTTCGAGAAAGTTGTCCTTATCCTTCATACAGTTGCCCCCCGTCATGACTTTCGATTTCAAATATTGCGAATTAACCTGTCGTACCTGCCTCGGCCTGCTGTTCACCACGGTTTCGCTGCCCCCATACCATGAACACGTCGACCGCTTTTCCTGCGACAATCAAAGAGAGAAGCGTAAAAATCGAGTGCAGCGCATCCGATACCAGCCAGGAAGCGATAACGATCAGGGCGTTCATGGCGATCATCATTTTGCCGATCGTAGCGGCTGGCCAAATCTTGTTCAGAACCACGCAAGCGATATCGACACCGCCTGTCGTTCCACCGGCACGTAGGACCAATGCAATCCCCGCCCCACTGACTATGCCCCCGAGCAGCACTCCTGCCAGCGGCTGATGCCAACCGGGAAGGAAAGAAAATACCCATAAGAACAGCGACAAACTCACCATACCGACCAAGCTGTTGACGACAAATTTGCGCCCGACGAATCGGTAACCTAGCAGAAATAGCGGTACATTTAGCAAGAAGTAAATCAGTCCGAGGGAGATCGGGAGAAAGTAGCCGAGCAAAACAGCTACTCCCCCCAAGCCTGGAGCTGTGATTTCATTGGGCTGCATGAATAGGTAGTACGCGAGCGCCACCAATGCGGTACCCGCCAAAATCATGCTCCATTCCTTCCCGAGCGATTTTACGAGGGACGCGTTGTTCATCGATTCCCAAGAGCAGCCAACGCGTCGATCGCTGCCTTTACTTCTTGCTCTGTGTTGTAGAAGTGCGGAGCGATCCGAATCACATCGTTGCGAGCCGAGACCAGGATTCCTTTTTCTTTGAGAATGGCTTCCGCTTTGGAGGCTTGCGGAATGTAGATGGCCGTGTTGGCTGCCTTTTGGCTCAAATCGAGAGGGCTCATCACCCCCAGCCCTTTTTCCTGCGCGTAGGCAATCGCCGTACGGGACAGGCTTTGCAGATAAGCTTCAATCCGGTCTACCCCGATTTCGTTTAGCATGCCGATGCTTGCCGCCGCCGCGTAGCCATTGATCATCGGAGGGGTCCCCGTCTCAAAGCGACGTGCTGCCTGGGCAAAATCCAGTTGCTTGATGTCAAACGCAAACGGGCTGACACGCCCGAACCAGCCTGTTACGACTGGCGTAAGCTTTTCCGCTACCTCTTTGCGGACATACAAGAAAGCAATCCCCGGGATTCCCAGCATGTACTTTTGGACGCCCGCTGCCAGAAAATCAATGTCCATCGCTTTTACGTCAATCTGCACGCTTCCCGCAGACTGATAGGCGTCTACGAACAGATACGAGCCTTTTTTATGGACGATCTGGGCGATTTGCTTGACATCCTGCTTGAAGCCGTTGTAATACGATACGTGGGGAATCGACGTAATCAGGGTCTGTTCATTCACCGACTCGCTGTAGTACGCTAGCGGTATAACAGAATCTGCCGATGGAAGAAACTGCACCTGTGCGCCTCGTTTCTGCTGGGCCAGCCACACGTGACCGATGCTGGGAAAATCCATTTCGGTCGTGACGATCTGATTGCGTTCCCCCGAGAAGTCCAGGGCAGTAGCAACAGAAGAGGCACAGTCTGAAACAGAGGACAGCACCGCGATCTCTTCCGGAGAAGCGTTGATCAGTCGGGCGAACTGTCCTTTGGCTTCCTCCACCTTATCCATCCACAGATTCCAGTCCATCCCGGTGTAGCGCAAGGTGTCCACATAAGCCCGATGAAGGAGCTGGAGAGAAGGCACATCCTCTCTAAAAATGGCGGCTTGTACACCATCGAGGATGAAGAGATGCTGTACCGCTCCGTCTTGGATGGCCTATCGATGTAATACCTTCACGATACAGGAAGAGCTCGACCGGAATCAGTAAAGCACTTTACACTTTTCGCATTTCGCGCCAAATTTCTGACTATGAATATGGGGAGAAAAAGGAGGCTTGCTGGATGAAGCTATGGGTATTTTTGATCCTAGTGTTCGGTGGACTCTTGCTGTTTGGGGGCGCTTACGAGTTCTTTTCGCGGAGAAAACGAAAGGTACGGCTGACTCCCGATAAGTACGAACAAACCTACACGGAGCAGCTGCTGCAGGACACGCGGGATTCCATAAACAGGACGGACAGTTAAGCATGCCTGCCGACAAAAAAAAGAATGCCTCTACCTAGAGAGAGACATTCCAAAAGAAATATTATCGAAATCATCTGGGCCGAGCGCATAGGACACCCGTACCCCATGCGCGTTTTTGATGGCAAAGGCGACTTGGTGGAGATATCCATCCCAGGATGCATCCAGATCCCCGTTCTTGGCAATCTGTCCTGCTGCTTCCGCGTTGTCCCAAATGCTGATAAAGGTGGCCTTTGGGTAGTCACGCATCACCTGATTGACAATGCGAAGTGCCAATATTTTTCGTTCCAGCTCCTGACCTTTTGGCGGCAGACTGGAATAGACGATAAACTCGTCTGGCTTGGCAGCTTTGTTCTCTACGAAGATGGAAATGTCATCGGAGGAAAGATATTTTTCCACTCGTGCTTCCACGGACGAAACGGTTTTTTCTTTTTCATGCGGCTCTCCATGCGTCTTTACATCCGCGCATCCTGACAATATCATCAGGAGGATCAGAGCAAGAGCCACGCTGGCTTTTCCTTTGCCCACCAATTATTCCCCTTTTCTTTTTTATCGGCTTATAAAATTCCATATTTTCCTGATAATTCCTTCTTTCCGATTGATTTACTTGTCCAACTCCATTTGTCCAAGCTAGCCAGCCCCTTCACGATGACAATTAATGGAACCCTTCTCGCCGAAAACGAACAGAGCCAGTTCCCCCTGAGGACTTGGCTCTGTTTCCCTTATCTTTTCTTTGATTTTCTACTGCTTTTGACGCTGCGGCGCTTCTTCCCTTTTTTCCAGTGCCAGCTGCTCGCTTTTTCTTCCCTTTTCCTTTTTGATTGCTTTTCGCACTCTTATTGTAAGCGACGGAGCCAGGTCCTCCGCCAACTGCATGCTGCTGCTTCGTATTCAGGCTTTCAATGGCGGCATTGGTTCCGCCAGTACTGTCCGTTCCCCCGCCGCCTGCCACTTGGGTAGCCGAATTGTTGCCATTCAGTGGGGATTTAACAACCATGCGTTTATTTCCTTTTTGAAAAATCACTGTCAGCTTGTCATCCGAACGTGCCATATCGCCTTCATCCTTTTTTCTCGGACTTATCCTATAGCCAATGCATGCGGCGGACAAATTGTGTGGGACCGTGTGACGCCTCGGCAAAAATATGCCAACGCCACGCTGCAGCCCGGTTCAATCGAGTTTTGGTCGTCCTCAAAAAGATTTGAGATGTGCGTGTATATAAAAACGAGAATGGACCATAATAAAGTCATCGAGCTCGGTGGTGTGTTATTCAAACAGGCTTTAGTCTTCTAGGAGGCGATGTGCCATGGATGATTTACACGATCACCCAGCGAGTAAGGGAAAACCGTTCACTGCAATAGACTTCTAGCTTCATTACGGAGGTAGATGCGTCGCACGTGATTATCGGTAACACCCTAAAACCTAACGAGCTCGATGAATACCGTCACCTTTATGGTGGCGGTTATTTACATTCGGAAAACGGAGAAAAAAGCTCCGGTTCGTAGGGCCACCTCACTGGGGTCATTCCAATCGAAAAAACATACGATCTCGCCGTGTGCCATGCGGTGCTGCTGCATCTGTCCGAACCTGTGCGCCTGCTCACATAACACCCACTGGATCTTCGTTTGCGCCAAAGCCCAGGATGAAGTCCATCAGGATGACGCCAACAGAAGGATCCTTCGCTTCCTGCAGGAATCTGGCAATACGGGAGGACGGGTCGATCATCGGATGCGGTTTGCCGTTCGTAAAGTCATCATCGCCCATATCCAGGAAGGTGTGCGCCTTGCTCTCATGCAGGTTTTTCAGCTTGTAATCCGGGTTCTTCTGGATGTTGCTGTATACGTCTTCAAACGTTTCCATCGCGATGTACATCGCCTCATCGCACAAGGTACAGCCGCAGAACAGTCCACGCACGTATTTTTGCTCAGGAGTCAGCTTGGCGCGGACTTCTTCAATCAGCGGCCAGTTCAGAGCGCGCTTGTTGATTTCATCTTCGTTTGCTCCTGCCAAAACCACGGCTTTGAGAGCCGCTTCCTTCGAGGTTTTCGCGAAATGCGCGCCTGCCGCGAGGACCGCTTCTTCTTTACCACCGATGAAGTACACGACTACTGGCTTTTTGCAGTCTTTCACTTGTGCCAGCACTTTTTCTTCCACGCTTGGTGCTGGAGGCTTGGAGATCAGCACGATGACTTTTGTCGCTTCATCCTCGTCCAACGCTTTGATTCCATCCAGCATCATGATGCCGCCTACTTGCTCGCTCAGATCGCGACCGCCTGTACCGATCAGCTGGGTGATCCCGCCGCCGAAGTCGTGAATGCGTACGCTCACCTATTGGCTGCCTGTTCCCGAAGCAGCTACGATCCCGATGCTTCCTTTGCGAACGGCATTTCCGAAGCACAGGGCTACGTTTCCGATAATCGCAGTACCGCAGTCAGGTCCCATCATCAAGAGGCCTTTTTCGTGCGCGTATTGCTTCAAAGAAATTTCTTCCTCGATGCTGACGTTGTCGCTAAACAGCATGACGTGCAGGTCGTTTTCCAATGCCTTGCGCGCTTCTCTCGCGGCAAACGCACCGTTCACGGAGATGATGGCGAGGTTTGCTTCCGGGATGCTTTTGGCAGCCGAGTCGATGGTTGCATACTTGATCTCGCTCGCGCCTTTGGTTACGCCTTTCTTGGCGAAAAGCTCCTCGATGCCAGCGAAAGCGTCGTCGCAAAGCTCGTCCGTCTCTGCTTTCACAACGATCATCAGATCACTGCTTTTCGCCTCTTCGATTTCTGGAATCAAAAGTCCGACGTTGCGCAGGACTTCCTTGTTCATTTCCGTACCCATCGCGATAACCGCTTGTTCCACACCTGGAAGCTGGTTCGCTTTTGTCGACAAGGACATCAGCGACACGGAATCAAAATAGGTACTCTTCTTGATCACGACTTTGATAGACATACGTTACCTCCCGTTTCTAATTGGAGCATGAGTCCGCTGACCAGCCCCATCGTCAGATCTGTACCCGACGACGAGCCGATGCTGAGCACTTTGTCCAAAGAGCGAATGACGTCTTCGACCGTTCCCTCGATGGCGGCTTGGAGCAGACTTACGATCGATTCTCTTACCTGGCCGACCGCTGCTTTTTTGAGCATCATGTAACTGATTTCGTTCGTTCGCTGGCGTGTAGCGAGGGCAAGCTTTTCGAAAAATGGGTATGGCAAACAGCACGGAGCGTTCGGCAGATGATAGACGCTAAACAATCCCGCAAGATAATCGTCTCCTGATGGCGTCAATCCAGGTCCGAGCCCCACGAGCCCAATCGCGAGCTCGCATGCCTCGGACCACCTGCCAAGAGCCAGCGACTGATACAGCTGACTCGTTCTCGCACCCAAGAGCGCCGAGACTTCTGCTTCAAAAACATTGGCTGGCGATGACGTCTTTTTCAAACCGCCCGGCTTTCCATGAGCGGCTACGTACTCCTTTATGACAGCAACATGCTCCCGCAGCTTCTGATCCTTTTCCGGATAAACCGGGAGCCTGCATTCCCATTGCTTGGCCTGCTGCCAGGTTAACGCCAGTGCCTGACCGATGAACAACGCACCGTCTCTCACAAACACTGGGTCGTCCACCGCTACTCCCAGGTTTTGAAAGCGCTTTCGATCCGTCACTAGCGTATTTGGCCCGTTATCCAGCTCCACACAGGCGATCGTGAACAGCTCTTCCTTCTCTCTGCAATGCAGGTTGATCGTCCTGTCAAAAAGGCTGTGAACAGACCCGCTAAACACGCCACTGGCGACTTGATTCAGAAAATCGGCATCACTCGACAATGCTTGAGCTTGTATCACGCTCGTTTAGTACGCCCCGGCATCGAGCAGGATTTGCTCGATTTCCTTGAAGCCTTTTTGTCTTGCCAGCGTAAGTGGTGTGACGCCGTATTTGTCCACCATATTCACGTTTACTCCGTGTTCGATGAGCAGCTTGATGATCGTCTGCTGTCTCTCACCGCCGTCATTCAAAATGATCGCTTCGATGAGCGGTGTCCAACCGACAAAATTGGTATGGTTCACATTGATGTCAGTGGTGGTGAGGAGCTCACGCACGATTTCCACATGACCTTTTTCGCAAGCAGGGGTAATCCCTACGCCGCCGAAGCGAGTCAACAGCTCGAGGTTCGTACCTGCTTTGACCATCAGCTTCACAAGCTCCAATTTGCCGTTGATGCAGCCGTACAGGAACGGATTGAAGCAGGTTTCATCCTGCAGATCAATATCTGCCCCAGCCTCGATCAAATACTCGACTGCGTTGTAGTGATCGTTCATCGCCGCCAGCAAAATTGCGGTTCTTTTCTGCTTGTTTCGCGCATTGATATCGACGCCTTGCGCTACGTAATTTTGGAGTGCTGCGATATTGCCCTCGCTCGCTGCTGCAAGGAACGATTGTACGAGTTGATTATCAGCCATGTTGTACCTCCTGCTATCCTAGTCAGCCTATCAAAAAGAACAGATTGCACAATCAAATCCCTATGATATAGTTGACTGGTATAAAACGCCGCCTACCGTAGATAGACGGGTGAAATAGCGGGTATGAAACCCCTGCAGCCTTATTGTAGGCAGGATCCACTCTGTCGTCATTGTGTATCGAAACTAAAAAAGAATCGGCTTCGTTGTGCACAATGCACAATTCTTATTCCTAGCAGCCTACTTGGAAAGGAGTGCCACCAAGTGCTCACGATCAAAGACCTGCTTCAGATCAAATCGATAGACGGCATGCGCATCATCGCCGGAGAGCAAGGCATCAACAACGTCGTCTCGATCGTCAACATCATGGAAAACCCGGACGCTTTTGACTGGCTTACTCCCAATGAGCTGCTCTTGTCGACCGGTTATATTTTCAAAGATAACGAGGAACTGCAAAACCGGATCATCAAGGAGCTGGCTGAAATCAACTGCTCTGGCTTGTGTATCAAGATGCATCGCTACTTCGATGAAATCCCGCAAAACATGATCGATCTGGCCAACCAATACGGACTGCCGCTGTTGGCCCTGCCGTTTGAGTACACCTTGTCCAAAGTGATCGCGATCATCAACGAAAAGGCGTCGGGAAGGTACGACCTGCTTAACCGCAAATCGCTCGACATGCACAACTCGCTGTTCCGCATCGCGCTGGAAGGCGGCGGTATCGATCGGATCTCTGCCGAGCTGTCAGACAACATCAACAACCCGATCCTCTTTCTAGACCGGGACTGGAACCTGCTGCACTACACGGAGGTCAAGGACAATCCCATCCCGCTCGCCTCCTGCCTGCATCTGGTACGAAACCGCCCTGTCTTCACCAAAGAATTCACGGATACGATCCCCCGCAACATCAGCCAGATCAAGAAATCGGTGAAACGGATCTATCATTCCAAAGGCCGGGAAATCAAATGCCGCATCCTGCCGGTCGCAGTCGCCAACTACATTTACGGCTATATCATCGTATGGCAAACGATGCGGGAGCTGACCGAGTTTGACTACATCGTTCTGGAGCAGTCCTCCACCATTCTTGCGCTGGAGAGGATACGCACCCGTGAGCTCGAGGAGGTCAAGCTGACGATCCGGCAGGACTTTTTTGATGATCTGCTCACGGGAAAGCTCACCTCGATCGATTCGATCCAGCCGCTGTGCGATCTGCACGGAATCAACGCGAACTACATGTACTACTGCATGGTCATTACGATTGAGCCTGACGTGGTGGGCAGTCTCGAAGACATGGTCGTCCGAAAATATGAGCAGGACCTGATCGCGAAAAAATGTGTCGACCTCGTTTATGAACACGCCAGCTCTGCCAATGGGGAAATCATGTGCTTTTACCGCAATAACCGCGTCATCGTGCTGGTTGGGCAAAACGAGTACAGACCCACCATTACGATCAGTGAAGCGAAGCAGTTTGCCGATGAGCTGTACGAGACGCTGCTGGCCAAGGTCAAGAAAACGACCTTTTCTGTCGGGATTGGTCGTCAGTACAAGACCATCACCTCTTTGCACAAGAGCTTTTCCGAAGCCCACGAAGCCATCCGGCTCATGCACAAATTCAATGGGAAGGGTGCCGTCTCGCACTTTGAAGACTATTCCATCTATCACTTTCTCGAATCCAATATCAAGGCAAGCGAGCTGGAGGATTTCTTTTTAAAACGACTGGGGAAAGTCCATGAGCACGATCTTGGATTTGGAACCAGCTTCATGACGACGCTTGAGAGCTATTTTTCTCATAATCAAAACGTGAGCGAAGCAGCGAAAGCTCTGTTCATCCATCGCAACACGTTCATTTATCGAATCGACAAGATCAAGGAGATTCTCGGCACGGACCTCAAGCACTCCGAGGAGCTGCTGCAGATCCAGCTCGCCCTGAAAATCTACAAGCTATTGCAAAAGGAATGAATCCTATCTATGTAATCCGGGCCCATCCCAATCTTGCGGGATGGGCCTGACTTCTTTGTGGTTACATCTTAGTCGTCTTCAAAATTCTCTTCAATCTCACGCAGTTGGTTCAGCGCTACGCGAAGAGCCCGGATGGCTTGTTCCAATGCACGCTCCAATTCACGAATTTCCCGAAGCGCGTTTTCTTCATTTCTTCCATATCCCATGCAAAATCTCCCCTATCTCCATATTTTGCGATCGGAAAGCGTACAACCAGAGCTTGTTCCTATCGCTAGAAGCATTTGTATGTAAAAAAGGGACAGCCCGTTCAAACTTTGGGGCAAGATTGGGTAGCCAAGCCGGTAATTTTGATGATTTTACCCAGAGTGAAAGGGATAACTGACAGTGAAAAGTCCGTTTACTACTGCTGCACCATTTGGTAGGAGAATGTATAAAGGGCCCTCCAGGGCAAGCCAGCCTACACGAATAACGTGCGGGTGCTTACCGGAGTGGCCCTCTCTTGTTGCGTATGTTTAGTTGTGGATGTATTTTTCAAAGACTTTGCCGAAGTCTTTCACGACGTATTTCTCATGCGTGTCCTTGAGCCAGTCAAAGGTGTACTGATTCAGCGTCTGAAACTGTGTCGCGACATCGGCGGAAAGCTTCAACGCGCTACTGATTGTGCTTTGGGCTACATGGAGGCTTTCCTGCGCGTGCTGCATGGCCACTTCGTTCTCATGCGTCATCGAGGATATTTTGATCAGAGCCTTATACAAATCCTTGAGCGCTTCCAAATGCTTTTTGTTCACATCGATCGAGTAGTGCTCCGCCCCCATCGTGAACTTGATTTCCACATCCAGATCTACCGTGCCCGCCGTTTCCAGCGAGACGTCCGTAATTTTATGCGTATGGTAGGAAAAACGGCGCAGCGTCCGCTTTTTGCTGGTTGCGCTCGTCCCATCGAGATGAATGAGCGCCAGGTTGGTAAAGCAGTACTCATCTGATTTAGACTTGATCAGGAAGTAGATCTTCTCGTTATCCTCGTGCATGACGTAGTCGTCGGAGTCCACCTTGTCGTAATCGGACGGCTTCACGACCACCCCAACATCGCTTAATCCCAAAACATCCGCTGCCAGCTTGCCAAACATCGTCCATCTCCCCCTTTTTCTGGGCATATTGACCTCACAACCAGTAGTACGCTAGGCGGTGTGCCTGGTTGCACGATTCTAGTATAATGCAATTACAACTGAATATTCTTACAATATTTCATGCGTGGAGAAAGGCTATTTTCCAAGGAGGAGAGGACTCATGAATACCGGCTACGATCCTTTTTTTCTCAATGAAAAGCACCCGATTCCACTGCCATTGCCACAAGGCCGTGTCGCTGCCGAGGCGCTTGATGACGGAGCTGTTTTCGACTTCACGCATTTTTCCATCGTCATGAACCAGCGCACGCGTTTCGCTATTTTTTCTGCTGCCTGCGTCGATATCTTGCGGGCAACCCCTGTCACCCGGGACAATTCCTCCTGGCATTTTGACGAGCGAATCGGGGAGGAAAATCAGGTCGGCCCCGAATATTACGCGCGAAACGATTATGACAAAGGCCATCTGACCCGCCGCAGAGACATCTGCTGGGGAGAGCGCCGGGAAGCAGAGCAGGCCAACTACGACTCGTTCTGCTACGCCAACATCGCACTGCAGCATCATCACTTCAACACCGGAATCTGGAACTGCCTGGAGGACTGGGTCATCCAGCGGCTGCAAGCGGCAAAGCGGTTGGTCATTCTTACCGGGCCGATTCACAAGGACGATGACGAGGAGTACTGTGGTGTAGATGGCAATCCTGGATCGCCCATAGCGGCGCATCCTGGATCGCCCATAGCGGCGCATCCTGGCTGCGCCGTTCATATCCCTTTTGGCTTCTGGAAAAGCGTCTTGTACGCCAATGAAGAACAGCAAATCTCGTGCCTCTCCTTTCTCATCCGACAAAGTCCCGAGCGCTCCACTGATCGCTGTGAGTATCAGCGTCTAGTGACCTACCAAGTGCCGCTCGAGACCATCGCCAAAGAGACGAGCCTGCGCTTTGACGCAAGTCTCTATCTGCGCAACCCACTCTTTTGGGAGCCTCGTCTCGTATCGTCAGAGGGAAAGCAGGAAGTGAGCGAGCTGATTCCCATTTACCAGCCGTCCGACATCAGGTGGAGCACTCCTGCTCCTTGATCCGATACCAGTACGGATAGATTTCCTGATACCCCAGTTTTTCATAGAGCCGAAGAGCAGGTGTGTTATCCACTACGACCTGCAAATAGGAGCGCTTGGCCCCACGCTCAATCCCCCACTGCAAAATATTCAATACCAGCTGCTCACCGTATCCGCGCTTGCGATGGCTTGGGGCCGTCACGATGTCATAAAGTCCGATGTGCTCTCGTTCCAGCACACCAATGCCGCAGGCGACGACCTCCCCTTCTGCATACAGGACGGCATAGCAGCAGGCGGGTATGATCTTTCGTAGCGTCTGAGTCATGGTCTGCTTCTCCCTCTCGTCCTTTTCCGAGAGGCGGCAAAACACATCTACCCATTCATCCGCACATTCCTCGTAGATTTGGACCGAATGCATGGCCGGTGCTGCCATTGCTGCAAGCGAGACCATTTGAACACTGGTATCCGCAAACAGTTTATATCCCCGCTCCTCCAAGAGGGCATCCAACTTGGCCGGTTGAGAATACGGCGTCATTTTGAAGATCGTGGGCAGCTTTTTGCTTCCGTAGTGCCGTTCACACGCGGCGATTTTTTGCTCCAGATCACCCGCCGGAGGATAGAGTGGATAGACAGAATTCGCCCGTTTGGTATACCCGTCTGCAAAGCGCAGCAGCCAGCCGTCGTCTACCATCGTCTCCAGAGCAGGCCAAGCATTGATGGACAGTTCCTCGACATTCACATGCATCGTGATCAGCTCCTTTTGAATCCAATAATAATTCATTTTATTGTATAAATATACATCCCATCTCTAAAAATCCCCCTTCCCATTCGACGAGGGCGGGGGATTTTTTCCTTGTCCTTCTATCAATTCCTGTAGTATTTCTTCTGGCTACCTTCTTCTCGTACCTGAAGGTCGCCGTTTGTCAGCAAATATTGCAAGCAGGCATTCGTTTCGCCCAAATCAATCCACTTTTGAAACAGGCTGCGATCCGCCGGAAATATAGCGAGCGAAATTTCGTAGGCGGTTCGTCCTCCTGCCGCGAGCTCGCGCACAGCATCCAGACGTGACTGGTAATAGTCGATTACCTCTGCAATCCGCTCCTGCGCATCATAAAAGATGGGTCCATGCCCAGGAAGTACGGCGGCAATTTCCATGGCTTGCATCTTCGACAGCGTAGCCAGATAGGTCTGCAAAGGATTCGAATCTCCGTAGCCGTGGTAGGAAATATACGGCATCGTCTCCCGCGTCAGGTGATCGCCAGAGATGAGCAGTTTCTTTTGCTCGTTGTAAAAACAGATATGTCCAGGCGTATGTCCGGGCAAGTGGATTGCCTCAAACGCAAGCTCTCCCAGCTGAAAGCGGTCGCCAACGTTCAAAGGCTGCAAGTCAGTCGGATAGGGCGAAGTAGGGCGGACGAACGCCGCAGCATTTTCTTGCAGCTGAAGGACGCTCTCTTGCGGCAGCCCCGCTGATAGGTAATACGCCTGGAATGTCTCGGGCGTCCAGCCATAGAGGGACAGCTCGCGGTCGATTTCGTTCAGGTGAACGGGTGCCCCTGTCCATTCCTGAAGCAAACCGGAAAATCCGAAATGATCGCCATGCTGATGCGTCAAAACGATGCTTTCGATATCCTTTGTCGGGTCAATTCCATGATTGGCAAAGACTTCTTCCCACGTTTTCCGTGTAACCTCCCATTTCAGCCCCGTGTCCACAATGATCCATTTTCCTTCTCTTTTTGCCAAATAACAGTGTACGTTATCGTTCCAGTAAGGCAGTGGGATCGTCACCTGAAAAATACCGTATTCCTCCATGATTTTCTTCCCCCTTCTATTTTTCGTTCCTTTCTCCCTTGCGAATGTCTATTTTCATGATAACGTGAGATCGCGCACATTTTAAATCTCTCGTATACTTATAGAAAAAGATTGTACGGAAAAGAGGAGTATCGTGAGCAAAACAACTGAACGAATCGATGGGCGGAATCTTCGGTCGCTCCAGACTCGTCATAAATTGTTGAAAGCCGCTCAAGCTGTTTTCATTGAGAATGGATACCAGAGGGCAACGATCACCCAAATCATCAAGAAAGCAAAGACCGGATACGGTACAGCCTATGTCCACTTTTCGGGAAAAGACGACTTGTTGATTGTTTTGATGGATGACATCATGAACCGGTTCTACGAGATTGCCGAGATGAGCTACCAGCCGTCCACCAAACAAGAGGCGATCTCGATGATTACGACGCAAGCCAGCCTGTTTTTGGAAAATGCGATCGAGCAAAAAGCGATCCTGCAAGTATTTGTCGAGGCTATTCGCTTTTCTGACAAGGCCCATCAAAAGTGGGACGAGATCCGGGAAAAATTCGTAGAGAGAATCGCGAGTGACGTAGCCTACGCACAGGCAAAAGGCCTCGCTCGTGCGGATGTAGATCGCGATTTGATTGCCCGCAACTGGTTTTCCCTCAACGAGACACAGCTTTGGGACCTTGTGAACGGCAAAAACAGGCACTCTGTTCAAGAAATCGTGCGAAACATGACCATCCTGTACACGAGCGGACTGTATCCTTCGTGATCACCCTCCTGCTCGCAAGCAAAGAGCCGATCGTTCCCGGTTCCGGAACAATCGCTCTTTTTGTTTGTGCCTATCCCTTGTGAACAAACTTTTTCGCAGCTGTTTCTGTACGACCATGACGGTTGACGTTTTTCTTCTTCCAGATCCAGTATGCAATCACGAGGAAGATCAACCAAGGTATGCCAAATTGCAGCATCATTTTAAATGGCGTAAACCACGTAGTCACGATCAGGCTGAGCAGCAGAACCCCTCCCAGTATGGTCAAATATGGGAAGCCGATCATTTTCACCGGCAGTTTGCGCCCGCCGTTTTTCTCCCATTGCTTGCGGAAAAACAGATGCGAGACAAAAATCATCAGCCAGGTAAAAATAGAGCCGAACATGGAGATTCCCATCATGAAAGCGTAGGAGGATTCAGGCAAAACGGCATTCACGCCTGCTGCGACAAAAATACCGAGTGTGGAAATAATGAGTGCCCATGTAGGAATGCCTTTTTTGCTCACTTTTCCCAGGACGGCAGGAGCTTGTTTTTCCAAAGACAGCGAATACATCAAGCGGGTAGATGCGTACAGCTGGCTGTTCATCGCGGAGAGGGCCGCGGTTAAAATGATAAAGTTCATGATTCCGGAGGCACCCGGTATGTTCAATATCTCCATGACTTTGACAAACGGACTCTTGTCTACTCCCGCGGTTTGCCATGGAACAATCAACAGCATGATCGCCATCGTGAGCACGTAAAAAGAGGAAAGACGAAAGACAGTTGCCTTAAGTGCTTTTGGCACCGCGACATCTGGCTCTTTGGCTTCGCCGGCTGTCACGGCAATCTGTTCTGTGCCAAGAAAGCTGAACAAGGAAATAAAGACGGCCACCCATATTCCCCACCAGCCAAATGGCATGAACTGTCCAGAATTCGCGAAATTTTCGAAACCAGCTTTTGATTCCTCAGGCCCACCGACCAAGATGTACGCCCCTAAAAGGATGAACAAGACAATAGCACTTACTTTAATCATGGAGAACCAATATTCAAACGTAGCAAAAGTGTGGACATTGGTGGAATTGACGTAAATCAGCACAATGGCAAAAAACAAAATCCATACAATTCCTGGCACATTCGGGAACCAGTAATTCATATAAACAGCAATCGCGCTGACTTCCACCCCAACTGCCAGCACATTGGACATCCAGTAGGAATAGCGCACGATAAAGCCAGCCCAAGGACTTATGTATTTTTCGGCGATCGTACCAAACGCACCTGAGGTCGGATGGGCCACGGTCATTTCCGCCAAACAGCCCATTAATAGCAAAACAATAATAGCGCCTACTCCATAGCTGATCAAAACTCCTGGTCCTGCTGTCCCGATCGCAAGGCCACTTCCCAGAAACAGGCCCGTACCGATCGCACAGCCCATCGCCATCATGGTGAGCTGCCCCGTTTTCAACTCGCGCTTTAATCCTGATTCCCGATTGAGATTCTCCATATGTCATCTCCCTAACTAGCAATATTCAACCCCGCTGTAAGCCCTTACAATAATCCGCTCAAGTGATTGGCGCCACATCTCCTCCGATCATTTTTACTATGGCGAATTTTCTTTCAAGTCTTGCTAGACGAATGCCCTTACTTGAAATGTGACATTATATCAATAATATACTGACAAGTTGACATCATGTCAACATTTCCGAAACAAGCCGTTTTCTCTATTTTTAATCTGTTGATTTGCTAGACGGTTCATAAGAAAACCTCTATCGAGGCCTATTAAAGGAGGAGCGACCGCGTTTTAGCGGAAAGTTTCCATGCGCTCCAGAATTCATAAGCATTACGCTTATAAATTCCTACACGTTCAAAAAAAACCAGTCAATTCCCGCCCCCTTCGAGCGAGTTTTCACTGGTTTTTCTTCGGCTTATCCTCTGTTTTGATTCAGGATCCCCAAATATTCCTGCCATGGCCCAACGTCTGCCCGATACCTCTGTGCCATCACCCTCACGATTTGAGCGATATGCGTCAAATCATGAACCGCCCACGTCGAGATCAGCTCTCTTACTTTAACCACACCAAATGCCGGATGAAATCCCGTTTTCTCCAGGTCCGACTCCGTCACGACAAGGCTCCCTAGCCTCGTGATGTTCTGTTCCCTTATCTCTTGAAACGCAAGCAGCAATTGTTCAAGCGACTTTGCAGCAGCCTCTTCCTTCATGTGCGCGAAACGATCAAACGATGGAAATGGCTTGCTTTCCCCCTCTTGCAGGATCAATTTCAATCTGGGTATCCAGTTCGTTTTTTCGCCTTCAATGAGATGTTCAACGACCTGTACGGGATTCCAGGTTCCCTCGCCTTCATTGGCCCCGAGCCACCCGCCCGACAGCCCAGATAGGAATTGCTTCAATGTCTGTGGCGTCCGCTCCAGAATCTCGATCGCTTCCTGCCGATTAAAATTCATGAATCCGCTCCCCCTCCCGAAAATTTCAGCTCCATACATAGATGACAGCATAAGGCTGACCCTGGCAGTATTAGATTAATTTTACCACATAGACCATTTCTTGGGCCGCCGCTAAAAATTAGAAAACTTGGCCCCGCCAGCTTTGTGGCGGAGCCTTAG
>NZ_RHHP01000029.1 GCF_003710815.1 Brevibacillus centrosporus
TATAAATTCTTACTGTATAAAAATAGGCCCATACAAGATGGACCTACCCCGAACACTTTACTTGTACAAAATATCGTCTCGTAGTGCGCCAACTTTTGCTAAAGCATCATCGATATCTCCCGCTCCGACTCCGAAATGCTCAAGCGCTGCCTGCAAATGGTTTACGATCGCATCAAAATGCTCCGGCTGCAGGTTCATCCCTGCATGGACCTTTGCCATTGACTGACCGGTATACTGATTGGGACCGCCTAACGCGTAGCTTATGAACTTAGTTTGGTGCCTCCGCTGCTTTTCCATATCGGTGTCCTTGAAAAAATGGTTCACGGTTTCATCTGCCAATATCAGATCGTAAAAGTAATCAACGACCTTGGCAATCGTTTCTTCACCGCCATATTTGTCATAAAAAGTTGCCATCGTTTCCCTCCAGCATGTAGAAGTTTCCTTTTAGCTATTCCCTGATCTAGGAATCCCCATTACATGTTTTAGGCTGGCAGCACAAGTGGGAGTGAATCAGTTCCTCTTTGTCATGAGCGCCACGATATCAAACCTCCGTGTCGAGCAAGAGCACGGTCGGGTTGATTCTCTCTTACCCAACCGTTCGAAGTATTGGTATAATAAATTACTGAAAACTATCCGAGCTGCTCGAAAAACGTCTGTACGTTTTTCCCAAAGGGAGTAATTGTATTGAATGATAAGTTATCTCCAGAGCTTTTGACTTATATTGAAGAAATCGGGCTCCACCATGAGAGCCAAGGTATTTCCCGAATTGCAGGACGGATACTCGGCCTGTTGATGGTGACAGAAGGCGCTCTTTCCGCCGAACAGATCGCATCCTCCCTGCAAGTAAGCCTTGGCAGCGTTTCTACCAACATCCGCTTATTGCTGCAAACCGGACATGTGGAAAAAAAGAGTGTGACGGGAGACCGTGTCACCTACTATATATTTTCTCCCAATGCCTTGGAAAAGGAGGTTCTCTCTACCCTGAAGCGAGCTGCATCTCTGCAGACCATCCTGGAAAAGGGGGCACAAATCGAGAGCGTGAAAGAAAGCGGGATCTTGTCAAAGCGCTTTGAGTCCATGAAAGAGAGGGCCGTGCATTTGGAGGGATATCTGGAAAAATTGCTTGCTCAATGGCGTTCGCAATCCTGACTGCTGAAGTGCGCTGCTCCATCATGCTGGTATAAAAAGAGGCAATCCCTCCGCCAATTTTCTATGGCTTTTCGGACAGCCCCTCCACTTCTTTAACGGATAGAAAACCTGTTCAATTTTGCCTCAGTACCAATCATGACTGTGTTAAGCTCATTCCCTCGGCTATCTTGTCCCCGTCTGAAATAGAGACTACGTAAAAAATTCTTGCTGTTCACGCGAGCAATCACCTGACTACGAGTTCTCGGCATATTGCAGCATTGCGCCAAGCCACTAATCCAATCCGCGATTTCTTGATGGGGAAGTAACTCTTTGACAATCAGCGTATCCACGATGTTGACTAACCGCTACCATTGTTAAGCATGCCAGAAATAGCGACAAGAACCTATTTGCGCGTCCATCTTGCCTTCTTGAAATAGATGGAATTGCTGTCGTTGAAGATACGGACTGAACGTAGACACTTAGTAACTACATTGCGCTTACCTGCCCGTTCCTTCAAAGAAAAAGGCCACTGATCGTTATGACCGGTTGCCGTCTGTCTTTATTCTCCATAAGTGTAAAAGAGGTAACGTCGCAACTGTTCGTTTGATTCCGTATCACTTTCTAAAGAGGTATAGGCCGAAACCTAATGTATCTCTTCCCCATTCCAGATACGTATTTCTCCAACTCCTAATTCTTGTGAGCATCGCGTCAACGTCGGGATCATCCGGGTTTTCATAACAGTACTCTTCAATAGAGCTCGCATAAAGGCCTTCGTAAGCATCCCAATCATCCTCACTTGCTACAGCCGAGAAGAGTGGGGTTAGCCCCATCTGTTCACCCAGCTTTACATTTCCGTGATGAGTCGTCGGCATGTGTAGACCCAATGCATATACCCAAACGAAACGCTGAAGTGGAATATTGATCGATAACTTGCTTTGCATCTTCATTGACAAATTGGATGCGCTCCAAAGAAATTCTCCCGTTGGCACGATTACGCGCCGATTCGATCGAACCTTCATACAGCTCAATAGCAGTGGCTGAAATGTTATATTTTTCCATATAACGAATAAGCAATTCACTTGTTCCAGCTCCAATGTCAATCGCTTTATCATTGGGATTCAGCTTTGTGTGATTCATAAACATATTGATCTTGCTTTCACTGATCGGATTGCTAAATGCATGGCTCCTGTGGGCTATCGCCGAGAATTTTTTTCTGTCCATTGTTTTCCCCTTTGCTTGAATCAAGTTTATATGAGTGATAGTCCTTTAAGCGATCGGTACAGAAAATCATAATCCCAGCCCCTTTTATGAATGTTAGATTCGATTTTACACTACATATTCAGTATAAGAATAGTCGGTTGAACAAGCCGCATTTTCTTAGCACTCCTGATCGTCCCGAAAAAGAATCAGCAAAAAAAAAATCGGCGAACGTCAAAAAAAGGGGGACACCACGTCTGGTGTTAACCCCCTCCTTTCTTCTATCAACTACAGCCACGTCGTCTTGCTTGCAGCCTCTGCGCGAGCCGTAGTAGGAACGTCCGCTTCTGGATACCCGATGAATAGAGTCCCGACAACCTTTTGATTTTCCGGTGATCCTAGGAACGTCATCAATCGTTCGTCTCGTACCAGTCCCACGCCTCTCGTGCGCCAGACCATGCCCAGCCCAAGTTCTTTAGCTGCCAGCCACATCGAGTGAATCGCGCAGCAGACAGCGTATTCGTTATCTTCTGACGACGCTTCATCACCGGGAATGATATCCGCTGTCGCCACTATGACCAGTGGCGTTTTTTCCAATACTGCCAGCGATTCCGCGACGAGATGAGGCTTGGTTGGGAAGCGCTCCAGCAAAAATTGTTTGGCGATTGCCTCGAATCGCTCCTTCGCCTCTCCTCTGATCACATAAAAATGCCATGGCTGGCGCAGTCGATCATTCGGCGCGAGCACAGCACACTCCAGCAGCGCCTCGATCTTTTCGGTCTCTACCTCTTTTGGCAAATAATTTCGCACAGCTCTTCTCTCTTGCAAGGCTTGACGAACGAACATGACGCGGTTCCTCCTCTACTACCTATCAGGACAAATTTTACCATCATTATATCTAAGATACCTACCCGCCGTATAGAAAGAAACACCAACTTCCCTATGCAGCCGCTCCCATGGCCTCGGCTAATTCCCATGTATCGCCATTTGTGCTTTATACTCGTCTGCTTTGGTTACATAAATATCGTACTGCGTAAAATCTCTAGTGGAGAAGGAAAACGAGCCTGTGTGATGCCGGGGGTCCTGATGAGTTCGTGTCCGAAACGAGACGCCAGCCGCCTCCAGCCTGTAAATCACCCGAAAGTAATCCTGGCTGCCAAAAGCTGTGTAAATCAAGCTCTTGTGCCGGGAAAACAAAAACTGGAATAGACTCACTGTGCATTCCTCCCTTCCCTCTTATGGATATACGGGGGTGGGGAAAATTGGTTTCTAACATAGAATAAAAAAAGGATTAACCAGCACTACGCTGACCAACCCTTGTGCTATTTTTGCCGTTGAACTCGCCACTCACAGCTCGATCACCGGAATCTCGGTTTCTGACGGTAAAGGCTCTACCCTTTTTCCTCCTGAACGAATCAGTGTGTAGTATTCATAGCAGCCTATCACGCCAAAGTCGCCGTCAATCACACCCGGGTAGGCCCGATTCACCGAGTAGCTCTGACTTTGATGGGCGCGCAAGGCTTCGCCCTTTTGCAAACGGTAGGAGGTAATATCGACTTTTCCCGTAATGGGCACGGCCGGCTGTGGCCCCCGATCCGGGCAATGATCGTAGTAGTGGGGAATGGAAACGTAGTACAGATCCGGATATTCTTTGGCTGACAGCACCTCCTCAGCAAGTTCTACTGCCCTTGTTGTCGCCTTGCACGTCACAATGTGATCGGGATGACCTGTCACACCATCTGGCGGAAAGGTCACCACGACATCCGGCTTCCATTCCACAATCGTCTCGCGTATTCGCCCGACCAGCTCATCGAAATTCGTCTGCACCAACGAGCCATCTGGATAGCGGAACAGATCCAAGCGGTCAATCCCCAAAACCTCGGCAGCTCTCTCCAGCTCCTGTTCACGATGGCGTGCCAATTTCTCGCCACAATCGATTTCAAACGGCCCCGTCCGCCCTTTGCAGCCGGAAGTGACGCAGACTAAACACGTCATTTGACTGGCATCCCGGCACTTTGCCAAGGTACCACCGCAGGCAAACGATTCATCGTCAGGGTGAGGAAACACTACCATTACTTTTTTCATCTCAACTGGCACCTCTTTTACTGTTCAGATTGGCCGTCCAAATACGCCAATCCTTTTGCAATGACCCCGTAAATCGGGTCGTTCTGTGCATTCTCGATCACGGCCGACGACGCGTAGCGGTTGACTCGATCTATGACAATTTCTCTGACCCGATCGTCATTTTGCAAAACGCCGCCCTGCAGAATCAGCTGAAACGGTTTGTCCTTCATGTGCAAGGCTTCTATGACGGCACGAACGGCAAGGAACAACTCCTCCCCTGCGTCCTGCAAGATTTCCAAGGCTACAGGATCTCCTTGATCGGCAGCCTGACTGACCAAGACGGACAGCTCGCCCACCTTGTCCACGGAATAGAATGAGCCGTACGTCCAGTTAAAAAGCTCATCCACGCGAGACAGCCCGATGAAGGGCAGCAGCAAATCTTTCAAAAGAGTGGGGGCTCCCCTGCCATCTGCCGCTTTTAGCACAGCGACAATCGCCCGCTTACCAATCCAGTAGCCGCTTCCTTCATCCCCGACGCGATGACCCCAGCCCCCTGCCCGTGACGTCTCCTGTGCATCGTTTACCCCAAAAGCGATGGAGCCGGTACCTGCGATCACCAGGATGCCTGGCTTGCCGCCAGTCGCACCGAGCAAAGCCGCGAAGCCATCGTTTTCGACGATTAAATGACGGACGTGCACGTGCAGCTGCTGCAATACGCGCTGAACCATCCCCGTTATCACCTGGCGATCATGTTCGGTATCAAGGCCAGCGATCCCGAAGACAGCGCACTCAACCTCCCACTCTGCCGAGGGCGTGCTTGGCACGTTTGGATAGTGAGTTAAAGCCTCCCCCAGAGCCTGGGAGATCGCCTGCATCAGCTCTCGCGCGGCTGCCTCCTCCCCACTTCCCTGGTAATTGCATGAGCCGGATCGTCCGGAGCCGACTTCCTGCCCGGATCGTTCCACCAGCACGGCCAAGCACTTGGTGCCCCCTCCGTCTACTGCCAAAAGGGGAATCCGTACAGCTACCATCACCCCACACTCCAATCAGCGATGATCTGATCCAGCCGCTTCCACGTTTGTTCTCTCTCCTGTTTCTCCTGCGAAAGCCAAGACGCTTCTGCCCGCAAGGAAGCTGTGCGCTCCTGAATCATCCGCTTGATTTCATCGGCATTCGGTCCTCCCGGAAGCTTACGGATGCGGACAAAATGAACCGGATCCAAGGCGAGACGAAGCTCTTCTGCCGTGATAGCCAGCTCTTTGCCGATCACGTCCAAAGCCGCACGATTGACCAGCTCCAGACTGATCTGATCCGCTTTAAGCCCGGCTGCCATCGCTTCTTTTACCACTTTGCTGACGATGTGGTGGGAGTTTCTGAACGAGAGATGATCCGTGCGCACAAGAGTATCTGCCAGCTCCGTCACGGTCGCAAAGCTGCCTTTTGCCCGTTCCAGCAGACCTGCTTTGTTTACTTCCATCGTTCCTACCACGCAAGCCATCAGTCGATACATCTGCTCTAGCACCGACATGCTCTTCCAGACATACGGCTGCATGTCATCCTCTGTGTCCACGATGTCACCGAATGGCGTGTTGTGCATCATGGTCAGCACCGTTTGGGCATTTCCCGCGCTGCTGGACAGTAAGGAGCGCATGTGCTCAAAGGACACCGGGTTGCGTTTTTGCGGCATAATCGAGCTGATCTGCACGTAGGGGCTCGCTACCTTTAAGCCCGAAAACTCCTGCGTGCACCATAGCAGCATATCCTGAACCGTACGTCCCAAATTAATCGCTGCCAGCTGAATCGCCGTGGCAGCCTCCCCCAGGTAATCGGCTCCGCAAACGGCGTCGTACGAGTTTTCTACCAGCTCATCAAAGCCGAGCAGCTCCTTCATCCTCTCCCGGCTGATTGCAAATCCCGAAGTGGTCAAAGCCGCCGCTCCCATCGGACTGCGATTGCACGTCCGATAAGCGTTCAACAGCCGCTTGATATCGCGACTGAGCAAATCGACTGCTGCCATAATGTAATGGGCCATGGTTGTGGGCTGTGCCTGCTGCGTATGGGTATAGCCGATCATCACGGTCTCCGCATGCTCTTGTGCAAAAAGGAGCAAATGCTCTTTCAGATAGAGGGCAGATTCCAAGGTTACCAGCAGCTTTTCCCGCAGCACCATGCGATATATGGCGATTCCCATGTCGTTACGGCTTCGCGCCAGATGCAGATTGCCCGCCACGTCCGGGGCCAACTCCAAGAGACGGCTCTCTACCTGAAAGAACAAATCTTCAAACTGCCCGGTGTACGCGGAGTGGCGGAGCTCTTCCATCTCGATGCCGACCAGAGCTTGGGCAATCGCCTTCGCTTCCGTATCCGTCAAAAGCTCCTGTTCGCGCAGCATAACCAGATGCGCCTTGTTGATGGTCATCATCGGCTGCAGGAGATGGTTTTTGGCTTCATGAAAGGCAGGTGCAAGAACTACCTCCACATAGGTCTTTCCTGGGAAGCTTTCTCCCTCCTGCTGAAAAATACGCTCTCTATAATTCATTTGACTTGCATCTCCTTCCCTGCTGTATCGGCTGGCTACTACGATTATTACAAAGATTCTCGCATCGATCCGGGAAGGAAAAGAGGCAGGCATTCTGCCTCTTCCCTTTGGCGGATCAAACTTGATTGCTACTGATGGAGACTCACCATATTGACGAACAAGCGGATCGCCCCAGGAACCAGAGCAGGAATTTCACGGTACCAGACGAGGGAGCTGTAGGTGTACGTTCCTTTGCCGTACTTAGCTGAGAGGAATGTGCCTGTAAACTCTTTCTCTCCTGCATCTCCGTTGGAAATCAGCTCGGTATACTCTTTGCCCCACTGTGCCGGGTTGTAGGCAGAGCGGTCCTGAATCCAGTTGTTCCAGTCTTGCTCGGTAATCTTGTTCGGGGTCGTAAACAGCGGATGATCAGGTGCCAGCATGGTCACCTTGGAGTTTTCATCCGTTACCCGCCATTGAATCAACGGCTCCCCGATCTTGATCGGATACGGAGCGAGCTCTGGCTTCCACTTGTCTTCCGGCTTGTGGTACTGCACGACCAGATTGCCGCCGTTTTCTACGTATTTCAGCAAACGTGCATTGCTCGGAATCAGCTCCGGACGGAAGCCGTACGCACGAATTCCCAAGACGATGGTATCGTATTGGCTCAAATCACCCGACTCAATATCCTTTGCTGTCAGGTTTGTCACCTGTACACCCAGCTGCTGGAGGTATTGATCGATGTTGTCAAAGCCGCTGGAGACATAGCCGACCTTCAATCCTTCTGGAACCTTCAGGTCAAAGGCTTGAATCGCCAATTCGGCTGGCTGAACGAAATAAGTAGTCCCAATATGTGGATAACGGATGACCTGTGCTCCATGTCGACTTTCTTTTCCTCCACCTGTTGCGACGGCTGTCACTTTGTACGAATCCGGTTTGACGGAGGAAGCTGCCTTGACTGTGAACGCCACCGATTTCGTTTCTCCTTTTGCTGCAAAATCAAGCGGCGTCGCTTTCGGCTCCACGCTCCAGCCTGCAGGTACGTCGAGAGAGATATTCGCCTTCGCTGCTCCCGGGTTGTAGTTTTTGACTGTTACTTTGACCGGGATCGGCTCCTGCGGCTTCAGTGTGTTCAAAACGGTTGCACTCGGAGAAAGAGACAGCGCAAATGCCGGCAATACCGCGACAGCATCGCTTGGCACCGCATGGCTCGTGGCAGTCGCACCAGAGAAGCTGTACGAAACATCCGCCGTAAGTGCCGGTGCCGCATACGGCTGGAACAAGTCCGCATCTGCTGGTACCGATACTTCATACGTCGTCTTGACTGTCTCGTTGTAGCCCAGCTGATTGAAGCTGGTCGTTCCCTGCGGCGTCGCTCTCCAGCCTTTCGGTACGTTCAATGCGAGGTTCACTTTGCCCAGCTTGACTTGACCGCCGTTGTAGGCAGATACCGTTACTTTTGTCGTCTGACCTGCCACCAGCTCGCCCGTTTCCGGTTTCACTTTAGTGACGAGTGACAGTGATTCCGCGCTCGCTTTGTTGAGCTGTGCCTGCTTGACATTCAGGCGGTGCAGCAGGTCTGTTTTGGACTCGCTGGTGAGGCCCGAAGCCTGCACATCTGCCGTTGCCTTTGCGACATCTGTAATCATTTCGTGCACTTCTTTTGCCACCGCTTCAAAATGCGGATAGGCGGCAATGACTTCTTCTCCGTCTTTTTGCAGCTTTTGCAAATCGCTGGCAATTTTCGCTCCACCTGACTGACCAGCTACTTCTTTCGCCAGATCGGTAAAGGTGTACGCGATGCCATCGAAAAAGTCCGTTTCCTTGTCCTTCGCTTTCACGACAGACTGATCGAGCTTGTAGTAGTTGGAGCTCGGTCCTTCGTCATAGACACGTCCCATCCCTTGGCTCTTGTGCATAAAGCGGGATTCTTCCCCCAGCTGCACATAGGACGCGCCGTATACCTCGTCGTAGGCTCCGACGGGAACACTGACGTTGTAATCCTTCTGCGTGGCAGGCAGGTACAGCTTTTTCACTTGCCATGGCGTCAAGCCTTCCTTTAGCTGTTCGGGGAAAACGGTCGGATCAGCCGCGTCTTTGTACGCCCGAACCGTGATGACATTAATCGCCCGATGATGCCCATGAGTGGATGGCTCGTTCAAAAATGCAGGTATGACTACATCTGGCCGCAGTGTACGTATTTTGCGGATCAGCCGCTCATACGCAACGTCTTCCCCCCATTTTTCCAAGGTCTCATCCGGGCTCTTGGAAAAACCGAAGTCAAAGATCGGGTCGTCGATCTTCTCACTGAGATTCTCTAGGTGAATGTTCGTGATCTTGGAAGCCTCCTGCAATTCGCGTGTGCGGATAATGCCCAACGCATTGCCCAGCTCGCTGCCGATTTCGTTTTGGCCGCCTTCGCCTCGATTGGCAATGATACTGGACGTGTCCACGCCTTTTCCCAATGACAGATACGCAAGCACCGCACTGTGCTCGTCGTCTGGATGGGCCCCGGTATTCATGGCGCTGGCAATAGTGGTCAACGGTTTGATCGCTTTCCACAGATCGACAACCCCCCGGTCAGCATGGGCAGTCTGGGGCGCAAGTGGCATGATCATACTGCCGACGAGCGCCGCCGCTGTTGTGAGAGTGTACAGCTTGGCAAGTTTCCCCTTTCTCAATGAACCCTCCTCCATTCCCTACTCAGATTGACGTCTATATCAATCACGGCACTCTTTCGTAGTATCCCCTGTTGCAGCCATGGATTGACCCTAGGAAGATAGCGGAGTACTAGAAAACCTCGACCCGCCCCCAAGCGAATCCTTTCTCTACAAGCTTTTACTAGATAGCGGTGCCTGCTTTGTCCCCGCCAAGCTTTCTGGAGATGAACAGAACCACGATGATGACGATAATCTGCAGCACCCCATACGCGCACGCCGTTCCAAACTCAAAGCTGTACATTCGCTGGAATACGGCTACCGACAGAGGAGTCGTTCGCGGCGTAAAGATCAGGATCGATGCGACAAACTCTCCGATACACTGGACAAAAGCCAGCAGCGTTCCGGCCAGAATCCCACCCAACGCCATCGGAAAGACGACTCGGCGGAAGCTGTACCACCACGATGCGCCCAAATTACGCGCCGCTTCCTCCACGGATGGATCCATCTGCATCAACGTTGCGGAGGTAGAACGGAAGACAAGAGGCAGATGCCGGACAAAGTACGCGAGCGGAATGATCCAGAACGTCCCGATCAGCACCTGTCCAAAGCTGAATACGGTCGGTTGGCTGAACGCTGCGATCAGGTTTACCGCTACAACCGTACCTGGCAGCGCCCAAGGCAGCATGATCAGCACGTCCAGCAACGTCTTGCCGCGAAACTTCAGACGAACCATCGAATACGCAGCCGCCACGCCGAACAAGACGATACCTACGCAGGCGATGGCAGAGAGCTGCAAGCTGTTTACGATCGGACGCCAAGTCTTGCTGTCCGTAAACAGGTCGAGATAATGGTCAAGTGTGTACTGCGGAGGTAATATTTGCACCGTCCAGGTACCGTCAACCGAGAACGAGATGAGGACCAGGACGAGAATGGGCAGCATCAGGATGATCGTGCCGATAAAGGAAAGCACCATCGCTATGTAACGGACAGCTTTGCTCTTGATCTCCGTGCGGTGTACGCTAACTCCTTTGCTCAGGTTCTGGTAGTTGCGCACTCCTTGGTACCAGCGCATGATCAAAAGGAAGAGAACCGAGACTATTGAGAGAATCGTAGATTGCGTGGCCGCCATGTCCAAATCCCCGTTCGTACGGGAAAGGTAGATCTGCATCGTCATCGTCCGGTCGATGCCGAAGATGAGCGGTGCTGTATAGGAAGCCATAGAAACCATGAATACCAAAAGGGACGAAGCTACCATCGCCGGTGTCAGCATCGGCAAAATGACACGCCGCCAGACAGTCAAACGGCTCGCTCCAAGACTGGCTGCCGCTTCCTCCAAGGACGGATCAAGTCCTTTGATCGCTGCAGTGGCCGTCATAAAAAAGTAGGTGTACATCGTAAAGGTATGGACGACAACGACGCCCCAAAAGCCTTTTAAGGGAAACGGTACCTGCGAGAGTCCTAGCAGTTCTTTGATCGCACGAGGAAAGATCCCGCTCTCCCCGTACAAAAACGTAAAGGACAATACCCCGATCAACGGCGGCAATGCCATCGGCACCAGTGCCAGCACAGACAAGATTTTGCGCCCCGGAAATTCATAACGCTCCAAAAGGAACGCCATGGTCACTCCGACGATGCCGCAGGAGATGACACTCAAAACCGAGATGTAGATACTGGTCCACAGCGCCTCCAGATTGGCGGTATGCTCGAGACTAAAGAAGCGCGCATAGTTTTTCCAGGTGATGACTTCATCGACTTTGATACTGGCAACAAAGGTTTCAAACAACGGATATATCACATAAGCAAGTAAAATCAAAAAGAGTGGCGAAACGAGCACGTAGACGAAGGAAGGCGAAGCCATGATGGACTTCCGTCTGGTCGCTGCTGGCGCCTGCTGCAGTTCTGCTTTCAATCGCTTCTCCCTCCCTTATCCAGCAAAGTAAATGCTCTCTTTCGGAATGTGCAGCTTGATCGTGTCTCCACGCTGCTTGACAGGTCTTCCCAAATTGATGGACATGCTGCGCAGCTGCTCATCCCCAACGCTCGTCACATAGTTGACGCATGCCCCTGTGAATTCAGCCAGAACCACAGCGCCTGTGACTGTATTCGCCTCTTCCCCCGTCGTGCTCTCCATCACCGATTCCGGGCGAATGGACAGGGTCACTTTTTCACCTGCAGCCAGCCTTACTTGCGGGGAAGCATTCTTTTTCAAACCGGTCAAAATCTGCCCGGAGGAGACACGCACTTGTACCTCGTCCCCCTCGATGCCAGCCACCGTACCTTCCCAGAGGTTGGTCTCCCCGATAAAGGATGCGACGAACCGATTGACGGGACGATGATAAATATCATGCGGTGTGCCGATTTGCTGCACCTCTCCACTCTGCATCACCATGATCCGATCTGACATCGACATCGCTTCCGCCTGGTCATGCGTGACGTAAATCGTCGTAATTCCAAGCTCCAGCTGGAGTCTTTTGATTTCAAAGCGCGTCTCTTCCCGCAGCTTGGCGTCGAGATTGGACAGCGGCTCATCCAACAGCAGTATCTGCGGCTCGATGACCAGCGCCCGTGCGAGTGCCACCCGTTGCTGCTGTCCACCGGAGAGTTGATCGATCCTGCGCTCCCCGTACCCTTCCAGGCGAACCAGCTTCATCATTTTTTCCACACGCTCTTGGGTCTCTGTTCGGGACAGCTTGCGAACCTGCAGCCCAAATGCAATGTTTTCAAACACCGTCATATGCGGAAACAACGCGTAGTTTTGAAAAACCATTCCCGTGTTTCGCTTATGCGGTGGCACCGAGGTAACCTCCCTGCTGCCAAAGCGAATTTGCCCCTCAGTTGGAAAGTAAAAGCCTGCGATCATCCGCAGCGTCGTTGTCTTTCCGCATCCACTCGGCCCAAGAAAGGTGAAAAATTCACCAGACTCAATATGAATGTGTACATCTTCTACTCCTTTTGCCTGGCCAAAACGTTTGTGAACGTGTTCGAGTGTTACGCTGCTCATCCGTTTCTGTATCCTCCTTCGTAGCGAGTCTGGGCGCGTGAGGGATAAGTGACTGGACGGAAAGGAACACTCCTTCCCGTCCAGCTTGTCACATTACTTTTTCCCTTTGCCCTTGATGTTTTCATCCCAATGCTGCATCCACTCTTTTTCCTTCGCTGCCATGACTGCCCAGTCGAGCTCCAAAGGCTTCAGCTCCAGGTTTTTCATGAAATCAGGCAAGTCATCCTTGCTGATATCGGTACGTGCAGGGAATTGGAAGCGCTCCTTGGCGAGCGTGGAGGCAATCTCAGGGCTCATCAGGAACTCCATGAAGTTTTTCGCCGCCTCCATGTTTTTCGCACCTTTTACGAGAGCGATTCCGTCGACGAGGATTGGCGCCCCGCTCTTAGGATAAATGAAGTCGTAAGGATGGTTGTTCTTTTTGCTCTGCAAGAGTACGTCCTGCAGGTTCCACAGGGAGATCACGCCTTCTTGACGGTCCAGCTTCAGATACAGGTTGGTTGGGTCTTGTGTGTATTCCTTGGTATTTGCATCCAGCTTGGTCAGCCAGTCGTAGCCTTTTTCCGGCGTGTCTGCGCCTTGACGATAGATCATGGCAGAATAAATGGTGCGCATCGTTCCGGATGGCAGTACGTTACGGATGACGATTTTGTCCTTGTACTTCGGATCCAGCAATTCGTCCCAATCTTGCGGCGCTTCTTCTGGCTTGAGCGCCTGCGAGTTGTACATGATGACCTCTGGCAAGAGCATTTCACCGTACCAGCGATCCTGCGAGTCTTTGTACAGATCTGGAATCTTGTCTGCAAAAGTAGGCTTGTATGGCTCAAGCAAGCCCTCGTCAGCTGCTGTGCTCAAAGCAGATTGTGTGCCGCCCCACCAGAAGTCTGCTTGCGGGTTGGCTTTTTCTGCCCGCACACGCTCCAAGATTTGTTGGGCACCCATCTCGAGCGTTTCTACTTCGACATTCGGGTACTTTTCTTTGAATTTCGGCAGGACGACCTCGAAGATATTTTTGTCGCGGCCGGTGTAAATGACCAGCTTTTGCGGTTCTCCAGATGGAGCCGGTGTTGTCGCCGCGGGCTGTGCTGCGGGCTGCGTTCCTTGTCCGCCAGCGTTACTGTTATCCGCAGGCTTTGCCTCCTGACCTCCCCCCGAGCATGCAGCTACCGTCAGGGCCAAAGATCCTGCGAACATACCCTGCATCCATTTTTTCAGCTTGCTGTTTGACTTTTTCAAAACTACTCCCCCTCTTTTTTAATCTTTTTCCAGAAGTCTCGTCGACGGAAACGCTTCCAGTACGCTGTGTACAGCGCCGATCAACCCCGCCTGTTCACCAAGACTTGCCTTTTCGAGACAAGGTACCTCTGGCACCCACTCGGTCAGCCAATCGTGAATCCGCTTCACCCCTTCTTCGTCGACATGGACCATCTCCCCACTCAGGATCAAAAGCTCCGGGTTCAATACACTGACGATGTTGGCCATTCCGTACGCCCAATGCCGATACACATCCTCTAACAGCTGTTGTGCACCGACGTTTTCATTGCGAGCGAGGCGGATGAGCTCTTTTATGACACTCGACCCTTCCTGAAGGTCAGAGAGTAATCCCTTTGCCTGTTGCCGAATCCCCGGGACGGAATAATGGGTCTCAAATACGCCAGATGCCTTTTTCGTGCGGTTATGTACAGGACCAATCATCATAAAACCAATTTCTCCGGCCGCTTCCCGGCTGCCCCGGTAAAACTGACCATCCAAAATAATCCCAGATCCAATCCCGGTTCCGACGTACATGTTGACGACATGCGTGTGTCCAACACCAGCTCCTCGCACGTACTCCCCGAGTGTCATCATGTTCACATCGTTGTCGAGGATAACGGGCAGCCCTAAACGAGCCTGAATCGTCTGCTGAATCGGAGAGCCCATCCACCCGGTACTGGGCGAAAAACTGACGGTCCCGCTGTTGCGCTGAGTAACACCCTGCACACCGACCCCCATACCGAGCAGTCGGTCACGAGAGATGCTGCTTTTCGCAAGCAGCTGCGTAAGTCCCCCAGCCAGGTCTTCGATGACGGTCTCGCCATCTTCCGGCCTCGCCAATCGCTTGCTGTAGCGAGCTAAAAACTCACCTTTCAGGTCAGCGATCGCCATTTCCAGTGTCGACCCGTCAAAGATCGCTCCTGCTATCGCGTACGCCTGATAGTTGTACTCCAAAAGAATCGGCTTACGCCCTCCCTTGGAGTCCCCCATGCCTACTTCGCACAGCAGACCTTCCTGGATCATTTCATCGACCAGAGCGGATACACACGGCCGACTCAACTGTGTCTCTTTGGAAATGTCAGCTCGGGAAATCTGCCCGTGCAAAATAACCTGCTGCAATACCTCTTCTTTGTTCAGGTTTTTTACCCGTTTGCTGCTGCCAGTTTTCTTAGGGACACGCACTCTTTTTCGCTCACCACCATGCAGTTAGTTAAGTTTACTAACAAAGTAACCAAATTATACCTGCCCATTTTTGAATAGTCAAACTATTTAGATTCATCAGAACTAAATTTATTTCTATCGTACTAAAAAAAGCCAAATCCCCTGTCGCACACTCAGAGAAATTTGGCCTTTGTTTCCTTTTACTGATCTGCTTTTCGATCATCCTCGTTCAATTTTACTTCCATAAATACAGCACCTTCTATCGGATTAAACACATAAGGTTCAATGTGGTAGAAACCGAATGAGTGGTACAATGACTGCGCTTTGGCCATCGTCGGGAGCGTATCCAGTCGCATCACATCATAATGAAGCTCGGAAGCCTTCTCCAGTATGGCTTGAATCAGGATTTTCCCGATCTTCAACCCCCGAAATGAATCGCGGACGTAGAGTCGCTTCATCTCGCAGATGCCCTCCCCGATCCTGCGAAGAGCGATACATCCCGCGGCTTGTCCATCCACTTTTGCCAGTAGCAGCACGCCATCCGGAGGGCCGTACTTTCCAGGCAGTGCTTTGTATTCCGCCTCAAAGTCTTGGAAGGAAAGATCGATATCGAGGGAGTGGCCGTACTCCAAGAATAGCTGCTTCACTTGGTCTAAGTCTTCCTCATCCAGACCAGAGACTTCCCTGACCTCAAGCCCATACTCCTTGCCATCTGCTATTGTCGCCATTTGTTTGTCTGCCCCCTATTGTCCTATTCTGAAAAAATGGTAAGCGCACCTCCATCTTACTCACTTTTGCCAGGAGGAAAAAGTCCTTTTCTTGGCACGAAAATGGTGACGAAGGAGCAGCAGAAGCCCTGCCAATCAAAAACGACTGCCATTCGTGACAGTCGTTTCTTCGCTTACTTGGCGGCAGCCACATTTTTATGGGCTGCTTCATCCGTATTTTTTCCCAGCTCATGCTTAATGAACAAGTACCGCTCTATCTCACGCAGCAAATAAAACAACGAAGCGCGTGTCTCGAACTCCTCGCGCGAGGTCGGCAAACCTGTCTCCCTGATCTCATATCGCATGACGAGCAGTTGATCGAGGAAACGATAAGCGGTATTCCCCGGATGGACCGAGTCACTGAGCCGCTCCAAAAAGTCCGCCATCTGATGCCCCTGCGGTACCTGGATATCGAGCGTGGAGACGATCGGCATCATCCGCTCCAGAAGCTCGAACTGCTTCTCGCGCATCACAAAATACTGGTAGTACGGATCGTCTTCCCTTTTTCCCAGCCGATTGTCAACTGAGCGAGAGGCGAGCTGCACCGCTTTCCCCAGCAAGCCTGGCGTTTCGATCATCTCGTGACCATCCCAATTGCTTTCCCCATGACGCAAATAATAGGCAAATTCTTTGAGGATCTTCATGAAGTTTTGCTCGATCTGTGATTGCATGGCCTTCAGCTCGTTGTCCAAGCTAGGCATGTACAAATTGACGATCAGGGCTACCCCTACCCCAATCAGCAGCAGCGCCAATTCGTTCAAAATGAGGGAAAGATCCATTCGCTGCGAGGAGTATAAGTGCATCATGACAACCATGCTGCTGATGAAGCCTTCCTGAATCTTAAAGCGCACAGCCAATGGCAAAAAGATCAGAATCGCCAGCATGATAGCCAGCGGCGAGTATCCGAGCAAGGCAAACAATGCCATCCCGATCCCCAATCCCAGCAAACTTGCGAGAATCCGGTTTCCGACGGTTCGAAACGATTGTTTTACCGTTACTTGAATGCAGAGAATGGTAATGATCCCTGCCGATGCGGGAAACATCAGGTCAAACTGCTGGGCGAGCAAGATCGATACGGCTGTACCAACTGCCGTCTTTAATGTGCGATAGCCGATTTTTAGTGAAAGGAATCTCAGTCCTGCTCCCTCCTTGCTGATAGAATATGCTCCCACTTTCTTTCCTCTTTCCACTGTACCAAAAAATGTGAACGAACCAAAGCTACGACTTTGTTAAGGGAAAGAAAAAGGACGTCCATTTTGAGGACATCCTCTTTGCTTCAATCATTCACTGTTTTTTTCCGCACTTCGGGCAGTACTGAAAGCTCGACTGTACACTTTGCCCACAATAGGGACAAAATGCTCGCTCTGGCGACAGCTTCTGTGTGCGTTCTACCGGATCTTTTGCTGTTTCAGCTCCCCTGAACCGTACATCGAGCGGATCGGGCTCTTCTTTTGAATCCGTTATATCGAACAAGGACATTCTCTGTTTAGACGTCGCGTTCTTGTAATGATAGACGGCTTGAAATATCCCGAAACCCACAAAGAGAATCCCCGCTGCCGGAAAAATAAAGCCGATGGGGAATGGGGCATCACGGGTAATGGTGAACGCCATGATCGTCCAGAATATCCCGAAAATGGCGACGACGATACTGCCGGCTGCACCCATAGTAGATGGCCCGCGACCAGGTTTTATGCTTTTCAAAATATCCCCTCCTCTTTCTATCTTAGCGGAAAACGGGGGGAGGCTCAAATCGAAGCGGGGGGAAATTACTGTTCTGTCTGCTCTTTCCACATCTTATCAAAGCTGATCCACTTTCCTGTATGGCCGTCTACGATCGCCCCGTCTCCTGTCAGGCTATAAACGAGAATCGGCTTTGGCTCGCCCGTTTCCTCGTCGAATCCGAAAGGCTGCTTGTAGTACAGCTTAAGAACGGGATTCACCGATGCCCGCTCAACACTGTTGCCAAAAACGAAAGATACGAAAAGGAGGAGAAGAGATACTAAGTATGAACGTTTTTTCGATATAGTTGCTTTCGTTTCACAGTAGGTCCCCCTTTACTCCTGACCCTGTCTTAGCTGGATCAGATCTTGCAACAATTGAGCAGCTTCTCCCCGTGTCAAAGGATCGTTTGGCGAAAAGGCTGTCTTCGTTTTGCCCTCGATCAGACCCAAGGCATGGACGATCGCCACGGCGGGAATGTCCTGCTGTAGCACATCTGGATACACGGACTGGAAGACGCCCGGCTTGTTCAATAGATCCCCATAGCCGAGAAGTCTGGCCGCCATGTCAGCCGCTTGTGCGCGGGTAATGGCCAGATCCGGTTCAAATTTTGTGCCTTGTTTGGCGATGAAGCCGTACTGTAGTCCTTTTTGAATAACGGCATAGTGCGAATGCTCTTTCGTTACATCTTCAAACTCAAAGCGTTCTTTTTCTTCGTCTTCCGCCCTCAATCTCAACGGGTCATGAAACTCGATCCGAGTGGTCAAACGTGACAGCCATTGGGCCATCTCCATTCGAGTTACCTGTTTATCTGGCAACAGCTTTCCTTCCTCTACCGTCATGAATCCATTTCGCACAACATACTCCAACGCTTCCTGGTAGGGATGTCCTGCCAAATCTTCCGGACGCTGCTTTTTCCGTTCGGCATCGAAACTGATCCATTTTCCGGTGAGTGCGTCGACGACTCCCTTATCACCTACATAGCGATAGACCAGCATCGGCTTGGTCATTGACTTTGGCAGATCCTTATTGCCCGGCTGGGGCTGGAAGTAAGTCAGCATCCATTTCTTTTGAGCCTGCTCGACTTTCCTTGCCTCCGTAGGATCGATTGTTTTTGCCACCTTGAGCGCAGCTAGATCCGGCAGGTCATTCGCGTTTGCTTGCAGCGATTCCGCTATGCCGGTCTCAGGATTCACCTCAACGAAGAAGCCTTTATTTTCGATCGGCACGCCATCCTTCATCCAGCCAAACTCCACCATAAAGGGGCTTCCCCTGCGCAGCTGTTCTTGCTGGAAGAGGTCAGAGGGCTGCTCGTCCAGCAGATAGATCTCACCAAGTCTGTCCGAGTAAAAGGTTTTTACCAGCTGGATTGCCCCAGCCACGGCTTCCTTCCACGCTACGGCTTTCTCTATTTTTTGCCCTCCCCGACCTGAGCCCTCACCCAGCATGACCTCCTCTAGCTGACCACGATCGTTGATCCGGAGCTGGACTGTTTCTGCTTGTCTGTCTTTGCTTTGCACCGGAGAAAAGTCAAATTTCCAATTGCGAATCTGCACCCCGTTTGGTCCCGAAGAGCTTCCTCCCCCACGACTGCCTTCCGAGAGGTATTGTCCGGGCAGCTTTTTGATCAGCTGCTCGGCTATTCCTTGGGCTTCTTCCTTGGTGATCAGCCTAGAGACTTTGTCTTTCGAAGCTGGCAAAACAGTCTTTCCCAGTGGTTGCAAGGGTTTGGTCTCTTCAGCATTTTGTCCCAAAGCGTTGATGACTTTTCCAGTTAAGGCGTCCACGTATTGCGGATCCTTTTGTCCGTACGCGAATACCAGTGCAAATTTTCCGTTGTCCCGATCAAAATTGCCTGTAATGCTTTCGAGCACCTTGTAGGAGAGTGTGGGAGTAATCCTTTCTCCCCCTGCATTCTGTGCACGCTCTATGAGCAAAGCTTGCTCAGGATCGGGCAAGTCCTCGTTGTTCCAATCTTTCGCGTACAAAATGACCTGTCCTGCCTCATCAAGAACAAGCTGAATGCCATTTTCCAGGAACGGTATACCTTTTTCGATCCTCGTAAACATAAACACTTGCTGTGGCCACTCGGTATAATAAGGGTTCAAAGCAGCGTACTCATTGGGCTTGGACAGTCGTTTGCGCTCTGCCTCGCTCGTCACCCTCTGCAGAAACACCATTGCGTTTTCCAACGCCTGCTTTTCTCCAACGCTACCGATCGTACCGCTTGTCTTCCCATCCGTTGTATAGCGCGAATATTGGAGCAATTCTCCTGTCACAGCATCGATAACGGCATTCACTCTAGCATTCTCTTGAGCATTCGTCCACGAGAGCGACCATGACTGCTTGAAGTAAGGGGAACGCTCTGGCCCTTTTAACGCCGCATTGATTTGCTTGAAATCAGCAGGAACGAGGCCCCATTTTTGAGCGAGTTGAGTGACTTGCTCCTTTGACAGCAGCGGGGTTAACGCGTCGGAGGCATACACGGCGTGAATTGTGCTTTGCGATGGGAGGATGCCGAATAACGTAGACATCACAAACAATGCTGACAAACCTGCTGTCATGTTCCTAAGCTTTTTTCCTTGCATCATAAGAATAGCTCCTTCCTCCTACCATTTGGACACCCCACCCATTTTACCATTAATTTGGAAATTAATAGACTGGATTGAAAAAAAAATGCCCTCGTGATTTTCACGCAGACAGATTTCTTGCTACTCTACCGATTCCCGCCGCTATTGGCAGAAGCATGCCCAAGAATGTTTACAAGTTTTCCTAAAGGGTCTCGCACGTAGAAACGCCGAACGCCCCATGGCTCATCGGCCGGGCCATATTCAACAGGAATTCCAGCTTGTACGACACGTTTCAATGCTTCTTCGACGTCATCGACTTCTACGGATAAATCCGGTGTCAGGGTACCCGAGCCCCCTTGGGTAGCGAAGCTGATTTGAATACTCATCTGTTCCTTTGCGCCATAGGTAGCAATCCACCCGTGGTCCATGACAACTTCCAAGCCGAGCACGTCTTGATAAAAGCTTTTCGCTCCTGCAGCATCCTGCGTTTCGATATTGGCAACGATGCGTTTTACCTTCATTTGGCTCCCCATCCTTGTGCACGCGTTTTCTGGTTACATTATCCATTTTATCATTTAATTGGAACACATATCGCTTCAGGCGTAAAAAAATCTGCCCTTGCGAATATCGCTCAGGCAGACCTCTTTTGACTCTATAAATTACACCTCAAGCATTTTGCCGAGCGTTTCCACATTCAGCACGTTTCCTACCAGGAAGTTGCCGAATTCGCCGAAGCGTGCGCTGACTTCGTCAAAGCGCATTTCGTAGACAATATGTTTGAATTCCAGTGGATCGTTGGCAAACAGGGTAACGCCCCATTCCCAATCGTCGAAGCCGACGGAGCCTCCGATAATTTGTTTTACTTTTCCTGCATACTTGCGGCCAATCATGCCGTGAGAACGCATCATTTCCTGGCGCTCCTGCATGGTCAGCATGTACCAGTTGTCCTGCAGGTCGCGTTTTTTGTTCATCGGGTAGAAGCAGATGTGCTCCCACTTTGGCAGGATCGGGTACAGACGGTCGCGTACGTGGGGGTTCGCCTTTGGATCTTCACCTGGATTGTTGACGTAGTTGCTCAGCTCCACGACGGATACGTAGGAGTAAGGAGCTTCCGTATATGTAGCGAAACGGGTTTTGTTGAACGCTGTTTTGATCTCGTCCAGCTCCTGCATGGTTGGGCGCAGGAACATGAACACCAGATCAGCCTTATGCCCCAAAATGGAGTAGACGGCCGTGCTGCCTTGCGCCTCTGCTTCGTTCGCTTCCCATGTACGGATCAGCGTATTCAGCTCGTCCAAAGCAGCTTGGCGCTCAGCCTCAGATGCCGCTCTCCACTTTTCCCAATTGATTGTGCGGAAATTATGATACGTATACCAACCTTCCAATGTAAGCAACGCTTCATTCGCGCTCATGGAATTCAGCTCCTTTGAAATATCTGGTTATCCCGACTGCAACATTCCCAGTATAGCATAAGGAGATGGTCGATATTCGGAACAGATTCGTGAACACAAAGCTTTTCCTCGTTTGTCAGGATCGCAGCTTGGCGGAGAGGGCTGAAGCTGCCTCCTCGTCCACGATGACGGTCACATCAGGATGCAGCTGCAGCAAGGACGCAGGGACGTCAGCGGTCAATTCCCCCTCTAGCATTTGCGAAACCGCTTGTGCTTTCGCTTCGCCACTCGCCAGCAAAATAATCTTCTTCGCTCCGAGAATGGTCTGAATCCCCATCGAAACAGCCTGCGTGGGCACTTCCTGGATGCTGTCGAAATACCGTGCATTTGCCTCCATCGTGCTTTGTGTCAGCGCAACGACGCGCGTAGTCGTGTCCTTCGTAGAGCCTGGCTCGTTAAAGCCGATGTGACCGTTGTTGCCGATCCCCAGCACTTGAATATCGATGCCGCCTGCCTGTGCAATCGCCTGCTCGTAACGCTTGCACTCTGCTTCCAGATCTTCGGCATCGCCTTGCGGAACATGCGTTTTTTCCTCTGGAAGGTTGATGTGCGCAAACAAATTTTCATTCATGTACGTCCGATAGCTCTGCGGATGAAGGCTTGGCAGTCCGACATACTCATCGAGGTTAAAGCTTTTCGCCTGAGAAAAATCAACGCCATCCTGTTGGTGCAGGGAAACAAGCTCCCGATACATCCCGACTGGCGTCCCACCTGTTGCCAGCCCCAATACCGTTTTCGGATTGCGAGTGACCTCTTCTGCGATCAGCTTTGCTGCCTGTTTGCTCATATCGTTGTAGTCTTTTACGATGACCAGCTTCACTTTCATTTCCCTCCTGTTAATACTTTCTCGCAAGGACTGCTTTTGCCGTCCGTTCCTTGTACATCAAAGCCTTTTCCTTGTTTCGCATGGTCAATGAGGTTACGATGACGTCGAGCACGTGCAGCTGCGCCATTTTGGCTGCCAGTGATCCACCCTGCAGGGGACCTTCCTGAGCAGCCGTCAACAAGGTAATGTCCGCCACATTTGTAATCGGTGAGCGCCGGTAATGCGTGATGCAGATGACCGTTGCGCCCGCTTCCTTCGCTACCTTCAATGAATCAATGGTGTCTTTGGTGCTCCCGGAAACCGAAAGCCCGACCGCCACATCCCCTGGACCCAAAGTGGCCGCTGCCATCGCCTGTAGATGAGACTCCGTAAAGGCGTCCACCCGCAGGCCGATTCGCAGGCAAGTGTATTTGGCATCCTGGGCGGTTACTGCAGATGTACCTACTCCGTAAAAGTGGATGGTACCCGCATTCCCCAGCAGCTCGATGCAACGCTCCAGCTGCTCCAAGTCGAATAGCGCACTCGTATCTTCAATGGCCTGGCGATTCGTCGCCGTTACCTTTTGTGTCAATATCCCCAAGGAATCGTCTTCGCCCACTTCGCCATGCAAATTTTTCACCGGGTTCACCAGCTCCTGCGCCAATGCGAGCTTGAACTCCTGGTAGCCGCGAAAACCGATTTTCCTACAGAAACGCAAGACCGTCGTCTCGCCCACTTCTGCCTTTTCCGCCAAATCGATGACAGAGGAGTAAATCACACTCTCTGTTTGATTCAGCACGATGTGGGCTACCTTTTGCTCCGATTTTGTAAAGGATGGCAGCAAGCTTTGAATTTGCAGCAGCGTATTCGTTTTGCCATTCGCCGCAGCCGAAGCTTCCAACCCCTGATCCTGTTGCTCCACGATCCTTCTTCCTCCTCCATGCAAAAAGGCTGTAGTATTCCTACAGCCATTATACACGAAATGGAGTTATCCGCCACTTCCTAAGAAAAAAGTGGAGTTATTCTTCTTTCATCTGGTTTTTTGGCAAGATCAGACCTACAAGCCTTTTTGTCCCACAAGAAAAAAAGACATCCACTCACGAAAAAAAGTGAGCAAATGCCTTTGGAAATCCATTCTGTTCCGTTACGCAAATACACGGTAGCCGAGCATGATGACGACAACCATAACGACCAGTGCCCCGATGAAAAAGCCAAGGCTTCCATCCTGTCTGCGGGCACGCCCCATACACATTTCGATCAAACCAAACGACACGATGGCGAGCACGCCTTTTACATAATAGTAGACGTCGGTCGTGTGGAATTGGAACAGCATCCATGCGCCAGTTACCAAAATAATGACCATCATCAAGCGCAGCAGCATATGTAATACTTTTGCTACTTTCGTCTTGCCTGCGCGGTATAGAATGTACCCGATGATCAAGAGGACAAATGCAGCCTCCCAGCCACCTACGTGCGCTTTTAACAACGCATAACCCATATGAAAATCAACTCCTCGATCCTTATTTAATGCCTGTCCTCGACATTATAACAGAAGTGTCGGTAAAATGCAGACGCTCGGACACATGGCATTATTGTGACAACAGGAGCAAGATGATGCTGCATGGCCTTCATAAAAAAAGACTGCACCTATCGTGCAGCCTCTGGCCCCCATAATCTCCCCTTAGCGCAGCAAAAATCCATCCTTCAACGGATCGGTAGGATCCACCACGAACTGATGGAGCCCTGTGATGAATGCTCTTCCTTCGATGGTTGGGATCACAGCGGCGTACTCGGCAACTTGCGTTGTTCCGACTACGGTCCCTATAAACTGGCTGTTTACAATTCCCTCATGGACAAACGGCTCATCGATTTCAAGCTCCCCTCGCGCAAACAACGTTGCCAATCGGGCTGCTGTACCCGTCCCACATGGCGAACGATCCACCTGTTTATCCGCAAAAATCGTGACATTGCGCAGGTGCGAATCCGGCCTTTTCGACTCGTCGGAAATGATGACTCCGTAAATGCCGGTCAGCTCTGGCTCAAGCGGATGGGCGACATGCCTCTTGGCTTCAATTTGTTCCTTGATCCGTGCCCCCCACTCTTGAAGGATCGGCAGCTGCTCGATTTCTACCTGCACATCCAAGTCCTTTGCCTGCACAACGGCATAAAAGGCTCCGCCAAAAGCAATGTCGACGAGGATGGTGCGCCCCTCCCATTCGATCGGGAAGTCTTGGGCAAGTACAAAGGACGCGACGTTTTCAAACGAAACGGACTTCACCTGCTCATCCACTACGTTGGCCCGAGCGAGGATTCTCCCTGCGGGGCTGTCAATCACGATGTCACCCTTGACGTCATCCACCCGAAGCAAGCCGGTTTCATAGGCAGCCGTCACCACGGCTATGATCCCATGGCCACACATTGTACTGTATCCTTCGTTGTGCATGAACAAGACTCCAAAGGCCGCATCCGGACTAACCGGGGCTGTCATTACGCAGCCGTACATGCCGTGATGTCCACGCGGCTCGTACATGAGCACACGACGAACGTAATCCAGCTCCTCCCGTAAATATTTTCGCTTCTCGAGGATCGTCTCGCCTTTGATCGGAGGAATGCCGCCCGTAATGATCCGCAGCGGCTCACCCCCTGTATGGGCATCGATTGTTGTAAATAGCTGATTGATGTTCATGACAGCCTCCCCATTCTCTGCTAGCTATCCCTACCAGGCGTACTTGATCGCGCACGTCTTGATTTCCGTGTAGAAATCAAGCGCTGCCTGTCCCTGCTCGCGGGTATGGGAGCTGGACTGCTTCATTCCGCCAAACGGTGCTTGATATTCCACACCTGCTGTCTCCTGATTGACCCTGACCATGCCTGCCTGTGCCACGTCCAGGAACCGATGCGCGCTTGCCAGATCACGCGTGAACAAGGAAGCACTCAGCCCGTATACCGTTTGGTTGCACAAGTCAACGGCCTCGGCAAAATCTTCAGCCGGGAGCAGGACAGCCAGCGGCCCGAAGACTTCCTCCTGTACCAAAGCATGGGTAGCTTTGACTCCCTCCACAATCATCGGACGGAAGTAGAATCCCTGTTCGGTCATAGCCAGGGCAGGGCTTTGCGCGACCAGCGCTGCTTGCTCGCTCGCCATTTCCACATATCGGCTTACCTTTTCATACTGTTCGCGGGAAGCCACTGGTCCGAGGTACGCAGCAGGATCGAGCGCTTCTCCCACCACACATGAGGAGATGGCACTTTGCAGGCGCTCCGCCAGCTGTTGATAGATTCCCTTTTCGACGATAATCCGGCTGGTGGCCGTACATTTTTGCCCAGCCGATTTAAAGGCTCCACTCAGCAGGATCGGAACTACCTTGTCGAGATCGGCATCGGCCAGTACGACCGCTGCGTTTTTCCCGCCCATCTCCGTTTGGTACTTGATATTGCGCCCCGCGCAGGCGATGGCGATTTGTCGGCCCGTTGCAGAGGAGCCGGTAAAGCTGACGGCATCGACTGCCGCTTCTTCCGTGAGCGCAGACCCGACTTCCCTTCCTCGACCGATCACCAGATTGAGGACACCAGCTGGAAGCTTCGTTTCGGCGAACAGCTCTGCCAGCCTTGTCGCAGTTAAAGAGCCATTTTCCGCTGGCTTCCAGATGACCGTGTTGCCGCAAATTAGTGCAGGAGCGATTTTCCAGATCGGGATCGCCACTGGAAAGTTCCAAGGGGTGATCACCGCTACCACGCCGAGCGGTACGCGTTTGGTGTATTGCAGCACATTTGTATCCGCAGAAGGGATGACGCTGCCGTTTGCGCGCATGCCTTCGCCCGCATAGTAGCGCAGCAGGCTGACTCCACGTGCGACTTCCCCACGCATCTCTCCAATTTGCTTGCCCATTTCCTGACTGGCTAGTCGTGCCAGCTCTTCCGCATGGGCCTCCAGAACGCTTGCCATCTGATACAAAATCTCTGCGCGAGCGGCACCAGTCATCTGCGACCATTTTTTCTGTGCCTCACGCGCTGCGTGCTCTGCCGCAAAGACGTGGGAGCGATCCGAAAAACGAACCACTCCTACTTCTTCCGCTGTGCGCGACGGGTTCACAACCGTCACCTCATTGCCGGCAGGGACCATCCACTCGCCGCCAATCCAGTTTTTGCTCTGCATCGATGCCCCTCCTTATTTCCCAGCAGCTGTTCCTACTGCGTAGTCAAACGCCTTTTTGATTCCTGCGTAGTAGTCTTGTGGCAGTGGGAGGCGCGGCGGACGAGTAGGACCTACAGGGAAGCCTGCCAGCTCCATCATGTATTTGATCGACTGCACCAGCTGCGGACTAGCATCGTAGTGGAACAGTGGCAGCAGGCGGCGATAGAGAGCTTGTGCTTCCTCCAGCTTGCCAGCACGGGCCAGACGGAAGATTTCCACCCCTTCTTTAGGCAGGGCATTCGGTACACCTGCGATCCAGCCTGTCGCGCCAATCAGCGCACCCTCCATGACCAGATCGTCTACCCCGACCATGACTTCCAGATCTGTCTGTGCCAGGATATCCTGCATACGGCGCAAATCCCCGGAGAACTCTTTGACCGCGACTACGTTTTCCAGCTTGGACAGCTCAGTCAAAATCTCAGGTGTCAGGTCAATTTTGTAGTCATGCGGGTTGTTGTAGGCGATGATCGGCAAGCCTACCGTATTGAGCGCTTCGTAATGGGCAAATACTTCTGGCAATAGCGGCTTGTAGTTGATCGGCGGCAAAGCCATGACACCTGCTGCCCCTGCGTCTTTGGAGAACTGTACCCACTCCACCGCCTGACGTGTCGATGGTGCTGCCGAGCCTACGACAACGGGTACGCGGCCTTTTGCTGCGGCGATGACGGTCTGAATGACTTTTGCCCGCTCTTCGCCTGTCATCGTGGCGTATTCCCCGAGGGAACCGGACGGCACGAGCCCATCTACTCCCTCTTGAATCAGCCACTCGCACAGCTCGGTGAGACGTTTGTAATCGACCTCATAATCGCTCGTAAATGGCGTCACAATCGCTACGTATACCCCTGCAAATCTTGTCATTCTTCATTCTCCTCTCCAGTCGAGCTGGTTTGTATGATTAGTGATCGGTTGACGGCGGGATGAGCAAAAAGCCTGTCGCCAGCTCGTCTTCCGGATGATAAAAAATCGTATGCTTGCCCATCAGCCAGGCAGAGCCTGCAATCTGCGTTACGACGGCAGACAGGCCGCCATCCTCTGTCACTTCCAGCACTTTGCCTGTAAACAAGGAGCCTACGATGCTCTCATGCACAAAGGATTCATCTAATCCAATTTCCCCTTTGGCAAACAAGGTCGCGAGCTTCGCCGAGGTACCCGTACCGCATGGCGAGCGATCAATGCCTCCGGGCGGGACCACGACCGTGTTTTTCACATCAGCCTTAGGGTGGCTGGGAGCTGTGTAAAACTCCACATGAGTCAGACCGCGAATAAATGGCTTATCCGGGTGGACGACCTCCAGCGTGTGGTTGATCGCCTTGCGGATGCGCACCGCCGTATCGACGATCGTGGAGGCATGTGCTGGCGTCAGCTCCAGTCCCAGCTTGCGCGCATCGGTGATCGCGTAAAAGTTGCCTCCGTACGCGATGTCGCAGGTGACCTGCCCTAGGCCCTCTACCTCTACCGTCACATCCTGTTTGTACAGAAAGGCGGGAATATTGCGGAAAGACACCTCGCGCGCCTTGCCTTCCTCGACCTGGATCTCCACCTCTACCAAGCCAGCGGGTGTATCCAGCTTGACTCTTGTAATCGGCTCGATCACGGGAATCATCCCCGTCTCGACCAGCGTGGTGCAAAGCCCTATCGTATCGTGACCACACATCGGCAGGTACCCGCCTGTCTCGATGTAAATGACACCTACATCTGCCTCAGGATGGCACGGCTCGACCAGGAGAGCTCCTGACATCACATCATGGCCGCGCGGTTCGTACATCAAAAGGGTGCGAATCCAGTCGTATTCTTCCTTCATGTGCAGCATTTTTTCGGCCATCGTCTGACCTTCCAGCTTGGGCAGGCCGCTGATGACGGTCCTCGTAGGATTTCCGCCGGTATGCGTATCGACGGTAGAAAACACCCGGCTTGCTTTCATCGATGCAACACCCCTTTGTTTGAAAATCGATCATGTCGCAGCGGCTCGAGTGGAATGATCGTGTCATTTTGACCCTGCAGCATTTCCGAAATCACTTTTCCGGTGACGGCAGCGAGGCTGATGCCATCTCCCTCGTGCCCAGCTGCGATATAGTAGCCAGGTACTTCCTCCACACGTGAAATGATCGGGAGGTGATCCTCTGTCCACGGCCTCAGCCCACAGTACGTACGTATGATGGCAAAGTCGGCAATCTTCGGGTAAAAGCGCAAGGCCCGCCTCGCCATGCAACGCACGACATTCATATCCACCTTGGTGTCGAAGCCTACGAACTGGCGGCTCGAGCCAATCAGGAAGTTTTGGCTCTCTGTCGGCTCAAATACTAGCGCCACCCCGTACTTTTCCGTTTCCTCATCCACCTGCCGCGTACCGCCGAACTTGGAAATCAAGTACCCGAATTCCATCACCTTGCGCACACCGACGGGCATTTGTCTGGAGGCGACAATCAGATGGCCTTTTCTCGGGTGGATGGGGATCTCTACGCCGACCATCTGGCCCACTAAAGGAGCCCACACACCAGCTGCGTTGACGACCTGCTTGGCTGTCATACTGCCTGCGTTCGTCTCCAGATGAAATGCGCCTGTCGCTTCATCTCGCCGCAGCGACTTCACCTCTGTCCGCTGCATGATCCTCGCCCCGTGCTTTTTTGCCCCTGCAAACAGGGCAAAGGTCAGCATATATGGATTGACGGTCGAGTCTGTCGCACATTCAAGTCCTCCCAGCAGATCGTCGGCGAAGTACGGAGACTCCTGACTGATATCCGAGCGGTCCAGCATTCGAAACGGCAGACCTGCCTCCTTTTGGCGTCGCACCCACTCCTGTGCCGCCTCCATCTCCGCCTCTGACTCGCAAACGAGGATGCTTCCCGGAGCCCGGTACTCAAACGAGTGATCGAGCTCGCGGCTGAGCTCGTCAACGAGCATTTGGCTTTGTAGCGACATCTGGCTGTCAAAGCCGGGGTCTTTATCAATGGCCAAAATGTTGCCGTCACAGCGGGAGGAAGTACCGGAAGCAAGCTCGCCTCGCTCCAGAACCACGACGTCCAGTCCAGACTTGGCCGCGTAATACGCAATCGCTCCGCCGATGATGCCCCCACCGATAACTGCGATTTCCGCGTGGGATTGGCTACGTGCTGTCATGGTGTCTTCTCCTCCATCCAAAATGTGTGTCTTCCAGCATTTCTTAAATGCACACACCGTGCCAATCATAGCGAACCGTTCTTTTTCACCTTTTGTCTAAATTCTTTTACAACTTAAAATAGAAATGTATAATATCTAAGAATGTGTTTATCTTTTTATACACTCGTAAAAAGGATGATCCGCTTGAAGCACAAACTGCCTGCCCTATCCGAGCTCATGCAGTTAAACCTTTTGACTTGCACAATCGAAGAGCTTGCGAGCGCACAGCCACAGCCGGATGCTGCCGTCTTTGTTCAGACTGACAACGCTTGGCATGTCGCTCACGCTTCGCAGCTAACAGACGATCACCCGAGGCGCCTGAATGAAGCCCCTTGGGAGCCTGCCATGGCGATCCCGCTGACGACGCCACTCTCGGAGACGATCCCCCTCCTGCAGGACTTTGACAAGCTGCTCCTGATCGACGCATCCGGCAGACCCACTGGCTATCTGGACCGCTCCTGTGCGCTGTCAGCCATCTTTAATGCGTATGAGGTCCTCGAGGCTTACTTCGAGACCATGATCAAGACCATGGACGCATCGATCTCCGTCATCGATGAAGAAACGAGAATCATGGTCTGGACGGAAGGAGCAGAACAGATCTTTTCCTTGAAGGCCAAAGACGTGCTCGGAAACCCGATTACACAATACTTTCCGCTGGACATGCTGGAGACGCTGAAGTCCCTGCACACGGGACAGTCCCTCTACCGGCACCAGCATCAGCCTCGCGAGGATCTGGTCGTCTTGATCAACACCAATCCGATTTACCTGCACGACAAAATCATCGGAGCTGTCGCTGCCGAAACCGACATCACGAGTCAGGTCAGGCTCAATCAGGAGCTGCTCAACGCCAACAAGAAAGTGAATCATCTCCAGCAGGAAATGGCCAAAATGAGCCCTGCATCAGACCCATTCCAGCAAATCAAAGGAACCAGTCTGGCGATTCGACAAATCAAGTCCATGATTGAAAAGCTGAGTGCCACACAAGCCACTGTCCTGATCCTGGGCGAGAGCGGTGTCGGCAAGGAGCTTTTTGCCAAGGCCGTCCATGATGTTCGGGAAGGAGCCAATGCTCCCTTCGTCCCCATCAACTGCGGGGCGATCTCCCCCACCCTGTTTGAAAGTGAGCTGTTCGGCTATGAGAAGGGGGCCTTTTCAGGGGCGGATCAAAAAGGCAAAAAAGGAATGATTGAGCTGGCGCGGGGCGGAACCTTGTTCCTCGACGAGGTTGGCGAGATGCCGCTCGATATGCAGGTCAAGCTGCTACGCGTCTTGCAGGAGAAGAAATACTACCCGGTTGGCGGTACGAAGCAGATCGAGGCCGATTTCCGCATCGTCGCCGCTACGAATAAAAATCTGGAAGCTCTCGTGAAGGAAGGAAAGTTTCGGGAGGATCTGTATTACCGCCTGAATGTGGTCACGCTGAAGATCCCGCCGCTGCGTGAGCGTATCGAGGATGCGATCGAGCTGGCCCACTTTTTCCTCTATGAGTTTTCTTTACGTTACAACCGTCCCATTCATGCCATCTCGCAAAATGTCATGCAAAACCTGATGAATTACGACTGGCCCGGGAACATACGCGAGCTGCGAAACGCCATCGAGCGCCTGGTCGTCTTTGCAACGGACGGCGTCGTCAAGGAAGAGGATTTGCCTTACTCCCTCCAGGGGCAGGTCAAGTCCCCAGCGATTGAATTACCTGACGACCTGATTTCTTTGCAGGAAGAGCTCGAAGCTCACGAGCGTCGCGTCATTCTACGTGCCATTGAGCTGGAAAACGGCAACAAGCAGGCGGCTGCCAAGCGCCTGGGTATCTCTCGCGCTACGTTGTACAACAAATTGAACAAGTGAAAGAAGGCAGCCCTCTGAGTGGCTGCCTTTTCCTTGTTGGTCTGCTAGCTTCGGAAAAGAAACGAGCGCAGACGACGACAGATGATGCGTCGATGACTTCCCTTTCTAGGCGGCAGCATCTCTGACAAAATACGGATCCATTCCACGATTGATTCCTCCTTTGTCTGGAGGACGTGCAGCGAGTAACGTCCGCTACGCCCCCAAATAGGCCTTCACGATCGACTCGTCCCCGCGCAGCACTTCTGCCGTATTCTCCATGACGATCTGACCCGTTTCCAAAACGTAGCCGCGATGCGCCAAGCGCAATGCTGCTTTGGCATTCTGTTCGATCAGGAGAATGGTCGTGCCCTGCCCGTTAATTTTCCTGATTATTTCCATGATTTCCTGCACAATGATCGGAGCGAGCCCCATAGACGGTTCATCCAGCATGAGCAGCTTGGGTCGAGCCATGAGTCCCCGGCAGATCGCCAGCATTTGCTGCTCTCCTCCACTCAAGGTTCCCCCGAGCTGTCGGCTTCGCTCTTTCAACCGAGGAAACAGCGCATACGCCAGCTCGATGCCCTCCGCGATGACCGCTTTCTCTTTTCTCTGCGTAAAACCGCCCAGCTCCAGATTCTCGTGGACGGTTAAGCCGGCGAAGATCCGCCGTCCTTCCGGCACATGTACGATTCCTTCCTCTACTATTCTATGAGGAGACCAGCCTACCAGACTCTTTCCCTCCAGCTGAATGTCACCGCTCCCTGGCCGAACCAGCCCGGAGATTGTTTTGAGCGTGGTGCTTTTCCCTGCCCCATTGCTGCCTAGCAAAGCAACGATTTCTCCCTGCCGCACCTCGAGACTGATCCCCTTCAATGCTTCGATTTTCCCGTAGAACGAATGGACATCGGTGAGCTTCAACAACGCACTCATATCGCCTCCTCCTCCTTACCGAGGTAAGCCTCTATCACGCGAGGATTGTTCAAGACGTCTGCTGGCTCCCCCTCTGCAATCTTCTGCCCATAATCGAGTACAATGACACGCTCGGAAATCTTCTTGATCAATCCCATGTCGTGCTCGATGATGACGACCGTAAGCTGGTAGGATTCACGGATGCGGCGAATCAAGGAGATGAGCTTCTCTTTTTCCTCGTAGTTTAGGCCGGCTGCTGGTTCATCCAATAAAAGAATTTGCGGCTGGGTAGCCAATGCTCGGGCGATTTCGAGATAACGCTGTGCCCCGTAAGGCAAATTTCTCGCAATTCGCTCGCTATACTCCTCGATCCCCACAAAATGAATGCACGACATGGCCGTTTTTGTAATCAGCTCCTCCTCCTGCTGCTGAGCCTTCGTGTGCCAGAGGGCTCCCCAGACGGTCTGTGAGGTACGGCCGTGCATTCCTGCTTTGACGTTGTCGAGTACGGTCAAATTCGGGAACAAACGCAGATTCTGAAAGGTCCTCGCCATTCCCAAGCGGGTAATCTGGCTCGGCTTTTTCCCTACCAAATCCTCATCACCGAGCAGTATGCGTCCGGAGGTAGGACGATAAAAGCCGGTCATCATGTTAAATACAGAGGTCTTCCCTGCTCCATTCGGTCCAATAATGCTCGTAATCGATCCAGCGGGAACCTTGAAGCTCAAATCGTTGACCGCCGTTAACCCGCCGAATTTAAGCGTTATATTTTTCAACATCAAGGCTGACATCTGCTTCGTCCCCCTTTCGAACCGATGGAGATACTCTACTCGCAGTCTTGCTGACCTCGTAGCGAGCAGGCCATAAGCCTTGGGGACGGAAAATCATCATGGCGACCAATGCTGCGCCGAAGATCAGATAGCGCCAATCCTCGACGGAACGAAGCAGCTCCGGCAAGGCGATCACCAGGACAGCACCCAGGACCACGCCTGGTATACTGCCCAATCCGCCGAGCACGACCGCCAGCAAGATCATGATCGATTGCGTAAAGCTAAAGCTCAGCGGTGCAATCGCGCTCATTTTGACAGCAAAAATGGAGCCCGCCATGCTCCCAATCACCGCTCCAATCGAATACGCCAAAAGCTTCATGTTGATCCGGTTGATTCCCATCGCCTCGGCTGCATCCTCGTCTTCGCGAATGTACATCCATGCCCGGCCGAGCCGCGACGTTCCCAAACGCCTGACAGCCAGCACCGCCAGCACCGCCACGATGAGGATCAAGTAGTAGAAATCCATTTGCCCTGACAGAACGTACCCACCGATGGAAGGACGAGGAATCCCGTAAATCCCCGACGCCGAACCCGTGATGGAGAGATTGATGGCAAGAATGCGAATGATTTCTCCAAAGCCGAGCGTGACAATCGCCAAATAATCGCTTCGCAGCCGCAGGGTAGGTGCTCCTACGATGACACCAACGACCGCGGCGAATGCCATAGCAACCGGCAGGGTCAGCCAAAACGACCAGTGATAGACGGTCATCAAGATGCCCGTCGTATAAGCCCCCACCGCAAAAAACGCCGCATAGCCGAGATCCAAAAGCCCGGCAAAGCCTACTACAACATTTAGCCCTTGGGCCAAAACGACATAAAACAGAGCCAAAGTCGCAACATCCAGCCAATAATTATTGGAGAGAAAAGGAAGCAGGCAAAGGACGATGAGCAACAGCGCAACGCTGATTTTTTTCCGCGATAGACTCATCCGCTACATCCTCTCCGTCACTTTTTCACCCATGATGCCCGTTGGCCTCAGCACCAGGATGAGGATGAGCAAAGAAAAGGCAACGACATCCTTCCACGAGCCTCCAAAAACAAAGGTTCCGGCCGTCTCCATCATGCCCAGCAGCAATCCTCCCAGCATCGCACCAGGTATGCTGCCAATGCCGCCGAGAACTGCAGCCGTAAACGCCTTGAGCCCGATAATGAAGCCCATCATAAAATTGACGGTGCCGTAGTAGGCCCCTGCCATCGTTCCGGCCCCCGCTGCCAAGGACGCGCCGATGAAAAAGGTAAGGCCGATCACTTTGTGTACGTCGATCCCCATCAAGTGACAAGCAGTCTGATCGTGGGCGATCGCACGCATGGCTTTACCATAAAGGGTCCGGCTGATGAACTGGTGCAGCCCCAGCATCAAGAGAGCGGAGATGAGGACAAGTCCCATTTGCGTATAGGTAATTTGTGCCCCCAACACATTCCAGCCATCATGAGAGAGCTGGAGCGGATAGACCTGGTATTGGGCCCCCCACGCAATCATCGAGCCATTTTCCAGAAATAAGGAGACACCTAAAGCCGTAATCAAAATCGAAAGCCGGGGGGCGAGCAAGAGCGGCCGGTAAGCGACCCGCTCGATCCCCATCCCGATCAATCCGACGATCACCATCGTCAGCAGCAGTACGACGACAATCCCCATCAGACCTGCGCCAGTGCCGCTGCCGCTAAGCAGGCTGAGCAGAGTGTAGCCGACAAATGCCCCCAGCATATACAAGTCTCCGTGAGCGAAATTAAGCAGCTTGATAATGCCAAAAACCATCGTGTAGCCCAAGGCGATTAAGCTGTAGAAGGCACCGATCACCAAACCATCTGCCAACGTTTGAACCAGAATATCCATTTGTCCACCTTTCCTTTCCGTTATTTGGCCAAGGTGAACTTGCCGCCTGCCACTTTCAAAACCGCGAAATTGGAGGTATCCAAGGTATTCTGCGCGTTGAAGGAAATGGTTTGGCCGAGTGCTTGGAAGTCTTTCGTCTCTTTTATTGCCTTTTTAAGCGCATCATGGTCCGTGGAGTTTGCTCGTTTCAATGCATCTGCGAGCAGATTGACCGCGTTGTAGCTGAGAGCGGAGAATGGTCCGGGAGCCAGGTTGCCGTACGTTTGCTTGTACTCCGTAGTGAACGCTTCTGCGTCCGGAATAAACTCCGCTGTCGGTGTGGCTGTGATGAGCAGCCCTTCCGCTTGATCTGCTCCTGCTATTTTGATGATGTCTTCGCTAAAAGAACCGTCACCGACCATGAACAATCCAAAGACGCCTTTTTGCTTGAACTGCTTCACCATCAAGCCCCCTGCTGCGTAATAGCCAGTGAAGTAGGTAGCATCAGGGGCAATCCCTTTCAATTTGGTAGCGAGGGCGCTGAAATCTTTTTCTTCGGGGTTAATGGCTTCATAGGCGACAACGGTTCCTCCCGACTTTTCCACAGCTGCTTTGGCGAAGTCGGCGAGATCTTTGGCGTAAGCAGAATTGTCATGAACCAGCGCGACCTTTTTCGCCTGATTGGCAGCCATGTAATCTGCTGCTGTTTGTGCTTGGTCAGGAGTCAAACCGTTGATTAAAAACAGGGTGTCGTAGCCTTGCGCAGGTAATTTTGCAGAGTTGGCGGCAGGGACAATCATCGGAATATTGGCATTTTTAAAGACACCAGAGGAAGGCAGTGTCGCACCCGAGCAATATCCTCCCACAACCGCAACCACATTTTGCGACACGAGCTTGTTTGCCGCTGTAGTAGCCATTTGCGGATCGCAACCATCATCCGCCACTTCGATTTTCAATTTCTTGCCGAGCACGCCACCGCCATCATTGATCTTTTTGATAGCCATTTCGATAGCATTTTGCATGTCTTTTCCGTCTGTGGCGTTGTTTCCCGTCACAGGAAGCAACACCCCAACCAATATGTCCTCTCCGCCCGACGCACCTGATAACTGCCCTTGGTTCGCACACCCTGCCACGCCCAGCGAAAGAGTCAATAACGCAGCCGTAATCACGCTTGTCCATTTTCTCATACCCATACCCCCGCTTGAATATTATTCGATGTACGCCCATTTCCAATCGATCGCGCCCAGCCCGTCCTGATAGACTCCTTTGACCTTGTCATTTTTCACCCATGTGTGCGTGTAGAAGTAGATCGGCATGATCGGCATTTCGTCCATCATGATCTTCTCGGCTTCTCCCAAAATGGCTTTGCGCTTTTCTGGATCTCCCTCCATCGCTGACTGATTCAACAGCTCCTTGAACTTCGGGTTTTCCCAGCGGGTATCGTTATTTCCGCCATTCTTATCCTTGAACAGCTCCAGGAAGTTGATCGGATCGTTAAAATCTCCTGACCAGCCGAGGCGGCCGACCTGGTAGTTTCCTTCATGCATCGTCTCGAGGTAGACCTTCCACTCCTGGTTTTCCAGCTTCACCTCGGCGCCGAGGTTTTTGCGCCACTGATCCTGGATGGCTTCTGCGATCTTTTTGTGTCCTTCGGAGGTGTTGTAGGCGAGCGTGATGGGGGGAAGCTTGGTCATTCCTAGTTCTTTTAATCCTTCATCCAGCAGCTGCTTGGCTGTCTCTTGGTCGTTGTCCTTGAAGTAGCCGCCTTGATTGAGCGCCATCGTAGGAGGAACGGCTGCCATCGCAGGCTGTTGATTCGCTTGCAGCACGTTATCGATCAGCGTCTGACGATTGATAGAGTAAGCAAAGGCTTTGCGGATTTTAACATTATTAAAAGGAGGTTTCTCCGTATTGAATTTGTACCAATAGGTCGCTCCCACAGGTTTCACCTGCAGCTTGCCACTGTCTTTTAAAGCTGGCATAGCATCTGTAGGCAAAGAACTGAGTGGTGATCCTGCCCAGTCAATTTCTCCATTTTCAAACATGGACAGCTCTGTGTTTTCATCCTCTACCATCGAGAAATTGATTTTGTCCAGTTTGACATTGTCTTTGTCCCAGTAATTCTCGTTTTTGACCATCACCATCTTGCTTTTGTGATCCCAGGTCTCCAGCTTGAATGGGCCGTTGCCCACATGCGTTTTCGCATCTCCTGCCCAATTCGGGTTTGACTCGATGAGCTTTTTATTTACCGGGAAATATGTTTGGAAGGCAGTCAGCTCCAAGAAGAATGGCGTGGGATTTGCCAGTTCTACCTTTAACGTCTTATCGTCAGCTGCTTTTACGCCAACATCATCGAGGCTCCCTTCCCCTTTATTCGCTTTTTCCGCATTCTTGATGTAGTAGAGCTGGTAGGCATAGTTGGAAGCCGTTTTGGGATCCAATGCACGCTTCCAGGCGTACTCAAAGTCATGTGCGGTCACCGGTTCTCCGTTGCTCCACTTGGACTCTCGCAAGGTAAAGGTGTATGTTTTCAGATCTTCCGAAACATCGATCTTTTCGGCAACTGCCTCTACAGGCTTGCCTTCGGGACCAATCCTCGTCAGTCCATCAAAAAGCGCTTTAGTGACTGCAGCTGAAGTCGTATCCTCCGCTAAGCCCGGATCTGCTGACGGTGGCTCGGAGTGCAGATTCCAGCGCAAGACTTGCTCGGCTTTTGGCTTTTCCGCTGGTGCAGGCTGTGAACCTCCCTGTGGCTGCGGTTGCGTTTGTCCTGAATCAGCAGGCTGGGATGCTTGCTGCCCTCCCCCACATCCTGCCAGCGCTGCTCCCAGCATCGCTACACTGCTGATGAGAGCAAAGAAACTTTTTTTCACACGATCAACCCCTCTAGTCTGAATTAGGCGAAACTTTTGCAATTTACAGAAAATGCAAGAGGTATGCCAACGGCCTCGCAGGTAAGCGCGTGCTGGCACCGCAAGATCGACTATGTCTAAAATTTTATACACGAGCGTGTCTATTGCCCAAAATATTAGACAGTACATTTTGACAAAAGCAAAAACCCCCGCCTGCTCTTTCACAGCCGAGGGTCCTCTTCATCTTTTCGTGTTACAAAACGATCAAATCACGGGGCGAATGTGTGAGAACCTCGTTGCCCACCTCCGTCACCACGAGATCATCCTCGATACGCACACCGCCTATTTCCGGAAGATAGATTCCCGGTTCTACGGTCAGCACCATGCCCGGTTGGAGGATGGCCGTACATCTCGTTGACATGAATGGCTCCTCGTGAATATCGAGGCCCACACCATGCCCCATCCCGTGACCAAAACGCTCTCCGTAGCCTTGTTCGGTAATAAAGTCGCGAGCAAAGGCATCCGCTTCTTTTCCGGAAATCCCGGGACGAATCCCGGCTACCGCACGGTTCCGTGCTTCCAGGACAATTTGATAGATTTCCTTCAGCTGATCGGAGGGATTGCCAACCGCCACGGTACGGGTAATGTCGGAACGATAGCCCTGGTACAAAGCTCCGAAGTCCATCGTGACCATATCCCCTGACTGGATCACTTTCTCGCTCGCTACTCCATGCGGCAACGCCGAGCGATGACCCGAGGCGATGATCATATCAAAGGCAGAGCCGGATGCTCCTTGTTTGCGCATGAACATTTCCAGCTCATTGGACACATCCAGCTCCGTGATCCCCGGGCGAAGGAAGCTGGTAATATGGGTAAATGCCGCATCTGCAATCTGTGCTGCCGTTCGGATTTTTCCTAATTCCTCGGCAGTCTTGATCATCCGCAGCCCTTCGATCACACCAGATGTCGCAACCAGTTCACCTTTTACCGCCTCTTCATATTTGCGATGCAGCGAATAGGTCAGATTTTCTTCTTCAAAGCCGAGCTTGGTAATCCCCATTTCTTTCGCAATACGAGCGACTTCACTGTACACGGATTCCTTTGCGGCCAGAAACACGATTTCGAAATCCGTAGCCTGGGCCTGTGCCTGTGCTGTATAACGGAAGTCCGTCAGCAGCTTCGCTTGACCCTGTGAAATGAGAACAACGCCATACGTCCCTGTAAAATTGGTCAAATAACGCCGATTTTGTCCGTTGGTCACCAGCATTCCATCGATTCCGGCTGCCTCGAACTGCTGGCGAAGCTTCTTCAATTTCTCCATCTATGTCATCCCTCTCATGCCTATTTTTCAGGCAGTCTCTTTCATTGTCTGATCTAGCAAGCATTATGCCAGCACCTCTTTTTTAGGCATTCTCTCTGCTTCTGTATTTTCCTTCTCCCTGCACCTTCTCTCGCCAATATGGCATGACACTTGCATTTTCATTCGCACAAGATCGAAAGGAGGACAGCATCATGGACGCACACCAGCTGATTGTCTGTCGTTGTGAAGAAGTATCCTTGGCTGAGCTTATGGAGACAGCCGAAGCCTATCCGTGCAGTGCACGGGAGTTAAAGCTGCGAACACGCGCCGGGATGGGCTGCTGTGGAGGTCGGACCTGCCGGGTGCTGGTAGATCAGGTAATCGAGAAAGTAACGGGCCAAACTCCCTCTCATTCAGTACCGCTCGGATATCAGCCACCCGTACGCCCCCTGTCTTTTCAACTCATGGGAGGTCGAAATAAATGAGTCAGCGAATTGTTCAGCATCCCGTTCTGGGCTCCTTGGTGCAAGGAAAACCGTTGCATTTTACCTTTAATGGAGACTCCTACACTGCCTATGAAGGGGAAACCATCGCTGCCGCACTGCTTGCCTCCGGTGTCCGTACGCTGCGTGTGCACGAAGAAAAAGGGACTCCTCGGGGGATTTACTGCAATATCGGTCATTGCTATGAATGCCGGGTGCACGTCGATGGTGTTCCCACTGTCCGCGCTTGTATGACAGTAGTGAAGGACGGGATGCAGGTCAGTGCCGGGACCGTGCTGCCTACTCCTCTGAAAAAAGGAGGGCATACCTCATGATCGATGCTCTCATCATTGGTGCTGGACCTGCCGGCTTATCAGCTGCCATTGCTTGCGCCAAACAAGATTTGTCCGTAGTCGTCATCGATGAATTTTACCGAGCCGGTGGACGGCTTCTCGGCCAGCTGCATCAGGAACCGGATGGCACCTGGTGGAATGGCATCGAGGAAGCTCTGCGGCTGGATCGGGAGGCGCGTGCACTCGGCGTCGATATACGCTGCGGTGTATCCGTCTACGATGTATCCCGAACACCCGGCGGTTGGAATGTCTCTACCACTGCAGGCAAAATGGAAACACCCCTGCTGCTGATCGCAACCGGGGCTTCTGAAACGGCCGTACCAGTACCTGGGTGGACTTTGCCAGGCGTCATGTCCATCGGCGCTGCCCAAGTCATGACCAATGTGCAGCGCGTGCGTGTAGGCGAGCGCGGAGTCGTGATCGGGGTCAACATTCTCTCCGTGGCTATCGCTCGAGAGCTGCAGCTCGCCGGGATCCAGATCGATCGGATGATTCTCCCTCCTGCTTCATCCATCACCGGAAATGCTGGACTCCCTGAAGAAGTCATGCGTGCCCTGCTGCGAGTGGCTCATCTGGCCCCATCCCCTTTGCTTCGCTGGGGGAGTCGGTTCATGCACAGCCATTGGATGCAAAGCTTGGCTGTTCGTCTTTATCCTTCCCGTGGCTTCCCTATGTGGGACATTCCCATTCAGCTGCGCACAGCTGCTCTGGAAATCGTTGGGAAGGCTCAAGTCGAAGGGGTGCGGATCGCGCAAATAACCCCGGACGGTCAGCCCATCTTTGGAACGGAACAGCTCATACCTGCTGATTTCGTCTGTATAGCAGGAGGATTGAGCCCACTCGCCGAACTTGCTGCGATCGCAGGCTGTCCATTTGCCTATGTGCCTTCACTCGGCGGTCACGTACCGATCCACAACGACCAGATGCAAACGGCATTGCCTGGTCTTTTCGTAGCTGGAAACATAACCGGAGTCGAAAGTGCCAAGGTCGCGATGGCACAGGGGAAAGTCGCAGGACTCTCCATGGCGCATGCCCGCGGTGCCTTGACTGACCTCTCTCCGCTGACGGACGCTATTCGGGATGTAAAGGCGGTACGGCAACGAGCCACAATCCAGTTTCATCCGGACATTGATGACGGGCGCGCTCTTGTTGAAAAGCTGGCGCTGGCTCCATAGCACGCCTTCACTTGGAAGAGGGGATTCAGCCTTTGCTGTGTCCCCTCTTCTTTTTTCGTGTTTTTGCAATTTGCTATTCACATACATACAGTTTGTATGTTAAATTGGTACCATCTACCATATAAGGGGTGATTGATATGCAGATTTCCAGTTCATACCCTGTCATTTTGACAGAACAGGTTGCTGACAGCTCCCGCTTTTACACTGACTATTTTGGCTTTGCGCCTGCGTTTGAATCAGGTTGGTACGTGAGTCTGAAAAACGATCAGACGGAGCACTCCTTTGAGTTAGCTATCTTGGATGCGTCACACGCTACCATTCCTGATGGGTACCGCAAAACCACGCAAGGTCTCATCCTCAATTTTGAAGTAGACAATGTGGATGCGGAATACGAGCGTCTGATTGTCCAATCAGGACTCCCTCTGCATCTGGATATCCGCGACGAAGCTTTCGGTCAACGCCACTTCATCACGTCCGATCCGAATGGGGTATTGATCGATGTCATCACCGTCATCCCCCCTTCGGAAGCATTCCTTCTCCAATACGTAGAGAACGATTGACCCGATAGGAACAAATAAGGAGACCTCATCATGAAACGATCAAAAGAAGAACAAAAAAAGGCGACCATCCGCAAGCTGACGGAAGTAGCCAGAGTACATTTTTCCGCGCACGGGTATGCCGAGGCTTCCACGGAGGAAATGGTCCAAGAGGCTGGGTTGACTCGGGGAGCGCTTTACCATCATTTTGGCAACAAGGAAGGCTTGTTTCATGCGGTTCTCGCCATGGTGCAAGCAGAAATCGCACAACAGGTGGAATCTGAAGCAGCACAAAGCGAAGATCTATGGGAGCAGCTGGTTCTGGGGTGCCGCGCCTTTGTATCCGCTGCGGTCGAAAGTCCCAATAGGCGAATTCTGCTTATCGATGGCCCATCCGTGCTGGGCTGGGAAAGCTGGCGCCAGATGGACCAGGAACATTCCATGCGGTTGCTGCACGAGCAGCTGCTGCTCATCGACGAGCAAGGCGGTCTCAAGCCTGTGTCGATCCCCGCTCTCACTCATCTCCTCTCTGGCGCCATGAATGAGGCCGCACTCTGGATAGCCCAGATGCCCGACCAGCAGCATGCTCTCATCGAGGCTACAGCATCGCTTCGCCTGATGCTGGATGGATTCAAAGCACAATAGCGTCTCACTCTTTCACTGCGCCGGAAGTCAAACCAGAGATAATCCGTCGCTGGAAAATCAGCACCATGATGACCAAAGGCACAGTCACGATGATCGACGCTGCAGAGATTTCCCCCCAAGGAATCGTAAACATCCCTTGGAACATCACGATCCCCACAGGAACTGTCTTCATCGCTTCCTGCGTATTGAGCGTCAGAGCAAACAAGAACTCATTCCACGCCGCGATAAAGACGAGAATCGCTGTCGTAAATACGCCGGGCATCGCCAGCGGAAAGAACACCCTGGTCATGGTCTGCCAAATGCTAGCGCCGTCTACTTTGGCAGCCTCCCCCAAATCCACGGGAATTTTGCGGAAAAAGATGGTCAGATTCCAGATCGCCAGCGGCAGCGCAAAGGTCGTATACGGGATAATCAAACCCAGGTAGCTGTTCGTCAGCCCCATCGATTGCATGAACATGAAAATGGGAGAAATCGTAGCGATTTGCGGGAACATCGAGACAGCAAGCACAATTCTGAGGATGATCGTTTTGCCGCGAAACGACAGCCATGCGATCGCATACGCCGCAAAGGAAGCAATCGTAATCGAGTACAAAGTTGTCAGTGTCGCCACAACTGTCGAGTTCCACAGATACCTGGCAAACGGCCGCTCTGTGAATACCCTGACAAAATTGTCAAAGCTGGGGTTTAAGATGATAAATTGAAAGGCCCTCTCTCCAAACAGCTCACTTGGCGGCTTCAAAGCGGCGATGAGAATCCATAAAAACGGAAACATCACAATAAAGATAAAAAGGACCAAAAAGATATAGAACAACGGACCCGCCTTTTTCTGCATGCCTTCCTCCCTCCTTATCTTCCGCCGCTTTCGCCCAAGAGGTCTGCTCCCAGGATTTTGATATAGCCCATGGAGATCAACGCCACACATAAAAACACGATGATGGCGAGTGCCGAGCCTTCGCCAAAGCTCATTTGGGCAAACATCGTTTTGTACGCCAGGATAGAGATGGTTTCGGTCGAATTGGCCGGTCCGCCTCCTGTCAAAGCATAGATCAAGTCAAAAACCCGGAAGGCATCGAGCGTGCGAAACAGCAAGGAAACAAGCAGTGTGGACTTGAGCATCGGCAGCGTAATCCGGAAAAACTGCTGAACGCGGCTGGCTCCGTCTACCTGTGCCGCCTCATAGAGACTATGGGGAATCGTTTGCAGTCCAGCAAATAGCAGCAGCGCCATGAATGGTGTCGTTTTCCAGACATCCGCTAAAATAACGGAGAACATCGCTCCTGCTTTTGTCGTCAAGAGCACACCCATGTTTGACACCAGCCCTGTCACTTCAAAGAGATGCGCGACAATTCCATTTTGTCCATCGTATAAATACTTCCACATCATCGCAGAAATCACAGTTGGGATCGCCCAAGGAATGAGAACCGTCGCCCGAACCAGCCCGCGCCCCGCGAACTGCTTGTTGATCAACAGGGCAATCCACAGCCCGAGTACCAGCTCAATCGCTACCGAGACTACGGTAAAAAACAGCGTGTTATACAAGGCACCCCACATCCTGCTATCCGTCAGGAACTTCTTGTAGTAGGCAAAGCCTACGTAATTCGGTTCAATGACGGATGACGAGATCCCCTGTACGACTCCCGTGGCTCCCTCTGGCTTGCTCAGTTGTTTTTGCTTCCCCATTTCATCGAGGGTCGTCCCGATCGCTGCGAGTGTAGACTGGATCGATTCCATCTGCTCACTCGTAAGCTCTACGTACTTCAGCTCGTTTGGGACAGGCTTGAACTCTAGCAGCAGCTGATCAATTCTCTCGTATCGTGCGGCGATTTCGCCCGTTTGCTGTAGTGTCGCATTCATTTGTTCTGTCTGCTGTCGTAGGGACAGCAGCTGTTCCTTGGCAGCTCCCTGCGCCGTGTCCGCTTCCTTTTTCAAATAGCGCAGCAAATTGGGCAAGGTGTTGACGTATCTCTCCATATCCAATCCATACGAGGTGTGCACCTCTGTTTTCGTCGGATCATTCAGTCGAATATCGTGCAGGCTAATCCAAAAAGAACGCATGACGGGCCAGATAGCAATGATGAGAATGATCACGATGGCGGGTAGTATCAATAAATAGCCCATCTGCTTTTCCGAAAGCTTCATCCGTTCACCCTCTTTTTCGCCGTTGTCATGATTGGTGCGTCGTTTCAAGAGAGGACTCCCGGGAAAGCAGCACTGGCCTCCCGGGAGCAACCCCTTCCCTTGCGATTCTCCGTTATTTTTTCATTAAAGCGTTCATTTGGGTTTCCATGCTCTTCGCAGCTTGCTCAGCCGTTTGCTGACCTGCGAGTGCTTTCGATACCTCGATCTGGATGACTTCCGAAATTTTCGGATAGATCGGGGTGGTTGGACGAGATACCGCTGCGCTTACGCCGTCGACGAAGTCTTTGTTTGCAAACAATGGGCTTGCCTTTTGGACGTCGGCTTCATCGTATGCAGGCAAATACGTCGGAGCGAGGCCACCGTGAACAGCAGATATTTTTTGACCTTCTGGACCTGTCATGAACTTCAGGAATTCCCATGCTTCTTTTGGATGCTTGGTGAACTTGTTGATCCCGCCCATCCAGCCGCCGAGCGCTGCTGCTGAACCCGCATCACCAGCCGGCAGTGGAGCGATTGCTACTTTGTCTACGATTTTGGATTGTGTTTGATCCTGTGCCATGGCGAATTGATACGGCCAGTTGCGAACGAACGGAGATTGGCCCTCGAGGAATGTGGTATGCGATTCTGTTTCTGTAAATGTGGTGATGTTTTTGGGGACGAAGTCAGACTTTACGATCTCCATCATTTTTTGCAAGCCTTTAATGGTTCCCGGGTTGTTTACGGCGACGTTTCCTTGTTCATCGAGAATTTTTCCACCGTATGCCGCGCTGAATTCGACGAAGTTACATACGAGCCCTTCATACTGCTTGGCTTGCATCAGATACCCGAACTTGAACCCGTCTTTGCCATTTAAAGCTTTTGCCTGCTTGATCAGGTCATCCCATGTCTTCGGTGCTTCTTTTACCATATCCTTGCGATAGAAGAGGAGACCGGCGTCGATGAACTTCGGCATGGTCCACTGCTGTCCACCGAAGTTTCCAGCGTCCATCGCGCCTTTAATGTATTTGCCTGTATCGATATTATCCTGCTCCATGAGTCGATCCAGAGGCAAAAGGTAGCCCGCTTGAGCGAATTCCGCCGGCCAGATTACATCGAGGTCAAACACGTCTATCTCGGAAGACTGCGCGCTGAACATCGTGACGTATTGATCATGGCTTTGTCCGGTGTCAGACGGCATTTCGCGGATTTCCACTTCGATATCGGGATGTGCGGCAGTAAAGGCCTCAACCAGCTTCTTCGTAGAATCGGTGGAATCCTTTCCGCGCGCGTATACCAGTTTGACTTTTTCAGCTGCGGGTGCTGGCTCGGTCTTGGGTGTTTCAGCAGGTGCAGGTGTCTGTGCGGCTGGCTGCTGTGGAGCTGCTGCAGGTGCGGATTGCTGTGGAGCGCTTGAACACGCGGCTAAAGAGAAAAGCATGGAAAAGGTCAGACCAACAGATGTAAGCCCTTTCAACAATTTCATTTTATGGACCCCCTTATTCGATTTTTACGAGGCCCCCCTAAAGGAGTGCCTCATCACAGCCTTACAATCGGATTGCCTCACCTGTCGCAGCAGATGCGTAAATCGCCTCGATCAAGCGATTGATGTACAGCGCTTGCTCCGGTGTGCAAAGAGGAGTTGCGGAACCTTCCAAGGAGTCGATAAAGTTCTGAAACAGCTTTACTCGTTCTTTTTCCCGCTTTGGTATAATCTCGGTGGTAGCCGCTGTCCCGTTCCAATCCTGATACATGGTGAGCCGATCTTCCATCAGGTTGAGCGATGTTCCCCCTGCTTGCCCGTACAGATGGAGGAAAACGTTTTCCTTTTCAATATGAGAAGCCCAGCTCGCATCCAGTGTGAGAGTCAACCCATTTTCGAACGTAATCATCGCTACTGCCATGTCTTCTACGTCAAAGGTACCGTTCTCGTCACGCCGCCCCCACTCTGACAGGCCCTTCTTATCTGGTCCGAACTGTGCGTAGGTCTGCCCGAGAACCGACACGGGTTTTGGATGACCGAGCAGCCACAGCGTCAGGTCCAGCATATGTACCCCAATGTCGATCAGCGGTCCACCCCCTGCCAGCTCTTTTTGGGTAAACCAGCTGCCCCAGCCAGGAATGCCGTTTCGCCTGACCCAGCCTGTCTTCGCGTGATAGACCTGTCCCAGCTTGCCTTCCATCAACAGATTTTTGACGTACTGTGCGTCGCTGCGAAAACGGTTGTTCTGTGCTACCATCAGTATTTTGCCTGCCTGCGCTGCTGCTTGGATCATTTCTTCAGCTTGTGCGACGTTCATCGCCATCGGCTTTTCGCACAGCGTGTGTTTGCCTGCTGCCAGGGTTTCCATAGCCGTTTCCGCGTGCAAGTAATTGGGAACGCAGATGACAACTGCATTCACGTCTGGATTTTTCAGCAGCTCCCTGTAATCCGTATAGACTTGTGGAATCGTATGCCGAGCTGCCCGGTTTGATGCTACTTCCCGCGAGACGTCTGCGATCGCCACTACCTCTGCCCTGGGCTCATCCTTGATCGCTTCGAGATGTGCCTCTGAGATCCCGCCCGCTCCAATGATCCCGATCTTCCATTTTTTTGTGCTTGTCATGCCCAGCCTCCTATACCCACCACAGATTGTTTACGGGCTCTCGCAAAATGACCTGCTTCAGATTGTGAACTGCTCGCTGGAAGCCTTCTTCAATCGACATGAGCGCATCCTCGTGTTCGATACTGACTACATAGTCATAGCCGTTCATCCGCAAAGCGCTCATCATATTGGCCCACGTTTGCTGATCGTGCCCGTAGCCTACCGTGCGGAAGTACCAGGCGCGTTCATTTAAATTGGCGTAGGAGTTCATGTCGGTCAGTCCGTACATGTTGACTTTATCCTGATCAATGTACGTATCCTTCGCATGGAAATGGTAGATCGCTTTTTCTTTCCCCAAGATCTTGATTGCCGCTATTGGATCGATGCCTTGCCACCACATGTGGCTGGGGTCGAAGTTCGCTCCAATTCCTTCCCCTGCCTGTTCGCGAAGCTTGAGCAGCGTCCCCGGCGTATGGACCAAGAAGCCTCCATGCAGCTCCAACGCTACTTTTACGTGATGGGAAACGGCGTACGCAGCCCATTCCTTCCAGTAAGGGATCAGTTTGTTTTCCCATTGCCAGGTCAAAACATCCCGGTATTCATTCGGCCAAGGCGCCACGGGCCAGTTTGGATAGACTGCTCCTTCATGATCGCCAGCCGTACCCGAGAAGCAATTGACGACGGGGACCTCGAGCTGCTCTGCCAGCCTCACTGTTTGGACAAACGTCTCATGGGACTCACGCGCAAACTTCTTGTCGGGAGTCAAAGGATTGCCGTGGCAGCTGAGCGCACTGATGATCAAGCCGCGATCTTCAACTGCTTTTTTGTAGGCACGAACCTTCTCCGGGTTGTCCAGCAGCTCCTCCACTTGGCAATGGGCATCTCCGGGATATCCGCCCGTTCCGATTTCTACTGCTTCCAAGCCTGCCGCTTGCACGTGATCCAGCATTTCCTCAAATGACTTTTCACCGAATAACACCGTAAATACTCCAAGCTTCACACTTCTTCACCCCTTTTCTTGACATGCACACTATCTATGCTCTTTTTCTTGATGCTGTTTTCATCGAATGGCCCTCACACTTTGCCGGATCACTAGGTCGTGCGGAACCGTGCTCAATCGCTCAAACGGCTCGTTGCGCAGCTGCTTCAGCAGTTTCTCCCCTGCGGCGCGACCGTACATATAGGGATCGTTGTGAATGGTTGTCAGCATCGGTCTTGCCAAGGAGGCCATTTCCAGATTGTCAAAGCCCATGACGGACACAACATCCGGTACGCGTATTCCCGCGTCATGCAAATAGTTCAAGACACCGACTGCCATGAGATCGGTAGCGACAAAGATCGCCGTCGGAAGTTCATTCTCATGCTCATTTTCTTCAAAGATTTTTTTCACTGCTTCGTAAGCACTCTTAGGTGTAAAGTCGCCCTCCATCGCAAAGCCATCGGGAACGTTCAAGCCATGCGTCCTCATCGCTTTCCGATATCCTCCCATCCTGTCCAGCCCACATGGCGGATCCCAAAGCGGCCCTGATACACAGGCGATGCGTCGATGCCCCTGAGAAATCAAATAGGCTGTAGCGTCATAGGCGGCTTGCACATTGTTCACGTTTACGGTAGGAACCTGATAGCCGTGCAAATCATGGCCGGTTACTACCATAGGAACCTCCATTTCATGCAAGTGCTGGATGTGGCCTTCGAGAAAGTGAATGCTCGCAAGGATCACGCCATCAATCTGCTTTTCCTTGAATAGCCGCAAGTACTTCAATTCCTTCTCGACGGCTTCATCAGAGATCGCCAAAAACATGCTGTAATCGTATTCGCTGATGACACTGTCGATCCCGTAAATGAGGTTGGAATAGAAGCTATTGGATATATCAGGAATCATGACGCCGATGATCCGGGTTTCTTTGTTTACCAGACTTCTCGCTATTGCGTTGGGCTGAAAAGAAGTCTCCTCTACTGCTTTCATCACTTTTTCCCTCAGCTCGGGGCGAACAGGCTTGGAATTATTCAAAACTCTAGAAACAGTTGCGATCGATACGTTTGCTAGCTGCGCGATGTCTTTAATGGTAACTGCTATGATCGTTCACTCTCTTTCCCTTAATTAGGAAAACGATTTCCTACTCAAAAAATACACGCGTCCACTATTTTTGTCAATATTCAGTCAATTTACTTTTTTCGACAATGCCAAAAAGCTGCATTCGTCATTACTCGCCAAATGGAGTAATCGCGAATGCAGCTTTTCTAGTTCGTGCCTTCAAAACTGGATCTGCATGTTTGCTAAGAGTGTGGATAAGTCCTCGACCGATTAGTATTCGTCAGCTC
>NZ_RHHP01000003.1 GCF_003710815.1 Brevibacillus centrosporus
TGAGCACCTTACTCAGGTGCTGTCGGTTCATTCGTGATGGGTGGAGTCTGCAGCGGTGGTGCTGCCGGTCCTTCCTCCGGAGTCTTGCGGCTTACACTCGGTACGTGACGCGACTCGTACTCGATCTCTGGAAAGGAATGCACCGAGACATACATACTCCCGCCATACGCCTTCGCCCGGATTAAGACGGGATAGGCGTATTTGTTTTGAAAGACGAAATCAGGACCATACCAGCTAACAGTAGCATCCCGTCCTGGCCGCACATAAGCGACGTGCCTGCTATGTGAATAGCGCTGGATAATTTGCAAGCCAGCCTTGTCCACCGCATTAAAAAGCGTGGAGGAAACCTGGCAGATGCCTCCACCGATTCCTTCCGACAGCTCTCCTCTGACGATGACAGGGGCTTGGAGATAGCCTTTTGCTTTCGTACGCTTGCCGACCACCTTGTTAAAGGAAAAGATCTCACCAGGCAAGACCACCGTGTTGTTGATCGCCTGTGAGGCTAGCGCGATATTATGTGAACGGTTTCGGTTGCCCGAATTAAAGTAGGTCGTATACTGTCCAATCACTTTTTTGCGCACCTGTGCCAACAAGGCTTGATCTACCTTGGGGTAAATCTCCTGGTAGGTAGCCTTCAGCGTTCCTGAGCCTGTTCCGTAATAATATTCATAGAATTGCTGTAGAAAGTCCGTCTCATTCAGCTTTCGTCCCTTTTTGTCCGGAACGACAGCGCCACTTTCGTTGATCGTCGCATTGATTGGCTCGACGTGCACTTTCTTTCCCAACCGTTCCATCGTCATCCTCAGATGGTTTTCATCAACGGTAGGCACGCCCTCCCATGGCACGGTGTAGTCGGATCTATCCAGCATCGCGACCGTCTCCCCTTCCATCTCTACTTGCAAAAAAGGAATGGGATCGAGGGGATTGACCAGCATCAGCAAAGCCAGAGTCCAAGCATAACCCATCCGGCTGCTCACCTCCTATGTGTAGTATGAGCAGCCTTTCGGGTTTCATGCGATTATTTGGTGACGGCTCACATTCTCACCAAAAACCGGCTCACATTCTCGCCAGTCGGCTCATGATAGCCTGGGCTACTGCTTTTAGCCGCTGCTGATCGGTCGCTTCGATGTAGATGGCATTCAATTGATCACGCAGCTCCTGCGCCACTGCGAGTGCAGCTGTCCCTTCTTTCATTTTTTGTGTGTACCGGGCTTTGATGTCGAACAGTTCATCTGCGTACTTCTCGTCTGTTCCGGGGGTAATCGCTCGTTCGTACATGTCTACAACTTCATCGGATGGCTTGCTCGGGAAGTATTCATGTGGTGCTGTACTGTCGAAGAGCGCCACGCTCTTTTCCGGCAAAATCACCATGTCCAAGCTATGCGGATCCAGACCACAGTGGTAAACTTCTACGTCCAGGCCTTGCTTCTGCGCTTCAGCGACCAGCTTTTTCAGCATGGTTGATTTTCCTGATCCAGGGCGTCCTTTAATGAAGTATCGTTTGTCCAGATGATCCGTCAGCTTCATGATGTGGTCGACTGGCCCCTGAGGCGTGGCTGCACCCAGATACATTCGTCTGACATGGGCGGTCTTGTTCAGAGGCTCTCCGGCAAAAAGCAAGCCCTTCAGCTCTTCCGTAACCTGATCGGCTTTTTCGCGATCCAGGTTTTCAATGTAGGGAGCCTCCCATTCGTCGTGGATTCGCAGCGCCTCCCCATAGGCCGCATACGCCTCCTGGCTTTTTTTGTCGATGCCTTCGAACCACCCTGCGATTTGAACCGCGTAGGGAGTCAGCAGGTCCACGTTCAATGCGGTCTGCAGATTTACATGAATCTCAATGACTCCCGGTGCCTGCGGCCGATATAGCCTCGGATAGCTGCTATCCATGATCGCAACCTTCCAGTCGTGTAAGATGACGCCATCGTATTTTCCATTTTCAAAAGGGGAATGAATCCACTCCACCTGCTCTATTTTTCTGCCCATCTCTTTGCCGATGCTCTCGATGATGGGAGACGTAATGCCCTCTACGACACCAGACAGGTAGTAAATTCGTCCGATGCCCTCCAATACCGAATCGTAAAACGTCCGGTACCCTCGCGCTGTGTTTCCTGCAGCATAAATATGTCGCTCTCTCTTTGTCAAAGCCATTCCCTCCTGTACTTCCTGATGCAAGTGAAATCCCTGTATTGTATGCATCAAGACACAATTAGGCATCTGCCTCCTTCCGTCAACGTTAGAAAACTTGGCTCAGGCACGCCTCTTGGAGGAGCCTTCGCTGCACAAACAAAAAAGCCGATGCAAGCGATGCTCGCAACGACTTGTTCCATCCATGACTATCGTTTTTATTTATTTGTTCAAATCCGTCATTTTGCCGGTGGACATGTAAATAATCCACTCGCATATATTCGTCACGTGATCGGCAATCCGCTCCAAATATTGGGCAACCAGAAGCAGATGTGTCCCTTGGGAGATCGCCGTACCATTTTTGGTCATGACTTCCATCAGGTCGCGGAAGATCGTTGAAAACAACTTGTCGACGATATCATCGCGTGCTGCGATTTCTTCTGCCGCGTCTTTGTTGCGTGCGATATACGCATTCAAGCAATCACGTACCATCGCTTTGACGTGATCCGCCATCAATGGAATATCGATGAGCGGCTTGACGTACGGCTCTGCCATGAGTCGTCGTGTCGTCTTGGAGATCGAAACTGCGTGATCGCCCATCCGCTCCAGATCCGTCACCAGCTTGAGCATCGTCCCCAAGCGGCGCAAATCGCTCCCCACCGGCTGCTGCAGAGCAATCAGCCGAAAGCATTCGCTTTGGATTTCCTGCTCCAGCTCGTTGATCACATGGTCGTTGCCAATGACCTGTTCGGCCAATTGCACATCCCGCTCGACCAGGCTTTTGATCGATTTATGAATCGCTTCTTCTACCAGCGTTCCCATCGTCATCAGCTTGCGGTGCAGGACGTCTTGCTGCTCTTCAAAAGCATGTCGTGACATATCCTCGTCCCCCTTTATTTGCTCTATCGCGCATCCATTTCGCATGTGTTTTTATCTGTCACGACAAATAGTACAAGGGGATTGTATAGAGTCGGTGAAGGCAATATGATCTTTGTGTAAAGGTTTTACAAGAACGGCAGCGTGACCGTAAATGTCGTTCCCTGCCCTTCCCTGCTTTGCACACTGATCTGCCCATGCAAATTCTCTACGAGATGTTTGACGATCGCAAGACCCAGCCCTGTTCCTCCAGAGTCGCGGCTGCGCGCTTTGTCTACCCGATAAAACCGTTCAAAAATACGTGGAATGTCCTTTTCCGGAATCCCAATGCCCGTATCAGACACCTGGATCAAGACTCGCTGTGCATTTTGTTCCGTATGGATGGTGATGGCCCCTCCCTCGGGGGTGTAGGCGACCGCATTTGAAAGCAGGTTGAGTACGATCTGCTGCAGACAATCCCGATCAGTCATGAGCAAAATCTCAGGCGTCTGATTCGGCAATGCGATCGACAGCTGCTTACGCTGTGCCTGATCATTCATGATCGCTACAGCTGACGTGATGAGTTCCTGCAGATGAACCTGATTCATTTGCAGTGGCAAACGTTTTTGCTCAATCTTGGACAAGTCCAAAATATCCCGGATCATCCGATAGAGCCGTTCACTTTCATCAGAAATGATCTGCAGGAAGTTGCGGCAGGTCTCTTCATCCTGCATCGCTCCCTCAAGGAGAGTCTCTGTAAAGCCTTTGATGGAAGTAATCGGAGTACGCAGCTCATGGGAAACGTTGGCGACGAAATCACTGCGCATTTTCTCCAGCCGGCGAATTTCTGTAATGTCATGGAGCACCACGACTACTCCTCGCGCTTCCCCTTTGAAGTTGATGTAGGGGGCGAAGTTGACATCCAGCACACGCTCCTGCGGGTAGTAAATGTGTACTTCTTCCCGGAACTTTTCGCTGTTGTCCAGACAGCGGTCGATATATTTGCTAAGCCCAAAGCTTTTACCTGCCTCGATGTGCAGCTTTCCTACGATTTCGTGACCCGCCGTCCCGAGCAGCTTCTCTACGGCCGGATTGACCAGCATGATCCGCCGCTGTTCGGAAATGAAAATAACCCCGCTCGTCATGTTCGTCAGTACGCCAGATAGACGCTGCTGATTTTCCGAGATTTCGTACATCTGCTGTTCCAGGCTGGAGGCCATGAAATTGATGGCACCGGCTAGCTGACCAATCTCATCCTTTGCCTTGATTCTGACGCGGCTCTCGTATTGTCGCTGCGTAATATTGCGGGCTACTCGGGTAATTTCCTCAATCGGTCGAATAATAGAAAAAGAAATGCGAGAAACAACAATCGATCCCACCACAAGTGTAACCAAAAGTCCTGTAAGCAAGCTGTACCACATGTTGTGGATGGTATCCGTAATATCCTTCATAGACATGGCGGAGCGAACGGCACCCACGATCTGCGTGTCTTGTATGATCGGAACAGCTACATACATCATGTCGTGACCGAGTGTTTCGCTGTAACGACGCGAAATGCCCGTCTCACCCTTTAAGGCGGCAAGAAACTCTGGCCTGTCATGATGATTTTCCATCTCCGGGGCATAGGTGGAATTGTCGTAAAGCACATTTCCCTTGGTGTCGATCAGGGTGAGTCTCACTTCATCCGTTGGGGCAACTTGTAGAATACGCTGCTCCAGTGTCTTCCTATCAGAGAAAACATCGGGAAATTGAACTGCCTGGGCGATCAGCTTCGATTCCCGTGACAGAAGCTCATTTAGAGACTGCAGATAGGAGTTTTCCAGGACCTTTGCGAAGTACATCCCCATTAGCAGCAGAACAAGTGAGATCAAGCCGAGAATGGTCAAGGTTAGTTTGATGCGAAAACGAGTCAAAAGTATTGCCCCCCGTTACCCTTCCAATTTATAGCCAAGCCCCCGAACCGTTTTGATGTAGCGCGGATTCTTCGTGTCATCCTCCAGCTTTTCACGCAAATGGCTGACGTGCACGTCTACAATACGGGAGTCGCCGATAAAGTCGTAGTTCCAGACAGCATTGAGCAGCTGATCCCGGGTCAATACACGTCCGTGGTGGCTGGCCAAATAATGAAGAAGCTCAAATTCCTTTGGCGTCAGTTCGACTTTGGCGTCTTTGCGAAACACTTCGTATTTTTCCGGATAGATGCGAATATCCCCGAACTGCAGGACGATATCCTCCTGGGTAACGGATACTTCGGGAGTCGCCTGAATCCGACGGAGAATCGCCTTCACCCGTGCAACGACCTCACGCGGACTGAACGGCTTTGTCAGGTAGTCATCTGCCCCCAGCTCGAGTCCCAAAATTTTGTCCAGCTCATCATCTTTCGCTGTCAGCATCAGGATCGGGGTGTTTACCCGATCTTGGCGCAAGGTTTTACACACGTCCATGCCATCCATTTTGGGCAGCATCAAATCAAGAATAATGAAGTCAGGCTGTTCGCTTTTCACCATGTCCAATGCCTGTTTTCCGTCAAAAGCGGTTACCACCTGAAATCCGGACTTCTCCAAGTTGAATTGCAACAGCTTCACGATGGAAGCTTCGTCATCCACTACTAATACTTTAATCATGTAAAATTCCCCCTAGAGTGTTACCTTGTTGCTGGCATAGAACTGGATCGTATGGAATCGCTTTTCTTCTCTCTACCTTCTCAGTCTGCCAAATCGGAGTTACGAAAGACAAGTTATTTTTTTGTAAAGACACCTTAACAATCCATTTACGTCATGTCGAAAAGCGGGGCTTTCGTTTTTCGGCAAATGCAAGACAGCCCTCAGGAAAATCGACGGGATCCACAAAGCTCCATGGCCCCTCCTGCTTCCACTGGCTCAGCTGAGCGGCTTTCTTGACCGCTCGCAGGACGGCACCGGACTGCTCCATGATCGTACCCGCCAGGCTTAATGCTGCTTTGTCCAAGTCCTCAGAAGGGAGCAGCTGATTCAGCAGGCCGATTCGCAACGCTTCCTGTGCTTCTATTACCTTTCCTGTGTAGATCAGTTCAGTAGCGCGGCTGGGTCCAATCAGTCTGATGATTCTCTGCAGAAAGGATGGGCCGATGGTGATGCCCAGCTTGCCTACCGGTATGCCCATTCTCGCATTCGCCGTCCCTACGCGCATGTCACAAGCCAATGAAAGGATAAAGCCTGCCCCCATTGCTGGGCCATCCACCACTGCCACGACTGGCATGGGCACATTTTCAAAAACACGGATGGCTTCTTCCATCTGTTGAAAAGCATGCTCTGCCTCTTCAATCGACATCTCACAAAACTCTTTGATATCTGCCCCCGCTGTAAATTGGCCCGGTGTGCCGCGCAGCAGGATCACTTTTGCTTTTGACGATTGGCCCGCCAGTCGCCCCAAACGAGCCAGCTCTCCCCACATATTTGCGGTCAGCGCATTGCGAGCAGCTGGTCGATTGATGGTGATGATGGCTATCTTTGACGTCTCCTGCAGGGTTATTTTCCCATCGGGTACGCGTTTGATGTGGACTCTCATGACAGGCAATCCCCTCTCCCTGTTCAGATTTTCACGTCATTGTAGTCTATTATTCCTCCGGGCATTTAAAAAGACGCCTTCCAGATGAAAGGCGCCTTTTGTATAGCGTTTGTGATCTTTATTTCAAAACAGCCAGTACGTTGCGTACGGAGTCAGCAGACTTGTCGAGAGCTACTTTCTCCTCAGCAGTGAGTTCCAGCTCAAAGATTTTCTCGATACCGTTTGCACCGAGCAGAGTCGGTACGCCCAGGTATAGATCTTGGTAGCCGTATTCGCCTTGCAGCAGAGCGATGGAAGGCAGAATGCGCTTCTTGTCCTTCAAGATTGCTTCCGCCATTTGAACCAGAGAAGCGGCTGGAGCATAGTAAGCCGAACCGTTACCCAGCAGGTTGACGATTTCGCCCCCGCCAGTGCGTGTACGCTGTACGATCGCATCCAGACGATCTTTAGGAATCAAGGTTTCCAGTGGAATACCACCCGCGTAGGAGTAGCGTACCAACGGAACCATGTCGTCGCCGTGACCACCCAATACAAAGCCCGTCACGTCTTCTACGGATACGTTCAGTTCCATCGCCACAAAGGTACGGAAACGAGCGGTATCGAGTACACCGGATTGACCAATGACGCGCTCTTTCGGGAAGCCGGACGTGGTGTAGAATGTGTAGGTCATCGCGTCGACCGGATTGGATAGAACGATAACAATGGAGGCAGGAGCATGCGTTTTTACCTGCTCCGCTACGGATTTCATGATGCCAGCGTTTGTGTTTACGAGATCATCGCGGGACATACCAGGCTTGCGTGCGATCCCTGCTGTGATGATAACCAGGTCAGCATCCTTGATGTCTGCATAGTCAGCCGTACCTGTAATGGTTGCATCAAAGCCGAGTACCGGAGCAGATTCCATCATGTCCAGTGCTTTACCCTTTGTCGGGTTTTCCAACTGAGGAATGTCAACCAGAACGACGTCACCCAGTTCTTTTTGAGCCAGGATGAATGCTGTAGTTGCACCTGTAAAGCCGCTACCAATCACCGCAATTTTTTTGCGTTGGAAAGCCATGAATAATCCCCTCCAAATGTGTGGTTTCTTATCCAATCAAGTACAACTTCTATCTTACATGTTTTTGATCAAAGCGTCAGCAAACTCGGAGCATTTCAGCTCGGTTGCGCCATCCATCAGACGTGCGAAATCATACGTTACTGTTTTCGCAGAGATGGTTTTTTCCATGGAGTTGATCAAGAGGTCAGCTGCTTCGTTCCAACCCAGGTGACGGAGCATCATTTCACCGGACAGGATCACGGAGGATGGGTTTACTTTGTCCAATCCAGCGTATTTAGGAGCTGTACCATGCGTTGCTTCGAAGATCGCATGTCCAGTCAGGTAGTTGATGTTGGCACCTGGAGCGATACCGATACCGCCTACTTGAGCAGCCAGAGCGTCAGATACGTAGTCACCGTTCAGGTTCAGGGTAGCTACTACATCGTACTCAGCTGGACGAGTCAGGATTTGTTGCAGGAACGCGTCAGCAATCACGTCTTTTACGATGATTTTGCCAGCTGCTTCTGCTTCTTTTTGTGCTTTGTCAGCGTCGCCGCCTTCAGCTTTGATACGATCGTATTGTGCCCAAGTGAACACTTTGTCGCCGTATTCTGCTTCAGCCACTGCATAACCCCAGCTTTTGAACGCGCCTTCGGTAAACTTCATGATGTTACCTTTGTGTACCAGGGTAACGGATTTGCGTTTGTTATCGATTGCGTAGTTGATCGCTGCACGAACCAGACGCTCTGTACCGTCTTTGGAAACAGGCTTGATACCGATACCAGAAGTTTCTGGGAAGCGGATTTTCTTCACGCCCATTTCTTTTTGCAGGAACTCGATCACTTTTTTCACTTCTGGAGTACCTTCAGCCCACTCTACGCCAGCGTAGATGTCTTCGGTATTCTCACGGAAGATGACCATGTCAGTCAGTTCTGGGTGTTTTACAGGAGATGGAACGCCATCGAAGTATTGAACAGGACGTACGCATGCATACAGATCCAGCTCTTGACGCAGCGCTACGTTGATGGAGCGGATACCGCCGCCAACTGGAGTCGTCAAAGGACCTTTGATTGCGATCAGGTATTCACGAACAGCAGTGAGGGTATCTTCTGGCAACCATTCGTTGTATTGGTTGAAGGATTTTTCACCAGCGAATACTTCGAACCAAGCGATTTTCTTTTCGCCTTTGTATGCTTTTTCTACAGCTGCATCCAGAACGCGTACAGAAGCATTCCAGATGTCAGGACCAGTACCGTCGCCCTCGATGAAAGGAATGATTGGATTGTTAGGTACTACAAGTTTGCCGTTATCAACAGTGATTTTTTCACCGGCAGTTGGTTGCGTCAGGTTTTTAAACACAGGAACCCCTCCAGAGTTGAAATAGTTGTAATAGGATTATTTCCAGACGTAGGGAGAACTACCACGGTTGGTGGTAGTTCTCCAGCAGGAACAGGACAGTTCGCCTGTTCCTGAAACAGGAAAGATCACCCGTTCCTGAAACAGGACAGTTCGCCTGTTCCTACACGCTCGGAAAAGCAATGAGTGTAAGCTTCGCTAAATGATGAGTTTAGCGGCGGTCGATCGGCACATAGTGCTGATTCACAGGACCCGTATAATCCGCGCGTGGGCGAATCAAACGGTTGTTTTCATACTGCTCCATGATGTGTGCAGTCCAACCGGACATACGGCTGATTGCAAAGATCGGTGTGAACAGATCGATTTCCAGACCCAGAGAAATGTAAACAGATGCGGAGTAGAAATCCACGTTTGGCTTCAGGCCTTTTTCGCCGGTAACCATATCGTCGATTTTTACAGACATCTCATACAGCTCAGGACGTCCGATTTGGGTAGTCAGTGCTTTGGACATTTGTTTCAGCCATTTCGCACGTGGGTCACCGTCTTTGTATACACGGTGTCCGAAGCCCATGATTTTTTCTTTGTTGTCCAGTTTGCTGCGTACATAGCCTTCTACTTTGTCCATGCTGCCGATTTCTGTCAGCATTTTTGCTACTGCTTCATTCGCACCACCGTGCAGAGGGCCTTTCAGTGTGCCGATTGCAGACACGATGCCGGAGTAGATATCCGTCAGAGTGGCAACGGTTACACGCGCTGCAAAAGTGGACGCGTTCAGCTCATGGTCAGCATGCAGGATCAAAGCTACATCCAGAGCTTTTACAGCTGTTTCAGTAGGCTCTTCCCCTTTGAGCATGTACAGGAAGTTTTGCGCGATGGTGTACTCAACTTTTGGAGCAACTGGCTCAAGGCCATTGCGCAGGCGTGCATAGGCTGCGATCAGGGTAGGAGTTTGAGCCATCAGGCGAATTGCTTTTCTGTAGTTGGCTTCAGTAGACATGTCCTGCGCTTCTGTATCGTAGAGCGCTAGCGAAGAGACAGCTGTGCGCAAAGCAGCCATTGGGTGAATGCCTTGTGGGTAGTTGCGGATGCTTTCGATCACTTCCGCAGGTACTGCGGCAGACTCGCCCAATTGCTTTTTCAAAGTTTCCAGCTGATCACGCTTCGGTAACGCTCCATGCCAGAGTAAGTATACAACCTCTTCAAAAGTTGCATGTTCTGCTAGCTCATCGATGTTGATCCCGCCGTAGCAGAGAACTCCATCTACGATCGAACAGATTGATGATTCGGCTGCAACGATGCCTTCCAGTCCACGGGTTGCTGTCATAGAACTCCCTCTCCTTTTCCACTTAAGTAATAATGCCTGACCAGTCGTCGCTTGTCCCGCTGACTGGAACACGCAGTGACGTAAAGCTATATAAATTTTGCAGGCAGCGGTTTCTTTCATCCACCACTCTTGTATAGAATGTCATCCACGCAGTCAGAAGTTGGTGCATGGAGAGAGAAAAGAATCCACTCAAGTCGACCCAATTATAAAAGATTATTGCAGTTTTGTGAATAAGGTTGGCGAAAAAATGTTTCAAAGGGTGAAACCCGGTTTTGTTTTTTTCGTTAACTTGCTCGACCTATCCGCATATTGCATAATAGTTACATAAGTATTAGCCCTCACGAATGGGTCAGAAAGGAGAACACTTTGAATCAGCAAAACTGGGTGGAGAGATTGTTCCAAATCATTCGGTTTTTATGGGTTTGCGTGCTTGTCTATCTGGTAATCTGGGTCTTCCAGTTTGCAACACCCTTACTTTACCCATTTCTAATTGCTTTAGTCATTGCGCTCCTGATCAACCGGCCCGTTACGTTCATGACGAGGAAGTTCAAAATCCCTCGTTGGTTGTCCGTGACGATCTCACTTCTGCTCCTTATGCTTCTGGCCGTAGGTGTGGTTACTCTAGTCGTGACAGAGACAGTCGTAGAAATTGGCGAGCTTGCGAAACGTCTACCTGGTTTTGCGGCTGAACTCTCTGATTATCTGCAGCGGACGATTTCCCAGGAGTTTCTCATGGGGCTATACAATCAAATCCAATGGATCTACACGCAGCTTGATCCTGACTTCAAGTTAAAAGTGGATGCTACGATCGGGAGCGGGATCTCGACCATCACACACACCGGGCAAGATCTGATTGTTACATTCTTGAATGGTCTTAAAAATTTCCTCGTTTCCTTGCCGAACATGGCAACCGTATCCGTCATTTCCCTGATGGGTGCCTTCTTTATCTCCAAAGACTTTCACTTGTGGGAAGCACGCTTTCGCCGCATTTTGCCGAAAGGCTTCAATAGCCGGATCGATCAAATCTTTCGAGATCTACGCAATGCCTTGGTCGGCTTTTTGAAGGCACAGCTGACACTCATCTCCCTGACAGCCGCCATCGTCATCATCGGGCTTTTAATCATGCGTGTGGAATACGCCATCACGATCGGGCTGATTACCGGGCTCGTGGATTTGCTGCCTTATCTGGGTACCGGGACGGTTTTCGTTCCATGGATTATTTACCTGTTCTTCAAAGGCAACTACACACTCGTGATCGGGCTGTCGATCCTGTACGCCGTCGTCCTGATCTTCCGCCAAATCATCGAGCCGAAAGTCGTTGCTGAAAACGTGGGTCTCGACCCGCTGCTGACGCTGGTTGCCCTGTTTGTCGGCCTGCAGCTCTTCGGATTTTTGGGACTTATTATCGGACCCGTCGCGCTTGTGATGATCAACGCCTTGGTCAAAGCGAATGTCTTTTCGGACGTATGGGGGTACATCAAGGGCAAACATACATAAGCAACGAAAAACCGCTCCGGGCATTACGCCTGCGAGCGGTTTTTTCTAACTTCCTATCTTTATCTGCGAAACAAAAGCTGGATTTTCCCAGTGGAAATCATGGACCACAGCCATTTTTTCAAGAAGTGCCGGATAATCAGACGCGTGTACGGGAGCAGCAGAATCAGCCCCACAACGTCCGAGAAGAACCCTGGCGACATGAGTAGGATACCGCCTGTCAGCACAAGAGCGCCATCCAGGAGCGTCTCTGTGGGCATCTGCCCCCGCGAGAGCTCAAACTGGAGAGTTCGAATGACCGCAATCCCCTGCTGCTTGGCGAGCCATGCCCCGACGACGCCAGTCAGGATCACCAGAGCGACGGTGTTCCAGCCGCCAATAATACTCCCTATGGAAATCAGCCCCCACAGTTCGATTGCCGGAATTACAATGAACAGAACCACAAGAATACGGAACATGATGCTCGCCACCCCTTTCTGCTGAATAGCCTGGACAGTCTGGACAGTCTGGACAGCGCGCAGCCTACCCGACAGTCACACCAGCATGCTGCTTCGCCAGCCACTCGTATAAGTCTGGCTCCGTACGCGATAAACGAATCGGCTTAAACTCGGCGTTCGTAAAGACATGCATGGTCCTGCCTGTCACCAGTACTTCCGAATCATCCACCCTCACGATCTCATAGGAAAAAGTAAGGCGAACCGGACTGATCTCAGACACATGTGTGCGTACTTCGACCTCATCGTCATACTTTGCCGGTCTTTTATAAGAAATGTCAGCGTCGGTCAATGGCAAAAGGATGCCTTGCTCCTCCAGCTGGCGGTAGGTTAAGTCCGCATGACGAATGAATTCGGTACGTCCGACCTCAAACCAGTTTAAATAATTCGTATGGTAAACCACACCCATTCGATCCGTTTCGCCGTAGCGGACACGCAAGCGATGGGAATGAACGACGGGATTCACTTTCAATCGCCCCTTTCTCTTTCTCCTTATTGTACCATAGACAAGCGGTTCTTTTGACTCACTACGTATGTCCATTTTGCCGTTTCGTCCATACTGGTACGGTATGACTGCAATTTTTCCAAAAGAAGGCGGGGTGGGCTCATGTGGGGGGTTTTTGGGATTTTACTGGTCGGCGTCTTCCTTGCTTGTCTGGAAGTGCCCTTGCTTCGGCGTCCAGGCTACCGCAAAGATTTGATCGTCTTTTCCATCCTGCTTATTTTCGGTATCAGCCTCGCCTGTGCCAAAGTGCTCAATGCCCCCATCCCGAATCCGGGGGACTGGATAGCCGCCCTCTTTCGCCCACTAAGCGATGCGTTTTCCCCACTACTACACTAGGAGGAAGTACGTTTGCCGACTACTGTCAAGATCACGGTCCGTCAAATGATGATCATCATCATCATGTTCACGATCGGAACGACGATTCTCGTGGCACCGTCCACGATGGCACAGGCTTCGGGACAGGACGCCTGGATCAGCGCATCCGTCGGTGTCCTGGTCGGTTTGGGCATTGGCTGGCTGTACGCCTCTATCGGAATGCTTTACCCAGGACACAATCTGCTACAGATCCACGAGCTCATTTTGGGAAAATGGATAGGAAAGCTTGTATCGCTTCTGTTCGTCCTGACGATGCTCCTTTTTTGCTCGCAGGTTCTCTATTACATTGGCAACTTTCTTGCCACGCAATTTTTTCCGAGTACCCCTATCCAGTTTCTGATTCTCTTGTTTTTGATTATTCCTGTTGTATCCCTGCGCTTGGGGATTGAACCCTTTGCCCGTGCCGCTGAAATCTTTTTTCCCTGGTTTCTTTTTTTGTTCCTCTTTCTCGTGCTATTCATCCTGCCCAAGGCGGAAATCACCAACATCCAGCCTGTTTTGGAGGCAAGCCCCAAAGATCTAGTAAAAGGTGTTCTCTGGTTCATCAGTATCACCTATTTGACGGCACCCGCCCTGTTGATGTTTTTCCCGCTGTGCATAAACGACACGTCTACTTTCAGAAGAGGATTCATGCTAAGCAATCTGATCGGCGGTTTTATGCTCGTATTGATCATCATGCTGAGTATTCTGGTTCTTAATCCGAAAATTACCGTTCTGTATAACTACTCTAGCTTTATTCTCGGGCGTCAAATCAATATCGGTGACTTTTTTCAGCGAATGGAAGCTGTCGTTGCCATTATCTGGTTTCTTACGATCTTTGTGAAGCTGACGATGTACTGCTTCTCTGCCATCACGGGTTTGGCTCAGCTGCTCAAGCTGCGATCCTACCGCTCGATCATCGTGCCCACAAGCGTGTTGATCGCCACAGGGGCGCTGATTGTGTATCCCAACAACGCTTACATGCAGAAGTGGGATACGGACACCTGGATCCCTTACAGCTTGCTGCTAGGCATCCTCTACCCTCTCCTGCTGTACGTCATCGGAAGCATACGAAAAAACAGGGAAGGACGAAAATCTAGTCCTTCCCTGTTTCTCTTTTTCCTCTCTAGCTAGCGGATTAACGAATGGGGCAAGCGCCACCCTCGCAAGATTCAGCAGTCGACAGGTCGGCATCTCCACCGGTTTCGAATTGCTGCAAAATCGCAGGGTCAAACGGCTTCATCGTTTGCTTCAAAGCCTCGTATTCAGCCTGTGTGCACTCCTCGTAAGGAGCGAGCTGGTAGTTTCCTCCATCCAGCTGCAGGAAGGAAACCCCTACGAAGTTGTCCCAATTGCCGTAAACGATCTCTTCCACTTCGCTCCACTCTTCTTTGCGAACCGTGATGGTGTTGGAAGAGTTGTGCTCGGTGTATTCCTTCTGGAAACGGAAGTAGGTATCGAACTGGCGTTTTGCGCTCACTTCGTTCTTCGTTTCCTTCGCCCCGGAAGCAACCGGGAAGTCGATAACCAACGTACGGGCATTCGCCATGCGCTCTTCATACGTATCGCCCGGCGTACCTACCTCTGGGTTCACTGTCCAGCCAAGCGCTTGCACCGCTTTTGCCAGTGGATCTTCCGCATTGATACGGATGCGGCGAATGTAGTAAGGCGAGTGAGACCAGTGCAGACCGCTGGAGACGCCGCCTGCTACCTGTGAAAGCGTACCCTCTGGCTTTACTGTGGTTACGAGCAGTGGCGAGTTCACGCGCAGCTCATATGCATAACGGTTGGCTTCATCACGTGCAGCATCTCCCAAGAGGCGGAGCAGCTCCAGCTCTTGCTCTTCGGTATAGCCCAAGGAAGCCAGGGCGTCTTTTACACCTGTCAGCGAGGTACCGAGCAAGCGGTCCCGCTGCTGTACCGTATCCCAGTGCGGCAGCTCCAAAGTCACCAGTGTCATACGCAGACCGGCACGCGCCGATTTTCGTTGTGCCTCCAAAAGGCCGTCCAGATCCAAATATTTGGAGCCATCCGGGCTGGTCTTCACGAACTCAGCCAGATTGACGGTAGTCAGGTTGCAGACACCATAGGAATCCAGCAAAATTTCCGCGCAAGGATTCAGGCCTTCTGCGTTTGGACGGCGGCGATTGGCTTCTTCCAGATTGACGAAGCCAGGCTCACCTTCCAACTGCATCAGGGTGAATACGAGATGCAAAAACTCGCGAGTCGGTTGCTTGGTGAAGGCGATCGAGTTGTTCGACATACGGCGATGGTCCAGTCCATGACGACCATCCCCAACTTTCTGGATGCTGTCAAACCATACAGGCTTGTGCTCGCCCAGCAGTTCCCCCACCCGGCGATGGTGTGCCAGCTGATCTTCTGTCCAGAAGCCGTTAATCCCGTATTTCGCCATCATGCACTCATAATCGTCATGGTCGAACAAGAAGATCTCCGCTGTACGGCGCACTCCGCCAACCACAACGTTTGCTCCAATCAGATTGCCGATGTCCAGGATGTGGATCGGGCGAATTTTGCCGTAGCCCTTTTCATCGCTGCCGATCGGTGCCAGATGTTGATCGATCTGGTTTTTCAGAACTTTATCGATACCCTCAAACATTTCGCGAAGCGGCTCATGTCCACTCGCGGTCCCGCCAAAGCGCTGCAGACGCTCTCCTTTTGGACGGACGCTGTTGTAGGAGATTTTCACGGTATGAATATGCTCATAGGTCTTGTCAGTCAAGATTTGCAAGTATAGGCGAAGCGATTCTACCCAGCCTTCTTTGCTGTCACCCACATAAATTTTGGCAAAGCCGTTTTCCAGTACGTTCAGCTCAGAGCGCTCCAGGCGTTGGTGCTTCGGCAGAGGCTTGTACTCAGAAGACAAGAGAGACACATTTGTGCGGATCGGCGTCAGTCCCTCTGCCATCTCCTTCGTGCACTTGAAGCCTACTCCAGTGCCTACCAGCAGCAGATAGAACAAGTCTCCGAGGTCATCCCATGACTTGATGTTCAGGAAGGAGCAGTTGAAGTTGGCTAGTGGATACAGGTCTGCCACGCCATTCTCTGCGCCTCCAACCCACAGTGTACGACCGGAAAGAAACTGGCGAAGGTTGAACATGTTGTCAAACAGGCCCTCCGCTTCTTTTTCCATCAGGCGCGAATCTGGGCGCAAGCCGATTTTGTTCAGATGTTGATAGGCGAGCTTGATATTGTAATCCACCGAGCGACGGCAGGTTTCCTTCCAGGTTTCCCGTCTTCCTTTTTCCGGTATAAAGCGAGAATAAGTACGGTAATAAACAAACTGCCCAAGCGGACTCATATGTTCAGGAAAATCTGGATATTGTTGCAAGAAATCATCCGTCAGAAAACGGGTTCTGGTAATCAGCTCAGTGGCCAGCATATCGGTTCCTCCTCTAAATGGTTCCTCTCTAGTTAACTATCTTTATCTAAAAAACTCAATAGTTTTACCTACATATAGTACGAAATAATTTTCGACAACACTAGATATAGTATTCCTGATAAAAAAACACTTGACACAGATTTCCCAGCGATGACGGGAGTACCTCCCTTTGCAGCCCCTATATGTATCGGTTTTCCTATCTGTGACAAATATGATTCTTTTACCCCAAAAATAGGGAGACCCTTGTCGAACGGTTCAAAATCTTCATCTCGTAAATGCTCCTCTAAGAGGCAACCAAACGATTTTACCAGATTGCCCCCCGCTTTTCATTACCTAAAACCAACCGTTATCTGGTAAATAACAGCAAATCAGGCGCTCGTTTTACTCGCCAAGCGCATGACAAAGAGGGTGACGAATAGTCACCCTCGAATCGGCTATGCAACAAAATGATTCTTAATACCTAAAACTAAAGTACGCGTGCGTGTCCAGAATATATATGTCCCCGCTCGGAGTCAACGGTCACGACTTGACCTTCCTTCAGGATCTCCGTAGCAAACGGCACCCCAACAATGACCGGAACGCCCACGTTGAGCCCTACGATCGCGGCATGAGAAGTCAAACCGGCCTCTTCCGTAATGACAGCGGCCGCTTTTTTGAAGGCATCAATCATGTCAGAATCCGTTCCGATGGTCACCAGAATGGAGCCTTCCTCCGTTTTTGCCAATGCTTCCTCTGCCGAACGAGCCAGCACGATTTTCCCTGTCACGACTTTGCGCCCAATTCCTTGGCCTTTGGCTACAACATCGCCAATGACATGGATTTTCATCAGATTCGTGGTACCTACTTCACGAACCGGTACACCCGCAGTAATGACCACGAGATCGCCATGGCGTACAAAGCCTGCTTCCAGCGCTTCCTGTACAGACATGTCCAGCATCTCGTCTGTCGTATTCGCCATTTCACCCAGGACAGGATATACCCCGTTGATCAGCGACATACGCCGAATCACGCTGGCATGTGGAGTCACCGCGACAATCGGTGCCTTTGGACGGAATTTGGCTACCATGCGCGCTGTATGACCGCTCTCTGTAGCCGTAATGATCGCAGCAGCATTCAGGTCCAGTGCTGCATTGGAAACGGCCTGGCTGATCGCGTCCGTGATCGTTACTTGCTTCAGCTGTGCTTGTGCGTACAGGATCTCCCGATAGTTGAGCTCCTGCTCAGCGCGCACGGCGATACGATCCATCGTTTCCACCGATTCTACCGGATATTTCCCCGCAGCCGTTTCCCCGGAAAGCATGATGCAATCTGTTCCATCAAAGATCGCATTGGCTACGTCACTCGCTTCCGCACGGGTTGGGCGTGGGTTGCGCTGCATGGAATCGAGCATTTGTGTCGCCGTGATAACCGGCTTTGCGAGCTCGTTACATTTTTTGATCAGCTTCTTCTGTACCAAAGGCACTTCCTCAGCCGGAATTTCTACCCCAAGATCCCCACGCGCAACCATGATTCCGTCTGTGACGACGAGAATTTCATCTACATTGTCTACGCCTTCCTGGTTCTCAATCTTGGCAATGATATCGATTTTGGCGTTGTGGCGTTCCAGAATTGCGCGGATCTCCAGGATGTCAGATGCTTTACGCACAAAGGAAGCCGCGATAAAGTCCACCTGCTGGGCAATCCCAAACTCGATGTCCTGTGCGTCCTTTTCCGTAATTCCTGGCAGATTGATTTTCACACCTGGAACGTTTACGCCCTTCTTGCTTTTCAGCGTGCCGCCGTTCTTGATAAAGCACACGATGTCTGTGCCTTTTACTTCTTTTACGGTCAGCCCGATCAGACCATCATCAATCAGGATCGTATCGCCTGGCTTGACATCCTCTGGCAGCTCTCCATACGTGATGGATACGCGCTCAGCCGTTCCTGCTACCTCTTCCGTTGTGAGAATCATGGTATTTCCTTCTACCAGCTCCACTGCATCGACAGCCAATGTACCCGTACGAATCTCTGGTCCTTTCGTATCGAGCAGGATCGCAATCGGCTTGCCTGTTTCCTCAGCGGCCTTGCGAATATTTACGATCCGTGCCGCGTGTTCTTCATGAGAGCCGTGTGAGAAATTGAGCCGAGCTACGTTCATCCCGGCATGGATCAGCTTTTTCAACGTCTCGACCGACTCGCTCGCCGGTCCAATGGTACATACAATTTTCGCTTTTCTCAACATAGGATTCTGCCTCCTCTTTTACCTAAAACCTGTCCTGTGTTAAATGGACAGCGTACGTGCCAGCTGATAAACGGATAAGTCCAGTTGGTGCTTCTTCGCCAATGCTTCATTGAAGTCGACATCGACAATTTGATTGTTTTGGATTCCTACCATACGGTCCCGCTTGCCTTCCAAGAGCAAGTCAACTGCTGCCGCACCCATACGGCTTCCCAGCATGCGATCCATCGCCGTCGGAGAACCGCCGCGTTGGATATGCCCAAGTACAGTTACGCGTGTCTCCCAGCCGGTTGCCTTGGTGATGGCATCCGCGTAGGAGGAAGCACTTCCGACACCTTCTGCTACGATGATGATGGAATGCTTCTTGCCGCGGCGCTGACCAGCATGGAGCCGCTCCAGAATGTCTTCCATATCCTGCGCTTCCTCCGGGATAATAATGGACTCTGCCCCTGCAGCAAGCCCTGCCCACAGAGCCAAATCTCCGGCATCGCGCCCCATTACTTCAATGATATAGGTGCGCTCATGCGAGGTAGCCGTATCGCGGATTTTATCGATCGCTTCCACAATCGTATTCAATGCGGTATCAAACCCGACCGTAAAGTCCGTGCACGGAATGTCATTGTCAATCGTCCCTGGAACGCCAATCGTCGGAAATCCTTTTTCCGTCAGTTTTTGTGCCCCGCGAAACGATCCGTCTCCTCCGATGACAATCAAGCCTTCGATCCCAAACTTGCGCAGCTGCTCTACAGCCCTCTGCTGTCCAGCCTCTGTCTTGAACTCCTCGCTGCGTGCCGAATATAGAATCGTTCCGCCCCGTTGAATAATATCCCCAACGGAACCAAGCGACATCTCTTGAATATCCCCACTCATCAGTCCCTCATATCCATGGTACACGCCGTACATTTGTACCCCGTGATAAGCAGCTCGTCGAACAGCCGCCCGTACAGCAGCGTTCATTCCTGGAGCATCGCCACCGCTGGTCAGAACCGCAAGCTTTTGCATGGAATCCACCTCTCCAATCGTGTCATCTTTAGCATGTCATGAAACGCCAACAGTATGTACCATATAGGGTATGAATCACACTGTATCATTTCACTTTTCATATCTGTTATACTAAGAAAAAGATATGTGTCATACTTTTCAAAAGATCTGATGATTTCTTGATTCGACTACGATTGTAGCAGATTTCCCTTGCAGAAAAAAGCCAAAAAACGCCCCCTGCAATCACAGGGAGGCGTATTCACCAATCTGTTTAAACTTTTCGTAACGATCCTGTATTAGTTCATCCGGAGTCATTTTACCGAGCTGTTCCAGTTGGTCTACGATCGTGGCTTTGACCATACTCGCCTGCTGAATCAAATCGCGATGCGCTCCTCCAAACGGTTCTTCGATGATGCCATCGATCACACCCAGCTCAAGCAAATCTGGCGCCGTAATTTTCATCGTCTCAGCTGCACGCATACCCAAGCTGGAATCTCTCCACAAAATGGCAGCGGCACTCTCCGGAGCAATCACGGAGTAATAGGAATTCTCGAGCATAAAAATACGGTTGCCCACACTGATCGCGAGCGCTCCGCCACTACCGCCTTCCCCGATGACAATGCAAATAATCGGTACACGGAAAGTAGCCATTTCACGCAGGTTGCGAGCAATTGCTTCACTTTGGCCGCGCTCTTCAGCAGCCTTGCCGGGATAGGCACCCGACGTATTGATAAAGCAGATGATCGGGCGACCGAATTTGTCAGCCTGCTCCATGATGCGGAGCGCTTTGCGGTAGCCTTCCGGATGCGCCATCCCAAAATTCCGCTTGATGTTATCCTTGGTATCTTTCCCTTTTTGATGCCCGACGATGGTTACTGGGCGTCCATCCAGCTTGGCGATCCCGCCCACAATGGAATGGTCATCCCCGTATAACCGGTCTCCATGCACTTCGATAAAATCAGTAAAAAGTAACTGTATGTAGTCCAGTGTTGTCGGACGTTCCGGATGGCGAGCCAGTTGTACACGCTGCCACGGTGTCAGGTTTCCATAGATTTGCTGAGCAAGATCTTTTGACTTTTGCTCCAGTCGCTTGATTTCATCCGAGAAATCAATGCCTTTTTCCTCGGTAAAACGACGCAGCTCCTTGATCTTGTCCTGTAATTCGACTAATGGCTTTTCAAAAGGGAGTTCTCCTGCCATGCTTCCACTCCTTCCCGCGACGTGTGCATCTCTACCAGTTTGGCTAGTGTAGCACGCATATCTTTGCGGTGCACCACCATATCGAGCTGACCGTTCTTCAACAAGAATTCCGCTGTTTGGAAGTCTTTCGGCAACTCCTGGCGAATCGTTTGCTCAATGACACGACGTCCGGCAAAGCCGATCATAGCTCCTGGTTCGGCGATATTGTAATCTCCCAATGAAGAAAAGCTTGCAGACACGCCGCCATACGTTGGATTTGTCATAACCGATACGAACAGCAGACGCTCCCGATCGAGTCTGGACAAAGCCGCACTTGTTTTTGCCATTTGCATGAGGCTGAGAACGCCCTCTTGCATACGCGCACCACCTGAAGCAGAGAACAAGATGAACGGCAAACGACGAGCGATTGCTTGTTCGATCGCTCTAGTAATCTTTTCACCTACGACAGAGCCCATACTGGCCATACGGAAGCGTGAATCCATTACCCCTATCACAATCCGGTTGCCGCCAAGCACACCTTCACCGGTAATGATCGCTTCATTCAGGTTCGTATTTACCTTGTCCTGCTCGAGTTTTTCCAAATACCCTGGGAAACCGAGTGGATTGGCTGTAGTCAAATTCGCGTCGAATTCCTCTGTCAGTGCACCTTCATCCAAGAGAGACACCAGACGCTCAGGAGCAGACATGGAATAATGGTATTGGCACCCTTTACAGACGCGCAAATTTTTCTCCAGATCCTTGGAATAGTGAATCGTCCCGCAGTGAGGACATTTATTCATCAATCCTTCAGGGACTTCCTTTTCTCTCGTTCCTGCTTCCTTAGAAGGGTCGGTGGAAGCAGGGACACGTGCGAGTGTCTCCGAAGGGACTGTAGCAAACTTGCGCTTTTTCCCAAAAAGATCTTTTAGCACTGGTACACCCCACCTTTCTCTTCAGTGAAGGATCGTGGCGAGTACTTCCTGGACTTCTTGCAGCTCGCCCTCCGGCACCAAAATCTCGTATTGCTTCGAGACTTTTGCCTCGCGAACCTTTACCAGGAATCCTTCATCTGTCAAACGTTGTTGAATCCGTTCTGCGATTCTTGCGCTAGGAGCGATGTAGATGACAGTCCACACGCTGGCTTCCTCCTTCATCGTCCAATACAGGTCTGCATCATCATATCACAGCCTTTGCGCCTGTCGCAAATGGGGGAAAATCATAGCTTACTGTTCTCCAAATGATGCCTCATTTTTTCAACAGCCGCTGTCGCATCGCCTGCGCGGATCGCTTCCATGATCTCGCGATGCTCCGCAACAGCCATCCTCGCCCTGCCCTCGCGAGACAATGATTCAATGCGGACACTGTTGCTGTATTCGACAAGAGGCGCCCAGATCCGATGCAGGATCGAATTGCGGCTAGAGCGGCAAATGACGCGATGAAACTGGTAGTCTTCTTCCGTGGGTACTTCCCCCCGCTCGACCCGTTCCTCGGCAATCGCCAAAATGCGTTCCATCTCTTCAAAGTGCTTGTCAGTCGCTCGTCTGCAGGCGAGCCGCACCGCATCCAACTCCAGGATTCGGCGCATCTCGATCAGATCCTTCTTTGTCTTGGCATCCCGCAGGATGAAAAATCCGAGGATGTCAATCAGCCGATTGTGCCGGTAACTCTTTAAGAATGTGCCTTCCCCTCTGCGAGTCTCGATCAATCCGAGAAGCTCCAATGCTCGGAGCGCTTCACGGACAGAGGAACGACCTGCACCCAGCTGCTCCGACAGTTCCCGCTCGGACGGAAGCTTGTCGCCGGGACGCAGATTTCTCTCTTGAACGATCTCATGAATCTGCAGGAGAATCCCTTCGTATACCTTTCTCTCTTGGGATGAGTCGAGCACCATTCGTCCTCCTTACGTAACACTTACTGTGAAGTGAAGCACCCCCCGGCGGCGCCTGGAAACACGGTGTCTCGGAGGGTGATCTTTACACGATTCCTATACTTGCTGGTAGGAGATCGCTGCCAGGTTCATGGTTTTTTGTTTCACATCTTCTGGATCGACAGTGATGCGAGCTACGCCGCTTTCCATTGCCGCTTTCGCTACCGCTGCAGCTACATTTGGAGCCACGCGAGCATCAAATGGAGCCGGGATTACTTTATCGGCAGACAGCTCTTCTGGCGTGATCAAATCTGCGATTGCGTACACAGCTGCCAGCTTCATTTCTTCGTTGATGTTGGTAGCACGAGTATCCAGAGCACCGCGGAAGATTCCTGGGAAGGCCAGTACGTTGTTTACTTGGTTCGGGAAGTCGGAGCGTCCGGTACCTACTACTTTTGCACCTGCCGCTTTTGCTACATCCGGCATAATTTCCGGAACTGGGTTTGCCATCGCGAAGATGATTGCGTCGCGGTTCATGGAGCTTACCATCTCAGCTGTTACAGCGCCCGCTACGGAAACTCCGATGAATACGTCGGCACCTTTCATCGCATCTTCCAGGTTGCCTTGGATCTTGTCGTGGTTCGTGATTTTTGCCATTTCCTCTTTTACCGGGTTCATCCCGAACGGACGGCCTTCATATACGATCCCTTTGGTGTCGCACATGATTACGTCTTTCACACCCATGGAAACGAGGAGCTTAATGATGGCGATACCTGCTGCACCAGCACCGTTTGCTACGACGCGAATATCCTCGAGCTTTTTGTCCACCACGCGCAGGGCGTTGATCAGACCTGCAGCGGTTACGATCGCTGTACCGTGTTGGTCATCGTGGAATACGGGAATGTTGGTTTCACGCTTCAGGCGCTCTTCTACTTCAAAGCACGCAGGGGCCGCGATGTCTTCCAGGTTTACGCCGCCAAAGGTAGGCTCGAGCAGCTTCACGGTTTCTACGATTTTGTCTACGTCTGTGGTATTCAGGCAGATTGGGAAAGCATCCACACCTGCAAAGGATTTGAACAGAACGGCTTTCCCTTCCATAACCGGCATAGCAGCTTCTGGGCCGATATTGCCGAGGCCGAGTACAGCAGTCCCGTCGCTTACTACCGCTACGAGGTTGCCTTTCATCGTATATTCGTACACTTTTGACTTGTCGTCAAAAATATCTTTGCATGGTTCGGCAACCCCTGGAGAATAAGCAAGGCTCAAGTCACGTGCATTGCGAACTGGCACTTTTGTGACAGCCTCCAATTTACCTTGATGTTTTCTGTGAAGTTCTAATGCTTCCTCTCGCAGATTAGACACTCATAACCACTCCATTCACGTTTATCTTTTTCTAGTACTGCTTCTAAAACCGCCTGTTGCTTTCCAATAATCGTCCAGTGGTCTGACCACTTTTCAAGTTATGTTCTCAATATATAGCAAACCCGTTCTTCTGTAAACCTGCCGAAAACGGCGAAAAAGGGAGGACATTCTTCATCCTCCCCACATTATGGGCATTTTTTTCGAGATTACGCTGTCACGTCCCACAATTTCTCTTGCTAGCTCCAAAAATGACTCGTCCAGCTCGACAGCAATCGTCTCTGGCAAGCGAATTGTCTGTCTTTTTCCCTCGTAGAACAAAATGACAGGAATCGTTCCTTTTTTTTCGACAAACAGCTGTTGAAGCTGTTGAAGCGTCGAATCTCGCTCCTGAGCCTCTGAAATTTTGACAAAAAGCACAGTCTCCTCTGTCGGCTTCGGAATCGCATCGGCTGACCAGAAACGGGATGCTAAAAGCTTGACCAGGTCATCCTGATGGTCGATGCGCCCCTCGACTACCACCATGCTCTCTTTGGTCAAAAGCTCGGCATGCTTGGCAAACACCTGCGGGAACACGACTACTTCGACCAGCGCCGTTTTGTCCTCGATGGTGATGAAAGCCATCGGGTCTCCTTTTTTCGTCTGGATGCGCCGCTCCTCCGTAATCATCCCGAATACCTTCACCGTTTTTTCCCGGGGCAGCTCCCCCAGTGCAAGGATCGCCGTCACCTCAGTACGACTGGCCAGATGCGCGTACTGATCCAGAGGATGTCCGGAGATGTAAACACCGAGCAGCTCACGTTCTTCCTTTAGCTGCTGGGCGCGCGAGAATGGCGGAACCTCCGGGTATTCCGAAAGCTCCCGCACCGGGGCAGCATCTTCCCCTGCAAAAAGGTTCATCTGGTCGGCATCCCGCTCCACACGTTTGCCATTTGCCTTGCCCACTGCTTCATCGAGCAGGACCAGAAGCTGACTGCGGTGTCCTGGCAGCGAATCCAGTGCGCCGCAAAGTGTCAACGACTCCACCACTCGCCTGTTCACGAGTCTGCCGTCTACTCGAGCGCAAAAATCAAATACATCGCGATAGGGTCTGCCCTGCCTCTCCTTCACGATTGATTCGATCGCACTGTACCCGACATTTTTGACAGCCGCCAGACCAAAGCGGATGGCATCCTGCTCGACAGTAAAATGCGCCTCACTGCGATTGACGTCAGGTGTGAGTACTTGCAAATGGAGACGGCGGGCTTCCTCCGTGTACTCTGCGATGCGCGTCTGGCTGCCGATGGACAGAGACAGGAGCGCCGCCATAAAGGCCAGCGGATAATTGGCTTTCAAATACGCCATCTGATACGCAATGATGGCATAGGCGACCGAGTGAGCCTTATTGAAGCCGTAATCGGCAAAGCGCACAATCAGGTCGTAGATTTCGTTGCCCAGCTCATCTCCATAGCCTTGCTTGACGCAGCCCGCGACGAATTTCTCCCGCTGCTCGGCTAAAAGATCCCGTTTCTTTTTCCCTACGGCCCGGCGCAAAATGTCCGCTTCCCCCAGACTAAAGCCCGCGAGCGTGGAGGAAATCTGCATGATCTGCTCCTGATAGATCATAAAGCCATGCGTCTCACGCAAGATCGGCTCGAGTACAGGATGAGCGTAGTGGACCTTGGTCTGACCGTGCTTCGCCGCGATGTACTGCGGGATGATCTCCATCGGTCCCGGACGATACAATGCCAGGACAGCAATAATGTCGTCCAAGCTCGTCGGCTTCAAATCGCGCAGCACGCTGCGCATACCGGAGGACTCCAGCTGAAAGACACCCGTCGTCTCCCCGCGCGTCAGCATGCGATAGGTCTCGGGATCATCAGTCGGAATGGTCTCGAGATCGACGTGGATGCCTTGCTGTGCAAGATTGCGCAAGGTTTCCGAGATGATCGTCAGGTTGCGCAAGCCGAGGAAGTCCATTTTCAAAAGTCCGACCTCTTCCAAAATCTCCATCGGGTACTGCGTGAGCGCCAGACCTTCGTTACCCGTCTGCAATGGCACGTATTCCGTCAGCGATTCACGGGAAATGACCACTCCCGCTGCATGCGTGGAGGCATGCCGCGGCAGCCCCTCTACTCCCCGCGCCGTCTCAATCAGCTGAGCCGCCTGCTTGTTCTCGGCACACACCTTGGCGATGTCCGGATTGATTTGCATGGCACGCTCGATCGTCATCCCGGGCGACTGCGGAATCATTTTCGCCATCCGGTCAATCAGCCCTAGCGACAAGCCTAAAGCACGCCCTACATCCCGAACCGCCGCACGTGCCGCCATCGTCCCAAAGGTAATGATCTGGGCAACGCGGTCATGGCCGTATTTTTTCGCCACGTAATGAATGACCTCGTCCCTGCGCTCCACAGCGAAATCGATATCAATATCCGGCATCGTGACCCGCTCTGGATTGAGGAACCGCTCAAACAGCAGGTTGTAGCGCAGTGGGTCAACATTGGTGATCTTAAGCACATAGGCAACCAGACTGCCCGCTGCCGACCCCCTGCCCGGACCGGTAGAGATTCCGTGCTGATGTGCGTAGCGCATGAAGTCCCAGACGATTAAAAAGTAATCGGTAAAGCCTGTCCCCGTAATAATTGCCAGCTCGTGGTCCAGACGCTCGCGAATTTGCGGCGTCAACTCTTTGTAGCGCTCGCGGCAGCCCTGCTCGCAAAGCTCACGCAAAAACGTCGTCGAATCCTGCCCCTCTGGCAAAGGAAATTTCGGCAAAATATGCTCGCCAAACGACAGCGTCACCTGGCAGCGCTCGGCGATCCTAGCGGTGTTTTGCAGAGCCTGCGTGGCAAAGGCAAAAGACTCTGCCAGCTCTTGCCCGCTTTTCAGATAATACTGATCCGTTTCATAGCGAAAACGGTTTTCTTCAGTAACCGTCTTCCCTTCTCCGATCGCGAGCAAAATGTCGTGGATGGCGTGGTCTTCTTTATGGATGTAGTGAACGTTGTTGGTGACGACCAGTGGGATGCCGGTTTCTTCGCTCAGCCGGACAAGGCGCGCATTCAACCTTTTCTCCGATTCCAGCCCGTGGTCCACCATTTCCAGATAGTAGTGGTCAGGTCCATATGTCTGGTGATACCACATTGCCGCTTCCTTCGCTCCTGCAGCATCTCCTGCCAGCAAGAGACGAGCTACCTCTCCCTCGCGGCTGGCTCCAAGTGCAATCAGCCCTTCCGTGTGACGGGCAAGGGCTTCTTTATTCAGTCTCGGCAGAATGTAATTTCCTTCTGTCTGTGCGATGGTCGCCAGCTTGAGTAGATTCCTGTAGCCCTGATCATTTTCCGCCAGCAGGATCAAGTGGCTGGGAGCAGGTGCGTTGCGTACGCGATCTGACAGATTCCCCTCGATTACGTACACTTCCATGCCGATGATCGGTTTGATCCCGGCTTCCAGGCAGGCTTTATAAAAAGGAATGGCTCCGTACAGATTGGCATGATCCGTAATGGCGAGCGCGTGCATCCCCAGTTCCTTTGCACGTGCTACCAGCGGTTCAATCCGTGCCGCACCGTCCAGCAAGCTGTATTCCGTGTGAACGTGCAGATGGACAAAGGTGTTCATCTTTGTTCCTTCCTCTCTCAATTCCGCTTCCGAATCGTTGTCTATTCCTCGCTTCGCCTTCCATTATACCCAAAAGCGAACAGGCTGTGGGAAAATAAGAACAAACGTTCCTTAGATATTTGCCACACTTCCTTTCTTTTGGTAGGATAATACCAGATTGGTAGAGAGGATGTATGCAGGATATGTGGTCCGCCTTTTATTTGACTGGCGTGCTAGCCTCGCTTGTCGCCAGCGTTTATTTCAGCATTCATGCCCGCAGACAGGGTACCCACCCGCTTGCTTCCCGCATGATATTGGGAAAAATGAATATCGCCCTGGGGCTTTTGGTTACTTTGTTCGGGATCAACCAGTTTACCTTTGAAGAGCTGGATACGATCCGCATCGTGGTCGCTCTCGTGATGCTTGTTGTGGGTGTGATCAATCTTTATTTGGGGACGCGCAATTATTTCCGTTATAAGACGCTTTGGCTTGCTGAAATGAAAAAAGGCGTATAGGGCTGCTGCCAGCACCTAGCGGATGGGAAGAGAGCTGGAAACATCTTTCCTCCGTTTCCAGCCGTTTCGTGTAGCAGACTGTTTTTCGGTACGCTATAATGACCCTTGTGTGATATCTTATTGCTTCAGACAACCCGAGTGCAGTGCCGACGGTTGTCCTTTTTTATTTTCTCCCTGTTGGCTCGCTTACGGCTTCGCCCACAGCTCCTCCGGGTTCAACTCGTAGATTCCGTTTTCCCGATACATATATTGATTCATGACAAATTCGCGCCGAATCGTGGCAAAATCCTCATGGAACGTCTTGATATACTCGTTGATTTCCTTTTCCTGATACTTTCTTCCTCTCTCCAGACCGCGGACCATGTGCTCGAAAACAAACAGCTTTTTCTTGCGCTGGGCCGGGATTTGCTTCAGCTTTCCATCCGGGGTAATAAAGCTTCGAATCACCTGCAGTGCCTCTTGTGCCATGCTCTCCCTCCTCTGCTCTGCTACCGAAATGTCATCCTGGAACTCATCGACACTCTCGTCCTTTGCCTTTGCCAGGAGATCCAGAATTGCCTGCGACTGTCGCTTCATATTGGCTTCATGCAGATAAAAATAAATGGTGTTCTTGTCCCTTCTCTCGTACACCGCTCCTGCCTCACGCAGCTTTGCCATATGGTGGGTAATCGTTGGGGCAGTCACGCCCATTTTTCCTGCCAGTGCCTGACCGTGCAGCGGTCCATTCGCCAAGACGGCGAGGATGCGAATGCGTGTCGGATCGGCCAGTGCTTTATGAAAGGTCACCAACTTATCTAATTGCATTTGTTATCACCTTTTTCCGTTTTACCTAATCCACATCCCCGATCGGGGTGAACATCTAATTAGACCTATATTTAATCAGATCGTACTCATTTTCTCCCCGTCTGTCAACGCGCTGGAAATTTGAAACAAGCCACTCAGTGGACAAACGACAGCGTAGTCCACGAGGATTTCATGAGCGGAGCGGATCAGCTCGACATTGACGGCGAGCTGGCAGGCGGCACCCGGGAGCCGATTTACGCCAAGGAACCTGGGTCCTTTTTCTTTAAAACAAAAAGCCATCTGACGAAGAAAATTCGTCCGGATGGCTTTCTTTCGTATTATCTTTCAATGATTTGCGCAGTCACCATTGCCTGGCCCACTAGCTGATCCCCTTGGTAGACCATTACTTCTACTTTCCCAAAGCGACGGCTGATATCAAGCAGACGGGGCTGCACTTCGATCTGGCTCTCCATTTGCACCGGCTTTAAGAAGTAGACCATCACATTTTCGGGAACCATATCGCCTCTGCGGTGCTGACGCAAAAGGTTACAGGCTGCCTCCACCATTACCGTCGTCATGATTCCGCTCGCGATCGTCCCGAGATGATTGGTCATCTGCGGGCTGACCTCTCCCAAATAAAGAAGCTCATCTGATTTTCGCTCTTCCCGGAAATGGGACATGATCAGATTCGGGAACGTCTCGCTCATCTGCGGCTGTTTGGCTGTGTACTGCAAAGCTTTTAGCACGTCATTTCGGCTGAGGACCCCGACCAGCTTCCGGTGATTGTCTACGACAGGCAAAAGCTCGATTCCTTCCCACACCATCATGTGTGCAGAGGAAGCTACTGATACGCGCGGAGAGGTCGTGATCGGGTTTTTGGTCATCACTTTATCGATCGTCGCGGTTTCTTCGTGTCCGATGATATCTTTGGACGTTACAATCCCGATCAGGCGCATTTGCTCATCCACGACCGGAAAACGGGTATCCTGGTAAAGTTCTGTGTACTGATGCCATTTTGCCACAGGATCGGACGGCAAAAGGACGGGTGTTTCCGCCAGTGGCTTGAGCACATCCTCAACCATGACGATCTCCTTTTTGATCAGACGGTCGTAAATGGCCCGGTTGATCATCGAAGCTACCGTAAACGTATCGTAGCTGGAGGAAATGATCGGCAGCGCGAGACGATCAGCCAATTGCTTGATTTCCTCGCTCGTGTCGAAGCCCCCGGTAATCAATACCGCTGCCCCTTGCTGCAGCGCAATTTTATGCGCCTGATAGCGATTCCCTACAATCAACAGGCTGCCTGCATCGATATAGCGCATCATCGCTTCGAGCTGCATCGCACCGATGACGAATTTATTCAGCGTCTTGTGCAAGCCTTCTCGCCCGCCCAAAACATGCCCGTCTACAATATTGACTACCTCGGCGAAGGTCAGCCGCTCTATGTTTTCCTTCTGTTTTTTCTCAATTCGCACCGTTCCGACACGCTCAATGGTACTGACGTATCCCTGGGTCTCTGCTTCCTTGATGGCCCGGTATGCCGTACCCTCACTTACGTCCAGGTCTTTGGCAATCTGCCGTACCGAAATCTTTGAGCCGATCGGAAGGCGATCAATGTATTGCAAAATTTGTTCGTGTTTCGTTGTCAAGTCGCGTATCCCCCTTCCTAATCTCCCACCCGTTCCATCTCTGGCTCCTTGGAACAATATACCCGAAGGAGAGGCAAAAAAAAAGGGTAGCTTTTTCAAGCTACCAAATCAGAAAGTATATCATTAAGGGGGTTTTCATCGTATGTTTATCTTATCCTTCTTATATTACAGGAATATTACAGGCGGTTTACAGTTTCTTTTCAGTTTTGCTAACCCAGCCAAATCGCTAGGAAGCTTTGAATCAAACCAATGAAACCGCCCAATATAAAGCCCAGAATGGTAATCATACGGAACTCTTTTCCCGAGATTCCCACTACCATCTCCTCGATCCTCTCAATTGGGAAGCCTTCTACCTGGCGTGTCACGATCTCTCGAATCGCCAGTCTCTGGAAGATTCGCTCCACATTCTTTTCCAAAGAATCTACCATCCACCGCGCCATGCGTGGTACGAGTGAAGTGGTTACCGCCTCTTGAATGGGGGAAGTTAACCGCGACACAGGCTCGTCCACAATACGCAAGCTCTGCTCCTCCAGCTTTGCAAACACAGCACGGGACCAATCCTCGACCTGCTGCGTTCCAATCCACTGCACAATCTCACCTACGTTTTTATCCAGCAGCTTGTCCGCTTCGCCACCGAGCATCTCACGCAATTTCTGGGATAGCTCCGGGCGCCCTAACAGATCGTCGAGATGAGGCAGCAGCTTGCCCAAAATCTTGTCGTCTCCGAGGAACATCCCAACCAAGCCGCCGAACATCCCCCCTCCACCACCGAGCAGCCCACGAATCATCGATTGCAGCGACTGCTGGCCCTCCGGAGAGTGCAAAAATTCACGGAATCTTTGGAGCAAAAGCTGGCTTACTGAATCCAATGCGCTTTCCAGCCGTTCTTTGCCTGCTGCTGGAATCAGCTCCCGCAATGTTTTTTCTTCATACTGATAGAGCTTACGATTGACAAAGGACTGCCAATGCAAAAGCACGGGCTGGCGAACGGATTCGCTCCACGCGCCATCCTCCTGGAACATCTGTGGAGCAGCCGCTTGTAAAAAATGACGCAGGCTTTGCTCGTCCTGCATCCAATTTTGCGCCACCCGATTGAGCCAGTCTGCCAGCTGATTCTCAAGCCCGCTCTGGGTAAGGGCACGCCTGACCCCTTCCATCGTTAGTAAGTGCTCTTCTACTAATCTGCCCATTTGTATGGCGATGTCGTCTCGCCGACTCGGGATTAAACCCGGAGTAAAGGGAACGCGCCAACGCCCGATATACCAAGGCTTCAGCGGACGGAAAAGCATTCGGATCGCCAGTTCATTCGTCACTCCACCAATGACGGAACCGATTCCAACGTTTATCAATATCATCCAAAAGTTCATAAACACTAACAACCTCTCTTCTCTGCAAGGAACCAAACCATTTCCCTACTCATACCATAGACTAACTTCATGCCTGATGGGAAGGGGATAACCATGTCTTACGTTCCAACCATCGTTCAAGCATACGAGCCAAAGTCGGAAGTAGACCTTTACCTGCCCCAGGCGCACATGCGCAAATGGAATCTCTCTTCGCCCACCCTCACCGTTCAATTCGGAAGTAAACAAGTTCGTGCCCGTGTAAGCAGTATGGATCGTACTAACCGTACGTTGATACGCCCTTCCATTGCCCAAGCGCTCTATCTGCCTACGGGAATTCCCCTGCTGGCCCGATACCAAGCGAACCAGCAGTCCCTTGTATTCGGCCCTTATGTGGGTGTACTTGTCTCGACCTACAACGCGCAATTCCCTCAATCCCCTTTTGGACCCCTGACTCCGTTCTTCAATGAAGTAGCGGATATTTGCCGAAAACGCGGTGGCGTCATCTGCGCGTTTCGATTGCAGGATGTCAACTGGGATGCGGGAATTGTCCGTGGTCTCACGAGAGTTGGCAGCGTCTGGCGACAAAGAGTTTTGCCGCTTCCCCAATGCATCTACAACCGTCTCGTTTCCAGGCAACGGGAACGAAGCGAACAGATGACCAATTGGGTGCAGCGATGTAAGGACGCTAACATCCCGTTCTTTAATGAGCAATTCCTAAATAAGTGGCACGTGCATTCCGCTTTAGAAAACCAGGAAGCTGCCGCCGATCATCTCCCCAGTATGGTCCGCTATCAGAGCCTAGATGATGTAAAGAATATGCTGTCCGCGCATCGCGTGGTTTACGCAAAACCGGCGAACGGCAGCATGGGTCGGGGAATCATCCGGCTGCGCCGAACAGATCAAGGCTATCAGCTCGCCAAACCAGGAGGACTCACCAAGACCTTCTCCAGTATACAAGGGCTGAACCAGTATCTCTCCAAACAGACAAAAGGCAAACCATACTTGCTACAGCAGGGTTTACCACTGATTGGCATCCAAAATCGACCAACTGATTTTCGCGTATTGGTCCAAAAAGATCGAAAAGGGGAATGGGCGGTCACCTCAATGGTGGCGCGTTTGGGGCAAAATCGGATCGTCTCCAACATTTCTCGAGGCGGCTCCATGCTGCCTCCCCAACAGGCTCTGCGCCTTTGCGGTCCGTGGGTAAGCGGGAATCGCCCCACACCGCAGACACTCAGAGCTGTTGCTTTAAAGCTGTCCGTGCTGTTAGAAGAAGCACTTCCAGGGAATTACGCGGAATTTGGGGTCGATCTCGGTGTAGATGTCCGGGGGCATGTGTGGCTGTTAGAAGTAAACAGCAAACCATCCAAGACGGCCAACACCGTACCCCTTCCAGAAGGTGAGGAAGAACCTCCCCGCCGCGCAAGGCCATCGGTTGTGCGGATGCTTGAATATGCCACATATGTAAGTGGTTTTCCCCGGGCAGCTAAACCAAAGCCAAAACCAGCAGCCAAGAAAATCAGGCGAAGGTGACCTTCATGAGAGCAAACCAGAGAACCTTAGGCATCATGACTCGCTGCCAAGGCTCCCACTTTATTGACAAAGGCTATTACAAAAAGCTGACGCTCTTCGGACGCAAGCAAGGCATCCGTGTCTTTGTATTTTCCCCGCGCCAGGTAAACTTTTCCTCCCGAACGGTAGCGGGCTTTGAATACAGAAACGGCGCCTGGCAATCGGACACATTCCCATTGCCAGCGTTCGTTTACGACCGATGCTTTGTCGGGCCAGCTTATCGCAACTATAAACCATTTGTGGAAAAGTTGCAAAACGATCGCAACATTACATTTTTGGGGCACGGCCTGTCCGGTAAGTGGCAGGTGCATCAAATGCTCATCCACTCGAAACAGCTCTCTCCACTGCTGCCTCCCACCGAGCTTTTCACGCACTCCGCCCTACAGGAAACACTGGATAAATACAACGCCGCCATCCTCAAGCCAATGGCGGGAACCCATGGGATCGGTGTCGTACGAGTCAAGAGGCGCAAGGGAGATTTTGAAGTATCCGGGAGAAGCAAAGATAACCAGCCTTTCCGCCGCATCCTCCAGGGAGAGGCCGGCCTCAAACGCTTTGTCTCTACCTTTACAAATGGACGCAAGTTTCTCGTACAGCCTTACCTCGAGCTGCATACACCCGATGGCTCACCATTCGACGTCCGTGTGCTGGTGCAAAAAAACGGGGAAGGAGAGTGGGAAACCACCGGCCGTGCTGTGCGGATCGGTGATAAACGAAGCATTACCTCCAACCTGCACGGTGGAGGCAAGGCCGTCCCGCTCGCCCCCTTCCTCTCTCGCCATTACAAGCCAGCGCTGCAGACGCGGATCATGCAAACCATCGATCAGGTGGCAGTTGAGCTCCCCCGTTTTTTAGAGCAGTCCCACGGCAGACTGGTAGAGCTCGGGATCGATGTCGGGATTGATACAGCAGGCAACGTCTGGATCATCGAAGTGAACAGCAGACCTGGCCGGACTGTATTCACCATGATCAACGATCCTGCTGCCCAATTCCATTCCATCACCCAGCCTGTTCGTTATGCTCACTATCTCATGAAAGAGCGTGTAGGAGGTTACTAAGCATGGAAACAACCCGAGTGCGACTCCGCTTCCTTCCTCATCCCCATGTCTACGGGATCATCCTGCCGATCAATCTCATGCAACAGCTGCAGCTCAGACCACGCCAACGAATTACGATCACGCTGGGTAAAAAGGAAGCAGTCGCCGTTGTCCTGAATGACAAGCGAAATCCCGATAGCAACGTCGTGAAAATCACAAGCCTGCTACAAGATGAGCTGAGCATTCCCCACGGCGGCTTAATCAATCTGAAGCGCGAAGGAGAAACGCTCCGGATCGGACCTGCGATCGGCATCGTCACCACAGGCGTTCGCAGGGATCCCCGAAATCCAATTGGACCTAGGACCTCGTTCTTCCAAAAGCTCTTGCAGGCACAGGAAGGCAAAGGCGTGTTTTACTATATTTTTTCTCCCCACGATGTTGACTGGAGCAAAAACGAAGTCGTTGCCTGGTTTTTGCGCAAAGGCAAGAACGGCAGCTACGTCTGGCGAAAAATGAAAACTGCCATGCCTGATGTCATCTATGACCGTGTTCCTTCTCGTTCTGCCGAAAAACACGAGGCCGTACGGGATTTCAAATACAAGCTGGCAAACTACCCGAACACCCCGATGTTCAATCAGGGCTTTTTCAACAAATGGGGCGTTCACCAGCTTTTGTACCCCAATCCAGAAGTCAACGAACACATTCCAGAAACCTATACCTCCCCATCCCTGCAAACGGTTCGCAATCTGATCAAAAAATACCCGATTGTCTATCTGAAGCCGAAAAACGGTAGTCTTGGATACGGAATCGTCAAGGTCGTGCGGAGTGGCGGCGGATACGATGTGTCTTACCACAACGGCTCTGGCAACGTCAAACGGCATTTCACCAAGCTGTCGGCTCTGTATCAGCATATTTTTCGCAGCCGTCGTGTCAGCTCCTACCTCGCTCAGCAAGGGATCTCCCTGATGACGTACCAAGGGCGCCCTTTTGACTTCCGTGTTCATCTTCATAAAAACCAGCTGAATCAATGGGTCGTTTCCTGCACAGCCGCCAAGGTCGCAGGCTCTGGAAGCGTCACTACCCATGTGCGCACAGGAGGTACCGTCATTCCTGGAGATGAATTGCTCCAGCATCTCTTTGGCAGACAAAAAGCGATGATGGTGGAGCGTATATCGGATGCTTCTATCCGCCTCGCCACAGCCATTGAAATGGCGAAGGGCATTGATCTGGGTGAGCTCGGACTCGATATGGGTATCGATACGCATGGTCATGTCTGGATGTTCGAAGCCAACTCCAAGCCAGGGCGTTCTATCTTTAAACACGCAAGGCTCAAGCAAGCGGACTATGAATCTCGCAAGCTGCTCGTCGATTACAGTTGTTATCTTGCGAATTTTTAATCCATGCGAACACGACCGTTTTTTCAGGAAGGAGGAACACCCATGCCTAAACTGAGCTCCGGGTGGTTAACCATCCTCCCAAGCGGCAAATGGTTTCTGCAACTTCCACGGCAAGCCCTAGCCAATCGCCCCAAAAAGCCGTTAATCGCCAGTCTTGGACCATTCGCTCATCAGAAACGGCTGCATACGGGTCTACCCAATCAACAGCCCGGCCGCATCCGCACACGGATCAACTGGAAGATGGTCAATAACTCCGTGCGACTCGGGCCATTGATCGGTATTCTGACTGTCGGCGATGGGGCAGCATTCTTGGGAAATCGGGATAACTTCAAAGACATTGCCCTCTCCGGTAAAAAATGGGGAGCACTTGTTTTCGTATTTACGCCGCAAGGGATCAACTGGGAAAAAAAGAAGGTCCGCGGTTATCTGTATAACGAGCGACAAAACCTCTGGCAGGAACTGATTCTCCCGTTCCCGCATGTCGTCTACAACCGCATACCCACCAGGAAAGCGGAACAGCGGCCGGAAGTACGCAAGACCCTTTCCCGGATCAACGACTTGCCAAATGTCACTCTGTTCAATCGCTGTTTTTTTGATAAACAGGAGCTTTTTCAAATGCTTGCCTATTACCCAAGCGTCCAGTCCTTTTTGCCAGAGACGAAAAAACTCGATAATCTCGCTCGCTTCCGCACTTTTTGCACCGAGCATCGCTTTGTCTACTTAAAGCCGGTGCGCGGGAAAGCCGGAGAAGGAATCATGCGGATCGACTACAAGAATGACATGTGGCGACTGGAACGGTTAAAGGATCAAAAAGCGATCATCCGCCGCTTTAGGGATTTGGAGGGTCTCTGGAAGCACGTCAAAGGTCATACCCGGGATAAACGGTATATCATGCAGCAAGGAATCAAGCGTGCCAGGTATATGGGCAAACCTTTTGACGTACGGGTTCTCGTCCAAAAGGATGGAAAAGGAGAATGGGGCGTCACAGGGGTGGGCATCCGAAGATCCGGATCCCAAAGCATTACCACCCATGTCCCTCGTGGAGGTTCCATTCACTCCCTGTCCAGTGTGCTGCATGCACTCTTCTCGACCGATCCAGAGAAAATGGAGTCGACGATCCACCATACCTCATTGACGATCGCGCAAGCACTAAACGAGGAGATTAAAGATTTGGCGGAAATGTCCATGGATTTGGGGCTGACGGAGGACGGGAAGCTCTGGTTTTTTGAGGCAAATGCGAAACCCGAGAAATTCGACGAACCTACGATCCGCCGCTTGTCACTGTCCAATCTCATCCATTACGCACAGTATGTATCCCGCCTGCCAAGCGGGCGAGGAGTAGTAGCGGGGTAACGAACATGAAGCTGAAATACATTATCATGCCGCCACAGGCATTGGCCGAATCCCAGACGACATTGGTCCGATTTACCCGCCAGGAAGGGGACCGCCGGATTACCAAGCACGCCATCAACTGGCTCACACAGCTCACTCCCAAACGGATGGCGGAGCAAGGGACTACCTTGGCTCTCGCAATGAATGGCAAACGGGTTGTCGGATTGTTCGCTGTCTCTCGCTGCGGTCTCGGCCAGTCTTTTCTGGTAGTCGACAAGCGATATCGCAACCGAGGAATCGGGAAGGCGCTCACGGCTCATCTCTGTCAAAAGCTGCCGAAGCTCTATGTGCGAGTCGCTCTCGACAACGAAGCCAGTCTCGCCTTATTTCGCGGGATGGGGTTCGAGCCGGTCAAAGCAAGCATCGGTCCTACGGGAAAGCCAACGCTGTGGCTTGCCTTCGGGCATTGGAATCCGAACGATTTGCAGGAGCATGCCGGTTGATTCATCCGGCATGTTTTTCATGCTTTCCCTCTCCAAAAATTGAATTTTCTTGTTTTACCACTTCATGCATGAGTTGGCCATCGATGGAAATGATATGGTTCAGGAGGTGGTCTTCTCATGACCTACAACAACAATATCATGCACTCACAACAACTACATATTCCAGGAGCAATGGGCCAAGCTAGCGCCATGTTCCAACCTGGCTACGCCAACACCAACACGCAGGAAGTCCAATACTGGAATCAGGGTGGTCAAACTTCGCATGCCCAAATTCCTTCCTATGGCATGTCCTACGGCGGCGGATTGGGTGGCACGCAAGCGATGTTCCAGCCTGGCTATGCAGGCACCAACACGCAAGAAGTTCGTCAGTTTAACCAAGGCTACTCCACCCCAAGCCAGCAAGGTTACCAGCAAACGCAAATGAACAGCTACCAGCAAGCGCAGCCAATCAACTATCTCCATCCAAACCAAGGAACAAACTACGTCCAGGCACAATCCACTTATCAGCCTGCGTTTGGTGCTGCTACGAACTCCATCTTTTCACCAGGCTTTGCCGGCACGAACGTCCAAGAAGTGCAACAACGCAACAACACGGGCTATGCGGGCATTTCCAACTATCAAGGCCAGGCTAACTACACCAACAACACTGGATATTCAGCCCAAACAGGAGGCAGTATTTTCTCTCCTGGCTTTGCAGGAACCAACGTTCAAGAGGTTCGTCAGCTCAACCATGGCGGCACCGCTTCTTCCGGGCTCATGAATGCTGGATACAATGCTGGATACAGCCAACAACCACAGCAACAAATGAGCCAGCAGCCCTACCAAAATTATGGCAATGCGATGGGAATCGGTTCCCAATCCGTCTTCTCCCCTGGCTTTGCGGGCACGAACGTTCAGGAGGTTCGCAGCCTGAACAACGGCGGTCAAGCGACTGCGCATACGGGCTCTATTTTCCCAGGAAGCTTCTAGGGAAATCTACGTAAAAACCTGGCTGCGTTTGACGATGGTGCCGTACAAAAAAGGTGTGGCTGTCTTTTCCGACAGCCACACCTTTTCCTATTTTCGCGCCTGCAAAATCGCCTCGTACAAGGCATGCAAAGCTTGCAAGCTCCGTTCATCCACAGTAAAGGAGATTCCTTCAAACCAGTAGGCATCCTCCTTCACGCACGTCCATTCCGGTCCGCTGTGCATCAGCTGCGCTTCGATACACACCGCTGTCTGATCCAGCTGGGATCGAACGCTGACATGCCTTTCCAACTCGGTACGAAAGCGCGCAAGCACCGCTGCCTGCCCCTCGTCCTGCTTAGCCAGCCGGAAAAGCGCCATTTCGATTTGCAGCCAGCAGGTCACATAAAAGTGAAACTCGAGAAACAACGTATGCACGGCCTCTCGAAGCTGGGCGTCATCGCCGCCTGCTTGCAGACGCTCCCATGCAGTACGCACCTCGTCTTTTTTCTCCTGGATCAAATCGTAATGACTGACAGCACCCCGATAAAACTTGCGCACGATGTTGTACAGCATCTCTGGTGTGCGCGGTGGAAGTGAGCTGTGACGGTTGGATACATCCCGCATGGCTTCTGTCGCCTCTTTCTCTGCACTCATTTTTCCCTATTGTACATGAAATCGGCTCGCCGTTGCGCTATGCGTGAATCAGTCTTTGCCGTTTTTCCAATATTCATAGGCATGCACAGCTTGACCCAGGTAAGAGGAGTACCCTCCCAGAAGCTGCGCCACTAGCTGCAACTGCTGGTTCATTTCTCCCATGCCTTCTTCAAAAAAGGTGACAAACTCTCCTTCGTGACTCTCTTTTGACTCTACGGCTACAACCAGCTTCTTCCCTTTGCTCTCGGCGTACTTCATCTGGCTTTCCACCAAATTCACGATTTGCTCTGCCTTGTCGCGAAAGGCCATCAATGTTGTATGATCCAGCTGATCGATCATCCAGTGGGAGAGTGGGACATCCGGATTTCCCGGTACAGCGGTATTATCCAGCCACGCAGCCAAATCGACACTGGTCTTTAGACCGTCTTTCTTTGCCTCGGCCACAAAGGACTCGATATTCCCCATCCATTGACGCAGAACTTCTTCTTTGTTTTCTTGCCAGCGCGGCAGCACGTACGGCTCGATGTCCAGATGCACCCCGCGAAGCTGTTCATCCGAATCCGCCTGCGCGTTGTACACTTTCACCCAGTTGACCAGCTTCAGGATCTTGCTTCTGTTTTCCTTGAGTGCCCAAATAGGGTGACCTCCTAAAGCGTGCACTTCGATTCCAGCTGCGGTTGCCTTCTTGAGAAACCTCTGATACATGGCCGGCGGCTGCTGCATGTCGATTCGGATATACAGCAGGTTGATCTCATTCTTTTCGGCAAAGGCGAGGATCTCGTCCTCCTCTGATTTCAAAGTCTCTGCCCGCCAGATGTAGGTTCCCCGATACTGGCTCGGAGCTGGTGGTGGAGCCGGTATCGTTCCGCTGGCTTCCTGCCAGTACCGATAATCGTGAATAGCCGTGCCGCTGTAAGACGAATGCTCACCCAGCCTGTCCGGCAGCTGATCCAGCATCCGATTCATTTCGCTGGCACCTTCTTGTGCGAAAGAAGCGTGGTCATCCTCGATTTCCTTCATATTGACAGCGATGAGAACCCTTCGTTCCAGCTTGTCGGCCTGTTCCATTTCCTCGTCTACCAAGGATAAAAGCCCATTTGGCCCGTCGAGCTTGTCCCGATAGGCCATGATGTTAATTGTATCGAATCGGGAAATCATCCATTCGGATAGTGGCAGATCGGGATTGTCTGGCGTGGGGATGTCATCCAGCCAAAAAGGAATCGCCACACTTGCCTCCAAATTCCCTATCTCGTTCAACTCAGCTGCAAATACCTTCACGTTTGATTGCCATTCCCGGATCACACGCTCCTGCTCCGTCTCCCATTGCGGCAGCAAATACGGCTCGATATCCAGCTGAATCCCCTTTATTCGTTCTGCTTGGGCCACAGATTCATTGTACTGCTTTACCCAATTCACAATCTTCAGCATTCTCTTCTGGTTGCTGACCAGTGCCCAAGCTGGGTGTCCCGCGACCGCATGGACCTCTACACCCTTCGCGGAAGCATCCCGGATAAAGGAGCGGTAGTAGTCATAAGGCTTGTTCATATCGATGCGCAAATAGATCAAGGTAATGTCGTTCTCTTCGCAAAAGGTCAGGACCTGCTGCTTGTTCTCTCCGACCGTCTCGGACTGCCAGATCCACGTGGCTTTACTCTTTTTTTCCGCAGGGGAAAATCCGTATAGAAAGCCGAGCGTAAGGCAGAGAACGCTCAGATAGATGCGCGCGGCTTTCAATCGTCATTACTCCTCTCGTTTGCTCGCATGAAGCCAGCTCTCGTAATCGTGGATCGCGCTGCCAGCAAAGGAAGGATTCTTTGCCAGCTCCTCTTGCAGAATCGCCAGCTGCTTCTCCATCTCTGCCGTGCCATCTGCATGAAAGCTGGTATTTGCACCTTCCTTGGATTCCAAAATGTTGACACCCACCACGACTGAGCCGCTTTTTCGAGAGTCGGCATCCGCCACAACCCTGTGAACGATGTCAATAATGCCATTCTGCCCCATGGCGTGATTTCGGTAGGCCATCAGTGTAATACTGTCCAGTCTTTCCACCATCCAGTTGCTGACCTTTTCCTTTTCTCCCGGAACAATCACAGAATCGATCCAAAAGGGAAGATCAGCACCGACCAATAAATCCGAGTCTTTCTTCGTCTCGGCGACCAAGTAGACAATGTTTTTCATCCATTGCTCAACGACAGCATCCTGGTCCTTTTTCCACTCCGCTAGCAGATACGGCTCGATATCCACGTGTATGCCCTGAAATCGTTCATCCGGCTTGGCGGAATGGTTGAAGGCTTTCACCCAGGACACGAGATCGCCGATGCTGCCGCGATTGGCGGCCAATGCCCAATTTGGATCGCCGCCCAAGGCTTCAACCTGAATGGATGCCCTTTTCGCCGTGCGGATGAAATCACGGTAAACCTGTGGGGAAACCGTAGTCGGCTCGACGTGCACATAAATCAGATTAATCTCGTTTTGCTTGGCGAAAGCGACAATCTCTTCGGTATGCGCAGGCAATATCCGGGCATTCCAAATCCAGGTCGCTTTTGTATAGGCAGGTTCAGGACGTAATTGCAGCATGCTCCCAGCGACGACCGATACACATAGGACAATCAACAGCCATACCCAATTGCGATGTATGGCTGTCCTTGCCCAACGCAGAATCAGCATCTTCCTCCTGTCATCTGCGCTTTCGGTGCTTGACTGTCATCGCTATTCTGCCATTCCTGAACCTCGCCGCCTACAAAAGCATACGGACCGACGATCGTATTCATCGGAACCTTGCTGCCTACTACGGTAGAGGAACTCACCTGCACGCGGCTGGAAATCACACTGTCCAAGATATGGGCGTTTGGACCGATCGCGCATCCATCTGCAATCCGTGTGCGTCCACTCAGGTAAGACCCCGGGTAAATGACGGTATCCAGCCCGATCACCACATCTGCCTCGATATACGTCGCTGCCGGATCAATGATCGTCACCCCATTCTTCATGTGGCGCTCGTTGATTCGCTTACGCAGCTTGTTCTCCATCTGTGCCAGCTGGATGCGGTCATTAACGCCTGCCCCTTCATCCGGATTGGCAGCCGCATACGCTCCGATCAGGCAGCCTTGCTCCTGCAGGATCGCCAAAACATCCGGCAAATAGTATTCTCCTTGCGCATTATCGTTGGATACTTGCGGAATGGTCTCAAACAGCTTGCGATTGTCGAAGCAAAAGATGCCTGTGCTGATTTCGCAGACCTTTTTTTGGCCTAAGGTAGCATCTTTTTCTTCCACAATCCGTCGGACATTTCCACTCTCGTCCCGGATGATCCGTCCGTAGCCAGTCGGGTCATTCACGATGGCGGTCAGCACCGTTGCAGCAGCGCCCCTCTCCTGATGATAGGAAAGGAGCTGATTCAATGTCTCTTTTTGTACGAGTGGCGTATCCCCATTCAGCACGATCGTCATGCCGTCCTGTTTTTCCAAAGCCTCTCGGCACATCCAAACCGCATGCGCCGTTCCCAGCTGCTCTTGCTGATGGGCGTACTGGACCCGGTTGCCGAGCTGATGCATCACGGCTTCTGCCCCGTGACCGATCACGACGACCGGCTTGTGGAAAGCAAGGTCTTCTACTGCTGCGACAACGTGCTCGATCATCGGCTTGCCGCACACGGGGTGCATGACTTTGTACAAGCTTGACTTCATGCGCGTTCCTTTTCCTGCTGCGAGTACGATTGCATATATATTCATCCGATTCCCTCCGTTCCGTCCAGCTCGCCTTTTCGATAGGGGCGAAGCTGAACGTCATGCTCGAAGTAAGGCTTCAATTCGTAAGTTAAATTGTCAATCATCATTCCCAGGTTGATGTCTTTCCTCTGCACGCCCAGCTGATAGGCCTGGAGCATGATCTCCAGCAAAACTTCCTGATTCAACGTCCGATTCGAGGTGCTCATTTGCCATGTCCTCCTTTTCGTCCTTCATTGAGAGTAAGGACGAGAGTGGCTATTCGACTGTTACACTTTTGGCCAAGTTTCGTGGACGGTCCACGTCATTTCCCAGAGCAACCGAGGTGTAGTAAGAGATGAGCTGCAAAGGAATCACACTCAGGACCGGGGTAAGCAGCGATTCTGTCGAAGGGATCAAGCACACATCATCCACAGATCGATGCAGCTCCACGTTGTCTTCGAGTGCGATTCCAAGCACGTTTGCTCCACGCGCCTTCACTTCCGTAATATTGCTGACCATTTTCTCGTGAAGCTCCGCTTGCGTAGACAACGCAATCACTCTTGTCCCCTCTTGGATCAGGGCGAGTGTTCCGTGCTTCAGCTCTCCGGCTGCGTACGCTTCCGAGTGAATGTAGGAGATTTCTTTCAGCTTCAAGGAGCCTTCCAGAGAGACCGCATAGTCCAAGCCACGGCCGATGAAAAACAGATGACCCTCGTCCTTGATCGAGTGAGCGAAAGAGTGGATGCCCTCTGCGTTAGCCAGCACCTGCTCCACCTGATCAGGCAGCTTTTGCAAAGCGCTGATCAAAGTCTGTCTCTCCTGTGCAGGCAGCGTCTCTTTCTCCTGTGCCAAATAAAGCCCGAGTAGATAAAAAGCGATCAGCTGCGAGGTATACGCTTTTGTCGATGCCACGGCGATTTCCGGACCGGCATTCGTCGTGATCAAGTGGTCGGCTTCCCGTGCAATGGAGCTGCCTACGACATTGGTAATCGCCAGAATGCTCGAGCCGTGGCGTTTCGCTTCCCGCAAGGCCGCCAATGTATCCGCCGTCTCTCCCGACTGGCTGACGACGATCGTGAGGCTCTTCCCTTTGAAAAGGGGGCGTCTGTAGCGAAACTCGGATGCTACATCTACCTCTACCGGAATTTGCGCCAAGCTCTCGATAACATGCTTGCCGATCATTCCCGCATGATAGGCTGTGCCGCAAGCTACTATGTAAACTTTCTCAATCTCTTTGATTCCTTCCGTGGACAATCCCAGATCCGGGAACAAAATGCGTTGGCACCCCTGGTCGATGCGTCCCGTCATCGTATTGCGCAAAGCGCGAGGCTGCTCATGAATCTCTTTGAGCATGTAGTGCTCGTAGCCATCCTTTTCCGCCTGCTCTTTGTCCCACTCGATCCGCATCAGGTCACGTTCGATCCATTCCTTTGTATCCAGACTCATGACTTGGACCGAATCCTTGGTCAATATAGCCAGATCGCCATCCTCGAGGACGTAGACATCGCGTGTATGCTCCAGGACAGCAGGAATATCCGAACCGATGAAATTTTCGCCCTTTCCTACCCCGATGATCAACGGGCTGGCGAGCCGTACCGCAATCAGCTTGTCCGGCTCATATTCCGTCATGACGCCCAGTGCGTATGCGCCGCGAATCTTTGCTGCCACCTTTTGTACAGTGGAAACGATATCTCCGTCGTAAGCCTCGGCGAGCAGATGGACGATGACCTCGGTATCCGTCTGCGAGGTAAAGACGACGCCTCGCTCCTCCAGCTCCTGCTTGAGATCCAAGTAGTTTTCGATGATGCCGTTATGCACGATCGCAAATTTTCCGGATTGGTCAAAATGCGGGTGCGAGTTTTCATCAGACGGACGGCCATGTGTCGCCCAGCGTGTATGCCCGATGCCGATCGCTCCCTGGAGAACGGATTTCCCGGCTTGCTCCTCCAGCACATCGATGCGTCCTTTGGCTTTGCAAATCGAGATATTCTCCCCGTCGCACACGGCTATCCCTGCTGAGTCATAGCCGCGGTACTCCAGTTTTTTCAGTCCATTGATCAAGATGGATTGTGCTTCTCTGTTGCCGATATATCCCATAATTCCACACATGTTACGCAATCCTCCCTTTTCCAAGCTTCCTAGTGAAAAGCTCCCATGCTTTACGCGAGCATGCTGACGACTTCTTTTTCCTGACGGATCGCAACTGGATTTCCCAGCTTGTAAATGTTCGGGTTGGTGATTCCGTCAAAGGCATTGCGGGTATCAATGATCGCCACTCCCAAATCAGCGAGCGCCTGATAGTCAAAGCAACGATGGTTCGTGATCAAAACCATGCAATCGTACTTCTTGAAGGCTTCCGGGTCGTTCTCGATGGACTGGACGACTCGCCCTTCCTTGTCTCGGAAGCTTTGGGCATACGGGTCAAAATAATCGACCTTCGCCCCGTTTTTCGCGAAGAGCTCATAGACTTCCAATCCCGGCGACTCGCGCAGATCGTCTATGTCTGGCTTGTACGCCATACCCAGAATCAAAATGCGAGAGCTGTTGATTGCTTTCGCGTAAATATTGAGTACCTGACCCGTCTTGTTCAGGACATAGTCTGGCATATTGTCATTAATCGACTGTGCGATTTCAATAAACTGGCTGTGGAAGCGGAAGCCTTTAGCTTTCCAGGACAGATACATCGGGTCGAGCGGGATGCAGTGTCCCCCAATTCCCGGTCCCGGGTAGAACGGCATAAAGCCAAATGGCTTCGTGGATGCCGCTTTGATTACTTCCCAGACGTTGATCCCCATCTTGTCGCACATCATCGCCATTTCGTTCATGAACGCGATGTTGACGCTGCGGAACGTGTTTTCCAAGAGCTTGGACATTTCCGCCACTTTCGGGGAGGAAACCGGTACGACTGTTTTGACGAGGTTGCCGTACAGCATCGTCCCCAGCTCGATGCATTTCGGAGTGGTTCCTCCGATAATTTTGGGTGTGTTGTGTGTCGAGAACGAGCGGTTGCCCGGATCGACGCGCTCTGGCGAGTAGCAGAGGAAGAAGTCTACTCCTGCCTCGTAGCCGAGCTTTTCGAACTCCTGCTGGATCAATTCCTCTGTCGTACCCGGATAGGTGGTGCTCTCGAGTGTGATCAGCAGGCCCTGTCTCATATACGTCTTGATCTGGTCGACGACATGGATGATATAGGAAGTGTCCGGGTCCTGATTGGGACTGAGCGGAGTCGGTACGCAAATGCTGACGGCATCCAGGTCTGCCAGAATACTGTAGTCCGTCGTAGGAAGGAATCTTCCCTGTGTCATGCACTCCTGCAGCGTTTCATTGGTGATATCCTGAACATGCGAGATTCCTGCCTTCAGATTCTCTATCTTTCTCGCATCCAGGTCGATTCCTGTTACGGGATAGCCGCTTTTGAGCGTTTCGATAGCCAAAGGCAGTCCCACATAGCCCAATCCGATAATCCCTACCTGTGCGGTTTTCATTTGAATCTTTTGTTTCAGTTCCTCGTATCTTCCCATTGTTGTCCCACTCCTTGTCTCTTTAGGAAATCAGTCGTTTTACACGCGCCTCCAGCTCCACGGGGGAAAAAGGCTTCGTAATATAATCAGAGGCGCCCAGTGCAAACGATTTTTGAACATCCTCTTCCAGACGTTTGTCTGTCAAAATCACGATTTTACTTTCGCGGTCATTCTCCGCATGCTTGATACGCTCCATCAGCTGATAGCCGCTCATCACAGGCAGATTCAGATCGGTGATGACCAAATCCGGCATGCTTTCCTCGTACTTCTGCATGCCTTCCACCCCATCGCTCGCGACAATGACCTGATAGCCTTTGCGCTTCAGATAGATGGTCAAAAAGTCGTTCACCGTTTGATCCGGGTTGACCAAGAGAATACTCGTCGGATCTTTTTCACTGCCTCCCGATACAGGATCAAAAATGTGGATCTCACCCTGGCTCTTTTGCTGTTCGAGGTTCTGCAGCATTTTCAAGAGCATCTGTGGAGTCGTGCGGGCGTTTTCGGGAAAGCTCGCAATCGCCACGCTGCCTGCCAGCAGCTGCTTCTCCCGTAAATAGTCTTTGACTCGCAAGGCGTGAAAATGGGTTGTTCCCAGCTTTTGCTCTTCCAGCAACACACCCAGTATATTTTTTGTCTTGTCGTAGTTGTAATGGGTCACAGCTGCAGGTGGTTCCTGCTCAAAATGATTTTTCAGGACTTCCAGATCATCCTTCGAGAGATTGCTGCAAGCCACGAAAATAATCCCTGACGATGTCTGTTTCGCTTCCATTTCACTCAACAGCTGAAAAAAAGCGGGTACGAGATTACTCATCCTCTTGCCTCCAAGCTCGAAATATTTTTGTTGCCCTCAGCCTGCCAGCTCTTGCGCGTCATCGTTCCCCACGAATTGTTGTTTCGCAGAAATTCGATGTGGCCCAAAAATCTCCAGATGACGCCCACCTGGCGATAGCCGAAGAACATCAAGATGGTATAGAAAAGCATTTTGACGATATCCCGAATTCGTGGATAGCGGCGAAATGCGATTTCTTCAAGGAGCAGCGCACCGACTCCCAACAGTACGCCGTAGATGACATTCAGCAGTCCATAAAGCACCAGAACGTTTGCATTCGTCATGTCCAGGAGCGTGTAGCCGATCAGAGCCAGCAGCCCTGTGATGCGGAAGTACGGATTGAGCGTCTCAAACAAGATATTGAAAGGCAAAGTAAGCATCCCGAATAACTTGTATTTCGGACGCAAAACCATGTGTTGTCCGTACTCGATCATGTTTTTCAGATTGCCGCGCCCCCATCTGCGACGTTGACTTCCCAGGATTCGGAACGAGTCCGGGGCTTGTGTCCAGCAGACCGCATCCGGGCAGAAGGCGACGCGATAAGGGAGTTTGTTTTCCAGCATGTATTTATGCAGCTTGATGATGATGTTCATGTCTTCACCCGGATAGCCTTCACGATAGCCGCCGACTTTGATGACGTAATCTTTGCGGAAGACGCCAAAGGCCCCTGACACGATAATCAAGCCGTTGATCGCGCTCCAACCGATCCGTCCTCCGAGAAACGCTTTGAGGTATTCGACTGACTGCATCATCGGCAAAAACTTGTCGGGCAAACGGATGTCGCTGACTACGCCGTCTTCGATTTTGCAGCCATTGGCGATCCGGATATCTCCGCCAATCGCGACCGTCTCTTCCGGATTTTCCATGTAGACCTTGGCGATCCGAATCAACGCATCCTTTTCCAGCAAGGAATCGGCATCGATCGAAGCGATCAGCGGATAGTGAGACAGGTTGATCCCTGCGTTCAGCGAGTCTGCCTTTCCCCCGTTTTCCTTGTCGATCAAATATAGATTGGGGTAAGCCGGATTGTGGTAAATCCCTCGGATGTTCGACGTTTGCAGCAGTGGCTGTATCGGCATATGCGCCGATGCTTCCAGCTTGAACTCACGAGTCAGCACCTGCAGCGTATCGTCTTTCGATCCGTCATTGACGACGATAACCTCGTACCGCGGATAGTTGAGTGCCAGCAGCGACCGAACATTTTCAATGATGGTCAGCTCCTCATTGTAAGCCGGTACGAGAATCGAAATCGGTGGAACATGCTCCGAGCCTGACAGCTTCTGAAACCTAGAATAGACGGAGCTTTTCAAGATCCCGAGGATGTTCTTGAAGGAGAACATCATGATGATGAAGTACAGCGAGTTAATCGCGATTACATAGTAGACGGCGAACATGCCGTAGTAGAGCAAAAAATCCCGCATAGCTTCCTCCCCTCCTGCTTATCTTTGCATCGCCTGCACGGGCGAGATCGTTTTTCGTCTCGAGCTCTGATAGAGATGCAGCTTTAGATTGTATTGCAGCTGTTTTTCCTGATCGGCAAGCTCCAGCTGCATTTTCGCTTTTTCCAGCTCCTCCAAGGCAACCTGATGAGCGATTTCCAGATGTCTCCCAAAGCGGCCCTCCTGCAAAATCTCGCAAAGTGCCTGAAAGCCTGCCACTTGAAGCTGTGCCAAAGAGTAGGCACTGTGATGGCTGACCCACCAGTTGGAATCGCCTACTGCCTTTTTCAGCGAAGGGATATGGGCGGATAGCCCGTGTGCACCGATGGCTTTAGCTGCCGCTGCCCGGATCTCCCAATCCTGGTGCGCCAAAAACTCTCGCACGCGCTTGTCTGTCAGCAGGCGCGAATCTTTGCACAGCAGCTTGACCGCTTTGATCCGTACCTCTTTTTCCTGGGCATGTACGAGCTTGTGCAAATAAGGCTCCACATCGGATGGATTGTGCACTGAAAGGCCGATCAGCCCGATCTCGATCAGATCAGCATCTGTCTCCTGCAGCAGGGCGATAAGCAGCTTCCCTGTATCCAGCTCGGATTCACTCAGGATATCGACGATCAGCTGATGGCAGTTTTTTCGATGCTTCACAAGCTGCCGGATCATGTCCCCCAAATCGTTTTGGCTGCGCGCGCACTTGGCGACCGCTCGCGCCACAATAAACAGGCTGGGATCGTACTCGAGCTTTTCCAAAAGCTGCAGCAAGCCAGGTACAGCCCGCTGGGAGCGCATGACTCCCAGATTGTAGGCCGCATCCACTCGCGTCCATTTCCACGTCCCATCCAGTCGCTTCAAATCAAGCTCTACCAGCCCCATATCCTCGCAAAGCGCTGCGAGCTTTTGACGATGCACGCCCGTGAAGGACTCCATCAGCTCAAACAGCTTCTTCTGGATGATTCGCTTCTCTTTCTGCTCCAATTTGCCATAGGGTGTATGCAGGCGCTCTTCCTCTTCTCCATGAGCCTGCAGGTAAACAAAGTAATCCTCATATTCAGCCAAAATGCGCTTGGTTCGTTTCTCTGCCGCTATATTGCGCAGCTTCAGTCCGAACAGAACGATCAGACCTAGCGTGGTTACCCCACACAGCACGTACAGAAATACGTATGCCGTCGCGAATGGTGTTTGCACCTCTTTCACACTCCTCTATCACTTTTGCAAGATGGACGGCTTGATTTCGCGATAAGCTTTTTGCAGGATCGAGTAGCTCTGCTTCTTACGTTCGTGATAGCGTACTTGCTCCCATGTCGGCCACGAATAGAGAGGAAGCTCGGTGACCCGAAACGGATTCGGCGACTCTGGCAGACTCGTCGTCTGCGGCTTCTCCCGATTGACAATCCACGGCAAGACACGAATTCCTTTCGTCGTCACTGTTTTGAACGTCTTGCCTTCTCCCTGATAGCTCATGACCGCAAGCGAGCTCGGATCCGTAAAACCGAGGAGCATCCACGGCACGCGCATCTCCACGACCTTGCCTTTTGCTTGCCACGCTGCCAACGAGTTGTAGTTGGGATCTTCGGAATTGGATGTCCCTTGCAGCAGCTTCCCTGCATCTACTTCTTCCATCGGGTAGTATTTTTTGCTATCTGGCGGCTCCATCTCAAGTCCCACCGCCAGCTTCCACGGTTTGAACACCCCGGAGTCATCTCGCTGCTCCTCTTCTTTGAGAGGAAGCATTCCGTACGCTTTTCCGTAAAGCCGCGTGTGGAAATCGTAGTTGGAGGCGATCCGCACCTCACTCTCGTCGTCCTTCCCCAAGCGGATGAGCGTCTCCAGCCCTTCATCGAGCTTGGTCCCGCCGAGCTCCGGTGCGTGGCGATTTCCGCCTGGCGTTGTGTCTACCCCGAAGTAGAGCTGTTCCTTTTGCGGATCAAACGAATGATCCAGCTGCGCCATCAGATAGACATAGCCTTCGTCGTGCGCCATCCATATTTCCTCAAAACCTGGAAGGGAGAGGTTGAGCTTCTGCTTTTCCTCTGGCTGCAGCTTGTCCCAGTCCGATCGTTCCCCATCGATGTTCAGCACACCATCCTTGTTTGGGTACATTCCCAAAATTCCAAACAGCGATTCGTTCGTCAGCACGTTGACCCAAAAGGAACGGCGATCCTCCGGCAGCTCAAAGCGCATCGTATTCCAGGTCTTTTTAAACCACTCATCCTGCCATGCAAACACGATTCCGCCTGCGTAGCCTTCCTCGCCGATTTCCTTCAGCAAGGCTGCATTAATCTCGCCTTGCTCCTTTTCGGTATGTCCGCCTTGATCTCGCCCGAGGTTGCCCAAATGTGCGATTCCCCAGGAGGCAGGAACACCGAACTCCGTCACCAGAATGGGCAGATCTTTGTGATAGGCTTTCAATTGGCGTAAATAAGCTTTGTAGGTATCGATCTCTCCTGCCTCGTTCTTCACCTGCTGCAGCGCTGTATCGTGTCTGAACAAGTCTGGATAGTACGGATAAACGTGATAGGAAGCGAAGTAGCCCGCCTCCCACGAAGCCGCCTTTACGTGCGTAGGGTCTACACTAACCAGGTCTTCCTGGTAGAGCGGCTCTCCCGGATGAGACAGCGGATCGGTTGTTACCCAATTCGTGAAGGTCATCGGGTGCTGCCAGCCTTGCTTGCTCTCCTCTTTTGCAACCGTATCTACCATCTCGGCCAGCCATGCTTCAAATGCAGTAGACTGCTCCGTAGTTCGGAAATAGGCACCTTGATAGGATGCTGACTTGGCATGGAGCTTGTTCGTATTCTGCACCATCACGGGATCCCATTCCGTTCCTGTGTGCCAGCCGATGAGATACTGACCCGCATTTGCCGTGTATTTCCCGCTTGCCTTCCCTTGTTTTTCGGGCAGTGTAATGTCTCCGTATACCGCCCCTACTGCATCCTGAATCTCGTGTCGAAACTCCTCTCGAATCTCAGGCAGGTAGGCGTCCTTCTTTTCGATGAGCATCTCCTCTGGGCTCCAAATCCCTTGCATTAAATAGAGAGGCTCTCCCTCCTTTTGGCGATTGTAGGAAACCAGTGCTTCATAGAAAGCAGGAGGATGAATTGTATACACCCGGATGACGTTGGCTCCCATCTCGTCAATCATGGCGAACCAGCGCAGGTAATCTTCTTTTGTAATTGGCAGCTCACCGGGATAATGACCGGGTAACGATGCCCCTAAATTCACCCCTTTTACAAAAAACGGCTGCCATTTCTGATCTTGATAAACTTCAATCTGGTCTCCCGTGGTGCGGAATTTCATATGGAACCCGCTTGCTGACTCCATACTCTCGACGCGGCTGCTATCCCAATACCACCAGAGATAGCTTATGCCTGCCACCATCAAGACGGTGAGACTCACCCATTTCACGCGACTTTTCTTTTGTTTCACACCCGTCAACCTCCGATTCATCGCCTAGCGCTTCTGATCAAATCAGCGGGCCTACCGACATAGTCATTGTAAACATAGGGACAAAAGCCTTCCCATAAGCTGAAATCACTATTATGCTTTTGTGAATGTTGTAACCAAAATGTAATATTCCATCGCAATAACCCAAATTGTCCTACGTTTTTTGGCGGTAAGTCCTGCAACCTCCCCTGCCATCCGTACCAGAACTTTTTGTAATTAGGTACATATGCTTGAGCCTTTTTTTTCCTGATCTCAAAGAAAAATGGTAGGTTGCTACCAACTAAAAAAATGGTTGTAAAGATTTCATGACCCTTTCTGTACGCTCTGTATGAACCTTTTTATCCGAACGCAAAAAATCCGTTGCCTTTTCTGGCAACGGATTCTCCTATTTATGTGAGATTTACTTGTACGTCCTACCTAATTTGAAAAGCTTCCCAGCATACGACCAGTTCGCAAGGCGCATCTCCCCCTATGCAAAGCTGGCAGGATCTGTGATTTTCGTCTAGGAACCGATTGCAAATACGGACGTGCAGTTCTTTCCTCTGCGCTTGGAGCGGTATAAAGCCTCGTCGGCAGCTCGCTTCAAGCCGTCAGCCGTGTTTGCATCAGCCGGAAAACGGGCGATTCCCACACTCACGCCAATCGGAATAACGCCGTCCTCCAGCACGAGTGGATGCGCGTGCAGATAATCTCGAATCGCCTGTACCTTTTCCTCTGCCTCTTTCAGGGTAGCTCCCGGCGAGAGGAGCATAAACTCATCTCCCGCATAGCGATAAGCGGAGTCCCTGTTGCCCAGGTTCACCTTCATTGCCTCCGCGATACGCCTGATCAGCTCGTCTCCGGAATGATGGCCATACTGATCGTTTACCGATTTCAAGTTATCGGAATCAAGCATGATCAAAGCAACAGAGGAACCGTCCTCGCCAAGCAGCTTTTCCAGCTCATTGTGAAAAGCTCGGTAATTACAGATCCCCGTCAGCTCATCCATAAACGACATCTGATACACGCGCTCGTACAATCTCGCTGTCTCGATCGCACTGGCTACCTGGAAGCCAATGATTTTGAGCAGCTCCTCATGCTCCTTTTTGTACGCGAACTCCCGATAGGACTGCGCGGAAATGACACCCTTCACCTGATTCCCCAGCATGAGAGGAACAAAAATACACGTGCTGGTGTCGATTTCCGGGCTGCCCCAGCGAATCATCTCCGGTTCGCTCGGCTCCTCTGCCCTGGATCGGATGTGAATGGTCTGCCTCGTATCGATGACATGAGAGATCATTCCTTGTCCGTACGGAACGGTGATCGGCCCGTAGTTTATCCCGCTATCGATGCTGATCGGTATGCGAATCTCGCTGTCTCCCTCGTCAAAAAAGGCGATGAAAAAAGCATCCGCCCGCATGACTCTGGAGACTAGCTCAAATGCTTTCCATAAAATCTTGCTCTCTTCAAATGTTTTCGCAAAGATGTGGCTGAGATCGTGCAAGATCTTCATGTGCTCCGATATCCACAGCATCTCGGTCACTCTACCTTGCAGCTCCCCGATCTGCTTCATGACGGTCCCGTGAAGACGGCTATCCTCTTTGGAGAGAATCGCTTCCAGCTCACTTGCGACCGCTTCGATCTCCCGGCAATCCACTTCTTCGATACGGCTCAGCCATTGGCTATAACGTTCCAACAACTGCCGTGCATATGCTTCTCTTACAGCGAAGTCGTCATGCATGTACACCCCTCCGGCTTGGGTAGCTTACATTTTTTTCTCATGATATCGCTCGACAGCAGCACGGATCGCTTGCAAAACAGCCCCCTGACCTGGTGCCAGAAATCGCTCCTGCACGACTTGCGTTATTTCCTGCATGCCTCCTGCTACAGATTTTCCTATCAGCAGTGCAACGAGAAACTCGCTCGTCTTGTCCATGACAAATGTAAAGCTAGCATCGCAAATCACATCATGATCCATGTCAATAATGAGTACACAGCCTATCATGGTGGAAACTTCATAGAGGGAGGTTCCTTTTGGAATTTGGGCAAAGCCCGCTGTCAGAACTGTCTTTTTCCCAGCATGATCAGCCATTTTTCGCTCCTCCCTCCCCATCTCTCATCCCCTGTTCTGCTTATCCATGAACAGGCAAGGACACTTCAACCGTAGTCCCTTGTCCGAGAACACTCGTCAGCCGCAGAGTCCCCCTGTGGTTTTCAATAATTCTACGGCTGACCATCAAGCCGAGGCCCGTACCTGACTCCTTAGTGGTAAAAAAGGCCTCGCCCAGCCTCGCCAGCTGATGAGGGGGAATCCCTACCCCGTTGTCCTCGAAGCGGATCACGGCTCGGTTGTCCTCGCAGCGCAGGCGCACGACGATCTCTCCGCCCCCCTGCATCGCTTCTATCCCATTTTTCAGAAAGTTGATAAAGGCCTGCTTGAGATGATTCTCATCACAGCGAATCATCGGCATTTCCGTCTCAAAGATCACTTGAATCATTACTTTTCGCAAAATCGCTTCTGTCTCCAGCAACGCCACCACATGACTGACCAGGTTAGATAAATCACGAGTCTCGAATGCAGCTTCGTGCGGCTTTGCCAAAACCAACAATTCATTGACGATCAATTCAATCCGAACAAGCTCAGAGCTCATGATGGAAAAATATTCAGCTTTTCTCATTCCATCTTTCTGCATCAATTGAACGAATCCTTTTAAGGATGTTAAAGGATTACGTATTTCATGTGCAATCCCCGCAGCCAGCTGCCCTACTAAAGCAAGCTTTTCCGAGTTTTGCAAAAATTCCTGCGCCCTTTTCCGCTCGGTAATATCGCGGATTAACAAATAACAAGACGGCTTCCCCGATATGACTGCGTACGTCCCGAGCACCTCCGCATCGATCATGATCCCATCCATGCGAATCAACTCTATCTCGAGAGGATGAACCGTCTCTCCACGCTCGGTCCGCTTCAACAGATCATCTACTACAGGGATGTCATGCGGGTGAAACAGCGAGAAAAAGGGCGTCTGCAGAACCCTGTTCAAATGCGGAGCACCTACCAGCTTCACACCGACCTGATTGGCATACTGCAAGCTGCCCGAGCGATAAATAAACACGCCCTCCTTGGATAAATCCGCAGACGCACACGACTCGCTGTCATTCCTCGTGCCCATGATCTCCTGGACAATCGCAAAATACCCGACAACTTCGCCATCTGTTTGGAACGAATCAAAAGTAATGCTCACTTGTACCGCATAATCAGTCTGATGCGCCAAATACGTACAAAATGGCCGCGGCTTTCCCTCCATGGCAAACTGGGTCTGTAATCTCACCATTTCCCTTTCTTCGGGGATCGCTAAACTCCAAAATGGCTTGCGCTCCCATTGCCACGGATCATATCCTGTCAAAGACTTACAAGCAGGGTTGCCGGTAAAAACCATGCCTGTCCGATCTAATAGAAAGGCTGCCTGGCCCAATTGGTCAAAGAAGGAGCGATAGAAAAGACCGCTCCTGATGCCACTCTCCAACAAGTCTCTCATCGTTTCCCTCCTCCTGGGACAAGAAAACGGCTACCCCAATGTAAAGGAAATAGCCTTACCCGCTCTCAATCCAGCTTTCATACCCAATATTACCCTATTCCCTGTGCTGTTTCCATCCCTTCCCATCGGAAAATATGCTGGAATCATTTTCGATAGACATAGAGAATGCCAGATTTCCAGATCAGACCGTCCAGGAAAAATCCTATTGAATAGGGAGAGAGTTCTTCTGAACGGCGAGAAGCAGCGTTATCGCTCCCAAAACGCGAAGAATCGGCTCAGCAAAAAAAGAGAGCGGCCACCCCAAATACAAATCCCATCCCTGTCTTAGGCTGTGGCCTCTTCTATTTTTCCTGCGCCGATGCTCAAAGTGATGAATGAAGAAACCGAAACCGATATCCCCGCTGCCGTAATATTCGCCATGAACACAAGTATCATGGCATTCACTAACCTCTGCGGCGATGTCAGGATCAGGCCGATCCTTGCTCGCCTAGCACATCCTCGATTGCGGGACGAACCTTGCTGCCTGCGCGCTGCAGTCTTTCCGCTGCCTCAGCGCGAGGCAAGCCTGATTTTTGCATCACGATTGCCAGCTTGACGTCCCCCATTGCCTCTGTAATCAGGCGCTCTGCTTCTGGATAGTCGACCCCTGTGACCTGCATGACAATATGTTTTGCTCTTTCCTTTAGCTTGTGATTGGTCGCCTGCACATTGACCATCCAGTTGCCGTATACTTTGCCTACACGGACCATGCTTGCGGTCGTCAGCATGTTCAGAACCATCTTGGTGGCACTGCCCGCTTTGAGTCGGGTCGATCCGGTCACGACCTCGGGACCTACTGACAGATTGATGCAAACATCCGCCTCCTGATTAATATCGGAATCGGGATTGCACGAGAGAGAAATCGTGACAGCAGATCGTGCCCTCGCCTCGGCCAAAGCGCCGATGACATATGGGGTTCGACCGCTCGCTGCTATGCCGACAACAACGTCTCCTGCCTGCACACCTCTTTCCCGGATGTCCTCCTGGCCGAGTGCAAGCGAGTCCTCGGCTCCTTCTACTGCGATCGTGAGCGCTGCGGGACCTCCTGCGATAATTCCCTGTATGAGAGCAGGATCTGTGCCAAAGGTTGGCGGGCATTCCGCTGCATCCAGCACACCGAGTCGGCCACTCGTGCCGGCTCCGATGTAAAACAGGCGCCCTCCGTTGTTCAACGCCTCGGCAATCAGCTCAACCGCTTGCGCTACTTCCGGCAGCACTTGCTGTACAGCCTGCGCGACCTTTTGATCCTCTTGATTCATCAATGTCACGATTTCGAGCGTGGACATCTGATCCAATTGCTCACTTGCAGCATTTCGCATTTCTGTCTGGAGTTGGTGCAAGTTTTCTCCCACTGCCTTCACTCCTCTTCTGATACCCTACCACTCAGCTGCAGCTGGTGTTGGATGTCTGCATGTATGGTCCATCCTGCCCTCTTCATGGCAGCGACTAGAGCACCTACTACTGGCGCCACATTTGGAATTCGGGCTTCAAAGGTCGCTTTTAGAAGCAGTTCTTCGCGCAGTCGCGTATTCGCCGTGAGCAGCCCTCCCGCGAGCACGACAGGCAAAAGGCTCTCTATTTTCCTTTGGCAGGCGGAGGCGAGCTCCTGCAAATCATCGGCTGCCAAAGAAATCAGCTCGCAAGCAATCGGATCGCCAAGTCTCGCCGCTTTTTCCACCAGCGTGCTGGTATCCGCCAGGTCCTTTCGGGGATTGCTCGCTCCGTAAATGCAGGCAATCAGCTCCTCGGGACGGCTCACTTGGTAATGCTCGAGATAGAGTTCGGTGAGCAGCGTCTCTGCTCCACGGCCATCCGACGCCCGCATCACGGCAACTGCTGCCCTGCGACCCAAGTCAAAGCCGCTCCCCTCATCTCCGACCAGATAGCCCCAGCCACCTGTGCGATACCTCTTGCCTTGCTGCGTGACCGCATAAGCGATCGACCCCGTGCCCGCGATCAGCACGATCCCCGGCTCCCCCCAGGTTCCCGCGTAAAGAGCAGCTACCGCGTCGTTGTCGAGCAGCAGTCGCTCCCCCCATTCGGCTCCAAATTCCGCCTGCAGCCGCTTCGTGATTTCTGGACGATCCGCTCCTGCAAGTCCGAGATAGACCGCTGCTACCTCTTCTTTTTTCACCCCTGCGTCTTTCATGACCTCGCTTATAAGCTGGCGAATCGTGGACGCTACATCCTCAAAGGAGCGAGAGAGCGGATTGCTCGCTTCGCCGTCAACGATTGCCTTGATTTCCCCTTTGTCATTGCAAATAGCGGCTCTCGTCTTGGTCCCTCCGCCATCAAGCGCGATAAACCATTGCGATTGATTATTTGACTGCACCAGCTGTCAACCCCTCCATGAACTGCTTGGACGCCATGAGGAACACGCCGATCATCGGCAACGCAGACAGCGTGAGTCCCGCAAACAGCAGGCTCCAGTCCGTTTCATACTCGCCAAACAACACCATCATGCCAACCGGAATCGTTTTTAAGGTATCTTCCTGGATGAATATCAAGGGAAAGAAAAAGTCGTTCCAGGCGTGGATGAAGTTGATGATGACAACCGTTGCCAGCGCAGGACGTATCAACGGCAAAAGCACGCGCCAAAAGACTTGAAAGTTGTTGCAGCCATCGATTCGCGCCGCCTCCTCCAGCTCTACGGGCAGCGTTCGGAAAAAACCGGTCAAAATAAAAACCGCCACTGGAATCCCGCTCGCCGTGTAAATGAGGATGAGCGACCAGAGGGAATTGAGCAAGCTCAAGCTTTTCATCAATAGAAACAACGGCACAATCCCCAGCTTGACCGGAATCATCAGTCCCAGGAGAAACACGAAGTAGAGCGCGGCTGTCCACTTGAAGGAAAAGCGCGCCAGGTAAAAAGCAGCCATGGCTGAAAAGATCGTGATCAAAAGGACAGACATCAGGCTGACGAAGATGCTGTTCCACAGAAAGTCAGCAAAAGGAACGACTTCCCACAGCTTTTGGTACGTCTCAAAGCTGAACGCTTTCGGCAGCGACAGTGGGCTTGTAAATATTTCCATATTTGTTTTGAACGAGGAGGCAACCATCAAGACGATCGGATATAGTGCTACCAACATAAACAGATACGCGACCACGTATTGCACGGCTTTGCCACCCATGCTCGTTTTCAAATGGATCTCCCCCTTTCTCGCCAAGCAGTACGTCTCAATGCTGGACCTCACGCTTGCGCATCAGGTAGACGGAGATCGCCGACACCGATGCTACGATAATGAACAGTACGACAGCCAGCGCCGAGCCAAGACCGAGGGCGGTTTCCCCTGCACCACCACTGCCTCCGAACGCCATGCGGTAAAAATAGACAGCCAGTGTGTCCGTAGAATAAAATGGTTCCCCCATGGATCCTTGCATCGCGTATACCAGCTCGAAGGCTTCGAAGGCCTGAATAAACGTAAAGACAGTCATAATGGTGATCGAAGGCATGCACAGCGGCAGAATGATCCTCCAGAGCATCGTCAAGCCTCTAGCTCCATCCAGCCTCGCTGCCTCGATCAGCTCCTCCGGAATAGATTGCAGCCCCGCCAGAAAGATCAGCATGGCAAAACCGACACCGAACCAGCAGTTGACGAGGATGATGGCCATCAGAGCCGTATCCGGGTCTCCCAGCCACGGCTTCGCCCAGTCCGCGAGCCCGACGCTCGTCAGCACGCTGTTTAACGCACCGTAGTTCGGATTAAAAATCAGCTTCCACAAAAATCCGATGACGATCACAGACAACAGGCGTGGCATGAAATAGGCGATCTTTAAAAATCCTGCGCCGCGAATTTTCCGGTAAATAAAGAAGGCTAGCATAAAGCCAATCCCGTTTTGTACCACCATCTCAACCACGAAATACAGGACGTTATGGCTCAATGCATTCCAGAACATTTCATTGAAGGGCTCCACCGTGAACAAGGTTGCAAAGTTTTTTAGACCAATGAACGCACCGCGCTTGATCCCTTGCCAATCGTACAAGCTGTAAACAAAGGCAGAAAAAATCGGGTAGACCAGAAAAACGAGATAAATGGCCAGAGCCGGAAGCGGAAACAGGTGGATCAACCAGCTTCTTCGTCTCTTTGGCCGGATGGATTGACTGTCTGTAGCGATGGTACCCACCCCTTTCTGTAGAGACGGAGGGAAAAGCCAGCTCTCCCCTCCGCATCCTACCCAAGCGCCCTTATTTTTTAAACGGTTCAAACCACGTTGCGGCCGATTTCTGTACTTCATCCACGACCTGCTCCGGTGTCAATTTGTTCAGGTACATCCCCTGAAGGGCATTCTCCAACGTTTTCTTGGTTGTTGGATTGCCTTCCGAGAAATGAACGATCATCAAGTAAGGAGTCGCGTTTGTTTGCGTCAGCTCTGTCAGTCGGTTTACGAGTGGATCCTCTGCGGATACTCCCGGAATCGGGCTGATCATTTTGAACTGGTTCGCATACAATTCACCAAACTTTTTGGTAGTCATAAACTCCATGAATTTCAACGCTTCCGCCTTGTGCTTCGATTTTGCGTTCACCGCGTAAGAGCCATCTACCCATGTCGTGATGACCTGTTTGCCATCATCCGTAGGCATCGGGAAAAAGTCCAGCTGCAAGTCCGGATTCAGCTTCTTGATCCCTTCCATTTCAAAGCTTCCGTTGATAAACATGGCAGCTTTGCCAGTGGCAAACAAAGTCCGCATATCATTTAGCTCAAGCCCAACAAAATTTTCCGGGAAATAAGGAATCAGTTCCTGCATGCGTTGAATAGACTTGAGGAATTCTGGGCTCTTCAGGTCGCTTTCGCCCTTTAACAATTTGTCCATGTAGCCATTTGTAAAGCTCGCGGGTGCAATGACACCGTGGCTCAGGGAAAGCAGCCAGCCTTCTTTTGCTCCAAAGGAGATGGGGATGATGCCTTTTTCTTTCAGAGCTTTTGAGGCAGCAATCAGCTCATCCCAGCTCTTCGGTATACTCACACCGTTGTCGTCAAAGATTTTTTTGTTGTAGAAGAACTGTGTAGTACTGAGCGTCAGCGGAACTCCGTATACTTTTCCATCTTTGCCTGTCGCACCCGCTAGTACCTCTTTCGGAATGTTGCTGATGCCAGGAAGGTTGTCGAGCGGCTCTAAATATCCGGCTGTAGCCAGGGCAGCACCTGTCGCATACGGGCGGAGCTGCAGGATGTCAGGACCGCTGTCGCTTTGCAGTGCCGTGTTTAAGATCGTGTTGTACTCCGTTGCCTTGAAAGGCTTGAAATCAATCTTGATATTCGGATTCTCTGCCTCAAATGCAGCAATGAGCTTGGCATAGCCCTCTGTGTCCTCCACACGCCAGCTATGCATGGACAATGTGACCTGCTGGCCTCCCCCTGCTTGATTCCCCCCTGAGTTGTTTCCTGGATCACTTGATGGCTTCGCCTCGTTTCCTCCGCCACCACTGCAGCCTGTCAGTGCCAGGGCAGCTGCGAGCACGACTGATGCTGCTGTGTGTAACCGAAATCGCTTCATACCTAACCCTCCCCCATTTTTCTCATGCCTTATTGTGACTCATGCTCTATCAAGTCAAGCCCGCTTTAAGTGGGCTGTGACTGCATCGTGAATCATTGGCCGCAGCCGCCGCAATTGATTATCGCGCCCTAGATGTACTGCGTTTGTAAGAAAAATGACGGCCCACTCGTGTACAGGGTCGATCCAGATGCTCGTTCCTGTAAATCCGGTGTGACCGTAGCTGTCCGGATGAAAGGTAGAACCGCAGCTGAGAGGATGGCTGGGATCGTTGGACTGCCAGCAATACCCTCTGCGCTCTGTTCCTGCAGGTGTCTGACAGCGAATAGCAGCCGCTCGCCACTCTTTGCTGATGATGGCGCGATCCTCGTCCATCCAGCTTTGTGCGTACCGAGCCAAATCGTCTGCTGTCGCAAACAGCCCGGCATGTCCGGCGATTCCGCCCATCACGAAGGCCTTCTCGTCGTGAACCTCTCCGACGATGTACGCCCCCGTGAGTGAATCAAACTCTGTATTGGCAATATTTTTTATAGAATGATTATTCGGACAATAAAGAGTATGATTCATCCCAAGCGGCGCGAAGACGCGCTGGGTCACAAACTGATCAAGCCGCACACCCGTTACCTTTTCAATCAAAAGGCCGAGCCAGATCATCCCCAGATCACTGTAGATGACCTTTTTTCCGGGTTCTTGGAGAAGCTTCTGCTGATACAGCAGGTCTGGCAGCAGAATTTGGCTTTTGCGCGTACGCTCCTCGAGGTCGGCAGGAAGACCGGACGTATGGGTAAGCAGCTGAGCAATGGTGATTGCCTTTTTGTCAGTAGGGCAATCGGGAAAGAAATATCCGATCGGGTCCTCCAATCGGATCTTCTCTTCTTGCAGCAAGAGCAGGAGGGCTGGCAGCGTCGCCGTTACCTTCGTCAGGGAAGCCAGATCGTACAGCGTCTCTCGTGTGACTGGCTGGCTTTTATCCACACTTGTAGTGCCTACATCGCAGGAGAAGGCTAGCTCACTCCCCTGCAAGACGCGCAGGGCTGCTCCTGGAAGCCACCCTTTGTCCACCCACTCCTGCAGCAAATCCTTCACATCGTCCATAGCCTCTTCCCCCTCAATTGGATGAGCGTTTTGTCCGACTCACAGCTACGCGCGTTTTTTCCAACAGCAAAATGACGTCCTCCTGCTTGCGGCTGACCATGGCGATGAACAAAATGTCGATTACATTCAGCTGAGCAATCCGCGATGCCATTGCGCCGCTGCGCACGCTTTTCTCGACCGAGCTGGTAAACAGCCGAATACTTGCCAAATCCGCCACAGGCGATGAGCCGAACTTCGTCAGACTGATGATCGTCGCCCCCTGTTGCTTGGCCTCCGTCAGTGATTGGATAATATCCTCCGTTTGGCCGGAGTAGGAAATGCCAAATGCCACGTCCTGCTCCGTCAAATTGACGGCAGAAGTCAATTGGGCATGAAAATCGGAATAGGCTTCGCACCACAGATTGATGCGGGAAAGCTTTTGTTTGATATCGTCAGCGATTACCGCAGATGCCCCTACACCATACACGTCAATCTTCCGCGCCCGGGACAAAGCGTCAGCAGCCCGCATGACTTCTTCACTGGACAGAACAGACAGGGTATCCTGGATCGATTGGATATTATTCCAGCTTACGGCCTGCATGATGGAATCGACCGAGCCCTCCATCATGATTTCCTGGTAGCTGCCGACTGCGGATGTCTGCTTGTTCAAATCACCTGCAATACGCAGCTTGAGCTCCTGGTAGCCTTTCATATTCAAGGATCGAGCCAGTCGAATGATGGTCGCTTCGGATACGCCGCTCAGCTCCGCCAGCTTTTGCACAGACAGTTTTACTACGTCTTCTGGATGAGCCAGAATGAACTGAGCCACTTTTCTCTCAGATGGCTTCAACTCGTCCAATATCGCTTGTAGACTGACAAGACCCCCATTTAGCATAAATGACACCGCTTTCTCCAGATCTTACCTCTCATTTTATGAAGCAATATTTCTTTAGTCAACCATTATCTAATAAACAATATTTCAAAAGTAGGAAAATAATGACTTCTCTGTCGATTCTCCCTCTTGACCTTTCCGTCACGTGGAGCCTTACGCTCAGTACCAGAACGTGAATGAAGGAGGATTTTTCATATGAATAGCAGGAAACGTTTCGTAATCAAAGGGTGCCAGATCCTCACAATGGTCCGGGGAGACCAGCCATTCTTCGGAGACTTGCTCATCGAAGGCGGATACATCACCCGCATCGCAGCATCCATCGATGAACAGGCGGATCATGTCATCGACGGGATTGGCAAGGTCGCGATGCCCGGGCTGATCAACGCCCACAACCATGCCGGGATGTCCTTGCTGCGCGGCTTTTCTGATGACTTGAAGCTGATGGATTGGCTGGACAAAAAAATGCTACCTGCCGAAGCTCGGATGACCAAGGAAGACATCTATTGGGGAACCATGCTCAGTGCTGCGGAAATGATCGCTTCCGGCACAACTGCCTTTGCTGATATGTACGTACAGATGGATGCTGTCGCACAGGCTGTCGTGGACAGCGGTATGCGTGCTGCGCTGACTCGCGGGCTCGTTTTTCTGGAGGATGACGGTGGGCAGCGTATGAAAGAAGCCCTCGATCTCATTGAAAGCTGGACAGGCGCTGGCGACGGACGCATTACGACCATGCTCGGCCCGCATGCTCCCTACACCTGCCCCCCTCAGCCTTTGAAAGAAGTGATCGATCTGGCGCGAAGCCGGAATATCCCGATCCACATTCATCTGGCAGAGACGGTCGAGGAAGTGGAAAAAATCAGTGAGCGGTATCAAAGGACGCCAACGGAATACTTGCATGAGCTGGGACTTTTCGCAGGCAATCACGTCCTGCTCGCCCACGGTGTTCACCTCACACAGGCGGACATAAAGCTCTTGTGCGGCATGCGCGGCGGGGTGTCGCATAACCCCGTCAGCAATCTCAAGCTGGCTTGCGGCATCGCTCCCATCCGCGGGATGATCGAGCAGGGAATTACGGTCGGTATAGGGACAGATGGAGCTGGGAGCGCAACGACGCTCGACATGTTTGCCGAAATCAAGGCTGCGGCGTGGATGCAAAAGCTGGACGCCGGTGATCCAACCGTCCTGCCCGCTGAGCAAGCCATGCGCATGGCGACGATCGAAAGCGCCAAGCTGCTCAGGATCGACTCGGAGGTAGGTACATTGGAGGTCGGAAAACGCGCTGATCTCATTCTCATCGACCTGAACAAACCGCATTTGCAGCCTGTGCACGACCTCTACTCCCTGATCGCCTACAGCGCCACCGGAGCCGATGTCGACACGACCATCGTCAACGGTCAGATCCTCATGCAAGGCCGTCAGCTTCTCAGCCTGTCCTGGGAGGAAACCCGCCTGGAGGCAGCAAAGCGGGCGAAACGATTAGTGTCGGGTTTATAGAACAGATGCCATAGGAGAACCCTTTATGGAGCCTTATGCTTATCCGTATTAGAAAACTTGGCTCCGCCAAGCTTTGCGGTGGAGGCTTAGTACCCAAAGGGCACAAGTCTCGCTAACTCTCTTCGTTCGAAGTCTCACTATGTTGCACTTATACTGGCTAAGAATCTTATAAATTCTTACTGTACAAAAGAAGCCGCCTTCCTCTCGCAAAGGAAGACGGCTTTTCACGCTCGCGTGCCTTACGACAAACGCAACGATTCTCCTGGCTTCAATGCTTTCCCGCGAATATCCTTCTCCGCCAGCTCTGCTACAAACGCTTCGCCATCTTGCTTGATCGGTGGGAAGGTGTCGTAGTGAATCGGAATCACATAATCTGCTTTCACCCACTCTGCAGCTGTCAGTGCATCTTCTGGACCCATCGTGAAGTGGTCACCGATCGGCAGAAAGGCAAGATCGATATCGTGGCGATCACCAATCAGCTTCATATCGCCGAAGAGACCTGTATCCCCTGCATGGTAGACGGTTTTGCCACCGATTTCAATGACAAAGCCACCTGGCATTCCCATGTACACGATCTGTTTTTGATCGTCCAAAACAACCCCTGAGCTGTGGAAGGCTTGGGTCATTTTTACTTTACCAAACGGTAGCGTAACCGTTCCGCCGAGGTTCATCCCGATCGTTTTGGCGCCTTGCCAAGCCAAGTAGGTCGCCAGCTCATGCGTCGCCACGATCGTCGCATCATTGGCCTTTGCCAGCTCGACCGCATCCAGAATATGATCCTGGTGACCGTGAGTCAGCAAAATATACTGCACCTGGATGTCTTCCAGCTTTGTTGTCGCCTGACCATTTCCCGTGATGAACGGATCGATCATGATGGAGTGTCCTTCTGCAGTCAATTGAACGGAAGAATGTCCGTGAAACCTTACATCTAACATCGTTTCCCCTACCTTCTTCGTAGTCTTTCAATCTCCCTACTATGTTACCACGAAGGGGGGTGGGAATAAAATCCACTGCACGGGCGCAAATGTGCCGCCATCTCGCCATGCCTTGGCAAAGCCTTAGTTGCACTTATACTGGCTAAGAATCCTATAAATTCTTACTGTACGAAAAAAGCTGCCGATTGCTCGACAGCTCGAGGGACCATGCAGGCTTTGTCAGCATGCCCGGTCTACTCTCTTAGCAGTTAGGGTCGTGTTCGGTTACCGCAATAATTTTGGAATCGCGAATAATGGTCCTGCGATTATTGTCATGCTCGCGGAGGATCAATGTCGTCGATTTTACTTCAACCAGTCGTCCAAAAAAATTGCCACGTACCGTTTCTACTCTTACATTTTTTCCTTGAAGCTTCTTCACCTGGTCACTAAATGCCATAGTCAATCCCTCCTTCTACAGCATCCTATGTACATTTGGCGTAGCCCTACTAGAGCAAAAGCGGAGAAGGACAGAAAATGTACTTGTACCCCTACATCATCTGTCCCGATTCCACGACTTTCATCACAGTCCGCCGGTATTTGTACGAACACTGCAGGAATTTGTCGCACGATTCGTTACAGGAAAACCACCATCTATCCAGAAACCGTATGGAAGATGGAAGGAAGAAAGACTGGAGGGATGAACGATGGGAAATGTCATTGAGCTTGTGGCACGGGAACGCACGTACAGCGGCAGAGAGGTTGCAGAAATGCTGGGGATTGGTGCAAGCACGCTGAGAAAGTGGAGCATGCTGCTCGAACAGCATGGCTACTGGTTTTTGCGAGACAGCCAAAACCGGCGGGAGTACAGGCAGCTGGATGTTGCCGTACTGCAGCGCTTTTACCGTTTAACCAAGGACCAGCTCTTCCCACAGGAGCAAGCGGCCCTCATGGTCGTCAATCATGTGACTGATGGTCCGATGCTTGCACAGCAAGAGACCGCTGTCACACTCGCTCCTGCGTTGAGTGTTCCTGCCTCCGTACCCGCTCCTGTTCAAACCAACAACTGGGAGGAAAAGCTGCATGCCCTTGCCGCTCACGTCCAGCAGCAGGACGCAGCCCATCACGCTTTGGTAGAACGTGTAGAAAAGCAGGAAGCCTATATCCGCTCCAGCCTGAAGGAACGGGATCGACGGTTGCTGAAAGCGATGAACGATATCATGGACGCCAAGGTACAGCTCGCCAAAATGAAGGACGAGCAGCGCAAAACCTCGATCTGGCACAAGCTGTTTCGCATGCAATAGCCAAAGGACAAGAAAAAACCTCCCGTCGCAAAGGACAGGAGGCTGATCATAACTGTTGCTGCGTGTTTATTCCACTTCCATCACGATTTTTCTCGCAGCATGGACGAACATTTTTACGCCTACCGCAAGCGCATCCTCGTCGATCGTAAAACGTGGATGGTGATGTGGATAGGTGATGCCTTTCTCCTTGTTGCCTGCTCCTACGTAGAAGAAGCAGCCCGGAGCTTTTTGCTGGAAGGCCGAGAAGTCTTCCCCGCCCATGTTCGGGCGCATATGATCAACCCACTCAGCTCCCAGAGCTTCTACGACGACGTCTTCCATCAACTGGGTTACTTCGGCATCATTGATGACTGGACGATAGCCAAATTCATAGGTGAATTCATAGGTTGCACCATGCGCCTCGGTAATCCCTTTGATTACACGCTCCATGAGCTTTGGCACTGTCTCGCGCAATTCTTTGTCAAAGCTGCGCACCGTTCCGCAAATTTCTACAGCTCCCGGAATGACGTTGTGCGTCGTACCGCCCACGAACTTGGTCACAGAGAGCACCAGATTGTCCAATGGATCGGTAGTGCGGGAGACGATATGCTGCAGGTTGGTTACGACCTGCGACGCAATCGCGATGCTGTCGATGGTTTGATGCGGAAGTGCTGCGTGACCGCCTTTCCCATACACGTTGATCCAGAACGTATCAGGGGCTGCCATCATCGGTCCAGGGCAGATCCCGATGGTTCCGTACTCCATCGTCGACCACAGATGGGTACCGATCACCAGGTCAACGCCGTCCATTACGCCTGCTTGCACCATTTCTTCTGCGCCGCCCGGATAGATTTCCTCAGCATGCTGAAAGAAAAAGCGCACTTCCCCTTTGATTTTATCCTTCATGCCAGACAGGATCTTGGCCGTTCCGAGCAGCATGGAGGTATGCCCGTCATGACCACAAGCATGCATGACACCCGGGTTTGTGGAGATGAAATCGAACGTGTTTTCCTCCGTGATCGCAAGCGCGTCAATATCCGCGCGCATCGCCAGCACCTTGCCCGGCTGGGAGCCGATCAGACGTGCCATGACACTGTTTTTGGTTGGACGTGAGAGCTCCAGATTGTCAAAGGTCGACAAGATATCATAGATGAACTGCGCCGTCTTCTCTTCGTGAAAGGACAGTTCTGGATGCTGGTGCAAATAACGCCGCCATTCAATTACTTGTTGCTTGACCTGCTCTACCGCTTGGTTTAGCTCTGCTGCTACTGTCATTTCCTTCTCCTCCTCCAAATGCCTCTCGTTTATCGCTTATTTCCCACTCGCCAAAGAAAGCACGGTACGATACAGGACTTGTGCGCCGTTCCCACAATCTTCTTTGCTCGTATACTCCGCCGGATTGTGACTGATACCATCCTTGGATCTGGCGAAGATCATCCCCACGGGACACAGCTCGGTAAGCTGCATGCAATCGTGTCCAGCCCCGCTTGGAAGGGTAATCGTCTCGAGTCCCTCGGCCGCACACGCAGCCTGGATCGCCGATCGAATTTCCTCGGAGCACACAGCTGGATTGATCCGCTGCAGCAGTTCTACTTGCAGCTTGACACCACGTTTGGCACAGATCGCTTCTGCTTCGGCCATGATCGCTTGCTCCACCTGATCACGCACCTGAATATCCACGTCCCGCAAGTCCAGCGTAAATTCTACGCGTCCCGGAATGATGTTGACGCCTCCCGGGAAAACCTGCAGCTTTCCGACTGTTCCGACACTGATTTCCTGACGAGCTGCCTGGCGCTCGATGACGAGCATCACTTCTGCTGCTGCTGCCAACGGGTCTTTTCTCATGTTCATCGGCGTGGCACCTGCGTGACCGGCCTCGCCCTCCAGAATGAACTTCAGCCAGAGCGGACCTGCTACCCCACTGACGATTCCGACAGACAGATCGCGGCTTTCCAGTACTTTTCCTTGCTCGATGTGCAGCTCCACGTACGCCTTTACGCTGCCAGGCTCTCTCGCTGCCTTGCTGATCTGAGCTGGGTCCAGGCCGACGTTTGCCATCGCTTCGGCAATCGAAATCCCTGCTTCGTCCCGACTGACCAGCTCGTCCTCTTTCAGCAAGCCCGCAATACCGCGGCTGCCGATCATTCCGTAGCCAAAGCGGGTACCTTCTTCATCTGTAAAAGCAATCACTTCGATGGGATGCTCGGTCTCAACGCCCTGCTCATTCATGGTTTGCAGCGCTTCGACACCGGAGAGCACGCCGAGCGGTCCATCGAAATTCCCTCCGCTCGGTACCGAGTCCAGGTGAGAACCAATCAATACCACAGGAGCATTTGGGTTTGTTCCCTCTTTGCGGCCGATCAGATTGCCTACCTCATCTTCTCTCACAGAGAGTCCCGCTTCTTTCATGAATCCTGTAACCAGGTCTTTGGCTGCACGCTCTTCCGGGGAAAAAGACAGCCTCGTGATTCCTCCCACTTCCTGAGTACCAATGGAACTCAGCTGCATCAATCGGTCCCACAAACGATCCGCATTGATCAAGATGAAGCACCTCCTCGTACGTCTATTTTTTACGTCGATTCTTTAATAACGGTTGATTTTCGGTTATGTCCTTTAATTGTATAGTAGTCTGTCTATTTTGAAAAGGATAACCCGAGTTGTCGATTCGGATTTTTTCTAGAAAGCTACCACGTAATCCGGTAAACTTTGCGAGGACGTCCCCGCGGATTCGGGCTTTCTTCTCCAACCACCTTCGCGAGCCCTTTGGATTCCAGCTCCATGAGGATTCGGCGAGCGCTGCGCGGCAAGATTTGCATCGACTGCGCCAGCTCATGGGCATTGATCTCCATGGTCTTTCGCTTACGGAGAATCGAGTCCAGCTTGGATAAGGTGAGCACGCTGAGCGATGTTTGTTCGCCGAGCTTCTGCAGCCGTGCAGAGACACTGCTGTAGGACAGCTGCTCACTGCTGCCCAATGGGCCAACAATGCTCTTGTCGTCAAAAAACACCATCCAGTTGGCAGCCCCTCTCTCCTTGGCATGGAGCAAAGCCGTTCCCGCATGGATTTCCGCTTCGTTGGCCGTCTTGCCAATCCCGATCCCGCATGTGACAGCGTCCGCCTCGATTCCAAAGCCTTCCTCCAGATCCGGCATCGTCGTAAAGCCAGTCGTCGCGTTCTGCAAAATGCCTCGGGTCGTAAAGATGGCATAGCGTCCCGGTCCCGCTGTTTTTAAAGAGCCGTGCAAATGCTTGGCGTAGCGCAGCAGCTTTTCCATCGTCTTGATTTCCGCATTTTGCCAGTCGTCTGTCGCAAACGTGCCTCCTGCCAGCTCGCGGAACGGGTCGATCTCCATCATCTGCACCGCGATCTGTGTGTCTTTGAAGTGCAGCATTTCATTGGTTCTCAGCAGCATGTGGATCACTGCCTGCACACCTGAACGAGTCGGAAGGACACGATGCACGGGTACTCCCCTTTCCCGCAGCTCCAAATCAGCTGTACGCAAGCAGGTCACCGCCGCACGGGTCTTGCCTTCCTTCCACAGCTGCTCATGGTAGTCAGCGAGCTCGCCTGCCGTGATCACGCCATCGTAATGCTTGAGCCAGCGATGACCGCCCTCGATCCCTGCTTCCTGCAGAAACAGGTCCAGCTCATCGACAGAAAACGTATCGAAGCTGACATCCTGAACCCGGATATTTTGTTGATGGGACAAATAAAGCAGTGTTCGATAAAGGCTTGCCCCCATATGCGGGACATACGCCATGGGGACCTTCACCTTCCCCCATGCCTTCACCAAGCTGTACGGTACTTTACCGGAAAATAGCCACATATCCGCATCGTGAACGTGCGGCTCTAGTAAATCAACGATGTCTTCTTCCTTCCAATAGACGATTTTCAGACATTCCAATTCCGAAAATTCTCGTGTGACAGACTCGATAATCTCCAAGGAATCGTCCGCGCCCAAGACCCCTAGACGTAGCTTCAAGGCGTGCCCTTCTTTCCTTCGATGTTTCTTTTACGATAGCAGATATGCGTTTGCGAGGAAACGCTTGCTTCTTACGTATCCTTTGGCTTGCTGACAAACTGCCCCAAACGATGGGCGCCATACAGGAGCGGGATGATCAAAACGACGTACGGCAGCGTGCTGAACACCATCGACCAGGTAATCACTCCCTCTGTGAACAAGCGGCTATACGCGAATAAGCCGTAGGGCAGCGTCAAAGTAACTGCAGTCACCACACCTGGCGTGTATGTGCGCAGCAGAAGACTCTGACCGATGTGGGTAAAGCTGTGCAGGAAAAGTACGTGTAGGCAGACGAGAAAAAATGGCAGAAACGTTCTCTCTTCCCAAGTGAAAATGGTGAGTATGACAGCGGAAGCCAGCACTACGAAGATACAGGTGACCGCTACTGCAAACTGCGCCGTGCTCATGGTCAACGACGGCTCGACCATCCCTTTGAACCAGCGCGGAGCTTTCTTGATGACGACCCCATTGTATTTTCCCAGCCACTCTTCTACGACGATCAATTCTTCCATGTCATGCAAGACAAAAACGACCAGCAAGAGCCAAATCCAGCTCGTTACCTCCAGCATCACACTACGCCTCCCATGCTTGATTCGATTAGGCTTGAAGCATACCGCCCGCCAACAGAGCCACGGCTTCATCTGCGAGCTGCTCCGCCGTCTTTTCTCCTGTCAGCAAAAAGCGAATGGTCAGCCGATGCAGCATCGCCACTATGGATTCAGCCGTGACCTCGACAGACAAATTTGCCTTCACATGACCTGCCTCCTGATTTCTCCGCAGATTGTCAGCTACGATCCCAGCCAGCCTGCGATGCAGGTCTTCCCCCTCCGCTTGAGTCAATACGATAGTGGTCAGCTCTGGCATCTCCATGAAAAAGCGAAACAAGTCCAGCAGATTTTCCTTCAATCTGCTCTGCACCTCGTGCGACTTCAACGGTGTGACTTTGCGTCCTGCATCGGATAGCTCCCAAAGCTTTTTGAAAAAACGATCCATGAGCTCCTGGTAGAGCAATTCCTTGCTTTCGAAATACAAGTAAAACGCTGCCTGCGTCAAACCAGCCTGGCGAACGATGTCACTGACTCGGGTGCGATGGTAGCCCTTGGCAGCAAATTCGGATGCCGCTGCTTGCAACAGGCGCGCACGGCTCATCTCTCCTTTTCGGACTTTCGCTTGTGTCATGTGTTCACCTCAAAAGTAACTCTAAAGTTATATAACTATATAGTTAGTTTTACATTATCTGGATCACCAGTCAAGTACCCCTTGCTTTTTTCAAAATCACTAGGTAAAATGATTGCTCAAAGGGAAACATTTGATGGCAATGAGGAAGAAGAGTAGGCATTGATGAGACTTCAGAGAGCTGATGGTTGGTGCGAATCAGTGTCAAGTGGATGTTGAATGGGCTTCCGAGCTCCAGACCGAACCCGCTTTTTTGCTGGCGACAGTAGGCTCTGGCGTATTCGTCCGTACGTTATCATCGGACACCGTATCATAGGTACGGGTTAAGAGATTTTGCGCATGACTTTTTGTGTGCGTGAAATAACAAGGGTGGCACCACGGTTCATTCGTCCCTGTCCAGGGCGGATGGACCTTTTTGTATTTATGTGAGCTTTTCTCCAAACGACTATGGGAAACAAGAAAGGAGCTTCACCACTATGAAAACCATTTTCTCCGGCATTCAGCCCAGCGGTATTCTGACCTTGGGCAACTACCTGGGCGCCATGAAGCATTTCGTACCCCTCCAGGAAGAATTCAACTGCTTTTACTGCATCGTGGACCAGCATGCGATCACGGTTCCGCAAGACCCTGCCGTTCTGCGCGAAAACATCCGTCGCCTGGCTGCCCTCTATCTGGCTGTCGGCCTCGATCCTGAAAAGGTGACCCTGTTCATCCAATCCGAAGTGCCTGCTCATGCCAAGCTGGGCTGGATCATGCTCTGCACCTCCTACCTCGGCGAGCTGGAGCGCATGACCCAGTTCAAAGACAAATCCGACGGGCGCGGTGAATCTATTCCTGGCGGTCTCTTGGCTTACCCGCCGCTGATGGCAGCAGACATTCTTTTGTACGACACCGACTTCGTGCCGGTTGGCGAAGACCAAAAGCAGCATCTGGAGCTGACCCGCGACCTGGCGACCCGTTTCAACAACCGCTACAGCGAAGTCTTCAAGATCCCCGAAATTCGCTTGCCGGAAACAGGCGCACGCATCATGTCCCTGCAAGACGGCACGAAGAAAATGAGCAAATCCGACTCCAACGTAGGCGGATTCATCTCCATGCTGGATGACCCGGATACCATCACAAAAAAGATCAAGCGCGCGCAGACCGACTCTGACAGCGCGGTACGCTACGACAAAGCCGAAAAGCCTGCCGTATCGAACCTGATGACCATCTACTCGCTTTGCTCTGGCAAGTCGCTGGAAGAGATCGCGTCGATGTACGAAGGAAAAGGCTACGGCGCTTTCAAAGGCGATCTGGCTGAAGTCGTGGTAGAGACCCTGCGTCCGATCCAAGACCGCTACAATCAGCTGATCCAGACCTCCGAGCTGGACGATATCCTCACAAAAGGTGCCGAAAAGGCGAGCGAAACAGCAAACAAAGTGCTTCATCGCGTGGAAAAAGCAATGGGTATGGCTCGCCTCGGATAATCGAGGAGAAAACGAAAAAGACGGGCAGAGACATCTCTGTAGCCCGTCTTTTTGCTATTCGGTCAGTCTTTACTTCGTTGTTTCCGAAACCGTCATCTGTCCCGGCTCGGTTACTTTTCTCGTAGCGAGGCTCGCCACCAGCATCACGATAACATTGACCACCAGGGCGAATACCCCGTTGTTCAAATCCTGAATCCACTGCGGCATTCCTGCAAACAGCATCGCCATCGTCGTTTTGGTAAAGGTCATGTAGACCACGATCCCTACCCCAAAGAAAATCCCCAAAAACGCTCCCTGCTTGGTAATGGCTCATTCGACCGCAGGCAGAGGAAAAGAATTCGGCAAAGGTAGCCAAAGTGTTTGTCGTTCTCCTGTCTCTCGTATGTGGAGGAATGGCTCTCGGCGAGAACAACACGCTGGCAACGCTGTACCTCACGTCCTTCTCGCTCGTGACACAGCTCGCACCCGCTCTGTATTGCAGCTTGATGAAACGCAAAACCGTATACATTCTTGGTTAGCATGGTTGCCGTCGACATCAGCATCATGGAGCCTGGTACCAGCGTGGACAACAGACCTGTCGCACCGATGATACCGACAAACCAAGGATCAAAGGTCTTCATCGATAGCTTCAGCAGGGCGTAGTCGCCATCTGCCCCCACCAAGCCCGGCACTTCCACAATCGCGGTGAATCCGACGAAGTAAACAAACAGGATCATCAGGGCATACAGCGGAAGGAGAATCGCATTGGTTCGGAAGGTTCGAGCACTTTTGGCGGCAAAGATCGTCGGCGCATTGTGCGGCCACATGAAATAGCCAAACGCACTGATCGCGACTGTTGAAATGAACCAGCTTAGGCTCATGCCTTTTTCAGGCAAGGTCAGAATGCCTTCTTTGGCTGTGTTCACGGCTTCAAACATCTGTTGAAAGCTACCGTGGTAATGGATAGGCAAATAGATTCCGAGGAACAGGATCACAAAGAAAATGAGAAAATCTTTGACGGTAGAAGTCCATGCCGATCCGTGAATACCGGAAATCATCACGTACACCACCAGCGCCACCATCCCGATCAGAATCGCGACACTAGGAGATATCGCTCCATAGGATGTAGCGGATACGAGAATCCCCATCGATTTAAACAAGAGGACAATATAAGGAACCAGCGCTACAACCCCGACGATCGTTACGAACACACCCAAAATCGGGCTGTCGTATTTCGAGGCGAAGAACTCCGATTGGGACACCAGATTATGCTTTTTGGCATATTTCCAGATCGGAGGCAAGAGCCAATAGGAGGTCATCGCGCCCAGGGTCGTAAAGGCGATCAGATAAAAGCCGACTGCCCCTTTCGAGTAAGCAAGACCGCTGGTACCGAGCAAGGTAAAGACCGAGTAGGTTTCACCCGCAAGCAGCAGGAAGACAAACAAGCTGCCGAAGCCACGGCCACCAATCGCCCACTGCTCCATCCCCATGTCCTTCCCTCTCCGTGGTCAGAGGAGATCAGCTCGATATCGCCTGCCTCCAGATGCTGCCACAGTCCTGCTACTTCCTCCGGATGACGCAGCGGCGGGTTGTTTTTCGCTTTTGGACCAAACTCATCCAGAGCGTTTATATCCAGCAGCAGGTACGGGTAGCAGGTCTCGCAGGTCACTTTTACGCCTTGAGCTTTGAACTGCTTGATCAAATCGATGGTACGAGGATGGCTCACATGGACGATGTGCAGCTTGACGCCTGTCCAGTACGCGAATTCCATCAGTTTGAGCACAGCACTCGTCTCCGTCAGAGGCGGGCGCGTCTCGTTGTGCGCTTTTGGATATACCTTGTTCGCCTGTTTGTATTCATCGATCATATCTACGATAATCTCGTCGTTTTCCGAGTGGAAGGCTGCCCGCAAGCCTGTCTGTTCGATCAGCTGCATCGCCTTGAGGATCTCTGGATCGGGAATGCGCGGGAAGCGATAGGCATCCGTCTCGAAGGTCGACATTTTAAAGGCAACGGCTCCTGCTTCTGCAAGCGGCACGATCTGTTCGGTACCGCCTGTTTTGGAGATCGTTCCCCACAAGCAGATGTCGACAACGGCTTCTTTCTCGAGCTGTTGTACCTTTTTTTCAAAGATTTCTACATTGGAAATGGGATTCGGCAGGTCGTAGGGCATGTCTAAAAAAGTCGTGATGCCTCCTGCTGCCGCGGACATGCTTGTCGGAATGAAGCCCTCTTTCGGATTACTGAAACAGTGGACGTGCACATCAATGGTACCTGGGAACACATAAGCGTTTTCAAAATCGAGTACCTTGTCTCCCAGAAGCTGCTCACCCGCAGGCTGGATGGTCGCGATCTTGCCATCCTTTACCCCGATCTGTCCCGAAATCACGCGGTCTTCGCCAACAATCTTGCCTCGTACTACCAAATCGTACTTCTCCATTATGTCTCCCACCTATCTTTACAGATAGCGCTGGATCGACTCCACAGCTGCTTTCAGCATGGCAACCAGTTCTTTTCCGTCCTTCTCGAGCATTCGGTCACGCGGTCCCGCGATGCTCAGCGATGCGGCTACTTGCTGATTGGAATCTAGGATGGGTACACCGTAGGACACGACTCCTTCGTCGATCTCGCCGTCCGAGAAGGCATAGCCTTTTGCTCGTATATCAACGAGGTCTGCTCGCAAGGCAGCCAGATCCGTAATCGTCTGATCGGTGTGCTTGCGGACATGTCCCTCAGCGAACAAGCCTTCGAGGACCTCCTCTCCCAAATAGGCCAGCAGCGCTTTGGAAGAGGCGCCGCCATACAGAGGGACGATTTGTCCTTGCTCCGAGGAAACCTTGATCGGCTGATGCGAAGGGACGGCCTCGAGGCAAACTGCCTGCAGATTGGAGTGAACCAAAAGAATCGACGTCTCTCCCGTATCTTTCGTCAGCTGTCTCATGACCGGCTGCGCAATTGCGGATATGTTCATGTCCAAACGAACGATTTTCGCCAGTTTCAAAAAGCGGTAACCCAAGCTGTAGTGGCCATTGGCCGATTCCATGACGTAGCCTTTTTCTTTCAGCAGCCGCAAATGACGGTAAACAGAGCTCTGGGGCTGACCCAGCTTGTCAGCGATCTGCGGAACGCTCAACGCTCTTGTATCAAAATCAAATAAATCCAAAATGTCTAATGTCTTTTCAGCACTCATCGGTATGTGTATCCTTCTTTCTTCTAGTGATCTCCCTCCTAACAGATTAGCACATGAGCGGATCACGTACCATTATCAATATTCGATAATTGATTATCAGTTATTAAATTTTGTGTATTTACTATAGCGTACGGGGAATCCAAAACACAACTCATTTTTTCATTTGCCAGAAAATAAAGCGCAAAAAAAAAGCCGCCATCCTTGTCGGATGGGGCTTTACGCTGCTTTTTTGTTTTCTCCTCGAAGCGGGATTCTCCATTTTACGATGGCCGACCCCAGCATAAGGACTAGACCAGAAAAGACAAACACATACGACACCGAGAAATGACCAGCGATAAAACCGCCGATCAAAGGCCCTGTCAAGTTGCCGAGAAATTGGCAGCTTGAGTTCAAACCATACGACCTTCCCGAAATGAAGTCAGGCGAACGCTTTTTGATCAGTGTCTGAATCGAAGGAAGCATCCCCCCGAGCAACAGTCCTTGGCAAAATCTCCAGGCATACAGCGGATAAATGGAATCTGTCCAGACCTGTTGAAAAATGACCAGCCCTGTGCAAAACATGATAATGGGGAGAATCTTGCTCTGACCAAACCTGTCCCCCAGCCTCCCCAGTATAGGAGAACCGATGATGTTCGCGATGCCTGTAACGGAGGTGACCAATCCCGCGAGAAACGCCAGATTGTTCACATCACCTACAATCGATCGCACAAAGATGGACATCATGGAGCTGGTGCTCATCGTCGCTGTCTGGATGGCAAAGGTCGCAAAAAACAGGATTGTCAGATTGGGATTGGCCAAAACTTCGCGAAACGTGCCTGTTTTTCTTACTTCCCCTGCTGCGACCTCTACCCGATCAGGAGGCAGAAGCCACTGCACCAGAAGCACCGTTATGATCATCAAGCCCCCCGTGACAGCAAAGACGGTATGATACCCAAACCAGTCGGACAGAGCCCCTCCAAACAGCGGTCCGATAATCCCGCCGCTCATTCCGCCCGTATAAAGAAAACCGATTGCCTTCCCGAGCTCCTCCCTCGGCGTCGTCTTCGATAAGTAAGAGTAAGATACCGTGATAAAGCCGGAGAAAAATCCGAACACAAAGCGCAAAACGAGCAAATACAACGGAGTCGTGGTGAAAAACATCAGGATGTTGATGATCCCCATCCCAATCCCTGCTCTTACCAGATTTGTCTTCTGGCCGTATTTGTCCGCTACAGCCCCCCATACCGGCGCCATAATCGCCGCAGACAAAAAAGTGGCCGAGAAAATCATCCCGGTCCACATACTGACTTCCTTCCCATGAGGCACTCCCATATCCATCAGGAACAGTGGGAGAAAGGGCATAATCATACTCATCGAGCCTGAAATGATAAAGTTGCAGATCCAGAGGATTCTCGCATTTCTTCTCCAACTCATGGCGCATCCTCCCTTTATTGTTAGAATATACCGAAAATTACTTTGTTCTGCTCATCCATTCCCCATGCTTGCTCATAGGGACCCGTAGCGGAGGCAGCTCCACGTGCAGCATTATATACCTAAGTAATTAAATTGTCCAGTTAGAGCCGCCATAGATCAATCCGCCATATGAATATCAATAAAAAAGCATGCTTGCCTGCGAGGAGGCCTGCATGCCTTTTTCTCCCAAACGGAGCTGCTCTTACTCCTCGGGCACTTTCATATTGCGAGCGATATACAGGATTGGCGTCGACGCCGCAGATACGAGGAATTTGATCAAATACGTAGTCAACAGGATCTCCCACCATACATCCATCGGGTACACGCCCCAAAAAGCAATGGTGCAAAAAATGATGGAGTCAAGCAGCTGACTGACCAGCGTGCTGCCGTTATTCCGAATCCAAAGCTGATTGCGTCCGGGACACTTTCGTTTCAGCCAGGAGTAAATTTTCACATCCACGAACTGACTGATAAAATACGCGCACAGACTTCCCAAAGCTACTTGCGGCATGAGCCCGAATATCGTTTTCAAGGCTGGCTGGGAAATATCCGATGCTTGCGGCTCGAACAGCAGAACAAGCTGCATGATGATCGTCGTCGCAATCAAGGTAAAAAATCCAAACCAGACGACTTTCTTGGCGGCCTTCTCGCCGTATTTTTCATTCAAAAGATCGCTTGTCAAATAGATCGACGCATAAATCGTGTTTCCCAGCGTCATCACCAGTCCGAACATCTCGATCGTTTTGACAACTTGAATATTGGCTAGCACAGTAGCCATTCCAAGCCACGCATACAACCCCATTCTCCCGAACAGGCGGTAGCAGAGCAGAAAGAGCCCGTAGTTTACCAGGGCAAATCCCACTCCCAACAGCACATTAAACATAGATAATGCCTCCTAGTTTTGATAACGCGGGAGTTTACGAACCGCGGCCCTTTTTGGGCATTTCATCATTGTACTTTTTTTCATATGCCTTGGCAATCCTGATCCTTCATCGATCCAGAAAACAAAAAAACAAAAAAAGCCCGTAACAGCTATTTGCCGTTACGGACGACTCCATCATTTATTTTTCGCGTACAGCCAGTTGTAATAACTGGCATGCTTCATCTCATCGGTCATGATTTCGAAAATGGTATCACGATATTGAACGGGAATGTATTTGTAAATCACTCGATATTTCTCAAACGCCTTCAACTCACCCATCAGTGCTTGCTCAATCCCATCCAGATAGCTTGCTGGCTTCTGAAAGGTTTCACCCTCTTCACTCACCCGCGGACGCTGGCCCGTCAGTTGCGTGTAAATTTGCCGGAAGTAACTATTGTGCTTTCGCTCGTCATTTCGGATCCCTGTAATGACCTGCTTTTCTTGTTCGGTAGGAGCAACGCTGAGCAAATAGTCGTAAAAAAGCTCGTCATGTCTTTCACCAGCAATCGCTTCTTGGATAAGTCGAAGAACGGTTTGCATCCGTTCCTGTTCTTGGCCGTGGTCATCGTGCTGCATGAACGGTTGGTAGGAAGCGTAGGCATAAGGGCCGTACCAATAGCCATTCATCGGAGAACACCCTTTCTTTTTTAACAAGTTATTCGCCTATGATTGAATGGGAGCCTGACCCGTTCCTGTCCCTTTTTACCAGATGCTTCATCTTGATGCGAACTTAGCCAATCTTTCCACTTTTTCAAAGTCTTCGTGGTACTCAAAAAAGCCGATGCGATTCCCCCAGGGATCGGCGAAGGTGGCCCATTTAACTGGCACTTCCTCCCTCTGGTATATCTCAAACCACTCTACCTGCAGCTCGTGAATCACGCGCTCTCGTTCTACCTCCAAGCTCTCTACGCCTAGCCGCAGCGGACCGCAGCCCGTGGCTTGCTCTCCTTCTGCTACCTGCAGCCAGCAGCCCGGGATCAGCTCCCATTCTGCGAACCCTTCATGTGGAATAAAATCCGGCTCGCGTTGAAGCAGCATCTGGTACCAGTGCTGCCCCCTCTCCATATCGGCGACACGGAACTGTATGGTCATCTCGTAGATCCTCAAGTGAACGCCTCCTCTCTTTCTTAACCAATTCGTGACAAATGAGCCGATTCCTTGAATAAGAGAAAAACCTCGCCGGTGCATAACCGTGGCGAGGGCTTCAACTGTTTTCCGCATGTATTTTATAGCACAAGCTCGTACGATTCGTGACGTTAAACTTGCGGTAAATGCTTTGCAGATGCTTTTTCACCGTATTGATACTGACAAACAGCCGCGCAGCGATCGCATCGTTTCCGTAGCCTTTCTGCACGAGCGCAAGCACCTCCTGCTCTTTCGCGGTCAACTCCCTCTCCTGTCCGGATTTGGCGGAAGCCTCCGGTTTGGAGAGCATGAGGGGAGCCATGCTTCGGCTCAGGAAACGGGCGATAAGCTCGAGGCACATCCGCTCTCGTTCTTGAAACGGGCTTTCTTTTTGCGAACGGACAAACGCGATACTGCCGAGCATCTGCCCATCGTTTATCAGGTAGGCCACCATCTGATGATAATAGTTGTGGCGAGACATAAACTCATGATAGTATTCGCTTTCCTTGTACTCATTTTCAGACAGCACGTCATGAATGCGCAGAACATGGTGATCGCCTAAGCGTTGAACAACCTTGTGCGGCATTAGTATATCGTGCTGGTAGCAGGAGGAAAGGTAGCTGTCCATGGCGTTGTCATCGATATTGTGCATGACGGGCCGGATGAGCTCGTCATGCTCATTGACCATCCAAAAGTTTGCCCTGTACAAGCCAAAGCGTCTTTCAAAGGACTGCAGAGCTCGATGGCGGAAATCTTCGACAGAGCCAGCCATATCGTCCATGAAAGCAAGCACATTTTGGTAATCCCTGTTTGAGAACGCTTCCATAAAGAATCACTCCCAGCCACAAATCTTCCCTGTCCTTGTATTATAGCAAATTTTCTTCGAACAAAAGATTACCCGATCGGGTAATTGTTCGAAGCAAACCCGTTTTTCCATAATGGAGGTAAGCCTATCGACGAGGAGTGACACTATGAGCTATTTAAATCTGGCACTGGTTCAAATCGCTTCCCCTAGCACAAACCCTGATCTGGAGGCACGAAAACGAGAAAATTACGAGAAGCTTGCCTATTATGTCGATACGATTGCCGGGATGAATCCGGCGGTTGATCTGATCGCTTTTCCCGAATTGTACCTAAACGGTCTAGACCCGGTGAACTGGCTGCAGATGGCAGAGACCATCCCCGGACCACTGACAGATTTGCTTTGTGAAAAAGCCAAGCAGCATAAAAAATGGCTCGCCCCCGGCTCTTTGCAGGAACGCGCTGAGAATAGTGATGAAGCCTACAATACCGCCATTTTGATTTCTCCCGAAGGAGAGATCGTCATGAAGTACAGAAAAGTGTTTATTCCTTATCCGCTCGAGCAATCAAAGCCCGGGAGCGATTTTCCTGTCTACGAGATTCCCAATATCGGCAAGGTCGGCTTCATGATCTGTGCAGATGGTCACTATCCCGAGGCTGCGCGCAATCTCGCGCTGAAGGGCGCGGAGGTAATTATCAAGCCAACCCTGCAAGGGGATTGGATCGGGGGAACGAGAAACAACCTTCCGATCGCTATCACCCGTGCCATCGAAAATCAGTGCTTTGTCGTCAGCATCAATCATCCGAACCCAATCGGAATGGGCCACTCGGTAGCCGTAGACCCTGAGGGCAGAATTATCGAGGAGCTCGGCGACTCCGAGTCCTTCACGATCGTTTATCTGAATCTGGATGAAGTGCGCCGTGTCCGGGAAAACGGATCGCTCGGCATGTTCGGCTTCCTGAAAATGCTCAAGGGCTTTAAGGAATCCGGCATTGAGGTGGATGAATGCTATGCCGCCGACCTTACAAAGGCAGCTGTCTATCAGACTTTGCAAAAGCCATACCCGAAAACACCTGCAGACATCGAGAAGTATCGAGGCAGCGAAGAAAAAGTGCAGCCTGTACGCAGCTAGTTCTCCCAAAAGAAACCACTGGTGGAAGGTTCACCAGTGGTTTTTCTACGTAAGGACGGGCAATACCAGATTGAGCAGGAACAGCCCGGAAATGACGTACATGAGAGCAGGTACCTCTCTTCTTTTGCCCAAAGCCAGCTTCAAGAGCGGGTACGCGACAAACCCAAAGGCGATACCGTCCACAATGCTGTAAGACAACGGGATGATCGCAATGATCAAAAAGGCAGGGAAGCCCTCTGAGAAGTCCTTCAGATTGATGTTTTGCACGTTTTGCAGCATCAATGCACCAATGATGATCAGGACCGGAGCGATGGCGCCATCCGGGATCATTTTCACCACCGGAATGAGTCCCAGTGAGCCCAGCAGAAGCGCGCCTGTCACGAGCGAGGTGAGCCCTGTCCGTCCGCCTGCAGCGATCCCGGCAGCACTCTCGACTGTCGCTACGGTTGGGCTGCTTCCCAGCATTCCCGACAACGCCGCAGATACAGCATTTGCCTGAAGCGCCCTGCGAAACTTCTGTGGCTGTCCCGCCATCGCCGTATGTCCATGGATCAACCCGATATTTTCAAAGACGATGACCATCGCCAGCGAAAACGTCGCGATCCAAAATGGCAGCGTCCAAATTCCGCCAAAAGAGAAGCCGGAAAAGACATTTGCGTATTCAGCAAAGGAAAACGAGCTGCCACCGCCTGGCGTAACGATCCCAAACAAAAAGCCAAGCCCGGTACCTGCCGCAATTCCGATCAGGAAGTTACCTGGCACGTTGCGTACAAACAAAATCAAGGTAATGACCAGAGTCGCCAGTGTCACAATCACATGCGGACTGGACAATTCCCCCAATGCCACAAAGGTGGACGGGTTCGTCACGATCAAGCCACCCTTTTGCAGGCCGATAAAGGTGAGAAACAGGCCAATCCCGACTGTAATCGCTTCTTTGAGGGAAGCTGGAATGGCGCGGGAGAGTACGGTCGCAGCCCGAGTGAATGCAATCACGGCAAACAAAATTCCCGAAACAAAAACCGCAGCCAAAGCTTCCTGCCAGGAGAGCCCCATCGTATGGCACAGCGTATATGTGAACAACGCATTGATCCCCATCCCAGGAACCAGTATAATCGGCGCATTCGCCCAAAAGGCCATCAGCAGCGCCCCGGCAAAGGCAGTGAAAACGGTAGCGAGTATGCCTGCCTCCATAGGAATCCCCGCATCCTGCAAGATCGAAGCGTTTACGGCAACAATGTAGACAATAGTGACAAAGCTGATAAAGCCAGCCATTAATTCTCGTCTGATCGTCGTGTCGCAAGCGCGCAGGTGAAAAATATTCTCCATCCACGTACGCACAAATCGTCCCTTCTTTCCGTTGTATCTTTTCTTAGAAAACTTGGCTACGCCAAGTCTATTGGCGGAGCCTTAGTTGCGCTTATACTGGATAAGAATCTTATAAATTCTTACTGTACAAGTCATGTGATGCAGATTATGCTATCATAGAGAGATCAATATGAAAAATATCCAGTAACTCTGTTTTCCATATCGAAATCATATAGTAATGTACTTGGTTGAAAGAAGGGACACCTATGGATATACGTCAGCTGCGCTACTTTATTGCCATCGCGGAGGAAGGACAGATTACGGGTGCTGCCAAGCGCCTCAACATGGCTCAACCGCCTTTAAGCCAGCAGCTCAAGCAAATGGAGGAGGAACTGGGTGTCATACTGGTGGAACGCTCCGGAAAGCGCATGGAGCTCACGGAAGCTGGCCATATCCTTTACCGGCAAGCGCTCAGCATCGTTCATCAGATGGAAGAAGCGCTCTTTGAAGTAAAAGAAACAGGCGAAGGAATTCGAGGGAGCCTGTCCATTGGTGTAAGCGCTTTATCCGCCTACTTCCTCCCTGAGCAAATCCGCCTGTTTCAACAACGATATCCACGCATTACCTACAAAGTCTGGAAGGGCGACACCCAGCTGCTCAATCAATGGCTGGAGCGTCGGACGATCGAAGTCGCCATCGTCCGCTTACCTCATTCCCTGACGAACTGCACCACGATCCCGCTGGAAGAGGAATCGTTCGTGCTGATTGTGCCAGCTGACACCCCGCACGCCTCCCTCCAGCAGATCCAGATGCGAGATCTCGCCGAGGTCCCTCTCATCATGCCGAGCATCCCTGGTCTCGGGATTTACGATCTGATTGTGAAGGAGTTTTCCCGGCTTGGCGTCGAGCCGCATGTCATCTGCGAGTGCCCTGACATCTCCCTCATCGTCAGCATGGTCGCGGCCAAGGTCGGTGCCTCTATTGTCCCTCGTTCGGCATGGGAGACGCACCGCAGCGAGCAAATCCATGCCATCGAGATCGCCGGAACCTCCATCACATCATCTGCCGCTGTCGTCTGGCAAACCGGACGACATCTGTCCAAGGCTACCAAGCGATTTATTGAGATGTTTTCGTAACAAATACGCGATTTTCCTGTGCCTGCTCGATCATGCGCATCGCGGCTGCGACTTCTCGTTCCCCTTCACTGCCTGTTTCCAAGCGGGAGATGATGGCCAATCGATCCTGCTGGCTGCGGTTCTGGCTCAGCTTGTATTTCGCCTCCATGCGCTCGACCTTGATTTCAAAACAAGTGATCCCCTTGAGCAAACCATCCATGAGCTTTTCCGGCACGGCATCCCATTTGACCGGTGCTGCTTGCCCTTGCTCATACTTGATCAGCAGCGCTTGCATCATCTCGGTGATCTTCGCCTGTTCGCGAACGATCCGTGCATGTCCGTAGGCGTGTACCGCCATATAGTTCCAGGTCGGCACGTTTGGCTGGCTGTACCAAGAGGAAGATATGTACGCATGCGCTCCCTGAAAAACAGCCAGGACCGAAGCTTCCGCCTGCTCAAGCATGTCGCCAATGGAGTTGTTGCGCGCAATATGTCCTGTCAGGTACAGCTCCTCGCCCCGTTGCTCTACCTCCAGAGGAATATGGGTTGCTTCCGGCTCTCCGCCTCCTGCCGAAATCAGCAGGGCGAACGGATGCTGCTGCATGAAAGCAACCATCTCCTCTCGCTGTGTTACTTCAAAATGTGCTGGTGTATACATCCTGTCGTTCACTCCCTTTTTCCCCATCGTAGCATGCAGACAGCATTCTGCTAGGGGCAATTTCGTTGGAACGGGCGAGGTCAATTCATGATTTTCGAAGGAGGCATGTGCGTCATGGATCTTGTTTTTCGCACTCACGAAGGCGTGTTCAATTATCGGGTGGCTGCCGTATGGATCCGCAGTGGACGAGTCCTGTTGCATCGTCTGCACTCGGAGCAAACCTGGTCTCTTCCCGGTGGCCGAGTCGCGATGGGCGAGGATTCTCGCCAAAGCCTTTCCCGGGAGCTGCTGGAAGAGCTGGGGATCAAGGTCAAGGTCGGCGATCTCCTGTGGTCGGTAGAAAACTTCTTTACCTACGCCGAACAGCCCTACCATGAATTCGGTCTATACTACCTGATCGACTCGGAGGATACACAGATTCCCGATACGGACGCTGCCTTTTATGGAGCAGAAGGTCCGCGCCTGATTTTCCAGTGGACTCCACTATCTCAGCTTCCCCAGACAAGCCTGTACCCTGCTTTTCTACGGACAGCGCTCACAGATCTTCCCGCCCATCCACGGCATCTCGTTGTGCGAGAGCCTTAGCCGAGCCGTTCAAACAACCGCTTTGGCGGACTGGACTCCACGATATGCCCGACAGTCAGCTCACACGGATACTGCTCCCACGCCCACTGCGTCGCCTGATCCTTTTTCATTTTCCGAACGATCGAGAAGAGAATTTGATGCAGGAATTTCTATTCGTGCAATAAGGCATTTACGCTCATCAGTATCCCCCTTTTAAAGAGTCTTTCTTTTTCAAAAGAAGGAAGATCGAAAAAATGTAATATGGTATAATATGTAAAAATTACAAAGGATTTGATAAGATTGCTTCCCCTGCAAAAAGTCCAGGTCGAAAATAAAACGTATTGGCAATTGGCTGCTATCGTTTTGTATCTCATTGGTGCACTCGTCACATGGAATGCGGTGAAGGATCAAAACAGGCAATTCAATGAAGATGCTTGGTCACAGCGTTCTCTGTTTACAGGGTACATGTATCAGATCGAGTTCGACAAAGTGATTGATGGCCAAAAAGGGGATCTGTACACATTCGGTACCCCCAGCGAGAAGTTGGAGCGAATGCAATATGATCAAGATGTTCAGCATGTGTTTTCCAGGATGGAAAGAGAAATCCGTTCCATGGCAAACGAAGAGGATGAAATTGTTTTTTCTGTCATCATGCTGTCATACGTTTGGCTCTGCTGGTTGGTCCTGCGCAAGTATCTTATCCATACCAACATTCTTTTCCTTCCTGTCCTCGCTTCCTACTATTTTGGCATGTCGATCTGGCATGATTGGCAATCTCTTCAGGATCGTGCGGAGGATGTCGCAAGATTTGTAAGCAGGCTGTAGCATTACTTGATGGACAAAAGGAAAAAAAAGCTCTCCGACAAAAGAATGAGAGCTTGCGTATTTCCTATGATTTTCTCGAGACGAGAATCCTCGCGGCATGACGAAGCGGGATTCCGCTCGATTGGCAATCAAAAATCATTTCTTCCGTGTGTACAGTTTCCCAGTCCGGAGCGATCTCCACCTCGGGATGCCGGGTGAAGGCAAATAGGACATGCAAACCGGCCGGCGCGGTGCATTCCTGCCACTGCTTGAATTGTTTGGCCCGATTTTCGGGATGAATATATTGCAAGGCTCCTATCGAATAAAGCAGGTCAACAGGCTCCGTAAGAAGAATTTGATTGATATCACCTTCCACCGTATGGAGCGTCGTTCCCAGTTCCTTTGCCAGTCGTTTGGCTTTTTCCAGACCGGCAGGAGCAAAATCCATAGCCGTTACAGCAAAGCCTTGCTTGGCCAGAACGTTTTTTCTTTTTCATCGTAGGGCTTCACGCGGCGTTAAGGTCAATCCTTTTTGAAAAAAAGATAAGAAAACCTCTATCGAGGCCTGTTCAAGGAAGAGCGACCGCATTTTAGCGGAAAGTTTTACCGAAGTAATGCCAGAATCGGACGCTGAGGCACTTCGTCATGCGCTCCGGAATTCATAATCGTAAAACGCTTATAAATTCCTACACGTTCAAAAACCCTCTTGCACCTTACGCGACGTCAGGTTTTAAGCTAAAGTCACCGGTAAGCAGCTAGCGCCTTGAAAGGAGTGGATTATGCAACAGCATTGGAAAGTCGGGGATCTTGCCAGTTTGACTGGACTTACTGTCCGCACTCTGCGTTATTACGATCAGATCGGCTTGTTTTCACCGTCCGAGCATTCCGATTCAGGTCATCGCATGTATAACGAAGCGGATATCCAGCGGCTGCAGAAGATCTTGTCTCTCAAGGATTTGGGATTATCCCTGGAAGAAATAAAAAGGGTTTTGGAAGGTCAAACATACAGCTCGTCCGAAATCGTATCGATTCAAATCGAGCGTGTCCGAAAGCAAATAAAAATCCAGCAAAAGCTTCTGGCTGAGCTCGAGCGTGTAGCTGAAAAAATGAACCAGCAAGAGCCACTTTCCATTGATGCCTTTCTTTCCCTTCTCGAATCGATGAAGCAAAGCCAGGAGAAATACGTGATTGCGCATCGGCTAAACTGGGAACGCCATTTGGATTTGCTCGGCGAATTTCTAAATGATAAATAATTTGGGAGATACATTTTCCTACAGGGAGGTTTTTTGGATGAGCCAACGCTTTACCACTCACTCTACTTTCAAAATTGAGCGGATGTACCGCGCTACCTTGGAACGTGTCTTTGCGGCGTGGTCGGAGCAAAACGCCAAAGCTCGCTGGTTTCAGCCAGCTGAGGAGTTCGATTTCCGCGTCGGTGGCCGTGAAGTTAGCCGCGGGGGTCCCCCAGGTGGACCTGTCTTTACCTTCGAGGCTCTCTACCAGGAAATCGTGCCGAATGAACGCCTCGTCTATACCTATAGCCTGGACCAGGAGGATATCCGGATATCCGTCTCCATCGCGACTGTCGAATTTATGCCCACCGCTGAAGGCGTGAAGCTGTTATTCACCGAACAAGGAGTGTTTTTCGATGGGCACGACACTCCAGCGCAGCGTGAACAGGGCACGCATGAAATGCTGGATCTTCTCGGCATCTCTCTCGGGGAAAGCCATCCCGACCGCTTCGAGCTTCTGTCTCGCCGGACACTGCCTGCCCCTCGCAGCCTCGTCTACAGGGCTTGGACAGAGCCTGCGCTGCTCGCCCAGTGGTGGGGCCCAAACGGATTCACAAACACCTTTCATACGTTTGATGCCAGCCCAGGAGGCATCTGGGAGTTCACCATGCACGGGCCGGAGGGGGCCAACTTCCCAAATCGAAATGTGTTTCACGAAGTCAGCGAAGATCGTATTGTCCTCCGGCACGAATCCAGACCCCACTTTATTCTGACCGCCACATTTGCGGACGTCAGCGGCGGGACCGAGATTACTTTCCGCCAAACCTTCGAAACCGCAGAGGACTACAACAATCTCAAGCCCATATGCGAGGAAGCGAACGAACAAAATTTAGACAGGCTCCGTGCAGTTTTGAAAGGACTGTCTTCCGCTGATTGATAGTCGCAAGGGGTAGTGTAGTGTATCAAACAAAAAGGGTCCAGACCTGGACAAACCACCAGGTGGACCCTTTTTCACGCTTTTAGAAAGGCAGCTCGATTTTATTCCCCATGCGTTTGCTCCGACTGTACTTCGATGCCATGCCGGCGAAATAGTGCTGCTGTCAAACCTGTCCCCGTCACCTTTTTGCCAGAAAACGTCCCATCGTATACGAACGTGCTGCCACAGGATGGACTGTTTTCTTTCAAAATCGCAGACGTGGCTCCCACGGTTTGAGCCAGCTTCAAAGCCTGGCGTGCCCCAGCGAGAAATTCTTCCGTTACGTCATTTCCTTTTTGATCGACGATGCGTGCTTTACCGTCCAATACGTCAAAGCCGTCTCCTCCCACGATCTCGGCTGGCGGACGAGGGGTAGGCAATCCTCCCAGCTGCTCTGGACATACCGGAATCACCTTGCCTTCTCGCAGCAGCTGCTCCAGCTCCTGGTCGCGGCAAGACTTTTGATCGTAACGGCACTCACAGCCGATCAAGCAGGCACTGATCATTTTCATAGTTCCCCGCACTCTCCTCTACAGCTTGCGAAGTTTTACACTCTGCACCATATGATCCTGCCCCTTATCGAGAATCAGCTGCGCACGGACACGGGTTGGCAAAATATTTTGGCGGAGATTGGCTCCGTTGATTTCTTGCCAGATGCCTGTCGCGACTTCCGTAGCTTCTTCATCAGAGAGGCTCGCATAGCGGCGGAAGTAGGAGGATGGATTGGAAAACGCCGTCTGCCGCAGCAGCTTGAAGCGCTCGACGTACCAATGGCGAATATCTTTTTCATCGGCATGAACGTAAATTGTAAAGTCAAAGAAATCGGAAACGATCACTTCCGAGATGCGCTGATCTTTATCCGTATCTCTTGGCGGCTGCAGCACGTTCAGCCCTTCGACGATCAGGATGTCGGGCTGGCGAACCATTTGCCATTCGTCAGGGACAATATCGTAAACCAAATGAGAATATACAGGTGCTTTTACTTCTGGAATCCCTGACTTCACATCGGACAGGAAACGTATGAACTTGCGCAAGTCATAGCTTTCGGGGAAACCTTTGCGTTTCATGATCCCCCGCTCTTCCAGCACACGGTTTGGATACAAAAAACCGTCTGTCGTCACCAGATCTACCTTGGGGTGGTTTGGCCAGCGGGACAGCAGCGTTTGCAGAATCCGCGCAGTCGTGCTTTTGCCTACAGCCACGCTGCCGGCAATCCCGATAATAAACGGGACTTTCCCGTCTTGATTCCCAAGAAACATATGGGTCGCCTGGTACAGCTCCTGAGTGGCACCTACATGCAAATTGAGCAGGCGTGAAAGAGGCAAGTAAATCTCCGCTACTTCTGTCATGGAAATATTCTCGTTCACGCCCTGCAAACAGGCTAGTTCCTCGTCAGATATGGTTAGCGGCGTGGAAGCCCGCAGAGCTCTCCACTGCTCGCGGTTAAACGTAACGTATGGTGATGCCATGGGAACGTACATCCTTTCCTGCATGAAAGTGCTTTCTTTTTATCATCACACAGCTAGTTTACACCAGCGGACGACTCTTGGGAACAAGGGGGTTGTCCTCATTACCGCAGAAAAGCATTTTCACGATCGAGAAAACCTTGGATGGAGACTCATACTGGGAAGAGTGAACTCGCCTGATACCATGATCTTCCTATCTCTGCATAGTAAGTAAAACGCGGAAAGTGCACCGCGTCCTTTGGTTTGGTGGTCGGTGGGGCTGTAGTGGAGGAGCGGAAAAGGGAGAAAACGCTCCAGCTTCTTGGTTCCCTTGCTGAGGGGTCATTCCTGCACGGTTCCATGAAAAAAGGGAAACCGCGTCCAAAGTGGCGGATTCATGATGCTGTTCAGAAGTGGACGCTTAAAACCGTGTTTCTCTTTTTTCATTCCACCTCGGCCGGGCCCCAAAGATCTTCGCTTTTTTCTCCCTTTTCCTCGTCCAGCTTTTCCTCTCCCTGCCTTCTTAATGATTTACACAAATAACCGTTAGGGTTTACCCTAACGGTTATTTATTCTTTAGCGGATATCTGAAAGCTGGTATTCATAACTATGCACCCCCTTGCAATATTCAGGATACATGAGACTTCCGCACAGCTCGTAGCCGAATTGAAGTAGCACTGTAGGATCTCATTCGTCCGTTGCTTGAAAGCTCCGAACAACTCCCAACGCGATTTCTCCAGTTTCATAGCACATCAAGAATAATAGTTGACGAATTCGTTCTCTCTTGCTTCCTTAGGAGACTGTTGAAAAAGGGCCAGCCCTGTAGCTATCCCAAATTTTATAAATTCCTATACGTTGAAAAAGACAAGCCAATACCAGCACTACCTGGCATCAGCTCGCCTTTTTGTCCCTCACGATTATTTGCCTAAAAACGATTTCAGCATCCAGACGTGTTTTTCCAGCGTCTCAGTCATGCCTAAAAACATGTCGCCTGTGGCTTCGTCATCAGCCGCCTCAGCAGCTGTGATTCCTTCTTTCAGTTCACTGACCATAGTCGTAAAGTCGCTTACGACCGCTTGCACCATTTGGTCAGCAGACTCTCCACCAGCTGCTTCCTTGATGGACGCGTTCTCCATACAGGATTTCATCGTCGAGACAGGCTTACCTCCGACAGCCAAAAGGCGTTCTGCCAGATCATCCACGTACTGGGCGGCTTCGTTGTAAAGCTCCTCGAACTTGGCATGCAGCGTAAAAAAATTCGGGCCTTGCACATACCAGTGAAAGTGATGGAGCTTTATATACATCACCGACCAGTTGGCCACCTGTTTGTTCAATACCTCAGTCACAGGACGGGTCATCGTCATGCTCAAAGAGACGCACCTTCTTTCCATGGGAATAGGTAGATCGTCTGTATTGTGCCGCCGTCCACCCCCAGATATACTCGTTATCCTCTGGGAGCCGTTTACTTTTCCGTCTGCAGACGCTTTGCGCGCTCCTGCAAAAAGGTCATGGCATTGAAGGCTTGCATCGCTGCTCCGACAGCCAGGCTCTTTTCATCCAGATCGAAGCGCGGGTGGTGCACCGGGTATACGCAATCCTTTTCCTCATTGCGTACGCCCAAATGGTAAAAGGCACTCGGAACATGCTCCGCAAAGAAAGCGAAGTCCTCTACTCCCATCATCGGAAAATCGTTTACGCGAACGTTTTCTGCCCCTAGCAGCGCTTCCCCGCAGCGTTTTACCTGATCCACCATTTCACTGTCATTGATCAGAGAGGTGTACCCTTCCTCGAAGAAAACATCTGCCTCGCCCCCCAGGCTGCGTGCTGTCAAATCGGCTACCTCGCACACGCGCTCTTTTACAAAAGCCCGGACGTTCTTATCCAGTGTGCGGATCGTTCCCGTCAGCTTCACTTCCTGCGCCAAAATATTCGATGCCGTGCCGCCGGAGATGACGCCCAAGGTAATCACTGCTGCCTCACGCGGATCTACGTTGCGACTGACAATGGTCTGCAGAGCTGTGATCACATGAGCCGCAATCACGATGGCATCCTTCCCTTTATGCGGATAGGCGCCATGTCCGTTCTCTCCACGCACCGTGATATGCAGATCGTCCGATGCAGCATTCATCTGCCCGTATTTCACGGCGATTTTCCCCACCGGCAGATCAGCTGAGACGTGCAGGCCGAAAGCAGCCTCGACGCGCGGATTTTCCAGCACGCCCTCACGAATCATCGGCAATGCTCCGCCTACCGTTTCCTCAGCCGGCTGGAAGAACAGTTTGACGACTCCTGCCAGCTCCTGCTTGGAATCGTTCAGAATCCGCGCCGCTCCCAAAAGGCAGGTCATGTGGGCGTCGTGTCCGCAGGCGTGCATTTTTCCTTGAACCTTCGAGCGGTAGGGCGTCTCGTTGCGTTCATCAATCGGCAGGGCATCCATGTCCCCGCGAAGCGCGACGACCGCGCCAGTCATCGCCCCTTCGATCAGCCCGACGACTCCCGTGCCAGCGGACTTGTAATAAGGAATCCCCATTTCCTCCAGGTAACGAATGATCTGCTCTTGTGTGCGGAACTCCTCCATGCCAAATTCGGGGTACTGGTGAAAATCACGGCGAACCTCTGTCAGCCACGGTAAAATCTCCTGCGCTTGTCGCCAAATGCGAGCGGTTTGTTCTGTACTCATACCGTCACACTCTCCTCGATCGTCAATTCGCAGCCCGTTGCATCCAGACTTGCTTCCACCCCGAAAGGCAGAGCCATATTGGTCGTGCCGTGTCCGATCTGCACATTCCAGAGCGTAGGTTTTCCATACGGTACGACGATGTTTTGAAAGACATCCAGAACGCTGAAGCCGTCCCGTTTTTTCGGCAAGCAATCCGTCCACGTCCCGATGATCACCCCTGCGCAATCGTCGAACAAGCCGCCAAGAGCCAGCTGTGTCAGCATGCGATCGATTCGGTACGGCTCCTCGTCGATATCTTCGAGAAACAGCAGCTTTCCTTTTGTATCCACTTGGTAAGGGGTGCCCATCAATGCAGCGACCAATGCCAGATTTCCACCCACGACCTGACCGCTTGCCTGACCTTCCACCAGACACGAGATCTCTTCACCTGGCGGGTTGACGATTTTTCCCAATGGCTCTGGACGTGTCATCGCGCGCAGCAAGTATTGCTTGGTCCAGTCGTTCAGACCGTGTGCAATATCAGAGGTCGCCATCGGGCCGTGCAGCGTTGCCAGACTCGCATGCTGCCCAAATGCCGAATGCAGGGCAGTAATATCGCTATAGCCGATGAACAGCTTTGGGTTTTGCGCGATTAAATCGTAATCGAGGTAGTTCAGGATTTGAGGAGCCCCATATCCGCCCCGCATGCACATGATTCCGTCTACTTCCTCATCCGCAAACATCGCATTCAGCTCAAACGCGCGCTGCTGGGGAGTTCCTGCAAGATAGCCTCCATACGTTTCCCGGCATGTACCGGAGACTTTCACCTTGAACCCGAAGTCCTCCAAGGCTGCTATCGATTTGACGAGCACTTCTTCTGTCGCCGGACTCGAAGTGGCAACTACTCCAATCGTGTCACCTGCACGCAACGCTTTTCCTTTGTTCATCCCGCATTTCTCCTCTTAGTCCATATATGCCCATTTGAAGTCGATTTTGCCGAGTGGATGGATTCGCACACCTTTGACCTTGTCGCTCTGCACCCAGGTGTTTACGTCGCTGAAAATGCCTGTTACCGGCATTTCCTCCATCAACAACGCTTCGGCTTCCAACAGGATTTGGGCTCGTTTTTCTGCATCTGACTCTGCGTATGCCTTTTGTATCAGCCCGGAATAGGCGGGGCTGTGCCAGCGCGTAATGTTGGTTGCGCTGTACTTATCTTTGAACTTCTGCAAAAAGTTGATCGGGTCGTTGTAATCCGCTGCCCAGCCAGATCGGGTGATCGCAAACTTGCCTTGCTCCTGATCGTCCAGATATACCTTGGTCTCTTTGTTTAGCAGCTTGACCTCCACACCCAGGACGTTTTTCCATTTTGCCTGCAGCGTTTCTGCGATGGCCTTGTTTCGATCGGACGTATTGTAGAGATAAGTGATCGGCGGGAGCTTCGTGATGCCGAGCTCCCGCATTCCTTCGGCCAACAGCCTTTTCGCCTCTTCGGGTTGATTGTCTGCAAAAAAACCGTCTGGCTTCAGACTGGCCGTGTACGCGGTAATGCCCATCAACGGCTTTTGGCCTGCCTGACCGATATACTCGGCAATCTCTTGCCGGTTGATGGCATAGGCAAAGGCTTTACGTATTTTCGCATTCGTAAATGGTGGACGCTCGGCATTGAAGCGCAGGTAGTAGGAACTGGCCTTTGCCTGGCTCCTCAGCCTGCCTTCCCGCTTGAGAGGCTCTACAGCATCGACAGGCAGTGCGCTGATCGGACCTCCCGCCCAGTCGAGATCGCCATTTTCAAACATGGCAAGCTCTGTGCTGGGATCCGCAATCATGGAGAACTCGATTCGCGCAAGCTTCACGACATCCTTTTCCCAATAGGTGTCGCTCTTTGTCAGGACGATTTTATTCTTATGCTCCCACGCTGCAAGCCTGAACGGTCCATTGCTGACCAGCGTCTTCGGGTCGTTCGCCCATTTTTCATTGGCCTGCACCGTCTCTTGGTGAATCGCCGGAAGAAAAGCAGCTGTGGTCGAAAAAAACGGAGAAGGATGCTCCAGCCTGACCTGCAGTGTCTTGTCGTCGAGTGCCTTGACCCCTACCTCCTCCGCTTTTGCCTTTCCCATCGTAAACGCCTGCCCATTTTTCAGGACATAGTACCGATAGGAAGCTGGCGATCCTGTCTTCGGGTCCAGTGCATGCTTCCAAGCAAATTCAAAATCGTGAGCCGTGACTCTATCACCGTTCGTCCATCTAGCGTCTCTGAGCGTAAAGGTATAGGTCAGCTTATCAGCAGAAACCTCCATGCCTGAGGCCATCGATAAGATCGGCTCCCCTTTGTCGTTCAATCGTGTCAGTCCGTCAAAAATAGCGTAGATAATCGCTCCAGAGGTAGAATCCTCCGCAAAGGTAGGATCGAGCGTTGCTGGCTCCTCCGCGTTCATACGCAGCACTTGCGGCACGCTTTTCTCAGGCTCCCTCTGCTCTGCAGCTGGCGAATGAGAGAGAGGGGATGCCGCAGCGTGTGCTGCTCCATCACCTGCCATGCTCGCTATCAGCAAGGTCGCCATGATGCTTCCAGAACGAATCAAGGTAAATAGAAACGACAAGTCATCCCTCTTTTCCATGATTACTGTTTCAATTTTGCAAAAACGATGCCAATCCGAATTCCTTTTGATTCGTGATCAGCCTATTCAACGGAGAATACGGATTCTCCCAAACGCCCGGTCAGCTTGTAGTTTCTCACTATTCCACGCTGAATACGACTATTCACGAGAGAATACCCATTTACGCAGCTTTCGACTGGCAGAAGGCTGGCTGATTCCGAGCGCTTCCGCTACCTTTATCGACGTCTTATGGATGTCAAAGGCGCGCTGCATCAGCTGCTTCTCCACCTCCTCCATCGCTTCCTGCATTTGCATGACCCGCTCCACCTTTATTCCCTGACTCGCACTCGCCTCCTGAGCATGGATGTATCGCGGGATCTGGGCCGGGGTGATCACCTCTTCATGCGAAGTCACAACCAGTCTCTCCACCACATTTTCCAGCTCGCGAACATTTCCGGGCCAGTCGTAGTCCTCAAGGATGCGGTAGCACTGGTCGCTGAGCTGCCGATCCAGGCTGTACTTTTCGGAAAAGACGCCGAGAAAGTAATGAACGAGCACGGGAATTTCTTCTCTTCGTTCTCGCAGCGGCGGGATCTCCAGCGGCACGACGTGAATCCGGTAGTACAGATCTTCGCGAAACTTGCCGTCCCTCACCATCTGCCGCAGGTTTTTATTCGTTGCCGTGATCAGCTTGACGTCCACTTTTCTCGGTACGGAGCTGCCAATCGGGGTGATCATTTTCTCTTGCAGTACCGTCAGCAGCTTCACTTGCAAATTGAGCGGAAGTTCACCAATCTCGTCCAAAAATAGAGTGCCCCCGTTCGCCTTTTCAATCAATCCTGATTTGCCGTCTTTATCCGCGCCTGTAAACGCCCCTTTTGCGTAGCCGAACAGCTCCGATTCCAGCAGCGTCTCCGGAATGGCACCACAGTTGATATGCACAAAAGGCTTGTGCGTGCGGGGACTGCACTCATGAATGTATTTCGCGAGTACGCCTTTGCCGACGCCGGACTCTCCCAGCAGGATCATGGAGGACTCCACCTGCGCTAGCTTTTCCGCCATAGCGGCAACCTGCTGCATGGAAGGGCTGCGGTAGATCAGAGCGGTATTTCCCTTTTGCCGCCCTCTCTCCTTGGTGATTTCACTTTGGTAAAGTGTCCCAATGTATTTGATTTCATTCAGCCCTTGCTCCAGCTTGTCCTGATCCGTGATGTCCACGTACGTATGCACGACCCCGCTTAAGCTGCCCTCCTGATCCCAGATCGGGGTTCCCTCCACGAAGAGCTTGCGGTTGCGGATGGTAGTCTGAATCGTTTGCACCTTTTTCCTGTCCCGAATCACACGCATGGTAATCGTGGGTAATAAGAGACCTTTGTGAAAAAAATCCTCGATGGGCTTGCCGAGCATATCCTGTGGATCGATGCCGAAGTACTCTGCATATCCGCTCGAGCAGTAGAGCGTCTTGCCTTGCGCGTCCGTGACATGGACCATGTCAAACAGCGAACCCAGGACGGCCTCATGATCGATCATCTGGCTGCCCCCTCCCGTTATTATTTGTGCACCTGGATGTAACGATTGGTCGGTCTGCCGATTCCACCGTAGCTGACGTCCAGTCGTACCTGTCCGACCTTCACCAGATAGTCCAGATAGCGTCTGGCTGTTACCCGTGCGATCCCGACGCGCTCAGCTACCTCTTCGGCAGAGAGAGACTGGCTTTCCTCGGCCAATTGACGTGCTATTTGATCCAGTGTAACAGCGTGCAATCCCTTGGGCAATGCCTCTGTTTCCCGAGCTGCATCGCCAGCTCGACCGGCCGGCTCGGACGTTTTGCGAAACAGGAGACGATCCACCTCCTCCTGCGAGGCAAAGCCGCCTTGTCCCAGCTGTAGACGGTACTGCCGGTACGATTCGAGAGATTGCCGAATCCGCTCGAACTGGAAGGGCTTGATGATGTAATCCACCGCTCCATTTCGCAGCATCGCCTGGATGGTCGGCTTGTCCTTTGCAGCGGTGATGACGATGACATCAACGGCCTCGTTATTGGCACGCAGCTGTGCCAGTGCTTTTAACCCGTCCTGGACAGGCATGAACACATCCATGACAACCAGATCGGGCGACAGCTCCCCAACCAGCCTCACTCCCTCTGCGCCATTTCCGGCAACGCCCACAACCTGATAGCCTGCGACACGCTCGATGAACTGCGTATTGATTTCCTGCACCATCGGATCATCCTCGATGACGACTACCCGTATCACTTCCTCTTTCACTGCTCGTCCACCTCCTTCATAGGAAACGTAATGAGAAAGCTTGCCCCTTCTCCTTGCCGAGACTGGCAGGACAGCTCCCCTCTTCCTTTTTTCACTTGCTGATGCACCAGATACAGGCCCAGTCCCCGATGCTGCCTTTCTTTGGTGGAATACCCGCGCTCCAGCATACGCGACAGTGTCTCTTCGTCCATACCGTCTCCATTGTCCTCTACCAATAGGGAGCAGATCTCGCTGTCCTGCTCGATGCTGATGGTGATTTCCTTGTCGGGGCGATCACTCTTTTCCAAGGAGTCAAAGGCATTTTCGATGAGGTTCCCCAGAATGAGCACAAAGCTGTGATGATCCATATAGGGAGGAAATTGCTCCAAATGGCTGAACCGGTCAATCGTGACACGGATGCCCAGCTCTCTGCCCCGGCTCACTTTGCCGAGCAAGAGGCCGGATACATTCTCGTCCGCAATCTGGCTGCTTAAAAAGGAGGTCAGCTCCTCCTGCTGATCGTGGACTTCAAACAGATAAGCAAGCGCCTTGTCGTACTCCTGGAGCTGGAGCAAGCCTGCGATCGTGTGCAGCTTGTTCATATGCTCGTGGTTTTGGACGCGCAGGGCTCCCACGAACTCCTTGACCCCTGTCAGCTCCTCCGCCATCCGGGCCACCTCCGTGCGATCCTGGAAAATCGCCAATGCACCTACGACCTTCTCTTCCACCCGGATCAGAAAACGATTGGACCACAGCAGGGTATTTCCTACGTGGATTTCCGTATTCGTGAAGTTCGTTTGCAGCTCCAGCACCTCTGGCAGTCTCGTGTCATGCAAAATGGAACGAATCGGCTTGCCTAGCACCTCGATGTCGTTATCGATACCGAAGATCTGCTTGGCGCGATCGTTGAATATCGTAATCCGCTCGTGGTTGTCAATCGCGATGACCCCCTCATGCATCGCATGAAAGGTCGCTGTCCGCTCGACCAGGATACGAGCGATTTCATCCGGCTCCAGATCAAACATCTGCTTCTTCATATGGCGGGCAAGCCGATACGAACCCCACACTCCAAATACCAAGGAAAGAAAAAACGTCATGACGATATTGGCACGCTCGCCCTGCATGATTTCCCATACTCCTGGCATGACACGGCCGACGAGAACCACGCCTACCTGCTGATGCTGATCGTCCATGATCGGCACATACGCCCGCAGCGCCACCCCCATCTCGCCCCTCACCTTTTGCAAGTACGAGTGCTCGGCATACGCTGCTTCTACGGCAGGGTCTTGAAACACCGTACCAATGCGCTCATCCAGCGGATCTGAGTAACGGACACGATCCTTGTTCAGCACCACGATATAGGTGACGTCATTGACGATGCGTAGCCTGCGTGCAGTCGGGCTGATCGTCTTCCAGCCATCCGCTTCCTGAATGCTTTTCTGGACATTGGGAATCTCCGCTACGGTACGAGCAGTCGTCATCAAGCGCTGGCCCAGCTGAGTCTCTGTCAGGCGAATCACTCCACCGATCAGAATCAGGCCGCCGATCAGCAAAGAAAACAGAACGATCCCAATCGAGAGCAGCATAATTTTCCATTTAATGCTCAAGCGTTTGAACAAAAAGTCTCTTCCTTCCGAGATGATTGCTTGCTACCCTATATTTTGGTACAGTACTCCCAGCAAATCAACTCATGCTAAGTGGGTGGCTTCTATGAAATCCTTTGTGTTTGTCCTGCTCGGTCTGATCAGTGCCGTCGTCATTGGGTTTGGTCAGGATCTCTCTCTTGCAAAATGGAGCTATGACGAGGAGCAAGAGAAGCTCTCAGAGCGCATTATTATAAAATTTAGTCACGTCGTCGCCGAAAACACGCCGAAGGGACTGGCGGTCGACCGCTTTGCCCAGCTGGTAAAAGCGAAGACAAAAGGCCGAGTCGAGGTACAGGTCTTTCCCAACAGTACGCTGCATTCTGAAAAAACGGAGATTCCCGCCTTGGTCAAAGGCGAAATCCAGATGATTGCTCCCGCCTTCTCGCATTTATCCGGTACGATTCCACAGTGGGCGGTTCTCGAGCTGCCTTATGTCTTCCGCGATCAAAAGGATGTCGATGAAGCCTTTCGCGGAGAGATCGGCCGGATGCTGTTCTCTACCCTGAACCAGTCCAATATGAAAGGCATGGCTTTCTGGGCGAATGGCTTCAAGCAGATCACGGCCAATCGTCCGATGATCACGCCGGACGACTTTTACTCGCAGCGAATCCGGATCATTCCCAGCGAAGTGCTGGATGCCCAGTTCCGTACACTCCATGCCATTCCGATCGGCTCTTCCTTTAACGATCTGTACAGTATGCTCGCCAGCGGAAAAGTCGACGGGGAGGAAAATACGATTTCCAACGTCTATACCAAACGGCTCTATCAGGTCCAGAGTCATATGACCGTCAGCAACCACAACTATTTAGGCTACGTTGTGATCATGAACCAGTCTTTCTGGAGCAAGCTTCCTGCGGATATTCAAAAGGCGATTGAAGAGGCGTTGGCAGAAGCGACACAGTTTAACAATGAACTGTCCGTATCCATGAATGAGAGCCAGTTTGAAAAGCTCAAAGAAATGAAGGTTATGGAAATTCACGAACAGACGGAGGAAGAGCGTGCCATGTGGCGTCAAGCTCTCCAGCCTGTCTACGATCAGTTCGCCCCCTCCATCGGCAAGCCGCTTATGGATCAAATCAAAGAGCTTCACAAGCTTCCCAGGTGAATTGGATCGCTTATATAATGGAATCAGATCCTTTCCGGGGAGCATCGACTGCGCCGGCCCTTACGATGGGCGAAGGACTTCCTTTTTTGCCACGTTCCCTACCGCTTTTGTGCTCAGTGCCTGCGGGTTGCCTTCACGTTGCACAGCAGCCGATCCCTGCCGCCAAAATGGGGAATGACGCTGTCCGATATTCTGTCGGAAACCGGAATCGCTGCGGAGCAAGAGCAAGCGGCGAGCGAACGATTTGTGCAGGCAGCTGCGCAGCATTGCGCGACATAAGGCCACTTCGCATGGAAATCGGCATCCGCACGATGTTCAACACGGTAGAAAAACTGCTTCGCTTCACAGACGCGCTCTACATGGCAGTCGGTGTCTATCATGGAACGGTATTTGAAAAGGTTGCAGCCCTGCTTTTGCGTCTGGGTGTAGAAAGAGGCATCGTGGTGCAGGGATGTGACGGTCGCCAAGCCAACCCGCACGCTGATCGTAGAAAACGGTGATTTCTCCCCCGCTACGATCGATCCCGACTCATTTGGACTTATGGCTGACGTACCAAAAACGGAATGGACAGCCGAGCTGCACTGGCAAACGGCAGACGCCGTTCTGCGCGGCGAGTCCCATCTGGCTTATCTGCTCAACAGCGGCCTTAGACTGTGGGTCACGAAGCATGCAGAGTCGCTCGAGGAAGGCATCTCCAAGGCCCGGACACACAAAAGGCCCGCTCCTTGTCAGCAACGCTGTCAGGGGCAGGCCTTTTTAAGCAGCAGATTTTGGCAGGATCACGGTAAAGGTAGAGCCAGCACTCGTACTCTCCTTGAGCAGCAGCTCCCCGCCAAGCGCTTTGGCAATCATCCGCGAAAAGGAGAGGCCCAGTCCTAGTCCCCGTACCTTGTCTTTCTTGTTGCTTCCACGGAAGAATCGCTCAAAAATCAAAGCTTGCTCCTCTTTGGGAATTCCTTGTCCGTTATCTTTTACATCGATCCGCATGTCTGCAGTTGTCTCGTACAGCTCCAGCTCGATTTTGCCGCCTTCCCCGATGGCCTGGCGCGCATTGTTTAGCAGATTGATCAGGATCTGCTGGACACGCCCCGGATCTACGAAGACTGTGACCTGTTTTTCGGGTATGTTCGTATAAAGAGACACCCCATCCGGGTCCTGCACGATTTTCCATTGGGAGGCAATTTCTCTGATGAGCTTGTTCAGATTCTGCTCTTCCTGCGCCACGGCGATAGCTCCTACCGCAAACGAGTTGAAATCGAGCAAATCCTCCACCATCTTTTGCAGACGCCTCGTTTCCTTCAGGCAAATCTCCAGAAACTCTTTTTCTTCCTCACCCGTGACTACTTCATCGTTGATCGCCTGCACGAGCCCGCTAATAGATGTGACCGGCGTCTTCAGCTCGTGCGTTACGCCCGCCAAGAGCTCTGTCCGCATACTTTCCAGCTGCCGCAGACGATCTGCCATCTCTTTAAAGGTGTAGACGAGCTCGTGAATTTCCCGTTCCTTGATCGCCTTGTTGACTGGCACATCGTAATTGCCCTCCACGATCTGTCTGGCAGCCATTACTACATTCTGAATCGGTTCTGATAGTCGCCGGGAGTGAAAGTAGATGACCGCCCAGCCCAGGATGCCCAGGCTCACTAGCATGATCACCAAATATTGGAGCTGTTCCTTGCTCACTTTGATATCCGCCTCGGGGAAGAGCAAAATAACTTTCCCGATTATTTTGTCATTATATTCCAAATCCTTTTTCACCACGTACAGGATGTCGCCATTTGGCTGCTTCACTTTTTCCGATCGATCGGCGCTGGAGAGCATCCTGTCGAGACCTTGCTGAAGCAAAGGAGGCAGTTGATCTGGACGGCTGTAGATCAAGTCCCCCTGCTCATTTCTGATGAACAGCAAGAGATTGCGGTCTACACCCATGAACTTGCGTCGATTGTCCAATACCTGATGCAGCGTCGCGCCCACGAGCAAATGACCGTCATCATCAACGACACGGTCTGCTACTTCCTCGGCAAATAGCCGTGTGACCTCCAGCTGCTTTTCTGTCGCCGCGTATTTGATCCAGTAGCCGGAGACGATCCCGACAATGACCAGCCCACAAATCAGTGTAATCAGGTAGCGTACCGTCCAATAACGCAGGAGGGATACTGGCTCACTGTTTTTGTTTTTGGTAAACACAGAACTGATACCCCACCCCTCGCAGCGTCTTGATCTCCCCTTCAAAGGAAGGCCAGTTTTCCAACGTTTTGCGAATTCGCTTGATCGCCAAATCTACTGCGCGATCGCTCCCGCCATAATCCATTCCCCACACCTGATCGATCAGCTGATCCCGCGTAAAGGTCTGATTCGGATTCTGTGCCAAAAACAGCAGCAGCGACAGATCCCGCGGATGAAACACCACTTCCAGTCCATGCAGCGTTACGTTGTGGGACTGAAAGTTGATTTTCAAGCTGCCATAGATGCGCGTCTCCTGGTCCTTTATCAGAATGGCTGATCGCCTCAGCACAGCATTTACACGCGCCACAACCTCTTCCGCCACAAAAGGTTTTGTGATGTAATCGTCCGCCCCTTCATTCAACCCCATCAGCTTTTGATCGGTTTGTCCGAGGGCGGTGATCATAATGACCGGACAGGCACTTTTTTCACGTATGTACTGCAGGATTTCCCACCCGTTGCGCTCGGGCAGCATGACATCCAGCAGAACCAGATCCGGCTTCTTTTCATCGAACAACTGCGTAGCCTCAAGTCCATCGACTGCCTGCCATACCTGATAGCCCGCCTTTTGCAAATAGGCTTTCAGCACTCTCGAAATTACCAGCTCGTCCTCTACCAATAGTATGTTTTTCATGGTAGCCGTTCCTGACTGATCGACATATCATCATTCCCCATTCGCGATCACCTTTTGATTCGCCCTTCTCTCTTTCTATACTATCAGTTTACCTCTTTCTTTTTATATGTGGATTTGCTCTTTTTGGAAATAGGAAAAAAGCCTTGCTTTCCCTTTATTGGGAGCAAGGCTTTTTGGGTTGTAGCATCAATTAAATTTCTTCGCCATCCAATTCGATTACTGGATCGTCATCGCTATCCAGATAACCTTCGAAATCGTAGAGATCTTCGTCGTCATCGCTGGAATCATAGATAGTACCGGAGATTTCTACATCATCGTAGAACTCATCCCATACGTATTCAACTACATCTTGGACCAGATCTTCCAGTGCCGCTGCGTCAAGATCGTCACCAGTTTCTTCTTCCCAAGCATCTTTGTCAATGTAGATATCTACTGTCAGATCCTCATCATCGCCATCCAACGAGAAGTCTACATCTTCAAAATCATCGTAAGTCTCGAATTCGTCAATTAGAGAATCTTCCAGGTCGGAAACTTCTTCATCGATATCATCGTCATCATCATCTTCGTAGTCAGACAGATCGTCTTCCAGACCGTCGATCTCGTCATTCAGATCGTCGATTTGCGCTTTCAGTCTAGCAATCTCCGCATCCTTCTGAGCCAATTCAGCTTGGTAGCCAGTGTCTACGGTGTCTTTCACATTGATCGTGTAGTTCGTGCCATCCCAAGTGATGTCTTTGTTGAAAACGCCTGCCATCATGCGCAGAGGGATGTAGGTGGTTCCGTTTACGATGAATGGCTCGATCGTAGTGGAAACTTGGCTGCCGTTATACAGGACTTTGATGTTGTTGTAGTTCGCTGTCAGGTTCTTCTTTGCTACTTGTGCGTCGGAGCTAGCAGGAAACAGTCCCGCTGTCAGAATCAAAGCAGAAGCAACCGCCAGATACTGTTTTTTAATCATGGTAGATCCTCCATTCTCCCGGTTGTATATACGTAACGTACGTTCTATGTACAAGTACTACTTTACCTGCGATTCATGTCGAGAGTATGTCAATGCCGACATTTTCCCTTGGCAATTTTCGGTACACGTTGCGTCCCTCTGGCAAGACCAAAAAGACCAAAACAACCAATATGACCGTATTCTATGAAACCGCTTCCCCATTCTATAAAATGCGAAACAAGACTATTGAAGACGCTTTCATCGCAGACGAGAAAGGACGGGGTCACATGCGGATCAATTTAAAAAATCTGACTGTGCAAGTTGTTATCGCCATTATTCTTGGAATCATCGTCGGTCATTTTGCTCCCAAGTTCGGGGCAGAGCTCAAAGTATTGGCGGACGTGTTTGTCAAACTGATTAAGATGGTAATTCCTCCGATCGTCTTCTTCACCGTTGTCAACGGAATCGCCAGCATGGGTGACATGAAGAAGGTCGGCAAGATCGGTGGAAAAGCGCTGATCTATTTTGAAATCGTTACCACGATTGCTCTGGCGATCGGGCTGCTCGTAGTGAACCTGATCAAACCAGGAGCTGGCTTTGACAAAACCGGCTTGACGAGCGGGGATGTCTCCCAGTACACGAAAGCTGCAGCGGAAAGCAATCACGGCTTTATCGACTTTTTTGTAGCCATCATTCCGGAAAACATCGTCGGAGCCATGGCCAAAGGCGAGCTGCTGCCGATTTTGTTCTTCGCCGTGCTCTTCGGTCTCTCGCTGGCAGCCATGGGTCCAGCCTCCCAGCCTGTTATCAAGCTGTTCGACAAATTGACTCACGGGTTCTTCGGAGTGGTCAACATGATCATGAAGGTCTCTCCGATCGCCGCTTTCGGTGCCATGTCCTACACGATCGGAAAATTCGGGATCGGCTCGCTTACCAGGCTCGGACTCTTGATGACCGCTGTGTACATCACGATGTTCCTGTTTATTATCCTGATTCTTGGCGGTATTGCCCGCTACTATAAATTCAGCATCTTCTCCTTTATCTCGTACATTCGCGAGGAAATCCTGCTCGTGCTCGGAACTTCCTCCTCAGAGTCCGCTCTGCCGCGCATGATGGCTCGCCTGGAGAAATACGGCTGCTCCAAATCGGTCGTAGGTCTGGTCGTTCCGACAGGCTATTCATTTAACCTCGACGGCACCTCAATCTATCTGTCCATGGCTGCCATGTTCATCGCCCAAGCCTATGGAGTAGATCTGAGCATTTGGCAGCAAATCACGCTGCTTGGCATTTTGATGATTACCTCCAAAGGAGCAGCAGGTGTGACTGGCTCCGGGTTTATCACGCTGGCTGCCACCTTGGCTGCCTTCCCGATGATCCCGGTAGAAGGAATCGCACTGCTCCTCGGGGTCGACCGCTTCATGTCCGAAGCGCGCGCGATCACCAACCTGATTGGAAATGGCGTAGCCACTGTCGTAATCGCGAAGCACGAAAATGAATTCCATCCTGAAAAGGCAGCCTCGGATTCCGAGCCTGTCACAGCCTAACGAAGAAAACCCCTCTTTTCGCATAGCGGTGAGGATCGACTCCTCTGCCGTTTGCGATCAGGGGGTTTTCTATTTCTACCTTCCCACTATCGTCAAATCAAGCCCAGCAGCTTTTGTATACTCGAGCGGCAGCTCTACGCGGGCCGTCTTCAACGGGTCAACTACCTGGCAAACACGCAAATCTCCGGCGGCAGACAGCAAGAAGGTCGCTTCTGCTTTTGGCAGATCCAGTTCGTCATGTAGAAAACGGACCATGTTGATCACCGCACGATCGGCTGCTTTGTCCAGTTCCTTTTCCGAAGCAATCGTCATCAGATGCTCCTCGTTGATCGCCATAGGTAATGGCCAGCTCTTTCCCTTAATGACATCCAGCTTCACGGTCACTTCTCCCGCGATCTCCACGCCACAAACAGCAACTTCTCCGTCCGCCATCGCTGCGTGCAGGTCGCCTAGTGCAAACAGAGCCCCCGGCACATTTACCGGCAAAAGCAGTGTGGTTCCTTCCCGCATTTGTTTGCAGTCCATGTTACCTCCATGGTCTCCCGGTGTCCCGCAAGAAATGGCTTCCTTTGCCGGAGCTGTTCCAATCACACCAATCATCGGGTTAAGTGGCACCTGCAGCTTGTCCGACAGAATGGCTTTTCCATCCTCGATGGGAATCATCTTGATGACGTTTTCTTGCAGCTCGAAGCCCATCACACCTAAATTCGGCCCCGTAACCATGACACCTCGGTTGTTAATCTCAATTTTCTGAATATGTACAGCGAGAATATCTCCTGGCTCTGCCCCTTCGATAAAGACAGGCCCGGACGCAGGATTGATCCGATTCCAATCCAGCTCACCAAAGGGTGTGTCGGCTGACTGGATCTGATCCTCAAAGCAGTCGCAGGTTTCAAAAGTGACCACACTGCCACTCTCGACGTGAAGAGTTGGCGAGTGATCAGGAGACATCGTATAAATCAGATCCTTTTTATCTACCTTGTACATCGTGCTTCATCCTCCCGCAAATCTTTTTGATCTTTTCCCAAAATCAAATGGCTCTCCGTGAAGTTCGTCGTTGTCTCCCTCTAGTAACAATATCATGAAAACAAAATCAAAGCACAAGGGTTCTGTACGAGTTTTGTAAATAGTATGTCACGTGGACCATCTGAAAACGACACTCAAGCAGTTCTCCTTTCCATTGCTGCTCCAGCAGATTTTGAACGCTTCGCTCATTTTTCTCGCCGTCATCCTTATTTATTTGCTTGGCAAGGAACTGATTTACTTTGCCCAAATGACATTCCTGCACGAGACGTCCCTCGGTGAATTCCTCGAGAAGATCCTGATCTTTTTTCTTTACTTTGAGTTCATCTCCATGATCGTGAAGTACTTCCGGGAGAACTATCACTTCCCCATGCGCTACTTTCTGTACATCGGCATTACCGCTATGATCCGGCTCATTATCGTCGACCATCACAATCCCGTACATACTTTGTTGTACGCGGGTGTGATCCTCACCCTGATAATCTGCTACTACATCATCAACAAAACCCCTGTCGAGCGTCCGGGGCGATAGGCAAAAAACCGGCAGTCCCGTCTTTAGAAAACGGGATTGCCGGTTTTGTTGTTTAATCCTGTGGCCACGTATTGCGTATTTCCTGCTCAAACACACGCAGCTGATCCGTCCGCTTTTGCAGCTGCTCCACTTCCCGCTCCCAGTTAGCCCTCTGCATCTGGCTGATGCTCTCTGCCTTCTTCTCCAGCTCTTTGACCTCGACTCGAAGCGCGATCACAATATCCAGAATCCCCTCCATGTCCATCTCCCGCATTTCCTGAATAAAACGCCATTCAGCCTCTGTAAGCCGGTACTGCTTGTTTGCCATTTGCGAACACCCACCCTAAAACATGTGTCAATTTATTATATAAATGTTTCATTTCAAAGCTTTTTTGTCGTCATTAATATATAATTATATCGTAATATGTTTGTCGACAAGTAAATCGCGGAAAAGGGGGGACATTACTAAAATATCACTGGAATGGCGATCATTCCAAATCTTATTTGCTTGTAGACAGTAAATGGTCAAAGGAGGTTGCGCATGTTTTCAATCAGAGAGTCAGATTTGCCGGGTATCGGACGGAAATACCAAGTAGAAACAAGAGGTGGCGACAAGCTCGTCATTATCATTCACGATGACGGACGAAGAGAGCTTTTTCACTTTGACAAGGACGATCCGGATGAGACTATTTCCATGGTGACCCTCGACGACGATGAAGCGAGGCAAATCGCGGCTATAGTAGGCGGTCTGACGTATAAGCCGTCTGCGCTGGAAACCGTTGAAGTCGCTCTGGATAAACTCGTCATCGAATGGTACAAATTAGAACCCGGAGCGCGTTGCATGGGAAAAACGATCGGCGAAATGAACATCCGTCAGGAAACGGGTGCCACCATCATCGCGATTATCGAAAAGGACCACCGTCAAACCATCAATCCAGGTCCAGAGTATGTTCTCCAGGCAGGGGCCACTTTGGTCGTAGCTGGCGAGCGGAAGCAGGTGAAAGCGCTAAAATCTACATTTAGCACAGGGGGTGAGTGATTTGGAGCACATTGTCTTTGAAGTCGGTCTCGCTCTCGCTTTAATTGCGCTGGCCGGCTTCCTCTCCGTCAAATTAAAATTCTCCATTGTTCCTTTTTACATTCTCGTGGGAATGGTCGTGGGCCCGCACGCTCCCGACATCGGCTTGTTTGACCTTCGTTTTATTCAAAGCGCACCACTCATTGAATTCATGGGCCGAGTCGGCGTACTCTTCCTGTTGTTTTATCTGGGACTTGAGTTTTCTGTAGGCCGTTTGATCAAAGCCGGCCGTTCCATCGCAGTCGGCGGTACCATCTACATCGTCATCAACTTTACCCTGGGCCTTTTGTTTGGTTGGGTCGCAGGCTTCCCTTTGAAAGAAATCCTCATTATCGCTGGAATCACAACGATCTCCTCCAGCGCCATCGTGGCTAAAGTCCTGGTGGATCTCAAACGTACAGCAAATCGCGAAACAGAGATGATCTTGGGGATCATCATGTTCGAAGACATATTTTTGGCCGTGTACATCTCCATCGTGTCCGGTCTCGTCTTGAGCGGAGCCACCTCTCTCATGGGTGTTCTCAGTTCCGCCCTGATTGCCCTCGGTTATATGCTGCTCCTCATCATCGTGGGGCGCAAACTCGTTCCCTTCCTCAATCGTGCCTTGAATATCAAATCAAATGAAGTGTTTATGATCACTGTTTTTGCCGCTCTGTTCCTGATTGCGGGCTTTTCCGAGACCATCCATGTTGCGGAAGCGATCGGTGCCTTGTTGGTCGGCCTCATCCTGGCAGAAACGCAGCACATGAAACGTATCGAGCATATGATTTTGCCTTTCCGTGACTTCTTCGGAGCGATGTTCTTTTTCAGCTTCGGCCTGACCATCGATCCGCTGTCACTAGGAGGCGCTGTGTGGCTCTCGATCGGTGCCGTCATCGTCACCATCATCGGGAATGTCGCAGCAGGTATGCTCGCCGGGAAAAGTGCTGGTTTGAACGCCAAGGCTTCTACCAACATCGGACTTACCATCGTCTCCCGCGGTGAATTTTCTATCATCATGGCCAATCTGGGAAAAGCCGGGGCACTCATGGAAATTCTCCAGCCGTTTGCAGCGCTTTACGTGCTCATACTGGCGATTCTAGGTCCACTATTGACCAAAGAGTCCAAGAAGATTTACGGCTTGCTTAGCAAGATTCTTCCCGTAGACAAAGCGGTCCCTGCCAAACAGACAGAAAATAACTAACCGAAATCTACCGAATGATTCCTTTTGCACGGATCTGAGAAAAAAAACAGCGGCGGTCTAAGAACGATCCATCATGTCTTAGACCACCTCTGCTTTTTTCTAGAGTGTGCAATTTGCCGTTGCAATTTTACCGCGCTTCAATTGCAATAATCTGTCCACAACAAAAGTTGATGTTACGCCCACCAGTCCGGATTGCCCGCAAGATTCGGTCGGTAGCAGTCACCTTTTCCCTCAGCGCCAGATTGAACGTTTGTCCGGAAGCTGTATATACCGCGACCGCTGTGCCGGCAGCTGTTCCGATGTCCTCTAATAATTCAAAACAAGAGCACCCAACCATTCTTCCCATGTCTACTCCCCCATCCCTGATCGGATGTTATCATAGTATTCCCGAAACGATAGCTTGACTGAGCGTATGATCCTGTCGATTTGCGGAAACGGAGAGGAACCATGGTATTCATCCAAATCGAGCTAATCCAACTGGGGGAAACGATTGGTGTGCATACCAAACAAAAGAATTACATTGGCTTCTTGGTGCCGACATTAAAAAGAGCGGCCATCCTGAGAAAATATGCTAACTATCAGTCCCATTCCCCCCTGTTTGCCTTCTCTTCGAAAAGCATCAACTGGAAATCGAGACGAATTACTGGACTCGAATATGTAAATGGAAGATGGAACAGGCGCTCGTTTCCTTTCCCGAAAGTGATCTATAATTGCTGCTATGGCGACAAAAGAGCCTTATTGAAGCGTTTCGAGAAGACGATCGGTCCCCAAAAGTGCTTCAATGCGCTTAGCCGGTTTAGCAAATGGGCGATTTATCAAATCCTTGCTGATTCCCCTTTGCAAAGCTATCTCCCGAAATCGCATACCTATGACTCTAATCAGTTGATAACGTTCCTGGAAGAGTACAGGACCGCCTTCCTGAAGCCGAATTATGGCTCAAAAGGTCAAGGAATACTGCGGGTGGAATGCAGCTTGACTGGAACTTATACACTGGCCGAACAGACTTGGGATCCCTCCTTTGTCACGAGCGACCCGAGTGCTTTAATCACTTTGCTTGAAAACAAAATGGGCACGAAAAAATACCTGATCCAAAAAGAAATCAGGATGAAGAAAATAAATGACCGCTCTGTGGACTTCCGCGTCATGGTTCAAAAGAACGGGCAAGGCAATTGGGCGATAACAGGTGAGCTGGTCCGCTTTGCCAATAGACAGAGCTATCTATCGAACTTGTTTACCAGATCCGATTCTCTACAGAACGTGCTTGCCGGCCTTTATCAACAGTGGCCCCAAAAAGCCGCTACCCTCATTCACGAAATCCATAAGGTGTGCTTGGGCGTTGCTGAAAGGCTTGATCAGCACTACGGACACATCGCGGAGCTCGGCATCGATATTACCATTGATCACAGTGACCAAATTTGGCTGATCGAAGTAAACAGCCGTCCATCCAAGATGATTTTTAAAGTTTTGGACCATTTCGCCTTCTCAATCACGCGAATCAATGTTTGCTCGATTTCTTCCGCTGTTTCATTCAGCTCAGAGCTGTTCAGAATCCCGAGTAAGGCAGTCGGCCTGGGTAAGCCAATGCGCACGTGACTTTGATCGACATACACAACGATCTTACAAGGCAAAAAGTACCCGACCAGCTCGTTGTGGCTCAACACCTTTGCCGCCTCGTGCGGATTGCAAACCTCCAGAATATGAAAAGGCCGCGTGTAATCCTCTATTCCTTTGTCCCTCAGCTTTTGGGTCAGATCCAATTGCCACAAGATGCCGAAATGTTCCGCTTTCAGTTGCGCATCCAATGCTTCGATGACGGCCTCGATCGATTTATGGGAAGTAACCGTGTAATGAAATTCCATTTTTCCTCATCCTTTCCCTGGTAGTATGCGGGAATCGGGAAGGCTTTATGCTGGAATCCACTCTATCAGAATACCTACTCCATGGACGAAATCATCTTCTCCATTTTTTCCTGATCCATCGGCCCAATGAATTTTTCACGGATGACTCCCTTGGAATCGATCATGTAACTCGTCGGTATCGATATCGCCTGAAACTGATTCCCTACCTGCTTGTCGATGTCTAAAAGTACAGGAAAGGTCATGCCGTACTCTTTGACAAAGGCAGTGACCTTCTCTACACTGCTCTCCGTTGCAGTCAGGTTGACCCCAAGGATGATGACATCCTTGTCTTTGTATTGCTCGTAAAAGGCTTGCATATCCGGTATTTCTGCTCTGCACGGCGGACACCAGGTCGCCCACAGGTTGACGATCACTTTTTTCCCTCGCAAATCAGACAGCTTGATTGCTTCCCCTTCTGCTGTCATTAGCGAGAAGTCGGGTGCCAAGTTTCCCCTCTGGATACCGACTGTTTGCGATACTGCTTGTTCGGGGGCAGCATCTTGCGAAAACCACCCCCAGGCAAGCAAAGCTACGAGCGCAATCAGAGCCAGCCCGCTACTTCTTTTCATGCGATGCACCTCCCATATCTCGCGCTCGACTGACCAAGATCCATGCTAGTACTGCAAACAGGTAGGAAAGCCACTGTTCACGGGACAAACCTGCGAGCACTGGAGAATGCTCTTGGGAAAAGAAGGCCACATACACCTGACTAATTCCAAACCACATCAAAAGGTTCAGCCAGTGAACCGCATTCGTCAGTGTTTTCCACTTGCGAATGACCAGCAGCAAAAAGAGGATGCCGATCGCCGCTTGCTGGACAGAATACCAGCCATCCTGACCTTCCACAGCCCAAGTAAGAAGAAAAGCCGCAGCCCAGGCTGTCCACCCGCCGAGTGCAAGCGATGCGGCGAATACTGGTATAGGTATCTCTCTTTTACGGACCGTTACCACCAAATAGACAAGAACAGCGATCATTGCCAGCCAAAATCCCCGGTCTCCCCCTGAGAAATAGAGAATAGATGCTGGCTGTTCCATGGCTTTTGACGGATAGAGAAGGATGTAACTGAACTTCCAGACCACAAACCCCAAGAGGATTCCGCCGCTCATTATCTCCCAGATGGTCTTTTTCAGCTCTCTCTCCTCTCGCAGTCGCAAGTGAACGGAAGCGAAAGCAAGCAGGATCGAAGCAACACGAATCAGCATGCTCATTTTGACCAAGAACGGTCCGAGCTGTATAACATCCGGTAAGCTCATCTAACTAGTTCTCCTCCATTTTCAAGCCTTTGTCCTAGGAATCGATCCATTCTTATCTGCAAAAAAAGCCTATCCTTTGAAACAAAGAATTGGCTTTTTTCTTTCTCTAACATGCTAGCATAAATCTTACGCACCGCCAGTACGCAATTTTAAAAGGAAAGGCTGACATTGGCGTCTTTGGCAAAGTCGAGGAAAGTCACGGCACCGCCTACCTCAATTCCGTCCACGAAGTCTTCCTTGGTCAAGCCGATGACATCCATCGCCATTTGACAAGCGATCAGCTTGACGCCCAGCTCCTGCGCCATTATTACTAATTCGGGAATCGCAGGGATATTGGCTTTTTGGAATCCTTGCGCCATTGCTTCCTTCCCTGCTGGCAGAGGCAGATTATGATGAGCTTCCTTATGAATGAGTTGCAGACCTTCAAAGGTACATGTTACTGCCTCCTCTTTTTTGGTTGTTTTATTACATATACCCCTATAGGTATACTACCTTCACCTCGATTGCTTTGTCAACAACTCAGGTTTTTTCCAAACTTCTCCTGCTCCACTTGTTTTTGTGCTATTTTAAATAAGACAACGTCGGATACGAGGAGGCTCACTGCCTTGACTGCTCTGCATACGCTTTTGCATAACAAGAATATTTCATTTGAAATGATTGCACACCCGCAGCCCATCCGCTCTGCACAGGATGGCGCCGATTATTTTGGCATCGAGATCGGGCAAACCGCTCCCACTCTTGTACTGGAGACGGATAGAGGCTATATCTCGGCAATCCTGTCCGGGGATCGTGGGCGTTTGGATCTTCAGAAAATCGCAGCGATTCTTGGCTGTCGGGAAGTGAAACTGGCTTCTCCCCAAAAGGTGGAAGAGATTACAGGCTTTCGCATCGGCACTGTCCCCTTGGTAGGACTTTTTCTCCCCTGCCTATTTGATCGCAGTCTCTTTCGGTATCCAGAGGTTTATGGAGGAACCGGAGAGACTCATTCTACATTGAAGATCTCGCCCGTTGATGTGGAGGCCCTAAATCAGGTGCTGGCCTATTTGGAGTACGCTTAGATATACGTAAAGGAGCGATATGTTTTGGATTCGAAGCAACAAAAGATGTTCGCTTTATGGGAGGTTTTCCGCGTATCATCGAGATTAGGTTTGACCTCGTTCGGAGGGCCAATCGCCCATTTGGGTTACTTTCATGACGAATACATTCGACGTCGAAAATGGATGGATGAACAGAGCTATGCAGAGCTTGTAGCGTTGTGTCAGTTTTTACCGGGACCAGCAAGTAGTCAGGTCGGTATTGGTGTCGGGATCATAAGGGCTGGACTCTTTGGAGGAATCGTCGCGTGGTTAGGATTTACGTTGCCCTCTGTAATCGCGTTGGTTCTCTTTGCGCTCCTGCTACAAGGCTTTGATATTGCAAATGCAGGATGGATTCATGGGCTTAAAATCGTTGCCGTAGCAATTGTAGCCCAAGCTGTACTCGGAATGGGTCAAAAACTTACGCCCGACCGTGACCGCGTGACAATCGCTGCAGTCGTTGCCTCTGTTGCGCTTTTATGGCCAACAGCTTATACGCAAGTGTTCCTAATTCTGGCTGCTGGTCTTCTTGGGCTTTGGCTGTACGGAAAGAATCCCGTTACTGGAGGCCGATTCCTACCCATTGAAATTGGCAAGCGGTTCGCCATCTCTTGCCTTCTCTTGTTTTTTGCACTCCTTATCGCGTTACCTCTCTTCAGGCAAACGATGCATTCCGAATGGATCGCGTTGTTCGACAGCTTCTACCGCTCTGGAGCCTTGGTCTTTGGTGGAGGACATGTCATGCTTCCCTTGCTGGAACGCGAGGTTGTTCCGACAGGATGGGTAAATCAAGAAGATTTTTTAACTGGGTATGGAGCCGCGCAAGCAGTGCCCGGGCCATTATTTACTTTTGCCGCATATCTCGGAGCGATGGCCCGTGGAATCGGCGGGGCGGTGGCAGCAACGATTGCGATTTTCTTGCCTGCATTTCTCCTGGTTGTCGGGACGCTGCCGTTTTGGAACGAACTCCGAAGCAGCCCGAGAGTGCACGGCGCACTGACCGGAATTAATGCAGCAGTAGTGGGAATTTTGCTGGCTGCGTTATACAATCCGCTTTGGACGACGTCCATCCAAAATCCCGCTGACTTTGCTTTTGCCCTTTTCTTGTTCATCCTGCTTGTATACTGGAAGTGCCCACCTTGGATCATCGTTCTTGCTGGTGCTCTTGGCGGCATCCTGATTGCGTATGTATAATAGGTAACCCCGAGCGAAAGGGTGGCCAACGTAAGGAAAACGCAGCTTGAGGACTGCGTTTTTTCATGCTGTGTTAGTCGTTATGCTTTGCCGAGAAACCCTTCCTTAAAGATTTTCAACAAATTTTCGAGTGTGGTAGGGTCGCTATACGAGGACGCCTCTGTGTCGATTTCAATCATGTGGTTTTGACTGACTGCAGGGATATTTTTCCACGAATCTGTCTTAAGGAAAGCATTCTCTTCACCCGTTGGCTTGCTCAAGATGATGTAATCTCCAGCAAATTGAGGGATCACTTCCACTGACATCATGTAATATCCGGGGCCAAGCGCTTCCTTTTTCACTGCGTCCGGCATGTTCAAGCCCATCGCCTGATACAATACCTCTGTTCCTCGCGCCCAGTTGTTCCCAAATACATAAAAGCTCTTCGCATCGTACTCAAAGACCGAGACAGTAGCTTTTTCGCCGATCTTGGCTTTGATCTGTTCACCCGTTTCCTTGGCACGTTTCGTAAAATCATCGATCCATGCCTTGGCTTCTGCTTCCTTGTTCAACACTTTCCCGATCTCCAGCTGCTGAGCCAAATAATCGAGCTTGCCCCACGTGTACACGATCGTCGGCGCAATTTTGCTCATCTTATCCAAATTTTTCAAGGTGGAGCCAGCGATGATAAGGTCGGGCTTCAACTCGATGATTTTCTCCAGATCTTCCTCTGAGACGGTTTCTACATCTTCCAGTTTGTCCTTGAAAAGAGGATTCTTTTTGGTCCACTGGTCTACCCCTACCAGCTTGCCGTCGAGAGACAGAATGTTCGGGGCGTTGGTCAGACCGATAATACGCTTCGGATCGGCCGGTATCTCTATAGGGCCATTTTCTGACTGATAGGTCACGGTTCCCGTTTTCGTTTCAGTTTTCGTTTCATTTCCTGCAGCAGCAGCATTCTCCTGTGGTGCTGGTGCTTCTTTTCCGCATGCACTCAACACCATCGTCAGGATGAGCAGTACAGGTAACAGCATTTTTCTCATGGCTGACTTCTCCTTTTATGTAAATGATCGCGCCTTTTCTTCAACGTGCTTCTTCCCTACGATGTGCCTCCCTTATGTATGGGAAAGTCCATTGCCTATACTTATTATCGATATTGATAATCATTATCAAAAATGAGCATACCAAACCGAATTCTGCCTGTCAATTGTTTCTTTCATTGGCTTTGCGCCCAGCGCTGATCCGAAGCACTTGCTCTACATTGCCGTAGATGATCCCCAAACAGAACTCCCCGCAGGAAATCATCCTCCCCTTATTCACTGAGATCATGGGAAAGAGCATGCACAGCCTCACTCGCAACGAAAATAACCTTTCGCATCCTACACAAAGAGGCTGCCGGATCGCTCCAGCAGCCTCTGATGTACATGAAATCGAATAGGGGGTATCCATTTGCTAATGAATATCTTTCTTCTTAAACCGTCCACCATGCACGGCGGATACATCCGTTGCAATCGTAAAGGCTTGCGGGTCCAATTCGCGGATGATATCTTTCAGCTTGGTTTCCTCTAATCGGGTAAAGACACATAAAATGACGCGTTTATCTTCACCGCTGTAAGAACCTTCACCGTGTAAATAAGTGACCCCGCGACCCAGGCGCTCTGTAATGGCGTCTGCAATCTCAGTCGTATTGTCACTTATGATGTACACGGATTTCATGTCGTCCAAGCCTTTTACGACAATATCAATCGTTTTAAAGGCAACATAATAAGTGATCATCGAGAATAATGCATTTTCTAAAGAGAACACAAAGGCTGCGATCGCGAAAATAATCACGTTCACGAACATGATGATCTCGCCAACCGAGAACGGCAGCCGTTTCTCCACCAAAATCGCCAGAGTCTCCGTTCCATCCAAGACCCCGCCATTACGGATGGTCAAGCCTACCCCTACCCCTAAAATGACGCCACCGAAAACTACGGCAAGCAATTCATTTTCGACTGCCGGTTTGACATGGTGCATAAAGGAAGTAGCAATGGAAAGCGCTACGATACCATACAACATGCTGATCGCAAAGGTTTTTCCGATTTGCTTATATCCCAGGAAAAAGAAAGGCAAGTTTAAAATAACCAAGAACAAGCTTAGATTGATCGTCGTGACATGGCTCAAGATCATGGACAAGCCTGTGACTCCGCCGTCAATGATATTGTTCGGGATGAGCACAGCTTCCAGGCCGTACGCCATAATGACGGCACCAATCGTAATAAAGATCGCCCTTTTAATAATATTTCGGATGGTTAATCGTCTATGATTCGCCTTCTTTTTTTCTTCCGTTGTGTTCATTCATTTCTCCTCCTGTTTTGCAGTCTCTCTATCCTCGATCTATTTTACCACATTCAAACCATGGATATATTTCCCTGTCCCTAGCACCTGTGAATCCATGCCCGTTTTCCTCTACGCTTGTCGCGTTTTTACAAGACTTGCTTCTGTAAGGAGCTGCGAGAATAACGAAAAGGGAGGCAGCCCTGCGCAAATGCAAAGCCGCCTCCCTTTTGCTTTTCACTTCTCAAACTGCTCCTTCGCAAGCACGTACAGCAGCTCGCCGTTACACTCTTCATCATCCCCAGATAGTCCTTGCAGTTCGCGTTCAAAAGTAAAGCCCAGCTTTTCAAAGATTTTCAAAGACCCTTTATTACGCGGATCAGCCTTCGCATAGATACGGTCTAGACCAATGACTTCAAACGAGTAGGCCGTCAGTGCACGTGCTGCCTCTGTCGCATAACCTTTGCCCCAGTCGTTTCGACCAATCAGATAATAGAGCTCTTTTTCTGGTGACATAAAATCCAGGACTCCTACCCCACACCAGCCGATAAAGGCACCTGTCTCCTTTTTAAAGATGGCAAAGGAGTATTTAAACGAAGCATCAAATGGCGTTTGATAGCTATTGATCAACCAGCTGAACAGCTTCTGATAGCTTTCTTGCGACATGACCCCGAAATGCAAATACGTGAACAGCTCTGGATCTTGCATCAGCTCAAAAGATTCCATCAAATCACTCTCGACGTATGGGCGGATGATGAGCCGTTCCGTTTCCAAACGCATCTTGGATAAAGCAGTATTCATACAAAATTCCTCCTAGTCTTGGGTTTTATACTCTAGGCAGACTAGCAGTGGATACTGGCATCGAAATCCCCACTTTCCGTTTCTTACCATTATTATAGAGTGATTAGCGGGCAGAAAAAAGCCATTCCCCTGACAGGAGTGGCCCTCGCCTTACGCGTCCCTATACCTTTTTCACAAACTCCGATTTCAGCTTCATCGCGCCAAAGCCATCGATTTTGCAATCAATGTCATGGTCGCCTTCCACCAAACGAATGTTTTTTACGCGCGTTCCTATTTTCAAAACGGAAGAGCTTCCCTTTACCTTCAGGTCCTTGATGACCGTCACGGTGTCCCCGTCGTTCAAGACATTCCCATTCGCATCTTTCACGATCTTCTTTTCTTCCGTGCTATCGGCACCTGCTTCTTTGGACCATTCATGGCTGCATTCCGGGCAGACCAGATTGGCTCCATCCTCGTACGTGTATTCGGAGTTGCATGTTGGACAGTTTGGCAAAGTTGACATGAATTCACATTCTCCCTTGTTCTTTTCAATTATGGTAGGGCATTTGCGCAAATATAGCAAATGACATAAGAAAACCTCTATCGAGGCCACCTCAAGGAGGAGCGACCGCGTTTTAGTGGAAAGTTTTCATGCGCTCCAGAATTCATAAGCAGTAAGCTTATAAATTCTTATACGGTTAGAAAACTTGGCTCCGCCAAGCTTTGTGGCGGAGCCTTAGTTGCACTTATACTGGCTAAGAATCTTATAAATTCTTACTGTAAAACAAAGACGCCTGATGGCTAGACGCCTGTTCCTCCTGCTAGCTGCGGAGCTTTGCCGATGCTTCAACGGCACCTTTTGTGACGGGCAGTCGAATTTCCAGAGTCGTTCCTTTGTTCCATTCGCTCTTAATATGGACTTCCCCGGAATGGTTTTCGATGATTTTTTTACTCACCATAAAGCCTAAACCGGTCCCTTTTTCTTTCGTGGATCGCATTTTTCATAAAGTTGATAAAGACCTGTTTCATTTGATTCTCATCACAGTAGACAACGGGTACCCCTTGTTGAAATTCCGTCACGATCTCTACGTTGTTCATGATTGCCTGGGTGTGCAAAAGAGTGATCGTCTGCATCATGATTAACCGGATATCTCTCGGCTCCACCTTGCTTGGATGCGGCTTTGCAAGAACGAGAAGCTCTGTAAGAATTTGTTCAATCCGTTCACATTCCGATGACATGATGTTGAAATATTCCTCTTTGTCCCCAAAACCCGACTTCATCAAATAGATGAAGCCTTTGATAACCGTAATGGGATTTCTGATTTCATGCGCGATTCCGGCTGCCAATTGACCCGCCACCGTTGATTTTTCCGAATTTTGCAGCATTAATTGAGATTTTTTCCACTCCGTAATATCCCTGAGAATGACGGACCAGCCATCCATCTTGCCCTCTGCATCATACACGGGGAATTTGGAGAACGCGACATCCAGTACCGCGCCATCTTTCCGGTAACGAACGGTTTCCAATCCCAAAATCGGTTTCTGCTGATCCATCTCTACTGCCTGTCTCTTGTCTGCAAGGATCTCAGGAGGAATAAAAGGCAGATCATACAAATGGACGCCAAGGATCTCCTCTTTTGTCCAGCCAAACATCGTTTCAAAGGCAGGATTTATTTCCAGCACCCTCTCTTCCAGATCGATAACCCATATCGCATCTGCATTATTACGGACGAAGGATTCCAGCCTTTCTTTTGTCTTCCGCAGTTCGTCCTGCTCCAAATACCGATCTGTAATATCCTTCGCGACTCCATAGACGCCGACGACTTCATCATTGATGATGATCGGCATATTGGTCACATCCACATACACAACAGAGCCGTTTTTATGAACCGCCTTTGTTTGGTATCTTTGCGTGACTCCACTTGCCGCTTTTTGGTAGAACGCAATGGTTTGCTCCACGTCTTCTGCAGATACAAACGGGATAAACGATTGCTGTAAAATTCCTCTTCACTGTACCCTAGAAGCTGTTCCATGGCAGGATTGACCGTCAAATACTTCCCTTCCAAATCAAAGGAAAAAACAGCATCCGGGTTTTGTTCAAACAGCGACTTGTAGTGCTGCTCTTTATGGGAAAGCACGATTCTTTGATTCGTAATGTCTTGGAAGTACACGCTAAGACCCGTTACAGACGGATACACCCTCACAGCAAACCACTTTTTCAGCGGAGGGAAAAATGCATCGAAAACTACCGAGGTTTGTTCGCGAATGGCTCGATGATACTGATCGTAAAACGCTAAATCTACGGCCTCCGGAAATTCCTCCCATAAATTCCTGCCTACCAAATCATTCCGATCCCGAAAGAGTAAACGAGTAGCTTCCGAGTTCACGTATGTAAAACTCCATTTCTCGTCTACTGCAAAAAAACCATCCGTAATTCTATCTAATATCTCATAGGCATTATCGATAGGATTACTCATTGGCATCCTCTCTTTACATGGTTATATGATTAGAATGATCAAGCATTTTCATTTTTTTATGAAAACCACCTTATTATAACATGATTTTCCATGATGTTATACAAAAAGGGCCTGCACAAGCTTGTGCAGACCTTCATGAAATTCCCTGTTTATTTGGAGGAAACTTCCTTCTCTTTCAAAGTGTCGTATGCCTCTCGCTCCATCCCGATATACGCCGGCCCAAAGATGGACAGCCCTTTTTCGGTTTCCCAAGCAGCCGGTGCGGGGAACGTCACAACGTCTACGATCATTCCTGCCTGACAAGACGGATTGAGGATGGGCTCCCCTGTTGTGTGATCGAGGATGGTCAATAGCTCTGGAATAATCGAGAGAATCTCCTCGCCTCGCCTTGCGATCATAAATTCATTTCGGAACCAGACCGTCAGCGGCTCACTGCCGTCCTTTTCCATCGGCGCAATCGTGACCTCGCCCTCGATGAAGCCCCCGACATCCTCCCACGTCGCTTCGCTTATGACGCCATGGATCAGCTGGGATCCGTTCCCTGCCGCTGCGATTGCGTAGGCAGGAATACTCCCCACTGCCCTCGACAGCCTCCGCGCTCTTCCTACCTTTTCTGCCTGTGACAAAGTTCCGGGGATGACAGACTCTCTCAGTCTTTTCCCGTCTACAGGATGGTCGCATACACCAGCCAAATTTCCGGATGTTGCAGCAAAAGCCCGGGCAATCTGCTCTGCTCGGTCATGATTGACGGCGTGCTGGACGATCAAGGTGTCCCCAAAACGATTGGCAAGGGCAAAAGGAGAAATCGATACATCGTAAATATGAAACGTGGTGTGAGCAAGATCAGGTACTGCCCGTCCCGCCGGATCTGCATCAATCAACGGAACACCCAAATGAATCGCCGTCTCGATCGCGCACGCTGTATTTCCACCGAGCTCCGTCGCGATCACTGCCTTGAGCTCTTTTCCTAAATAATCCTGCAACGCTTTCGCCGCGAGTGTAGCTACTTCATCGGGAAGAACCGGCAGTCCCTCCAAGCGTTTTCTCACTTCCTCGGGTGGAGGAGCTACAGAGCCCACATAATAAGGGGACGCAATCAGCCAGTCGTCCTCGACTTGATCCAGTGAAATAATCGAAACGGCTTTCCCGTTCGCATACAGCTTGCGGACCAGCTCCAGTCCTTCTGAGAGGCTCCCTCCTCCCCCCGTTCCAAAAATGCACGCTCCATAGAGCAAATCTTCTACTTCCTGCAAGGTTAACTTTCGCAAAGGCTAGTGCTCCCTTCTCCTGATTCTAGCTGTCCGAACCTACGCTTATTCCAAGATGTGACCTTCCGTTTCGGGTATGAACAGGATGATCAGAAGTGTAATCACCATGAACACCTGAATGAAGGATACAGTCGTGTTGAAAGCCCATCCCCAGCCAATAACCATCCCGATCATGGATGGCGCCAAGGTATTCGCCCAGCGCTGCGCTCCAGCACCGAAGCTGTAGCCCGGGACTCGTCCACTCGTCGGATAGATTTCACCAAACCATGTATTCCAGACTCCCCACGCTCCCAAGCTGAAAAAGGCGAGAGCGAAGTTGTAGATATAAAGCTGAACCATATCACTTGCATAGGCGAAGCCAAAGCCGCTTGCTACGGCCAGCGCAACGAAAGCTACCATGACCTTTTTCCGGCCGTATTTGGATGTCAGCCACGCTGCTACCATGTAGCTTGGGATCTGGAAGAGCGTCGACAAAGCGAGGAACGTCAAGCTCTGTGACATCGACAAGCCCTTTTGCGCCAGCAGCGTTGGAATCCATGTATAAAGCCCCCAATACCCGAACGCAAAGGCAAAGTTAACGACGGTCTGATAAGCGGTCAGCTTGCGAAAGCGTTTGGAGAAAATCGTAAAGTAGTTCCCTTTTTCAATCGGCTCCACCCACAGCTGCTCGTGCTCACCCACAACCATTTTGCCTTGGCTGAGGTAGCGGATCGCTTCTTTGGCTTCCGCTTGTCTTCCTTTGCTAGCAAGCCAGTAAGGGGATTCCGGAATCTTGCGCAGCATAAACGCCCACAAGCCTACCAAAGAACTCAGGATGATGACGCCACGCCAGCCCCACAGCAGTCCGTCTCCTTGCATAAATAAGGCAGTCACTCCCAGAGCCAGCAGCATTCCGAGCGGCCAGCCTGCCGATAGATAGACGACGCCCTTTCCCCTCTGCTTGACTGGGAGCATTTCTTCAAAATAGGGATAGCCGGAGATCATGACTCCCCCAAGTGCGATCCCTGCCACGAGCCGAACGGTATACAGCATCAGAAAGCTGGTGGAGAATGGTGTCAGTAAAGAAATGACACTAAAGCTGATCAAACTGTACATGAGTGTCTTTCTTCGCCCGACCCTGTCCGCTACGATCGCCCAGATATACGTTCCCGGGATCATTCCCAGATAGATAGACCCGATCAATGAGCCTTCCTGCAGCGGCGTCAACTGGAAGTCTGCGGCGATGGAGCTGCTCAGAAAGATAATCAGCATCATCTCCCACGCTTCAATCACGGAAACGATAAACAAGACAAACCCTACAAATAAGTGCATCTTCGTAAACGGCATTCGCTCGAACAATTCGCCTACTTTTACCAGGTGCTTCTTTTCCTTGGAGACTTCCATACGCTTCGCTCCCTTTTTTTGTGACTGCTTGTTGTCAACCCAAACACACGTAACCGGTCGACTGGCTATGGAAATAGACGAAAAGCTTTTTGTTCATGTTCGGGCGGTGATTGATACCCGACCTTTTTGCTATGGCTCCAGCTCATGTTCTTTTTGATATTCACTAAAAATTCCGCATATTTCACAGAAGCCAAGCTCACATCAATGACTGGCACCCCAAGCTCATCCTGCAGCTGTCGATAAAAGCCAAGCTCTGCCGTACAGCCCAAAACGATAATATCTGCCCCGTCACGCTCGATAGCTTCCCTAGCTGCCGCCCGTATCCGATTCATGGTCTGCTGGTGATCCTGTTGAAAGTCAAGGACCCCCATTTCCAGTGGCTTGATCGAGGCGAGCTTATGCGAAAAACCGTATTTATGCACGTTCTCCTTGATCTCGGGAATCCACTTTTGCCTCCCGACGATGATCGACACACACTCCCCTAGGGTAGTAGCGATGTGAAGAGACGCTTCGGCAGGTGCGACGATAGACATCTTGCTAGATATTTCGCGGCAGGCTCGCAGGGCTGGATCGTAAAAGCACCCGATGATTGCCGCGTCATATCCAGCTGCCTCTGCTTGTTTGACTATGCGAACAATGTCTGGCATCACCATGACTTCATAGCAGTTGTACTCCAGATGCAAAGGGCCTGGCTTGTTACCAATGGATACAACATCTACTGTCGTAATCGAATCTACAATCTGATTGAACTCGGAAGCGAACAGCCCTATATCCTCATCGCTGCATATAGGATCGATATACAAGATCCTCGTTCCCATCGATTGTGTCCTCCTCAGGTTTCATTGTCTGTTTTTTGGTTGCAGACATGTGCGGGAGAATCCCCACAGCATGTCTGCCTACACCAGCGTGCAGCTGAACTTATTGACGAAACTGTGCTCTCTCACTGGTTTCCCCGCGTAGCTCATACGTCACTGAGTCGACCAAGACTCCGTACTTCTGCTCCGCCTGCTCTACCGTCACATACCCATTCTTCGCATCCTGTGCCACCTGCTCAGCGGGGCGGTTGAAAGGATGACCATAGCCCCCGCCCGTTCCGGTGACCAGCTTCACGACATCGCCTTTATTCAGCGGATAGCGTGCATAGATCCCAAACGGTCCATCGATTTCCCCATTGGCTTTCTCCACATAAAACTCGTTGGGAGAGCCCGAATCCCCGCCATTGAATCCCCACGGCAAAAACTTGTTGCGTCCAAAAGTCACTGTCACCGCTTGCTGATCCGTCATGGCCCGATAGGAGCGCACCACACCTGATCCACCGATGAACTCACCTGCTCCCGCCCCGTCGCAACGCAGGCTGTACTCATCGACCATGACACCGTACCGTGCCTCCGCAATCTCTACGGGCATATTGTAGGTCTCCCCATCCCCGATGCAGAACTGTCCACGGACGCCATCCTGACCCTCCCCTGCTCCCCATCCGCCGACAGAAGGCTCGACGATCAGGAAAGGCTCGTCCGTTACATGATGCTTACCGGACAAAGTGACCGCGCAAACGGAAAGGAAATGGCCTGCTGTCAATCGCTTCGGCAGGATCGGTGCCAGAGCTTTCCATACGAGATCTCCCCCGGCCGATCCACTTTCCCAATACACAGAGACAGGAGCCGGTCGCTCAGCGGAGAAGATCGTACCCGGATCGGCAATAATTTCCAACGGCCGGAATACCCCATCGTTAATGTCGTGAGAAGGATTGGTGATCGCCAAGTAAATCGTGCGCACATCGGATACCAGTGTCGTGTAGGAGCAGTTTACTGGTCCCAGCACTTGCGGATGGCTTCCTCTGAAGTCGCAAATGAACTGATCGTCGGTGATCGTGACTTTCACCTGAATGCGAAACGGTCCATTGCCCATTCCATCCGAGTCGATGTAGTCTACCGCTTCGTAAACCCCATTTTGCAAAGAGACCAGCTCCTTGCGCGCGAGCTGTTCGCCATGATCGAGCAAATTCTCGATGGAAGCGGTAACCACGTCTTTTCCGTGTTTCTCACACAGCTCCTGGAATCGTCTTTCCCCCGTGCGCAGAGCCGCTACCTGTGCCCACATATCGCCCAGCGAAAGATCGGGAAAACGCACATTGGCTTGAATGATGTCCACCAAAGCTTGGTTGACGACTCCTTTATCAAACAGCTTGACGCAAGGGAATTGCAGACCTTCCTGGAAAATGTCCGTCGAGTCGTTCGTAAAGGACCCCGGATCTTTTCCACCTACTTCGGTCCAGTGTGCTTTGTTCGCAGAAAAGGCTACGATTTCGCCTTCGTAGTAAATCGGCATGACCAGACCTACGTCAGACAGATGAGAGCCTCCACCACTGTACGGATCGTTGATGATGATGATGTCGCCAGGAGACAGATTCTTGCCCTCTGCAAACTTCTTCACGGTATCCCGCACCATAAAGCTCAGATTGCCGATAAAGCCTGCTACCCCGTGCCCTTGTGTCAGCAGCTGACCCTGTGCATCCGTCAATCCGCACGCGTAGTCCAAAACTTCATAGATGATCGGGCTCATGGATGTGCGACCCAAGGTGTAAAACATCTCATCCCCGATGGCGATCAAGGAGTCTTTGACGATCTCCAGGCTAAACGGGTCTACTTTATTTACGCGCATCTAGTTCACCCCCGTGAGAATAATCAGGTTGCCGTACTCATCTACCGTAAGCGACTGCCCCGGGTGCATGACCGTTGACGAGGAACGCTCCTCCACGATCGCAGGTCCCTCGAAGCTGGCACCGGGCGACAGCTTATGACGGTCGTAGACGTCGGTGGTGACCCAGCCTTTGCCTTCGAAATAGACGGGACGTGATTCAATGATGGCTTCGGACACCAAAATATCGGTTTTCTCCAGCTTTTTGAGAGTAGGCTTCTGCACTTTGCCAAAAGCCGTTACGTGGAGAGATACGATTTCCGTCTCGGTCTGTTCGAGGCGAAACGTGTACGTTTTTTCGTGGAGTTGATGGAATCTTTCCACAATCTCGGCGAAAGTTTCTGCCTGCCACTCGCCATTTGGCACCTGAACTTTGACCGTATGCTCCTGCCCCACATAGCGCATGTCGGCAAAGCGAGTGTAGATCACCGCTTCCCGATTGAGCCCGTCTGCTTCGTACTGCTGCCACGCTTCCTGTTCAAGCGCTGCCCATGCTTGGTTGATTTCCGTGATGTCCAACTGCCCCAGACGCTTGATATATGTCTGAATATAGTCGCGTCGCAGATCGGTCATCAGCATGCCCCATGCCGAGAAAACAGATGATGCCGTCGGTACCACTACCTTTTTCACGCCCAGCTCTTTTGCCAGAATCGGGGCGTGCATCGGTCCTCCGCCACCGAATGCCACGAGGGTAAAGTCACGCGGGTCGTAGCCTTTGCGGACAGAGACGAGCTTCAGTGCATTGAGCATATTGGAGTCTGCGATTCGGATCATCCCGAGAGCCGCTTCCTCTACCGACATGTCAAAATGGCTGGCAACCGTCTCGTGAATCGCTTGCTTCACCTTTTCCAGATCAACGTTGTAGCCGAAGTTCCTCGCTGCCAACCGACCTGCTACGAGATTCGCGTCGGTCGTAGTCGGCTTCGTCCCCCCCAAGCCGTAAGCAACAGGCCCAGGGAGCGCTCCCGCAGACTCAGGTCCCACTTTCAGCGAGCCCGCATCATCGATCCAGGCGATAGATCCGCCGCCGTTTCCGATTTCCACGATATCGACTACAGGCACCTTGATCGGATAGCCAGCACTTCGCTCCGAGCGCTCGATGTAGTAGTCCGTAGATACCTTCACTCCTCCTTTGTCGATAAGCGAGCACTTCGCTGTGGTGCCACCGATATCAAAAGCGATCAGGTTTGTCTCCCCGATCAGCTCGCCGAGTACCGCAGCCCCGTACACACCGGCTACCGGACCGGACTCTACCATGTTGATCGGAGTTTCCTTTGCCTGGGCAAACGTGGTCGTGCCCCCGTTTGACTGCATGATGTAGTTGTAGCTGTCTACCCCATTTTCTTTGAGCTTTCCTTGCAGCTTGTTGATATAAGAAGCTGCTGTCGGCTTCACGTAAGAGTTCAGTACCGTAGTATTGGTGCGCTCGTACTCTCGCCATTCCTTCGTGACTTCATGGGATGCAGTCACGTGGACTTCCGGCCAAAGCTCTTTGATCAAAGCAACAGTCAGCTGCTCGTGAACCGGATTCACATAAGCGTGCAAATAAGCGATTGCAACCGCCTTTACTTCTTCCTGTTGAAAGTAGGAGACGATGCTTTTGACCTGTTCGCGATCCAGTGGACGAATGATTTCACCCTGGTAATTCAGACGCTCCTCCACTTCCAGCCGCAAATAGCGGGGAACGAACGGCTCAGGCTTGTGGTACCGCACGTTGAAAAGATCCGGGCGATTCCCACGGGCGATCTCGAGCACATCTCGGAAGCCCTTTGTGGTGATCAGACCCGTCTTGATTCCTTTACGCTCCGTCAGCGCATTGATGATGACGGTAGAGCCGTGAATGAACGTGTGGATCGCTTCTTTTTCGATGCCGCTTACCTCAATCACATCCATGACCCCTTGTTCAAAGTTCGGCGGTGTCGTAGGGCTTTTCGCGACGCCGATGTCCCCGTGCTCGTCCACGTAGACCAAATCGGTAAATGTGCCGCCAATATCTGTTGCCACTCTCATGGAGATCCCCCTCTTTTGCAAAAGCGTGTAATGGCTGTCTATCAAAAAATGACTGGCGTGAGTACGCAGAGCAGCTGTGTTTCTTCCTGAAGCGGGTTTTCGTACTCGTGCTCGATATGCGATGGGAAGTGAATGGAATCTCCTTCTCGCACGAAGTACTCCTCTCCCGCAATCTCAAATAGGACAGCCCCTTTGAGGACAAAGTAAAATTCCTCCCCGGGGTGGCTGAAGGTCTGTTCTTTTTTCTGATTCGGGGCCAACTTGACGATCATGGGCTCCAGCGAGCGTTTGGGGAATTCTCCCCCCAGTCGAATAAAAGAGGTAGCAGAGCTCTCCACGCGAAATGGCTTCTGTTCCTCTGTCTTCACATGGTAGTTGGCGTGCACCTGTTCTTCAAAAAAGAACGTCATGGTGACACCAAACGCATCCGCAATCTTTTTTAGCGAAGTAATCGCGACAGACGAAGCGCCACGCTCGATCTGTGATAAAAAGCTGACAGACAGATTCGTTTTTTCGCTTAAATCCTTCAAGGTCAGCCCTTGTTCGATCCGTAAATCCTTAATCTTTTTGTGAATATCATCCATGCTTCTTCACCTGCTCATCATCTATTACGGAATTGTAGTATTTGAATGACAATTCCATATATTCTTCATTTATTACGATATTACTATAACGAATTACTGTTTTACAATAATTTTTTCTTTTATTACTTCATTTATTTACACATATACGAGAATGAATACATTCATAGCGGAAAGAAGACCTCACGGCTCAAATCGACTTGTTCGTCGATATGCTGCTCAAGCGTGCAGAGGAGAACAAGAAAAAAAACTGCAGAAAAGCCAGTCTAACATGTACATGTTTGGACTGGCTTTTAGTATGATCCGAGGACAAGACGCGTCAGTCCTGCCTGGCTATGATTTTCCCGGACTGGCAAAAGCGGAGAACACACCCAAAGAAATATAAATCCAGCCTGTGATCCGATTTTGCAGCCTGGCCCCCACCTTGCTCCCCTTCATCCGCTTACGAATATGCGCGGCAAGAAGAGCATAGCTGCCATCGCTGAGAAAGGCCAAGACAAGAAAGAGAATCCCCAGCCCGATAAACTGTGCAGGGACGGAGCCTGCTGCAGGTGAGATAAACTGCGGAAAGAATGCGAGAAAAAACAATGCCGTCTTCGGGTTCATGATTTCTACTAGCGCCGACTGGTAGAGAATCTTCTTCAGATTGACAGCGGGTGCTTCTTCCTCTGTTTCAGCTGCCTCAGCTTCATTTCGATTGAACAAAGTCTTGCATCCTAAATAGATCAGGTAAGCTGCCCCTACATATTTCACGATGGTAAATGCAGTCGCCGATGTCATGAGAATCGCTGAAACTCCCAGCGCCCCTGCCACCACGTGAACGGCTCCACCAAGCGATACTCCCAGCACGGATATGACTCCCGCTCTTTTTCCCTGGTTGATACTTCTCGCCATAATGTAGAATACAGCTGGTCCCGGTATGATTAACATAGCTAGCGCCGCAACTACAAACAGCCAAATCGTTGTCCACTCCACCAAGCATGCCTCCTTTTCTAGAAATACCTTAAAAGAAGATTGCTCTCACCAAAAGGGGCAGTTTTCAATGGATGCTACAGGTCAGTGTGCTTGTATCTCGCGACGATATCTGACTAAAGCAAAAGCTGACAATCTTCAATACCTTATAGAAGCTGCTGCTTCGCTTGGTAAAGGAGAGTGGGTCAAACAGTGGGAAAAGGCAAGAAAAAAATCATAGTTGGGATTGCTTTCAACTCGAAAAAGCTAAAGTACAACCGCAAAAAGAGATTCTCAAAGCGTTGGATCAAGAGTCGCATGAAGATCTTTATGAAGTATACGAGAAGGAGCCTGCAAAGGCAGACCAGTCAAGGCTTTGATGCTCTCATAGAGTACGAAGACCGTTCCCGAAAACACATCAAGAAGCAGCTGCGAAAATACAAAAAGCTCCCGAGAAATATCAAGTTCATCCCGAAAAGCATGTATCAGAGAAGCATCAAGAAGCGTCTGAAAGGCTATCGTTATTTATACCTCGTCCGCCTGGATTCGGATGACCTGTACCGCAGAAGCTACATCCAGCAGCTCAGGAATCATCGCAGAAGAAAAGGCGTCAAAGCAATCATTAACCAGAATGGCTATATGTACGACTCGAAAAAGAAGCGAATTGCCCCGATGTATGCGAAGTCCCCTGCCTTTTATACGCTGATCTATAAAGCCAAAAGCTATCGCCGCGGCAAACGGTATAAGCTTCGCGGAGGGCATCCGGCTGTCATTCGCCTGCGTCATGACAAGCTGCGCCTGCGAAACTATGTGCATATCATCCACTCAGGCAATACGACTAGCAAATTTCGCTCAAAGCGCAACAAGATAATCGATAAACGTCGTGTGGTCAAAGATCGCCGCAGAGTCAGGAGAATCCTTTCCTCTTTCATGTAAAAGAAGCTGCCTAGTGAACTAGGCGGCTTTTTCTCACTCCAGCTCGGATTGACTTTGCGAGATTCGGATTTCGACACGTGTCCCTACATTCGGCTTGCTCACGATTTCCAGCTTGCCACCCATATTCTGAAGCCGCCTTTCTATATTGCGGAGCCCGACGCCCTTGCGCTTCATTTGCTGGGTCTTTGCACCAGCCGAAAATCCAGGTCCGTTGTCTTCTACCTGAATCACTGTCTCGTTGTTTTCAGCGTAGACAGCAAGCTTTACTTTCCCACCCGACAGCCTGGTCATCACGCCATGACGGATGGCATTCTCCACGATCGGCTGTATCGTCATTGGGGGGATATTGCCTAGCAGATCGTCCTCCACTTTATAGATCATATCCAATCGTTCTCCAAACCGTATCTGCTCAATGCGAAGATAGGCCTCTACCAGCTCCAGCTCTCGTTGAATGGGGATCAACTTTTCTTGCTGCTCGAAATCAAAGTTATGCCGCAGATACGTACTAAAATCAAGCAGCAAATCTTGCGCCTTTTTCATATCGTCATGGCTGACTGTCAGTATGGCCGTTAAAGCATTGAACAAGAAATGAGGCTTGATTTGGGAACGTAAAAACGCCATCTCTGCTTCGATCGAGTCACTGACAGAGCGTTTCATCTGTAAAAGCGTCTTCACCCTAGCTCGCAGCTCCAACGCCTCGACGGGCTTGGTGATATAGTCGTTTGCTCCTGCGGCAAAGCCTGCCAGCAGATCTTCCTTTTGGCCGCGCGCTGTCACCATCAGGACAGGCAGCTCAGAAGCTGAGTACTTTTCCCGCAGCCTCTGACAGACTTCGTACCCTGACATTTTCGGCAGCATCACATCGAGAATAACCAGGTCCCAATGGCGCTGCTTCTCCAATGCCTCCAGCGCCTCATGCCCGTCAGAAACGGCTACAATCTGGTACGGCTCTGTCGCGAGCAGCCTCATCATCACGTATTGATTGGTCGATTCATCATCCACCAGCAAAATGGTGGCTTCCTTTTTCTCTTTGGCTGATGCCTGCATAAATGGCAAAAGGGCAGGAAAGGGATTCTCGGAAGCAGCAGCTGCCAAACGTGCAACGGAATGCATCATGGCTGGCTCGATGTTACTTGGGTGGATGGTATCTCCACTCCTGCTTGCTGCAGGCATGGTAAAGGAAAAGCTGGTGCCTTGACCGACTGCAGAGGTGACAGAGATCTCGCCTCCGTGCCGTTCCACGAGCATTTTGCATATGTAAAGACCGAGTCCTGCTCCCTCCTGACTCGTTCTACGATCTCCCTGCTCAAATCTATCAAAGATTTTTTCCTGTCGATCCTCCGCGATTCCGATTCCCGTATCGGTAATCCGAATCTCCACCATGTTTCCTATTTGCTCCGCTTCGACTGTGATGGTTCCAGCCGGTGTAAACTTAATGGCATTGTACAGCAAGTTAAAGATAATTTGCTGGAATCGCTGCTCGTCCGCTTCTATCCAGTGCAGCTGCTTCGGCACTCGATTCACGAGTCGTACCGATTTTTCATCCGTCAAATAACGCATGACATCTAGCGCAACAGCCGTCACGTCGTGCACATCCAGGCTAGACAGCCTCAGCTCCATTCCCGCCTGCAGATGGGAAATATCCAGAAGATCGTCCAGCAGATAGGTGAGACGTCGTCCGATCCCCACGGCAAGCTCCAGCTCCGCCCTTTGCCGGCCAGTCAGCTCACCAGCCCCTCCATCCACAACGGCTTGCAAAATGCTTAACGTAGCGTGCAGGGGGGTACGCAGCTCATGCGATGTATTGGCAAGAAACTGGTCCTTCGTCTTGTCCAGAACCAGCAGTCGTTCGGTCAATTGCTCTGCTTTTTGCAAAGCTGTAAAGTACCCGCGCGTGCTTAGCATCGCCAGCGATAGTGCGAATACGATAATCTCCAGCGGAATCCAGCCGTCATCCTGCGTCCAGCCAAGTGCCCGCAGGTTTTCAAAGACTCCGTAGAAGAGCAGACTCAACGTGCTGATAACCACCCATAGCACACTGGATGGATTGTGCCACACTCTGCGAAGCATGAGGAGGAAATGATACAGAACCGTCATCCAGCAGAAGAAAATATAGACGCTTTGCAGAAAGGTAAATTGCTTGGCTTCCAGCAGCAGGACTGTGATCGCAGAGAGACTGATGAGCGCCAGCAGCACTCTGCTGATCGTATCCTTCGCTTTGGGTAGCACGATCTGTTTCATGAACAGGGAGTAGGTAAAAGCAAGTGCCAGCATGGAAAGAAACTGGATGCGTGTCGCCCAATCATAGGACAAGTCAAACCAGTCCAGAGCCACGCGCTCACGGCCGCTAACAAGATACAAAGCCGCAAAAAGATTCGACAAGGAGAAGTAAATGAACTCCCGGAATCGACGATTGTACGCATACAAAAGCAGGAAATACAGACTAAATAAAATAAGGACGCTTCCTGCCGTCGTATCAAAATATTCGGAACTGCGCTTACTCGCCAAGGTTTCTTGTATAGGACCAAATGTGATGGTACCAAATACGCGCCACCTGCTGCAAAGTCAAAATTGGCTATCTGCAGGACGATATCGACCTGGTTTCCCGTCACGTTTGCAAAAGACAAATAAGGGACGTTTTTTGCGATCACTTCTTCTGGATGAGACGATGGCTGGCCCTGCTGCCCTACGACCTGCCCGTTGATAAGCAGCAGATGGGAGGAGCCTATATTGGAAACCCGAATTCCCCAGATGCTCTGTTTCGCTTCTGGCAGCAGTACCTTAAGATGATACGCGTTGGATACTGCCATTCCCGGTGAAGTCCCAGCTGCTTGCGTCCAGAACACCTTGCTTGGCAAAAGGCATCACAGCCGGTTGGTACCAAAAGCCCCATGCTAGCCGAATCCCCATGAGCAGGAAAAAAAGAGTAAAGATCATTAGCAGTTTACCTTTATTGGCCATTCTTTCCCCCTCTTTCCTGATGGTACACTCCATACTTTGCCAGATAAGAGGTTGATGTTGTCAAGGACAAATAGAAAAGACCTCGCCAAAGCGAGGCTTTCAGCCTTAACCCAAGAGGGTCATTTCTCTATGATGAATATCCAGCACTTCCATTCTCACCGTTCCGCCAAGATGCTGGGAGACGAGTTCTGACAGCTCTTTTTGCGCCGTATGAAACTCATCGCTTCTGGATTCATCTATCAATTCCATACAAAGGAACGCATTTCTTGTATTTTCTGTCAGCATCGTTCTCTCGGCTTCTCGCCAATTCCAGCATCTACAGATGGCGCCTGCATCATCCTTGTAGACGATCTCTCCCTCGTACGGTGAAGCATTCTCATCGCTTCCCAATGGAATAAACGGTTCGCTGCCATTTGCCTGGGTAAGCCGAATATCGCCTACAAAAGTATCCAGATCTTCGCCACCACACGGAAGCCCATAACGCAGCGAAATGGAATTATAGATGTCCACCAGCGGATTTATCGTACCAATGTGATTGCCATTTTTCACCCTTTTTAATAAAGCTTCAATGGAGCATCTTGCGCCTTTCTTTGTCTTGAATTTCTGATAAGCTTCCCGCCAAACGGATATAACTGGATTGCTGCTGAACTCTTCCATTTGGAGAAATTGATCGGCATCTGTCTCTGCCTCCCTCAGCAGCTTCTCGTAGAGTTCTACATCTCTAATAGAATTATCCATTCCTCGGCTAATCACCACACCGATTTTGGCATGCGGAAACAGCGACCAAAACTCATCTTCCACGATAAATCTAGACATGAGATCCCTCTTTCCTTTTCCCGTTTTGAAAAAAGAGCTACTGCTAGATTGCAAATAGACAATAGCAGTCTTAGCGCGAGCAAGAAAAAGCTCTCACCCTATGTATGAGAGCTTTTTCATATTATTCTCCAGATTCCTGTCCTTGCAGCAAACGTTCTGCCTCCCGATCTCTACGCTCAAGCTCGCCGCTCCTCGTCCAGTCCAAAAAACGCTCGTCAAGCAGCTCTGCGAGAATGGCACGCTTCTGGCTCTCGGCCAAATGCAAGCGAAGAACGCGCTGCCGCATTTCTCCGAGAAACCGCGTGTAGTCGCCATACTCAGGGCCTACCCATTTCTCTATCTGCGTACGCAGCTTTTTCGCAAGTCCAGGGTTATTGCCTCCCGTTGAGATGGCGATCTGCATGTCGCCTCGCTCCACCACTGCCGGCACAGTGAAGGTGCACAGGTCGGGCCGATCTACGATGTTGATCCACTGTTGAGGCTGACATGCCTGGTAGACCGCTAGATTAACGTCTGGCTGGTTCGTAGCCGCTATGATCAGCACCGCTTTCTCTGTGTCCGATGGTTCAAAGAAACGGCGCTCCCAAGCTATTTCACCTTGCTGTGACCACGTGTCGATCTGATCCGTACACGAAGGGGCGACGACGTACACATCCGCGTCCGCGTCGAGCAGACCGCGGATTTTCCGCTCTGCTACCAGCCCGCCGCCTACGACCAGACAACGCTTCTTTTGCAGATTGACCATCACCGGGTAATAGCGCACCAGGCATCGCGCCCCTTTCGATTTAGCCTATAAAATGTTCATTCGTTTCTGCTTGTGCTGCCTCAAACCAGTTGATCTTGTCCCGCAATTGTACCACGTTTCCTACCAAGATAATCGCCGGGTTGGTGAACTCACGGTGTCCAGCCAAGCGCTCCTCGATGTCAGCAAGTATACCTGTCAGCGTCACCTGCTGGGGAAGGGTCCCCCACGAGATGATCGCGACAGGCGTCTGTGGATCTCGCCCATGCTTGATCAGCTGTGTGCGGATCAGCGGCAGGTTGGCGACACCCATGTAAAAGGCGACCGTATCGATGCCGGTAGCAAGCGCACGCCATTTCTCTGTCGCCAGCTCCGGTTTGTCTTCGCGCAAATGTCCCGTGACGACAGCAAACGACGATCCGTGCTCGCGATGCGTCACGGGAATCCCGGCATAGGCAGGGGCTGCTATGCCAGCAGTTACACCTGGAACGATCTCAAAAGGAATGCCACGCTCTGCCAAATGCTCCGCTTCCTCACCTACACGCCCAAACACGCAGGGGTCTCCCCCTTTGAGCCGCACGACCACGTTTCCTTCCAGAGCCTTTTCCGCCAGCAGCTCGTTAATCCGCTCCTGCTGCAGCGTATGGTTATCTGGCAGCTTGCCGCAGTAAATGCGCTCTGCTGCAGCTGGCGCGTGCTCCAGCAGCGCAGGATTCGCCAGACGGTCGTATACGACTACATCCGCCTGCTGCAAGCTCTCCAGCCCTTTTAGGGTAATCAGCTTGGGATCTCCCGGGCCTGCTCCAACTAAATAAACTTTGCCCGTGCTGCTCATCGGTCACTTACCCCTGCAGAGGCAAAGGTCGCCATTTCACTCACCATCCGAGCAGCCGCTTCGACAATCGGGAAAGCGAGCGCAGCTCCGCTGCCTTCACCCAAGCGCAGGTTCAGGTCTAGCAGAGGCTCCTTGCCTAAAGTCTTCAGTACAAAGGCGTGCCCTGGCTCCTGCGAGCGGTGTCCGCCGATCAAATAATCCGCTGCTTCCGGCTGCAGACGGACAGCCAGGAGTGCCGCTACGGTAGCGATAAATCCATCCAGCAGGATCGGGACGCGACGGGAAGCCGCTCCGAGGATTGCACCTGCCATCGCCCCGATTTCCATCCCGCCTACCTTTGCCAGCACATCGATTGGATCATCGACATCTGGTCGATGCAGCGCGAGCGCTTTTCTCACCACTGCTTTTTTTCGCTGCCAGCCCTCATCCGTCAGACCGGTTCCGCGTCCCACGATCTCATCCGGGTCTGCGCCCGTCAAAGCAGACAGGATCGCACTGCTCGCGGTCGTATTGCCGATGCCTACTTCCCCGACGATTAGAACTTTCGCTCCCTCTTCCACGATCTCGAGGGCCGTGTCCATACCGATCTGGATGGCGCTCTCCGCCTCCTCGCGAGTCATAGCGGCTTCCCGCAGGATATTTCCCGACGCAGCCTTGATGCGCTTTTTGGTGATGCCAGGTGCATCGACCTCCACCGCTACCCCTACGTCTACGAATTTCTGCAAGGCACCGATCTGACGCGCAAACACGTTGATCCCTGCTCCACCCCTCGTCAGGTTCAGCAGCATTTGGGCGGTTACTTCCTGCGGATAAGCGGACACGCCTTCAGTCGCAACACCGTGATCTGCAGCAAAGACGATGACTCCTGGTGGGGTCACGGCCGGGAACGCCATACCTGTCATTGCAGCCAGCTGGACTGCCAGCGTTTCCAAACGTCCCAGGCTGCCAAGCGGCTTGGTCAATTGATCGATATGCTGTCTGGCTTGTGCTGCCGCTTCTTCATTTATTGGCTCAATCGCGATAAGCTGTTTTCTTGTATTTGTCATCCTGCATGCACCGTTGCCAAAAGATTGTAAAAGTCTACACATCTCTTGTTTGCTTCCTGCTTCTTTGTGTCTGCTTTTGCTTAAGGCTACTCGCATTCGTGTGACACTCCACAGGCGTAAATTCGGATACAACGAATCCTACCTACTAGCCATAACGCTTTCCAGTTAACTTGCTAGTTTGGCTAGATTGAGAGCAGCGTTTACATCTCTATCAATCGTTAGCCCACAATCACACCTGAAAGTTCGGTCAGATAGCTTCAGATCACGCTTGATATGACCACAACTCGAGCAAAGCTTGGATGAAGGATACCACTTGTCTGCTTCAATAAACGAGATACCGTAGCGTTGACACTTATACTGCATCTGTCGTTTGAATTCATGCAGTTTCTGTTGGGCTATTGCCTTGGACAAGTATCGGTTCTTCATCATCTCTTTGAGGTTCAGCGCTTCCATCACTACCGCACTAGGCTTGGTTTTCGCAATAGCTGCAGTAGCTTGATGGATGTGATTGTTTCGGATATTCGTTAGTCGCCGATGAAGTAAACGGATGCGCTTTTCTACTTTCACAATGTTGCCTGTTTTGGCGTAACGGCTACCCTCCTTGTTCATCTCATATTTCCGAGATACTCTGCATTGCAACCTACGCAGACGTTTCTCGGTCTTTCTTATCGCCTTTGTTTTGTTGATATTTCGGAACATCATACCATTAGAGCAGACAGCAAGTTTCTTGATGCCCATATCTACGCCTATCACACCACTGGACCGTTTCGACTCTTCATTCCCACGCTCAACTCCGACAGACAGATACCAATACTTCCCATCAAAAGAGACTCTTGGGTTGGTGTAATTCTTATTCTCTGGAAGGTGTTCGAAAGTTTTGACCCATCCGACCTTTTCGATCAGTACAGACTTCCCTTTGACCTTCAGCTTTTCCGTGTCGTTGTAAAAGGACGGTTTTGAGCGTTTACGGCTTTTGAATCTCGGGCGGTCTGCACGCTTATTAAAGAACCTCTTGTATGCATCGCATGCATCTTTTACAGCTTGCTTGGTCACATTGTTGGATACTTCATAAAGCCATGAATACTCGGATGTTTTTTTGAGCTGAGTCAGTTCCTTGCGTAGTCTACCGTCTGGTATGAATTTGCCACCACTGCGGTAATTTTCTTCTTGCCTGTCCAATGTCCAGTTGTAAGCCCAACGTGCAGTGCCAGTTGATTTCCATAGCTGCTTTTCTTGCTCAGGCGTTGGCTTCAGCCTGAATTTATATGCTAGGATCATCAGTCACCAACTCCTTTAACAGCTTTCGAGCTTGATTTGCACGTTCTCCTGGTAACCTACAACTGAACTCGGTAATGATCTGTACCAAATCCTCGACGAGTTCCTGTTCTTCGGTTTTTACGCCATGTTCAATGATCTCGATTTGGGTTTCAAATCGTTTGAACAGATTGTCAAAAGCTCATATCCAAATCGAACAAGTCTGTCTTTATCCAAAATGACTACACGTTCCACTTTCCCTTGGATGACCAGATCAATCAGATTTTTGAGCCCACGTTTTTCGTAGTTGTTACCACTACCTTTATGCCATCAAACGAATAACCTTTGGCGATCATAAATGTCTCACGTTCTTAATCTGACGTTCCAACTCATCTTTTTGCTTATTGCTAGACACTCTGCAATAACCGATTGCAATACGATTGTGATCATGTACAGGCTTGCACAGACAAGAGTAAAGCTGATCTTCTGTGTAGTAACGGTAACCATTTTCATTGACAAGAGCAGGAATTAATTTTCCCTGTTTGCCCCATTCCCGTAACGTTTTTGGGGTTAAGCCAACCAATTTAGCGAATTTACCGATAGAGTACATGGTTTTTATCACCCAAAAACATTATACAATATTGGTAATAATGTATAAAAATGTTTATTGTTTTCCCTAACTAACACCTTCCTCTTTTTCCTGATAAAGCCTCATTTGCTCTTCGATAGCCTCTATGTTGACGTGCTTGCGGACGGTATCGCCCAACAGATCGTAGCCTTGCTCCCGCAGCGCCACAAAGGACGGGCGATCCATGATCGAGGAAAGTCCTTTCTGTTGTCGAATGGCATTGAGCAGCTGTGTGCGGAATTCATCGTTGTGGAATAATCCGTGGAAATACGTCCCGATGAGCTTCCTCTCCTGCGTGCAATAGCCGTCCGTGCGATCCGCAAGCTGAATAAACGGTGCGTCGTTCTCTGTGTAGACCGATTGCCCCATGTGAATCTCGTAGCCTTCCAATTCAAGCAGGTGGCCAGCAAAACGGGCAGTACCGCGAGAGAGTACTGTCGTCTTGCGCGGCTCCATGGTCGTAACCATCGGGATCAGGCCAAGCCCTGCCATCTCGCGCAGCGGCGACTCCACCCCATCTGGATCATGAATGGACTGGCCTAGCATTTGATAGCCGCCGCAAAGACCAACTACATACGTCTTTCCTCCGCTATGCAGCTCGTGGATGCGCTCTGCCAAGCCTGTTTCCCGCAAGAACTGCAAATCCTCCAGCGTGTTTTTGCTGCCCGGCAGAACGATCAGATCAGGGTCACCGAGCTCTTCCAGACGGCTGACAAAACGCATGCGGCAATCCGGCTCCACAAAAAACGGATCGACGTCCGTAAAGTTGGAAATGCGCGGGTACCGTATGACCGCGATATCAATATCTCTCGGTGTCTCCCGCTGACCCTGGTAGCGATGCAGGATGAGCGAATCCTCCGCATCGATCCACAAATCAGGGATAAAGGGAACGACACCGAGCACAGGCTTGCCTGTATACTCCTCAAACCAATCCAGGCCCGACTGCAAAAGCGTTAGGTCTCCGCGAAAACGGTTGATGACGACTCCGATCACCCGCTCCCGGTCCTGTGGCTCAAGCAGCTGAAGCGTCCCCACCAGACTGGCAAAGACGCCGCCCCGCTCGATATCCGCTACTAGAATGACAGGTGCATTCGTCAGACGGGCCACTCGCATGTTGACCAGCTCACGGTCGTTCAGATTGATTTCCGCCGGACTTCCCGCGCCTTCAATTACGATTCGGTCGTAGCTTTCTGACAGTCGAGCATAGGACTCGCTGATGATTCGCAAGCCTTGATCGTAAAATTCGGTGCGATACGCCATCGCTTTCATGTTTCCGTACGGCTCTCCGTTGACCACGATTTGCGACTCGGAGTCCCGCGTCGGCTTGATCAGGATGGGGTTCATATCCGTCGTGGCGAGCACTCCTGCCGCTTCTGCCTGCACGCCCTGCGCCCTTCCGATTTCCTTGCCGTCGATCGTCACGTAGGAGTTGAGTGCCATGTTTTGCGATTTGAAAGGAGCTGTCTTGTGACCTGCCTGGGCGAATATTCGGCAAAAGGCAGTCGCGATGGCGCTTTTCCCCGCATCCGAGCTGGTCCCTTGAATCATCAACGGAAGGGCTTTAGGCACGCGCGCCCACCTCCAGGCAGCGTTCGATCCAGCGCGCAACCAGCTCTGGATTCGAGCCAAAGTGCAGATGCGTATAGCCTGCAACCAGATTCCCCGCTGCAAAGCCCTCCGGTTTGGTCCCGCGAAGGCCCTTTGTCTCGTAGGCATGCGGCAGCTCGGCATCCGTAGCGTACGTGGAGTAGTGGAATTCATGTCCTTTTGCCTGCTGCTCGGTACCCAGGAGGAAGTTTCCTTCTTTTCCACGCACCTCGCGATAGCCCAGTGCAGCCAGTTTCTTTTGCATCGTCACTTTGCCTGGGATCAGTCCGACCATCGGATAGCTCTCTCCATCCGTCGTTACGATGGCTTCCGTCAAAAACATGAACCCGCCGCACTCAGCCAGCGTCGGCAGTCCGCCGCCAACGGCTGTGCGGAACGATTCCAGTACCGTTTGATTTTGGGAAAGCTCGGAGGCAAACTCCTCCGGGAAGCCGCCCCCTATGTACAATCCGTCCGCCTCAGGTGGAACTGTCTCCCCGGCTAGCGGTGAAAAGAAATGCAGCTTGGCACCGTACGCTTCCAGAAGCTCCAGGTTTTCTGGATAGTAAAAATGAAAGGCCGAATCCTTGGCCACGGCGATCGTGACACTTTTTTCTTCCGGCATCTGTGCAGCGATTGGTGCAAACAGCTTCGGCTCTGCCTTAAGCTCCTCCGCTTTCGCCAGCTCCCAGATCAGCTCCAGGTCTACCGTTTCCCCAATCAGATCCGCCAGCTTCTCGAACAAAGGAGACAGCTCTCCACGCTCTACAGAAGGAACCAGGCCAAGATGCCGCTCTGGAATCTCCAGCTCGTTCTCCCGCTTCAGGTAGCCGACCACCGGAATCCCGCACTCCTGCTCGATGGCTGCCTTGACGATTTTGTGATGGCCTTCGCTGCCGACCTTGTTAGCAATGACGCCGACGATTCGTGCCGCAGGATTCAAGAGCTGAAAGCCTTTGACGATGGCTGCTGCACTGCGCGCCATACTCTGGCAGTTGACCACGAGCAAGACGGGTGAGCCTGTCAAAATGCTGATCTCTGCTGTGCTTCCGCTGTCGCTGGTCGCTTCCTTTCCGTCGTACATTCCCATGACGCCCTCGATGATGGAAATGTCCGCGCCCGCCGACCCGCGAACGAAAATCTCCTTGACCGTGTCATGGGAGAGCATGAAGCTGTCCAAATTGCGTGAGGCACGCCCCGTGACCGCTGTATGGTAGGTCGGATCGATATAGTCAGGGCCGCATTTGAAGCCCTGCACGACGTGCCCCATGCGCTTCAGTGCCGCCATCAGTCCGATGGTCACCGTCGTCTTGCCTGCTCCGCTTCCGGTTCCGGCGATAACAATGCGTCGACTTTCGCCTATGCTCGCCCCGACGATACCGATGCGTCGACTTTCGCTCATGAGCGCTCCTCCTTCCCATACGGCATCAAGCCGACGGATATCGTTGTATTTCCTGATTTTTTCTTCGTCAGCACCAGCTTCTCAACACCCGCATACAGCTTGACTGCCGGTTCGCTCACACCATAGGCGCCTGTGTATTTAAATACCGTCTCCGATGGGTCCTCGATCGCTGCCTGGTTCAACTGCTCAGGTGAGTACCAGACAAAGGGCCAGCCGTATTTTTCGCAGACGGCGATCAGCCCGGCTTCGTCCTTCTTCAGCTCGATAGTGGCGAGCGCCTTTACGCTTTTGATCGAGAATTGCAGTTCATCCAGCGTCTCCTTGATCACGGCTTCGATCTCTTCCGCCGATGTGCCACGGTTGCAGCCCATGCCCAGCACGATCACCTTTGGACGGTACAGCACACCGTTGTCCAGGATCGACTGCTCCTCTGGCTGAAGCAGTCGGTGCGTGACGACCAGAGCGGCTTGCGGCTCGGCTGCCTGTGCCTCTGCGATGGTCGGGTACTCCTGGATAGAGGGAGGCATGGGCGTATCGTGCATCCACCAGTCTCGTTCCCCGGATTCATTCACAACAGCCACTCGTTCCTCGTTCACTACGGATGCACTGACTGGCGTTAGCTTTTCAGCCGAATCCCACTCCCAGCCGAAGCGGCGTCCGAACAAGTCCACCGGAATCGTCTTCTGTACATCGGAGGCCGTTGTTATGATCGGGCGTGCACCCATGACTGCCGCTACCTCGCGTGCCAGCTCGTTTGCCCCGCCGAGGTGACCGGATAGCACGCTGATCACGTTTTCTCCGCGATCATCGACTACGACGACTCCCGGATCCTTTTTCTTGTCCTCCAAAAGCGGTGCGATCATCCGCACGACAGCTCCCAGCGAAATGATGATAATAAGACCTTTATACGCAGGCCAGAGGGCGGGAAACAGCATCCGCACGCTGTTCGTAAACAGCTGAATCCCTCGCGACTCTTCATCTCCGCGCGCAAACTTGCTCATGTAGTACAGGTCCGTCCCCGGAAACTTCTGCGCCAGATCGCGTGCCATCTCGACTCCATGCTTCGTAATCGCCACGATCGCGTAATCCCCGCGCTGCTGGATGACCGGGATTTCTCCCTCTTTTAGTTCAATGACCATTACTCTTTCACACCTTTTCTGTACCCGTGCGTGAAGGTTTTGTCATAAAGCTTCGAGCGGTACTGCTCGTTTTTCTCGTGGATATGGGGATCAAGTGCCCAACCAGCCAGGATCATGGCATGCTTGCGGATTCCATTTTTGCCCATGTCTTCGTCGAGGTTTTTCAGCGTCGTACGCAGGATGAACTGATCCGGCCAGCTTGCGCGCTGTACCACTGCGACTGGCGTATCCTCGCTCCAGCCCGCCTCTACCAGCTCGCGCACGACCTTTTTGGTCAAGGTAGCGCTCAAATACAGGGCCAAGGTGCTATGATGCTCCGCGAGTGCTCGCAGCTTTTCCCGCTCCGGTACAGGCGTACGGCCTTCTGCACGAGTCAGGATCAAGGTCTGTGTCAGCTCGGGAATGGTCAGCTCTGCACCTACTGCAGCCGCTGCTGCGAATACGGAGCTTACGCCAGGGACAATCTCCACTTCGACGCCTGCTGCTTTCAAGAGCGCGATCTGCTCCATAATCGCTCCGTACACGGACGGATCGCCTGTCTGCAAACGCACGACCGTTTTCCCCTTGCTCACGCGATCTACCATCAGCTCTACCATTTCTTCCAAAGCCATGCCAGAGCTTTGCAGTACCTCCGCATCCGGATTGCCCAAGGCTACCAAATCCTCGTTTACGAGAGAGTCCGTATAGAGAATCACGTCTGCCTTTTGCAAGAGCTTCAAGCCTTTTACCGTAATGAGATCGGGATCGCCCGGGCCTGCGCCTACAATGTACAGCTTCATGATTTTTTCACCACCATCAAGGTAAGATAGCTGAGCTCAGCGCGCTCCAGCTCCCGAACATCTGTCCACACCATTTCCTCTGAAGAGGTCACTTTCGTAGCAACAGCAGTTTTGTCCACCAGATTCATTTCTTTCAGAAGTCCGATGATCATCGGGAGCACTTTCGCCACTTTCAGGAAGATGACGCAGTCGTGTGACGCAATCGCCTGACGCATCGCTTCCCTGTCTTCCGTCGCCGGGATGATCCCGATCTGCTCGTCGCCGTCTGCGAGCGGCAGATTAAAGCGGGAAGCCGCTCCCAAAAACGAGGAAACGCCTGGAACGGTCACGATCGGTACCTCGGGGTGCTCCTCCTGCATCACGCGCATCATATGGATAAACGTGCTGTAGAACATCGGATCGCCCTCTGTGACGAACGCCACGTCCTTGCCCTCGGATAGACGCTCCCAGACCAGCTCCACCGTGTTGTTCCATTCGCGCTCCAAAATCTCCGGATCACGGGTCATCGGGAAAACGAGCCCGAGCATTTCCTTATTGCCGGCAGCAGGCTGCACATACATCTCTGCGATTTGGTGCGCGTAGCTCTTGCTGCCCATTCGCTTTTTCGGATAGGCGATAACCGGCGTTTGCTGCAGCAGACGAAACGCCTTTACCGTAATCAGCTCTGGATCGCCGGGACCTACTCCCAGTCCGTACAAGGTACCGATCTTGGTCACTTGCTGTCTCCCCCTTTTTCTTCCTCGACCTTTTTGGCCCATGCTGTGATGATGTAGATCGGATTTAGTGCTTCAAATCGAGTCAGAGACAAGATCGGCTTGCTGCGCGACAGCTGTGCGAGCGTGACGGACGTCTCAAAGCCCTCTGCTGCAAAAGCCTGTGTCGCCTCATACAGCGTTTCGATGGTCGCGGCGTTCACTACGATCCGGCCATTTGGACGCAGACGTGTGCAGCAGATGTTCAAAAGCTCGCGAAGCTCTCCTCCGCTTCCCCCGATGAAGACGGCATCAGGGTCCGGGAACTGGTCTAAACCGTGCGGCGCCCGCGCATGTACCACGGTCAGATCCGTGCGAAACTTGGCCATATTCTGGCGGCAGTTTTCCAGGTCATCCGCGTTTTTCTCAACGCCGTATACTTCGCCTTCCCGTGCGATACGCGCCGCCTCAATCGCTACCGAGCCTGTGCAGGTACCGATGTCCCACATGATGCTCTTGGCATGTAGCTGCAGCTGAGCAATGCTCAGAATGCGCACTTCTTTTTTCGTGATCAAACCTTTGTCTGGCTTGCGCTGGGAAAATTCCTCATCTGCGATGCCAAAAGGCCAAACCGGACTTTCCCGACGCTTTTTCAGGATAACGACATTCAGATCGGAAAAGACGCCGTCGGCCATTTCATCCAGCGTGTACCATCCCGTTTTTTCCTCGTCGCTCCCCAGATTTTCCGCTACAAACGCGTCGTACTCCGTCATCCCAAACGACAGCAGGTAGCCTGCAATCGTTGCTGGACTGTTTTGGGCGTCCGTCAACAAAGCCACTTTTTCCTTGCCGTCGATGCGCTGCGCCAGCCCCTTGATGCTGCGTCCGTGTACGCTCAGCAGCGCCGCATCCTGCCACGCTTCTCCCATTTTGGCAAAGGCGAGCTGAATCGAGCTGTGATGCGGATAAATCTCCACGTTCAGCTTTTTGGCGAGTAGACTGCCAATTCCGTAGAACATCGGGTCGCCCGATGCGAGAATCACAGTCTTTCTCGTCTCGCTGCGTAGCTCTTCTACCAACGCCGTGAGTCCACCTTTTAGCACACGTTTTTCGCCAGCGTACTCAGGGAAAAACGACAGATGTCTCTCGCCGCCGACTAATAGTTCACTTTCTTCTATCCATGAACGGTACAACGGCAGCAGGCTTTGCTGTCCGTCATCCCCGATCCCGATCACTTTCATGGTCTGTGTCATCGATCGTCACCTTTCCCAACAGGGACCCTTTCATCGTAATGATCACGGTCTCCACCTCGATCCCGCCGCCTACTTCCTTCAGGGCGGCACGGCAGCATTTTTCGCACATGATTTCAAAGAAGGCAGGCGTGTCAGCCATCAAATCGCCGACCTGCGCAGCTGTATTCGCCTCGCGAATCTGGACGAGCAGCTCTTCGGATGCTCCTGCTTGCTCCGCCATCTGGGCGAGATGTCCAAAGTCTATGGGCGCACTTTTGGAATGCACCATCATGACTCCCTGCGCGACCTTGGAGAACTTGCCCATCATCCCGACGAGCGTCACCTTCTTCATTTTCTTGCGCTTGCATTGCTGCAGGGAAAAACCGACGAAATCGCCCATTTCTACAAAGGCCTCCTCCGATAGCTCAGGGTACATCTCGATCCCGTAGCTTTCGGTTTTGCCTCCTGTAGAAAGGACGATATGCTCGCAGCCAGCTTCCTTGGCGACATTGACAGCCTGTGCCACACTCGCCTTGTAGGCAGAAGTGGAAAACGGCACCACGATACCGCGCGTCCCCAAAATGGAGATGCCACCGAGTATGCCGAGCCTTCCGTTCAACGTTTTCTTTGCAATCTCTTCACCAGCTGGCACAGAGATCACAATCTTGATTCCCCGATCGATTTCAAACTGATCAAGGACCTCCTGCGCGGCTTCGCGGATCATTTTTCGCGGAACGGGATTGATCGCCGCCCCGCCGATAGGGACCGGGAGCCCTGGCTTGGTCACCCGTCCTACACCAACTCCTCCGTCCAAAATGATCCCTGGCTCATCCAGCCACTCCACCGTACTGATGATCAAGGCACCGTGCGTAGCATCCGGGTCGTCACCGCCATCCTTGATAGTAGACGCAGTCGCCATAGCTTCGGTGAACTCGCAGCTCTCCATCTGGAAAGTCACGGTTTCACCGATCGGCAGACGAATCGTTGCTTCCCGCTGCGGCTCTTGGGTGATCAGCGCGATCAAAGCAGCCTTCGTCGTCGCCGTTGCGCAGGATCCTGTTGTATAACCGTGGCGAAGGGGTTTTGCCCCTTTGTCATCCGTCGATGCTTTTGCCGCCATGGTTTTAGTCCAACCGTTCCGCCATGATGGAGATCGCATTCAATGCCGCAACCGTTACCGTACTGCCGCCTTTGCGTCCGATGTTCGTAATAAACGGAATGTCCAGCTTCGCCAGCTCTTCCTTGGACTCAGCAGCGGATACAAAGCCAACTGGCATCCCGATGATAAGGCCTGGTTTTGCTTCGCCTTCTTTCACCAAGCGGATCAGCTCGAGCAGGGCGGTAGGCGCATTTCCGATGCAGTAGATGCCGCCGTCCGCTTCCTTGATCGCTTTGCGCATGGAGATAATCGCACGCGTGGTGTTCAGGCGCTTTGCTTCCTCCATGACATCGCGGTCGGAGATGTATACCTTTACCTCGCCGCCATATTTTTCGATGCGGTTTTTGCTGATCCCCACTTGCACCATCTGCACGTCAGCTACGACCTTTTTCCCGCTGCGGATGGCTGCAATCCCTGATTGGATGGCATCCTTGTGGAATACCAGGCTGCGTCCGAGATCAAAGTCTGCGGATGCGTGGATAACGCGCTGTACGACAGGGAACTGCTCATCGGTAAAAGGATGCTCGCCCAGCTCGTCAGCGATCATCTGGAAGCTCAAGTCTTCAATTTCTTGCGGCTGTACCGTCACTGGTTTGAAATCTGTACGAAAATCCATGGTTAGTTTCCTCCTGTTACTAGGTTCAATTGGCCCAGCACATTTTCGTAATCAGAGTACTTGGTGCCATAGTCGATCTGAGGGCGGCCGATGACGATTGTTTCGATCCCCATCTCAAGCGCAGCCTCCACCTTTTCATCAAAGGCGCCTACCTTGCCGCTCTCCTTGGTAATCATCAGCGTCACGCCGTAATGGTCGTAGAGGGCTTTGTTCAGTTCTTTGGAAAAAGGACCTTGCATCGCTACGATGTTTTTCTGCTCGAGGCCCAGCTCTTCGCATTTTTGCATGTTGTCGATGCGCGGCAGCATTCTCGCTACCAACGTCGTTTCTGGCAGTCCAAGCAATCTGTCTGTAAAGGTCTTCAGCGTCTTGCTCCCGGTTGTCAGCATGATGACTCCGCGCTTGTCAGCAGCCAGCTCAGCTGCCTGCACATAGTCGTCCACCATGATCAGCTTTTCACTGCCCGGTGCAGTAAGGCTTTCCCGCTCATAGCGAATGTACGGAACTTCCGCAGCCTTCGCTCCCGCCATCGCGTTTTTCGAGGCTTCCTCAGCAAATGGATGACTGGCATCCACAACGGCCCGCACCCCCTTTGCCGCAATCAGCGCTTGAATGTCGTCTGCAGTCAATCGGCCTACCTGAACGGGGACCCCCGCTTCCTCCATGCTTTTGGCGGCGTTGTCCGTCACCACTGTCGTGAGCAGCTCGTAACCGGCTTGTTGAATCAAGATTGCCAGCTCCCGCGCATCGCTCGTTCCAGCCAATACGAGAATCATGTGGCGTTCCTCCTACTTGGTCACGTGGTCGTGGTCGTGGTCGTGATCGTGTTCATGTTCATGATCGTGGTCGTGATCATGGTGGTGGTGATGCCCATGATGATGGTGATGATGTCCGTGTTCGTCATCGTGGTGGTGATGGTGATGATCGATGTGCTCCATCGCTGCCAGTCGGTACTGACAGGTGTCGCAGTTCAGCTTGACTTCGCCGTGCAAGGCTTCCTCCACGCGGTCTTTCAGCACCTCTTTCAGCAGGGGATGGAATCCGAAATACTCCGCCATCGTGAACTGTGCGTCTGGATATTTCGCACGGAACTGCTCCAGCTGATCGCTCATCCGCTTGATCAATACCCCAGTGAACAGGAAGTAAGGCAGCACCACAACATGGCGTGCACCCAGCTTCAGGCAGCGCTCGATCCCTTCGTCATACAGGGGGTAGGTCACACCCATGAAGGCCGTTTCGACCCACTTCGCTTTATAGCGCTCCCAGAACAGTCGGGACATTTTGTAAATATCGCTGTTGGCATCTGCATCGCTGCTGCCGCGTCCAATGACGAGAACAGCCAGGTCTTCATGCTCTTCGCCAGAGGCAAAGCCAGCATCGTTCATCCGGGTCGTCAGGATGTTGATGACTTCATCGTGAATCCCGATCGGGCGTCCGTAGATGAACTGGACGTGCGGATGCAGCTCCTTCGCCTCATCGATTGCCGCAGGAATGTGGATTTTCGCATGTCCTGCCGAGAACAGAATGATCGGGATGACTGCTACGCGCGTCGCTCCGCGTTTGACGCAGGTGTTCAGCCCTTGCAGCATGTCCGGGCGTTCGAACTCCAGGAAACACGTCTCAATGATCGGTACATCCAGCTCGGGTGCAAGTGAATTCACAAACTGCCTAATTTCTTCATTCCCCTCTGGGTCTTTGCTTCCGTGTCCGACAAATAATACTGCGTCCATGTAATCTCCTCCTGAATTCTGTTTGGTTGTATGGCGAAAAGGTCAGCGCTGCTAGTCGCCGCAAGCCGCGTTTTCAATCTCTGCTTTCGCCGGTTCGCGCCAAGCGTAGCCTTCCAGCTCGCCTACCCGTTGGAAAAACTTGTGGAATCGCTCGTTCGGGAAGGCTTCCTGTTTGAAACGCGTCACGATGCGCTCCACCACGGAGACGATCTCTTCCTTAGGGATGCCCTCAGCGACCGGGATACCGGAATGCGCGTTGCGTCCGACTGTTTTCGCTCCGAGGAACAGATCGAACTTGCCTTTGCGAAACACGATTCCGATATCCTCCTTGACTGCGCCGTAGCAGGCCATCCCGCAGCCGTTGAAGCCGATTTTCAGCTCCTTGGGCATTTCCTTGCCACCCAGCTTTTGATGCAGCTCTTCCGCGAACGGAATACCATCCTTTTTCTCGCCATCGCAAAAATCGCATGCTTTCACCGATACGACGTCACCAATCGGGCTCAGAATCAGTCCGAGCTGGCGGAGCTTTGTCGTGATACCATCCGGATTGGCAGTCGGGACCCGCAGAATAATCTGATGATGCGGCGTGTACTCCAGTTCGCCTTTTTCCCCGGCTACCTCGGCGAGTGCCATCATCTGCTGCGGCGTTATCTTTTTGTTCGCAACACCCGGGCTGACCGCACACTCGAAAATCATTTCCGGCACAAAGGAGGATGCGGTACGCGCAGCTGGACTCGCGCTCTGTGGTGTGACGATTCCTTTGGCTTCATTGGCAATGGTCAGTGCCTGCATCGCCCAATCCAGCGGTGTTGCCTTAGACTCTGCCGCAGGCGGTGCCTCCAAAACAGCTGTCGCCGTCGTAGTAGAGGTATCCGCTAGGCTGGATGCGACTGGCCCTTCCAATGGTAGGGAGAGCGTCACCGACTTACTGCCCTTCTCTTCGCGGGCGGATGGAGCAGATGCGATCGAGCCTGCCGCTTCTGGCCTCATCTCGGCTTCTTCCGCCGCCTCCAGCGACCACGGCTCATTCTCTACACGCAAACGCTGATGCGGCTTAAGCGGCTGTTCATCCGCAGACAAGGTGTATTTACGCTGGTAGCCGCGCGGGGTAATCATCTTTCCATCGTAAACAAACGTCGAGGTGTTGCCGATAATCACGGTCGTCAGCATGCCGATATCGTGCTCGAGCATCTGCGCAAGCGTAGTGACTACGACATGCTCCCGTTCGCGAAACGCACTTTTGACGATCCCGACAGGCGTGTCCGGCGAGCGGTATTGGAGCAAAATGCGCTGTGCTTCTACAATCTGGCGCGTACGGCGACCACTGCGCGGGTTGTACAGCGCGATGACGAAGTCTGCCATCCCTGCCGCATCGATCCGGCGGGCGATCAGCTCCCACGGCGTCAAATGGTCACTGAGACTGATCGTGCAGGCATCATGCATGATGGGTGCGCCCAAAATCGCACCACAGGAGTTGATCGCTGAGATTCCCGGTACGATCTCGATGGGAACCCCGGTCGCTTCCGTCCAGCCCTTTTCCACCAGGACTTCGTAAACCAGACCTGCCATGCCGTATACACCGGCGTCGCCACTGGAGATCACGGCTACCTTTTTGCCCTCCTCCTCAGCTTGTCGCACGGCCTCCCGTGCACGAGTCACCTCTTCGGTCATCCCGGTGCTGACCACTTCCTGATCCGTCAACAGCTCGCGAATCAGATCCACATATGTCGAGTAGCCAATGATGACATCCGACTCCTGAATCGCTTCCCGCGCCCGTTTGGTGATATGCTCAAAACTTCCCGGGCCAAACCCGATCACAAACAACTTGCCGCTCATACGGCCCCTCCTCTCCACTGGCGATGCCAGCGCTCCTTTTTCGTACTTTCTCTCACGGTTTCTATGCGTTTGACACGTTACCCCAGCATGAAAGCTATCGCCATACAAATGAGTAGACATAGCAAGGAAACCAAATACATCAGTCGGACGGTCGACTGAATATCTTCTGAACGCAAGGGTCTTAGCGGATCACCCATCCTCGCTCGATCAGATGGGACTCCCTGATAAAAATTCAGACCGCCCAGCTGCACCCCTAGAGCCCCTGCCACGCCTGCTTCTGGCAAGCCGCTGTTTGGGCTTGGATGCAAATGCGCGTCACGGCGAATCATCGCCCAGCACTGCCGATAGTCCAGATTCGCCAGTTGACTTGCCAACACCAGCAGAAGGGCCGTGAGCCGAGCAGGAATGTAGTTCAGTACGTCATCAAAGCGGGCAGACGCCCAGCCGAGATTCAGATACTTTTCATTCTTGTAGCCCACCATCGAATCCAGCGTATTGGCTGCCCGATACGCCATCGCCAAGGGTGCACCTCCGATGGCTGCGTAGATCAGGGGAGAAACGATTGCATCCACGATGTTTTCCGCCACCGTCTCCACTGCACCCCGGCAAATTTCCGATTCGTCCAAATGTTCAGTATCGCGACCGACTACCATCGACAGCGAGCGCCTCGCCTGTGCAAAGTCACCTGCCAGCAAATGCTTCGCAATGTCCAAGCCCGCATCTGCCAAGCCTTTTGTCGCGATCGTCGTCGAAATGAGCCAGGCACTTACGCACCAGCCAAGGAGGGGATGAATCCATGCGGCAACCCAGACGATCAGCCACACTGCTGCATAGCTGCCTGTGACAATCAGCAGCGGAAACAAGAGCCCCGCCCTTTTCAAATGTTCTTCCTTTTTGACTCGTGCGCGGATGACAGTCTCCAACCGTGAAATCCACCAGCCAATGATGACAACAGGATGCGTCAAGCCGCGCGGATCACCTACCACCCGATCTATCAGGTAGGATGCACCCAATATCAAAGCCTCGTTCATCTTGATCCTCTCTCGTTTCTAAGAGATTGCTTTACAAAGCATTGGCCGTTCCATTCCACGAGCATGGCTTCGCCGTTTTTCAAGCCTTCTGTCTGCCAATAGCGACTTGGATCCTGCAAAAGCCAGGCTGACTGAAACCAGCGGATAACGCCCCCGTGCGTGACCAATACCTTTGTCGCTCCTTGCTTTTGCGCGAGTGCTTCACGAAGCATTCCGCGCAGCCACCCGTCGACCCGCTCCCCCAGCTGCAGCAAGCTTTCGCCGTCTGGCGGTCTGTACGCAAAGGGATCGTCGTACCACTGTGTTGCCCGCTCTTTGTCTTTTTGCATCAGTTCGTCGTATGTAAGCAGCTCCCATTGGCCAAAGGACAGCTCTCGCAGCGCAGGAACCGTTACGATCGGCACTCCCCGGCGAGACGCGAGGGGCTTCGCCGTCTGCAAGCAGCGCTGCAAATCACTGGAATAGAGCTGAACAGAACCGTACTCATCCCCCGCCAGTCTCTGTGCGAGTTCCTCTGCTTCATGCAGCCCTTGCTCGTTCAAAGAGACATCACTGTGGCCTAAATACCGCTTTTGCCGATTCATTTCTGTCTCTGCGTGGCGTATCCAGAGCCATTTCATCTCCACCAGCTCCCTGCCAATACGAGCAGCATGACTGCCTCGCTGCTCTCGATCACAGCCCCGTAGCAGTCGCCGTTCAGACCTCCAAGCTTGCCTGCGACCGTACGCGAAAACCACAGGGCAAACAGCAGCGATACCGCGATGGCTGCCACCGCTGCCCATCCACCGAGAAACCATCCAGCTGCGAGCAAGAAGAGATAGCTGAGCAAGATCGCAAATGAGGACAGCCCCTCGCTGATGCCCTTGCCAATCCCTTTCTCAGCGGATAGATACGGCCAAAAGCGGATCGACAGCAGCACATGCGTCCTCGCCGCGAATGGCACAAGGACGAGCAGCGCCCATTTGGCAGAAGCCAGTTCAGCCAGGGAAGCCGTTTTGAGCAGCAGCAGCAGAATCGCTGCCAGCACGCCCATCGCACCTACACGGCTGTCTTTCATAATGGCGAGAATTTGCGCCCGCGGTCGGCTGCTGCCCAGACCATCCGCCAAATCCATCCACCCATCCAGATGAAGTCCTCCCGTCATGTACACCCATATCACGAGAGTCAGAACAGCTGCCAAAAAGGGACTAAACAGGTACAGGACAGCTTGATGTACGGCCAATAAAATCAGCCCGATTACGATCCCTACAACGGGATACCCATTGACACTCTTCTTCCAAGCCGTATCCGAAGGCTTCAGCCACGGGACGGGAATTCTCGTAAAAAACGCAATCGCATGCCACAACGCATTCATCCTTTTATCCTCCAAGGAATCCCGGACAACACCGCGTAGACAGCATCCGCCTGCCTTGCCGTCATTTGATTGACGTCTCCCAACACATCGGCGAACCAGCGCCCCAGTCGGCTCAAGGCTACTCCACCGAGTCCGACCTCGCTGGTAACGGCGATGACCGTCTGCTTTTGACGAGCTGCCTTTATCGTCTCCAGCCATTCCTGCGCGTCACGAAGCACTTCCCGCGTAATGGCCTCGCTTCGCAGCTCCTGCTCGGGTACGCCCATCAGCCGATTGCTCACCCAAGTCGACAGGCAATCGATGAGCACCACCTCATAGCCGGCTGCTGAAGCAATAGTTGCGGTCAAACGCCCTCCTACCTCTACACATCCCCAGCTGGCGGGGCGACGTGCTTGATGCAGCGCGATTCTCGCTGTCATTTCTTCATCCCAGGCTTCACCCGTTGCTACATAGAGGACTGATTGGCTCGTCTTTTCTGCCAGCTCCTCTGCAAATCGACTCTTTCCAGAACGCACTCCGCCTGTTACGAGGATGAGACTCATCGCTCCCACCTCCCGCCGCACCAGATGTCAAGCAGGGCTGACACGAGCTGTTCGTTTTCCTCTCGACCACGAACAGCCAAGCGTACATCATGGGCAGTCAAGCCGGGATACATGGCACAGCTGCGGATCAGGATTCCTTTTTTGCCGAGCAGCTCTTGCAATTGCTCCGCTGTCTTCTCTTTGGGAGAGCGAACCAGCAGGAAGTTGGCTTCCCCAGCCCATACCTTCCACCCCAGCTCTTCCCGAATGAAGCTGGTGAGGAACGTCCGTTCCCCGGCAATCAGCTCTCGCGTCTTTGTCTCGTACTCCTGCTCCTGCAGACACAGCTCGCCTGCCCGCAGCGCCAGTGCATTCACACTCCAGCTCACCTGCTTTTCACGCATGCGACAGATCACATCTGGATGCGCTATGGCATAGCCGAGCCTCAGTCCGGGGATCGCGTACATCTTGGTCATGGAACGCATGAGGATGACGTGTGGAAAGCTTTCCAGCTGATCGGCCAGCGTATACTGTCTCTCCTCCTCCACGAAGTCGAGAAACGCTTCATCCACGACCAGCCACGTCTTCGTCTGCTCCGCCCAGTCCGCCATTTTCACAAGCTCATCCGGCTGGTACAAAATGCCCGTCGGATTGTTCGGAGATCCGACGAAAACCAGATCCGCCGCTTCGAACAATCGGTACACCTCGACCATCTCTGGCTTATAGCCGTTTTCTTCCACGCCGTAGCAGCTGACGACTTTTGCACCAAATTGGGTGGCCAGCTGCGCGTATTCAGAAAAGCACGGATAGACTACTCCGACCGTCTGCGGTTGAAGCCCTAGTATTGCCAGTGCCATAGCTTCCGCTGCTCCATTCGCTGGCAAGAGCCACTCTTTTGGCAAGCCCAGACGTGTAGCCAAAGCGGCCCGGAATACTCGATGCCCAGGGTCTGGATACTGCGTGACATCGGCAATGGAAGCCACCAGCATTCGTTTGACACTCTTTGGCATCCCGAGCGGATTGATATTAGCGCTGTAATCGAGAAAGTCCCCCGGAGACACTCCAAATCGCTCTGAAGCTGTCAGCAGGTTCCCTCCATGCCCAAACGTTTCTATGACGTTCATCAGAATTCCACTCCAAGGACGGCAGGAATTCCTTCGTCGTAATAGTGCTTAATCGGCTTCATCTCTGTGACCAGATCTGCCATGTCCATGATCTCCTGCTTGGCGCTGCGTCCGGTAATTACGAGGTGAATGTGCTTCGGTCTGCTTTTGATCGTCTCTAGGACGTCTTCCAACGGCAGCACGTCATCAATCGGGAAGCGGTCGATCGCCAGCGCATTGTTCAGCTCATCGAAAATCACGACATCGTAGCCCCCGTGAAGGAGCTGCTCTTTTGCATAGCCCCACGCAGCTTGCAGCGCCTCGCGATGCTCTTCTGGCGTCTTCGTCCAGGTAAAGCCAATTCCTTTTTGCACGATGTCGATGCCAATCTTGTCAAACACGAGCTTTTCGCCATAGGTACGATCCGGTGATTTGATGAACTGCACCATCAGCACTTTTTTCCCACGTCCCGTCGCACGTACAGCCAGCCCGAGCGCCGCCGTCGTCTTCCCTTTTCCGTCTCCTGTATAGACCAGCAGCAAGCCTCGTTTTGCATCTTGTTTACTCATAGAAAATCCTCCTGAAAATCAAATAAAAAAACGCTTTGTTCTCCCTCATGCAAAAAAAGGAAAACAAAGCGCGGATGGCAAGCAAGCAACGATCCTCACCTCTTCCTTTGACCCGAAGGAAATCAGTGTAAACACAAAAACAGGCAGGTCTCCTGGCTCGAGGATCATCGCTTTCCTTCTCCTTCCCGCTCCCTATTGGGCAGTGGATGGCAGACGCCGTGAAGAAAAGCTCCTCTCTTACAGTGGCGGGACCGCGTTGGCATTTCACCAAACTTCCCTTTTAACCTTGCTCCTGCAAAAGGATTTCGCAGAAACAAGGACCTGTTTGTACTAACTTATTCAGTTGTCATTCACTCCTATGACAAACACTTGTTTTAATAATAGCAAATGCCTGTCGGGATTCAAGCAAAAGCTGGCAAAAAGGTGTTTTCCCCCTATTTTCCATACAAGGTGTGAGAGAGATGTCATCTACATGGTTCAAAAGAGTCCAGCGTTTTCCGATCAGCTCATCACCTGGAATCAGCCTGGCCTTGATAAAATCTTTGGAACTTACGATGAAGAGCTCGGCGGATACCGATACCTCTATCGCTTCCATCCGGAGAAAAAAGGCACCTACAATCTCGAGGTAGCCTTCCAAATGGAAAGCGATGGGGTGAAAAGAGAAGGCAAAGCGAAAACAAAAATATACGTTCGGTAAGGAAAAACGGGTACTCCCGCAAGTCACTCTCTGGCTTGCAAGAGGTACCCGTCTTTTATTTGCTGCAAAGAGGGCTCCCCTCCCGTTTCTCCTTTTCTTGGATATTTTGGCAACTCTCTTAACAAACTAATCTTAATAAGGAGAAAGTTGGAAGGGAGTGAGCGAGTAACCAATGCTTGATGCCGTCCTGCAGAAATTGTCTTTGTCGATGGATGTAGCCGTTTACCCTGTCGTCTCCTCGCCTTACAAAATATCGCTTGTCTATGTGTCGAGCATTGTGGACAAAAACCAGCTGCTCCAGTTTGTCATCCGACCTCTAACTGAGCATATGCCATGCGTGACAGATGATCCCGCCGAGAGCTTCCGATGGTGCAACGAATATTTGCCTGCTGCTGAAAAACAACAGGCCTCATCCGTACAAGCGTGTGTGGAAGGAATTTTAGCGGGGAAATGCCTGATCGCCATCGACGGATTGTCTACTTGCCTCCTACTCGATACAGCCAAATTTCCGACCCGCGCCATTTCCGAGCCGACTGCGGAGACTTCGATACGAGGTCCCCAAGAAGGTTTTACCGAAGAACTGGAGATCAATATCTCTTTAATCCGCAAGCGCCTGCGTGATCCCAGGCTCCATTTTGAAAAAATCATCATAGGCCATACCACAAAGACAACGAGCAGTGTCGTTTACATATCTTCTATCGCGGCTGATGAGACGGTGGATAAGATATGCTCACGTCTGCGTTCCATACAGACAGACAGCGTCTTGGAGAGTTCCTACCTTGAGGAATGGCTGCAGGAAACCATTTGGTCCCCTTTTCCAACGCTCTTGAACACAGAGCGCCCTGACGTAGTGACTGCCCACCTATTAGAAGGAAAAGTAGCCATTTTGACAGAGGGCACCCCGACCGCCATATTGGCTCCCATGACCTTTTTTCAAATGTTCGTCACCCCCGAGGACTATTATCAACGGGCGGAGTTTGCCACCTTGCTGCGCTGGCTGCGGATACTGTCGTTTCTTTTGGCAGTGTTTACGCCAGGTTTGTATATTTCCATCGTGTCCTTCAACCAAGAGCTGCTCCCCACACCTCTTTTGATCAGCCTTGCCGCCCAAAGAGAAGGAGTACCTTTTCCCGCTTTTCTCGAGGCTCTCCTGATGATGACCATTTTCGAGGTACTGCGAGAGGCGGGACTGCGGATGCCGCGAATTGCGGGACAAGCCATTTCTATTGTCGGTGCCCTGGTCGTCGGTGAGGCTGCTGTCGCAGCAGGACTCGTTTCCACGGGTATGGTCATCGTAGTCTCTGTGACCGCCATCGCCAATTTCGTTGCTCCCAATTACAGCTTTGGCATCTCACAGAGAATCATCCAGTTCCTTTTTCTATTCCTTGCAGGCTTCATCGGGCTCTTTGGCCTTTTATGCGGCTTCCTGCTCCTGTTGATCCATCTCGTTTCCTTGGACTCATTTGGTACCGCCTATTTCGCTCCTCTTGCCCCGACTGTCCTATCTGACTGGAAAGACACGCTGGTCCGTGCACCTAAAAAGTGGATGCATACGATGCCGAGAATCTTTCGCCCCAAGCGGAAAGTGAGGTGAATGACTGATGCCCCCTGCCATATGGAAGCTGCCCGTTGTTGTGATCCTAGCCTCCTTTCTTCTCGCTGGATGCTGGGATATGAAAGAAATCAATCAACTGGCGATCGTCAATCTGATTGGGGTAGACACTCACAAGAATACTGACAAGCAGGAGCTGTACTATCAAGTGATTAACCCAAAGGGGATCGCGACACAGGCAGGAGCTCCCGAAAAAGCGACGGTTTACACGTACAGATTTATCGAAAGACTGGGCGATCAATTTGAAGATATTTCTCCCGACGTCATCCCCCGCCAGCTTTTTACGCAGCATTACCAGGCGATCGTCGTCTCCGAGCGGTATGCAAAAAGCGGTCTGCGAGAGTTGCTGAATTTTAAGGAGGGCCATCCTGAGCGCGGCACGAACGTCTATCTTCTTGTATCCGATGCGCCTATTGACCGGATCATGGATTCTTTCATTCCACTCGAACCGCTGCCTGGCCGTTCCATGCGATCCATCATTGAAAATCAGTCGGAAATGACCGGAAGAATCAGTACCCACACGAGAATGAAAGACCTGATCGAAAATATGGAGACGGGCCAGATCAGTGTCTTTCCGATCATCACCTACATCGGGGAAAAATCATCAGAGAACTCCAACCGACTCGAACATATTCAGGGCACCAATGGCAATATCGCTCTGCTCGGAGGGGCTCTGTTTATTCATGACCGCATGGTTGGAAAGCTAACCAAGGATGAAATGAAGTGGTATAACCTCCTGAATAGAAAGCACGAGCGCTTCCTGGAAACCCTGGTCATAAACGGCGAGTCTGTGCAAGTAAAGACGTTAAATACACGACTCATGAAAAAACTGGAGCTTCACGGTGAAGAGTTGATCCTGCACATCCAAATCTTTGCCAACACGAATCTCATCTTCAATGACCAAAAAGTCCCTACCACCACTACCCTCTTCAACCAGATTGAAGCCGAATTCAATCAGAGAATCCAAAAAGAGTCGCAGCGATTCATTGAGGACTCTCGCAAAAAGGGCTGGGACGTCCTGGGGATCCAATATCTGCTTCACTTAAAAAAAGGGGCCCAGTGGAAGCGGCTTGCCGAAGATAAAGACCGCTGGAAAAAAGTAAAGGTCGTCATCTCTTCCCACAACAAAATTGAGACGATCGGGAGCCTAATCAGCCCGTACAAAGGGGAGTAATCATGGAAAGCAAGAGCATTACAGCATGGCAGATGTTTCTCTTGGTTTTTAGCTACACATTGGGTACGGCCATTTTTCTAAGACCGGGAGAACTCATTTTCACAACCAAGCAAGATGCTTGGCTTGTCCCGCTGTGGTGCGGCCTAGCCGGGACGGTTCTCGCTATTTTCTGGCTGCTGCTTGCCCGGAAGTTTCATGGTCAAAGCATCGTACAAATCTGCTTGACGGTTCTCGGGAAAAAAGCAGGGACGCTCTTTGGACTCCTGTATGCCTGGTACTTCATCCATTTATCCAGCTGGGTGGTCCGAAATTTGGGTGATTTCATGTCAGCCACCATCATGCCGCGAACACCGATCACTGCCTTTCACCTCTTGTTTTTGCTCGTCTGCACCTACGCTGTCATCCAAGGAATCCGAACGATCGGCAGGGTTTCGGAATTTTTGACACCCTTGATCTTTTTGACTTTTTCCCTCGTCTGGATTACGAGAGGTGGAGATTGGAACTTTGAGAGATTCTTACCGGTTTTCGAGCTGAACTTGTGGAAATCGATTATTGAAAATCGGCAAATGCTTGCTTTTCCGTTCATGGAAACGAGTGCCTTTTTGATGATCTTCCCACTCGTCCACGACGGCAAGTATGTGAAGCCGTTTCTAAAGGGTGTCGTTTTATCGTCCTTGACGCTTTCTCTCGTGACCTTCCTTACGATTGGCATACTAGGTGTCGTCCGCGCATCACATTTGACCTACCCCCTGTTTACGATCGCAAAGGAAATCGATTTCGGCAACTTCATCCAGCATGTAGAGGCGACTACAACCATGTTTTGGATCTTTGCCATCTTTGTTAAACTAACCGTCTCGTTTTACTGCGCTACATTGGCGCTTTGCCAGCTATTCCACATCCAACAGCGGGGGGTTGTCGCCTTTCCTCTCATCTGGCTGATTGCAGGCATTGCCCTCTCTGATCATGCAAACGTCGTGGAGATGATGGATTGGGATCACAAGTATGACTTCGCCTATCAGCTCCTATACAGTCTGTTCATTCCGCTCCTGCTCATTGCTGTCAGCTGGGTGCGTAGAAATCATGTACGTCATGGGAGTGAGGAGTCCGTATGACCATGCTGGTCCTGATCTATGCAGCGGTAACCTTCCTGCCGATGCACGTCTTCGCTCGAAGGGGCTATGAGAAAGGGGAGATCATCCTCTTTTTTATCCTCTCAACCCTGGGCTTGTTCGTGTGGCTGAGCATTCTGCTCAAGCATCCGTTCAGTCCAGATACCATTGTTGCTTGGACTATCGATCGTTTTTTTGATCTTCTGCCTTAAGAGATTTTCCTTGGAAAAACAAGGAGCAACCCTATATACTCTTCGATCCGCGACGAATAATGGTATGATTAGAAGATAGTGGTTGTGACTCTCGCGGAGGTGGAAAGTGAACAATCAGCATGTTCAATTAAACGAGCTTATACAAATTTCAAGCGGCCATATCCTGTATTTTTACGAAGATCTTGAGAGCTATTTGGAAAATGCCGTTTCTTATATTCGAACGGGGATCGAACAGGGGCATCATCTGCTGCTGATTGATACCAAGCAGCATCTTTGGAAGATTGGCCAAAAGCTTAAACAGGAAACTTCGCAGGATCGGATGGGATTGGTTCATTTTGTTGACAGCCATGAATTTTATGCGGCACATCATGACTTTCATTCGCATACGATTTTGGAGCATTTTAAAAATATTCTGCGTCCCTTGCTGCATCAAAATCTCACAATCCGAACATGGGCACTAGTGGAATGGAAGGAGCAGGAGGAAATTCTCCAGAAGCTCGGGCACTTTGAAACAATTTCAGACCACACCGTGAACACTCTGGGGCTCCTGTCCGTTTGCGCGTACAATGGCAGGCAAGTATCCGCCTCTTTTATGAATGAGATGATGAAAACCCATGAGTACTTCATGACGGATAAAGAATTGAAGAAGTCTAGTTTTTATGAGAAAAGATCCGTCACCTTTCCGTCCCTGTCTCTTCAAGAAGAGCAGAAGCGGATCTGGGAGCAAAATAAGCATTTACATAATGAAACAAAGAGCAAGCTAAAGACAACCACCTATCAGCTGGAATCATTCATTACCCGGAATTTAGACCCGATTTTGATTTTTAATGATGACAATCAAGTCATTCGGACAAACGCTTCATTCGAGAAAGTATTCGGCTGGAGCTCCGATGAAATCATGGGAGTACACGCTGAAGATCTGCCGCTCATCCCCCATGAGCGAAAGTGGGAAGTCCAAAAAAATCAAGCGGAAACATTATTGGGGCGATATATTCAAGGCTTCGAAACCATTCGGAAAACAAAGGCCGGAAACGAGCGCAATGTGAAAATATCCTGTTTCCCATTGCGGGACGAAAGCGATCAAGTCAGTGGATGGGCTTCGATTATTCGCGATTTTACGGAAGAAAAACAGGCACGAGAGCTTCTGCTCCGAACAGAAAAGCTGTCTGTCGTAAGTGAGCTTGCCGCCGGTATCGCCCATGAAATCCGCAATCCTTTGACTTCTGTTAAAGGTTTTTTGCAATTGCTAAAATCTCAAGCCTTGGAAAACGGTATATACTACGACATCATGCTGTCGGAAATTGACCGTATAGACTTGATCCTCGGTGAAATGCTCCTGCTGGCCAAGCCGCAAATAGCTCATTTTCAGCGAAAGAATGTCTGCTCGCTGCTGAAAGAAGTGGTCACGCTTTTAGAGGCCCAAGCAAACATGTGTAACGTACAAATCGTGATGAAGTCCGCTGCGGATGACATCTATGTAACCTGTGAGGAAAACCAGCTGAAGCAAGTGTGCATCAACTTTATCAAGAATGCCATTGAAGCCATGCCAGATGGCGGGGAGCTGACGATTCAGCTGGAGGTGGAAAAGGAGACCGTCTCCATTCGCTTTATTGATCAAGGAGTTGGAATTCCCAAAGATGTCCTGGAGAAATTGGGACAACCTTTTTTTACAACCAAAGAAAAAGGAACCGGTCTAGGATTCATGGTAAGCAAAAAAATAATCGAAAACCACGATGGAACCGTTCACGTATCCAGCGAGGAACAGAAGGGAACAACCATTGAGATTCGATTATCCGGGCTGTAAAAAATCATAAGGATTTACGAATGTTTTTTTATAAAGTGAAGCAAAGTTTGACCAAGTGCAGTTAAGATAACTCCTCTCCCGTCACACTTTGGACAAGCTGCCTTTTCCTCGTTCGAAATTACATATTTTTTCCCATTGCAATGCGGGCATGGCAGCTCTAGATCATCGGTTGATATCGTGACTGACACTTTTCTCACCTTCCTTTTTTGGTGTACGCGTTCTACTGGATCTGCGAGCATCCAACACTTCCATACTTAGGTTACCATACCAAAAGATTAGAGGGTCCTTCAACTCATTTAGCGGCGGTTCAGACGATACTTTTTCGTCTTGAACCGCCCCTTTTCAGCTGGAGGTCTCTGCAAACTCGCTGGCGATACCCCTTCTTCTCCCTTTCCATCAGATAATTGCAGAAAATTAAATATAATTGCAGTTTACTAAAAACGAATTTTCCGTTACCATATTTCCTAAAGTCATCCAATCCTACCAAACATCAACCTACCAAGGAGGTGAACGATATGAACAACTATCCTCTGATCCCAGCAAAACACGATGATCGAACGGCTTACACGCCTCCAGTAGTGGAATGCGGCGAAGCGATGATCCCTCTCTCTACCATCTCACCCCGAATCACGGTCTACCCAGCCTACTATCATCTCGGCTATCCAGGCGCTCAGACAGAAGCTTACCTGCGCAAAGGAGTCGCTGACAGGCTGATCCTTGCCGCTGACAGTCTTCCCACTGGCTTGCAGCTGGTTGTGCTCGACGGCTGGCGCTCACATGAAGTACAAGCGTCCCTGTACGAAGGCTTTCGCCAGGATCTGATTGCACAGGGCTGGACGGACGAAGAGGAGATCACAAAAGAGCTGAGCAAATTCGTGGCCAAGCCTACCACCGATATTTTGATTCCCTCTCCCCATCTCACGGGAGGAGCCGTCGATCTGACGATAGCAGGACCAGAAGGCTGGCTTGACATGGGGACAGACTTTGACGATTTTACCGAGAAGGCGCTGACTCGCCACTTCGAAGAGCTTTCTGCGCCTAGCGAAAAGGACATCGAGATTCGCAACAATCGACGTCTCCTCTATCACATCATGATCGATGCCGGCTTCACCAACTATTCCAACGAGTGGTGGCATTACGAGTACGGCACCCGCTCCTGGGCACGTCAAACGAATGGGCAGCCATTCTACGGCGGGATTTTGGAAATGAACGAAAAAATTGTTGAATAACGTCAATATTTGCAATATATTAAAAATTAATTAAATATACTATAGTAATTGGGGGTCGAATTCATTGAAGCGTCGATGGTCATCTCTCTTCACTTCTTCCCTGCTCGTCCTCTCCCTGATGGTTTCTGCGTGTTCAAGCACGCCAGCAAGCCAATCCCAAGGAGAAGCCAAGCCAGCGGAAAGCAAGCCTGCCGAGGCCGCGAAGCCAGCGTCTACTACGCCTGCTGACACGCTCTTCGTCGGGATCACATCCGATCAAGGCACACTGGACCCAGCTGTCACATTCGACAACAGCGCTTGGAAAATCACCTATCCTACCTACCAGCGCCTGGTCGAATACGACGGTGGCACGACTGAAGTGAAGCCGGGTCTGGCAAAAGAATGGAAAGTGAGCGAAGACGGTCTTACCTGGACATTCACGCTCGCAGAAGGCAACAAGTTCTCCGACGGTACGCCTGTCACAGCTGAAGCAGTCAAATTCACCTTTGATCGCACACTGAAAATCAAAAAAGGTCCTGCAGATGTCTACAGCGTCATTAAAGAAATAAAAGTAGACTCTCCGACCAGCGTCACCTTCGTACTCTCGAAAAATTTCCCGCCGTTCCTCTCCACCTTGGCAGCCAACTATGGCGGCATCGTCAATCCAAAGGTCATGGAAAAGGAACAAAACGGCGATCTCGGCCAAAACTTCCTCGCAAACAACACCATGGGCAGCGGTCCCTATCAGCTTTCCGAATGGAGAAAAGGCGAATACCTCAAGCTAACACTCAATCCCAACTCCTCTGTGAAGCCTGCACTCCAAAACATCTTCTTTAAAATCATCCCAGATGCTACAGCACAACGCTTGCAGCTCGAACAAGGCGAGATCGATATCGCCGAAGGTATTCCAAACGAACAGCTCAAAGCTCTCAAAGACCTGCCAAACGTGGAAGTCCTGCAGCAGCCTAGCCTGTTTGTCGATTACATCTACGTAAACTCCACAAAAGGTAACCCGGCTCTGCAAAATCCAAAAGTACGCCAAGCGCTCAGCTACGCAATCGATTACGATGCGCTGACAGAATCTGTACAGGAAGGCTACGCGACGCAAATGCGCGGCCCAATTCCAAAAGGTCTGTGGGGCTATGACGAATCCGCCCCTCAATACAAGCGTGACGTCGAAAAGGCAAAAGCACTTCTGGCAGAAGCAGGCGCTACTAACCTGACGATCGACCTCTTGTACTCGGACAACAAAGCCTGGTGGGAAACAGAAGCACTCGCCCTGCAAGCCTTCTTCTCTGACATTGGCGTAAAGCTGAATCTGAAGAAAATTGCGTATGCGACTTCCCGTGAAATGATCGACAAAGGAGAGTTTGACCTCGCGATGGGTGTATGGAGCCCTGACTTCGGTGATCCGTACATGTTCATGAACTACTGGTTTGACTCCGTGAACTTTGGTCTCGCTGGAAACCGCGCTTTCTATAAAAATGACAAAGTGGACGAGCTGGTACGCAAAGCCGCTTCTATCAACGACAAAGCCGAGCGCGAAAAGCTGTACAAGGAAGCTCAACTGATCACAATCGACGAAGCTCCTTACCTCTATCTGTACCAGAAGGATTTCTTGCTCCCTGTCAGTAAGTCCGTAAAAGGCTTTGTTTACAACCCGATGCTAGAGGGGATTTACAACCTCGCCGAAATGTCAAAATAAAGCCGTTTGAAGGAGTGTCTTCCTCATGAGACAAATCATCACCAAACGCCTGTCCATGCTCGTGCTGGTTCTTTTGGGTGTGACGCTGATCACGTTCTTTCTCTCCCATGTCATCCCCGGAGATCCTGCTCGAATGATGGTAGGGCAACGCGCCAGTGAGGAAACACTGCAGGAAGTCCGCCGTCAATTGGGCCTAGACCAGCCGGTCTGGGTCCAATATTTTACGTATATGAAAGGACTTCTCGCAGGTGACTTTGGCAGCTCGATCCGTACACAGCAGCCCGTTGTCGACGATCTGATCAAATTTTTCCCTGCCACGCTGGAGCTAGCCTTGACCGCATTTATCATCGCGATTGTCATCGGGATTCCCATCGGCATCCTGTCCGCCGTCAAAAAGGATACAAGCTGGGATCACGCCGGGCGCTTTTTTTCCATCGCCGGTATCTCGACTCCCGTCTTCTGGAGCGGACTGATCGGGATTTTGGTATTTTACAAGTTTTTTGACCTGCTGCCGTCTAGCGGCCGCATCGATTTGACAGTAACACCGCCACCTACCATCACAGGATTGTACCTGTTCGACAGCCTCATCACGGGCAATTGGACAGCTTTTGGCAATAGTCTTTGGCATCTCGCTCTGCCTGCTTGCACACTCGCTTTTGCCCAGCTCGCGATCGTTACCCGCCAGGTACGCGCCAGCATGCTGGAAGTTCTCGGCCAAGAATACATTCGCACGGCTCTTGCCAACGGCATTCACGGGCCTGTCCTGCTTTTCCGCTACGCCCTGCGCAATGCGCTGATTCCCACCATAACCGTCGTTGGACTATCCTTCGGTTCCCTTTTAGGCGGAGCCGTCGTCACGGAAACGATCTTCAGCTGGCCCGGTATGGGAAAATACGTCGTCGAATCCATCGCGTTCCTCGACTTTCCGGCGATCATGGGCTTTACGTTTGTCATTTCGTTCGGGTACGTGATCATCAACCTGCTCGTCGACCTCACCTATTACGCACTCGATCCACAAATTAAGGAATAGAAAGGGGGATTTCCGATGTCTGGCATGACTGCGAATACAGAAAGTATCTCGAAAGTGGCAACCACGAAACCGGTCAACCCCTTTTGGTATAAAATCCGCAGAAATCCGCTGACGCTGTTTGGCTTGTTTCTGCTGCTTCTCATCCTGCTCGCATCGATCTTCGCACCCTTGATCAGCTCGTATGATCCGACCAAAATCAACATCACCCAGCGCTTCGCTCCACCGAGCGGGGATCACTGGTTTGGCACCGATGAAGTCGGCAGGGACATTTTCACCCGCATCCTGTACGGAGCGCGCCTTTCCCTCGGCGTTGGTGTCGCCGTCGTATTCGGCGCAGGTCTGATCGGTACCGTGATCGGAGCGATTTCCGGCTATTTCGGAGGAAAGCTGGATCAGATCATCATGCGTCTCATGGATATCGTGCTGGCGTTTCCTTCTCTCGTCCTGGCTATGGCCGTTGCTGCCACGCTGGGTCCCAACCTGCAAAACGCCATGCTCGCGATTGCCATCATCAAAATTCCTGTTTACGTCCGTCTGGCGCGTGCCGAAACGCTCGCCTTGCGGGAAAAGCTGTTTGTCAAAGCAGCTGTCACATTTGGCATCAAGCCTTGGCGCATTATTGCCCGTCATATCATTCCGAACGCACTCTCCCCTGTCGTCATCCAGGTCACCCTGGACATCGGCGACGCCATCCTGCTGGTCGCAACTTTAGGCTTCCTCGGATTGGGCGCACAGCCGCCAACTCCAGAGTGGGGCGCGATGATCAGTATCGGCTGGAAGTACTTGTTGGACTACTGGTGGTATCCCACATTTCCAGGGCTTGCGCTGTTCTTGGCTTCCTGCGGCTTTAATCTGATCGGCGACGGAATCCGAGACATTCTCGATCCAAAAGCCAACCGGTGAATGAAGGGAGAAATGGCACATGCTGCTGGAAATCAAAGAACTGACTGTTGAGTTTACCTCCATGCAAGACAAGATCAAAGCGTTAAAAAATGTCTCGATCTCCATCAACCAAGGAGAGATCGTCGGAATCGTCGGTGAGTCTGGATCGGGCAAGTCCGTTACCGCTCTGACCATTTTAGGCCTGCTGGAGAAGAATGCGTCCATCCCGGCAGGTTCAATTACCTACAAAGGAAGAAATATCCTCACTCTCGATAAAAAGGAATTGCAGGCTTTGCGCGGAAAAGAGATCGGTATGGTCTTTCAGGAGCCGATGACAGCCCTGCATCCTACGATGCGCATTGGGGATCAGCTCGCAGAGGTCATTCATCGCCACCGCAGAATCTCCTACCGCGAGGCCTACCAGCAGGCGGTCATTAGCCTGGCAGAGGTACAGATCAACGACCCAGAGCTCGTCGCCCGCAAATATCCGTTTGAACTGAGCGGTGGGATGAGACAGCGCGTCGTCATCGCGCTCGCTATGTCAGCTCCGCCCGATCTGCTGATTGCAGACGAACCGACTACTGCTCTGGACGTGACCATCCAGCACGAAATCCTCAAGCTCATGCAGGATCTCGCCGCCAAGCGCGGGACCTCTATCATGCTGATTACGCACGATCTGGGTGTCGTCGCCGAGGTATGCCAACGCGTCGTGGTCATGTACGCGGGTGAGGTCGTCGAGACAGGAACGACAGAGGAAGTGCTGCATAGACCGAATCATCCTTACACGAAGGCGCTGATTGGTGCCCTCCCCGATCTCGCAGTGCCGGGACAGGCGCTTTCCGCCATTCCAGGTGAATCCCCCGATCTGCGCAATCGCCCGCGTGGGTGTGTCTTTGCTTCGCGCTGTGCAGATTCGCTTCCGATTTGCGTAGAGGAATCTCCTGTGCTGGAGCAAGCGTACAACGGAGTTCATACCCATCAAGTCGCGTGCTGGAGGAGGGAAGCAGAATGAATCCATTGCTGCAAGTAGCAGGTATCGGCAAAGAGTACCGAAAAGGCAGTCAAAGCTTTCACGCTGTCTCCGGGGTCGATTTTTCCATCGCTCGAGGCGAAACTTTCGGTCTGATTGGCGAATCCGGCTCGGGAAAAAGTACGATCGGTAAAATGATTACAGGTCTGGAGCATCCGACAAGCGGCTCACTCCTGTATGACGGCACTCCACTTTGGACGGACAACAAATTCAATCGACTGAAGCCGGGCGAAATGCAGATCGTCTTTCAGGATCCGCAATCCTCGCTCGACCCTCGCATGCGGGTGCAATCAATCATTATGGAGCCGCTGCAGGCCCTGCCGGCTGCGGAGCGAAAAGCCAAGGGAACGACTGAAAAGCTGCATGCCCTCATCACACGTGTCGGGCTGAAAGTCGAGCATCTGAATCGCTTTCCGCATGAATTCAGCGGTGGGCAGCGCCAACGGATTGCAATCGCCCGTGCCTTGATCACAGATCCGGCTTTTGTCGTACTCGACGAACCTACTTCTGCGCTGGACGTGTCCGTGCAGGCTCATGTGCTGAATCTCCTGCAGGAGCTGAAGCGTGAGCGCAACCTTACCTATTTGTTCATTTCCCATAACATGTCTGTCATCCGCTATATGTGCGATCGCATGGCCGTCATGCAAAAGGGTCGCATCGTGGAAACGGGAACGGTCGCCGACATTTTCAACAACCCCAAGGACGCATACACCCAAACCTTGCTGTCCTCCCTACCTAGTCTCCATGCAAAGAAGGTTGATAATGAATGTTCAACGGAGCAGAGCTTAGAGAAATCCGCAAGCAAAAGCAGCTGACCCTGCAAAATCTCGCCGATAAGACTGGACTGAGCATGAGCTTGTTGTCACAGATCGAACGCGGACTGGTAGACCCCACCGTGGGCACCTTCTGGAAAATCTGTTCCGCATTGGAAGTGCCGATCAACCATTTCTTCCGAGTAAAGGACGATCATGAACCCGTCATCCGCAAAGGGCTGCACAAGATTATCCAGCTGAAAAATACGATGACGAAATACCATGTGCTCACCCCTCTGCAGGAAGGCAAAATCGAGTTTCTGCTGATTGAGATTGAGCCAGGAGAAACACTGGAGCAGGAGCAAATCTCCCACTCCGGGGAAGAGTGCGGCTACATTTTGCAAGGCGAGCTGAAAGTGCTTCTGGCCGATCGGGAATACCACCTGTACGAGGGCGACAGCATAGGCTTCAACAGCACCTCACCCCATCGATTCATCAATCCGGGCAAATCTGTCTCGCTCGCTGTCTGGGCGAGAGCGACGTAGCCATAGAGAAAAGAGGAGTTTCCCCCTGCTTCATCGGCGGAAGACTCCTCTTATTTTTAATTATTATAATTTAATATTGAATCTAAACTAATATCATGTTACTTTATTACCAGGAATTACATACCCAAGAACTACAGAAACGAGGAGAGACCTACATGACAGCACGCATCGGACTTCCCGCACCTGATTTCACCATGGACACCGTTACGTTTGAAAATGGCTTCCCCATCCCCAAGAGCCTGGTCGATTACCGCGGCAAATGGCTCATGCTGTTCTTTTATCCTTTTGACTTTTCCAAAGTATGCCCAACCGAGCTTCTCAGCCTGAATCGCAGAATCAAAGAATTTTCGGATCTGAATGTCGAGGTACTGGGCATCAGTGGCGATAGCATTCACACCCATAAAGCATGGATGCGATCCGGTGACGGGATTGGCCCGCTGTCTTTCCCTCTCGCATCTGACTATAGCAAAGAAGCGACCATGAACTACGGCGTCCTTGATGAAGCGACGAAAGCACCGCTGCGTGCAACGTTCATCATTGACCCGGAAGGTATCGTGCAATATTCCGTCATCTCCAATTCAAAAGTCGGGCGCAGTGTAGACGAGACGCTTCGGGTCATCTCCGCGCTGCAGTCTGGTGGACTGTGCCCGATGGACTGGAATCCTGGGCAAAAAACGATTTCCTAACCCCTAAACAAAAAACCGCACGTTCCCGAGGGATCATGCGGTTTTCGTTATGTAGGACGTTTTTAATCGTACCGTTCGTCTTCCATTCTCTCCTGTCCCTCTACGATCAGCTCCAGCTCCGTTTCAAAATTCAACCGAAGCTCGACAGGCAGAAGCTCCATGCTGGTTGCCATTTCTGGCAGGAGCAGCGCGTCCTCCAGGCTCGTTGGCTTTTGTTCCAGCTCTTTGTACCACTGACGTACCGCCTCGATCCACTTGTAAAAGGAAGCCTCGAACTGCTCGGCATCATCTGCAGCGTCATCTTCGTGGCTCTTCTTCATCTTTTCCCAGTTGTCGAGTACCGTCCGCAAAGCTTTTTCCAATGTTGCACACATCATGACCGTTCCTCACTGGCAGCTTACAGAACAGCTGCTTTTCCTCCATCAATGTTCACCGAAGTACCGGTGACGTAAGAAGCAGCACCTGATACCAGGAATGTGATTACCTTTGCCGCCTCTTCCGTTTGGCCAATTCGTCCGAGTGGAATCGCATGGCGAGGGTCTTTTGCAAACTCATCCCAGGTAAGCTCTGGCGCTGATGCTTGCCAGAAGCGCTCGATCTGGTCGCTGCGAATCAAACCGATGCACACCGCATTGACTCGGATGTTGTCTGGTGCGAGATCCTTGCTCATCGCTTTGGTCAAAGCCAGACCAGCAGCCCGACTCACAGAGGTTGGCATCGAGGAAGCGGACGGTGTTTTGCCGCCGACCGCCGTCACATTCAAGATCGCTCCGCCTCCGTTTTGACGCATGTACGGAACAGCAGCCCGCGAAAAATGAACCGCTCCGAACAGCTTCAAATCCAGGTCGGCTTCCCACATGTCCTGGGACACTTCTTCAAATGGACGTGCAGCAGACGTGCCTGCATTGTTGACCAAAATATCCACGCTGCCAAAGCGCTCTACCGTCTTCTCCACAGCCATGCGAACATCTTGCTCCTCGGACACATCTGCGGCAATGACCAACGGCTCCTGTCCCGTCTGTGCAGCAATCTGCTCCGCTGCCTTTTGCAAAGCCTCCAAACCACGGGCAACAAGCGCTACTTTCGCTCCTTCTGCTGCCAATGCCATGGCGGTTGCAAATCCGATGCCTTTACTGCCTCCCGTAACAATCGCTGTTTTTCCTTGCAAACCCAGATTCATCGCCTGATACCTCCTGCTCCATACCGATAGGTTGATAGGGACGTCTACATTCTTTGCAAATTTTTCCCATTCATTATACCGTCCCCCTGTCCTTTCAAACAGACGCTTCTTCCTTGGAAGTGCAGCCTCGGTTTCGGCTCTCGGCAGGAGTTAGTATCAGCGATCGATATACATGGGCAGGCTGGTCAGTGTAGAGCCATGGGAAACGAGATGATCCCAAGGGCGGTACCCCTCTACGAGACGAATATTGGCGAACTCCTTCATAAAAGATGTCATCGCGTACTGCGTTTCCAATCTCGCCAAAGGAGCGCCCAAACAGAAGTGCTGCCCGTTGCCAAAGGAAAGATGCTCCTTGCTGTTCTGCCGGTGAATATCAAAAGTCTCTCCGCCTACAAACTGGCGCTCGTCGCGGTTTGCAGAAGACATCCAGGCGATCACGATCTCGCCACGCTTCATGGGTACGCCGAGAACGTCGGTATCCTCCTTCACGGCACGGTCCAGGCTCGCGATAAAATGATAGCGCAGCACTTCTTCACAAGCCTGCGGAATTAACTCCGGCTGTTTGCGCTGCTGCTCATCGAAGAAGATCGGGTTATGCTCCCTCCTCACCGTTCAGAAAAATGTAGTTCCACTGCCACACTTTGGCGTACCTATTTTGTCCTGCCGTCCTATCCGTTACCCGTGTAAATCCGGATGACCATCAAGAACCCGTTTTCTTGTCGGGCCGTCCATAGTAAACTAACGATAAATAAAAATGCACGGCTCATGGCTTGGCAAGTAGGATAAGGTGATAACGGTGAGTAAAAACAAAACGATTCAACGAACACGCATGTGGAAGTATTTTGTGGAGGCTACGGCTGATATCATTCTGGAGGAAGGCGTACCCAACGTCACGATCCGTAAAATTGCCGATCGGGCAGGCTATAACAGTGCGACGATCTACAACTACTTCAGCGAGCTTTCCCATCTCGTGTTTTTTGCCGCCATGAAGTTTCTCAAGCCCTACACGGAAGCGGTTGTTCAGACCTATCAGGACCCACAGCTTTCGGCACAGGAGCGCTACCTGCGCGTATGGGAAATCTTTTGCCAGCATTCCTTTCAAAATCCGCAAATCTTTCATGCGATCTTCATCGCTGACCTGGGGAGCCAGCCAGAGGAGCTGCTCTCGCACTATTACAGCGTCTATCCTGCTGATCTGATTGCGATCCCGGAAGAGCTGCAGCCGATGCTGGGCACGTACAACATCAACAGGCGCGGCCTCATCAGCCTGGAGCTTCTCGTCAAGGAGGGCTTTTTGCTCCAGCAAAAAATCGAGGCTGTCAACGAGCTGACCCTCTTGATCTGGCAAGGCATGTTTACCGCTTTCCTGAACAATCGCAGCAGCTACGCGCCAGAGGAAGCCGCACGGCATGCGGTCCGCTACATTCGGGAAATCGTGCTGAATGCCAACCAGCTGAATCTCGAGGACGAAACGAGGGCAGGGAACACGTCCCCTCTGGCCCCCTCTCTATGAACGAAACAGAAAAGCCAGCGAAAGCCCTCATATAGGGGCAACCGCTGGCTTTTTTTCATGTTTTCCCGCTCAAGGGCGCAGGCGCTTCACCCAAAATCCGCCTCGTAACTGCTTCGGTTCCAGGGAGATAACAAACGCTTTCGGAGCAATTTCATAAATGTGATTCCACAACTTCTTTTCATTCGTGCGCTTGGTCAGGACCTGCATCATCAGGCGCTGGCCATCGCGTCCTTCGGCTACCCAAGATGTCACGCCAAATCCACATTGGCGCAGCTTGTCCGGCAGCTCCAGATCGACTGAATCGACAACCACTTGCAAGGTGACATAGCCGAGAGCCAAAAATTCCTCAATCTTGCTCCCAACAAACACACCCAATCCCCAACCAATGCAATACGCCGCCAGATTGACGGGATTGTCCAGGTTGTCTAGAACCATACCCAGCCCTTTCAAGTAAACGAAAACCTCGACCATGGCGACGATTGATGCCAAAAAACGATACCCTTTGATCACCATCAGTAGCCGTAGCGTAAAGAATGACACGTACAAAATGTTAATGCCAATGATGATCAAAACAAACTCCCAACCCATTGCGCTCCTACCCCCACCCAAACCGGGCAATCCTGTATTTTCGTAATCGTGATTATAATATAATCCATACGAAATACAAAATCCAGATGGAAAATTTGCACACAAAAGCGATTAGGAAAACCTCACACAAAGCATCGCGCTATCGCATTTTTTCCTTTGTGGCTCTCGTTCAGCTCATCCGTTGCCAGCTTTTCATCAGTCTGCGTCAGAGTAATGATCTGCGGAAGAACGAGAAAATACCGGTTCTCCATCAAGGTTTCAAGAAAGTATTTGTTCTCCTGGTCCCACGAAAGAATACCTGAGATAATTCTGGTCTCCACATGCATCCTCCCTCTCTCATTTCAACTGCGGCTTGATTATATAGCAAAGACGGGTATGTTTACCCGCCTTCGTTGTCGTGTTCGATCCTGTTGTCTACGCTTTACGGCTGTTCCCGCTTGAGACGTGCGTCCAGTACAAAATTGCCAAATGGAAGCAGTGACGCGATAAACGCACCAGCCACTTTCAAAATGGACCATCTTTTTTGGAAGGTCACATGTGCAAGTGCAAGTAGATAGAGTACGAAGAACAAGCCATGCAGGGATCCGGCCACTTTTACGGCAACGGGCACATCCAGCCAATACTTGAGAGGCATTGCGATCCCGAGCAACACCAAATACGAGATTCCTTCCACAATACCGATTACACGAAAACGTCCGAGAGCCGTATTCATCATGAGCGGGTACCATCCTTGAGTGTAATTACCATCATTATAAACGAAACACTATCAAAAGAATGGTAATTGTCCAATGTTCATAATAATTTCAAAATCGGTCGCCCATCCCACTTTCCTCCATCGAATCCAGCACTTATGACCCGCCTCGCCCCGGATTTGGTTCTTTGTGCCCTGTGGCATTCACCTGCACGCGCTCATTGCCCATCAGGATGATAAAGACGACGGCCAATCCCGCAGGAACCAGCGCCCACAGAAACGTATGGGCGATAGACGAGGCGAGGAAATCCGTGATCTGATCCAGGATGGGGGAAGGTATCGCTGCACGCGTTTCTGGTGTCAGGATCGCTCGTGGATCGCCTACGATTCCCTCTGGAAGACCGGATTGACCCGCAAACGCGTTTTTCATATCGCTCTCGAACAGGTTGCGCTGCACGATCCCAAAAATCGTAATTCCAAGCGTCATACCCAAGGAACGGAAAAACGAGCCTGTCGAGCTGGCCGATCCTCGTTGCCGCATATCAAACCCGTGAATGACCGCCATTCCCAGTACCGAGAAAGAAAAGCCTACCCCAAAACCAGTCAGTATCATGTAAATAGTGACGAGCCATCTCGGCACTTCCGGGCTCAGCGTGCTTAACAGGAAAATACCAGGGACAAAAAAGACGGCGGATATCAGCATGATGCGGCGAAAGCTTATTTTCGTAGTGAGCATCCCGCCCAGCTGGCTGCCTACGACGGAGCCTACCATCATCGGTGTTAACAGCAGACCGGAATTGGTGGCCGATCCCCCGTACACCCCCTGAATATAAATAGGAAGATAGACCGTTGAGATAATAAAAGCAGCGCCGTACAAAAGGGCAACGGCATTACTGGCCGCAAACAAACGGCGCTTGAACATCGCAAACGACAGGATCGGCTCTGCCGCTTTCGTTTCGATCCATAAAAACAGGAGAAACAGAACCAGGAAGCTCGTGAGCAAGCCCAGTATTTGCACCGATCCCCACGCGTATTGATTGCCGCCTAGCTCCAGGGAAAACATCAGGCTGACGACAGCTCCCACGAGGGTGATCGCGCCCCACCAGTCGATGCTTTGCTTTCGATGCTCCAGCGATTCCTTGTAATACACCGAAATGAAATAGAGGGAGAGGGCACCGATCGGCACGTTGATATAAAAGATCCAGTGCCAGCCGATGTACTCGGTGATGTACGCGCCAAGCAACGGCCCGAACACACTGGACGTTCCAAATACGGCACCGAAAAGACCCGTCATTTTCCCCCGTTTTTCTGGCGGAAACACATCAAAAATAATGGTGAAAGCGATCGGCATCAGCGCGCCGCCGCCAATTCCCTGGATCGCGCGGTAGATACTCAGCTCGACAATGCTGTTCGCTGTTCCACACAAAATCGACCCTAGCAGGAATACGATCAACCCGAACACATAAAACCGTTTTCGACCATACATATCGGACAGCTTCCCGAAAATCGGCATCCCTGCCATCGTTGCCACCATGTACGCCGAGGTCACCCAGACGAACTTGTCTAGTCCGCCTAGCTCCCCTACAATCGTTCCCATCGCCGTTGCTACGATTGTATTATCCATCGATGCCATCAACAGGCCCAGCAAAAGACCTGCGAGGACAAAATTTACTTTGCTCTCCTTGGTGATCAACCAATCATCTCCTTCATTGCGGCACTTCCAGTTGCTCTTCCAAATGTATCCGCTTTTCATTGCCTTTATAATGGTTCTACACGAAAAAAAATGCTCCTGCGCAAGGAGCATGGAAACCATCTCGTTCATTTATCTGGTACTAGGGCAGCCAGCTGTACATGTAGTTCGGATCCTCGTAGGAATGGGCCTGCTTGACGACTCGAAGCGGACGGAAGGTATCGATCATGACAGCCAGTTCCTTTGTTTCCTTTTTGCCGATGCTGCCTTCCATTTTCCCTGGATGCGGACCATGAGGCAGCCCGCTTGGATGCAAAGTGATCGAGCCCTCGGAAATTCCTTTGCGGCTCATGAATTCGCCAGCAACGTAGTACAGGACCTCATCGCTTTCTACGTTGCTGTGCACGTAGGGAGCCGGGACTGCCAGAGGATGATAGTCGTACAGACGAGGAACAAAGGAGCAAACCACGTAGTTGTGCCCCTCAAAGGTTTGGTGCACCGTCGGCGGCTGGTGGACACGACCTGTAATCGGCTCAAAGTCGTGAATGCTGAAAGCATAGGGATACAAATAGCCGTCCCACCCGACCGCGTCCAAGGGATGAAAATCATACAGGTACGACGTCAGCATCCCCTGCGCGCGTACGCGAACCTCGAATTCTCCCCGTTCATCCTTTGCCTCCAGTCGTTCGGGCACTCGAAAATCCCGCTCGCAAAACGGCGAATGCTCCAGCATCTGTCCATGTGCATTGCGGTACCGTTTCGGCGGGACGATTTCCGAATTCGATTCGACCACCAGAAAGCGGGCCTCGCTCGTTTCCAGAACAACACGATAGGTCGTGCCAATCGGAATGATCAGGTAATCGCCCGGATAGAAGGAAAGCTCGCCAAAGATGCTCTCGATTTTCCCTTCTCCCTCGTGGACAAAGATCAGCTCGTCGCCTTCCCCGTTCCGGTAAAAATAAGGCATGCTCTGTGTCGGACGTGCCACTCCGATCGTCAAATCCTCATTTCCCAGAAACATGACTCTCGCTTCCAGGAAGTCCCCGCCTGATTCCACGCTTGCCGTCCCAAAATGGCGGTGCTTGAGGGCGTCCTTTTCTTCCCATTCATAGTGAATGTCTTTGATTTTCTTTACGGCTTTCACCTGGGTAGGCGGGTTGATATGGTAGATCAACGATTGAATCCCGGAAAATCCCTTGGTCCCCATCAGCTGCTCATAGTAGAGTCCGCCGTCCTCTTTTCGAAACTGCGTATGACGCTTCGGGGGTACGTTTCCCAGCTTTACATAGTGCGGCATACATGCTCCTCCGTTTCCTATCCTTTATCACGTCTGTCTGTCAGCTCGATTTTCCTGCTGGAAGAACGCGCCCCGTCACTTCACCAAATCCGATCCGATAGCCTTCCCCTTGACACCATCCGGTTATCGTCAGACGATCTCCATCCTCAAGCCAGACTCGCTGTTCGCCGTTTTCCAGCTCAAGCGGCTCCGTTCCGCGCCAGGACAGCTCGAGCAAGCTGCCTCGCATCTCTTTTTCCGGTCCGCTGATCGTTCCCGAAGCCAACAAATCACCAGGTCTCAGGTTGCAGCCGCCTACGGTATGATGAGCGATCTGTTGCGCCATACTCCAGTAGAGATAGCGGAAGTTGCTGGCGGCAATCCGCTGTGGCTTCCCCATACTCGCTCCCTGCAAGGACACCTCGAGGCGAATGTCAAACGAACCTGCTCCAGTGGACCGCAAATAGGGCAACGGCTGCGGCTCCTGTTCGGGTCCTGCCACGCGGAAAGGCTCCAAAGCCTCAAATGGGATGACCCAGGGCGAGATCGACGTCGCGAAGTTTTTCGCAATAAACGGCCCGAGCGGCTGGTATTCCCACGTCTGAATATCGCGGGCGCTCCAGTCATTCACCAGGACAAGCCCGAAAATATGATCCTCCGCCTCTTCTACCGGTATTGGCTCTCCCAACGAATTGCCCGGACCGATCAGCCAGCCCATCTCCAGCTCGAAATCTAGCTGCTTGCAGGGACCGTAGACGGGTGCTTCTGCTGCCGGTGGCTTCATCTGGCCCTGTGGCCTGCGCACGTCCGTCCCGCTGAGAACAACAGAGCTTGCCCGGCCATGATAGCCGACAGGAAGGTGCGTCCAGTTTGGCATGAGGGCATTGTCTTTTCCACGGAACATGATCCCGACATTCGTCGCATGCTCCTTGGAAGCATAAAAGTCGGTGTAATCGCCTATCTGTGCTGGCATGAGCAGCTCGACGTCCGCCATCCGGTGAAAAGCCTTGTCCCGAAGCACGGCATCGTCGCGCAGGGTCGCTTCATCTGCGCTGAGCAGCTGCTGGATTTTCGCCCTCACTTCCTTCCATACCTTGCGCCCAAGAGCCATGTATGCGTTCAAGGAAGGCTGGTCAAATACGTTTTTGCCAGCCACACCAGTCGTCTGGAAGTGCCCGAATTTGTCTAGAACAGAAAGATCCAGGACGAATTCTCCGATGGCGACACCGATACGTGCAGTTCGGTCAAAGTGAGGACGAAATACGCCGTACGGCAAATTCTGGATGGGGAAGGGAGATTCTGCTCCAACCTCGATAAAGGAACGCATCATGGTCATTTCTCCTCCTGAGAGTAAAAGTGCAATCCTCGCAAATCGTCCCGCGGCTCGTCAAAGCTGCAGCTGCCATACGAGCACAAGGCCACTTCACGAAATCGTCTAATGCCTGCGGCAGAGATGGAAAGCCCTCGCCAAGTCAGCTCATCCGACTGAAAAGAGAAGTGCTCGGCTTGCTCATCCCCGAGTATTTCCTGAACGGTCTGTGCATCCAGCTGATGGGCGCAGGCAAGCAAGCCTGCTGTAAAAACGTTGAGAAAGCCATGCATCCGGGTCTGAACCTCCTGTCGGTACATACGAATGGGATGGTGCAGCCCTGCCGTAAATTTGAGGGCAATCCCGCGGTCCCGACAACCGATGAGAACAGCTGCCACCTGCTCCACCGTTGGGAACGTGTCTGCCGTCACGCCTCCGGTACGCAGCTTCAGGCCCAGCTTCATGTCCCCTTGTGCGTTGATCGCGGCGATGGCATCGAGAGCTTCCATCAAACGAGCTTCCCGCTCTGGATGAAAGGGCTCCGCGAGCTCGCAAAAAACGCGCAAGTCTCGCTTTTTCGCCTCCTCCGCGATGAATGCTAGCAGGCTGCCACCTTCCCAAGCAGGAGGAAGGGGCTGCTCCCAGACCCCAACCTTTCCCGACTCAGCGAATTCAGCGTGAAAGGACGCCACCTGGTTCAGGTCTTCCTGCAAGTACTCCCTGCAGCTTTCCTCATCTGCACTTTTCCGTCCCAGTGCAGCGATCTTCAAAGGCTGCTCTTTGGAAAACAGCGTCTTGTAGTGAGCCAAATTCATCAAGGCCGTAGCCGGAATGACGAAGTGCCCCAGAATCCAGGCGTCAGGATCTGCCTGATAGGAAGCGTAATGACGTACCGATGTCTCCAGCGGCAGACTAGCTGGAGGAAACAATCCAGCGTAGTCAATCAGATGGGTCAGAAAAGCTTGTATGCTCCCCACTTCCAACTTCCCCTCCCGATATACTTACATATTTCCACGCCGTTCTTGTTCGCGCTCGATTGACTCGAACAAAGCTTTGAAGTTGCCATCGCCGAATCCTACTGCCCCTTTGCGCTGAATGATTTCGATGAAAAGCGTTGGCCGGTCCACGATCGGCTTCGTGAAAATTTGCAGCAGGTAGCCTTCATCGTCACGGTCTACCAGGATATTCAGCTCCTGCAGCTTTTGCAGATCCTCATCAATATCCCCTACGCGGCTGGCCAGCTCTTCGTAATAGGTTGCAGGTGTCGTCAGGAATTCGATGCCATTTGCTTTCAGAGCAGCTACCGTTTTAATAATGTCATTGGTCAGCAAGGCCAGATGCTGCACACCTGCTCCATTGAAGTATTCCAGATATTCCTCGATCTGCGACTTGCGTTTTCCTTCGGCAGGCTCGTTGATCGGAAACTTGATTCGACCCGTACCATTCATCATCACTTTGGACATCAAAGCGGAGTACTCGGTAGAAATATTCTCATCGTCAAAATGCTTGAGCACCCGGAAGCCAAATACGTTTTCATAATAGGAGACCCACTTCTCCATCTCCTCCACGTTCCCTACGATATGGTCGATCCCGATCAGACCCGTAGACTCGGCTGCAACCGTTCCCTCATACGGCTCAAAGCCCGGCAAAAAGGCGCCCGTGTAATCCGTCGTTTCCACCAAGGTATGGATGGTGTCCCCATATGTACCGACTATCGCCTTTTTGACAGTTCCGTTTGCGTCCTTCTCTTCCCACGGCTCGCGAACCGCGATCGCTCCACGCTCGACTGCTCCCCAGTAGGCCGCCTCCACATCGGAAACCTTCAGAGCTATGTCGCTTGCTCCCTCTCCGTGAAGCTTGACGAAATCAGCAATCTCGGTATTCGCAGAAAGCGTCCCCGTCACGACAAAGCGGATCGCTCCCTGCTCGAGAACATAAGAGACTCGGTCCCGGCAATTCGTTTCCAGCCCTCGATAGAAAGTCATTTGAAAACCAAAGGCTTTGCACAAGTAATAAGCAGTCTGTTTGGCATTTCCTACGAACAGCTCAACGTGATGAATGCTTTGTACAGGGAAAATCTCTTCTCTTTGCTCGACTTTTCCAGTTACTTGTTGAACGGACATGAACATTTCCTCCTAGTGGTTTCCGAGTTTTCTTTTGAGGTGCGACTGAAATGATGAATGATTTTTACAATTCAAAATAGTAGAAGGAAATGATTGTCCGTGCAAGAACACGCGCCAACGCAGACGTGCTTTACCGGACTTGCCATGCGCTACATTAAAGCGGTTGGGATTTGATGCATGCTCTTGCTGAGATTTCCATACGGCTTATAAAATTCATTCCAGAAGATCCAATACCGTTTTATGCAAAAGGGGCGAGGAATATGGAGCATATCATCAAATTTTGTCCGTGCAATTTTGAGAGACAGCTGTGCGAGATAAAGGACAGGCTGAGGCAGCTGCCAAATGTCACCGTGACGGATGAGCGTTGCCTCAATTACTGTGGTCAGTGTCTGGAGAAGCCTTTTGCCCTGCTCCATAAAAAGAATGTTGTTGGCGATACGGCTGAGGAGCTCTATCGTCTACTCGTGGAAAATCTTGCTGTGGCAGAAAAGTCAGGAAGTACGTGATAGGTGGTCGTTTATGCTGTTGGGGAGGAGAGGAAAAGGGGGAAAACGCTCGGTTAGTAGGGCCACCTGCTCTGGGGTCATTCCTGTTCAGAGGTGGACGCTAAGAGCAGGTTCCGCTTTTTCCACTCCGCCTGGGCTGTGTCCCTAATGCCCTCGCTTTTTTCTCCCTTTTCCTCAGATTTTCTTCGGTGTCACTTCAAGAAATCAGGTGCCCAAAGCCAAGCAAAGACGTTAAAGCAGCGTGCTGGAAACCATTTTGATTCTAAAGTGTGTGGGCATCGCATGGGAGTGCATTTTGGAAGCGTAGTATGCTATGAACCGGATTGGAAGATCGAACGCTTCCCCGCATAAAAAAACACCTTTCCTGTTCCCGCCAGAAGGCAGAGCTCCAAAAAAGGTGTCGTTTGGGTTTGTCCGTTTAGTTTGTTTTCAAAACATCGTGGTCCACATAACGCTCGCCGTTCAGCTCGCTGATGACATTGATCGCCACTTTTGCTCCATCACCGGAAGTGATGATAGTATGTACGCTCACGCCAGCAACCGTACCAGCAGCCCAGATGCCTGCGACGTTTGTTTTTCCTTGTGCATCTACATCCACAACGGTCTTGATGCGAGGTTCTGTACCAGCTTTGGTAGCCACTCCCGCTTTTTCAGCCAGGTCTACCAGAGCACCAGTAGCCAGGATGACATGCTTCGCTTCAAAGGAGCCTTTTTCAGCCGTTTCTACAGTCAGGCCTTGCTCCCCTTTTACAATATTCGTTACTTGATCGGTAACCAATTCAGCGCCGAATTTGGCTGCTTGCTTTTTCCCCGTTTCAATCAGGTCAGGGCCGGAAATTTCCATGATTCCGTAATGATTTTCCATCCAAGCACGTTTTGTCATGCTTTTATCACTGTCGACCAACAATGTTTTTTTCCCTGCTTTCGCAGCAAACAAAGCTGCACTACCACCTGCGGGACCCGCTCCAATAATCACGATATCGAACAAGACAAGCAACCCCTTTCCAAAATGTGTTTCACAACATAATTATATACTATGTCTAAAAAAAGAAAACCCCTGAAGTGCAGGCTCTAGCAGATTAGCCTTTCGAATAAGCCAACGTACTCACTTATTTTGGCAGGAACGAATGACTTCATGCACCAGATCCAGCTGCTGAAAAAGGCCAGCCGTACGAGGTTCTCGTACCGGCTGGCTCTTTGATAGGGCCCGCTGCCTGAACAGCTCGCCATCGCTTTCTAGATTTCTACCAGGTTTTTGTTACCCCCGTTTTCATAGCATACCTCTCCGCCGATGATGGTCCTCTCAATCTTCGTGTTCAAAATTCCGTCGGCTTCGACCTTCATCAGATCCTGCGAATAGACGGTCATGTCGGCAAACTTCCCTCGACTCAGGGTACCTTTGACCGTTTCCTCGTTGGTAGCGAGTGCGCCGCCATAGGTAAAAATGCGGAGAGCTTCTTCGATCGTCAGGTTTTGACCCGGGTTATAGCCCGCATGCGTCTCTTTCGGTGCACGGCGTGTAACCGCAGCGTGAATCCCGAGCAGTGGCTCCAACGGCTCTACTGGTGCATCTGAGCCCCCGGCACACATGATTCCTGCCTCCAGCATGGTCTTCCAAATATACGCTTGATCCGCTCTGCCTTGTCCAATACGATCAGCTACCCAAGGGAAATCGCCTACCACAAATCTCGGCTGGATATCGGCAATCATCGTAGGACGCTTCAGTCGAGCAAGCTGATCAGGACGCAGGAGAGACGTGTGAATCATGCGATCCCGCAGCGCAACCGCAGGAAAGCGGTCCAAGGTATCCAGTACGTTGTCCAGCGCGAGGTCACCAATGGTATGAACCGCGATGGGCATATTCGCTGCCCGAGCCTCGCGGAAGATCTCATAAAGCCTGGCGTTGTCGTGAATCTCACTGCCTACGTTGCCCGCATCATCTGTGTAAGGCGCGGATAGCAATGCCGTTCGGCCCCCAAAGCTGCCGTCCGCAAAGACTTTGACTGCACCGATTTGCAGCGTTTCATTACCGTACCCTGCGTACATCCCCAGTTCCCGCACTCGCTGAATATGCGGATAGTAGATGAGCAGATTGCAGCGAAGTCTTTCCTGCTCCTGATTCAGCAGTTCATCGTACAGCTGCCAAGTCTGGTCGATGCCGCCAAAGGTGCGCAAATCCTCTGTATGTACGCCAGTCAAACCAGTACGAATCGCGTAACGAATGGCTTCTCGCAGGGAGTCCTTGTACTGCCGATAGGTAGGCTCTGGGATATGTCGCTCGATAATCTCCGCAGCGGTTTCCAGCAGCATGCCTGTCGGCCGCTTCGTCTGAGGATCCAAGACGACCGTTCCTCCAGACGGAATTTCCATTTCAGGAGAATACCCAGCAATCTCAAGCGCTTTGCTGTTCACCATATCGACGTGACCGCACACCCTCGTGAGGATAACCGGCCAGTGAGGGGCTACCCGATCCAGCTCCTCGATAGTAGGCATACCGCCCTCGGTAAAGCGGTTCTCGTCCCAACCTCTTCCCTGAATCCACCCATTCACTGGTGTTTCGTCTGCCTTCTCTTTGATTGCCTGGAGCAGTTGATCCTTTGTCGTGATCGATCCGAGATCCATCGTCATCATCTTCGTCGCAATGGAAGACAGGTGCAGATGGCTGTCAATCAGACCTGGCGTAACCATGCTTCCGCCAAGATCCTTCACCGCCGCATCGGCACGCCCCCACTGCAAAAGCATGTCACTGTGGCTTCCCAAATCGATGATTCTTCCATTTCGCACAACCACTGCCTCGACTGTCGGCTGATTCTGGTCAAACGTGTAAAAGCGGCCATTCGTATAGATCGTTGTCATAGATATCCGTCCTCCATCATTTGATAAACATCGCTGTGCGCCTCCACAATATCGTCTCGGGAGCGCATGCTGATCTGCACAGCTGCTTCCTGTGCTTGTCGAATCGCTTCCTTTTCGTCTATCGTCAGCAGCTTGCGGTCCTCCATGATGATTTGCCCATCGATGAGGACCGTCTCCACCTCGCTGCCTTTCGCCGAATATACGAGATTGGGTACGATATTGCGGATTGGATTGGTATAAACGGGGCTAAGACTCGGATCCTGTAAATTGATAAGGAGAAGATCGGCTTTTTTCCCTTTTTTCAAGCTGCCGATTTCATGCGCCAGACCGATCGCTTTGGCGGATTCGATCGTTGCCAGTCTCAAGGAAAGCCATGCCGGAAACACCCGGGGATCGGATCGTTTCACTTTATTTAAAATAGCAGCGAACTTCATTTCATTGAACATATTGTTGCAGTTGTTTCCGGGCGCCTGATCCGAGCCAAGTGCTGCTTGACCTCCTGCCTCCAGAAAGTCCATGATAGGTGGGACCAGTCCATCAATGATCCCGATACTGCCTGCGCAGTAGATCATCGATGCACCGCGTCTGGCTACCAGCTGCGTCTCTTCCACAGTGGCCTCCGTCAGATGCACCGCCATCAGGCGAGAATCCAGATAGCCAAGCTCATCGAGATACGGGATGGAACGTTTGCCGTACCGCTTGACCATCTGATTGATTTCGCGGTCACCCTGCGCCACGTGCATATGGATGCGCGTATCATACTTTTCTGCCAATGCTTTGACTTCCAGTAGCAGCTCCGTACTCATCATGTCTGGTCCCTGCGGCCCAAACAGCACCGTGATCCGCCCGTTTTCCTGCCCATGCCATTCCTCGAACAGCCGAATATTGTCCTGCAGTCTCTGTCCCCCTAGCCCTCTGTCAAAGGGATACAGCTCCCCGACCGGATTTTTCCCGATGTCATTCGGCAGCTCGTTGACCGTTTCCGCTACTCTGGCTCGTGCCCCTACTTTGGCGTAATGCTGTACGATCCGGTTCATACCGTAATCATAGTCGCAAAACGTCGTCGTCCCGGACTTGATTCCTTCGATGATCGTCACCAGAGAGCCGGCGAGTGACTCTTCCTGGGTCGTATTTTTCTTGAACGGCCACAAGCCTTTCTGCATCCAATGCGACATATCCTGAGCCATTCCTCTGTAAATGGAAATGCCGCTGTGAATGTGTGCGTCAATTAATCCGGGCATGACGAGCTTTCCCTTTGCTTCTATCACTCGATCTGCCTGATAGCCTGCAAGAATTTCCTCTGTTGTTCCTACATCGAGAATCGTGTCGCCTTTTACAGCGACCGCCCCGTTCTCGATCATCCCGACACCCTTGCCCTCCATCGTCATGACATACGCATGAGAAATGATCAAATCCGCTTTCACATCCACGCCTCCTTTTTCTCGAACGCAGAAAGTCTAATGATTGAGTACTTTGGAAAGGAAATCCTTTGCACGCTCGGTCTTAGGATGGGTAAAAAACTGTTCAGGTGGTGCCACTTCCACGATCGCTCCATCCGCCATGAATACGATCTGATTGCAAATTTCCCGGGCAAACCCCATCTCGTGCGTCACGACCACCATCGTCATTCCGGTAGATGCCAAGCTCCTCATCGCATCCAACACTTCTTTGATCATCTCGGGATCGAGAGCAGACGTCGGTTCGTCAAACAGCATCACTTTTGGATCCATCGCCAATGCCCGCGCGATCGCCACACGCTGCTGCTGCCCACCTGACAGCTGGCTCGGATACGAACCGAACTTCTCGCCCAAGCCGAGCGAGGTTAGCAGCTTTTTCGCCTTTTCCTCCGCCTGATCCTTGGGAACCTTCTTGACCTGGACCGGAGCGATGGAGACGTTTTCAACAGCAGTCAAATGCGGGTACAAATTGAATGACTGGAAGACAAAGCCGATGTCCGAACGCAGCTGGTTGATATTCGTCTTTTTTTCATGGACAGAAATTCCGTCCACGATGATCTCGCCCGTCTGAATCGACTCCAATGCATTTATGCTGCGAATGAGTGTGCTCTTTCCCGCTCCACTCGGTCCGATCAGTGCAAAGACATGCGATTCCGGCACCTCTAAATCGATGTTTTTCAATACCTGCACACTGCCGAAGCTTTTATTTACCTGTTTAATCTGAATCACTGGCGGGCCTCCTTCTTACGTTGATCGTACGGTTTCCCTATTCGGACACCCGGTATCTCCGCTCAAATGCACGAATGACTTGAGACAGAAAAAAGGTAATGCAGAAGTACATGATGGCAACGAAGCTCCATACTTCCAAAGATCGAAAAGACGTAGAAACGAGATTCTTGGCTACCAGCGTCAGGTCCACTACGGAAATGACGGAGACGAGCGAGGAGTCCTTGATCAGCGTAATGAACTGAGAGGCCATAGGCGGCAAAACTTTGCGCATTGCCTGCGGAAGCACGATAAAGCGCATCGCCTGCACGTAGGACATGCCCGAAGAACGTGCCGCCTCCATCTGACCGCGCGGTACCGCTTGGATACCCGCACGGACGATTTCTGCAATAAACGCTGCCGAGAAAAGACCTAATCCCATAACTCCTGACAGGAATGGTCCCAGCTTCAGCCATTTGCCTAGCACAAAGTAAATCCAGAACAACAAGACAAGCAAGGGAACCCCGCGTACGAATTCCACATAGCTGACAGCCAAAAACGATAAAATGCGATTGCGCGAAATACGGAGCAATCCCAAAAGAATCCCAATCGGAATACTGACAACCAATGCGCATGCGGATAATTGCAGCGTCAGCCACAATCCGTCCATTAATAAACCAATATTTTGAGGAATCACGTCCCAAGCGCTACCCATGTTGAGCAAGCCTCCTTCTGTACGGCCTTATTTGGTAGTAGGAGCGGGTAGCTACTGCTGCTGCACCTGATTGATCCAATCGTTGGATTTGAACCATTTTGTCGTCGATGCCTGATCATCCAATCCGTTGCGGTACGATGCCAGGAAGGAGTTTACCCACTGGATTGTCGCTTGATCGTTCAGAGGCAGAGCGATTCCCAGGTTTTCGGAAGACAGGATCTCATATACGCCGCGGACCGAATCGCTGTTCATCATTTCAAAGACGCGAACACCGGGCTCGTCAAAAATCAGGGCATCTGCCTGTCCCTGCTTCACTGCCAAAGCTGCGTTTGTAAAGCCGTCAAAATCCATGACCTGTGCATTCTTAAATAGCTGCTTGGCGAGTAAAGAGCCAGTCGACCCTTGTCCGACGGCAATCTTTTTGCCTGCCTGATCGAGCTCCTGCCAGCTTTTTGTCGTCGTATCCTTCTTTGGCACCATCACGACCTGCCCCGACGAGTAGTACGGATCGGAGAAGCTGACGGCTAGAGCACGGTCTCCGCGAATCGTCATGCCGGAAATGACCATGTCGATGTCACCTGTCTGCAAAGCAGGAATCAAGCCGCCGAAATCAGTAAAATCTTTAAATTCCACTTCAACCTTTAACGCGTTTGCAATCGCAGTCCCCAAATCCATGTCATACCCAACGAATTTGCCGTCTTTATCTTTCATTTCGAACGGAAAGTAACCACTGGAAGTACCAATAACAAGCTTTTTCTTGTCCAGCACCTTTTGAATCGTGGATGGCCCGCTCACTGTGCCTCCCGCTTCCTGCGAACATCCCGTTACGATCGCGAGCAATAATGCCAACCATAAAAACGCCCATTTCTTCATCTCTTTACCCCCTGGATTTGTTTTTTTGTTCCTTTTGTTGTAAATCAATTACAAAATAATAGAGCTATTTATATAAGCCAACTGGTGCTGGGTTATATACTTCATCCGAAAATGTTGTGTTTAGACAAGGGTGAGATAGCGAATGAATGAGAAGAACCGATTGGCGGACGCCGTGCGGTAAGTTGTGAGGTCTGGATGGATGTCTGTCGGAGGTTACTATCGATATATTCATGATATTTTATCTATAGGCGACTAAGCAAGAATACCATTCTGAATATAAAGAATATTGATGAATTGCGCAATTTTCTATAACATTTCCATATCAAGAAATATCTACCGAGGAAGAATCGTTGACTAGCATCGGAAATGAATGCAGGAAAAATCACGGCGGTTTTAGACCTAAAGCTCGATCCAAAACCGCCGTACGACATTTCCATCTTCTTCTATGAAAGCTGACTCAAATACGCCACCGTTTTTGACTATCGTCTTTTCCGAGCCGATATTGCCTTCGTCACAGGCAACCATGACCCTCGTCAGTCCCAGCTCTCTTGTTTTTTGCAAGGATTGGGCGAGGATCCTTGTCGCGTATCCTTTTCTTCTCTGAGAGGGGACGACTCCATAGCCAATATGTCCTCCCGTGTTCAAAAGCTTTTCATTCAAGGTATGGCGAATGTTAACCGCTCCAACGACCTGCTCCTGTTCATCCACGAGCCAGTAGGTGGAGTTAGCTACCCAGCCTGGTTGCAGCTTCTCGCCGCTCTTTTCCGCTTCCAAATACTGCAGGTACGCTGCAAGATCAGATGGATCTTTGTCGACAACCCAGGGAACGATCGGCTCTTGGGACTCTTTCCATTCCCGATAAAAAGCTAGATACGACTCTCGATATTGCATGGATGGCTCGACAAGATAAGCCTTTCCCATTGGAATCCCCTTCCTTCCCGTATAAATTCCGTTTATCTTATCACGCTACAGACAGGCGCTCAAGCGCTTTTTTATTTGGCGAAAAAAAGAAGCGTGACACCGGCAAACTTCTGCCAGCATCACGCCTTGGTGTATCATAACTGTTTTGCTTAATACTTGTTGAACATCATGATCCAGATGGAACCCGCAATGATCGTAAACACGATTACCAGACCCAAGACCAATGTCTGTACGTTGTAGCGTGGCTTTTCGCCTTCACGAACGTGCATGAAGAAGAACAGCTGAACGATAAATTGCAGGACCGCCATCACCAAGATCCAAATCACTGTAGTGGTCTTGTCGAGCATGTTGTTCATGACCATCACCAGTGGAATAATGGTGAGCACAATCGACAGGATAAACCCGATTACATAGGATTTCAACGATCCGTGATTGTGATGATCTCCATGGTTTTCATGTTGTGACATCCTACATCACCCCCATCAGGTAGACGACTGTGAAGAGGAAGATCCACACAACGTCCAGGAAGTGCCAGTACAAGCTCAGGTTGGTCACTTTGCGGCGTGTTACTGGTGTAATACCGCGGCGCTTCAACTGAATCATCAGCGCCACCATCCAGAACAAACCAACCGAAACGTGAAGTCCATGTGTACCGACAAGCGTAAAGAATGCGGACCAGAAAGCACTGGTTGCCATGGTTGCACCCTCATGCATCAGGTGCGTAAACTCGTTGATCTCCAGTACGACGAAGGCCAGACCGAGTACAGCCGTTACTGCCAGCCAAGAAATCATTTCTTTGACTTTGCCTTTATTCATTGCCAGAACGGCCAGACCGCTCGTAAAGCTACTGGTCAACAGGATAAAGGTCGATGCGATAATCCCTGGAAGTTCAAACAATTCTTTTCCTGTCGGGCCACCCGCGAAGTTATGCATCAATACCGCAAAGGTGGCAAACAGGGAACCGAATAAGATACAGTCAGTCACAACGAAGATCCAAAAACCGAGGACCTTTAGTTGTTCATGTTCTTCATGGCCATGTTCATGATCGTGTCCATGAGCGTGGTCGTGTTGAGTCGCCATTAGTAAACCCTCCCCAGTGAAGCCTCCGTGCTGCGCACTTCCTCCACTGGTACGTAATAATCCGTATCATATTGGAAGGAACGTGCCCACATGCACAGCGCCACGCCGATAAATCCAATTACCGCCATCCATACCCAGTGGAACGTAAATCCGAATCCGATCAAGAAGAAGAAGAGGGACATAATAAACGGAATACCCGAGTTTTTCGGCATGTGGATTGGCTCCAGATGCGCCGGCTCTTCTTTATACGTACCATTTTCTTTTGCTTGCTTGGTCAGCCACCAATCGTCGGCACCTTTTACCGTAGGAACGACAGCGAAGTTATAGAACGGTGCTGGAGAAGGAATCGACCATTCCAGCGTACGTGCATTCCACGGGTCGCCCGTTGTGTCGCGCTCACCGTGTTTGATGCTGTAAGCGATCTGCCATACTTGGAAGATGAAACCGATCCCCATCAGGAACGCCCCGACGGTAGAGATCAGGTTGAGGTCTGCCCAGCCGCGATCCCAGCCGTATGTGTAGTAACGGCGAGTCATACCCATGAAGCCCAGTGCGTATTGCGGCATGAAGCACACGTAGAAACCGATATTCCAGAACCAGAAACCCCATCTTCCGAGTTTCTCATCCAGTTTGAAACCGAACAGTTTTGGCCACCAGTAGTAAATACCTGCCAGGTAACCGAACACGACCCCACCGATCAGTACTTGGTGGAAATGGGCAATCAGGAAGTAACTGTTATGGTATTGATAGTCCGCAGGAGCAACGGCCAGCATGACACCGGTCGCACCACCTACGACAAAGCAAGGAATAAAGGCGATGGTCCAGAGCATTGGCTGTTTAAAGGATATCCGACCTCGGAACATTGTAAACAGCCAGTTGAATATCTTCACCCCAGTCGGGATCGCAATGACCATCGTCGATATGGCAAAGAAGATGATGACGCTGGCACTAGTACCCATGGTGAAGAAGTGGTGAGCCCATGTGAAGAACGATGCAACTGCAATCGACATCAGCGCCCACACCATGGATTTGTAACCAAAAATCGTTTTCTTCGAGAATGTCGCAACGACTTCTGAGAAGATACCAAACGCTGGTACAACTACGATGTATACCTCTGGGTGACCCCACATCCAGATGAGGTTGAGGTACATCATCGGGTTACCGCCGCCGCCCATGGTAAAGAAGTGAGCACCTGCGAAACGGTCAAGGAACAAGAGAGCAATCGTTACTGTCAAGATTGGGAAAGCAAAAATGATCATGATGCTGCTGGACAGTACAGACCAGCTGAACAATGGCATATTAGAAAGCTTCATGCCAGGCGCACGCATTTTCAGAATGGTTACGATGAAGTTAATCCCCGTCGCCAAACTACCAATCCCTGAGATCTGAATACCCCAAATCCAGAAGTTCTGACCTGGACCCGGACTGAAATCATTTTGAGACAATGGCGGATACGACAGCCAACCTGCATCAGGAGAGCCTCCGATAACGAACGACAGGTTGAACAGCATCGCACCGAGCATGAACAGCCAGAAGCTGACTGCATTCAAGAATGGATACGCAACATCTCGTGCGCCCAATTGCAGCGGAACGACCATGTTAAACAGACCAAACATCATCGGCATCGCCATGAACAAGATCATGATCGTACCGTGAGTCGTAAAGATGGCATTGTAGTGATCCGAATGCAGGAACTCTACGTTCGGGAATGCCAGCTGCACACGCATCAGCAGGGCGTCGACCCCACCGCGGAACAGCATCAGAAGCGATGCGATCAAGTACATAATCCCGATTCGTTTATGGTCAACAGTAGTCAGCCATTCACGCCAGAGCCAACCCCATTTTTTATACTTGGTAAGGACAAAGACGATCGCGACCATAGTCAGAGCAATCGAGACGTCTGCACCGTAAATCAACGGGTCACCAGTAACAAAGAACGTGGACGCAAATTCCTTAATGTTCTCCCACACTTGGTATTCCTCCTCCCTTTCTACTAATGTTTCATCCCGGAATGATCCATCCCAGGCATATTACTCATATCAGACATTTGATGCGTTTCATGTGAAGTTTCCTCTTTCTTTTCACCTGTCTGTGCGGCAGGTGCTACTGGATCCATCACATGATGCATATCGTGACCGTGACTATATTTCTGGACGATTTCTTCAAACAAGCCTTCTGGGAAAGCAGAATACATCTTATTCTCAGTCAAGCCAGGCTTTTTCAATTCCTCATAATCTTGCTTGGTCATTGCCGGTGCCGTGCCCTTCACCTGCTGTACCCACTGGTCAAATTCATTTTGCGGCTTGGCAACGACTTTGAATTGCATATGGGCGAATCCTTCTCCAGAGAAGTTCGCACTAAAGCCCTGGAACTCTCCTGGCTCATCTGCTTGCAAATACAATTCTGTTGCCATTCCAGACATCGCATAAATCTGGCCACCAAGCTCTGGTACCCAGAACGAGTTCATAGGAGCTTCCGCTGATACTTGGAAACGAACAGGAACACCAGCAGGAATTTCTAAATAGTTGACGGTTGCGACGTTTTGTTCAGGATAAGTAAACATCCATTTCCAATCCAATGCCGTAACCTGAATCGTGATCGGCTTCACTTCTTGATTCGGCGACTCTTTCAAAACGTAGGTGTCACGCACTGTAAAATATCCCAAAATCGCAATGATGATTACCGGAATGCCCCACCAAATTACCTCAAGGGTTGTACTATGTGCCCAATCAGGTTTGTAAGGTGCTTTGTTTTTCGGTGTATCCCGATATCGATAAACGATAAAAGCAGTAATCGCAAGAACCGGAACGATAATAACGGCGCACAATATCACTGAGATGACAATGAGATTGTACTGCGTTTCGGCTACAGGTCCCTTCGGATTCAGGACCAGATAATCACTTCCACATCCCGAAAGCAGGACGGTCGCTAGTGCTGCCAAGACCCAAAAATGAAATTGCCTCAGCATTTTTCCTCCACTCATTCTCCTAATCCCTCCCTCTTTCACACAACAACAGAAGCAATGCTTCTTTCTACACTTTTTTAGCACAAGTGAACACTTGGCGTAACCGCAACTACATACTATCAGAGCCAAGATGTTTTTGTACTCGTTTTTTCGCACGTTCAAGATTTCGTAGTTTTTCTGTTACAAAGTGTTCACGAAGCGGTCACTAGTTGATCATAATATTGCTATGAATATCCACCCCTCCCCAAAAATCCCCTTTTCCCCTTCATATTCAGGCACGCCAAAAAGCCCAATGAGGCCTTGGCATCACTGGGCTAATTCACTGTCAATAAAATTTTACTGTGTAGAAGACAAGCAGAACCGTCCTTTATCGGTGACCGTCACATTTGTGAACGCCTAGGTTCACCTCTTGTCACTTTTGACATTCCTGCCGAACAAACAAAAAACCTCTCATTTCATTAATATAGCGAAAATGAGAGGTCTCGTTTCCTATGCTTTTGTGATTGTAACTTTCTCACACTTCTTGTTTCCGGATGTTCATCAGACGAAATACCGTGCTCAGAAGGAAAATGTTCATACCTGCGATCAGGAAGCCGATGGATACCATCAATGGGAAATTCTCTGATCTGAAATCGCTTACATTAAATACAAACAATAACACTCCAACGATCGTAGCGGTCCAAGCCATCCATTTCAGTGTATCAGCTGCTTTTGTCTCATTATTCATATCACAAGACCCCTGTCTTTTTTATTTTCGTTTCTCTCTTATGAACACATTGTAACATAAAATTCATTTGTTGTTCATGTTTTGTTCAAATTTTTATTGAAAATTTGTCAAAAGTTTTTTCGCAAAGCTATTGGGGACTACCTTGTTACATTTTTCCTTTGTGTCACAAATGTGAATGGCCCTTTATTTCGCCATAAATGGACAAATGGCTCTTGTCCCGAAAACGCGTAAGGACGGGCTTACTAGAGGGTTTGTCTCGATCGTGGGTACGCTATACCCGAAAAAGCAGCATGGGATGAAAACAAGTGGCCGTCCTCATGACCATATTGTTATATAATATAGGTAAGTAAACGGTTTCATACTTCCGGATCTGTCATCAAAGGTGGTTTGCCCATGGTTTTCGCTCGCAAAAAAACGAGGGTCAGCCTCTTGACCCAAATGGTCCTGCTCATCTCTATCGTCGTTCTCATCAGCATGGGCATCGGGACCGCTCTCTTTTCCTTCATTTTAGATGATATTCTGGATCGCTACATCGGACAGCAAGCTATGACGGTTGCCAAAATGGCCGCCATGGATGATGACATTATCGCCGCTTTTGAGAAAGAAGATCCCTCGCGATGGATCCAGCCTCTCGCTGAAATGATTCGGACCACGACAGGCGCCAGCTATGTGGTCATCGGCAACAAGGAAGGCATCCGCTACTCCCACTACGATCCAGATCAAATCGGATTACCGATGGGAACGAGTAACGATCCTGTCTTTCTCGAAAACCGTTCCGTCATTTATCGCGGCTCAGGTATTTCTGGCCCTGCGATCAAGGCAAAAACCCCTATTGTCAACAGCAAAGGAGAAACCATCGGCGTCTCATCCGTCGGCTTTATTATGAGTGACGTCGAGAAACGGGTGGCGGAATATAAAGAAAGAGTCGTGGCCTTCTCCATGCTGCTTCTCATCGTAGGAATCATTGGCGCGATTATCATCGCCCGGCGAGTGAAGCGATTGATTTTTGGACTGGAGCCGGAAGAGATCTCCTTTTTATTCACGGAGAAAACAGCGATACTCGAATCCATCCGGGACGCTACGGTCGCTGTCGATATGCAGGGCCGTGTCGTGTCTATGAATAAGCGCGCCCGTGCTCTCCTGCAGGAAGATTTGACGCTGGGCAAACCCATCTCCAGCCCGCAAATTCGGGACATCATTCACACCATCAATCGAAATACACAGGATATGAACCAGAAAATTTTGCTGGGACACGAGATCTTTATTACGGATTACTCTCCCATTTTGAGCAATAACGAGGTCAGAGGTGTCGTTTTCACTTTCCGTCCGGAGTCCGAAATCGAACAGCTCACAGAGGAGATCACGAAAATCAGCTCTTTCTCCGACAATATGCGGTCACAAAATCACGAATATTTGAATCGTTTAAACACCATTTACGGGTTGCTCAAACTCAAGGAATATGACAAGGCTTTGGAGATGATCACGGATGAAGTGAAAGAGAGACAGGATATTCTCGCCTTTCTCATGAGTTCGGTACAGGAGCCGTTCATCGCTGCCTGTCTGCTCGGGAAAATCAACCGCTCGAAAGAACTGAAGGTGTCATTGGAAATCGATCAGGAAAGCCATCTCGGGAATGTTCCCGCGCCGATCGATCCCAAAATCCTTGTCACCATACTCGGCAATGTGATCGACAATGCGATGGAGGCTGCGCTTGCAAAAAACTGCTCCGATGCCATGGTACACGTCTCCTTTACCGATTTGGGTCAGGACATTATTTTTGATATTGAGGACAACGGTCCTGGCGTTCCTGCCGATATGGAATCCCGCATTTTTGAAAGCGGTGTTACTACAAAGCCAGGCGAAAATCGCGGGCTGGGTCTCGCCCTTGTCAAAAATTCGCTCGTACATTTGGGCGGTCATATTGTGATCGAAAAAAGTGATCTGGGAGGGGCTCGCTTCTCCATCGTCGTACCCAAACAGAGAGAGTAAGGAAAAAGGGGGTATCTACCATGTCTGATCAACCTATTACCGTTATGATCGTAGAAGATGACGAAGTAGCGGCCAAAATCTATGAGCAATTCACGCTCAAGCTGGAAGGATTCCAGATCATCGCCACGGCCTCTACTGGAAAGCAGGCGTTGGACATGCTCCACGTCGTCACTCCTGATATGCTTCTCTTGGACATTTTCTTACCGGATATGAACGGCATCGACCTTTTGCGGGAAGTTCGCAAGCATTTTCGAGGTATTGACGTCATCATGATTACAGCCGCGAATGACGTGGAAACCGTCCGTGAGGCAATACGAGGCGGAGCGTACAGCTATATCATTAAGCCGATTATGATCGATAAATTCATGTCGACTCTGGCGCAGTATGCGAGCACCCGGAGCCAGCTTCAGCAGCATACCACCATGGATCAAATGGCCGTCGACAAGCTGTTTACCAAAGCTTCCATCACGCCAGCTGCCAGAACAGCCGAGAACGTCACCACGCTCCCGAAAGGAATCGACAAGCTGACGCTCAAGCTCATTCGCGACAAGATGCAGGTGACGGCGCACAGCGTCAATGCCGATGATTTGGCGGCACTCGCTGGCATGAGTCATTCGACTGTGCGCAGATATCTGGAATTTCTGGTCTCCATCAATGAGGTTACCGTGGAGACATTTTACGGAACGGTCGGTCGACCGGAGCGAAAGTATCGTTGGGCAGGTGCGTAAGAAGAGTGTAAGGGCAGTCTTCCTAAGTGACTGCCCTTACATGGGGTTTTTTCTTCTATTTTCTTTCTGTTATCTAGCCTGAAGCTTTCCTTCCTCTTTTCTGGCAGCCGTTTGATTCTTCCGGGCGCCCTTGCCGCGAAAAATCGTGATTATCGCAACTGCCGCGATAATCAAGGCCGCCGCGACCCACGACTGGGTAGACAGCTGCTCATCCGCCAGCAGCCAGCCTAAAAATACGGCGACGATCGGATTCACAAAAGCATAGGTGGACACAAGCGAAGGCTCTGCGTTTTTTAGCAGCCAAATATACGCCGTATAAGCGAGAATCGAGCCAAATACGATTAAATACCCGAGGGCGACCCAGGAACGAAGGGATATTTGCGTAACATGCAGCTTCGTCCAATCGTCGAGAAACAGGGATGTTATGCTGAGCAGAATTCCCCCTACAATCATTTGCAGGGCAGTCGACATCAAAGGAGATGCGGGGAGCTTTGCCGTACGGGAATACAGGGACCCAAACGACCAGCTGATCGAGGCAGCCAGCAGCACGATAATCCCAATCGTATCGGCACCTTTACCTTCCGAGCCACCGGGGTGGACCACCAAAACAGCGACGCCCGCGAGCCCAACCAGGATTCCCGCCATCACTCCGCCCGACGGTTTTTGTCTGCTCCCTCCGGCCCAGTTGAGCACCAGAATCCAAAGCGGGACTGTCGCCACCAGCAAGGAAGCGATCGCAGAGGGCAGTCTCAGCTCCGCCCAGGCGACGACGCCATTACCTCCAAGAAGCAGCAGCGCCCCCACAATACCCGCACCTTTCCACTCGGCAGCACTTGGCAGTTCGGCTCCCTTCAAACGACTGAACAGGAAGAGAAACACACCAGCCAAAGTGAACCTCACCCCTGCCATAATAAAGGGCGGAATCGATTCAATGGCAATTTTCATGCCGAGATAAGTGCCTCCCCAAAATAAGTAAACGGTCAGCAAAGCGATCGTAATGGCAAAAAGCTTCGTATCCTTTTTTCCTGTCATCGCTTATTTTCCACCCTTGCTTTCAAATTTCTTTCCACCCATCTTCATACATGGTTGACAAGATAAAGGTCGTCGAGGTTTCCAACACTTCTTCATGCTTGACCATTTCATCTATCAGATTCGTGAGATCCTCCGGTGCATTCACGCGCACCTTCAGCATCATGCACCACTCCCCTGCGAGTCTCTGGCATTCCACGATCTTGACGTTTGGCACCTGCAGCTCCACGATCTTCCCTGCCATTTCCTTGAAGTTTTGACATCTCGCTTTCACAAAGATCAGCACCTTGATTTTTTGCTCCATCAGTCTCCAATCGATGATGCTGCGATATCCTTTGATCACTCCATTCTTCTCAAGCTTGCCGACCCGCTGATGGACAGCCGGACGAGAAATGTGCAAGATCTTGCTGATTTCCTCATGAGACAGTCTTCCGTTTTCCTCGAGCAGCTCCAAAATCTTCAGATCCACGTCATCCATCGCTGATCCCTCCTGTGGAAATAGTAACACAATTCCGTCATTATGAAACCATTCGTAATCGTCAGCCTTTAAACTCAAACGAATCGTAAAAAACAAGCAAGATTTCAAATAAAAACGTCAAAATCCCAGTCGGATTTCCGCTTAACGATTACGGATCGTTCGCCGTCATTGGTACAAATAGCTGCCCTGCTGCTAAATCGAACAGCGGCTGCCTAAGACCTAAAGACACTGTCTTAGACAACCGCTGTTTTCTTGCACGATTTTCAACCTCATGCCTTGAAGAAGGGAGATGAGCCCTACTCTTTTCCATCCCATTGATAAATGAGCTGCACCACGCCAGAGGAGAACGTTCTGGCTTCAACCTGTTTGAAATTCAACCTCTTTTTGATATCCATAAACAACGGTTTGCCTTCTCCCAAAACAACCGGGTGAACAGACAATCTAAATTCATCTACAAGCCCTAGGCTGATAAAGGTTGAAATGAGGCTCGATCCACCGTACAGCCAGATGTCTTTGCCAGGCTTGTTCTTTATTTTATTTACTTCTTCAAGAATGTGATCGTTCATAAAAATGGCTTTATCCCCAGTCCCTTTTTGCGTCCTGGAAAACACGTATTTCTCCTTGCTATGAACGACTCTCCAGATTTCTTTTTCCATATCGGAATGTGCCGGCTCCGGATGAAATTGTCCCCATAGCTCATAGCTTTTTCTGCCATAGAGAATCGTATCAATTTGATGCAAGAACGAAAGAAACCCCATCTCCTCGTCCATCATGCACCAATCCACTTCTCCATTTTTTCCTTCAATAAAACCATCTAACGTAACGGCTACATCCAAAATGATTTTCCGTGCCATGGTTGTTCCCCTTTTCATTGAGCTACCACCCATTCTAGCCATTTCAATATGCCAGCTGGTGGATCTGCACTAGCCAAGGAGGGGGGGCAGAAGAATTCGGCCTGCCTTAGTCCCAAAATGGTCCAACTGAAAAGTGATATGCAGAAGGCGTGGATCGACCATACGATCTGGACGAGAAGCTATATTGTCAGCGTCATGTCGAATCGTCCAGATGCGAAGGACGTATTGGATCGGCTTTTGCAGAATCAGCAGGACATCGGGAATCTGATCAAGCCTTATTATGGGGAAGAAGCCGGGAATAAGCTGTCTGAGCTTTTGAGAGAGCAGATTCAAATCGCAGGGAAAATTGTCGCAGCTGCCAAAACGGGCAATCAGGCGGATTTGAAAAGCCTGGATGCAGATTGGCATAGAAACGCTGACGATATCGCCAAATTTTTAAGCGCCGCGAACCCGAACTGGCCGTTTAAAACAACACAGGATATGTTTTATACACATCTTCAATTGATCACTGAACTGGGGAACATCGAGATCGATGGAGTTCTTGGCAGCAGCTACGTCGAAGAGTTTCTCGATCATTCTCGTTTCTCACCTTTTCCCCAAGTACAGTATACGGAACGGCCAGACGTCGTTTCGGCCGCACTTTTGGAAGGCCGGGTCGCTATCATTGTCGATGGTACGCCCATGGTGCTGCTCGCACCCGTCACGTTATGGATGCTGCTTCAATCAGCTGAAGATTACTATCAACGGTATATAGCGGGAACATGGATTCGGTGGATACGTTACTTGTTCGTATTTATATCCTTATTGCTTCCTTCGGTATATGTTGCGATTACGACGTTTCACCCGGAAATGATCCCTCCTAAGCTGCTCATGACCATTGCCGCTTCACGTGAAATTGTCCCGTTTCCCGCATTGATTGAAGCCTTTATTATGGAAATTTCTTTCGAAGCCTTGCGGGAAGCCGCTGTACGTATCCCCAAATCGATCGGTCAAGCCGTATCCATTATTGGGGCTTTGATTATCGGCACAGCTGCTGTCCAGGCTGGGATCGTTTCCGCAGCCATGGTCATCATCGTCTCTTTTACGGGTATTGCTTCGTTTATCATCCCTCACTTTGATCTGGGTCTGTCTATTCGCTTATTACGCTTTCCCATCATGATCTTCGCGGGGTTGTTTGGGCTTTTCGGCATCATTTGCGGTCTGCTTTTGATCTATATTCATCTCATCAATCTACGGTCGTTCGGAATGCCCTATCTGGCACCCATGACACCTTTAATCATAGGTGATCTTAAGGATACGTACGTAAGGGCTCCCTGGTGGTACTTGCGCAAAAGACCTTCCACTGCTGGAAAGAACAAGATCAGGCAAGGAAGCAAAAAAATCCAAGAGACTGAGCGAGAGGAGGATGGCGATTGAGCACGATTCTACCTTGGCGTGTGGCTATGCTTTATATCGTTGCTTTCCTCTCCTGCTTCGGATTGACTGGATGCTGGTCGTCTGTAGAATTGAATAATCGAAGTTTTGTACGCATCATTTTCTTAGATAAAGTCAACGATGGGGTCGAGGTCACCCTCTCTTTCCCCTTAGCCAACCGTCTCATTCCTGGACAGTCGGGTGGAACTGGTGAATTAACCGGCAAGCCTTATACTACTGTAACCAAGACTGGCCATGACATCGGTGAAGCGTATCGCCTCATCCAGTCCGATCTATCTCGTAGAATCACCTTTGGTCAAACAAGCGTCGTGGTAATCGGAAAGGAATTTGCCAAAGCCGGGATCAGTCAGGTTCTGGAATTCATTTCTCGAGAACCGCGGTTCCATATCAATACCAACGTGTATATCGCACCTGGTAAAGCAAAAGAAATAACGACGATCCCCATCATCTTTGAACGCTTTCCTGTAGATATATTGCTCGCCTATAGTAGAGAGCTTGTGACGCTCGATACGACAGCAAAGGATTGTTTGGCTGCTTCTTATTACGGTGGCGACATGTTAATTCCCATGCTAAAAGTCGAAACCAAAGCCATCCCGAGCGAAAAAAAACAGGTACAAAACTGGCTGGGAACAGACGGAGCAGCCATTTTCAAGAACGGAAAACTGGTGAATACTCTCACGACTTATGAAATGAGGGGGGCTATGTGGATTCTAGGGAAAATGAGGGACGCGGAGATTACGGTAATCGCTTCAACTGATGGCAAACCACTCGATTTTATGATCAACCAATCCCATTCCAAAATAAAGCCAATCATCGAGGGAGATCAAATCACGATACACATTCATTGCAAAGCGGATGCTTCCTTGATATCCTCGCAATCCACCATTCCATTGCAAGATCCGGAGCAAATTAAAAATTTGGAGGACAGCCTTGAAGAATTGGTAAAGATTCGGATCAAGAAAGCCATTGAGTCCTCGCAGAAAGTGGGTGCTCGTGAAAATCGCTCCTCATGTAGAGATCACTATAAAACGGCTGGGAACCACTAAAAATCCTATTCGCTTCCATCCAGAAGAGTCATCATCAGGGGGTTGAAATGATCATCGTAGCCATGGTATTTGCAATCATCTTTGGGTATGAGCTTCGCTATCTACATCATCAAAACCGAAAAAAGCGAACAAAACGGATCGTCGTAGGGATGGTACTTTTCTGCTTTCTCAGCTTTGAAGCCCTCTATTATTTTCGGGATTCTTTCCAGTTTGCCAAAGTAATTGAGTATGTTTTTCACCCGATGGAAAAGTTCATTATTTGGAGAGGCGAAAATGAATAAGGAGCTGGGGCAAGTATCACAATCACAGCTTTATATGTTGTTCACCCAGTACCTTTTTACAACTATGCTTGGCTTTCGCTTGACCGCTTTGGTAACGGAGGCAGGTTTTTCTTCATGGATCCCCCTCCTGATCGGAGCAATATGTGGTCTTGCCATTACCTATGTCTCCTTTCGAGTGGCCATAAAACGCCCAACCGCTTTCTTTGCTACCTATGGCAAATACATTGTTGGAAAGTGGCTGCACTATCCTCTCATCACCATCATGATTTTTACGAGCTTGTTCAGTGCAGCTTTCGTCTTGCGCGAATTGCAGGATTTCCTGGTCGAGGTCTACCTTCCCGAAACACCTGATTGGGCGGTTACAGCGCTTATTAGCATTTGTATTGCCTATGCCGTCCGTTCAGGCGTGCATGCTATCTTTCGGTGTGCGCAAGGGATCTTCTTCTTAACCATCCTCGGAATGCTGATGATACCCGTATTCGTCGTCCGTGATATGAATTTCCAAATGACCATTGCATTTTTTCAGCATATCCAGCAGGACAAACGTTATTCATCATCTTGACTAGCCTCATTTCAACCTTGCTCGTATTTGGACCACATTTAACAAGTGAACTGATTTACCCCGAGCTAGAGCTCATTCGTTTCATCCGAGCAGGTTCTTTTCTGGAGAATCTGGATCCTGTCCTGATTGCAGTGTGGCTCACCAGCCTTTTTATTAAAATCAGTTTGTTCCTCTTTATATCTGTGATAGCACTTACTCACAGCTTTTCCTTACAGGATCACAAACCATTTGCTCTATCCATGACAGCCATCATGGCGGGACTCTCTTTATTCATGGCCAGATCTAAAATGGAACTTGCTCATTTGACCAATCACGGTATGGTAAGCCTTCTTTTGGTAGCGGAAGTCATCCCTGTCCTTTATTTTGTTGTAGACTGGACGCGTACAGCTTTGACTAAACGGTGAAAGCAGACCATGTCGAAAAGGCACCAGCCGCAAGATGGCTGGTGCCTTTTCAGAGATATTACCACCGCTTACCTCCACCCAATGTTTTACTACCGGTTCTCCATGACAAAGGCTCTTTCTTGATGTATTCAGCCATTACAGTATCTCGATATAGCCTACTGTCCCATGCACACGAATTCGCTGTCCGTCTTTTATCAGCTTGGTAGCATTCTCCACGCCGACAACTGCTGGCAAACCATATTCTCGTGCGATCACTGCTCCATGGGTCATCAGCCCACCGACTTCGGTGACGAGACCTTTTATCGATACAAACAATGGTGTCCAGCCAGGATCGGTAAAAGTGGTGACCAATATATCTCCCTCTTCTAAATCAGCGTCTTCCATGCTTAAGATGACACGTGCGCGCCCCTCTATTACTCCGGAAGAAACAGGTAGACCTGCAATCGCTTTATCTGGAAGATTTTCCCTTTTGTACTCACCTGTAATGATTTCCCCATCAGACGTGATTACACGTGGCGGAGTTAGTTTTTCAAAAAACTTGTAATCGTCTTTTCGATTGCTGATGATCCGATCATCCAGCTTGTTTGTGCGTACAACCTCGTGAAGCTCTTCAAAAGAAAGATAGTAGATGTCCTCTTTTTCATGAATCACGCCAGCTTCGACCAATTGTTCGGCTTCCTTTAGCAAAGCCTGCTTATAAACCAAGTAGCGATGTATCATGCCGTATTTTGGATACTCCCTGTACCCGATAAAATTCCGGATTCTGTCAATCATTTGCTTGGTTTCTTCCGCTTTTTGCTCACCCTCCGGTAATTTTCTCAATCGCTCTAACAGGTCTTGTTCTTTTTCCAGCGCTTCCAGTCGTCCTTGCTCAAACTTTTGTTTGCCAGCATTCGGCTCAAAGTTTTTGATATTGCCTAGAATCAGGGGGACAAGTGTCAGTGGTTTTTCGATCCAACGCGTTCTCGTTATATCGATTTCTCCGGCACAGCGCATTCCGTATTGCTGAAGATAGGAGTAGATCGCATCTCGGGCTTTCTGTCCACCATCAAGGTCAGATAGTGCCTCCAAAAAGCTATCGTCTTTTACATGCTGCAAAAAAGCAATGACTTCTGGATAAGGACGAATCACATCCGCGACATCCATTAATGCCAGGCCCATTTCCGAAGTAATATTGTTCGGTACGGATTGGGAAAGCGTATCTGCTGCGTTTTTTTCCCCTAACCATTCGTACAGGTTTTCATTGATCCATGCTGAAGCGTTCATAGCGGTCATAAACACAGCCGTACTTTGAGGATCAAATAAAATTTTCTTTAATTGCTCGATGTCTTCTCGAATAAAATCGAGCAAGTCCGGCCCTGATTTCGCTTGGATGCTGCGCTTTAGCTCTTCGATCGAGGCTTGACTGCGCTTCATCAAATCAGAGACGATTGCGGAATCGCTTTCGATTTGAATTTGAGGACCCACAGGCGGCATACCTTTCTGATTTTTACCAGGCCCCGGTGCTTTTTTATCTTCTGGCAACGCTTGTATAAAATCTTCTCGCCCTATGATGGTCGTAAGTGCGTCCTTTAAGAGCGGATCGGATTTTCCGAGGGTATCCACCATGACTTGTCTGCTGTCAGGGGAAGCAAGCATATCGGTAATATCGACGAACAACCTACCCCCAGCTGTTCGCATAGGCGCACGAGTCGTTAACAGGAAAAAAGACAAGCCCAGTGGTTTAATGGGGTCAGTCATCATTTGCTGATGGCCTACAGATATATAGACGTGATTTTCTTGATCGTTCACCTCAGGGATGGGGTACAACGTCGTGATTGGCCGACTCTGGACGATAGAAAAAGTGTCATCAGCCAAGCACCATTCGATATCTTGCGGGCTGCCAAAATAAGCTTCAATCTGCCTTCCAATACGGGCGAGCTTTAAAATCTGTTGATCCGATAAAGTTTGCGTCTTTTGCAGATCTGGATCGATCTCCTGTGTCACTGTCCCGCCTTCTTTTCGCCCGTAGATCGCCAGTTTTTTGGCTGCAATCCTCCGATCGACGACTTCTCCCTCCAGTACTTTATAGCAATCGGCAGATACCACCCCAGAGACCAATGCTTCTCCAAGTCCAAAGCTGGCATCGATGGATAGCAGCTTCCGGTTGGACGTGATCGGATCAGCGGTAAATAAAATTCCAGATACCTGTGGGAAAACCATTCTTTGTACGATCACGGATAAATAAACTTGACGGTGGTCAAATCCATTTTGCATCCGGTAAATGACCGCGCGTTCCGTAAACAGGGAAGCCCAGCATTTGCGGATATGCTCCAAAATGGCTTCGATGCCGATGACATTTAAATAGGTGTCTTGTTGACCCGCAAAAGAGGCATACGGCAAATCTTCCGCGGTCGCGCTAGAACGAATGGCATACGCGTGTTCTTCTCCAAGCTGGGTGAGATAATGAGCTACGGCCTCCACCACATCCGCTGGAATTTCTACTTCGCTAAGGATTTGTCGAATCTTCCGGCTGATTTCACCAATTTGTTCTCGATCTTCTCCTTTTAGCATCGCTAGTTGATCCAACAAGGCATGGTACGTCTCGTTATGCGCGATGGCCTTTTGAAATCCCACTGTTGTCACACAAAATCCTTCTGGTACGTGGATTCCTTGCATTTTTGCCAATTGCCCTAAATGCAGCCCTTTTCCGCCAACGAGCAGTAGCTGGTCTTTGTGTATTTCCTGAAAACCGAGAGCCAAAGAACTCATTTTATATCTCCCCTAACCATTCAATTGAGAAAAAGCATTTGACACGAGGTTGCCGGCATGATACAATTAAAATATAATATGGGATAAATGTTGTAATTTTAACAAAACAGTCGTATTTCGATTATAGCATCGTGACTGTTTTTACGCTATAGAAAAGAACCTGGTAAAGCTGCCCAGGTTCTTCTTTGATTTTCGTTGCCATTCGGCACAGCAAAAAGCCCCCACCGTATGGCTAAAAGGTAGGGGCTTCTCTCTTTTTTCATCTTTTTGCTTGCGGCTTTTCAAACATGGCCATCCATTCATCCACCGAAATGGATACGACCTCCTCGCCTGTCTTTTCCACTGCAAAGTAGGTTTGGACCTCTGCCTTCGCCTCGGTAATATGAGCCGTTACCTGAGCTACCTGTTCTTCTGACTCCGTCGTTCGTCTCACCCAAGTCGCATAAGGGAAGGTCTTTTTGCGAATACGGGACTGGCCTTCTGCAAGACCTGCCTGCTCGATCCACTCCCGCCATTCCGAGCGAGAATAGCTGCGTACATGACTGGTATCCCGCAGCTTCTCCAGCGTGTTCACAAAACGATCCAGCTCTTCCTCCTCCGGCGCGATATTGTCAATCAGCACGAACTTGCCACCAGGCCTCAGGACACGTGCGACTTCCTGGACAAATGCCTGGGGATTGGGAAAATGATGAGCGGCAATTCGGCAGCCAACCGCATCGAACGTATCGTCGAGAAACGGGAGTGCCTCTGCGTCCGCTACGACATAAAAGACATTGCTGCAGTGCGCCTTTAGATGATTCCGAGCTGCCTCTAGCATCGGTCCGGTCAAATCCGTCGCAAAAGCCTGACCTACATGCGGAGCGATTTTCTTGGTAAGATGCCCCCCACCTGTCGCCACGTCGAGAAAGACCCAATCAGACGACGGATTCAGCCAAGGCGCCAGCAGGGAGAGATCATCTCCCGTCGCGTGTGTCTGGCTGGTCACATACTTTTCGGCATTGGCACCGAACTGCTGTTTGACTTCCTCTTTGATCTTTTTGTCATCTCGCATGCGTTTCACTCTCCTTTACCCTTCTACGTTCACCACTACTTTTTTCCCTCGCATTTTCATGATCAACGGAACCGAGATCCACAGAACCGCGATAATCAGGAAGACCAGAGATACTGGCTTTTCAATAAAGATGGAGAAGTCTCCGTTGGACGTCGTCAGTGCGCGACGCAAGTTATTTTCAATCATTGGCCCAAGCACCAAGCCCAAAACAAGTGGTGCCATTGGGAAATCATTTTTCGCCAGGAAGTACCCGACTACCCCACAGATTAGCAGCAGCACGAGATCAAATACCGAGACACGTACCGCGTACACACCGAAAATGGAGATTGCCACAATCATCGGGATCAAATACTTCGGAGGTGTTTCAATCAGCTTGGCAAAAACTTTGACGAGCGGCATGTTGAGAATCAGCAGCATCAGGTTACCGATAAACATACTCGCGATCAAGCCCCACGCGATGGTCGGATGCTCATCAAACAGCAGGGGACCTGGCTGCACGTTGTACATGATCAGAGCGCCCATCAGCACGGCGGTCGTCCCTGTTCCCGGAATCCCCAAGGTCAAAAGGGGAATCATGGCTCCACCCGAAGCAGCGTTGTTGGCTGACTCAGGGGCCGCCACACCCGCGATTGCCCCTTTTCCGAACTTCTCCGGATTTTTACTGATTTTCTTTTCCAGCAAGTACGCGAGGAAGGACGCCAGTGTCGCGCCTGATCCAGGAACAATTCCTTTAAAGAAACCAACCAACGAACCGCGGATGATCGGCCCTGCACTTTCTTTCAAATCCTGCTTGGTAGGCAAAATGCGAGAGATTTTGGCGATCTCCCCTTCGTTCGCATCGCGCTCTAGAATCGTTTTGAAAACCTCTCCGAGAGCAAATACCCCCACCGCAATGGTCAAAAATTCCAGACCGGAATAAAGCTCGGGCATGTCAAAGGTAAAGCGTGCCACACCAGACACGTTGTCCATCCCGATCGTCGCGAGCAAAAGTCCGAATACGGTCATAATCAAGGCCTTGGTGACTGACTTTCCTGCCAATCCGCTCAAGGCGCACAGCCCGAGGATCATCAGGGAAAACTCATCGGCAGGACTGAGCTTGAGCGCGACATCTGATAATGGCTCAGCCAAGAATACCAGACCGACAAGCGAGACAATCCCTGCTACAAACGAACCGATCGCAGCGATCGCCAGGGCGACTCCCGCCCGTCCCTGCTTGGCCATCGGGTATCCATCCAATACGGTAACAACTGAGGATGACTCACCTGGCGTATTCAACAGAATCGAAGTTGTAGAGCCACCGTACATCGCCCCGTAATAAACGCCCGCCAGCAAAATAATCGCGCTGGTCGCTGCCTCCTCTGGCGGGAGCCCGCCTGTCAACGATGCTGTTACGGGAATCAGCAGCGCGACGCCGCTAATCGGTCCGATCCCTGGCAAAACGCCTACTACCGTCCCGATCAGTACACCGACAAACGCAAAGATGATATTTTGCCATTGCAGGGCTGTAGCAAAGCCATTTAATAAGTAATGAAACGCATCCATTTGTCATCCACCTCCTAAAAGCCTAACCATGCTGGTAAACCGGGCAAGCTGCCATCGAGAACATTGACGTACAAGAAGTAGATACCAAAGGAAAATGCGCCGGAAATAAGCAGTGTCGAGAGCCATTTTCCCTTTGACATGGTCTGGAAGCCAACCAGCAAAAAGAGGAAGGTGCTCACCACATATCCGATTTCCTCCAACAGCAAGACGTATAAAAGTGCCGCTACGAGTATGATGAGAAATCGTTTGTAATCGAGCGCAGGTCCCTGCTTTTTCTCCTCTTGCTTGTATTTGAATGTTTCGTAAAACAAGCGCAGGCTTAGCAAAACCAAAAGAGCTCCGAGACCGAGCGGAAAGATATTCGGCCCGACATTGCTTCCGTACGCACTCGCGGAAATGTTTTGGCTGCCAATCAAAAATGCCGCTCCCAAGACGAGAAACAACAGGCTGGCGTAGCGATCAAATGTTTTGCTCACGTGCTCCTCCCCTTCTCACAAAAATTTAAGAATGGAGGAGGAGAAGAATCGCTTCTTCTCCGTCTCCGCTCTCAATTTTATTTATTTCGCCATATTGAGCAGACCCAGGATTTCCTTGAACATTTTTTCTTGATCGCCCAGATAAGTCTTGAAGTCTGCTCCGTTTTTGTAACCGTCATCCCAGCCATTTGTTTCTAGTTCAGCTTTCCATTCAGCCGTTTGTGTCATGGCTTTCAACTTTTCTTCCCAGTAGGCTACAGCATCCGGTGTCATATCTTTTGGCCCAAACACGCCGCGCCAGTTGATCAATTCGGTATCATACCCCGCTTCTTTATAGGTCGGGATGTCCTTGAATGTGCCTTTCAGTCTTTCTGGAGAAGATACGCCCAAGATTTTTACTTTACCGGATTTTACGTACTCACCAGCACCCGATACATCGGTAGCGAGTACGTCTGCATTTCCGCCCAAAAGCGCTGCGATCGCCTCTCCACCACCGTCGTAAGAGATGTATTTTACCGATTTTGGATCGATGCCCGCTTTTACTGCCGGCATCAAGAATGTCAAGTGATCGAGCGAGCCTGGAGCAGAGCCTCCTGCCACGGTTACCTTTGTCGGATCGGCCTTAATCGCATCCATCAGGGATTTCAGATTGTTGTAAGGAGAGCCGGCTGCCACAACGATGGCGCCATAGTCCTTCGTCAGCTGAGCCAACGGTGTCATATCATTGTAGGAATGAGGGCTGTTCCCTTCCTTTTTCAGGTTATTGATGATAATCGGTGTAGAAGGAAGCAGCAGCTTGTAATTGTTTTTCTTGTCCTGCGTCACGAAGTCTGCCAATCCTACTGCCTGACCGCCACCTGGCTTGTTTTCGACGGTGATCGTCTTCTCTACCAGCTTGCTTGCTGACATGACCTTTGCAACGGATCTCGCTGTTTTATCCAGGCCACCACCTGCACCCGATGGAGCTGTTATGACAATTGGCTTTTCCGGATAAGTTGAAGCTGCCTTCCCGCCTCCTGCTGCGGTTTGCCCACCGCCGCCTCCACAGGCTGCCAGGCTCAGTGCCATCGCTGTCGTAAGAAGTACGCCGCTCCACTTCTTCCATTTCTTAGTTTGATTCATCTGTATATCCCCCTTTGTTGATAGCGTTTTCAACTAAGGAGATCATAGCACCCTATGAAAGCGCTTCCTAGTTTGTTCGGATTTTTTGGATAAACGCTATTTTTATGATTATTTTCATATTTTTCACGCGAAACAGACCTGCTTCTCCATCTCGGGAGAACGCAGGTCTAGCTGTTGAAAAAAGACTTCATTCTTGCGTCATGCACTCGTTTCTTGAGGCGCCCCTCCTGCGCGGCGGCGACGGTTGATCCATGTACGCACCCCGAAGGAAAACAGCGTGAGCACAAACAGAACGCGAAACAGCTGAAAGGCTGTGACCAAGAGCGGGTCTGCCCCAAGAGTCAAGGCAGTCAAGCTCATCTCTGCAATCCCGCCCGGTGCATTCGCCAAAATCATGGTGATTGCCTCCGTCCCCATCCCATACGAGATGCCTACTGCCAGAGCGATTACCATCACGAACAGAAGAATGGAATGCATGAGACCGAGCAAGAAGTAGCGACGGCTGCGGGCGATGTCCTCTCGCTTGAAGCCTAGTCCGATCCCCACTCCGATCAGCACCTGAGCTCCTTTCACCAGAAAACCTGCCAGGGCTGGATGTCCGGTGGCAAGCGGCGTGTTCAGCATCACGACAGTGGTGAGCATCAGCGCACCGAGCAGAAATGGGGCGGGAAACGAACAACGGGAGGCAATCCACGCCCCACCTATTCCAACGACGAGGATCAGCAGCGTCTTTCCGAATCCCAGCACCTGATCAGGCACAGCTGCTTGCATCGCGGCATGATGCGGCAGCCACGTAACGAGGAAAGGCGTGCAAAGCACGATGATGACAGCGCGAATCGAGTGGAAAATGGATATAATCTGCTGGTTCCCTCCAACCGTCTTTCCAATCGTCACCATTTCGGATAAGCCTCCCGGGACGTTGCTGAAAATGGCGGTTATGCCGTCAACCTTGCCCACTTTCCAAAAGATCCAGGCATTGATAAGACTGATCAAGACAGTCAGGATGGTGGCGATCAGCATCAAACCGATGTGACCCGTCATGGCCTCCCAGATTTCGGGTGTCATGCGCAAGCCAAGCGATATGCCGATCACGACCAAGCCTGCTTGGCGAGACCACTTTGGAACCCACAGGTTTCGAACACCGAGAAACGTACATACAACCGTAGTAATCAAAGCTCCGAGCAACCACGGAAGCGGGCTGTGAATCGCGCTAAACAGCAAGCCTCCCAGTGCTCCAAGCAGCATTGTAAACGTTGCGCGCAGCAGCATAAACGTTTCCCCTCTGACGATCTGACGTAAAGTGCGGTTCTTTGGTGAAGTACCCCTAGTGTAGTACAGCCGCTCCCGCAGAAAAAATACAAAATGGTTATCGGCAGCGATTCCTTGGGTGAATGATGGCGGGCGGGCTGTTGTGGAGGGGAGGAAAAGAGAGAAAACGCTCGGCGTTCCTGTCCGATGATACAAAAAACCTGCTACCTCCAGCATGACTTCCATGCGGGTGCAGCAGGTTTTCTTTTCTTTTACTGAGGGACTTCTATATCGATCTGTTCCATGAATTGTACAAAAGCTTTGACCATCTGCAGATCTAGCGCGTCCTCATGATAGAACATCCACGTCTTTCGCTTGATCGGATCGCCTGCTGCGCTCGTCAGTCCGATCATGTACAGATCGTCTTTGCCGCTCAGAACTACCCGGGGCAAAATGGCGTAGCCTAGTCCGCTCGCTACCATTTCACTACACGTATCCGCCTTGTCGACCTCCATGCCGATCTGCGGCGGCTGGGAAAAATTCTCGGTCCACCAGCCGTCAACCAGTGCTCGCAGCATGGGATCCGTCTCGTAGTCAATTCTCGGCAGATTAGGCAGGTCTTCTATCTGGATCGGTTCCCGGGAGACAACACAGACGGCTTCTTCGAACAGCAGCAGCTTTTTGTCCGTCCAATTGTAATTCCCCCGGACGAAGCCCACGTGGACATCTTGATTGTACACACTTTTGTAGACATCTTTACTCCAGCCGGTGATGACCTTGTAATCGATGTTCGGGTATGCTTCTTTAAACCTCTTCAAAATCATCGGCAGCTTGTAGCGCGCGAAGTAATTGGAAACTCCCAGCCTCAGCGTTCCATTTACCTCGTTCCCCATATTTAACACATTTTCCTTGATGTTGCGCAGCCGCAGCAGCATCTCATCTGCGCATTTTGCCAGATATTCGCCTTGGGGCGTAAATTGCACCCCTCTGCTCCCACGCTGTACGATCTGCACCCCAAAATCTTTTTCGATCTGGCGCAATCGTTTCGTCAGAGCAGGCTGGGAAATATACAACGCCTCTGCTGTCTTTGTGATATTCTGCTCACGAAACAAGGTTTGCAGGATGTGCCAGTCGCGATATTCCATGTATTACAACGTCTCCGCGTGATCTTGTCCGATCTGATTGGCTTTTTCCTTTTCCGCTTTGCGCTTGAGGTAGTTCCCCACTGCGATGACGACCAATGCCAAGGCAACTGGCAAAATGATGTGCAGGGCAGGCAAGGTCTCTTCGATAAATCCCCCGACCAGCTTGTCTCCTACGACCATCTCGCCCGCCGTATAACCGAGTAATGCCGCTCCGAGCAGGACGATAATCGGAAAACGGTTCATCAGCTTCATCAAAAGCTGGCTTCCCCAAATGATCAGCGGAATACTGATGGCCAGACCGATCAACACCAGCAGCATGTTGCCGTTGGCTGCACCCGCCACCGCGATGACGTTGTCCAAGCTCATGATCAGGTCTGCGAAAATAATGGTTTTCAGCGCTTCCATCATGTTCGCACCGCCGCCGATGTGACTGTCCTCATCCTCACCTTTCAGCAGCTTGACTGCAATCCAGATGAGCAAGAGGCCACCAACAACCTGTACCAGCGGAATTTTCAACAGATAGATAGCGATAAAGGTCAGAATGACACGAAGTCCGATAGCCCCAAAGCTTCCCCAGAAGACTGCCTTCTTTTGCAGCTCCGGGCTCAAGTTTCGACAGGCAAGAGCGATCACAACCGCGTTATCGCCACTCAGTACGATGTTTACAATAATGATTTGCAAAAGACTTAGTAAAAACTCTGTCATGATTGCTCCCTCCTAAAAATGTAACGGTACTGTCAATAATAGACCTTTCTCTATTAATGTGCAGTAGTAATTTAATTACTTGCATAAATTTTATGGGAAGAAGTCCTGTTTTTGACTTGATACCTCTGGAGTAAAAGTTCTGCAAACCCGGTACGTTTGAACCAATTCGGGAAATTGTGGGTGGAGGCGTTCACCAGCTTGAGCCGGGAGAGTGGACAGATGATACTTCTATGGCTCTCTGCTTGGCGGAAAGTCTATTGCAGGCAAACGGGTTCGACCCGGCAGATCAAATGAAATGGTATCTCAAATGGTTCCGCGAAGGATATTTAAGCAGCAAGGACCACTGCTTTGATATCGGCAATGCAACCCGAGATGCCCTCCTCTCCTTTGAAAAAACAGGGCGTCCCTACGCCGGTTCAACGGATCCTTGGTCTGCCGGAAACGGTTCGATCATGAGGCTAGCGCCAATCCCGCTGTTTTATGCAAAGGACCCTGCTCTCGCCTTGGAAATGTGCGCTCGCAGCTCAGCTACGACCCATGCTGCGAAAAATGCCGTAGACGCCTCTCACATAAAAGATACCACGGGAGCTGTGTACGGTCAGTTGGCAGGTGCGTATTATGGCATGGAGGGATTGCCGCCAAAAATGTGCGCGATCATTAAACATCGAAAGCTCATCGAAGCCATTGCCGTCAGGCTTTATCAGAACAGGTATCATCCTAGCCGCCTCTTTCCTTGAACAAAAGACCCATGTGCCTCGGAAATTCCGGTTCACACGGGTCTTACTCGTCCTTCCTACCTATTCGCCGCCTCATCCTCTTCCGATGGCCAACCGCCCCATAAATAGGAATGCCAAGCACTTCATTGTACCATTTTACAGATACTTCCACATCTTTTACAGGCAGTTGCACAACGGCAAAATTGGTGATGTTGACCGACATTTCCCTCGCCCCTTCAAATGATTTCCACTTCATTTTACCATTTCTGCTGTGCCATCTGGCAAATAATTCAAAAATAGGGAAAATAAAAAGGGCGGGCTCCGATGCACAAGGCCTGCTCCTTTTATCCCGCCATAATCCTATACCGACTTCATGTACCGATACATCGCGTAATCCGTGCGTACCTTCCGAATCGCTAACCAGACCGGCAAGCCTCGCGCGACCCAGCGCAGTGCGGACAGGATATTTTGTTCGTCTTCAAACTGCTCAACGATGACCACTGTTTTTTCATTGATATACTGCTGAAGCTCGTCCCAGCCCATTTCGGAGTAGGCATCCCGCCCGTACGTTTTCAGGTCCAGAAAGTCCTGGCGCTTCGGCTCTTTGATTTGCATGAGACGGCTGATGGCTCTCGCGCAATCAGGGTGAATTGGATGGTGAGATGACATGCGATTATTCCCTTCTTTCCTTTATAACGGTACGGTCCTCAAATGAAAGGGTCGTTTTTTCGAAATCGAGAATAAAAAAAAGCAACTGTCCGTAAGAACAGTTGCTAATTTCTATCATTAGACTACAGTTTTACAACATTCTCAGCTTGTGGGCCACGTTGACCTTGAGTAATGTTGAATTCAACACGCTGACCTTCATCCAAAGATTTGAAACCATCGCCTGTGATTGCGGAGAAGTGAACGAATACATCGTCTCCACCTTCAACTGAAATGAATCCAAAGCCTTTTTCAGCGTTGAACCATTTAACTGTACCTGTTGTCATCAATAAAAACCTCCAAATTTCAAGTGAGCCATATGTGCCGCATAAGCACTATTACTCTAACAACTACTATAACACATTTCATTTAACTATGATAGAAATATAAAAATATATCGTTCGCAAATTTGTTTCCAATTTTATTTCACTGTTTAGCCTCTTCAAGCGAATCATAAACGAAAGACTATCGGGTAGAGAAAAAGAAAAGCTTAGTACCCTATTGGCACTAAGCTTTTCCTCTCTCCATCCACCAGCAAACAGGCTACTGAACAGTCGTGATGGGTTTATGTTCCACTTTCTTACGGAGCCATGGTCCTTTTCCAGCAAACAGGCATGGAATGTAAATGATGACTCCCACTCCCACCGCAATCCACAGCCAGGAATCCCAGCCGGAAGCAGCCACGACCAGAGGAGCAATCAAGGTAGTCAAAATGCCCATCATTTTGGATACGAGCCCAAACACCGCCCATGCAGAGGATTGCAGGGAAGGGTTGACGTCCTCAGCATTCTCCGAAAACAGGGCACACCATGGACCATAAGCGATACCGATCAGACCACCGAGAATGGAAGTATAGATCATCATGGCACCATCGGATACCTCTTTGCCAAACAGCGAGAGGAAGAACAGCATATAGAGGGCAAACAGAATAGCTCCTGTCAGCGATACGATTTTTCGCAGCTGAAGTCGGTCAGAGACCCAGCCTGCAATAAGCAGTGTCAGCAGGTTAAACAGCCAGAAGTACTTGGCGATGGATGCCGCCGCGTGAGGCTCATAGCCAAAAGCATCTACCAGCATTTTCGGGCCGAATGATGCGATCGTCAAATAGGTAAGCAAAAAGAAGGAAACACCGATGCTGAGCATCCAGATGTGGGGAATCCCCAAAATGTCGCGCATCTTCGGTTTGGTGATAGCCTTTTTGTCTTCTGATGCTTTTTTGTTTAGCTCCACTTCATTTTCAATGACATGAGCGCGAAGCTTTGGAGAAAGGTCACGAATATTAAACATGATGACGATCGCTGAAACGGTCGCAACGGATCCTCCTATAATAAACTGCGACTGCCACGACTGATAGATGGGCAGTGTCCATCCTGCCATTGCTGCTGCAAAAAAGTTGGAGCCCACTGGCCCAAACGTCCAAAAGCCAAAGGCGAGTGCACGGCCGAGACGTGGCGAGAAGTCACGCACCAAGCCTGCCGTCGTTCCCAGAGCCAGACCATCGACGAATGCGAGCAAAATACGCAGGAGTAAAAGTCCCGAGAGCGAGCTGACGAGAGCCATGCAAAAGACGCAAACAGCGGTGAGGAACAAGCCTGGAACCAAAAAACGGACGCGGCCGTATTTATCTGACAGAGGTGCGACGATCAATCCCGAGATGGCGGAGGCAATGACGGAAATCGCAGAGACGACGCCGTACTGGGCGAGCGTAATGTTCAAATCATTCAACAAGAGCGGCAGCACCGGTGCGATCTGAGCTTCGTAGGATGCGATAAAATTCGCGAGAATGGCGATAAACAATAACCAGATCCTTTTTCCTCCGACTGGATATTCCGTGAGTTCCCGGGACAATAATCCCGTGCTTTTTGGCATTTTTCGTCGCCTCCTTTAGTGGTAAAGCGCTTACAAATCCAAAGAATAAGAGCAAACTCAAACGAAACGCACCGAGTCACTAGCGTTGCATTTGGTAGGTGACGGCGTCCAGCAGACCTTGACTCGGTATCTTGCTGAACGCCGCGAAAGGAATGTTATTGGGAGACGACTCTATCCGTTTGTTTCCACTTCATCAAGGCATCGAGCGCCTCGACTTGCCCACCATTCACCCACAGCGGATTGATTTCCAGCTCCTGCAGACTTTGTTTTGCAGAAAAGGCAAGCTGGCTCACTTTGTAGATCGCATCCGTTACCTTCTCCAGATCGGCAGCGACTCTCCCTCGCGTTCCCTTCAGCAAAGGAATGCCGCGCAGCTCTTCCAGCATCACTCTGATCTCATCACGCTCAACCGGCAGCACACGCAAGCTGGTGTCCTTGAACACCTCGACGAAAACGCCGCCTATTCCTACCGCCAGTACCAATCCCCACAGCGGGTCATTGACAATCCCCACCAAAAGCTCCGTTCCCGGCGGCCGCATCGGGCTGACAAGCATACCTTCGATTCGACTGCCTGGTGCTCGTTTTTGTACATTCTCTAAGATCTCCTGATAGGCATCGGCTACCTCTGCCGCGGAAGCAAGTCCCAGCTTCACGCCGCCAATATCGCTTTTATGAGCGATATCCTCGGATTGGATTTTCATCGCTACCGGGTAGCCTACCTTCTCAGCTGCCGCGAGCGCATCCTCCAGCTTCGTCGCGAGCAAGCCAGGAACGACCGGTACGCCGTGCTCCTCCAGAAACTTGCGCGCCTGGTATTCGGACCATTCGCCGCCCGATACATCTACAGCCAACTGGGCCACAGGATGCGCTTTATTTGCCGCCGCCGCTTTCGTCGCCCGATATTTCTCGTTCCACCAGACCGCTTTTCCTAGTGCGGTAAGCCCGTGCTCCATCCCTCCCACGAAATGGAGGCCGTACTTGTCAGCCACCTTCTGTCCAAACGGCGTCATCTCCAGTGAGGTGTTCATCACGAGAATGACTGGACACGCGGCATTATTGACGATTTTGGACAGCTCTTCGTACTGCTCGTAGACGGGGGCGACGTCCTCCGGCTCTACCCTGGGCGGGTCTACCAATGAGATGATGAAATCCAGCTCAGGGTCCCTCGAGACTGCCGCCAAGGCCCGCCGCATCAAGGTTCTGTCAACAACGACGTACCCCGTCACATCGAGCGGATTGTGCACGGTTGAAAAGCTGGGGACGATCTCCTTGAGCGCTTGCACCGTTTGCGGAGAAAACTCTGGCAGCTCGATCTTCTCGTCGGCAGAGCGATCTGACAGAATATCGCAGGCCCCTCCAGAAGGTGTTACGACGCCCATTCTTCGTCCAAACAGCGGCGGTGTGTAACCTAATAGCCCAGCTGTCGTGAGCAGATCCTCCAGAGAGTTGACGCGAATCACACCGAGCTGACGGAACGCCGCGTCATTGACCGCGTCATCCCCGACCAGTGCACCGGTATGTGCCATCGCGGTATGTGCGCTTTTTTCACTGCGTCCGATCTTCAGCGCAACGACCGGCTTGCCGTACTGCAGCGCTTTTTTGGCTACCCGCGCAAACTCTTCAGGCTGCCGGATCGACTCCAGGAACAGGGCAATGACCTTTGTCGAGTCATCCTCAATCAAATAATCGATGATATCCGTCGCAGAAATCATCGTCTCGTTGCCCATCGCTACGAGAAAGCTCAGGCCCACATTGCGCACCTGCGCCAGCGTCATAATCGAGCTGGCCAATGCGCCGCTCTGCAGAACCACACCGACCGGCCCTGCCTTGAGCGGCGGCGTGATCGGCAAACCATACGGCGTCAGGCTCGAGGTAACGTTGACAAACCCGTTGCCGTTTGGTCCCAGAATCAGCTGATCATGCTCTTTGGCAAAGGCGAGCAGCTCCTGCTCCAGCTTTTGTCCCGCTTCCCCTAGCTCACTAAAGCCAGCCGTCAAGAGGACCAGATTGCGGATTTTTTTCTCTGCCGCTTCCTTCATCACCTGCATGATGTGACTGGAAGGGACCATGACGTATGCCAAATCAATCGAGTCCTCAATATCTAGCAGGGAGTGATACGCTTTTTGCCCGTGCACGACATCCCGATTGGGGTTGACGCAGTAGATTTCACCGCTAAAATTCATAATATTCAGATTTTTATAGGTAAAAACCGACCACATGGACTTGTCTGTTGCCCCGATCAGCGCTACATTGCGCGGATGGAAAAACTCCCGCAAACGTTCGGGGGATACGGCTACTTTTGCATTTCCACTCAATACCGACACCTCCAGTTCAATTCAACCTGCTTTGTAGCTAGACTAGCTTGAAATAAGGCAGAGTGAGATCATCGTCCACTTTCTCGAAGGTGACCGTAACCGGTTTACCGATGGCAATGTCCTCCCGATTCCCGGTGATCCGCGTCATCATCCGCACGCCCTCTGCCAGCTCAACGATCGCCACTACATAGGGAGCCTGATCAGCAAACGGACCAAACGCTCGATGAACAACGGTATAGCTGTAGATTTTTCCCTGTCCGCTCGCCTGTGTCCATGAGATCTGATCGGAAAAGCAGTGTGGACATAAGAGCCGCGGATAAAAAATGTGCTTGCTGCAATCATCACAATGCTGGATCATGAGCTCGTGGTTGTTCAAGCCATCCCAATACGGCTTGGAATCGCTGTCGACCACCGGCTTTGGAATTTGGCCCGCCATATTAATCCCTCCCCAGAATAACCGTTGATGTGGATGAGAGGACGCCGCCTGTACCGTTGACCAAAGCAAGCTTGGCATCTGGCACCTGACGCTCTCCGCTTTCCCCCCGAAGCTGGCGAGCCGCTTCGATCAGCAAGAAGATCCCGTACATGCCTGGATGGGTATAGGAAAGCCCTCCGCCGTTGGTATTCATCGGGAACGCCCCTCCTGGAGCGGTTCGCTGACCGCTGACAAACGCCCCGCCCTCACCTGGCTTGCAGAAGCCGAGTGCTTCCAAGGTGAGCAGTACGGTGATGGTAAACGAATCGTAAATTTCTGCCACATCGATCTCATCATGCGTCACTCCCGCCATCTCAAAGGCACAGCGACCGGACTCACGCGCTCCTGTCATCGTCAAATCAGGCATGTTGGCAATGGAATTGTGGGTATGCGTCTCCCCGTGTCCGAGAATCCAGACCGGACGTTTTTTCGCACGAGCCGCTGCCCGTGCAGACGCCACCACCACAGCCCCGCCGCCATCCGTCACCAGGCAGCAGTCCAGAAGATGCAGCGGCTCTGCAATCATCCGGGATTTCAGAACATCCTCGATCTCGATCGGCTCGCGCATCATCGCTTTTTCATTTTTCATCGCCCATTTGCGCGTAGCTACCGCGATCTCTGCCAGCTGCTCCGATGTCGTCCCGTACTGGTGCATGTGCCGCATGGCCGCCAGCGCATACGCCCCGACTGTCATGGGCAAGCCAAAGGATCGCTCATACTGCTCCGTGAGAGGAGCAAAAGGGACGGCAGCGCCCCGTGCAGGATTGGAGCGCTGGGTGCTTCCATAAGTGATCAGCGCTACGTCGAACAGTCCTGCTCGAATCCCTGCCAAGGCATGCCCGACATGCGACTCAAACGAAGAGCCGCCAATATTGGTTCCATCCGTAAATTTCGGCTTGATGCCCAAATATTCTCCCAGCATCAAGTTGGGCGCCCATGCCCAGTTCCCCGCGGTAAAGAGTGCATCCACATCATCTTTTGTGAAGCCAGCATCATCCAGCGCCGCTTTTGCCGCTTGTGCCTGCAGCTGCAGCACGTTTTTCCCTGGCACCAAACCTAGATCAGACTCGGCGACCCCTACAATCGCCGCTATACGCTCGGATTTCAAAACCACTCACCCCCACTAAACTGTTTTCTGAACGGTATTGGATTGCTGATGTGCAGACGTTTTCCTCTCCCGATGCGTCCAGAGCAGAAAGGCGCCGACCGTCAGAAGCAGCAGCCCACCGGAGAAGAAGAAAGGACTGCTCGCATGCACCGAGAACAGCCATCCGGCAATCAACGGCCCTAGCGTACGCCCCAAGCTGCCTACTGTGTTGTAGGAACCAAAACCGCTGCCCTGCAATGCCGACGAGATTCGCAAGGAAATCCCAGTCGTAATGGAAGGAAAAGCAAGACCACGACAAAGGGAAAGGAGCGCCACTGCGCCAAATGCCCACACCAGCAAATGAGAGAGTCCCAGAAGGAAGAAGCCGACTGCTCCAAAGGAAAAGCCAATCACAATCGTCATCATGTCTCCATAGCGGGTAAAAATACGGGCAAAGACGGTTGCCTGGGCTATCGCACTCACCCCTGCATTCATCATGAACGCCCAGCCCGCCATCGTCTGCGTCGACTGAAGCGGGCCTGTGATGTAGTAGGAAAGCGTTGAGGATATGCTCGCGTCCGCCAATGCGATAACAAACGATCCGAACAAAAGCGGCGCGATCATCCTGTTTTTCAGCAGTAGGCCTAATCGTTTTACCCCAGCTACCCATGCGTTTTCTTTGTTCACTTCCGGGCGGATCGCTTCCGAAGCCCCTTCCGCAGGCTTACTCCCTCGCGGCAAAAAGCGCATCGCCAAAAGTCCGTTGAGAATCGAAAGCAATCCGACACTGGCAAAGGGCACCCCAATGCCGAAGATACTGAGAAACGCTCCAACCGGCGGTCCGAAAATAAAACCAATGCCATTGATCGAGCCCATATAGCCCAGTATTCGCGGCCGTTCCTCGGCACTGGTCAGCTCTGTCACCAATGCCATCGAAGACGGAGATACGGCTGATGCCATCATCCCTGCCAGAAACCGCAGGATCAGCAATACCGTGATATTGGGTGCCAGCGCCAAGAGTGCGGAGGACAAACCATAGCCGACGATGCCCATGATCAGGACGGGGCGACGTCCGAGCCTATCGCTTGCCGCGCCCCAGAGAAAGCTGGAGAATAAGGAGGCGACCGAAAAGACGGAGATCGCCAGCCCCATTTCCAGAGGCGTAGCACCCAAGTGTTTTGATAAAAAAGGCAAGGTGGGCAAGATTACCCCAAATCCCAAGCTCGTGAGAAACATGGTTGAGAGCAGGAGCCAAATGGATGCCTTTCGCGTGAGATCCACCCTCTTTCATGCAAGACAGGAGGGATGGTCAGGCGGTCTGATAGTACGTAAGCGACGCTTCCCCGACTGTTAAGGCTTTTCCCTCTTCCCGTTCAATCCGAACCTCCAGGCCAACGGTACGCTCTTTCTCGTCCTTGGCTACCACCTTTGCATGGCAGGTCAGCACGTCTCCTGGAAAAACCATTCCGGCAAAGCGCACCTTCAAGCGGCTCACAAACCCATGCGTTCCCACGATCCCGGCAGCATGCTCGGCGAGAAAGCCCATGCTCAGCATGCCGTGGGCGATCACGCCAGGAAGGCCTACCTTGCGTGCCGTCTCGTCATCCGTATGAATCGGATTAAAGTCACCGGAAGCTCCTGCGTATTTCACCAATTGCACTTTTTCTATAGCCGTTTGAATCAATGGTTCCAGCTGCTGTCCTACCTCGATTTCGTCCCAGCGAATCGAATGCATGGACCTATCCTCCTTTCCTGACCAGCCTTACAGAATGATTGTGCTTCTTCCCGTGAATACCAGATTCCCATCCAAATCCTCGCCGCGAATTTCCGTTACCAGAAAGGTCATCGCCCCTAGTTTTCCTGCGCGCTCGTACACATCGACTACCTTGCTCGTGCAGCGCAGCGACTCTCCTGCGACGATCGGACGTACATAGCTATACTCCTGCTCGCCATGCAGCACGCGCGCCGCCTTGATTTGAAGATTGGGATTGGGTACACGGAATGTCGTCGGGAATGTCGGAGGTGCGACCAAGCTGGCAAAGCCGTGTTTTTTCGCAAATTCCTCATCCGTATAGAGAGGGTTGGGGTCGCCAATCGCATTGGCAAACGTCCGTATTGCCCCTTTTTCGATCTCTATCACTTTCGACTCGCTTGTGCTGCCAATCACACTGCGATCAAGCACCAAAGAAGAGCCCTCCTTTCATAGAATCGATTCGGTTTTACAAGAGCTCGCCCACTTTCACATGGCCTTTGAGCAGGTTGCGGGAGATCGTCCGTTTTTGGATCTCATCCGTTCCTTCAAAAATGCGCCACAAGCGAGCTTCGCGGTACCAGCGCTCGATTGGCAGCTCCTTGGTGTAGCCCATGCCGCCGTGAATTTGCAGCACGCGGTCCACGACCTGGTTCGCCATGACCGATCCAAACAGCTTGGCGATAGAGGATTGGTGACGGGCATCCATGCCGTTTTCCACCATCCATGCGGCGCGCAGCACGATCCATTTGGCTGCTTCGATCTCCACAGCAGAATCGGCAATCATCCATTGGATCGCTTGACGCTCTGCGATCGGTTTGCCAAAGGTAACACGCTGCTTGGAATAATCAATCCCCATTTGCAGCAAGCGTTCGGCTGCCCCTACTGCACGTGCTGGAATCGCCCAGCGCCCTTGACCAATCCATTTCATACTCAGGTTGAAGCCTTTGCCCAGCTCGCCCAAAATGTTTTCTTCCGGCACACGGACGTTTTCAAAGACGAGAGAGGCAGGTCCCCATTCGCCCATCGTCGGGATGTTTTCCGAGCGCCAGCCCATGTCACGGTCCACCAGGAAGCAGGTCACACCGCCATCTGCGCCTTTTTCCTTGTCCGTTACCGCGAATACCATCACGAAGTCTGCTTCGTTTCCGTTCGTGATGAATGTCTTTTCCCCATTCAGCACGTACTCGTTGCCATCCTTGACCGCTGTCATGCGAATGCTGCGCGCATCCGACCCCGCTCCTGGCTCTGTGATCGCAAAGCAGGAACGACGCTCGCCATTAATCAATGGGATCAAATATTTTTGCTTTTGCTCCTCGTTGCAGTGATACAAAATGTTATCTGCACTGCCGCCGAAGTTGAAGGGGACGAAGGTTCGGCCCAGCTCCATGGTAATCAAGGCACTCATGATCGGACCGAGATTGGCTCCGCCGTATTCCTCAGGTGTATTGATTCCCCAGAAGCCCGCTGCTTTCGCTTTTTGCTGCAAAGCTTTCACTTCTTCACGGGAGATCCCTGGCTTGCCTTCCCGTTCATTGCGCAGCACCTGCTGCTCATAGGGCATAACTTCCTTTTGTACGAAATCCCGTACCGTACGTTGTATCATGCGTTGTTCATCGGTTAATGTGAAATCCATCCTGCATTCCTCCTCTTAATTAGCGGCTGCCGCCGTTGATATAAATGACTTGACCAGACACATAGCTCGCATCGTCACTCACCAGATACGCCACCAGATTTGCTACGTCCTCCGGCTGACCCACACGCCGCAATGGGATTCGCTGCGAAGCCAGGCGCTGGTTTTCTTCAAAATCAGCCCCTACCCGCTCTGCTGTCTGGCGTGTCATGTCCGTCGCAATGAAGCCAGGAGCAACGGCATTGACGTTGATGTTAAATGGGCCAAGCTCTATAGCCAGTGTCTTCGTAAAGCCCTGCAAGCCTGCTTTTGCTGCGGAATAGTTGGCCTGCCCGCGATTGCCCAATGCAGAAGTGCTGCTCGTATTGACGATTTTTCCGTAGCGCTGTTCAACCATGTACTTTTGCGCCGCGCGACTGCACAGAAAGCTCCCCTTTAGATGCACGTTCATGACCGTATCCCAGTCGTCATCGCTCATCTTGAAGAGCAGATTATCCCGCAGCACGCCTGCATTGTTCACCAGGATGTCGAGTCTGCCAAACTTGGCGGCCACTTTGGCAAAGGCTCCATCTACATCTTTCGAGTCTGCCACGTTGCAGCCGATGGCGATCGCTTCACCGCCCGCTTCCTGGATCGACTGCACGGTTTCCAGGCAGGCTTCCTCTTTCAGATCGATTACGCCCACCTTTGCACCGTCTTTCGCCAGTCTTCGTGCCGTCGCCGCTCCAATGCCGCGACCAGCCCCCGTCACCACCGCTACCCTGCCTGTCAACTGCCCCATTCCCAAGCCTCCTTTTCTAAATCGCCCGATAGTGGGCCACCTTGCCAACCATCTGAACGGCAGCTCTAGCCTGCTCCTCCAGCAGGTCCAAATGCCCCTGAATTTCCGATAGCCCTAAAAAGATCGATCTTCCCTGTAAGAATGGAAAAAGTGCGTGGCTCAACTCATAAACCGAATGTGGATTCTCTCTCAAATGCTCGTAGATCCGCTCGCAGCGCTCCATTTGTTCGGTAAAACGCTTGTCAATTACGCGCCGATGCCCGCAATAAGCGGTACCATGACCCGGATAGATGGTCTGAAACGACAAATCGTACGTTTTCCGTAACGACTCGCGCAGTTGGATGAGCGGCTTTTCTCTCTCTTCCTGCTCTTGATCTGGCGGAGTAATGAAAGCGTTTGCGGAAATGTGTTCCAGCAGGTAGTCACCGACGAATGCGTCCCCCGTCCTTTCATTCCACAAACAAATGTCGCTCTGACTATGTCCCGGCACATACAGTACTTTCAGCGCTGCACCACCGGCCATTACCGTATCGCCATCTTTCACGTACCGAACGTGCCTCCACTCTTTCTGGCGATAGGGCTGCCTGCGCTGAAAAATATCTGCGGCTCCACACCGCGCAATGAACGAGTCAAAAAATGATTCCGACTGCTCGTGAACAGCTTTGCAGCAAGCAAGCTGTCTTCTTGCCTGCTCGTGGACGTAAATCGGAATGTCTACGTGCCTCTGGATGTCTGCCACGCCGCCACAGTGATCGTCGTGCATATGGGTCACAATGATTTGCTGCAGGTCGTGAAGGGAAAGCCCATGCTTGGCTAAGCCTGCTTGCAGCTGCTCCAATGACGCTTGCCCAGGTATCCCGCTATCGATCAGGGTAACGGGGTCACCCGCCAGCACGTAAACGTTCACGTCTCCTTCCATGTAGGTTGTTTCGATTTCAATTTGGATCACCTCAGAGATTAGACGCCCCTCCCCTCAGTATCTATCTGAATGTTCACACTCTTTATCTTTAGCAACAACCGTGCCAGTGAAGAGCAAGCTGGAATCCCTCCTGCTGTTCCACCCTGTCAGCCTGCGCTGTGCCTTGCCAAGTCAAATTTGATTTGCTCCCCGTCTTTCAGATGCGTTCATCGTAAGCCACAACTGAGTAACTTATTTTTGACTCATTAATTCATTTTTGTTTCACTGCCCGCCTTTGCCGCGCCCACGAAGGCGGGACGCGTAAATTGGTCCACATGCTCCGGATTCAGCTTGTGAGCCATGGCGTACTCCAGAAAGTAATCACCCAACGGCTCTCCCTTGCGAATCATTCGCTTCAAATGCTTGGCAATTCCCATCTGCTCATTACGTACGATAAAGGCTGCTTGCCCATGGTCCTTGCGAAAATAGATCACGTCCTGCAGGATCAGCTCTTCCGGCGAGCAGCCTTTTTTGATCGCCTGCTTGATCCGCTCCTCGCGACGCTCGATAATCTCCAGGTACTGCTCCAGCTTCCTCGGATACTCCTCCCGTAATACCATGCCCTTCTGGTGGGAGGTGAGGAAGTATTTCGCGTCTACCTCTAGCGTCATGCGAGCAGAAGCAATGAACTGATCGATATCGCTGTCAGGGCCAAAATACCAAGGCCCGAAGCTGGTCAAATCAATATCGCCGATCATCAGAATGCCATGCTCCGGGATATAGGGGCAGCAAAAACCCTCGCTGTGCCCAGGTGCATGGAGCATGATGACCGTCGTTCCTGACATGTTGATCTCCTGCTCATAGGGATAGATCAGCTGGGGGGTTCCGGCTGCTTTTCTGGCATCCGTGCTGCCGCTTCCTCCAGTCTTCCTCATTTCCGCAAACTGCAGGAGCCTTGTGTAGTCATACGGATTGATCAAGATTTGCGTCTGATCAAACAAAGGCGTCCCACTCGTATGGTCAGGATGAAAGTGCGTCAAAAAAATTTGTCGGATCGACTGCTCCCGCAAATAAGCGAAAACGGAAGGGCCGCCGCCGCAATCGATTAGTGTGCTCTCCCCACCACTCTTGTCGCGGATCAAAAGAGAGGTAGAGAATGGCGAACGGCTCTGACTCTCTCCGGGGACGATTTCCACGGGACCGATTTTTTTGTAATTCATGACGTTACCCCTGTGTCAGCAGCACGTTTTGAAATTCCGCCGTCAGAAGCGGTACCACCTCAAAGAGATCGCCCACAATTCCATAATCCGCCACCTGAAAAATCGGAGCTTCCGGATCTTTATTGATAGCTACGATGCATTTGGAATTCGACATTCCCGCCAAATGCTGAATCGCTCCAGAGATGCCGCAAGCAATGTACAGATCAGGGGTCACGACTTTTCCGGTCTGCCCGATCTGCATCGCATAGTGGCAGTATCCCGCATCGCAGGCACCGCGTGATGCGCCAACCGCACCTCCAAGTACGTCAGCAAGCTCCTTTAATACGGCAAAGCCTTCTGCGCTTTTGACCCCACGCCCGCCGGAAATGATGATCTTTGCTTCACTCAGATCGACACCGCCCGCCGTTTTGCGCACAATCTCTTTGACAATCGTTCGAATATCCTTGATCTCTGGCTGGAAGGGAACGATCTGCGTTTGCACTGGGTTCTCCACCGGCTGAAAGTTGTTGGCACGCAAGGTCGCAAAGATGACCCCTTCCTGGAATCCCCGCTTCTGAAATGCTTTTCCCGCGTAGATAGGACGGTCAAAGGCAATGCTCCCCTCTCTGTCTTCCATCGCGGTGCAATCGGTGAGCAGACCTAGCCCCAAACGAGCCGCCACTCGAGGTGCGATCTCTTTTCCGATCGCGGTATGCCCCATCAGGATGACATCGGGAGAAATCGTTTGGACCAGCTGGAGCAGCGTTTGTACATAGGCATCAGGCGTGTAAACAGCGAGGGCATCATCCTCCGCCACATACAGCTTGCTGGGACCGTACTTGCTGATGGCTTCCACATGAGCAGCTCCGCCATTCCCGATGAGAGCGGCGACAACTTCCCCGCCTGCTGCCAGCTTCTGCGCCACCGTCAGCGCTTCAAATGAAACATTTCTCAGCTTTCCATCCTTTGTTTCCGCAAGCACCATGACTTTTTTTCCCATGGGTATTCCTCCTCTATTAGATGACTTTCGCTTCTTTGCGCAGCAGTTGGACCAGCTCGCTCACCTGCTGCCCGAAATCGCCGGCGAGGATTCGTCCCGCCTTTTTTTGCGGTGGATAAAATTGATCGAACACGACCGTCCGTGCAGCCAGCTCTTCTTTGTTCATTCCCAAATCATCGACAGTCAGGTACTCCAGCGGCTTTTTCTTCGCTTTCATAATGCCTGGCAGAGAAGGGTAGCGCGGCTCGTTTAATCCTTGCTGTGCTGTTACCAGAAGGGGGAGTGGGACCTCGGCAATCTCGACGTCTCCTTCCACGTCGCGCTCGACGGTAGCTGTATCTCCCTCGATCACGAGCTTGGTCACCGCCGAAGCATGCGCGATACCCAAGGCCTCTGCAACGCGCAGCGCCACTTGGCCTGCTCCCGAATCTACTGCCATATTGCCCCCAATCACCAAGTCAAAGGGTCGTGTCTGAATCGCAGCCGCGAGCAGCTGGGCTATCGTCCATTCGTCACATTCGAGGTCTTCCGGATCAATCCGTACGCCACGGTCAGCTCCCATCGCTAATGCTGTGCGGATCGCATCCTCTGCCCGCTGCGGACCGACCGTGATCACCGTTACTTCACCGCCTACCTCTTCCCGCAGCTTGACAGCCTCTTCCACCGCGTACTCGTCGTACGGGTTGATGATAAACTGCACGCCATCTTCACTGATTCTCCCATTCTGCAGGACGACTTTTTCTTCTGTATCAAATGTTTGCTTGAGCAGCACCAAGATGTTCATTTGTGTCCCTCCCCTTTTTCCAGCCTTTTCGAAATGATGGATACGTAGGTTTCTTGAAGCACAAAGCGTGCCAAAAGAAAGAGTGTTCTCCCCGTAGCAGGGACAAAAAAAGACAGCCCTCCTGTCCCACGGAGGCTGCCTGAATGCTTCTCGTTTTTCCTTACAGCTTGTATTTTTTCAGCTTTCTGACGATCGTCGCCTGACTCGTTCCCAGCTCCTCCGCCATCTTGTAGGTGCTATGGAACTTTTGTACGGCCAGCGCAAGAATCTCCCGCTCAGCGATCTCGGCAGCTTCTTTTAACGTCATCACTCTATTGAGTTCACTGGTTACGGAATGGCTTCCTGCACATTCACACTCGGCATAGTCTACGGGCAAATCCTCGACCATGATAACACTTGACGGAACAGTGAGGACCAGACGCTCGACCAGATTCGTCAGCTCGCGGACGTTTCCCGACCACTTGTAATGGTAGAAGAAGCTCTCCAGCTTGTCATCGAATCGCTTCTCCGTGCTGTATTTGCGGTTCACTTTCTCGAGCACAGAATTGGCAAGCGGAACGATATCTTCCTTTCGCTCGCGAAGCGGCGGGATCGAAATCGGCAAGACGTTGAGCCGGAAAAACAGGTCTTCCCGAAACTTGCCCTCTGCCACCATCTGCTTCAGATCGCGGTTCGTAGCTGCGATCAAGCGCACGTCGATTTTTTTCGATTTCGTCGCACCGATGCGTTGAATTTCCTTTTCCTGCAGCACCCGCAGCAGCTTCACCTGAAGAGCGAGCGGCAGCTCACCGACTTCATCCAAAAATAGCATGCCATTGTCCGCCAGCTCAAACATGCCCGGCTTGCCCGTTTTGTTGGCTCCCGTAAAGGCACCCGCCTCGTAGCCAAACAGCTCCGACTCCAGCAAATCGTAAGGGATCGCACCGCAGTTTACTTTGATGAACTCTCCCTTTTGGCTGCGCTTGGAGGACGCGTAGAGATGCCGGGCCAGCACGTCCTTTCCGACACCCGTTTCACCTAAAATGAGAACGGTCGCATCGACATCTGCCACCCGCTCTGCCATATCGTAAATATCAATCATTTGCTTGCTTTCGACGACGACATCCGAATCGATCAGCTTCAGCTTGCCTTTCAACAGGTCCAGCTCGCGGCGGTAATGGCTGTTCAATTCAAAGGCCCGCTGCAGCTCGTTGTAGTAGTGATTGACCTCCGTCAGATCTCTTACGTTCGTGATGATCTTGTCAATTTCCCCGTTTTCTTTCAAAATCGGGATCCCTGTCGCGAATGCCTTCCTCTCCGATAACTGATACACGTAGTCGACTCGCTTTCTCTCCTCCAGCACTTTTAAGGTAATGGAGCGTTTCAGCGTCCCTTCCTTGACCAAATCGGCTACATTGTGCCCCACAAAGCAGTGCTTGGGATAGCCAGTCATCTTTTCAATCGCTCTGTTGACCTTCAATGTCACACCCTTCTCGTCAGTGATGTATATCCCGTCATTGGAGCTTTCCATCACGGCCTCCAGCTGCGTTTCCAGATTGGCGATCTCTTGGCGCAGCTGCTGTACCGGTGTGGTATCCGCTACGATGTACAAGGTGAACGGCTGCTCTTCTACCAGGATGGAATGGTGCAGCAAAACATAGGGACGGTTATGTAAGGTAACGGAAACAAGAAAGGATTCTTCTGGCTTCCACTGATCAAACACGGTTTTCACATCCGCACCAACCGTATCTCCACCAGCAAGTCTGGCAAAAAGGAAATTGTAATGCTCGATACAGTCCTCTGCATTCGTAATCACCAAAGGAAAGGGTAGAAACTCCAACCATTTTTGACAATGCTGCACTTTGGTTCCCTCCTGAGTTTCATGATCGAAAGCGTTTTCAAATCGACAGCTGACGAAAAGTCCACCAAGAAAAAACACACGAATGAGCAATCCCGTGCGAGCTTCCCTTGCTATTCAGTTTCCCTTAAATTGCCATTGTTTAAATAGTACAACATTTCTGAATACTTGTCTTGATCATTTTTGAATTTTTGATTCAACTTTGAATTACGGTCTTTTCCGTTCGCTTTAAAAATGATGTCTGTGTGGCTTCAGTGGAGAGGAGGAAAAGCGAGAAAACGCTCCGTTAGTAGGGCCACTTGCTACGGGGTCATCCCTGTCCGGCTCCATTCCAAAAGCGGACCCCGCGTCCAAAGTGGTCGTCTCTCGGATGCTTGTTCAGAGGTGGACGCTAAAGGCAGGTTCCGCTTTTTCCACTCCGCCTGGGCTGTGTCCCTAATGCCCTCCCTTTTTTCTCTCTTTTCCTCAGCCATCTATTTTGATTGAACGGGCTTTTTGTGGGGCTATTCAGGGAGTTCATAGATAGATCTTTTCTTTCTGACTTTGCGGAGAGGAGGAAAAGCGAGAAAACGCTCCGTTAGTAGGGCCACTTGCTACGGGGTCATCCCTGTCCGGCTCCATTCCAAAAGCGGACCCCGCGCCCAAAGTGGTCGTCTCTCGGATGCTTGTTCAGAGGTGGACGCTAAAGGCAGGTTCCGCTTTTTCCACTCCGCCTGGGCTGTGTCCCTAATGCCCTCGCTTTTTTCTCTTTTCCTCAGCCATCTATTTTGATTGAACGGGCTTTTTGTGGGGCTATCAGGGAGTTCATAGATAGATCTTTTCTTTCTGACTTTGCGGAGAGGAGGAAAAGCGAGAAAACGCTCCGTTAGTAGGGCCACTTGCTACGGGGTCATCCCTGTCCGGCTCCATTCCAAAAGCGGACCCCGCGTCCAAAGTGGTCGTCTCTCGGATGCTTGTTCAGAGGTGGACGCTAAAGGCAGGTTCCGCTTTTTCCACTCCGCCTGGGCTGTGTCCCTAATGCCCTCGCTTTTTTCTCTTTTCCTCTGGCCAGCTGATTGTTTTCGAGAATCAGCAAAGGCCTTCCTTGCGCCTTTATCAAACCAAAAACCCCTCACGAACGATCCATCCCATCCGTGAGGGGCTTGCTAACCTGCGATCAGCGATTTTTCTACGATTTCTGCGATGTCCAGTGCTTTTACTTGTTCCTCGGCTTCCTTTGCCTTGATTCCGTCGCCAAGCATGGTCAGGCAGTAGGGGCAATTGCTGCCGATCGTCGTTGGGCCAAGCTGGAGTGCTTGCTCGGTTCGCTCTACGTTGACGCGTTTTCCCTGCGTTTCCTCCATCCACATCATGCCGCCGCCAGCGCCGCAGCACATCGCGTCCTGCCGGTTTCGCTTCATTTCCAGGATCGAGACGCCAGGGACGGACGCCAGGATTTTCCTTGGGATGTCGTAAATGTCGTTGTAGCGGCCAATGTAGCAGGAGTCGTGATAGGCGACGGCTTCTTTCACCTCATTGGCTGGGACGATGCGCCCTTCCTGTATCAGCTTCCAGATTAGCTCGGTATGGTGGTACACCTCTGCTTCCAGACCGAACTCAGGGTACTCGTTTTTAAACGAATTGTAGGTGTGCGGGCAGATCGTCACGATCTTCTTCACATCGTGAGCCTGGAATGTCGCGATGTTCTCCTGACAGAGCTGCTGGAACAAAAATTCGTTGCCCATACGTCTTGCCGTATCTCCAGAGTTGCGCTCTTCGTTGCCCAGGATTGCAAATTTGACGCCTGCTACATTCATGATTTTAGCGAAGGCTTGCGCGATCTTCTGGCTTCGGTTGTCAAAGGAGCCCATCGAACCGACAAAGAAGAGATATTCGAACTCATCTGTTTCCTTCACAGTCGGGATATAGAGATCCTCCCGCCCTTCCCGCCATTTGATCCTTTCCTTGCGATTGATTCCCCACGGGTTGCTTTGACGCTCGATGTTTTGGAAATAGCGGGTCGCCTCGTGTGGCATACTTCCTTCGGTCAGTACGAGAAAACGGCGCATATCAATGATTTTCTCCACATGCTCATTCGCTACCGGACACTGATCCTCGCAGTTGCGGCAAGTGGTGCACGCCCACAGCTCTTCCTCTGTGATCACCTCGCCGATCAGCTGCTTCGCTGTATGCTCCGCTGTGACGGCAACCTCATCCATCCCCGGACCAGCAAGGACAGCTGCTGCGTTCGGCTGAAAAACAAATCGGGGCATCCATGCGGTGCGAGAGGTGATTGCCGCTCCCTTTTCAGTAAGGTGGTCGCGCATTTTGACGATCAAATCCATGGGAGACAGCGTCTTTCCTGTTCCTGATGCCGGACACATATTGGTGCAGCGCCCACACTCCACGCAGGCGTACAGATCGATCAGCTGATTTTGCCGGAAATCCTCGATCTTCCCCGCCCCGTACTGCTCCAGCGTTTCATCCTCAAAATCGATGGTGGTTAGTTGCCCGACCGGCTTGGTATCTCGCAGCATCACATTGACTGGAGCGAACAGCAAGTGCGCGTGCTTGGACTGCGGTACATACACCAAAAACGAGAGCAGAGTCAGCAGATGAATCCACCAGAAGAGGTAAAACAACCCTCCCACAGCTCCTTCACTCAATCCGGCAAACAAATACGCGATCACAGAGGAAAACGGAGCAAACCAGCTCGCTTCCTCCCCCACCCAGCGCTGCTCGGCAGCAAGACTCAGCAGAATCGAGGACATGAGCACTGTCAGAAAAATGATCACCAGCCCCGACTTCAGCCCTCGTTTCAGTCGGTTCAGCTTTTCCACATACCGGCGATAAAAAGCGTAGATGACGGCAAGCAAAACGAGAACCGTGGTAACCTCCTGCAGCAGGCTGAAATATTTGTGGGCACCGCCAATCGGATAGGCAAAGCCTTTGACGAACCCTTTGATGATTAACTCGAGTGCTCCCAGCTGCAAAATGATAAAGCCATAAAACATGATGACGTGCATGATTCCGCTTTTCTTGTCTTTTAACAGCTTCTTTTGCCCAAATACGTTCACGAGAACTTCCTGTAATCGCTGCCTCGTATCCTCTTTCAGATTCGACTTACGGCCCAGCCTGATGAAGACGACACGGCTGTAAACCACTTGAGCAAACATGTACAAGGCAAGTCCCGTTACCACGATAAAAGCGAGTGCGTTCAGCAGATCCAACATCGGCATTCTTCCTTTCCTTGGTTGCTAGCTTTTCCTACTCAAAATGGAATTGCAACACCCATGCCAATATTTGCACATGGTTTGCATATCCGCCAGCTTCAAAGCAGAAGCAATCGCGGCAATCGCTCCATCTGCATCCGATACCATGCCGATCCGGCTAGGACGTGCTCCGATTCCGCCCAATCTTCCGATGATCCCGAAGGTTGGTGCGCTGCCGCCCGTCGATTTTCCGTTTTTACCCGGGATGACGATCTTCACGAAATCGGTACTGCCTTCTTCTCCTGTAACGGTTTGGACGCTAACCGTCACCTCTTGATAAGGGGCAAAAATCTCCTTGATCGTCTCCCCGCTGACATGCGCACTATCCAGCGCCTCAAAGACGGTGATTGTTTGTTTCCAAGACATGCACGTTACCTCCTTGTTGTCGCTCTCGTTGTTCTTACGCAAAGATGTAGGAAAGAATCTGTTTGTTGACGGCACCTTCGACGGAAGCCATCAGCTCGCGGTTTCGCATGGTCGCACCTAAAATCAGATTTTCCTTTGGTACGTGGATGATCGCAAGCTTTTGACCCTTCTCCACCTCGGCGGAGACAATCGGTTTGGCCGTCTCGGCATCCAGCGTCATGATGAGATCCGGGAATGTACCCAGACGCTCTCCGTTCACTTCGAGCGTCATGTATTCGTTCCAGAATGTCATTTCATGTCCGTTGATCACCACTCGTCCCACATCAAAGCCGCCAGCGGTATTCAAGTCGAATTCATCTACCACCCCTGCTGTGACGACACGTCCGCCGAGCTTTTTGCAAACCGCATAGATGGCGGCTTCACCTTTTGCCCCGAGCAGCGCTTCCCCTACCTCAATCGCTTGCTGGATCGCTCCAGGCGCACCGTTGGCCCGAGCGTATGCGGCTGTCACCGGATTGCGGGCAACGACAACCAGTCCACCTGCTTCTACGGAAATCTTGCGAACCAGACCTGCTGCCTGCTGCAAGCGTCCACTCACGCATACCTCGTGATAGCGCTCATCCTTGCCACCTACAGCGGCTTGATGGGAAATGAAGCCTTCCAGCTCGTGCAGATTCATCGCACCCATAAGGCCAGTTGGATGAGCACGCCCATTGCACGGGGAGTCGATCACAGGAAGTCCGGTCACCGCTGCCTGGAACCAGCCGTTTACCGTCGTTCCTGCACCGTTTTCATTGGTGATGATCCCTTTGATCGGCTGACCGATTGTCTTTTCCAACAGCTGCAGGGCACGAACGTAATGCATTGGTTTTGTGTATTGATCTGTGGCGGCAGGTGCCCCCACCAATGCAACCGTCGCGAGCAGATCTTCATCGTTCATTTCCTCTGCTGTGAACAGCTGTGGTGCTCCTACTTCCAATGCGAGACGTCCTGATTCCAGTCCATCCTCCAGCCAGCCGCCTCCGCCTCCGCCCAGTACGCATCCGCCGTATACAGCTGCTTCCATCATGGAAGTCGTTAAGGTCACTTTCGCCATGTTGTTTCTCCTCCATCTCCTGATGCTTTTTATTTTTTGGCAAATTTCACAACAGAACTAAAGAAGCTGTAGATCGCATCCCCGGCGATAAATCCAGCCGCGAGAATGCTGAGCGTGCTTTCTGCTTCCTTGCCTTTCAGCTTCAAAACGATCATACGAATCAAAATACCGCCCAGTACCGCCCAGCCTGCGTTTGGATTGAGGATCAAAAGACCAGTTGCAAACATAACCCCAACTTGACGACTGGACCCGCCAACCAGCTGCAGGATCGCGCCAGGAATCGCCCACATCAAGAGCTGCTTCGCTACCTCTGGAGATGTACCCGCTTCAATCGTGCTGGCGTACACTTTATCTACCGGCGGGATGAGCCCTTGGGAGAAAAAGCTGTTGTACGAGAATGCTACAGTGATCAGCGCCACACCAAATGCGATCAGACCCGCGATGTACTGCTGCTTGCGGCCTTCCAGCTCAGCATGAGCATCTGCACCGTTTCCACGCAGGATGTAACCGGTTTTCAGGTCGTAGCCCATGTCTGCAAAAGCAGGACCTGTGGCAGCACTAAAGCCAACCAAAAGAGCCAACGCCACTGGCGGGAATCCGATCATCATCCCGATGATCAGCGTGATCAAAGCAATCGCAAACGCTGGGAACCAACCGGAGTGCATCGCGGCGATCAAAGCGACAACCAGGTAAGCGATAAACCCGAGTCCCAATGTCCGAGAGGTTTGCTTGTCCCCTACGGTATAGGCCGCTTCTTCAACACCAGCGGAAGTTGTAATCGGTTTCTTTTTCCGGAAAATTATAAACGCCACTTGGAACAAGGCAACGATACCAGCCCCGATCATGAAGCCATGTGGGACGTACATCGTGTTTACATCGACATTGAAAAGCGGTACAGAGCACTGACGGAGCAAAAGCCCTATCCCAAACATCGCGAGCGCCCAGATGTTTCCGATAAACGCTACCCCGAATGCAGACATCGAAATGCCGAAATAAGAACCAAGCAAAGAGCTTGTACAGCAAAGCAGTATCTACAAACATCGCAAGACCTGCCCCGATCAGCATCGCATGATCAGCTCGGGCTTGCCCATCGCAAACGGAATCCCGATTGGTATCAGCAAGCTGTTTGCCGCACCGAATGTCGCAGACGAGATCGACGTTTGCACCAGGTTTTGCCGGTGGATCGATCTGTATTTTGAAAAGATCTCCATCGGAATCCTAGCGATCAGCATCGCAGCCAGCGCACCAATGATCGAGGTACTCGGCGTTACCCCCAGCGATGTAATCAACTGCATCCCAATAATTGCCCCAAATACGGACAAACCAACGTTCAATAGCAGTGAAAACGGCTCAAAAACAGAGGGATGTTTTTCTCTAGGTGCTTTATCCTTGGCCATGTTCCTACCCCCTTGTAAAATTTTCTGTATGATTGCACATATCCCGATAAGCGCTCTTCCTTACTACTGTTTCTTCCTTTTGCATATGGGTTACGTTCACGCAAAAGGTCTTGAAAATCGGTGTTGCTGCGAGGGAACTGGTGAAACGATTAACTTGAGATTTTCTCTCCTTTCCAAAGGATTGTTGCTCATTTATTCTGTTTTTTTTTACTTTAACAAAAATAGGCCGCTTTCCCCTATGGGAAGCGACCCAAAAGATGACCCCCATTTTTGGGCATCACCACAAAACACTGATTGTACGAATGCTTTTACTTCCTCTGATTGGCATGAATATCCTTCGTCTTCCATACCCGCATGGCAACATCTAGGCGAAAGCGCACCTCCGGATCGTTCAGGTCATTCTGGATGATCTCGTTTACCCGATCCAGTCGATACAGGACGGAATTGCGATGGATGAACAGCTCCTCTGCTACCCGCTTTGTATTTCCGCCCAAACGCAGAAACGCATGCAGCGTAGCCAGAAGCTCCGTGCCATACTCTTTGTCATACGCCACAATCGGCTCGATCAGCATCGAAGTGAGAGCGGTCAGCACAGGATGTCCGGCAGCACCCAGAAGCAAATCCTCCACTAGCACCTCGTGAAAGTGAACGATCTTCTGCTTGGGCTGCGTGTGAAAGCTGATCTCCATGGCTTTATGCGCTTCCTGCCGGCTCATCGGAACATCGGACAACAGCTCACGAATCCCACCGATCCCGATAGTCAGCTGTGTACTTGGAGATATCTCCTCTGCCGGGGTCATCAGCTCACGCAGCAGCTGTTCGGCTTCCGCCCGCTGCTTCTCCGCCGAGTCGTGAACGGTCGCACACAAAATGATCAGGGAATCACTGATGACGACTGCTTTTCGCGTGTACACGCCAGGCTTGTTCACTCGCTGAACCAGCAGGTTGTTCAAACGGGTCAAGGGCTCATCTCTGCTCTGTTTGTCTACTGCTGAACGGTTTTGCAGCACCATACAATAGACAAATTTGCCGAGCGGAATACCAAGCTGCTGGGCACGATAACGCAGCAGATCCTCCTGATGAGAGGAGCCCGAAAACAGCTCCACCAAAAACGACTCCTGCTCCCGCTCTCGCTGCATCTGCTGCGACTGGCGAATCGTAAACTCGATGGCAAGTACGGTAACGGCGTGATCGAGGCACATCTCTTCGAAGTGCTCTTGTTCCCCAAGCTACGGGAAATGGCCAAATATCCCATGATCCTGCTGCCCACCTGCACCGGCCGCTTTTCTACATAATCTACTCCGCCGAACTGTGTCGTACTGCTCTCTACTTCCCCTGCCTCGTTTATGACTGCTGCCTCACATCCCAGCAAATGCCCGATCAGAACTACCAGCTCTGTTGTTCGGCGATTCAACACCAGGTTTGAATAGCCAGTCGTCAAAATCAGTTCATTTGGCCGTAGAAAGCCCGTCAACGTAGGTGTTTCCATACTGTCGATATAATAAATTTCCTTGGAAATGCCGCTCTCGCCAGCCATGATCTTCGCCTCTTTAAACAAAGGCAGCTGAAAGAGACGTTCTACGGTAAAGGGCTTGTTGTTTTCCATGCAATCACCTCGTCGCGCTCCATCATCTCCGTATGCTACCACATTTGTCCACCGAATAGAAAAAAGACCTGCACGCAGGCCTCTCTCTTTTCTTTCTTCCATATATAGACGTTTCGGGCACACTGAACTTAATAGGCGATTGCGTGACCGATCAGGACAAACACCGCACCCGTGATAACCCACATCAGCATCAGCGGCCACATGAATCGAAACCATTGCTGATAGGTGATTCCAGAAACTGCCAAGCTGCCCATTAAGGCTGAGGAAGTCGGCAAAATCATGTTGGTAAAGCCATCTCCCATCTGGAAGGCGAGCACGGAGGTTTGACGTGTCACACCGAGCAGGTCCGCGAGCGGCACCATGATTGGCATCGTCGTTGCAGCAAGTCCCGTACCCGATGTAATAAACACGTTCATCACGGTCTGGAAGAAATACATCCCCAGGACTTGAATCGAGCCATGCAAATGACCAACGGCATCAGACAAGCCAAACACAACCGTATCGATGACATTCCCTTGCTCCAGCACAATCAGAATCGAACGCGCAATCCCGATGATGAATGCCCCGTACGTAATCGCGCTTGCCCCTTTTACGAACTCACTGGCAATGCGGCTTGGGCCAAACTTCGCGCAAAAGCCTGAAACAATCCCCATCGTGAGGAACAGAGCCGAAAGCTCCTCCATCCACCAATCCTTTTTCGATACACCCCAAATCAACAAGGCAAAGCTGGCGATGATCGTGATCACGGTTAAGATGTGCTTCGCCTCCAGCGCCGGGAGGGAATGCAGATCGAGCTTTTGCTCTGTCGTCGATTCCTCGAGATTGCGAACGATGCTGGCCTGCGGTGTCTTTTTCACTTTACGTGCATAGCGAATGATGTACCAGCTCGTGATGGCCAAAAGTGTGATTAGCAAAATCGCCCTCAGCCACATCCCTGAAAACATCGGAACTTCTGCAATCACCTGTGCCAATCCTACGTTGAAAGGATTCAGCAGTCCCGCCGTAAAGCCAACGGATGCGCCTAGTGAAACCATCGCCGTTCCCGTCAAGGCGTCATAACCGAGGGAACGGGCAATCGCGATTCCCAATGGAACGAACACCATGACCTCGGAGGACATGCCCATCGTAAATCCGCCGACGGAGAACAACCCCAAAAATACCGGAATGATCAATATTCCACGCTTGGAAAACGTCTTGGCGACCCGGCTGGTCACCGCTTCGATGGTGCCCGTTGCCGTGATGACCTGAAAAGCTCCACCAATAATGAAGATAAAGAAGACAATATCACTGGAATCAATGAGTCCTTTTACAATCGCTTTGGGTACCTCGAGCAGACTGACTGGGTCCCCCTCCACTGCATGATAGGAGTTGGGCACAACCAGCGTTTTTCCCGAGGTCGGATCCTTGGCACGCTCGAACTCCCCGGACGGCACCATGTACGTGAGTGCCGCAGCGAGCAGAGTGAGGATGACCAGAAGAACGAAAGTATGGGGCATTTTGATATATTTTCGCCAGGATGACGTCGGCTGGCTGGAATTGGACATAGCTGGCTGTGGCGAATGTGCGCTCATCCTTATGCCTCCTCTGCTTGTTTATTCTTTTTCCAATTCTCGAACTCTTCACGAACGCTTCGCAATAGAGCTGGGTCCGTGCAAAGATCATACGTGGTCATAGCTAAGGCTTTGGCCGCTTGGTTCATTCCCACCAAACCTGCCTCCGATGCAGTCGCTACGGTAAACTCCGGTGTGTGCGTACCCGCCTCCGTAATTTTGATGTAAGGATGGATGGTCGCCGTCACTTGACCGACATTTCCGATATCCGACGAGCCGATCCCGCCTTTTTTCGGAGGATCACTTACTTCGATGCCCATTGCCTCCAAATTTTCCGCGAATAAACCCGCGAGCGCATGATTGTTGTTGCGTTCGGCGTAGACAAGACCTTCCTTGATTTCAGCTCTCGCCCCTACCGCTTCCGCTGAGTGATGAACCGTCTTGTACACCTTTTCGGTCAGCTCGCGAAGCTCCCGCACATTGGCCGCCCGGAGGATGAATTTCGCTTCGCAGTACTCCGGCACTACATTTGGAGCATCTCCGCCTTTTGTAATAATGCCATGAATTCGCACATCATCCTTGCAAAACTGCCTTAGGGAATTAATGGCAACGAAGGTATGAATCAGCGCGTCCAATGCACTGATGCCTTTTTCCGGGGCTGAAGATGCATGCGCCTGTTTGCCGTAAAAGCTGAAGGTCGCATCTACACAGGCCAAGGCTCCGCGCAGAACCATCGTCTTTTTATGCGGGTGGCACATCATGGCTGCATCGACTTCATCAAATAGTCCCTGCTCACACATGATGATTTTGCCTCCGCCGTCTTCCTCGGCAGGCGTCCCCATCACGATAATGCGGCCAGGCAGCTCGGGAAAAGCCTGCTTCAATGCCAATGCCGCTCCGACCGCCGACGTCCCGATCAGATTGTGGCCGCAGGCATGCCCGATTTCCGGAAGCGCATCATACTCTGCCAGCAGCGCAATCGTCGGTCCTCCTGGTTTTCCTTCCCATGTCGCGCGGAAAGCGGTTTCAAGTCCGGCTACGCCTCTTTCTACTTCAAAACCTGCTGCAACCAATGGCTCTGTCAGCCACTGAGATGCTTTATGCTCAAAAAAACTGAGCTCAGGGTTTGCGTGAATCGTCAAGGCGATCTCACGCAGCTGGGAATCCAGCTCATCGACGGCTTGTACAATCCATTGCTTGTCCTCCAAAATCTGTCCCATCCTGACCTTGCCCTCCAATCTCCCTCGTAGACATTTCGAAAAATTAAATCACCTTCAGTACGCCCTCATTGTACGACCCTGCTTTCTATAAGTAAAATCTAAAAAATTTAACCCCTAACTATAAAAATCTTTATAACTACTCGAAAAAAGGACAAAAAAAAGAGACCATCATCACTTGAAAAGGATAACGACCTCTTGTGCTTTTGCTGGTTCCATTTCTCTGCTTTCGTTTTGGTCTTGCGCTGTCTCATATCGGCCAAGGCGAAAATGCTCCGATTCAGCTCCGGGTTGCGCTTGCCTTCGCGCGCCAGCTTTTCCCTCGCTTTTTTGGCACTGCTTTTTGCCATATCATTCACTCCTTTGTATGATTATGATAATCCTGTTCCAGACAGGATGCAACGAAATTAGGGGAATCACCAGTATCACTTGTCCATTCCTTTTTTCCGCATGCGAATAAGCTGTAGAGAAACGGCAGGTGATTAAGGATGAAAAAAATAACGGTAACCAGAACCGAAAATCAAGTCTATTCCACTCGTGTTCTTCGCTCGGAATTTGATAACAAGTGGCGCGTCTTCATCACTGGCAGCGGCTATGTGATGTATATCGCGACGGCGAACCGCGCCAAGGTTGTCGTCTTGCTTGCCAACGGATCCAGCAAGCTTTTGACCTTTCCCAAAGGCGGGAGAGTGCTGGTCGGCGGCGGTGGTACGAGCCACTATAGTAAACCACATGTCGCAACAGATCTGTAGTTGATTCATGGTAAACCTGCTTTTGTTTTCCCCTCCCTCTGGAGCTCTCCAGGGGGATTTTTTATGAAAAGAAAAAGCACGGATGAAACCGGGCCTTGTCGTATACTCACCGCAGTTCATACTGCTTTAAAAATGCCACAAATCGATGGACGACAGTAAACTTCATGGTGGCCTCTCGATACAGCATCCACGTACGCCGTGTGATCGGCTGTCCGTCCAGCATCGTCAAATCTACGGTGTAAAGCTCTTCATTCGGCCGTATAAAAACACGCGGGATAATCGTATAGCCCAATCCGAATTTCGCCATTTCCTTGCAAGTCTCATAGCTATCCACCTGCATGGTAATGGACGGGGGCTCTGTATAACGCTCATGCCACCATTGATCGATCGCGTGCTTAAGCGAAAAGGACATTTGGTCCCCCAGCTTTACTGCCAGCTTTGGTGCCCGATAGTTAATCCGAGGCAGGGAAGGCAGCTCGTCCAGATTCAGCTCTTCCGTTGATACGAGGCAAATATTTTCTTCCTGAATCAAATGCTTCTGATCCAGCCATTGAAAATCCCCGCGGATGATGCCTACCTGAATCTCCTCTTGGAGCAGCATGTCATAGATTTCAGAGCTGAAGCCCGTGTCGACATGAATTTGGACCTTGGGATATAGCTCCAGAAACTTTTTGATGATCAAAGGAAGCTCGTACTGTCCAAAGTAGATGGACGCTCCAATCCGTAGCGTTCCCTGTACCTCCTGCTGCATATTCACGATATGATCTCGCGTATCCCGCAGCTCAGCCAGCATTTTCGCTGCGTACGCCGCCAAGTATTCGCCTTCTGGTGTGAAACGAATCCCTTTGCCGTGCTTCACGATCAACGAGACACCAAACCGTTTTTCCAGCTGCTGCAGTCGATAGGTCAGGGCAGGCTGCGTCATGTACATGCGCTCCGCTGCTCTGGTCAAGCTTTTCTCTCTGCTCAAGGCTTGCAGCAAGAGCCAGTCCTTTTCATCCATGCGATCCCCTGCCTCGCTATCTTCTCTTTATCCGCGCTTCATTTTTGCCAGTCGAATGAATTGCTCGTCTCTTTGCTTCCATTTTTCCTCGACGGACGTATCCGCATACGAGTAGATGCCTGAGCCTGTTTTCGTCCCCAGCTTCCCTTTTTCCACCAGCTCATCGATGAGCTCAGGAGCCTTCTGGGATGCATTCAGCTCAGGCGCCAAATTGTCAATTACGCGCTTCCATGTATCGAGTCCACCGAAATCAGCCGTCTCGATCGGACCAACAAACGCCCAGCGGAATCCGATCCCGTCCTTCATCACCGTATCGATCTCACGCGCGTCCGCGACTCCTTCTTTCAATAGAGAAAAGGCTTCGCGCATCAGAGCTGTCTGCAGGCGGTTGGCGATAAAGCCGGGAACATCCTTTTTCAGCAGCACCGGAGACTTCCCGATTTCCACCATGAGCTCCGTGGTCCGTGATACAACCGCATCCGACGTTTTTTCATGCCGGACGATTTCCACGAGGGGAACGAGCTGTGCCGGATTGAAAAAATGCGTGATGATGATCCGCTGCGGCGTTTTTGCCTTTTCGATCAGTCGCGCAATCGAGAAAGTGGAGGTGTTGGATGCAATGATAGCATCTTCTTTTGCAAATTGCTCCAATTTCTCGAACAAATCCCACTTCATTTCAATGACTTCCGGAATCGCTTCCGTGATGACGTCAGCTTTTGCGACGGCTGCCTGCAAATCCGTGGTAAGTACGATCCGCTCCAGTGCGTCCTGCTTGGCTTGCTCTGAAATGACCTGCTCTTTGACCAGCAAGCTCAGGCTGTTTTCCACACTCCGCTTGGCTTTGAGCAAAAATGATTCCTGTAAGTCGTATAGGAAGACGGTGTAACCAGCCAGCGCATATTCCTGTGCGATACCATGACCCATTACACCTGATCCAATGACTGCTACTTGTTTTGCCATATGAAATTCCTCCTGAGATGTAGATGGTAAACGCTTTCTTTTCGACGCATACGAAAGAACTGTCCCGTTCCCTTATGCTTTAGACACTGTCCTTTCACACTACCCCTTTATAGATACAAAAGCGTTACAAAAGCTCATCTCTTCCTGCTGGAATCTGCAGTCGCAACTGCCCTGTTTACACCCGTTCAACGGCGCCTTTTTGCCTTTTTTGGTCCTTTCCGAAACGCGCGGCGCTTATATGGACTTGCTCGTAAATTCTGCTTTTGAGAAGAGATTGGCAGCTCTCCCTGCTTTCCCTGTTGGGCATGCGCCTTCACACACGGCCTGACTTCTACCTGAAATGCCCACAGCATAGCTTTACACGAATATACCATAACTTGTTTTTTGACTTCGTACCGCTTGTTCTTCTACCTATTTTTGCTAGAAAAATCCGCAATACTCTCATGGTGGAAGAAAACATGAAGAAAAAAATGCTGCTGAAGCTTCTTGCTTCAAAAGAGGAGACAGAATAATAAGGGAGGGGCACAGGAATGAAAGGTGGAAATATCTCGATCACCAAATCACGCTCGAGCCCAATAGCTCTATCGTCGTCCAGATCGATGTGACTAACGCGCATGACTTGTATGACCTTGCGTTGAGCAGTAATTCGGGCGGCGGCGGAATGTCCATCAAACAGAGCAGCTCCATGCCATAGAGGCTGTCCTCCGGTAATTCACGGATGCTGATGGCAACTCGTGTGGCTGCCTAGGTAAAAAAAGACTTCTTCCCCCGATGCAAGGCTGGGGGAGGAAGTCTTTTTGCTTTTCCTTTTCGACTCACTGATCTTTACAAAAACCGGCGATGCACCTTTTTGCCATCGTACGTAAACAAGACCTGCCGATCCTCGATGACCGTCTCCAAATGCACATTTTTCCCCCAGAGGGTATAGACGTGCGGCAATGTCTTCTCGACGTACTTCACATCCAGCTCCAGACCCTCAAAGTGATGCTTCAAAAACAGCTCGCCTGCGCGCAAATAGTCGCCATCGTGCACCATCACGTAAGGGAACCCACCGTTGACCCGCGTGCCTGCCAGACCGTCTCGCACCTGCTCCCATTGTTTATCCGTTACGATCCAGTCATTCCCCTGCTTGCCGAACATGTACAAATCCAGATCGCTCACCAAATCCTTGGTCATGAAGTTGCTGATGAAGCTGATATCCGACTCCAGCTCGCGCACTTCAAAAATCTTGGAGCGTCCTTCACCTGGCTTGCGGCCAAACCGCTCCTGCTCTTCCTTCGTCGGCTTATCCCAGCGTCTTTCGATATCCTCGAAAATTTTGAGCCCCAGATGGTACGGATTAATGCTCGTTGTCGAAGGCTGAATAACCGAGGAGTGCAGCTTCGCAAAATCGATCGTTTCTGCCTCCGTCAGCTCCATCTCCCGCAAAATGCGCATGTGCCAGAAGGTAGCCCAGCCTTCGTTCATGATCTTCGTCTCCATCTGCGGCCAGAAGTACAGCATTTCATCGCGTACAATGGTCAAGACATCGCGCTGCCAATCCTCCAGAACACTGCTGTACTCCATGATGAACAGCAGCAAATCCTTTTCCGGAGACGGTGGGAATTTGCGGAGAGGCTTTACCGGTTCGGTCTCCGTCTTCTCTTGACGGTCCAGACCCCACAGGTCGTCGTATGAAGAACGGCGGTCTGTCTTTCCTTTCTTTGCAGATTTTGCAGGCTCCTCCGGCTCGCGTTTCCAGCGCAGCTTGGGTCGCATCAGGCTCGGATCGATATGCTCCTGAATCGCCAGGCTCGCATCGAGCAGATCCTCCACGGCTTCCTTGCCGTATTCGATTTCGTACTGACGGATGCGCTCCGAGCTGGCAGCCATGCTCTCCACCATGTCTCGGTTCGTGTTGGAGAAGCGCATGTTGTTCTTGAAAAAATCGCAGTGTGCCAAGACGTGCGCTACGATCAGCTTGTTCTGGATCAGCGAGTTGCCATCCAGCAAGAAGGCGTAGCACGGATTGGAGTTGATCACCAGTTCATAGATTTTGCTCAAATTGAGATCGTACGACAGCTTCATGCGATAAAAGGATTTTCCGAAGCTCCAGTGCGAGAACCGCGTCGGCATTCCGTAGGCTCCAAACGTATAAATAATATCCGCCGGGCAGATTTCGTAGCGCATCGGATAAAAGTCGAGACCAAACCCCTTGGCAATTTCAGTAATTTCATCAATCGACCGCTCTAGCTCTTTGCGTTCTTCGTTGGTCACAGTCTTTCCCCTCCCATTTGCCAAAGCCTATTTTATATATATGGAGAAGGATGACAAAAGAAGCCAGCATTCGGAGAAAAGAGAGGCTGACTTGCACATTTTTCTTAGAAAACTTGGTGGCGGAGCCTTAGTTGCACTTATACTGGCTAAGAATCCTATAAATTCTTACTGTATAAAGGAAAAAGGCATCTCCCTCAAAAAGGAGACGCCTCTTGATTTGCTTTACGCTGGGACGCCGCGCATTACTTCTGGAACCAATCGCGTACACCTGCATAAATAAGAGCACCCGAAAAGACCAGCATTGCGATCAGGCCAATCCCATCTACCAACGGATTCAGTCCGTTCAGGAAGGTACCATCGAGTGGAGTTTTCAACAAAGCGTAGCCACCAACAAGACCGCCAGCAAGAGAGAGCCATTTGTTCATCTTATCTATTCACCTCCCGAAACAGCGGCGGTTTACGTTGCCACTGCGTACTACACTTTATGTCGGGAGTTGACAAGCGGTCTGTACGGTAGTCCAAGACACTGTTCATCAAATTGCAATTGGGCAATGTGCGCCCCTATACTGTAAAATAGTCACGATGACGATGATAGGACGTGAGGAGTGAAACACGCATGAAACTGTTTCTGCTGCTAGGCAGTATCAGCGGATTTTTGTCTGTTGCCTTTGGTGCCTTTGGAGCCCATGCCCTTAAAGAAAAACTGGACGAGTACTCCCTCGGCATTTTCCATACCGGGGTCACCTACCAAACGACACACGCTCTGGCACTGGTGCTGGTCGCGTTATTGCTCAAATGGTATCCGGGTGCCGCAGGACTTTCTTGGGCAGGCTGGTGCTTCTTCGTAGGAACGATCGTCTTTTCCGGCAGTCTTTACGCCTTGGCGCTGTCGGGTGTCAAAGTCCTGGGAGCGATCACCCCGATTGGCGGCGTACTGTTTCTCATTGGCTGGGCATTGCTCGCCATCCACGCCTGGAAGGTCGTATCCTAAGCGAATCGAACCGACTTCTTTGCAAAAACGTCCGCGGCTGCGTCTAGCAGCAGTTCGGGCGTTTTTTGCTTCCCGCACCTCGCTTGGGCGTAAATCATATGCTGTAGGGTTACTACACCCAAAGGAGAGGAACCGATGGCAAAGTCCTCGTTCAACCAATCCCCTTATTACTACGGCGTCCCAGATGTCTACATGCAAATGGGCTACTATCCCTTTCCTACACCACCCATTTCGGATCAGACACCTAAGCAAATTCATGTTCCCTACCCCATGTCGATAGCCGCTCACTGTAAATATTTTCTTGGCCAAACGGAAAAAATAACCGCTGGTGGAGAAATTCAAGGATTTGGTGCCCTGTCCAATCCCTTCCGTTCTGGCGTGATTCTCTTTGTTCATAGCTGGCAGCTGACCAATTACTCCGAGCACCCCGCCGAAGTCCAAATCTGGTTCGGGAAAACCGAGTCCATCACGGGGGCCAAAACCTCCACGGCCGTTAGTGCGAGCTATGCCCAACTCAGCGCCTGTCCACCCCCTCAAGGAAAAATACTGTTCGCTACAGGAGACAACGTTTTGCCACGCGGGGGAGCAGCCGTCACGACCCGGATGGTACCGCCTATGAGCACCATCGAAGCCAAGCTAAACGGGCAGTGGATGCTTGGGCCCGGGATGACAATGATGGCCGTACTTCCTGCAGAAGAGAAAAGCTCCATCATTCTCTTTTCCACGAGCTGGTGGGAGCAGTCTGTTTATTGAAGGGGAGCGGCGAGCCGGTTCATCACAGCCCTTGCGGTGGAAAAAACTTCTATCGATGCCTTCTCAAGTAGGAGCGACCGCTATTTATCGGAAGACTATTCATGCTGAATCAGGTAGATGGCTCACGTCGTTTATACTTTCTGATTCAGCAAAAAAGCGGAGTGCCTGCGCACCCCGCTACCGTTTTCGTAAAAGTTATATACATGTTGAAACACCAAGTCCTCTATGCTACAATGGGAATTGGTCTTTTGATGTAGTTTTAATATATCGATTATTTTTACCCAATATTATCTTATCACATCACCGGGGTAGTTGTCAAACCCCTCAGACCAAAAATGGGCAAGAAAAGGAGCGGTATCATGAACGAAGCTGACCAAGACAGACAAAAGGAACAACAGCGGGTCGTGCAGGTCATTTCCGAGATCAATCGACAGATCGACAGCCTGCAGGAGCATGTCACCGAAGTCAGTGCTGACATCGTTGGAATCCGCAAGCATTTTTGGGACGATGTCACTGTCAACTTCGAGGATGCCAGTGAAGCAGCCGAAACCTATGCCAGCATCAAGCAGCAAGCAGAGGTGCTTTCTGAGAGAGAACGTGTCCATCGCCACGCGATACAGCAACTGCGGACTCTTCGGAGGCTGGTTCAATCTCCGTATTTCGGCCGAATTGACTTTCGGGAGGAAACCGATTCTGCGTCAGAGCCCGTTTATTTGGGAATTGCTTCCTTACTCGATAAGAACGAGGAGCAGTTTCTGGTCTATGACTGGCGCGCTCCGATCTCAAGTCTCTACTACGATTACGCTCCTGGACCTGCCACATACGAGACCCCGAGCGGCACGGTCACGGGTGAAATTACTTGCAAGCGTCAGTACGTCATCCGCGATGGAAAGCTGCTCCATCTGTTTGATACGGGTGTGACCATCGGGGATGAGCTGCTGCAGGAAGTGCTGGGCAAGCAGGCTGACTCGCAAATGAAGAGCATCGTGGCGACGATCCAGCGCGATCAAAACCGCATCATTCGCAACGACAAGAGCCGTCTCGTCATCGTTTCCGGAGCAGCCGGAAGCGGCAAAACGTCGGCCGCCCTGCAGCGCATCGCCTACTTGCTGTACCGTTACCGGAAAACCCTGCGTGCCGAGCAAATCGTATTGTTCTCCCCCAATTCGTTGTTCAACAGCTACGTCTCCACCGTGCTGCCTGAGCTGGGGGAAGAAAACATGCAGCAGACGACCTTTCAAGAATACGCGGAGCATCGTCTCGGCTCGATCTTTCAGCTGGAGCACCCACTCACCCAGATGGAATACGTGTTGACGGCCATGGAAGAGCCCGGCTACCCTGAAAGGATCGCTGGCATCCGGATGAAAACATCTCCGCGATTCATGCAGGTGATCGATGACTACGCGACCGCTCTCAAAGAAAGCGGAATTTTGTTCCGCCCGCTTAAATTTCGCGACCGGACCCTCATCAGCGCCAATCGTATCAGCGATCACTTTTATTCCCTGGATCCCTCGATTTCGATTCCCAATCGGATGACCCTGGTCGCCAGATGGCTGCTCGGCGAACTGAAGAAGCACGAGCGTGTAGAACGCAGCAAGCCGTGGGTGGAAGATGAGCTGGAGCTTTTGGACAAAGACGCTTTTGCCGCTGTCTATCAGGAGCTGCGCCGGAAAAACCAGTTCCGGGAAGATACGTTCAACGACTTCGATCGCGAGCAGGAGCTCTTAGCGGCGAAAATCGTAAAAAAACAGTTTCAACCGCTGCGCACGTGGGTGCGTGAGCTGCAGTTTATTGATTCGACAGCAACGTATCGTCAGCTCTTCACTGATTCTCCCCTGACCATGTCTATTTTTGGTGCAGACGAGCGGCCCTCCCAATGGTCCGAAATCTGTGCCCAAACCTTAGCGCGACTGGATCAAAACGAGCTGACCTATGAGGACACACCGCCGTTTTTGTATTTGCAGGAAAAGCTGGAGGGCTTTCAGACCAACAACATCGTCCGCCATGTGTTCATCGACGAAGCCCAGGATTACTCGCCATTCCAATTTGCTCTGCTGCAACGACTGTTCCCGCGCGCCAAAATGACGGTTCTGGGAGACTGGAATCAGGCGATCTACGCCCATGCCTACGAAAGCTCAAGCTTTGAGGCAGTCGCCTCGCTGTATGAGCCGGAGCAGACGGAAACGTTTGTCTTGACCAAAAGCTACCGTTCCACAGAGCCGATCGTCACCTTTACCCGCCAGCTAGTGAAGGACGGGGATCGCATCGAGCCATTCCAGCGCGCCGGGCGAAAGCCAAGCGTGACGGTCGTCCAGGATCGTGAAGCACTCGCAGAGCAAATCGTCGGCCGAATTGCGGAGCTCAAAGCTGAAGGACATCAAGCCATCGCGGTCATCACAAAGACAGCGCAAGAGGCTCAGGAGGCTTATGAAACTCTTCGCGACAAGCTGGATATCCGCATGATCGGTACTCGCGCGATTTCCTATGAGACCGAGGTCTTGATCATCCCGTCGTACTTGGCAAAAGGAGTGGAATTTGACGCGGTTCTCATCTATGATGCTTCAGCAGAGCGTTACAGCCGCGAGAGTGAACGAAAGCTGTTTTATACAGCCTGCACACGTGCTATGCATGAGCTGCATCTGTACAGCATCGGCAAAGTGAGTCCTTTTCTCGATTCTGTCTCTGCCGATAGCTACGACTTTCTCTCCTCATGATCCATGGAAAAAGAGACCAGGAAAAGCGCATCTCACATGCGTTCAACCCGGTCTCTTTTCTGTTTTTTCAGCCCTACACATACTGTGACTGCGAGCAGGATGAGATTGAATTCGTAGCCGTTCTGCCCGCCACTCCCCAGAAAACCATGCTTCCACTTCACCGTCGCGATTGCACCCGCCATGATGACCGCCAGCCCCCAGGCCGCAACTCGTATTCCTACTCCTAGGATCAGTGCCAGACCCCCGATGACCTCGATAGCCATCACCGGATACGCTAGCCAAGTCGGCAATCCGAGGTCGCCGAACGAAGACATGACCACAGCCATTCCTTTCTGCAGCTTGGAGACGCCATGCACCAGAAAAATGATGCCTGTCACGATTCGCAGCGCTACAAACGCCTTTTCTTCCGCCATCCTGTCCCCCTCCTCCCCACTACCATATGCCAGGAGAAGGACAAACATTTCAAATGGCTGCGCGTGCGAAACCGTTGCCTCTACACGCCAATGACGAAGTGAGACGCCCGATCACGCAGCGTTTTCAAGACGCTCATGGCGACAATATACCCGGTTTTCGGATTGCGCGCGGACGGTGTATTTTGAATTTGCAGCTTGATTTGCCCGAACTTTCCTCTGGCTTCAATCTCATGCGTGTTGTGTGTGATATGCGGGTCGACGAACACCTTTACTTTCGTTTGGTCAAATCCGATTCCAGCCAGACTCAGAGCAGCGGACACGTTTACACTCTCGGGAAACAGCCTTGCCGAATCTCTCGCCACTCCTTCAAAAGCGCAGTACGGCTCTGTCAAGTCAGCCAAGGAAACCTGCTGCTCAATCATCGTGCCATACCAGGCTTTCGGAGGCTTGCGTGTAACGAGTGTGACTTCCTCCATCGGCCCCAGGCTACCTGCAGCGATCCGATCCAACCCTCCGATGGCTGCAGACGGGACAATGATCTTGCGTCCGAGTTCCGCCGCTTTTTGCATGAGGCGTGTATGCAGCTCTTCGTCCGCAAAGGCACCTACGCTGACGATAATCAGATCGGCTCCATGCTCCAGAACCTTTTCACCATACAGCTTTACCGCTTGATGCCCCGCGCTCTCCACGACAAGAGCAAAATCGTTTTCAAAAAAGTCCGACTCGTTCTCCGTCATCAACGCCGCAATGTCCTCTGTCACCTGATACTTGGATCGATCGCGGACCAGAATGGACGTGACCTGTATCTCTCCCTCTTGGCCCTGCCTGATTGCTTGTACGACATCTTCCCCGATGGTTCCGTAGCCAATAACCCCAATCTTGATCATAAGTCCTCCTGTAAACATGTGATTTCCCTCTATCATAGCAAAAACATCGTATTTGGTATACCATAAACCAAATCTCTGTGATATACTTGTTTTATAACAACGAGGGAGGGAATCTTGTGCCATCTATTACTTTTCATACGTCAGGAAAGACCATCGAAGTGGATAAAGACGCAAATCTTCTCAGGACTTCTATTCGGTACGAAGGAGCCGTTCCATTCAAATGCGGTGGCGGACTATGCGGTACCTGTCGCGTACAGATCGTAGATGGACAGGAAAACCTCAGCAAGGTCATGAAAAAAGAAATCGACCGCCTCGGAAATGACAAGATCGGGCAAGGCTTCCGGCTGGCGTGCCAAACCTTCGTAACGGGAGATGTGACCGTTTCCTGGGGGGAAGAAGACGTAGAGCGTCTCAACAAAATCGCCCAAAGACGCATCAACGCCGCTCAATAACAAAAACAGGCAGAATACTCTGCCATTTACGAAAAAACATGCATTCGCAGGGAGCGTGAGAAACGTTTCCGGGATGCATTTTTTCGTTTCCTACCCGCCTCCCCGCCTCCGTACAAAGAAAAAAGGAACCGGCTCCTTCGCCCGCTCCTCGTCTTTCCACGATCCGCTTAATGGACCTTCACAATCTTGCTGTCGTCGTCCAAATCCAGCTCGTAAATCTCTTTTTCGATTTCTGTCGTTGTCTCAAACTTCGGGAACACCTTGATCGGAATGCTGTTGTCCGGAAACACTTCCGAAACACCTTGAATCACAATTCTTGTAATTGGGTTTTTAATTTTGCAGATGGAGAATGTCGTCTTTTTCTTGCCGAAGAAATAGTATTCGTATGCAGAGACTACTTCCAGATCCGGATTTTCAGTAACCGTCTTGTACCGTTCGGTTGTGGATACCATAATATATTCGCTCATCTTCAAACCCTCCATTTGTAAGAATGTGATAGTAGTAATTTCTAGAGCTCCTACGTTTCCTGACAGATCTCGATGTCTTCGTGAATGTAGAGCTGGCACGCCAATCGATAACCCTGGGTGATTTTTTCCCCGAGCATCTTGTTTTCCTTCCAGTTTGGCTCAGGAAGACTCTCCCCGCCTGCCAATACCTTGACCGTGCATTTCGTACATTTGCCCATACCACATCCATACTTCAGATGAGGGAATTTTTTAATTCCTGCCAAAACGACCAAGTTGCTGTTCGCACCGATTTCTTGTTCATATACTTGACCGTTTTGATGTAATTTTACGTTTGGCATTGAAACACCTCCATCTGCAGTAAGAATGTGGGACGTCCTGCTGCTATTGCTTGTCGAGCGCTTCCAAATACGCTCGTTTGGAATTCTCCAAATGAATTTTGGTTAAGCTCTCAACCAGCTCTGCTTGACCGTTGTATACCGCCATGGCAATCTCCCGATGCTCCTCCATGGCTTTGCGCTGCCTGCCCGGAAGCTCATAGCCCACATGCACAAACGCTCGGATATAATCGGACAAACCATCCAGCATTTGCGTCAGTCTTGGGCTTTGAGCCGCCCGGAAAATAACGTCGTTGATATCGAAGTGGAAATTTTTATATTCCTGGTTCACTTCCGGCTTGGAAAACTCAGCGTCGATCTCATCGATAATACGCTTGAGCTCCTCACGAGCCTCTGGCGTTGCTTTTTGGGCTGCCATTTTCATCGCCAAGCTTTCCAGGGAGCCAAGAATTGTGAAAATTTCTACGACTTCTTCCGGAGAAAGCTGGGAGACGACGACTCCTTTGCGCGGCAAGGTTTTCACGAAGCCTTGGGATTCCAGTCGGAACAGTGCTTCACGGATCGGGGTGCGGCTGACATTTAGCTGATCCGCCAGCTCTCTTTCAATAATTCGTTCCCCTGATTTATAGATGCCTTGAACGATAGCCTGCTTGATATAATCGTATACTTTGTCCCGAATCGGGCTTAAATCCTCATCTTTCCAAATTACTGGCGTGTCTGGCATCTGGTATACCTCCGAGAGTTGTTTTCCTTAGTTTAATCGATATGATTATCGATATACAACAACCCTTTCAAAGACACAGCCATTGCCCTATTGCAAAAATACGCCTCCGTAAACTAGCGCTCCCGCTACTACGATTCCTGGATGGATTTTCAGCTTTTCCAGTGTGAGGAGGCTGATTGCAGTCAGTGCTGCTGTCTGCCAGATTCCAGTGGCCTCATAAGCGCTCGCGAAGAACTGAAAGGCCAGGATTCCTAGCAAAACGGCTACAATCGGTCGCACGATTTGCGTCATCGCCGATACCTGAGGCGAGTTCTTGAAAAGATGCAAAAATTTATACAGAATGACCATCGCGATCGCAGTCGGGGCAATCGTTGCGATCAGCGCGACAATCGCTCCGGGGATTCCCGCCACCTGATAGCCGATATAGCCAGCCAGCTTGGTGGCAATCGGACTTGGAAGGGCATTGCCTAAAGCAAGCACATCCCCGAATTGTTCCAATGTCATCCAGCCGTAATGATCGACGACTTCTGCCTGCAGCAGCGGAATAATCGGCGGCCCACCGCCATAGCCCAATATGTTCGGGATGAAAAAGGCCCAAAATACATGTAGCAGGATCATGCTGATATACCCCTGTCTGGCGAATCAGCCTGTTTTTTCTTCTGTTTTCTGACCAGATAGGTCGATTCGGTAAAGGCGTATGCAAGTGCGATCCCGATGAGCAGGCCAGGATTTACATTCAACAGTGCCAGCGCTACGAGAGACACGATCGTCCAGGCTATCGTCTTGCTCTTCACCCAGCTTTTCCACGATTTCAGAAAAAACTCGTACGCCATGACCGCCATCATGACTCCGATCACAGGCTGCACACCATGCGTCATGCCTCCAACGATGCCTGAGTCCTTCAGCTTGTAAATGAGTCCCAGGAGCAGTATCATCGCGACGAGCACCGGTATTACCATCGCCACGATCGCTACCGCAGCGCCTGCCGCACCCTTTACCTTATAGCCGATATACCCTGCCATTTTCGTAGCAATCGGTCCCGGCAGAGCATTTCCCATCGCCAAAACGTCCGTGAATTCTTCGTCCGTCATCCAGCCGTATTTCTGGACGGCCTCGGCGTGAACGAGGGGGATCATCGTAGGACCTCCACCGTAGCCCAGGATGCCGATTCGGAAAAATCCGAGGAACAGATTCCAGAGCACCATCGCCCCTCTTCACCTACCTTTTCATGGATGGCATGATCGGGCTGCCTATATCCTACTTCTTGATGTCTGCTTGCGTCATCACTTCGTACTCAGCCCCCAAATACTCCTGCAGGGCTCTCAATGCTGCCGTGCCTACCGCCGTATCCTGCTCCCCATTTCCTCCGCTGACCCCGACTCCACCGATGACGGCTCCGTTCACAACGATCGGGAAGCCTCCTACGAAGATAGCAAACTTACCTGGCAGCATCACGTGGATGCCGAATGCTTCCCCCGTAGTCGTCGCGGGTCCGCCCGGTTGGTTGAACAGATGGGTGGAGCGTTTGTGACCGCTCGCGGTAAACGCTTTGGCTATGGCAATTTCCGGTCCTGTGATTCGTCCTCCGTTCATTCGCTCCAGCGCGATCACGTACCCGCCATCGTCCACGATGCAGATCGACTCGAGTGCGTTGACCTCTTCTGCCGCCTTTTTTGCCGCTTCGATCATCACTTTTGCTTCATCTAATTCCAGCTTCATAACCGATTTCATCGTTGGCATTGCCTCCTATTCTCTCATCTCTTACATGCCGTGATAGACACTCTTGATCTGCGTGTAGAATTCCAACGCTCCCCTGCCCGATTCGCGGTAGGTTGCCGTGCTGGACATTTTGACGCCGCCAAAAGGTACATGCGGTGCATTCCCGGTTGTCGGACGATTGACTTTGACGACACCGGACTGGATGTTGTTTACAAAATACTGAATCCTCGCTGAATCCTGCGTGCAAATCGCCGCCGACAAGCCGTATTCGACGTCATTGGCCACCTTCATTGCCTCTTCAAACGAGCCGACACGGATGACGGAAATGACAGGTCCGAATATTTCTTCCTGCGCGATTCGCATAGAAGGAGTCACATTCGTGAAAATCGCGGGTCGGACAAAATAGCCCTCCTCATATTCACCGCCTGTCAGCTGCTCTCCACCGTATGCGAGAGAAGCTCCTTCTCCTTTGCCGATTTCGATATAGGCAAGCACGTTTTTCAGCTGGCTGGCATTGGCTAGCGGCCCAATCTCCACGCCCGACTTGCTTCCATTTCCAATATTCAGCTTCTTCGTTTTTTCGATCAGCGCCTGGACGAAACGGTCATGCACGGATTCCATCACAATAGCACGACTGGTGCCTGTGCAAGCCTGGCCTGTCAGCTCGAAGCCGCCCTTGATCGCAAGCTCGGCTGCCTGCTCCGGATCCGCATCCTCCATGACCAGCAGAGGATTTTTCCCTCCGAGCTCGAGCTGTACGCGCGTGGACAAACGCACGGAGCGTTGAATAGCCACACCTGCACTGGTTGAGCCCGTAAAGGTAACCGCTTTGACTGCTGGATGCGTGACGAGTGCATTTCCTGTCTGAGAGGCTGAGCCAGTGATGAAATTGATCACACCTGCCGGAAGTCCAGCTTCATGCAGCGCCTGGACAAGTCGCAGGGCAATGAGCGGCGTATCCGAAGCCGGCTTGAAAACTACCGTGTTCCCAGTCACCAGCGCAGGGGCGATTTTCCGAACCGGAATGGAGATCGGGAAGTTCCACGGAGTGATGACAGTGACGACGCCAAGCGGCTCCTTTTTCGTGTAGATGGAGATCGTCGGGTCCTCGGAAGGGAGCGTTTCCCCGGCAATATTCAATCCTTCGAATGCGTAATAGCGCAGGGTTTGAGCGGATCGCTTCACTTCCATTTTGCTGCTCGCGAGTGTCTTCCCCTCTTCTCTGGTCAACTCCTCCGCGTACTGATCCAGCTTGGCTTCCAGCAAATCTGCTGCCTTGTAAAAGATCTCTGCACGTTTCGTAGGGGACACGCTGCGCCAGGTTTGAAAAGCCCGCTCGGCTGCTTCCATCGCCTGATTCACATCTGCTTCGACCGAAGCTTGGAACCGTCCGACGACATCGCTTTCCTTTGCCGGATTTTTGCTCTCAAAGGTGGCGTTGCTAAGTGAGTCTACCCATTCGCCGTTGATCAGGTTTTTAAAGGTTTGTACGGTCGTTTCAATCGCCATGTCGTTCCCCTTTCGTTCCTATCATTGGGGTCTTATTTAAAGAGATACCCGAGAAGATAGTCGTTCTCGGGTATGTTTGGATGCTATGGAAGACAGACTATTCTAAACAAAATTCACGAGAGATAGCCGCGATGTACATTCTGCGCATTTTGGTGGCTTCCTTCACGATTTCGATGCAGCGTTGTTGATCTTCCGGCGTTCTTGCATATTCCAGAACGATTTGATAGCCGCGCTCGCCGTGGATCTCATCGGAGACGATGTGCAGATCGAAGAATTCCACTTCTTCGTCCGTAAAGCCGTATTTCTCGCGGAGAACCGGAGTCTGTCTGCGGTAAATCGCAGGCACTTGAGATTCGAGACCAACGACCAGAGCAGCTGTCGCGAACAGGAAGTTTTCTTTGAACGCCATGCGGTAGCACCAGGATTGCAGGCCAATCGTTTCAGGAAGCAGATGCTCCATCGATTCTACACGCTCGCGAGTCGTTCCGCAGGCTTCCCCGAAGCGGATCAAGAGGTCGGTGTGGCGATCTCCCCCGAGCTCTTCCTCCCACATGTTTTGGAGCAGGAAGTCTCTTGCGTCCTCATGCGGGCAGTTCGCGTAGATGTAAGCGAGGTATTCAGCGAATGGGCCAACGTAAGCGTAGTGCTGTTCTACCCAAGCGGCAAAGTGCTCCTTCTTCAATTCTCCGTTTGCCCACATCGTCGTGAAAGGTGCTTTCGCAACCGCATTCCCTTCAATCGCTTGCTCCAGTGCATAACGGAACTCTTCTTTGTTCATCAAAGCTGGTTTTGTCATTGTTTCTGCCATCTAAAAGCACTCCTCTCAATTTGGAAAAAAGTAGGGTGAGCAGATTCAGTTGTATTTTGTATATTGTATACCAAACTTCTTATGAACCAATTATTGCGTACCTGGGCTCGTCTGTCAACACACTTTTTTCAGAATAATTAGTAAGAACATCGACATGACCAGGTAAGCCAATGTAAAAGGCGCATTCCAGTTGGAAATTCGGATGGAACTCTGCTTGGTCAGATTGGCCATCATCCCTGCCGTGGCATTGTACGGCCCCATCAGAAAGGCAGTGGCCGCTCCTGTCAGCATCGCAATCGCTGTCAGCTCCGGGGAGATGCCCAAAGCGTGAGGATTGAGCGACTCCGCCGTCAGCGCCAAACCTACAGCCGGATGCAGCCCGACAAAGGCAAGCCCGAGTGGAATCAGCGGAATCAGCAGCAGAAACAGATCCGCTCCCACCAGATTCTCTCCTGCCATGATCCAGCCATTGAGGACATGCCCTGCCCCAGAGGTCTGGATCGCGGAAATCATGAAGCCCGCGCTCAGGAACACAATGAACTGCTCCTTCATTTTCATCAGCTGCGCAGGGAGCAGCGTTTTGCTTCTCTGCAAAAACAACCCGCCTGTACCGATCATAACCGACCACAGAAGAGCAAACGGAATGACGGCTACCGATACCAGCAATAAAAAGCTGTAGGACGTATACCTCTCGAGCAAAGCAATCAGACCCGTAAAGATGAGAATTGCCAGCAGAATATGAACGGGATGGCTTGGCTTACGTGCCTGCTGCTTTTGCTCCTCCACCACTTGCCGTGCTGCCGCCATTTCACGGATCACTACGGAATCCAGCTGCTTCCTTCTTCGTTTGGCGATCCATTGTCCCATGAGCCCATCCAAGAGCAGACCGAATAGACTGAACGGAATCATGATGGGTAAAATCGCGCTCCAGCGCACGCCTGTCATCTCCACAATGATCCCTACGATCGGAGCGACCGGCGTCCAAACGATTGGCATGCTGTACCCATGGGTGATCGCCCGGCTGATGAAGCGTTCCTTTTGTTCGATAGGAAATAATTCCAGGGATGGCCGAATGGTTTGATAAACCATGGGCAAGGTCGCGATATTCATAAAGGAACTTAAAATATACGAGAGACTGGCGGTCATCGAATACAGCAAGCCAGACCGCTTGATCGTCCGCTGGATCATTTGCTGAATCCTGCTGGCGTAGTTCCCGAGCTCAATCGGCAGCGCAATAAAGGGAATCAGGGCAAAGAGACTCAAGATGTTCAGCATATTGCCAAAGCCCGTGACAAACTGTGTCCACGCAGCACCACTTGCCAGCAGCAGGCTCCCTCCAATCAGCAGGAACAAGGCACTGAGCCCCTGTACAAAGCGCGGCACAAAGGGAAACACCATCAAGATAATGAGAATGCTCAGTACGGAAATGACCCCATGCAGGAACGGTGAGGGATAGAAGGCGGACAGCAAATAAGCAGCAATGGCAGAAAGAAAAACGTACGGCCTTCCTTTAGATAAGCTCTTTGACAGCATGAGCCAGTCTCTCCAGAGCGGTCTCCACGATTTCCTGCCCGATTTCATAGCTCGCCTTTGTCGCGTCCCCGATGCATCCGTTGCGCGTCATTTCTTCATAATAGTAGAAGCCTTGCAGTGGATTTCCAGGGCGCAGCTTCTTCCATCTGCCTTCCTGATAGTCTGCCGCCTCGAGCCGATCCTGCCGGACGATATGCGGGGCCAGATACAAGGCTTCGGATACTTCGCGATCGCAGCTGTGGCCATACAGCTTGGACTCCAGACGCCGATCCATGACATCCTTGGCAGATGCTGTCGTCTTGGCATAGTAGATGCGAACATCAAGTTCCCGCGTCAGTGTCTCCGTGGCCACCCCTAGTGTCGCCTGGTTTCCACCATGGGCGTTCAAGATCAGAAACTGCTTTATGCCATGCTGTTTTAACGATTTGATCATATCGCGCAAAATTGCAATCACCGTTGTCGGCTCCAGAGAGATCGTCCCGGGAAAATGGAGGTGGTGGGGTGACACTCCCATGTTGATCGTAGGGGTCAGGAGGGCTTCCGGATACAGCTTCTCCACCAGTCGTTTTCCCATCTCTTCAGCCAAAACGGCATCGCAGCTTTCCGCCATATGTGGCCCGTGCTGTTCATGTGCGCCCAGAGGAATCACCGCTATTTTCACGGTACGCAGCGCTTCTTTCACTTCTGGCCATGTCATTTGTGTTAACAGAAATGCCTTAGTCATCCTCATTCACACATCCTCTCCATAATGGTATATTGTATACCATATCTATTTATAAAAATGACAAACACTTTTAACTTTTTCTGTATTTCTTGATTCCATCGCCATGGTTTACAATTAAGTAAGGAAGAAAGCAGGTGAATTGCATGCTGCATTATTGCCACTACCTAGATAAAAAATCAGTGGCTTCTTTATCTGACGCCTTAATTCAACATTACGTAAACAATCCCGGGTATACCGAGATTGTGATCGTCTGCATTGGTACCAATCGCTATTCCGGTGATTCCTTAGGACCGATGGTTGGCAGTCAGCTTCTCCAACAGCTGAAGGGACAGCGGCACGTTCATATTTACGGAACGCTGGACAATCCCGTGCACGCCCTCAATATGCAAAAGACGCTTTCCCACATCTCCCAGAAGCATATGCGTGCATACGTGATCGCCGTCGATGCCTGCCTCGGGCAATTTTACAAAATCGGTACGCTCCAGGTCGTGGAAGAGCCTTTGCAGCCAGGAGTCAGTCTCGATAAGCAGCTGCCTCCCATCGGCCATATTCATCTCAAAGGAATCATTAACAACTACGGACCGCTAAATCACAAAGTGCTGGAGCACACGAGCCTCACCTTTGTGCAGGAAATGTCCGGAGTCGTTACCCGGATCCTGACAAGAGCCGTCCAAGAAATCCTACCCAAGCTTGCTTCCGAGCCGCCTCTGGACGATAGCCCTGCGGCTACCAGAGAAAGAGAGCCGCGATTGTGGCAATCGATAATCCCAAGACGACAGGGATAAAGTTTTTCCGTGCCAGTTCAATGACGGATACTCCGGCAAAGCCGGCTACTGCAACCAGGGAAGACCATGCGATCAAGGTTCCGCCTCCGGACCAGACCGAGCCCATTTGCCCGATCGCGGCCAGCGTCGAAGGATCGATGCCCACAGTCGGGCCCAGCGCACCAGAGAGCGAGCCTGTCAACGGCAGTCCGGAGAATCCCGATCCTTCCAATCCCGCGATGATCCCGATAACCAGGATGCCAAATGAAGTCAGGAACCCGTTTGCCGGAATCGCGTATTGGACGGACATGACCAAATCATACAAAATCGCGGGGGCAGGAACCGACTCACCTAGCGAGAGAATGCTCTTCGAAAAATCTGCATTTCCCAGGAAGAAAAATCCTGCGATTGGAATCACTGGTCCCATGGCTTTAAAGGCAAAAACGAAGCCTTCCGTCAGATGGTCACTGATCTTATCCAATGCAGCAATCTTCGAAAACACCGTACAGGACAGAATCAACAGGATCACAGCTACCCCACCGATGAAAGCTGCCCCGTCTCCCCCTTCGAAGCCCCCCATGTTCGATCCAAATTTACTCGCTGCCATCACAATCATGACACCCAGCATGGACAGAGGAACCAGAACCGCGAAAATCTTCGACCATTTCAGAATATTCGGCGGGAGAGTTTCTACTGCCGCCGCTGCCTGCGCAAACTCTGGCGTTTCTTCCACTGATCGAAACTCTACGACTTGGTTTTGAACGAGGGGTGCGTCAGCCCTGCGGATAGCCTTGCGGTGCATGAGGTAAGCGACGGCAATGGACACGCCGCCTGTAATTAGCGACAGTACCATCGCTTTGTCTGCGACCATTCCTGTTTCTACTCCTGCTCCTTTTGCGCTTAGCATCGGAGCTACTTGCATGATGTAGTCGGAGGATAGCGCCATCCCTTGACCCGCCAGTGCGACTGCCATCGCTGCAGCCATCGGAGGGAGACCGACACGAATCGCTGCAGGAAAAAGCAATGCGCCGATAAGCGGCACAGCAGGAGTGGGCCAGAAAAACAAGGAGATCACATACGTAACGATAGCAAGCACAAAAAAAGCCACATGTCCGTTGACCATCAGCTTCTGGATCGGGCGAATCATTCTGCGGTCTGCTCCAATATCCCGCAGCGACGCCAATAACGCCACCATGAAGGTAATGATCAAAAAGATTGTAAACAGTTCTTTTGCTGCCGTAAGATTGGCGTTGTACACGGCTTGGAAGCCACTGATCACATCCCCTTTGAAAATCCAGCCTACCAAAAACGTACCGATTAAAGATGGAATGACAACACCGCGCCGGAACAACATGACAATAATGACAGCGACTGTAACAATTGCATACACAACATGTGACATAGTGATCATCTGCATCCCCCCTGCACCATTAGATTAGGTCTGTCCAAAAAAATTGTAGCACAATATGCGCGCGAAAAATAGATATTTGGCTTATTGTATACAATTATTTTCTGAAAATATGGTTTATTTGGGATTTCTCAGGTTTTCTCAAGGTTTTATGTAGAAAATCCTTCCAGGGGGCGGCTGGTTTTACCGTTCTAGGGCTGGTTTTGCAAGCGTTTCCAGCCCTTTTATCCTTGTTTTTCCATAGAATTGCCGTATATGGTATACAATTTTTTCCTTTCGTAAATGACACTGCCTAGCTTGTAAAACACCAGGCTGAACATTGCAATGCCAGCCATAACCAGAAACATCGCAGGTCCTCCGTAAGCAGACAGGATTATTCCCCCTACCCATGGACCGAGGAAGCTCCCCAGCTCACTGAAGCTCTGCGCGCCGTAGTAGGTTCCGCGCATATTGGCCGGACTGATCTGATCGATCTGGGCGTACTCCGCGGGCACGATTAAAATCTCCCCGATCGTAAACACGACCATCGCAGCCACCATGAAGGTCCACCCTGTCAAAAAGGCAAAACCTATTTCCCCGGCGACCATCAGCAGCGCTCCGCCTGCAATTCTCGCAAACAGCGTGTATCTCTCTACCAATCTCGTCAGTGGAATTTGCAGAAGCAATACCGTAAACCCGTTTGCACTCATCATCATACCAAAAAGAGCTACCCCTTCTACTACATGTTCCCGCAAATATTGGGACAGTGTAACCGACATTTGGCCGTGAACCGTGACGAGCAGAATGCCGCCAAAGACAAAAGCCAATAGAGCCGTATCCCGGCTGAGCACCTTCCACATTTGCCGAAGCCCCGGCTTCTCTTCCGCCGCTTCCCCCTGCCCATCTCCTACCGCGTACTGCTTGCAGGCGACACCTAATAGAATCGCAAACAGCACATAGGCGAGCGCGGTCAACAGAAAGGCTGTACCGCTGCCGGCTATTCCGAGAAACGCCCCGAGCATCGGTCCAATCGCGACACCCAGGTTATTCGCCAAATATCGGTTGGAAAAGACCCGAAACCTCTGGTCTGCTGGCGTCAAATCCCCCATCATCGCTTTGGACACCGTCCCGTAGAACGATCCCGCCAGCCCTTTTACGAGACTGACGAACAGCAGGGCAAGTGGATGGCTGACGACTACGAATGCGGCAAAAGCAGCTGCCATGACCATCATCGAGAGAATCATTAGCTTCCGTCTGCCGAACAAGTCAGACAAGATCCCCCCGAGAAAACCGCCGACGGTGCCTGCCAGTGGGCCAGCTCCCGCAATCATCCCAATGTACGCCGGTCCAAGCGTCGTCGTTTCACTCAAATAAATCGCTAGAAACGGCATGCTCATCGCTTGGGTGAGACCTACAAACACAGTCCCTGCCATCAGCAGATGAACGACTGGATGATACGCATGCCAATACTTCCGAAGTTGGTTCATTTAGGCTTCGTCCCCTTTTCCCAAAAAAGCATGCAGCAAGCTAGGAAGCTGATCGATAAACGATTCTCGCAGGCTGTAGTAGGAGATCGTCGTGCTTCCGGTGTAATGAGCGCGGATCAGGCCCGCTCTGCGCAAGGCTGTCACATGGTGGTGCACCGTGCTTTTCGCAAGCCCTATTTGCTGTGTCAGCTCCGTCAACGTACTTGGTCTTTCTGCCACGATACGCAAAAGTCCTAGCCGCTTTTCATCCGACAAGCACTGGGTGATCGGCAGTAATTTTTGCAGGACGGCTGTAGAATCGTCTACGGGATACAAGCACGTCGCCATCCCCCGGTAGAAATCCAGGACAGACAGCGGTGCGCAATGGAATTGAGGAATTAAGACAACCTGCTGCAAATCCGCCGTCGGCTCGAGCCAGATGCCGTTCGTTACCTGATCGATCAGCTCCATGGGGGACTTTTGCCCGAGCTGTTCCGTCAGCCGGCGTGTGCTTTCCTCCAGTCTCTCCAAAATGCGAGCCTCTACCTTGGAGAAATAATGCTCGTTCCAGCGCGTGAGCAAATACAAGCTATGGTCCCGGATCTCCCCTAGATTTAAGGGAATCGTATCGACCCACGGAGCCATGCGCTCATAGATTTCTCCTGGAGGCACCTGCGCTAGCCAATCGAGAAATTGCTCGACAGAACCTTTTTGCGGCGACTGTGCAACGAGAAGCACCAAGCGATGCAGCACTTCCCATCGTTCGTCCTCCAGCTCCTTTGCGAAATCAGGCGGCAGCAGCCTTGCCGTTTTTTCCTTCCACTCGCTGCCTAGCTGATAATGCTTTCTCTCCTTTTCCTGCAGATACACATACAGACTCACAATACATTCATAGGCAGTTGACCATTCGATTTTTATTGAATACATTTTATCCATTCGATCACCATCGAACATTTTTGTTTTATATTACCATGAGCTTTTCATTTCGTATAGAGACTTTTGCGCAGCGACATTAAAAAACTTGGCTCCGCCAAACTTTTTGGCAGAGCCTTAACTGGCTGAGAATCTTCAAAAATCTTGCTGTACAAAAAAGCCAGCCGAACATCTCTGTGTCCGACTGGCCTGTCTTCTTGATAGCCTTTCGCTAATGCAGCAGCTCGATAAAATCCTGCAAGGAATGAGACATCCACTTCTTCGGCCGCATCACGATTTGCAGGTCCAAGCGAATGTCAGGATGCTGAAAGGGAAGGGCCGCCAGCTCCCCGCGTTGAATCTCCTCGTTTGCTGCCATGAGCGGAAGCAGTGCAATACCGGCCCCTGTGACCAGACAGCGCTTGATCGCTTCCGGATTGCCCAGCTCAAGTCCCACTCGGTAAGGTACCTTCTGTTCCTGCAGCACCCGCTCCAGCATGATCCGATAGTTGCAGCTTGCTTCCGTCATGATCCACTCGATGTCGCTCAAATGCTCCAGAGTGATTGTTCCGATAGCAGCTAACGGATGATCGGGACTCGCCAATAGCACAAGCGGCTCCTCCCTGATCTTCACCCATTCGAGAGTCGGATCGGAGGGCTTGCTCTCGAGCAGAAGCCCGATGTCATAATCCCCTTCTCTCACCTTCTCGACGATGGCGGTTTCCCGGTCGGGCTGCAGCCTGATTGTCAAAGTCGGATACTTTTGCCGCAGATGCTGGATCAAGGCGGGGAGGTAGTAGGAAGCCAGTGAATCGATGGTTCCGATCGTCAGCGTTCCTCCCCCCTGCAAGGTCAGCGTTTCCTTTGACTGCTGATACAAATTCAGCATCTGAACCGCTATTTTCAGCAGCTCTTCCCCAGCAGAGGTTAGGCGCAGGCTTTTCCCGTACCGTTCAAACAGCTTGACGCCGTACGACTGCTCGAGCTTCTGGATTTGCATCGTCACACTGGACTGGGCATAGCCCAGCTCGCCAGCTGCTTTTGTAAAGCTCTGATGATAGGCAACCTCGCGAAATGTCTGAAAATAAGTGAGATCCATATCGTCACCACTTCAAAATTATTGATATTACATATCACTTATTATAGATAACACTGATAACGAATGCTATGGTAAAGTACTTACATCAAGCATAACGGGAGGAACACACATTGTTACAAGCACGCGATTTGCATGGCATTTATGCACCCGTCATCACGCCCTTTTTGCCAAATGAAGAGCTGGATCTGGACTCTTACCGCAAGCATGTTCAGGAGCTTTTACAACATAACATTCAAGGCATCATCGTCAACGGAACGACAGGCGAATCTCCAACTGTATCCTGGGAGGAAGTTGTCCAGCTTTTCCAAGCGACCAAAGAGGTCGTACAAGAGAGCGGCAAGCAGCTTCCCCTCATCATCGGCACAGGTACCAACAGTACAGTATCGACCGTCAAGCGGACTGAGCTTGCGGGCGAGCTGGGAGCGGATGCCGTCCTCATCGTCACACCGTACTACAACCGCCCACCTCATGCAGGTGTCATCGAACATTATCGTCGGGCGTCTCAAGTAGGCGTTCCAGTCATCGCCTACGAAGTCCCCCATCGTACAGGTCTACGCTTGAATGCAGATACGGTCAAAGCCGTCCTGGATCTAGATGGCGTGATCGGAATCAAAGACAGCACAGGCAATCTCGACCTCCTTCACGAGCTTACCAAAGGAGATACGAAACCAGTCCTGTGCGGGGATGATGTCCTGTTCCTGTCCATGATGCAGCACGGAGCAACAGGTGGCATTCTAGCTTCTTCCATGATTCAAACCGAAAAATTCGTGGAAGTGTATGAGCTTGCCAAGCAAGGTGATTTTGCTCAGGCGCAAACGAAGTTCGATTCCCTCGTACCGATGATTCAAAAGCTTTTCCAAGAGTCGAATCCAGCACCGATCAAGTGGATTTTGACCCAGCAAGGCATTTTGTCTTCGGATACCCTGCGCCTGCCGATGAGCCCAATCAGCCAAGGCTTGCAGCAGGAATTGATCGAGTTGTTCCCTGCATTAGCGCGATAAAGCTGAGTCAAAGCGTGGAATCCCTCAGACATAGGGGGGATCCCACGCTTTTTTGCGCCATCCCAGGCGATGATGCACCACGTTGAGATCGTGGTCCAGCCGGACATCCACCCCAAAGGGCAGCTTGCGGTTGTACCAGAAACGCACATCGCTCCACACGACCTCATAGCCGTCCTGGCACTCTTTCCATGTGACGTGAATGCGTTGGGCAAACCCGAGAAAAGCGCGAACCCCATCGACCCCGATCGTCGCCTGTATGATATCATTGCGCTGCTGCTTGGGATAAATCTCTTCCAGAAGCACATGTGCGTACTCAATCTTTCCTGTATAGAACCGATCGCCCGTCTCTACGACGAAGCGCCAATGAAAGGGATGGAAGCTGGGAATGACGTGGCAGACTCCATTTGTATCCAGAGCCGAGGCTACGCGCTTGACTAACCGAGCATGCTGCCAGGCTCGCACCCCAATGTAGACGAAAGTGATACCGTACGCCGCGGGAAAGAGCATCACGGCATCTCCCCCAAAGCCTAGCCACCAGACAGCTGCTGCCACATGCAGCGCAAACACAAACGGTTCAAAGATCGCCAGCACATCCATGTGAACCCAGCGGCGGTTCAACGGCAGGATGCATTGGACACCATACGCATTGAGCATATCGAGAAAGACATGGAAAACGACTGCGATCCACGTCCAGAAATAAAGGGTGGCGAGCTGCCCCATCACATCGAACCCCCAAGCGAGCGGGACGCTGATGATGAGCGGCCAGAGAAACAGGGCGGGGATGGAATGAGTGATACCCCGATGAAAACGGATGTAAGAAGAGATGCCTCGCAATCTGACTACCGTATCAAAATCCGGTGCATGCGATCCCACCACAGTGGCGATCATTAGCGCCTGACCCACTGCCGGATCCGTACCGACAAATCCGGTCGCGTGCGCCAGTCCAGCCAATGTAACGCCCAACAAGAGATGGCTTCCTGTATCCATTACGATACCTCCCCAGCATGATAGTCTTCGGTCGTCCATCTTTCGTCCACATAAAACCAGTACAGCCATTCCGCGGGCACCGCTCTCACGGCATCCTCCAAAAAGGAGTATAGCTGCTCCATCGCCTCTGCTGTTTGGTTTTTTTCGTAATGCTCATGCAAGTTGAGAGGAGCGAAAAAGGTGAGCTGGTGTGCAACTCCTTTTTTTCTGCGACAATAAAACGGTATGACAGGCGCGTTTCCCTCCAATGCCAGCATAGCTGCTCCACGTGGCAGCGGCGTCTTTTTTCCAAACATGTGTCCGAGTGGAAACTCCGGCCGCGAAAAGTCTCCCAAGAGAAAGACCACCCCATTTTGGGACAAATGCCTCCGCAGCGGCCGCAGCTCGGCGCTTTGAGCGGTCACCACCGCCAGGCACGGGTAACGCTGACTTAAATACCAGTAAGCGAAAAAGAAATTGCCGATATGCGGTGCATACACGATCGCTCCCTTACCTTTCTGCAGAGCGGATTGCAGATGCTCTTCGCCTTCCGGATAAAATCGTTTGAAGCCTTGCTTAGGCAAGCGGTGGCTGACAAACAGCAATTCATAGAGCGCAACGCATACCTGGTAAAAATATTGTCTGCGCAGTCTTTGCACAGGTGCTTGTGTACCTAATACCGCACTCATATTGTCTTTAACCCGTTGGCTTACAGCTTGCCGAGCAAGTGCAGCCGATCTGGTCGTGTCAACCATCCAATCCAACGGTACATGGCGACCACCCTCTCCCTTTTTTCTGTTTATTTATCCAGAAACCGACGACGGTATTTTTCCGTGATTTGCTTTTGATCGAGGATGACAAAGTAATCCGTACTTCTTAGAATGGGATCGTACGCAGGCTCCTCGGCAAGCTCGGCACCTAGCCAAAGGTAGCCTTTCATTAAGGGAGGAAGAAGGCGATACATCTGCTTTAGGCTCTCCTCTGCATCTATCGGCCGCAGCCCCGTTTGCCTCGAGGACGGATGCGGGTACACGCCATATCGCTCTGTAAGAAAGGAAAAGCGCTTCAGCAAGGCATGAATGCGGCTCAGCTGTTCATGATCTGCCTCGCGGAGGCTCGCGCAACCAACCAGATAGTCATACCCGTGCAGGTTCACATAGTCGGCGATCCTCTCCCATAGCAGTTGAATGACTCTGCCATTGCGGTAAGCAGGATCTACACAGCTTCTGCCAAGTTCCAGCATGCGTGTACGAGGGAGCGATGAGTGGCTTAGGTCAAATAACGTTTCCGAGTAAAACCCGCCGTTTGTCCCTGCTTTTTTCCCAGGCAGGAGGCGACACGTCCCAACGACTCGTTTTGTACCTACTTCCTTGACGATCAAATGGTCGCACCAGTCGTCAAAACGATCCTGATCCAGCCTTTTCCCCTCCATTTGATCTCCCCCTTTGCTTTTGCCGCAAGGTACTGATCCGTTCTCTTTCACTCTACTCGCCATTGACTTTTATTCGATGAATCGCAGGTAAAGATTTCCTGAAGATTGTGGTAAGCTTCTGAACAACAAAAAAGGCCGCCACCTGTCCAGATGGCGTACCTGTTCGTACATTTGGTTACTGTCTCTCGACTGTGATTTCGGGTTGAATAAATACTTCAAACAACCGCTCCCAAGGCAGGACAATTTCTACGTCATCGAGACTTGTAAGCTTTCCAGTGAACGTGTGGTTGCCGCGCTTGCCGATGTCGATGATTTGATCCGCGAAGTAGTTCTCATACCAATCCTCTACCTCGGGTGCGAGCTCCTCCACGACGAAATCGTTCACTTCCTCAAAATCGTCGCCAAGTCCCCATTCATTTCCGCCCAATTCCTTGACCAACTCCCGGGCATCTGCCATGACTTCGTTCCGGTAGTTGTGATCGTTGACAAACGAGGAGAGCAGCAGATTCACGTGTGCCTCAGCCGCATCCACCGTCAACGGCACGCCAAACTGATTTCCCTTTTCCAAAAAGGCGGTGCGCTGAAGAGCTTGACCCAAGGCGCTGCCCATATTGTTCCCCGCTGTGCCCCATCCGGTATAGGAGAGAAGGGCTGGCAGCTTCACATCGTCCTGCAGACGCTCGATGAGATCGGGGTCTGCCTTGTTCGTAATCGTCACATCCGTCACGGCAACTCGCTTCCCGTCCTCGAGGTGCTCGTTGATCACGTCGACAAAATCATCCAGCGCTTCCCTGCGGTCGGCTTTGCTCTCCCCTGGTTCCGATGGCGTATTCACCATCAGGACGAGATCCGCATCATCTGCATCACGTACCGCCTTGCCACCTGCCGCAACGATATGCATGTCCACGCTCTCGTCAAACGTCGTATCTTCAAACGGCGCCGTCCAGTCGCTGCCATCTATGCCCGAATACTCGACGGCTACTTTGGGGTGGATGCCGAGTTGATCGAGTGACAGACGGCTGACGAGCACTGTTCCTACTTCATCGGCTCCGGGAAACACCGCTGTGCGATCCTCGACACCGAGGTCCTCCGCTTTTTCCACCAACGCTTCCCGTTCTGCGCGGTGCAATCCGTGTGGAGCTGCGTCATCCTGAGCAAGCACGAGGTAATCGATGGTTCCGTCTTTGACCCAATCGATGAGCAAGGAATTGATTTTGTGATTGCGTTCACGGGCATCCAGATAATCCTGCAGAACGGCTTCGGGAATGAGCTCCTCCAGCTCTTCCAGACGATCCTCTTTTTCCGTCATCCCGAGGTTGTGCACTTCGTCATAGAGAATGGCCCACTCCCGGATCTGATCGTAATATTTCAGTGTTTCGGGATCGGTAGCCGTTACTGCCAGCCGCTGAATCGTATCGAATACGAAGATCGGCTTCTTCGGCTTCTTGGCTTTCAGTCGCTTGATCGCCTTGATATTGGAAAGCGCATCCTCGTACGATTGATCGGCGGTACGGGAAGCCACAAGCCCCCCGTATGCGAGCATGCTGACGGAAATGACCGAGCCATCGACTTTGTCTGCCTGATCAAGAAGCCAGTCGCCAATCTCCTCCCCATCTCCCGGGGTCGTGAAATGACCGAGCATGTCTTCATCCGGCATGATCGTCTCCACTCCTCCCGCCTTCGCAGTCATCTGCGGAAAATACGTATTGACTGGACGATCATCCAGTGGCACCAGCGCGATTTTGGCAATCGGCTTGGGCGACGTTTTTGCCTGTGCCCCATTCATTTGCCCAAACGGCAGCATGCCTGTCAGCAGCGTTGCCATCGCAACCGTAGAAATTACAAATCTCCACTTCTTCATCGTTTCGACTCCCTTCATCGCAAGCGAAAGTAACGGACGACTTACAGAACGGCATTTGCTTTTCGCAATTCTAGCTGCAGCTTGGATACGTCAATCTTTCGTGGAATCGTTCGATCCAGATGAGCGATGGCTGCCGCCGTACCTGCTGCCTGACCGGTAGCCATGCAGCTCGGAGTGAGCCTCGTCGTCGCCAGCGCCTCATGCGTGGTCGAAATGCACCTCCCTGCCGCGAGCAGGTTTTCGATCCTTTTCGGCAGCAGACAGCGATACGGGATGTCGTAAGCGCCGTCCCCCTCGATATCCGCGGCGATCACGCCTTTTCCGGATGGATCATGGATGTCGACAGGATAGCCGCTGCGTGCGACCACGTCAGCGAATTTGCGTCCCTGCACCACGTCCTCGATCGTCAGGCTGTACGCTCCTGCGATTCTGCGCGTTTCCCGAATGCCGATCTGCGTTCCGACTGCAGAGATGGAGGCACCAGAAAACCCTGCGATCTTACTTTTCAAAAATTCAGATATCATTAAAACCTGACGTCTCCCTATCTCCTCTGCCTCCGTCAAATCCTCCACATCCGTGCCATCCAGTCCTTGGACGCGCGTGCAGTTGATCAGTACCTCATCCTTTTCCGGACCGGTGAAAAAGAGAACCTGATCACGGTTGATCGGCACTCCTGATGCCTTCCACTGTGTGTAAAAGCCTTGGACACCTGTCAGCGGTATCTCTCTAAGCTTTGCAAACGGCGTCTTGTGGTAGAAATCCTCCGGGTGAGCCAGCATGTACGCTTTGACCTGCTCCAAATCCACCCCGCGCATCCGAAACTTCATCGTCATCGGCTGCGTGCGTCCGTCGCTTTCCCTGCCCTGGTACGTCGGCGCTCCAGACAAATACGCCACATCTGCATCTCCAGAGGCATCGACGAAGATATTTCCGCGAATCTCGTACCTGCCGGATTTGGTCGTGATCTGGATCGCTCTGATCCGGTCACCTTCTACGACAGCCTCGTCAACAAAGCTGTGAACGAGCAGCTTGACTCCTGCTTCCTTCAGCATTTCGACTGCCAGAAGCTTGTAGATTTCAGGATGGTACGGCGTGACTGTATGAACGAAGCCAACTGTATCCCGCAAATGCCCCGGAGAACCGCCGCGCTCCTGCAGCCGCTCCACGATTTCCTGGGCGATGCCCTTGATCACCTGGTCTCCTTTTTCCGTATGAAACGTCATCCAAGGGTACACCAAGGCAGCTGTAGACATGCCGCCGAGAAAGCCATAGCGTTCGATCAGAATCGTCTTGGCACCCATTCTTCCGCTCGCCAGTGCTGCATTGATTCCTGCGGGTCCCCCGCCTACTACCACGACATCCGCTTCAAGTATGCGGTCCATATCCTCCACCTCCGTTAATCCTTCATTCCCGTCATCGATACACCCTCAATGAACTGCTTTTGGGCAAAAAAGAACACAATCAGCAGGGGCAGGGTCGCCATCACCGAAGCACTCATCAGGTGATGCCAGGCCGTTCCCGCTTCGTCTGTAAACAAGGACAAGGCGAGCGGCAGCGTCATCAGCTCTCGGTCGTTCAAGAAAATGAGCGGATCGTAAAAGTCGTTCCAGCTGGTCAAAAAGGTAAAAATCGTCAAGGTCGCAATCGCCGGCTTGGCAAGCGGCAGCATGATGCTCCAGTAGATTCGCCAGCGCGAGCAGCCATCGATCATCGCGGCCTCCTCCAGCTCCTTCGGTATCCCGAGGAAAAACTGGCGCATGACGAAAACTCCGAAGATTCCTCCCGCACCAAATATCGGGAGCACGATCAGCGGCACATGCGTATTGATGAAGCCTAGTACACGCATGAACAAAAACATCGGAATCGAGGTCACTTCATTCGGAATCATCATCGTCGACAGCAGAAGCAGGAAGACGAGATTGCGCCCTTTAAAAGGAATTCTCGCAAACGCATAGCCGGCGATCGAAGCAAACAAGACCGTACCGATTGTCACAAGAATCGCGATGTACAGGCTGTTCCAATAGAACAGGTGGAATGGCGTGTTCGCCAGTACCTCCGTGTAATTTTCCAGCCGGATCGGCGATGGAATCAGCTCAGGGGGAAACACGAAGATTTTGGCTGGCTCCTTGAGCGATGTCGAGAGCATCCATAGGAACGGAACGAGCATGATGAGGGAGACGACAGACAGCGTCACATAGTTCAACCCGATCCCGAGGATTTTTCCGGGACTCTTATTCTTCATGGAAGACCCACCTCTTTCGATACTGCCACTGGAGTAACGTAAATACAAAAATGATAAAGAACAGTACAAAAGCGAGCGCTGACGCGTAGCCAAACTCGAAGTTTTTGAAGGCCTTCTCCCAGATGTAGTAGACCAGCACCTTCGTACTGTCGCCTGGTCCTCCTTGGGTCATCACGTAGATTTGGCCGAACACCTTGAGCGATCCAATAATGGTCAATAGCGTCGTCAAAAAGATCGTGGGCGAGATCATTGGGACGGTGATCTGGAAAAACTGACGTGCCCTTCCTGCTCCATCAATCCTCGCTGCCTCGTATAAGTGAACAGGCACCTGCTGCAGAGCGGCAATAAACAGCACCATGTTCAAGCCCACGTTTTTCAGGACGCTGGTCACGATGACGACAGGCATGGCCAACTGCGGATTGTACAGCCAGGCTGGACCCGTGATCCCGAACAGCTGCAGGATCTGGTTGATAAAGCCTGTATCGGTTGCAAACAGGTACTTCCAGACAATTGCCCAAACGATCAGCGAAGTCATGACCGGCACGAAGATGGCTGTACGGAAGATGCCAATCCCGGGCAGCTTGCGGACGAGCAGAAGTGCCAGACCCAGAGCGAGGGCAATATTCAGCGGAACGAGTCCTGCCGCAAACGTGAACGTATTGCCAACAACCGTCCAAAACTCCTCATCGGAAAAAATGGCCTTGTAGTTGTCCATCCCAACAAAGGTCGGCTCTCCCAAAAGCGGCCAATCCGTCAGACTCATGTAAAAGGCGAGCAATAGCGGCCCGAGCAGCAGCACGAGAAATCCGAGCACCATCGGACTGACAAACAGCCAGCCACTCACATTGGCTTCCCGATGAAACGGATTTCTTTTCGGCTTCGCTTTTTTCTGTTCAGGAGAGATGGGAATATTCATGTTGCTCTCCATACGCATTCCTCCTTCGTGGGCGAAGCTGCCTCTTCCTTTTTCTTACGAGGCCGCACCCGGTTCCCTTTGCGTGCTTATTTGTCGATTGCATTGCGTAGGGCTGCGACCGACCTTTTGATCTCGTCTGTCGTCGTCCCAAGTGCCATCGCCCCCGCCAGCAAGACACGCACGCCCGTATCTCGCAGGGCCGGAATATCTGCTGGCACGACTTTTCGCTGGGTAGGAACCATCACCGGAATCCCCGCCTTTTCCACCAACAACCGATATTTCAGCAGATCGGTAAATACCAATGGCGTCCCGTATTCCGCACCTGGGACGATAGAGGCTTCCAAGGCAGTCATGGGAAAATGCTTCATTGAATCTAGCAACGCCCAATCGAATTGATCGTCAATGGCAAAGGTGCTCGCTACCCCCTCGATCCTCATCTGTGCTGCTGGCAGGTGGTGTCCGTAAATCGAGATAAAGTCTATGCCAATTGCGGAAAGCTGCGCTAGCTCGGCTGGGTTCAAGTCTTGTGGAGAGCCAGCAGGAACGATGCCAAACGGTCCGTCAAACTGACTGCGGATGGATGTGAACAGCTCAAGATAATTGGCGAGGGGGCCAAAGCTGTTTCCACTCGCTCGATGATGCACGTTCATATGCACCTTGAGTCCATCTGCTCCTTCCGCAAACGCTGCATTCGCCAGCGCCTCCTCATTTCGCGGCAGACTGACGAACAGCTGAAACGGCTTTTCAGAAAGCGCACGCTCCAATCGATTCATCACGAAGCTCCCCTCCCTTCAAATGGTTGGCGGCCTGTTGTCCAGACCGCCACAGCTCAGCTATTTTTTCAAAATCGGGTTGATCTTCTCTTCCAACGACTTCATGATATCCTGCGGCTGTGCCGTTTGACCGAACAGCTGGTCAAAGCCGGCGAGAATCGTATTGTCGATTTTTTGCCATTCCACATGGCCTGGCTGGAAGTGCGCTTTTGGCATTTCATCGATCACGGCTTGCTTGATGTGGGCCGGGTCCGGATTGTCAGGCTGCTTCAAGAACAAATCCGAGTTGAGTACCGATGTGCGCGGTGGCACGAAGTAAGCAGATGTCGCCTGGACGCCTTCCTCGCTGGCGATGAATTTGAGGAACTCCTTTGTTTCCTGCAAATGCTTGGTTCCTTTGAAAATCGAGTAGCCTGCCTGGCCGAGCATCGGGGCCGAGCCTTGGGAACCGGATGGCATCGGCGCGATGTCCCATTTAAAATCTTTGATCGTGCGCGCTTTGGAGACGTAGCTGTACACATCGAAGAACATCCCGATTTTGCCTGACTCAAAGCTCACCTGCTCCCCGGCTTTCGGATGCGAGCCATCCGTAAACATCATGCGCTGCAGCATGCTGAGCGTCTCCGTTCCGTATTGGTCGTTCCAGGTGAACTGAGTCATCTCTTTGTTGAAAGGTCCGCTGCCATTTGACCACGAGTACGAGGATAGGAGGATCCACGTTTTCCAGTCCCGGAAGAAGTTGGCCCCGTAGATTTTGCTCGCGCCCGTCCCGCTGGTGATCGCTTTTGCTGTCTTTTCAAACTCTTCCCACGTCCACTTGCCTTCTTTTGCCAGATCGTTCGGTGATTTCAGACCGGCTTTCTCGATCAGGTCCTTGTTGTAGAACATCACGCTTGGCGGTGTAGAAAAGGGGATCCCGTAGAGCTTTTCATCTTTTTGGAACAGGGCGAGCGTGGACGGAATGAAGTCGTCCATTTTAAAGTTGGCGTCGGAATTGAGGTCCGTCACGTCCTCCAAAATGCCATTTGCCATAAACTGCGGCACCATGCGCTCCGATACCCAGCCGATGTCCGGCAGCTCCTGTCCTGCTGCCAGCACGGTCACCTTTTGCTGATAATCCGGGAAAGGCACAGATTCCAGCTTTACTTTGATATTCGGGTGAGTTTGTGTGAATTTATCGATCAGCTTCTGGTATAGATCGAGGTGAGCTTGATTGCCCCATGTCAAAAAGGAAAGCTCCACAGGCTCATCGCTTTTCGCCGCAGGATCGCTGGATGCTGCCGGCTTGCTGCTGCACCCCGCAAAAGTAAACGCTGTCAAAAGTATAGACAATGCCAAAAAGATTGCCTTTTTCATGATGTACCCCCTTTTTTCTGGAATCGTTTCCTAGCCCAAGTATAGATTTGATGGAATATTAAGATAAATCACCTGTTTTACAGATTTGGTATGGGATTTATAGGTCTTCTTCTCCTGACGCCCCATCCCGGTAACCGCCGGGGGTCATCCCGACTTCTTTCTTGAAAACGATCATGAAATGCTTGGGGCTCTGGTAGCCAACCAAGCGGGAAATGTCGTAGATCTTCAGGCTTGTCTCACGCAACAGCTGCTTGGCCCGTTTCATCCTCGTCCTCGTAACGTAGTCAGACACGTTTTCTCCCGTCTCAGTCTTGAACAGCTGGCTGAGGTAAATGGGATTGAGGTGGACGAAATCTGCCAGCGTTTGCAGACGTAGGTCGCCATCTGTATGATCCTGGATGTAGTTTTTGACTTTGCGGATGATGTGCCGCTCTTCCTTTTGACTTTCGGTCTGCTCAGCTGCGACCGACTGTTTCTTTCGCTCCAGTGACAGCCGGATTTTTTCCAGCGTTCCCACCAGCTCGATCCGGTCAATCGGCTTGAGCAGGTAGTCTGTTACTTTGTGCTTCAATGCTTTTTGGGCGTACTGAAAGTCACCGTATCCACTGATAATGACGATGGGCAGCTCTTCATACATCTCGCGAATCTTGCCGATCATCGCCAGCCCATCGATTTCTCTCATGCGAATGTCCGTGATGATCAGATCAGGCATGTCCGTGCGCAAATAGTGCAGCGCCTCTTTCCCATCCTGCGCCTCTGCTACGACACAAAAGCCTGTAGTCACCTTTTCGATCAAGGTCTTCAAGCCTTCCCGGATGATCCGCTCATCCTCCACTAGCAAGACTTTGTACATGTCTCATCGCCCTCTTTTCATTTTCTATGGGGATTCGCAAGGAAAAGATCGATCCTTGTCCTGCCTGACTGTCCATCATCAGGTGGTATCCTGCGCCGTACAGGAGGGTAATCCGCTGGTAAATATTGCGGAGAGCCGTCCCCGTACGCTGGCTGCTTGCTGCTTCATTCTGGTGAAAGGGGATTCTGACACTGGAGCGCAGCCTGATCAGCTCTGGCTGGGTCATCCCTTTGCCGTTATCGCGCACACTGATCTGCATAGCCTCAGCATCCCGTGCGACTGAAAGCCAAATGGTACCGCCTCTCTCCTGGCGCTCGATGCCATGGTATATCGCATTTTCCAGCAAGGGCTGCAAAAGAAGCTTCGGAATGGGCGCGTCTCGCAGCGACTCATCCACTTCCATCACCACCTGGATTCGATCCCCGAGACGTGTCTGCTGGATACGAACGTAAGAGGACAGTGATTCCAGCTCTTGCGCCAGTGTCACAAAGCCATCTCCCCGCTCTACGGTGTACCGCATCAGCTTGCCTAAAGAGGACACCATGTCCGATACATCGTAGTTGCCTGCACGGATCGCCATCATGTTGATCGCCTCGAGCGTATTGTAGATAAAATGCGGGTGGATCTGACTCTGCAGGGCCGCCAGCTCCGCCTCCCGTTCGCGCAAGCTGATGACGTATACTTCGTTGACGAGTCGGTTGATCTCTTCTACCATGTGGTTAAACTGCTCGCTCAGCTTGCCGATCTCATCTGCGGAGGAGACTGGCACACGCTCGTGAAAATGTCCTTGCTCGACCTGGAGCATTTTTTCCTTAAGCGAAACCAGCGGCTTGCTGAGTGAATAGGCAAAATAGCTTGCGAGTCCTCCCGCCACGACCAGAAAGATCGCCGCGATCAGAATAGTAAAGCTGCGCAGGTCATTGGAGTCTTTCAGCAAGCTGTCTATGGGGATCATGCTGATGACTGTAAGTCCCGTCCTCGCTGATACATTGTCGATCAATAAGTAGCGCTGTCCCTGCAGGCTGATCGTTCTACCTGACTGCCCCGGATGTACGAGCCCGGCAGTTTCCCGCAGCAGCGCCTGGTAGCCAGGTGTAGTCTCGTTCTCTCGCTTCTCGAAAAAAAGCTCCTTCTGCTGATTGACGATGATCAGGCTGCCTTCTTTCGTAAAGGGCATGTTGGTCAAAATCTGATCGATCATCTCCATCTTCATGTCGATCTTGATGATTCCGAGCGGCAGATTGGTGTTGGGCTCTCTTAAAAGACGTGCGACAGAAAAGTAGCGATCCATCGATGAATCAACATAGTAGGCGGGGCGGTGCGAAGGGATAATGACGGACGCACCGTTTCCTGCAAGCACGCGACTGTACCATTCCTCTTTTCGCAGATCGACCTGTGCCTTCATCGTCGACGGATCGAGATTGGAGAAAACCAGCCCATTTAGGGACACGATCTGGATGCCCTTCACTTCCGGTCGGCTGTAAGAAAGGCTTGATATGTACAGCGCCATTTTTTGCCGTTTTTCTGTGGAAAGGTAGAGAGGTGCTTGCGCGCTGCCACCAAGCTCCCGGAGAATCGACAGAATGCTGTTATCGTAGAGGGGCATCAGGGAGAGGCGCTTCATCTCTTCCATATTTCGGTCCAGGTTTTGGTTGATTTGGTGGACGATCTGCGCTGTGTATGCGGAGGTTCTCTCTTCGGTGGAGGTAGTGAATTTGCTGTAGGTGATCATACCTTGCAAGCTAAGCGGAATGGCGATCAGGCAGAGAAACAACGTGAGCATCTTCGTGCGTAGCGTTCCGCGAAACAGGTGCAAAGGATGCTTTTTCATCCGGTGGTTCATGGCAGGCTCTCCACTCCTTATCTACAAACTGAGAATTCGGACTATTTCTTCTGCCATTCTGTTAAATCCTTTTTCAGGTGCATCGGGCTGTAGCGGGGGGGAGGAAAAGAGAGAAAACGCTCCGTTAGTAGGGACACTGCTCGGGGGTCATTCCTGTTCGGCTCCGTTTCAAAACCGGAACCCGCGTCCAAAGTGGTCGGTTCATGGATGCTTGTTCAGAGGTGGACGCTAAGGGCAGGTTCCGCTTTTTCCACTCCGCCTGGGCTGTGTCCCTAATGCCCTCGCTTTTTTCTCTCTTTTCCTCGGCCAGCTGTCTTGCTTTCAAGGGCTTTTATTTGGTCGATTCATGGTCGTTCATTAAGAACTAAAGAACTAAAGAACTATTTCAAGTGGTCTGTCGGGCTTTGCGGAGGGGAGGAAAAGAGAGAAAACGCTCCGTTAGTAGGGACACTGCTCGGGGGTCATTCCTGTTCGGCTCCGTTCCAAAATCGGAACCCGCGTCCAAAGTGGTCGGTTCATGGATGCTTGTTCAGAGGTGGACGCTAAAGGCTGGTTCCGCTTTTTCCACTCCGCCTGGGCTATGTCCCTAATGCCCTCGCTTTTTTCTCTCTTTTCCTCGGCCAGCTATGGCTGTTTCACGGGCTTTCTTTGAAAGGATCTCTGGGAGCCTCTATGACCCATTTTGCAAAATAGGGTACTTAAAGGGAAACAAATACCGAATAGCGTTTGGCCCAAAACCTCTTTGTGCACGGCATCATACAATTTCGGATCATAAAGTTAAGCCCGTGTGTTCCCTGCGGAGAGAAGGCTCCCAAGTTGACTAACGAAGTGACTATCACAACTGTGCTGGTTTTAACGCATTTCAGCCGCAAACAGCAAAAAAGCCTGTCATCATCGTGACAGGCTTCCTGCTATTGCGTTGCTTATCCGTTTTTATGCTTCTTCGGTCAGTCGCAGGAACTCATCGATATCGGCTACAGCCAGGTCGACAGCGGCTTGCCAGAATTCTACCTGCGTCATGTCCTCACCGAGATGGGTTTGTGCGAGGTCTTCTACCATCAGGCGGCCCGTGTCTCGCAGGAGGGCATCGTATTTGTCCGCGAAGCTTTCTCCTTCTGCCAGCGCACGGGCGTAGACGCTCAGGCTGAACAAGTATCCGAATGTGTACGGGAAGTTGTAGAACGGATACGTTGTGATATAGAAATGGAGCTTGGAAGCCCAGAAATGCGGCTCGTATTCGGCGAGCGCACCGGCGTATGCTTCTTGCTGCGCTTCTGTCATCAGGCGGTCGAGGTCGGCAGCGCTAACTAAGCCGTTTTTACGAGCTTCGTAGAAGTTTTTCTCAAACAGGAACCGCGCCTGGATGTTCATGAAGAAAGCGACAACAGATTGCAGCTTGTCTTCGAGCAGGACCAGTTTTTCGTCGTCGTTCGCTGCGTTTTTCACCGCTGCATCTGCGAGGATCATCTCGGCAAAGGTCGAAGCTGTCTCTGCTACGTTCATCGCGTAGTTTTGCGCGAGGGGCGGCAGATCCCACATGACTTGCTGATGGTAGGCGTGCCCCAGCTCATGGGCAAGGGTAGAGACGTTGCTCGCGTTGCCAGCGTAAGTCATGAACACGCGGGATTGCTTGCTCACCGGGAAGCTGGTGCAGAAGCCGCCTGGACGTTTTCCTGGGCGATCCTCTGCTTCGATCCACGCATCGTCAAAGGCAAGCTGGGCGAACTCCGCCATTTTCGGGTTGAAGTGATCGAAGTTCTCCACGATCAATGCTGCCGCTTCGTCGTAGGAAACCTTTTTGTGTGTGCTTCCTACAGGTGCCGAAATGTCATACCAGCTCAGCTTCTCTACGCCGATCAGCTTCGCTTTGCGCTCCAGATAAGCAACCAGTCGATCCTTGCGGTTGTTGATTGCCTGCCACATCGCATCCAACGTCTTTTCCTGCATCCGCCCGATGTCAAGTGGCTCGCGCAGGACCGAATCCCAGCCGCGGTGACGATACAGCGCCAGACGGAAGCCGCCCAAGTGATTCAAGGCTTGCGCGCAAAGCTCTGTTTCGTTGCCCCACGCCTCCAGCCATTTTTCAAATGCTTGCTTGCGCACGGCACGGTCCGGATGGCTCATCAGGTTGGATGCCTGCCCTACTGACAGCTGCTTCTTCTCACCGTCCAGCTCCACCTCGATGGTCATGCGTCCTACCACTGCGTTGTACAGGTCCTGCCAAGCGTGATACCCGTCGACAGCCAGATCGTTAGCGAGCACTTCTTGCTCTGGAGACAGCTTTTCCTGTGCACGACGGCGGCGCTCGTTCAAGTTAAAGGCGATAGCAGACAGCTCTTCCTCTGCCAGCAAAGCTTCCCATTTCGCCTCGTCGATTTTGAGCAGATGCTCCTCCCAGCGAGTCAAAGCCGAGCCAAAGGCTGCAGAGATGCTTTTCACACGTCCACCGAGCATTTTCGCGGCTTCGTCCTTCATGTTTTGGGCAGTCAGGCAGGAGATAAACGCGCCGGCCTGTCTCGTCCGAACAGAGATCGCTTGTACGCTGTCGATGATCTCTACAAATGTTTTCTTTTCCTGCAGTGCCAAGTCCGCTTTCTCTACCTGGGCTTGCAGTGCGGCGATATCTTTTTCCAGCTCAGCGAGAAAGGAACGAAATGCTTCGGATTCGCTCCCTCCCGGAAACAGTACTTCCAAATCCCAGCGCTGTGGCAATGTTTTTTCCATCGAAATCCCTCCCGTATCTATGAAATACAGCTTTTTTCCCGTTCTTACTGTTTACCAGTAAGCACCATGCTAAAACTCTATCGATAAATTAATTTCTGCTGAAATTTCCGAACTCCTGCTCTTTTTTGACACAAATTGTTTTCTCGGTTTCCTTTTGCTGTTCCTGCTCTGAGGCTCATTGTAAGTGTAAATGCCAATCAAGTGGGTGGCTTAGCTTTCGTGGAGGGGAGGAAAAGAGAGAAAACGCTCCGTTAGTAGGGACACTTCTCTGGGGGCATCCCTGTTCGGCTCCATTCCAAAACCGGAACCCGCGTCCAAAGTGGTCGGCTCTCAGATGCCGGTTCAGAGGTGGACGCTAAAAGCAGGTTCCGTTTTTTCCATTCCGCCTGGGCTGTGTCCCTAATGCCCTCGCTTTTTTCTCTCTTTTCCTCAGCCAGCTGTATTGCTTTCATAGGCTTTTATTTGGTCGATTCATGGTCGTTCATTAAGTACTAAAGAACTAATTCAAGTGGTCTGTCGGGCTTTACGGAGGGGAGGAAAAAGTCTCAGATGCAC
>NZ_RHHP01000030.1 GCF_003710815.1 Brevibacillus centrosporus
TCCCAAATACAGATGGTAGCTATTTTTCCGTTCCTCACTAGAGTTTGGGAATAAACCAACAACAGAAGCACGGAGCAGCCGCAGGATCTATTCCGTAAGGGCAACGACCCAGTAAAGGAGCAAGAAGCGGCGTCCACACCTTGAGAGGCAGAACGAAGGAATGTAAGGGCGAAGACCCAGCGTGACATGGGAGGGTAAGCCATCAGGGGAATGGAGTGGATATCCAAATGTGCGGTCATACGATTTACCAACAGATTGGAAAAAAGATTCGAATCTTTTTTCCCGCCACCGGCTCATCCGGAAAAATATTCCATAATTACATGCTTCGCCCACTTCTATGGAATGTTGATGGTTGAAAATCTAAGAATGAGTGAGCAGACGCGAGAAAACATTAATTTATAGTGGGAGGAATCTAATAAAAAGCAGGCCACTTTTTGACAGCAAGTAAGTAAGGGTGCCTTCTGCGCGAATGAGCCAAGAGCCTTCCATTAGACTATTGAGTAAGCTATCCAGATCCTTTGTTGTATACTGTGGAAATAAACTGCCCATTTCAGACCTTGTGAAGTGGCTATGATGTGTCTCGCGCGAAAGGCGAATTAAAATGGACAGTTTATGTCCGAACAAATGACGGGAGCTTGTTAAATGGCTTAATGGTTCAAAAAGATAGGTAAAACCTTCTGCGTAACCGAGTTCGGGAAGATTTGATTCTAACGCTTCTTGTTCCATATGTACTCACCTCTGTTAACAGTATTATCTATTTAAAAAAGGTTAGACTTTACTAAGGAAAACTTTTTAAATATGACTTTTTCAATTCAATTGATTTTACATAGTCAAACCATTTATTCATGAATTAATTTCGGAAGGAGAAAAGATGGGAGGACAGGAAGGGTGATAGGAAATTAAAGCGAATGTGTATAGAATTTCAGAAGAGAAGTGGATCACAGCGAAAAGTAAATATCTTAAGTAGGGACCCTTATGAAAGAGCTCATTCGCCCTTTGAATAATTTAGCTTGATACCTAGCTGCGGGACATGCGTAATGTATGACGTTGTATATACTTCCAACATTCTTGAACATTTCTCCGATTCACATAAAGTCATGGGACAAATGATGAAACACACACGGTTTGCTTTTGTCGTGTTGGTGCCTTTTCAAGAGGAATTGTTATCAAAAGAACATGTTTATCGTTTTGATTACGAGGACTTTCCTTATCAAATAAATATATTTATATAGATACGTTGCAAGTTATTGATTGTTCGAAAATGGGCTATACCCATTGGCACGGAAAACAAAACCTTGCCGTCTACAGATGAGACTAGGTGGATACAAAAACTGTAAGGCTCCTCTTCAAGGCATCACTGGGTGCGGTGAATAAAAGGTACCCTTTTACACCAATGAGAGATGGATTGATCATTGAAGAGAATTGGCGGAATTGTAATTAAATTCATATCAATCTATTTACAAGGATGGTGTAAATGGTAGAATGGTATTTGTAAATATTACCAGATATTCAAAATGGAGGGTATGTTGTGAAAAAACAATTTGCTGTATGTGCGTTCGCAACTATGTTGGCCACCATGAGTATCTTTACTCCAGCTTTTGCTGAATCAAATTCGAATCATTCTGATCAACAAAACCAACAAGGGGTGGGGGTAAAAGTTTCCTCAGACCCTACTACCATTTCTCAATTGGCTGCTGCGGCTGGTGTGACAGCAGGACCATTTATTTTACGTCAAGGTGGAGGATGGCCTGGATATTACAATCATCACATTTCAATGGGGGAAGCCGGGACAATTTCCGTTCGGCTGGTTCAACAAGGAATTCATAGTGGTCAACAGGCTTCGACTCGATGGACACTAGAAAATTCCAGTGGGACAGTTCTTGCAACAACGGATGTGAAAGGTGACAAGAATCCATATACGATTACATTCACGAATGTAAAACTAGGCGACTATAACCTAGTATGGGAAACTCTAAATAGCTACGATACACAAGGAAATTACTACATTTATGCTCCATCGGGTACCGAGGTAAGCGACTAATTTTTTAGCCCATTCTATGGAATGGGCTTTTTTAATGACCTTCCTTCATGAAACCATTCTTACATATGTTTTTCATAATTAAGGAATGCTAACAAGAACTTCACAGAAAGGAAGGATTAGAAATGAAGCTTTTAGGTATATTGTTTACTGCCGTACTTTTATTGACTAACGGACCCTCTGTTTACGCTGCTCAGGAATTTCCTTCTCGTATATTTACTCAACTACAAACTGTCAATCAGTCTCTCCTCCATAAAATGACGTCAGAACTAACACAAAGTCATATCCCTAAAAAGGGATTACAGCGACTCTCAGGAAATGTCAGCGATGTCGTAATACATAATAAGATCAATGATAATAAACGTGAATACGTATTATTTAGTTATAAACTGAATGATAAGCCGCGTTTTGGGATTCAAGTTTATGAAGACGGATCCGATGGAGAATGGACATATTCTACACGTTCATCCATGTATGATAATCCCGAAAGCCCTGTTCAGGTGCTATTTAATCATCTTGAGAAAAACCCGATTCCAATTGCAGGGATCGTTAATCATCCAAATATAAAAATAATCAAGGTAAACTTTAAAGATGGACAATCTCATTTACTACCTGCCAAGAACGGATATTTTTTTGACGTAATTCATCGCGATTTTTCAAAAGTAGTGTCTGTAGAAGGATTGGATTCTTCTAACCGAGTGGTTTCTGTAGCTTGGGATGTGAATAATCCTTCTACCCCAATTAATGAATGAAAAATGGAAGAATGCCCTCCACAAGAGGAGGGCATTCACAGTAGCTTAAACGTAATTTTCTCTTAAGCCCCAAAATTGGATTTGAGTCTACCCCCCTTATCTTGTTAAGCTGGTATCAGAAGAACAGAGGGGGATTTTTTATGCAACGAAAACGCTATCCAATCGAGTTCAAACAACAACTGATCCAAGAGGCACAAGAAGCAGGAAACGCGAGCCAGGTAGCCAGACGGCATGAGATAGACGTAAAAATGTTGTATCGTTGGATACGTGATTCGAAACATGCGGATTGGAAAAACACTCCTGCCGAAGCCAAAGCGGTAACGAGTTATACTCCGAGCCCGGGAGAATTTCGTGAACTGGAAACCGAGAATGATCAACTGAAGAAGCTACTTGGAGAAAAGGATTTGGAAATCGCGATCCTCCGTGATCTTGTAAAAAAGGTGAACCCAGCTTATCGGACAAAGTGGAAATAGCCGACAAGTGGATACAGCTGGGGTATACAGCCAAATTGGTGCTACGTATTGTCGGCATCCTTGAAGCAACCTACTACTATCGGAAAAATAAGGCCTCTCAAAAGCCACGGGTTTACCATGGAGGGCGGCCGATCCCTGGTTATTCATTGTCAACGGACGGACAACCTGTCAGTGACGAGCAAATTAAAGAATGGATATCGGAACTGATTGCGGATGAAGAATCTGCTTATGGCTATCGAAAGCTTACGGTCTGCCTGCGGCGAGATCACCAGTTGATCATCAACAAGAAAAAAGTGTACCGCCTGCTGAAAGAAGAAGGACTTTTACAACCACAACGAAAAAAGAATAGTCATCATCCCCGGAGGCTTGCCAATAACCGAAAGATCACCGCTCCGAATCAATTGTGGGAGATGGACGTAAAATATGGATTGTTGTGAAAGTGTAGTGTGGCAAAGGATTGCAGAACGATCCCTACTTCAACCTAGCTGACAAGCAGAAAGGAAACCGTCTGGGGTCAAGTGATCTCCTTGACGCTAGACGGTTTCCTTTCTAGACTCCGACTCCAAGGTGGTTGAAGTAGGGAAGAAGGAAGAATCATATGAAAATGCGAGAATAAGGGAGAAAGACTCTAATTTTGAGGGGTTAAACCGGTTTAAATTATGGCAAACTTATGGTTTAAACCACAAAGATAACGTCTACGTGTTCTTTGTAGACAATTACCTTTTCAACGTAACTGCCGATAAACTTTTTGATTTCGGGAATGTTTTTCTGAGTTACATACTCTTTGAACGTAGCGAACAGTTGTCGCAGGGTGTCCTCTGTGATAACTGTTTTTTTGATTTGCAGCTCAAGTTCCCTAATGTTGAACTCCAGACTGCTCTTTTGTTCCTCCAGTTCAGTCATTTTCTCTGGGAAAGTCGATTGGGTGAAGCCTTGGGCCACCGCTTGCACGATGTTTGTGATTCGTTCGATATTTAGAAGATGTAGTACATTACCTTCTGTTAGAATCGATAATTGAGCATATGAGAAAAACTGTGTAGAATGTGCTTCTACACAGTTCAGGCGGTAATTATAGTTACTTAGGTTGCGATGATACTGGTTTGTAAGCTGCGGCTAGTAAAATCATGTCTTTTTCAGTAAGATTTCCGATAACCTGCAAACGGATTACTTTCCCTTGTGGATTTAGAATTTGCATGGATAGGTTCATGATACCATTTCCCAATGGTGTAATCAGTGTGAAGTTGTCGCTGCCAGGTATCTGCATAACCTTCATATACCCTGGGTATTCATCTCGATGAGTTTCTTTTCTATTCAACAGATCGGTAGTATATTGATCTACGTCTTGTCTCACCACTACCCACTCATTAGCTTTATGAAAAATATCCCAGTGGCTTAAAACTGGTTTGGATGGCCCTATCTTTCCATTCTGGATTGTAAAAAACTGTTGGTATAATCCGTTTGATGAGACGAGTGGGAGTCTGAACGTTGACGGACGATATAGCGGTGAACCAAAGACCTTTTGAGTTTCCTGTGTTGTTATCACTTTTCCACTTTTGCTATGCTGCTGATATGTTTCCAATGAAACTGGTCTTTCCTCTGGTTTATCTGTTTGCATCTTGTTCTTAATCGTAATCTCTAGGTTATGCCACACCAGTTTATTGGGGTCAGCTGCAATTGTGATAACAGGAGTAAATACGGTGAAGGTAAATGTTAGAAGAAAAGCAATACCTATCGTTAATATCAAGTGTCTCACTTAATTAGCTCCCCTCTACTTCTCTAACGAATTTCGCTGGCAATGTCCATTAATTGATCTTTGGTTATCGATTCATCCGTACTATTGATTGAGAGTAACCAATCTCCGTCCATCCATTCAAGTTCTTTTCGTGGCATACCAAAAGGGTCTACTCTTTCAATATACAGACCTTCTAATCCCTTTATACTTACCCCTTCCACAACATGATGAACTCCAGGTACAGTTAATTTGCTATTCCCTGTCCAGAACTTCTTTAACAGATTTATGCGAACTATATTACCCGTTTTATCCGTATATTTCGCTGAAATATGGGAGATTGAAGGCAATAATTTGAGGGGTTGTATCACTAACTCCTGCTTTGATTCTCTCGCTTTTCTTTCGAGAACTTCACGTAAAGATTCGTCCTTCTCATATTCATAGCGAAGGGAAGCATCTGCAAATGAATAGGTTTCAGCAATACGTTCAGGAAAATGTAGCAACCCTTTTGTACGTGACTGCAAAGAGTTTATTTCGGTGATCATCAGCGGATTTTCCGAATAGAAAAAGTCGCCTTGTCCATCCTGCTTCACCTGGTAAACTGCTGCAGCTGTGCCTGGTTCCAACATGTTCTGGATCTTATCCCATTCTCCTTGCATTTGCTGCAATTCGGCCAACCTTTCTGTTGAAAGAGGAGGGGCCGCTTGGTACTCATGGATAGTTTCTCCTTCTGAATTTCTAATCTGATACAACTGAATCGAAGCAAATCCGGTAGAAAATAAAATGAGAAGTGTGGCGACAAGTGTCAATCTAGCCTTTATTCGTTTGGGAGGATTGGTCTGAGACGATCTTACTTGTTTGGCAGACGTGAGAATTCTCTCACGCAGTAAGGGGGATAGCTGGAATTCCTCACTCTCTTTCTGGAACGCATCCATAGCAAGCTTTACTTTGTGTTCCATGTTCAACGCTCCTGTTCTAAAGAAAATATTTGTCGATTAATGATCGTTCGCGCTTTTTTCAATGCATGGTGCAAACGTGACTTAACTGTTCCAATGGGGAGTTGAAGAATTTCCGCTATCTCGTCCTGAGAGTAATCGTAAATATACTTCAATAGCAGTACACTTCGAAAATTAAAAGGAAGCTTCTGTATCTGTTCCATTACTTTCTGAAGATCCATCTGTTCGACCACCATATTTGCAATATCTGGTTCACTCATTGCTAGTGAGAAAGTATTTACTTTTTGAAATAATCTTGAGAGTTTCCAGTTTCTTCGCCTATAATTATGAATCTGTCGTATTGCTACACCGGTCAACCAGGATGAAAATGTTCGCGATCGATTGTAGTTTTTCAACGACTTGTACACCTCTAGATAAATTTCGTGGATCATATCCTCGACATCTTGTTTGTTTTCAAGTAGAAAATAGACGGCTTTCTTAACGTCGTTTATCGTCAGATCATAAATCTCGCCAAAGGCATTCATATCTCCTTCGATACACTGATCGATTAGTATATTGATCCTCTCTTGGATGGAAACATCCACAAAATCACCCTATTCATTTTGGATTCTTTCTAACACACTTTCAGCGGATTCTCGCATTTGCAATTAACATCTGCTGGTAATTTACTAGTTCTCATTTTCTGCTCAGCTGCCTTCGCGGGGAACGGAAGCTAATGTTACAGCCATAAGCGTTGCGATTTCTTTTTCCATTTTCAAACTAACCCCTCCAAATAATTTATTTTTTTGATGGAACCACCCTATATTGGTCATTTGTTTTCATTTCGTTCAATTCATTTTTAGCAAATGAATCAGTTCGGTCGGAAGTACCAAGTTAACCGACGATAGTTTTTATACACATGTGTGGAAATTTGCAGTTCGCCTCCTCTATAGAGTAACTATAAAAGAGCTTATTATTTACTTTGGTAACTGTTACAAATCATGCAACTGTTTTGGAATACGGAAGAAGTATTTTTCTTTGGATTGTGAATTTTAACAACCACACCCCGCCTCCACCAATACATAAAATCAAAACCACCTGATGTGAAGTGACCCCAAAAAGTTAGACAGTAATTTTAGTTAAGCAGCAAGTAAGGTTTGAGTTCGGTATTGCACTGGACTCAAGCCTTTTAATTTTGCCTTGATTCGTTTGTTGTTATAGTAGTCGATGTATTTTGCCAACTCTTGTTTAAAATGCTCAATGCTTTCAAGTGTAACTGCTAAACTAAATTCAACAGTTTCCGCCAAATAGAATGGAACACTTTTTCTTCTATTATTAACCTAGTTAAGCTATCATTACTTTTTCAACTTGGCTTAGCTGGAGGATTGGAAAGGTGGAAAAATTACTGTTGTATCTTCGCAAAGAAATTGGATCTGTCAAGGAACACAGTTTATAAATATCTAGATATGACTTTTGAGGAGGCATCCGATTGGGTCAAATCCCTTAATCACAGAAGCAAAAAGTTGAATCCTATCGGGATAGAATTCTCGGCTGGTTAAATGAACATCCGGACGGGGTGATTCTAGCGGAGAGCAGCATCCGCAAGCTGGTCGACCGTTTGCGGGAAAGAGGGATGGTCCATGTACAAATTGGGCGCGCTGGCTGCCAGATGACGACGAAGGGATATGAGTATTTGAAGAATAGAGAATAAATATTGAAATAACCATATGGCTATATTGGAATGTATGACAGAGAGGAGGATGACGATGACGATGACGATGACGATGGAATTTTCCAAACTGGCAGATGTCCTAAAGGCGCTAGGGGACCCCACCCGCTTGAAAATCGTGGCTTTGCTGAACATGCGCGACTGCTGCGTATGCGAGCTGGTACCGATCTTCGGGATTTCGCAGCCGTCTATTTCCAAGCATATGAGCCGCCTGAAAAATGTGGACCTCGTTACGGAAAAACGGAGAGGGCAATGGGTGTTCTACTCCCTGAACCGGCAGCAGTTTGAGGACATCGGCTATTCGCTGCAGCGATTGCCAGACTTCTCCTCTGAATTCGACGAGTTAGAAAAGCAGGGGCTGCTCGTCACATGCGAATAGGAGGGGGGAGTGAGTCATGGGCAAACAGGTAGGAAAAAGGTTATCGTTTCTGGACCGCTATTTGACGCTATGGATATTCGTAGCGATGGTGGTCGGGATCGGAAGCAGCTTTCTGTTTCCAGGCTTGGTGTATTCCTTGCAGTCTTTTCAGGTGGGGACGACATCCATCCCTATTGCCATTGGACTAATCCTCATGATGTATCCACCTTTGGCAAAGGTACGCTATGAAGAGCTGGGGCGGGTGTTTCGGGATGGGAAGATCCTGGGGCTCTCCCTGATTCAGAACTGGGTGATCGGTCCTGTCCTGATGTTTGTCTTGGCGATCGTTTTCCTCCAAGGCTACCCGGAGTACATGGTGGGCCTGATCATGATCGGCTTAGCCCGCTGTATCGCGATGGTAATCGTCTGGAACGATCTGTGCAAGGGCGATACGGAATATGCGGCAGGTCTGGTTGCATTTAACTCGATTTTCCAAGTGCTGTTTTACTCGATCTACACTTATTTTTTCATTACGGTACTGCCCGGCTGGTTTGGCTTGCAGGGGATGGTCGTGGATATAACCATCTCGGAGGTGGCGAAAAGCGTTCTGATCTACCTGGGGATTCCTTTTCTAGCCGGAATGCTGACCCGTTATTCACTCGTGAAGGCAAAAGGGCGAGAGTGGTACGAAAAAGTATTCATCCCGAAAATCAGTCCCGTTACGTTGATCGCGCTGCTGTTTACGATTATCGTGATGTTTTCCTTGAAAGGCGAAGTCATCGTGGCGCTGCCTCTGGATGTCGTTCGCATCGCGATTCCTTTGCTCATCTACTTTGTGGTGATGTTTGCCATCTCATTTTTCATGGGCAAAAAGGCAGGAGCCAGCTATCCTGTGAGCTCTACGCTGGCATTTACAGCTGCGAGCAATAACTTTGAGCTTGCAATAGCCGTTGCGGTTGGCGTCTTCGGTATTCATTCGGGAGCTGCCTTTGCTGCGGTGATTGGGCCGTTAGTTGAGGTACCCGTCATGATCGCCCTCGTGAATGTGGCGCTGTGGCTGCAAAAGAAATACTTTAGCAATACAAAAGGAGCATAGACATGGACAACAAACCTCTCGTGTATTTCCTTTGTACAGGGAACTCCTGCAGAAGCCAAATGGCAGAAGGCTTTTTGCGAGCAATGGGCAGTGAGCAATACGAAGTCAAGAGTGCAGGTCTGGAGGCGCACGGACTGAACCCCCGTGCAGTTCAGGTGATGAAGGAAGCGGGCGTAGATATCAGCGGCCGCTCTTCTGATGTCATAGATGCCGGGATTCTCCAGAGCGCGGATTACGTGATTACGCTTTGCGGCCACGCGGATGAGCATTGCCCTGTAATTTTGAATCCCCATGTGGTGAAATGGCACTGGGGTTTTGAGGATCCGGCTAAAGCAACAGGAACCGAAGAAGAGATCATGGCAAGCTTCCGCCGCGTCCGTGATACCATCCAAGTGCGCATCGAAGCCTTTGTAAAAGAGGGCAGATAGAAGATGGGCGGTATTTTCTTTGGATAATAGTTGCGTTTATCAATTACTGTGCTGTAAGATGGTTTCAGGTGATGAAGATGAAACCAGTAGCTACATTTGTAAATATACGAGAAACCTTTCAGGTTCTGGTGCGACGCTTCGGCCTTTTGCAAAAGGATGGCGCCCAATGCTGCGGGATCTCGGTCGTCCATAGTCATATCCTGTATGAGCTGCAAAAAAGACCGAACATCGCCCTGAATGAACTCGCAGATCTTTTATCCATGGATACCAGTACACTCAGCCGCCAGGTTCATCATCTCGTGGAAACGGGTATGGTAAACCGATTGCCAGATCCAAAAGACAGAAGATACGTGGTGCTTTCGTTAACGGCGCAGGGAGAAGAGCAGCACGCCCAGATCGCAGCCTATATGGAAAGCTATTTTGCCAATGTATTTGAGCAAATACCGGCGGAAAAGCATGAGCAAGTATTGGAGAGCCTTCTTCTTATGAACGAAGCGATGAAGAAGAGCGCGGATTGTTGTACTCCTCCTCTGTAACGGATAGAGGAGTTTCCTTGTAGTATATAGTTGCAAACATCAATTATTTAAAAAGGAGACTGATAGAAAATGAAACTACCTGTTGCGATTATCGGTGGAGGTCCAGTCGGTTTTGCTGCAGCCGCCCAGCTTTTGGAGCGAGGAGAGTCTTTTGTTCTTTTCGAGGCAGGAAGCGAGATCGGCGCGAGCGTGTTGGAGTGGGGACATGTTCGGATGTTCTCGCCTTGGGAATACAATATGGATGCATCGGCCGTACGACTGCTTTCCACGCATAAATGGGAGGCTCCACATGGAAGTGACATCCCGACTGGTCGGGAGCTCATCGAAAAGTATCTGCAACCACTTGCCGTCCTTCCAGAGATTGCTCCTTTCATTCACGTAAATAGTCAGGTGATCGCAGTCGGGAAAAAAGATTTGGATAAGATGAAATCAAAAGGCAGGGAGCAGGCACCGTTCGTCGTACGCTATAAACAGGATGGTCAGATTCGGCAGATCGAAGCTAGAGCAGTAATCGACGCTTCCGGTACATGGAAGCAGCCCAATCCGCTTGGAGCGGGTGGCGCTTTTGCTGTAGGCGAGGCAGAAGCAGCTGATCGGATCACTTACGGTATTCCCGATGTCTATGGCAAACAGCGCGGACGCTATGCCGGAAAAAGGGTTCTCGTCGTAGGAAGCGGTCATTCGGCGATCAATACGCTTCTTGACTTGAATCGATTGAAGGAAGAAGTGCAAACGACTCAGATCATGTGGCTGTTGCGGAAGAAAGACATTCGCGAGGCGTACGGAGGAGGGGAGGCAGACCAGCTGCAGGCACGCGGCGCTTTGGGAACAGCGATTCAAAGCCTGGTGGAGAGCGGGCGAGTGAACGTACATACCCCTGCCTACATCCAAGAAGTTTCAACAAAGAACGATACTCTCGTCGTAACGGGGATGTGGAACGGCGCTCCCATGCGGCTGGATGGCATCGACGAAATCATCACCAATACCGGTTCAAGACCTGATACCCAGTTTTTACGGGAGGTCAGATTTCAGCTGGACGCGGCTATCGAGTGTGTGCCAGCCTTGGCAGAGCTGATCGATCCGAACATTCATAGCTGCGGAACAGTGAGACCGCATGGAGAAAGAGAGCTTCGCCAGCCGGAAAAAGATTTTTACATCGTGGGTATGAAGAGCTACGGACGTGCGCCAACGTTTCTGCTGGCAACCGGCTATGAGCAAGTAAGATCTGTAGTGGCGGCTTTGACAGGTGATTGGGAAGCAGCAAAAAGAGTCGAGCTTTCCTTGCCGGAGACGGGAGTTTGCAGTGCAGGAGGACCACTGGTTGATCCTGCTGCAGGTACCTCTTGCTGTGCTCCTGCACCGATAAAGACGTCTCGTTGCTGCGGATAGCACGAAAAAATTGCTGGATGAAGGAGTGGCCGAAATGGACGTAACGATACGTCTAGCAAGAGAAGCAGATCTAGCAAGGATCCTAACGATTTACAACCAGGGAATCTCAGATCGGATTGCTACACTCGAGGTCGAGGAAAAGGACGACGCCTACATCCAGGCATGGTTTGGCGACCATCAAGGGCGATACCAGGTGCTGGTAGCCTGCGTACAACAGGAAGTGGTCGGATGGGCGTCTCTCAACCGTTACTCAGCACGCAGCGCCTATGATGGCGTCGCAGACCTGTCCATTTACATCGAACGCTCCTACCGGGGAAAAGGAGTCGGCAGTGCCTTGCTGGAAAAGCTGGAGAAGGCCGCTCGCTCCGAGCGATTTTACAAGATCGTGTTATTTACGTTTCCGGTTAACGGCTTGGGGCAGGGACTCTATCGGAAAAGCGGATATCGCGAGGTAGGCGTCTTTCAAAACCAGGGCATTCTGGATGGGGATTTTGTAGACGTGATGGCGATGGAAAAGCTGCTCTAGGAATCGGGAGAGCCGATCCGCGACACGCTAAAAAGTGCAGGGGGTGCGATACCAGCTCCCTGCACTTTTTCTTTTCTCTTTTTACAAATGAACAATTTCAATCCGGGGGTCAAACTCGCGCAAGTACTCGACGACCAGCTTTCTGTGACAGTGATGCGGTTTTTCCTCACTGCACAAAAAGCAGGGGACACGATCGCCCAGCCATTCGTCCATTTTCGTTTCGACTTTGCGCTCCTGCAGCAAATCTGTAAAGGTCTTTTCGAATTCTCCCCACGGAATCTCTTTGGACTTGATCGCCTTTAGCAGCTCTTCGGTAGGTGCTAGGGAAAGCTCATGAATGTAATCGATGTTGAGCAGCTCCAATATGTAGGACAGGTCTTCCTTCTTGGCAAATCCGGCGAGCTGAGACGTATTTTGCAGGCGTGTGTCAATGACGAGATCTACTTTATGCTCTTGCAGGGCAGTGGCAAAGGTACGAAGTGATTTTTTTGAAAATCCGATTGTGGTCAGTAGCATGCAGCTCTCCCTTTCTGGCTTGTGGCTTGTCTTTCTATTGTAATACAAAAATTCTGTCAATAAACACGTCGTAGCTTCTGCTATCCAAAAATAGGCGTTTGGTGCAGTCACCTTTGGTGGGCGATGCGACATACACCTATGGTATAAACCGCGATGGGTATTTGTTTAGGTGGGTTACCCGTTCGTTCATGCTGGAGGTGGAAAACGTGGATGAGTTTAAAAATGAGCTTAAAAAATTAAAGGTGGATAAATTCAAAGGCGGAGAAGTCAAACCCTGGGATCAAGGAAACGACAAAGATGCGATGATGGTTCGAGGAAGGTGTGGAGGAGGCTGCGGGCGCTGTGGGGGCTGCGGAGGTTGTGGTCGCTGTCATAGCTGTTCGTGCAGCTGTTCCTGCAGTTGCTCGTGCAGTTGTTTCTGCAGCTGCTTCTTCCCGTGCTTCTTTAACTGCTTCCGATAATCCTTCCAAACGATTTTCAAGAAAGCCTCTGAAAAGGTGGAAGAACATCTGCAGAGGCTTTTTCCTATGTGCGGATCTGGCATGACGGACAAAGCGTCGTACATAAGATTACGTGAAAGCGTTCGATCAAAAGAACAGGAACGGCTTACGGTTAGGAGGAGCGACATGAAAAAATTGACCCCTTCTATGCGCCTGAAAGTGAACCGGGATACGTTTTTTCTACCTGACCCAGAAGGCAGCGTGTATTTTCGCAACAATGTAGGCTCCTTTCGCATGGAAGGAAGCATGATTGACCGGTGGGTGGAACAGCTGTTGCCGATGTTCAATGGCGAACACACGCTGGAAGAGCTCACGGATGGTCTGCCAGATGAGTACCGGGATCGGGTCATGGACATCGCCGACAGCCTGTTTCAAAACGGGTTCGTCCAGGATGCCAGCCTGGATCGAAGCCATTCTTTGACGGACAAGATCCTCGAACGGTTTGGATCCCAGATTGAATTTCTAAGTCATGTAGCTGATTCGGGTGCCTACCGCTTCTCGTGCTATCGACAGTCGAAGGTAGCGGCAGTAGGTGCTGGTCCCATCCTTGCCTCTCTCGCTGCAGCTCTTCTGGATTCGGGCTTGTCCCATTTTTATGTTTTGCTGACGGATTCGATGGAAACCGATGAGCAGCGGTTTGAGGAGCTGGTGGCTTTTGCACGGAAAACGGACCCGGATGCAGCTATCGAAGTGCGCAGGGTAGAGCAGCGGGGTGTAGAAGCTTGGCGGGAGGCAGTCAAGCCCTTTGAAGCGATCTTGTACGTGTCGCAGACCGGGAGCTTGGAAGAGCTGCAAATGATCCAAGCCGCCTGCCAAGAGGAGAAGAAAGCCTTTTTGCCGGCTATTTGTCTGGAGCAGGCAGCTCTTGCAGGTCCGCTGGTGACACCAGGCTCCAATGGTAGCTGGCAGTCGGCGTGGAGGCGGCTGCATCAGGAGGCCATCAAAAAGGACTTGAATCATCACTGCTTTTCCGTTACGGCTGGTGCCATGCTAGCCAACGTTATCGCATTTGAATGGTTTAAGACTGCTACCGAGGTAGTGGATTCGGAGCTGAAGGAGAAAGTCTTTCTGTTAAACCTGGAGACGTTGGAAGGCAGCTGGCACTCTTTTCTGCCCCATCCCGCTAAGTCAGGTAAACCGCAGCTGAACTGGACAGAGCAGGTGGAGGTGCTACTCGAGCAAAAGGACGAAAAGCCGGCAGCGTCAAAAGGGCTGATGTCCTACTTTAGTGAGCTGACTTCGCCAGAGACGGGCGTTTTTCATCTGTGGGAAGAGGGGGAATCGATACAGCTGCCGTTGTCCCAATGTCTTTTGCAGGTGGCAAATCCTTTGTCCAATGGGCCAGCCGAGCTGTTGCCTGAGAAGGTTTGTTCAGGCATGACCCACGAAGAGGCGCGCAAGGAAGCGGGACTCGCAGGAATCGAAGCCTACGTTTCGCAATGGATTGCGGAAGCGGTGCCAGGCGAGAAGATCGGTATAGGAGCGGGAGAAACGGTCGAAGAGGCATTGGCACGAGCGATACAGCATTGCCTGTCAAAAGAATGGGAGGCTCTGCTGGAGACGGAAAATTCCGTGGTCAGACAGATTCAGCTCGGGGAGATCGAGGATGCACATTGTCAGTTCTACATGAAAGCCCTGACGACACTAAGAGATCAGCCTAAGGTGGGCCAAGGAGCGTTTGTGCACGGATTTCCCGTCGTATGGGTGGGGATACGGGAGGGATGGTTTGGCAGTGTTGGCTTGAATGTTACGTTTGCTCTGCGAAAAGCCTTGCAAGCTGCGCTTCTGCAGGTGCAGAACGACTGGGGGCAATTGCCTGCGACTGCCTCTCGCGTCTTTTGGGAAGAGCAAGAGCCCGAGCTGTACAAAATTCCGGCGTGCGCTGAGGATGACCAGCAGGAGGTTCTCAGGTCTGCCCTGCAAACGCTGCAGCAGCATGGAAAAAGGCTCGTTTGGTGCGATGCAGCCGTGGAGCCCTTTTTGAAAGAAGAGCTGGCCGGTGTATGTGGTGTCATGCTGCGGGAGGAGGAGGTCTGATGAGCGCTGTAGTGGTAGTTGTCGGAGCGGGCCAGCTGGCAGATCTCGTCTGCAAGGAGCTGGCTGTTCATTACGTTGTCGTGCGCCAGTCAGATTGGAAGTCCCCTTTGCCCCTGGAGGCAGATTTGGCGCTGCAGCTGCACGATGGCTGGCAGCCTTTCGCTCACCTGGAGGCAGAGGAGGGAGCGAGGTCTTATGGGATTCCCTGGCTGCGTGGTTTTGTCGCTTTTGGAGAAGGAATCATTGGGCCGCTGGTGCACCCAGGTATGACCGGTTGTTCACAGTGCGCGGACATGCGAATGCTCATGGGGGGACGAGACAGAAAAGAAATGTGGGAGCTGCATCAGCGTGTTCGGGATCGCGGCAGTATTGCGAAAGACGCTTGGGCATCGCGCAGCGGTCTTCTGCATATGTCGTATCTGATCGCAGCGGAGACGAAGCGAGTGCTGCAGGGTGAGCAGGCTCACACGGAAGGGCATATGTACCTGATCCATCTGAAAACGCTCAAGACTTCTCGCCACTTTTTCCTGCCAGATCCATCATGCAAGGTGTGCGGGATGCTCCCGGAAGATTCCCCTGAGGCCGCACGAATCGTTTTGCAGCCGAGTCCGAAGCTTGGGCCAAGCAGCTATCGCTGCCGCTCTCTGGATGACCTGAAAAAAGGACTGAGGAGGGACTATCTGGACTACCGGACAGGCTTTTTGAACGGGAAAATTCGCGACCTCGTGTCCCCGTTTGCAGACGTGAGCGTCAACCTGCCTTTGTTTCAAGGAGACGAAGGGACCGCTGGACGAACACACTCCTACGCAGAAAGCGAAATGACAGCGATTTTGGAAGGCTTGGAGAGATACTGCGGCATGGCACCGCGTGGCAAACGGACAGTCATCCGCGACACCTACCGCAATCTCAGGGGCCAAGCGCTTGATCCGACAACAGTAGGGCTGCATACAAAGGAACAGTATGAGCAGCCAGGGTATCCGTTTACTCCCTTTGACCCGGATCATTCTCTGAACTGGGTGTGGGGCTATTCCTTTATACAGGAGCGGCCGATCCTGGTGCCGGAGCTGCTGGCCTATTACAGTCTCGGCTTCGGGGAAGGTTTTGCTTTTGAGACCTCCAATGGGTGCGCGCTCGGCGGGAGCCTGGAGGAGGCGATTTTCTACGGCATTCTGGAAGTGGTGGAGCGGGATTCCTTTCTGATGACCTGGTATGCCAATCTGGGGCTGCCCCGATTGGATCCATACTCTGCACCGGACCAGGAGCTGCGTTTCATGCTTGATCGTCTGCAGGCGGTGGCAGGCTATGAGGTTCATTTATTTAATGCCACGATGGAAAACGGGATTCCCAGTGTCTGGACGCTGGCGAAGAATACGAGGAAGGAGGGGCTCAATGTCATTTGCGCGGGGGGTGCCCATCCTGATCCGATTCGTGCGGTGAAAAGCTCGATCTATGAAGCGGCCGCGATGGTGCTTACCTTAAATGATAAATTCCAAGCGAATCGGGATACGTACCTGCAAATGCTGCACGACCCTGCCAAGGTGCGAAAGATGGACGATCACTCGATGCTGTATGCGTTGCCAGAAGTGGAAGAGCGCCTGCACTTTTTGCTGAATGACGAGCGGCCTCTGCGGACGTTTGCCGAAGAATTCAAGCAGCCAGCGAGGCATGCGGATTTGACCGAGGATGTAAAGGATATGCTCCGAAGGTTCCAGCAGCTCAAGCAGGATGTGATCGTGGTCGATCAGACGACACAGGAAATTTTGCGAAACGGCCTGCATTGTGTAAAGGTACTGATTCCGGGGATGCTGCCGATGACATTTGGACACCATCTGACACGTTTATCCGGGCTGGATCGGGTGCTGCGCGTTCCCATGGAATTGGGGTATACGGCAGAGCCGCTCACCTATGAAAAGCTGAATCCACATCCGCATCCGTTTCCATAAGCCCTGTCGAGGAGGGAGCTGGATGAGTCTCGAGGTATTCTTGCACGAACTGCATGCTGGATTGGAGCGCACAAAAGCTGGCGACTATGAAATCGATTGGGAAGACGCACCGCTTCCCTATAAGCTGTATCGGGGGCTGCCTGTCGTAACGCTGTCCGCAGATGTTCCGCTGACGCTGGATGAGCCTGTGCATCAACCTCGTGCCAGACCGGAACTGCGAGAATTTGGACATTTTCTCTGGTACGTCTATGGCCTTACCCAGCTCAGCCAATCGCCACTTGCCCAGGGGGGGACAATGCAGTCAGCCCGAAGATTCGTTCCCTCGGGCGGTGGCTTGTATCCGAGTGAGCTTTACGTGTATCTAAAGGTAGCGGGGGCACCCAGCGGAATCTACCATTACGATGCAGCCCACCATCGACTCGTGCTGCTTCGGTCTGGCGAATTCGACACGTACGTGGCTCGTGCTTTAGGCCATCGCTGCAATCTATCCAAGACCTTCGCTACTGTCTTTGTTTCGACGATGTATGGGAAGAACTTTTTTAAATACCAGAACTTTTCCTACCGTTTGCAAGGTCTGGATGCAGGGGCCGTCATCGGGCAATTGCTGGAGGTAGGCAAACGCTTTGACTACGAGGCGGGCGTGTGCTTTCAGTTTCTGGATCGGGCTGTCCATCATTTGCTTGGGGTGTCTGAGCAGGAAGAGGCTGTGTACGCAATCATACCTCTGTCTGCGGAGGGGGGAGCGGCTTGGCTGGCGGATGGGAATTCAAAAGTCGAACGGATCACTGCTGATGACATGTGCAGGGAGCTGCCCGCCATCGAGCACGAACACTTCGTCCGGTCAAGCAGAGTAAAGGAGCACTCGCTGCTCATACGCATGAATGAGTCGGCGCAGTATGAATCTACGGAGCAATTTCGCTACTTGAGGGGAGGAGAGGCCACAGATGAAGAGGGAGCGATACGGCTGCTCCCTCAGACAAAGCGGTTGGTGTACGACCTCGCTGCGGCGAGTAGGCTACGGTATTCGCCGGAGCAGGATTTTATTTTGGGCAAAGTCACGACAGAACAGCTAGCTGCCTTGCTGCAAGAGGCGACCGCTGCTCTGCGGTACCGAAATGACCTGGATGAGCAAGAGGATGGTGCGTTCTCGCGTCTGCTTTTGTACAGCTGCCTATTCAATATCGAAGCAGTCGAGGATGGGGCTTACTGCTACGATGCCAAGCGTCACGGCCTGTACGCTGTGCGTTCGGGTGATCATCGGCTCTGGCTGCAGTATGCGATGGCGATAGACAATGTCAATCTGATGCAGGTGCCAATCTGTATACACGTAGCGGGGAATAACGATCATCTCATCTCGTCATTGGGCTATCGAGGCTACCGTATTCAACAAATGGAGGCAGGTATGCTGGTTCAGCGAGTGCTTCTGACAGCAGCAGCGCTCGGTCTGGGAGGGCATCCGCTGCTGGGCTATGATGTAAATGTGTGTGATGAGCTATACGGGCTGGGACCAGAGGGGAAAACGAGCCTGATTCAAATCCCGGTTGGCCCTTATCGCCATCGTCCACGGCTGCAGGGAGGCATGCACGCTTAATAAACAAAAGGAACAAAGAGGCATCGATGATTTTGATTCTGGAGAAGAGCCTGACGAAACACAGCTGAAGAAGCTGCAGCGCCATTTCAGCCGGAAAGATTATCGCCGTGTGCTTCTCCAGTTTTTTGTCCGGGAATTAGGTCACGAAATTGCATTTTTTCAAACCATCGTGCAGCAGGAGCAGTACCGCCACCTATTAGTGGTGACAACCGATGAATGGCTGTACAGCGTATCGTTGAAGCAATGGCCAGAGTACAAGGGAATTTGGACGGTTGATATATATGGCGCGTGCTTGCTGGTGGATGAGGTCCTAAAGCATTTGGGAAACTAGCACCCATAGATTGATCAGCGCCACAAACATCAAAAAAGTAACATAGTTAAAATAGAGGGAGTTCGTATAGACATTAATGCCGCTCGTCATCGCTTCAAAGAGCTCCGGACTGATCTCGCGGCTATGGGATACTGAGGAAGCTTATGCTGACGCAACAGGTGCGGATGGGGATATTGAGATTGAAAGGGAAGCTATCGGTGGCATGGGTATGACAACAGACGATGATAATGAGCTAGGAAATGCTTATGTTATCCTCACACCGAGGGATGGTTATGATAAGGATAGTGCCGATGGAGAGATTACCTTTGAATATGCTCACACTTGGGGTATTGATGCACCGCCGATTTCTTTCAGCGTTTCTAAAGGTGTGGTTTCTATCGGTTCGGAAATTGATCTTGAAGAGAGTGCTTGGAGAAAAGCAGGTCGAGATACCTACTAAATAAAGGAAAAAACGGGGAGGCGATCCCCGTTTTTTCCTTTATACTTAGATTGAAACATCTTGGGGGGTGCGAGAATTGTTCAAATGGAAATGGATACTGATCGCATTAGTAATTTCAATGCTTTTTGCACAAGGATGTACGACTGAAACGGAAGAACCTTCAACCCCTTTGTCCATTGAGCAACATATTAAGAAAACTAGGGATGACATAAACGAACTAGAAGATTTTGAAAGCAAACTAAATGAACAAGGTTTTGTTAAATCTCATTCATCTTCGAATAAAATTGGTGATATGGTTACGTTTAGTTATTCTGTTTTTAGAAAAGATGAAGTTGGTTACGTACACATTGAATTTACGGATGAAGGTAAAGCAAGTGATGAATTGAATTTGGACTTTGATACAAATGAAACAGATAAACCGCGCATCATCCATTCTGATGGGTTAAATTCTTCGAATGACGATCCATATCGGTTTCAACCATCTTCTGGTTTAGATAAGCAATGGATTGGAATTTATTTTGAAGGTAAAAAAGCAGCTAGTATTCCAAATGGAGCCATTGTACTAAGCTACGGGAGTGACAGTTGGAGAAGTCAATATTAAAAAATAATGCCAATTTGAAAGACGAAAAAACACCACGGATTATAGTAGTAAAAAACGACATGAAGGCGTCTTGACCACCAACCACCGTTAGGCGGGCTTTTTACACTGTCTACTCAAAGGGGATAATATCCGTAATGGGGTCTTTGTCATTCATGCTCTTCTTCAATGAATTTGGTATCAAGTGCAAAAGTGAATTTATCAGAAGCGTACATCCTCGAGTTTTTTCATTTGATGACGTGTTTTTATTGCTGTGAAACGCTAATGAAGCCAGTTAAATTTAACTGGCTTCTATACTCTTCTTAATATCGAGGAACCTGAAATAAGGAAGCATAAGCCCAAGGAATGAAACAAAACAGACAATTACTCCGATTAGCGCAAAGAGTGGCCGAACTCCCCAGATTTCGCTAAAACGACTCCCAAGCAATATTCCTAGCGGCATTGCCGTGCGAATGATTAACAGTCTGACAGATAGGACTCTACCAAGTAGATTATTGGGAACGATCTTTTGAAAGAAGCTGTTGCTATGTACATGGAAAAACGGACCGGCAACTCCGGCCAAAAGCTCGATCGTAACGGCTATCCAGATATTATGGGTAAAAGCAAGTGCTACAAACGTACTCCCTCCAAAGAGTAATGAGCCAATCATTACTAGACGCCGTTTTTTCAGTTCTTTTTGCCGTCCAGCAATCAAGGAGCCAAAGAAATATCCAAGTGGGTAACCGGCGATGAATAAACCGTATTGAAATGATTTTCCATGTAACTCATTTACAACAAACGGAAGATTAAGTACCGAAGTTACCCCAAGAGCAAACTGGACGAAGGAAAGAAATATTCCCAACCATAAAAGCGTGGGGCGTTGACGAAAAAAATCGAACCCCTCAATAAATTGGGCGGACCATGAATCCTTCTTTGTTGAAATAATGGCGACATCATGCTCCGTTTTACAGGTAAACAAAAGCATGCCACTAAATCCGTAGGCGATAGAAACCAATACTAATGTGAATTCTCCACCGATTGCTGAAACAACGAAACCGCCTACAGGGGGGCCGATCACCATCATCAACCTTGATGTACCATCTAAACAAGCGTTTGCTGAGGTAATCTGTTCTTTACTCACAAGTGTAGGAAGAAACGCCATACTGGAGGGTACATAAAGCGGTTGGATTAAACCATTAACGAGGGAAACGAGATAAAGTGGCCAAATAACTTGCTGTTCATTCAGGAGGAGCAAAAGTGGTGCAAGCGAAACTAAACCCCTTGCCCATTGAGAGTAGACCATCACTTTTCTACGGTTCCAGCGATCAATATAAGGACCAATCACAAGTTGCATGAATAGGGAAGGAAGAAAATAAATCAATAGCATATTGCCCATAGTAGCAACCGAACCTGTTATTTGGTAGGCCAACCAGGAGCTGGCCAAAGTGCTGAAACTCCCTCCCAACGTAGAGATAGTTTCCCCCATCCAAACGACAAGGAAGGTCACATTTTGAAATAGGTGGCTAGGGGGTGCAGCATCCGAAAGAGGCACATGCTTACTCAATCTTTTCTCCTCCTCGCTCAAGATAGCCTTGCCATTGAGGGAAAAGGGTCACCAGGTTCGTACGTTTCAAATAATAACGTTGTTCCTCCACTCCGACCAATTGTGCAGAACGGAGCATGGATAAATGATGGTGGACCGTAGATTTAGCTAGATCGAGTTTGTCAGTCAGTTCCTGAAGGGAATGGTCCTTTTGATAAAGCATCTTCACCATGCGCATACGATGCTCGTCGCCTAAAGCTTTGCACTGTTGCACCAGATTATGCGGAGGGCGGTATGGATCTGGTTCTACGGAGATACTTTCATCTGAAACGGGGTAGTATAGTATTTTCGTTTGTTCCATTTCTGCTTGAATACTCCAAGGGCGGTACACGTACTGAGGAATGAGCCGTACTCTCGTTACTTGCGGCTCTGGAAGATAGCGTATTCCTCCAGTTGCCCATTCGACCAGAGCCTCCGGTTCCATCTTGGGCATCATCGTAAGCTTTGCTTGAAAGTCTCGCTCCAGGATACCTCTTATGGTTTCTTCATGGGGGGCTACAATTGTCTGGTACCAGCCATTCATGACAGTAATGAGATGATTTTTCAGCTGGTCTATATTTACCTCGCATATAAAGTGGATGTAGTCAGGGAAAAACTTGTGATCATGACATGCTTGCTTCAGCTGATCAGCAGCATTTGACGCACCTTCCGCGGCTTTTCTCCGGGTCTCCTGCAACGTGTATCCCAAAAAGGGTAGCGATTCATAGCGCAATTCCAATTCGTCTGTGTTTTTTATGTAAGAGAGTAAATCGGATAGCTCTTTAAAAGAATGTCTATCCAATAGGTTAAGTATTGTTTTCCATGTATTGTTTTGTTGAAGATAGGATACTTCGGCTGCCAATTTAGATGACAACTTTGCTTTAAGATCGGACCAGTAAGTAGGTGGTTTTTCCAAAGTATGATGAATATCAGGATAGGTAGCAGCCGCAAGACCTAACACGGATTCAAACAACATCGAAAACTGTAACTCTATTTCATAGGTTTTTCGACCATTAGTGATATCGATCAATCTCATAATCACACCTCTTGATTACCTTTGATATAAATTCTAACATTATAAAATGATAAATTCTATATTTGTAGAACGTTTCTCTGAAATACTAAATAAAATGTAAGAGTCGCGATAACAAACAGTTAAATTTAATACTCATTACAAAGAGTGTTATGAAGCGCGGTGTTTTCTCAATGTGAAAGAACGTACTTCTTAAACCCAGGCACTTTCTTTTTAGGAGATGTTTTACCGAAGAGAATTGAGAATCAGTATTGTTGCTCAAGTTTTCAGGGCATTTGCGTATATTCACGAGAAGCGACTTTTGAGATAAAACGTTTTCAACAAAAAATAAACAACCTAAGTCCGTATGAATATCGGACTCAGGTTGTTTAATATTGCTTTCTTATTACTATCTACTTGAGGGTCAGTTCACTAAGTAGAGCTCTTTATTTGAAAACTGCGAAAGAAGGCTTTTGACGAGCAACTTTTCCACTGAGGACTTTAATGTATACTTCGTCCTTTCCATCAACGGTAGGTCCCAAGAAAATTTTACTTTTTATGCCGGGTTGCTTCCTGAGCCCGGTTACGGAAGTGGATCGAATCCAATCTCGTTTTTTACCTGGAGTTGTTTCAGTAAGTACTAAACGAACCCTATGTTTGCCTTGGCGTTTCATACGGAATCGCCTCCAATTAAGTAATCAACCGTAGCGAGTAATTCTCCGTTGTTTTCAACTATCTCACGTAATTGATATTCATCTAACTGATCGGAACCTGAGAAATGGACAGATAGGACGTGTTCTGTACCAAGAGGATAGCATAGTACATATCCTTGAGCAAGTTTCTTCACTTCGTAAAATGTCCAGTCACCACTCAAAAAAACATCAACAACATAGACCCTCTGTTGGGTTTCTGTCTTATCCTGATTAATATTAAAGGGGTAACTTTTACCTTTTCCTACATTACCCCCAACTTGACCTATTCCATCACTACCTTGTTTTTGCCACAATGCAGCGCCAGTGACTCGGAATCCATTAGGTGCTAATATTGAGTTCCGAATTGCCTCACTAATTGCGTCATATTTCTCTTTTGAACCAGGAACGTGGACATTTTTATTATATTCCCAAAAGAAGTGAAGCACGCTCTGTTTACGATGTAATTTTAAGCCGGTCTCAGTAACTACTGATCTTGGATCTTTAAATGCGCCTAATTGTTGGATCTTATTAATGATTTCCTGACAAGCTACAGAAACTGCAGCCTCATATTTTTGGTCCGGCCTGATATCATACTCCAAAAGAGTAAGACCAGTGAGGTCGGACATGAGGTGGAAATCGCTTACTGTTTGACCTTCAATTAAATCATCCCGTTTCGGTACATTCCTCGGGACAATTGCAAATACGCGGTCTTTTCGCAGTTTTCCCCAGAAAAGGCCCATTTCAAATATGGTATTGTCTCTAGTAACGAAAACTAACTTCCCGCGAGTAAGTGCGACATCATCCGGAGCAAATACAAAGATACCATAATCGTGCTGATCAAGCTCTCTCTCTAATGCTTCCATCGTATAGTCATTGGGACCGAATGTACTAGCGAACCATGGTGTTACCAATGTCTCCCGACTGAGTTGACTGTGGATAGCATTTGCATACTTCATGGCTTCCCTTGAACTACCGATGAATGTTTTAGTATCGTTCGCCACAATATTTGCTCCTTATTTGACCGAAGTAGTTAAAAGCACTTCAAAATTAAGAAGTGCTTTTTATCGTTCCAATCCGGATCGTCGCATTGTTAGTTGTTGTGTCGAGGAGGGTCTACGTTCTACCTCTGCCTCGATTTATTTTACCATATAAGGGAATTGCTAGAAAGTATGCCCTCCCCCTCTATTTCTTTACAGTTTCAAAGAAAGAAATCCATTGGCACCTTTTTTCCTGTCCCGTAATGGTGAACCATAGCCACTGGCGGTGATATATGAGCATATGACGACCCCATTATTTAGTTATGAGAAATCGGGCTTATTGGTTCAAAATGCGTTATGGTGATTTTGATCCCCATCATGCCCTCAGATGATACTCCCCCACAAAGGAGAAAGTATAGATATTATATCATAGGTTGTCGGACCTAGTTACTTCCCTAACAAGCGTTGAAAAAAACCATTGGGAACCTTTGGTGCTGGCACGTTGGCCTTGGCAATCTGCTTTTGGGTGTTGTTAAGCATCTTGACGTCTTCGATAAGCCGGTGATTCGAAATCTCTAGGCGATCCTCAAGTAGTTTTTGTGCGTCCACTTTTTCATGAGCGCTTCATTCGATTGTAGCTGACTATTCATCATTTCAATAAGCTCTTTAATCTTGGTTTCAATGACCGCGCAATGCAATCAGAACGGCCATTATCGTCCGTAACGGGCACCGACATAGCGTTTTTTGTAACGCGATTATACAGCATTAATTCTAGCAACATAGCTCCGTCCATATGAATTATCGAATAGCTTGCAGGATTTCGCTTTGCAAAAGGGGAAAAGGGGATGAATAATCAAGGCCCTTCAAAAGCGCAAACCGCTTATTGGTGTCGCGACTGGCTCTGGTTTTTCTGCCAAGCAGGCTGTGGCGGGCGGTGCGGACTTGCTGCTCGTGCTGCACGCGAGTCTGTTTCGCAATGCAGGCGTGTCCTCACTGGGTTCCCTGTTGCCTTTTGCCAACAGCAATGAGATGGTGATGCAAGTGGGAACACGGGAAGTGCTGCCTCATGCAGGGGAGGTACCTGTCGTTTTTGGCGTGTGCGCGACCGATCCTACGATCCATCGTCCCGTGCTGATCGACCAGATTATGGGGGCTGGCTTTCAAGGGGTCAATAACTTTCCTTCCGTGGGACTGATCGATGGTACCGCAGGAGCCATGCTGGAGGAAGAAGGCTTCGGTTTTCAGCAGGAAGTGGATTTTTTGGCGGAGGGACCGGGATCAAGCACGGGATGAGCATTCCAGAAGCGGTAGATTTGGCAAATCGCATTTTCCGCGCTGCCAAAGAGGTCAATTCTGAAGCTCTGCACATGGTATACGGAGGCCCGATCGTCTCCCCCGAGCATGCCAGTCATTTTTATCTGGAGACGAGTGCAGTCGGTGTTATTGGCGGATCGACCTTTGAAAGAATCCCTACAGAGGAACGGATCAAGGGAGTCATCGGGGAGTTTAAAAGAGTCGGAGTTCTGGCAGAGGAAAATCGCTATCTCAAAAAAGAATTGATGAAAAAGATGCGCTTCGACGAGATCGTGGGACAAAGTCGGGCGATGCAGGAAATATACGAGATCATCAGCAAGGTAGCCGGTAAAAACGTCAATGTCCTGGTACAAGGAGAGAGCGGAACCGGAAAAGAGCTGATCGTGCGCTCTATTCATTACAACAGCGACCGCTACAAGCATGCCTTTATTAAAGTCAATTGCGCTTCACTGCCTGAGCAGCTGCTGGAGAGTGAGCTGTTCGGTCACGAGAAAGGTTCGTTTACAGGAGCGCTCCAGCAGCGCATCGGTCGTTTCGAGCTGGCTCATCAAGGCACGCTGTTCCTGGATGAGATCGGGGAAATGAGTCTGGTCACGCAAGCCAAGCTGTTGCGAGCGATCCAATACCGCGAGTTTGAACGGGTGGGCGGAAGCAAGACGATCAAGGTCGATACGAGAATCGTCTGTGCAACAAACCGGGATTTGTGGAAAGCGGTACAGGAAGGCAGGTTTCGCGAAGACCTGTTCTACCGTCTAAATGTTATCTCCCTACAAACTGTACCGCTTCGGGAGCTAAAAGAAGACATTCCCCTGATGGTGAGTCACTTCCTGAAAAAGATCAACGAGAAATTCCAAGGGGACGTCAGTGGGGTGACCGCACCCGCTTTGGATGCTCTGCTGGCTTATGATTGGCCGGGCAATGTCCGTGAGCTGGAGCATGTTTTGGAGCGTGCGGCTGTCTTGTGTGAGGGAGATCGGATCGGGATTGCGGATCTGCCAGCGTATATTCAGCAAGCTGCACCTGTCTCGGGTGAAGCTGTTGGCCAGGGAGATTTTGCAGACAAGCCTTTGCAGTCCGTGGAAAAGGAATGGATTCTCGAGACGCTGCGCAAACAGGCTTGGAATCGAACAAAAACAGCGGAAGCCCTGGGCTTTACCCGCCGAACGCTGTTTAACAAAATGAAAAAATACGGTATTAAGCCCATTCCCAAATAAAAGAGCGCTCCGTTCTTTTGCTGGGGAATTTTTTTCTCACGTTGAGTAAGTGATTGGGAAAAATTTTTCACACATCAATGACTAATAGGCACAAAATACGGGACAACGCGGTTGGCATGGGAGTTGCTTTCGATATTCATGGGACACCAATCCATGGGAAGGGGAAAGTGGCAGATGGGACAACAAGTCACACCGACAGTCGTGCTGCTTGGCACATTGGATACAAAGGGAATCGAGTATGGATACATTCGAGAGCGCTTACATGAGAATGGTGTGAACGTGATCCTGATGGATGCGGGCGTGCTGGGTGAGCCGGCCGTTCAACCGGACATCACGAAAGAAGAAGTCGCCAAGGCAGCGGGGTACGACCTGCATGAGCTGCTGGAGGCAAAAGACCGTGGCGCCGCAATCAAGGCGATGGCTGCGGGAGCGGCGAGCATCGTGGGGCAGCTGTATACAGAAAAAAGGCTGCAAGGAATTCTGGGACTCGGCGGTTCAGGTGGTACTTCGCTGATCACGCAGGCAATGCGTGCGCTGCCGATCGGTGTTCCCAAGCTGATGGTCTCTACGATGGCCTCTGGTGATACGCGTCCTTATGTGGGGGAAGTCGATATCACGATGATGTATTCCGTTGTGGATATTGCAGGCATCAATCAATTCTCGGCGCAGATTTTGTCCAACGCAGCAGGAGCGATTGCGGGAATGGCCAAAGCTCCTGCTCCTGATCTGACAGGCGGGAAAGCGCTGGTTGCCGCGACGATGTTTGGGGTGACGACACCAGCTGTCGAGGAAGCACGCAACCATTTGGAGGAGCGCGGCTACGAAATCCTGGTTTTCCATGCGACAGGAACGGGACTGTCGGCAAAGTCGGCTGAAGCGGGCGGCGCAGACCTCATTATCATTTACAACTCGGGGCGGTACCGGATGGCAGGACGCGGTTCGTTGGCTGGCCTCTTGCCTTATGGGGATGCCAATCAGATCGTCGTGGAAATGGCAGGAGAAGTGCTGCCAGTCGTCCAAAAAACGCCGGTTCTCGCAGGGGTGTGCGGGACTGACCCGTTCCGTCTGATGCCTGTTTTCCTCAAACAGCTGAAGGAGATGGGCTTTACAGGCGTACAGAACTTCCCGACGGTCGGGCTGTTCGATGGCAATTTCCGTGCGAATCTGGAAGAGACAGGTATGGGCTACGATCTGGAAGTGAATATGATCCGTCACGCACATGAGCTCGGCTTGCTGACAGCGCCTTATGTATTCGATGAGGAACAGGCGAGGGGGATGGCAGAGGCGGGAGCGGATATTCTCGTACCGCATGTGGGCTTGACCACTTCCGGCACGATCGGGGCAAAAACGGCACTGACACTCGACGAAGCTGTCGAGCGCGTACAGATGATGCACGATGCTGCGAAGGAAATCAATCCAGACATCATCGTGCTGTGCCATGGCGGACCCATCGCGGAGCCGGACGATGCGGCTTATGTACTGGAGAGAACGACTGGCGTGGTCGGGTTTTTCGGGGCGTCGAGCATGGAACGGCTGCCTACTGAAGTAGCCATTTCTACGAATATGCGCAAATTCAAATCAATCGGACACGGAGGGGAATAATGTGAAACCGGGAGGGGCGGAAAAAGGCTTGACCACGCTGCTGGATTTCAAAGAGGTACCTGCTGGGCAATTCCAGAGATTCACTCGCCCATAAGCAAGAAACATCATCAGCAAGGGAGCTGTCCCGAAAGCCATGATTGCTGGCCACGGGATAGCTTTTTTCTTGTAAGAATACGACTTAATCCATTCGTAAAAACGAATAAATATGCATATATCAGATTTTTCTTGAATATCAGAAAAAATATAAGTATAATTTAAAAATAGAAACTGTTTCCGATATTCGGAAAAGTATAGAAAATCCATCCGATAGTCCATAGACAGGGGGATAGCAGGATGATTGAGGTTAAGCATCTTGTGAAGTCATTTGGTTCCTTGACTGTACTGAAGGGCGTTACGCTGACCGTACAGGAAAAAGAAGTAGTTGTTTTGCTCGGTGCCAGCGGTTCAGGGAAGAGCACCTTGCTTAGATGCCTGAATTTTCTGGAGGTCTATGACGAGGGTGAAGTGTGGGTCGGCGGCACTCAGATTGATCCGTACAAATCCAATTTGAATCAGTTTCGAGCGGAAGTCGGCATGGTGTTCCAGCATTTCAACCTCTTTCCGCACAAGACTGTTTTGGAAAACGTCATCGAGGCTCCCATCCATGTCAAACGAATGAACGTAGCTGAAGCGAAAGAGCTGGCTTACGAACTGCTGAAAAAGGTAAATATGCAGGATAAAGCGGACGTGTATCCAGATATGCTCTCCGGTGGACAGAAGCAGCGAGTGGCTATCGCCAGAGCGCTTGCGATGAAGCCGAAAATCATGCTGTTTGACGAGCCTACATCCGCGCTCGACCCCGAACTGGTAGGGGAAGTGCTGCAGGTCATGAAACAGCTGGCAAAGGAAGGCATGACGATGATCGTCGTGACCCACGAAATGGGATTTGCCCGTGAGGTGGCCGATCGTGCTGTCTTCATGGACAACGGTCAGATTCTGGAGCAGGGACCGCCTAATACCTTCTTTGAAAATCCGCAAAACGAACGGACAAAGCAATTCCTGGGAAGCATCCGCTAAAGATAAATAAACGATACTGGGGGAAATAAAAATGAAAAAGGCAAAATGGACAGGCATTCTGTTGTCGACTGTATTGATGAGCTCCCTTCTTCTGGCTGCGTGTGGTTCGCAAGAGTCAGGCAGTGCTCCAGCAGCAGGCGGGCAAGCTGACTCTGGCAAAAAGGACTTCACCTATGCGATGAGCGGCGTGTACAAGCCGTTTAGCTTCAAGGAAAACGGAAATCTCACAGGCTTTGACGTAGAAATTGGACAAGCTCTGGCAGAGAAAATGGGCATGAATGCCGTACCGATCACGAATCCGTTTGAGACAATTATTCAAGGACTCGACTCGAAAAAATACGATTCCATCATCGGGAGCTTGACGGTGACGGAGGAACGCCAAAAAGCCGTATCCTTCACCAATGCTTACTATCGTTCCGGTTCGCAAATTTTTGTACAAGAGGGCAATACCACGATCAAATCCAAAGAAGATTTGAAAGGGAAAAAGATCGGGGTAGTGAAAGCCTCCAACTATCTGGATTGGGCGAAAAAGCTCACCGATGAGGACAAAATCACGACCTATGACAGCGATATTACAGCGCTGCTCGATCTCCCAACCGGTCGCTTGGATGCCGTGATTACGGACCAGGTGGTAGGTCTGCGCTTCATCAAAGAGGGCGGCGGTAAAGTGATGGATGTGGGCGAACCACTCAGCTTTGATGAACAGGCGATCGCAGTACGCAAAGGGGATCAGGAATCCGTAGATCGAATCAACAAGGCGCTGGATGAGATCATCAAAGACGGCACGTATGAGAAAATCAGCCAAAAATGGTTTGGTCGCAACATCTTGCAGAAGCAATAAGGCGGGTTACGGGGTGTCCAGGCTGGACGCCCCCATTTTTCAGCTACATGCGAGGAGTGATCTTACGTGATTCTCGACATTCTTCTATCCAGTTATCCCCTCTTTCTAAAAGCGTCATGGCTCACGCTCAAGCTGACGGCGGTTGCGCTCTTGCTCGGCTGTGGAGTGGGCCTCATCATAGCGTTTTTCCGGATTTCCAGCTCCAAGGTGCTGAACTACATCGCGCATATTTACATCACGGTCATTCGCGGCACACCGCTGATCGTGCAGATTGCCATTCTTTATTTTGGGATATCCAATCTGGTGACGCTCTCCCAATTTTGGGCAGGGGCGATTGCCTTGGCCGTTCATAATGGCGCCTATATTGCCGAAATATTCCGTGGGGCGATCCAGTCGATTGACCGCGGGCAAATGGAGGCTTCAAGATCTCTCGGGATGTCTTATCCGCTCGCGATGAGACGCATCGTATTGCCACAGGCGTTCCGACGCGCAATTCCTTCCTTGGGAAACCAGTTCATTATCGGGTTGAAGGACTCGTCTCTGGTGGCATACGTAGGAATGCAGGATCTATGGGGAACGGGTCTGAGCGAAGCGGCCTCAAACTATCGCCAGCTTGAAACCTACATGGTAGTAGGCTTGTATTACCTGGTCATGATTACGATCTTCACTTACTTTGTGAACAGGCTGGAAGGGCGACTGGCTACCGGGCGCGCTCCGAAAAAGCAAGCCAAGGATAACAGTGTGGCTGCGTAACCAGCGCATGGCCAAAGAGGGCGGGAGACTATGGTTCAATCAATCGAGCGGACGATGAAAATTATCCGGGTGCTGATTTCAGACGAGAAACAAGCTTGGCCAATATCAGATTTGGCGAGCGCTACCGGATTGCCTATCAGTACGCTTCACCGGTTTCTCGATTCGATGATTCAGTACGGTCTGGTAGAGCAGGAGCCAGTCACCAAGCATTACAAGGCAGGCTACACGTGGATGGAAATCGGCTTTACCCTGCATAACCGAATCAATTTTCGCTATGTGGCAAGGCCGATTATGGAGGAGCTCGCTCAAGAAGTGGAGGAGAGCATCTTCTTGAGCGTACCAGCTGGGTATGATTCCATTCCGATCGAAAAGGTAGAGAGCCCGTTGAAGATTCGCATTGACGAGAACATGGGCGAGCGGATCCCGCTGACCATCGGTGCCCCGAATAAGGCGATTCTCGCTCATTGGAAGCCAGAGGAAGTGAGGAAGGTCGTTGCGGCTCAGCTCGCTCCTGCCCTTCAGCAGCCGTTCCTTGATCAATTGGCGCATGTCAAAGAGACAGGCTATGCGATTAGCTGCGGGGAGAAAACGGAAGGGACGGTAGCGGTAGCGGCCCCCATCTTCAGCTACGGAAATCGGATTGTGGCGGCACTGTCGATCAATGCCCCCAGCTTTCGCGTGACAGAAGATCGCATGTCTTTTTTGATTGAGAGAGTCAAACAAAAAGCCGCGACGGTCTCTGCGAAAATCGGCGGAGTCTAGCAAGCGGATCTTTTGGAATGAAAAAATCCCCATCACCCGACTAGGGTATGGGGATTTACTCTTGGTAAGGAAAGATGATCGAAAATTTTGTGCCGACATTAGGTTTACTGTTCACGGTCACGGTACCACCGATTGTGTGGATGACATGATAGGAATACGTCAGGCCAAGTCCGGTTCCACTCGACTTTGTAGAAAAATAAATGGACCCCAAACGCTTCATCTGGCCCTCATCCATTCCTACGCCATTATCCTTGATGATGAGAATCGCTTTGCCTTCCTCGACTACCAGCGACAGGAACACTCTCCCTTTCCTTACGTTCGTACAGGCTTCAATCGCATTTTTGATAAAGTTCACGAGCACCTGCTTGATCTCATCCGGGTTGGCCATGATGATGACGGAAATATCAGGTGCGCGCACTTCCAATTCGACATTGTGCAAAATCGCAAAAGGGGACATCACAGCTCGCATGACCTTTAATAGCTCTACGACGTTAACCTGCTCATGTCGGTTTGTCAAAGGCTTGGAAATAGCCAGATACTCCGAGAGAATCATTTCCGTGCGCTGGATTTCGTCCATGCAGATGTTCATATACTGGGCGCTTTTCGTGAAGTCATGCGGATTCTCCTGCATCAAACGCAAAAAGCCCTTTACTGCCGTAAGCGGGTTTCGCACCTCATGAGCGAGCGAGGCTGCGACATGACTCATCGTCTCGATTTTTTCATTTTGCGCATGCTTGATAAAGATCTCCTTGTCCGATACGGATGTACTGAACAAGGACATCAGAATCCAGATACCGAGTATGTTTGGCAAGGGGATGACCAGCAGGTGATACGTCAAGTGTTTAACAAAATAGTGGGGGAGGTAGAAGTAGGTAAGAGTTAAGGCGATGATGGAAAACAATACGCCCGCCAATATTGTGAAAAACGTTTTTCGGTGAGTAGCTTTGTAGGTTCTGTACATGAGGAGGGACACCGAAAAGGAGAAGACGGAAATGACCAAGGCGATAAACAAGCCATCGCCGCCCAGGTAGAGACGATAAAGGACGAATTCGCCCAGCAAAATCAAGCCTGTCTGGACACCGCCATAAACAAGCGCGAAAAACATGATGACGTAGCGAACGTCAAAGATGACTCCTTCTACTACGCTTGACGAAAACGTCATGGCGAGGAATAAACTGATCGAACTCGTAACCAGGATGAAGGACTGGCTAAAATTTCTCATTTTATCCCGGTAGTAGATATTGAACAGGACAAAAGGGATCAGGACAAAAAACATTTGAAGAATGACTTCTTTTAATAGGCTCATCGTGCATCTCCACCGCAGACTGGCTCTGAATCTCCACCGTTATTTCGACATGGAATACGACAATCCCTCCCAAGATTCGAGTATCAAATTTGTCACAATAAAGAAACATCTCCTAAAAAAGTCCTAGTTGACAGGTGGGCAATGGATTGATTATAGTCTGTATATATTCAAGAAACGTTTTGAAAATAATAACTACTCTTATCCAGAGAAGGCTGAGGGAATGGCCCTATGAAGCCCGGCAACCTAGCACGTGAGATCTATTGTCTCCCGCGCCAAGGTGCTAACTCCACCAGGTAGAGATACCTGATAGATAAGAGGCGGAATATCGTGCTGACGATTTTAGCCTCTTTCTGGTGGAAAGAGGCTTTTCTAATGGGCAAAAACTAGCTCCTTTCTGCGATGAGTTCACAAAAAAGGGGGAACATCCATGAAAAAGAAATTTGGTCTGCTCGTGACTCTTGCATTGACAGCATCGCTCGCCCTGACAGCGTGCGGAAACGGTGGAGGGGCAGCTGCTCCGAACGGCGCAAACGGCGCTTCCGGCGAGAAAGCAAAGAAAATCGCATTAATTATGCGCCAAAATGTGGGAACGTTCTCGGCGCAGTACATCAACGGAGTGAAAAAAGAAGTGGAGAAAAACGGCGGAGAGCTGACTGTTTTCAATGCAGACACCGATCTGGCGAAAATGGCTTCCAACCTGGATGCAGCGGTAAACCAGCACTTTGACGGAATTCTGATCGACCACGGTACGGCAGAAGCCCTGCAGCAAGGCACCCAAAAGGCAGTAGACAAGAAGATCCCGGTCGTACTCTTTGACACCGATATCAAAATCGCAGGGGTTCCAACCGTTGCCCAGGACGACCAAAAGCTGGCTGACCTGAGCCTCGAGAAGCTGGCTGCGGACAACGGCAACAAAGGAAACATCGTAAAAATCTGGGTGGCTGGCTTTGCGCCAATGGAAAAACGCCAAATCACCTATGATGCGTTCTTGAAGAAATATCCAGACATCAAGGAAGTAGCGGCTTTCGGTTCGGCTACCAACAATACTGCTTTGGATACACAATCTCAAATGGAAGCGATCCTGAAGAAATATCCAAACAAAGGCGACATCACAGCGGTATGGGCAGCATGGGATGAGTTCGGAAAAGGTGCTACGCGTGCGATTCAGCAAGCAGGACGCACCGAGATTAAAGTATACTCCATCGACCTGAGTGACGAAGACCTGCAAATGATCCAAGAGCCAAATTCTCCTTGGACAGCAACAGCTGCGGTAGACCCATCCAACATCGGTCGCATCCAGGCTGAAACAGTGTTCAAAAAGATCAAAGGCGAGGAAGTACCAGACAACGTAAATCTGAACCCAGTGCTCGTACAACAATCGGACCTGCCAAAAGACAAAAAAGTAACGATGGCTGATCTTTCCCAATACGTGCAAGAGTGGGGCAAATAAGATTGTATAGATGAAAGGATTGGCTATTCCCGTTGAACCTCTCAACGGGAATCTTCCTTATTTATAGAAAAGAATGGATGGATTTCTTAGCCAGTAAAAGCGCAACTAGGGGGTGGATAGATTGTCAACTTTACACATGCAAGGCATCGAGAAGCAGTTCTCCGGAGTGCCTGCGCTGCGAACCGTTGATTTTGAAGTGAAGGCAGGGGAGGTTCACGCGCTGCTTGGAGCGAACGGAGCGGGAAAAAGCACGCTGATGAAAATTCTTACGGGTGCCTACCAGGCAGATGGTGGATCCATTTCGATTGACGGTCAAGCGGTCCAGATACAATCCCCGCAGGATGCCAAGGCGCTGGGAATTCAATGTGTCTATCAGGAAGTCGATACGGCTTTGGTGCCGTATTTGAGTGTAGCGGAAAACATATTGCTGGATCAGCTCGTCCAGGACAAAGTCTCGAGCTTCGTAAGCTGGCAGCGTTTATACGCTCAGTCCGAAGAGCTGCTCCGTGGATTCGGATTCTCCATTCCCGTTCAAATGACAGTAGAAGAATGCTCACTGTCGGAAAAGCAGCTCATTCTCATCGCACGGGCGACTGTGCAAAAGGCCAAGTTTGTCATTTTCGATGAACCGACTGCTCCCCTGAGCACAAAGGAAAGTGAGCGGCTGTTTCACATTATCGCCCAGCTGAAAAAGGCAGGCGTCGGTATTATCTACATTTCTCACCGTCTTCCGGAAATCTTTGAAATTTGTGATCGCATCACCATCATGCGTGACGGTCAGCACGTGATTACGACGGAAACACAGGCGACCAATATGGATGAGGTCATCAGCCACATGCTCGGAAAAAGCTTTGCGGAGGAGTTCCCGAAAGCTGTTGTCGAGATTGGGGAGCCGATCTTTGAAGTCATCGGTGCCAGGGGCGGAAAGGTGCGCCATGCCGATCTGACTGTACGTGAGGGAGAGATCGTCGGAGTCGTCGGCCTCGTGGGTGCCGGGAAAACCGAGCTTGCCCGCTTGCTGTTCGGAGCGGACGCGGCAGAAGCGGGAGAGATCAAGCTCAAAGGAACACAGCTGCGTATCCGTACACCAAAAGACGCCGTGGATGCGGGGATCGTTCTCGTGCCGGAGGAAAGGCGAAAAGAAGGCATCTTCGTAGAGGAATCCGTAAAGAGCAACCTGTCAGTGGCAACGATCTCCAAGTGGTCCCCGTTCGGCTTTATCCGCAGCGGATTGGAAGTGGGTCTGGCGAAGGAGCTGGTGCAGCGCCTGGGTGTGAAGACAGCGGATATTAGCCAGCTGGTTGGATTTCTCAGCGGGGGAAACCAGCAGAAGGTCGCGATCGGCAAATGGCTGGAGACGGACGCCAGCATCTTCATGTTCGATGAGCCGACCAAGGGCGTTGACATTGGAGCAAAAAGCGATATTTACCGGCTGATCGGGAACCTGGCTGAGCAGAAAAAAGGCGTACTCTACTTCTCCTGCGAGTTCCAGGAGGTTATCGGGATCGCGGATCGAGTTCTCATCATGTTTGAGGGCCAGATCGTAAAGGAACTGAGTCGCGATCAAGCGACACAAGAATTGATCATGTATTATGCTAGCGGAGGTGAGTAGTGTGGAAGGCAAGAAATTCAGTCTCTTTGATTTTGTATACAAATACGGAACGGTAGCGGTGATCGTCATCGTCATGCTGGTGTTCAGCCTGACCAACCCGTATTTCTTTACCTATGACAACATTACCGACATCCTGCGGTCCATCTCGATTGTGACCTTTGTTGCTATCGGTGTGACGTTTTCCCTGATTGTGGGTGGATTTGATCTCTCTGTAGGCTCGACGGTGTCCTTGACGACTGTCGTCGCGGCCTCCATGATGGTCTGGCATGAGCAAGGTCCTTTGGTTACCCTGCTTGCACCTATCGTCCTGAGCCTTCTCGTCGGACTGATCAATGCACTGCTGGTCGTAAAAATCCGCATTCCGGATTTGCTGGCTACACTGGCGATGCTCTACATTGTAAACGGGATTCATATGACCTATTCCAAAGGCTACTCCATCTATGCGAACATGCCGATGGAGGATGGCTCAGTCGCGCCTGGTAAATTCCAGGAATGGTTCCTGTGGCTGGGACAAGGGGAGATCGCTTCTGTTCCTGTGCCTGTTATCTTGACCTTCCTGCTCGTAGTCGTCACGCATATTTACTTGACCTACACACGTCAGGGACGGATGCTGTACATGACGGGTGGAAACCTGGAGGCAGCACGTCTCTCCGGTATTCCGGTTGATCGCTATCGCACGCTAGCTTACGTCTTGTCTGCGCTTTTCGCGGGTCTCGGCGGGATGCTCCTCGCTGCGCGCATCGGTACCGGTCAGGTCAGCAGCGGCGGCTCGATGCTGATGGACGCGGTAGCGGCGGCTTTCGTAGGCTTCTCTGTTTTCGGTGCCGGGAAACCGAACGTCTTTGGTACTTTTGTAGGCGCGATCCTGATCGGGGTGCTGTTGAACGGAATGACGATGCTCAACCTGCCTTACTACGCCTACGATATTGTCAAAGGGGTCGTATTGGCGCTGGCTTTGGCTGTGACGTACTATCAGCTGCGCCGGAAGAGAAAGGCTTAGGAATGCAGCTACCTGGCTTGAGACTGCGGGACTCTTATCATGGAAGGGTTCCGCTCTTTTTGCACCCATTCGCGCCTACATCCCCGGGAGAGGTTTTTTTACGCTCCTCCTGAGATATAATGAAGCGAACGATTTTGTCGAAAGGACGGTATGGGAATGGCCAGAAGAGAAATCCAAGTCAAACGAATGCTGCAGTATTTTGTGGAGGCGACGGTAGAGCTGATCGAAGAAGAAGGCATCGAAAATGTAAGTGCGCGCAAAATCGGCGAGCGTGCGGGCTATACCAGCTCGACGATCTACAACTATTTTGATGAGCTGTCGCATTTGATCTACTTTGCGTCTATGCGTTTTGTAAAGGAATATTTGCAAGAGCTTCCGGAATATCTGGCGCGTGGGAATACGTACGTAGAGAAGTACATCTCGAGCTGGGAGTGTTTTTGCAAGCATTCTTTTGAAAAACCGCAAATTTACCATGCCCTCTATATCGCCGATTTGGGGAAGAAGACGGACGAGATGGTCAATCATTATTTCTCCATCTATTCGAGTGATCTGATCGGCTTCACGGACGAAATCAAGCCGATGCTCTACGACCCGGATTTGACCTCTCGCAGCAAGGCGCTTTTGGAGCTGGCACAAAAGGAGCAGGACATCGAGGCCACAACGATTGAAGAGGTAAATGAGATGTGCGTCCTGATCTGGGAAGGGATGATCACGACTGTTTTGAACAAAAGACGGGACATGAAGCCGGAAGAGGCCGCAGAAAAAACGATGAGGTACATCCGCAATATGATGAGTCCTTTGCAAGAGGGGCAAGCAAGGTAAGTATTTTCACTTGACCCTCGTTTTTCAGGGGCTCATAATAGATTTATATCAAAATATGAACGCGTTCATAAATTGAACTTAGTAACGAAATGATTGGGTAAGGGTGGGAGAGGCGTGACAACCAGAGAAAAGCATAATGGGTTAATCGACTGCGACGTGCATCCGGTCCTGAGCGATTTTAACGAATTGGTCCCGTATCTTGATGAATCCATTCAGCAGTACATGAACATCGGCAAGTTTGCCAAGGGCGCTCTGAGCAAGCAAAACAGCGGCTCCTTCAAATTCCCGGCTTCGGCCTACGCGAATCCGCTTCCTGTTCCATTGCGGGCAGATGCGTTTCCGCCGAACGGTGACATTCCCGGGAGCGATCCTGCATTCCTGGCGAGTGATTTGCTCGATCGTTGCCAGACGGATTATGCGATTTTAAACATTGGGCATGGAACGATGTCTGCCTTTCACAATGTGGAGGTCGCTGCCAAGTACACGTCTGCCGCCAATGATTGGCTCTATGACAAATGGGTGAAAAGCGATCCGCGTTACCGAATGACGATGGAGATTACGCCGCTTGATCCAGCGCTTGCTGTACAGGAAATCGAACGGATCGGGAAGCGCCCCGAAATTGTAGGGATTAACATGCATTGTGTGAATATTCCGTTAGGCAAACGCCATTATTGGCCCATCTACGAGATCGCCGAAGCGTATAATCTGCCCATCGTGCTGCATCCTGATACGGAGGGAACCGGGGAATATGCTGCCAGCTTTGGGGTAGGGCCTGCTTCGACTTATATGGAGTGGCATACTTCTCTTGGACTGATCGGACAGCGCAACGTGATCAGTCTGGTGTGTGAGGGTGTCTTCGAGCGGTTCCCCAATCTGAAAGTAAACTTCATCGAGTACGGCTTCTCCTGGATCGCACCTACGATGTGGCGCATGGATAAAAACTGGAAGGCGCTGCGCCATGAAGTGCCATGGGTCAAAATGCTCCCGAGCGAGTATATCCGCAGAAACATCCGCTTTGGCACACAGCCGATTGAAGAGCCTGCTCGCCCGAAGGATTTGGTTGAACTGATTCAAATGATTGATGCCGAGCACATGCTGCTGTTCTGCAGTGATTACCCGCACTGGGACGGAGACGAGCTGGACCGCGCCTTCCTCCATTTTCCCAAACAGCTGCGGCATAAAGTCTTTTACGAAAATCCGCTGGCATCATTTCGCCTACAACCTTAGAAAAGGAGCACGAGCATCATGAGATCACAGGAAAAACATCGTCTCGTCTTGTGTTCCGCAGAGGAGCTGCGGGAGGGAGAGCGCAGGCTTTTTGAGGTAGACGGAGTCGAGATCGGCCTGATCCGGGCGGAAGGAACCTGCTATGCCTTTCGCAACAGCTGTCCTCATCAAGGTGTACCGATGCTGTATGGATCGGTCGTAGGGACGATGCTGCCATCCGAGCCACAGGAGTACGTGTATGGGCTCCACAATGAAATCATTCGCTGCCCGCTGCATGGATGGGAGTTCAACCTGAAAACAGGCAAAGCGCTTTTTTCCCCTCAGGTTTCCATCAAGATGTACGACGCAAAAGAAGAGGACGACGAGATCGTACTGTATCTGGACCGAGAGCCACAGCAGATCGTTCAAAAGCAGTTCGCCTGTGCGTTGTGAGAGATGATTTGAAAAACTGTACTTGACGTAAGGAAATAAAAGGATTACGATCTAATTCGTATTATTCGCATCGGAAAACATAGTTATTCTAGGGAGGTCAACATGAAGAAATCGTACGTATCCCTATTCCTGTCGCTCGTAGTTGCACTTATGGTAGCTGGTTGCGGAGGCGGACAGGGACAAGCTCCGCAAGCAGGTGGAGAAGCGAATGCAGGGAATGCTGGCGCAGGGCAAGTGGAAAAGCTGAAGGTCGGTATCATGTCCGGTCCTGAAGAAGACATCTGGAAAGTGGTAAAGGAAGTAGCGGCCAAGGATAGCCTGGATCTAGAGCTCATCGTATTCAGTGACTACGTACAGCCGAACAAGGTACTGGAAGATGGACAGTTGGATGCAAATGCGTTCCAGCACGTGCCGTACCTGGAGGAATTCAATGCCGGTCAAGGCACGCATATCGTGAAGCTGGCTGACACGATCAACTATCCGATCGGGATGTACTCCAAAAAAGTCAAAGACGTATCGGAATTGAAGGAAGGCGATCTCGTCGGTTTGCCGAACGATCCGACGAACGGAGCGAGAGCGCTGATTCTATTTGAACAAGCAGGTCTGATCAAGCTGAAGGAAGGCGTCGGCGTAAAAGCGACTGTTCGCGATATCGTTGACAATCCGAAGAAGCTGGAGTTCAAGGAAATGGACGCAGCCTTCCTGACCAAAGCGCTGGACGACTTGGCTGCTGCAGTCATCAACAGCAACTTTGCCATCGAAAGCGGTCTGGTTCCGACCAAAGATGCGATTTTCATGGAGCCAAAGGATTCTCCGTGGGTGAACATCATTGCGGTACGGGAGGCGGACAAAGACAAGCCTGTTTTCCAAAAGCTTGTGAAAGCCTTCCATTCGGATGAAGTGAAAAAGCTGGTGACAGAAAAATACGGAGATTCGATGGTTACGGCTTGGTAATCGAGTGAATCTAACCATTCTTTGATGAAAAGGTCTTCTTCCTGTATGGGAGGGGACCCTTTTCTTTAGACATAAAGGCACGGAAAAGGAAGGGGGAAACGAATTGAATCGCACATATGATGTCATTGTTTTGGGAGCAGGCTCGATGGGGATGGCGGCAGGCGCTTTTTTGGCGAAGCAAAATGCCAGGGTATTGCTGATAGATGCTTTTGATCCACCACATGCCAATGGCAGCCACCATGGGGATACGCGGATGATTCGCCATGCTTACGGGGAAGGCAAGAAATACGTTTCGATGGTGCTGCGTGCACAAAAGCTGTGGGAAGAGCTGGAGGCAGAGACAGGCAAGCATCTGTTTGAGCGTACAGGTGTACTGGGGCTCGCCAATATCGGTTCTGCCTTTTTGGAAGAAGAGATCATCAGTGCCAAGCAGTTTGATTTGCCATTGGAGATCTTGATGGCGGAGGAAGTGAAAAAGCGCTGGCCGGGTATCACTGTGTCTGATGAGATTATGGGCGCATTTGAGCCGAGCTCGGGTATCCTGTACAGCGAGGAATGCATCCGGGCGTATCGGCAAGTCGCTACCCAGCATGGCGCAGATTTGCTCACGAATACTCCCGCCAAATCGATCACCTATCATGCAGATGGGGTCACCGTTCACACTGAAAAGGGAGATTATCATGCCGACAAGCTGATTGTAACAGGAGGATCTTGGACCAGTTCCTTGCTGAAAGATTTGGAGCTTCCACTGCAGCCGTTCCGCAAGACGGTGGTATGGTACGAAGCGGACGAGGCTATGTATGGGCTCGGGAAGTTCCCCTCGTATTTTATGGACCTGCCGAATGACCGCTTCTACGGCTTTCCAAGCATTCAAGGTTCCGGCTTGAAGATCGGCAGTCATGACGCAGGCAGGAATATCGATCCTGATCGGGTGAATCGCCTTTTTGGCAGCGAACCGGATGATGACGGTGATCTAGGTACGGTCGCGCAAAGGTTCTTTCCGGGCGTTACCAACAACCGGGTGCGTGGGCAAGTGTGTCTGGTTACTTGGACGCCGGATCACGACTTTATTATCGACCACCATCCCAACCATGACCACGTGCTGATCGTTTCGGCTTGCTCCGCGCACGGATTCAAATTTGCCAGTGTCGTAGGTGAGTTTCCGCACAGCTGACTTTGCAAGGGAAGACGGATTTTGACCTCACACCGTTTGCACTGAGTAGGTTTGTGAGATGAGAAGAAGTGTTTGTCGGAAATAGGATATAATGTGGATAATTCTACGGTGTAGGGGGATATCTTCATGTCCATTCAAAATGAAATGGATCTTATCTGTCTAAAACGAGTTGGCAAGATTGTGGCAGAGGCGAGAGAAGCGATGCTGATGGCAGTCAGGCCGGGCGTATCCACGAAGGAATTAGATGAGATCGGGAAAGCAGTGCTAACAAAGTACGGTGCACATTCAGCCCCGAGGCGAGAGCACGACTTTCCGGGCTACACGTGCATCAGTGTCAACCATGTCGTCGCTCACGGGATCCCCGATGACTACCGGCTTAAAGAAGGCGACATGATCAACATCGATGTGTCTGCCGAGCTGGATGGGTACTACGCAGACACAGGGGCTACCACCGTCGTCGGAAACGGTGATAAAAAACGGCAAGCACTTTGCAAATGTGCGGAGGATTCGCTGTACAAAGCGCTCGCTTCCGCAAGAGCAGGCTCAAAGCTGAGTCAGATCGGGCGAGTTGTCCATAATGAAGCGCGGCAGAAGGGATTTACCGTCGTAAAAAATCTGACAGGACACGGAATCGGAAAAAGGCTGCATGAGGAACCGACGCATATCCTGAATTACTATGACAAGTGGGATAAACGTCTGCTGACAGAGGGCTTGGTCATTGCAGTGGAAACGTTTATATCAACCGGTGCCGAGTACGTTCAGGAAGGTCCGGATGGTTGGGCGCTGATCACGCTGGACAAGAGCTTGGTGGCTCAGTTCGAGCATACGGTGGTCGTGACAAATGGGCAGCCGATTATTCTAACCGCATAGCTCGTAAATGAGAGTGGACTCCACAGCGAAGGAGTCCTTTTTTTGTCTCAGCCGTCGCTTCTCTTGGCTACAGGTGTATCAGTATCCGTACAGTTGTGCGGACCCACTAACAAATGTGTGTGCAGCCAGTGCTCCTTTGCAAAAGCAAGCTGGGGCTTTTTCGTGATTCGTAATGACTGGCATATGTGTTGCAAATAAAAAGGAGCGAAGAACAAAAAGGAGGAGCTCCCATGCACAATCCCAATCAGAAGCTAAAAGACGAGATCGAGCGTATCAGGCAAGGCGGGGATGCCAAATATCATCAAAATCTCGAAGCTCAAGATAAAATGTTCGTTCGTAAAAGACTGGAGCTGCTGTTTGATGCAGATTCCATCGTAGAGGACGGTTTGTTCGCCAATGCACAGGCACCTGATCTTCCGGCAGATGCCACCGTGACTGGAATGGCGACGATTGACGGTAGACCCGTTTGTTTCATGGCCTCTGACTCGACAGTGAAAGCTGGCTCCTTTGGCAGACGGACTGTGGAAAAACAGATTCGTATTCAGGAAAAGGCGATGGAGCTGAACGTGCCGATTTTGTACCTGATCGACTCCGCAGGCGGGCGCATCACGGACCAGATCGAGATGTTTCCCGGACGCAGACACGGAGGCAGACTGTTTTACAACCAGGTGCAGCTATCGGGGATCGTTCCTCAAATCTGCATTCTGTTCGGTCCGTCACCGGCGGGCTCAGCTTATATTCCTGCCTTTTGCGACCTGACTATTATGGTGGAGAAAAATGCGAGTGCTTATCTGGGATCTCCGCGGATGGTGGAGATGGCGATTGGCGAGAAGACGACGATGGAAAACATGGGCGGCGCGCGCATGCACTGCAGCGTGAGCGGACTCGGGGACGTACTCGTGCAATCCGAGGTAGAGGCGATCGCCGCATGCAAGCGATACCTTAGCTACATGCCGCAAAGCTGGAGGGAGAAGCCACCCGTGACCGAGAGACGCGAGCCAGTCGCAGGGCGGCCACTGGCAGAAATCGTTCCGGAAAACCAAAATGTTCCCTTTGATATGAAGGAGCTGATCATGCAGATTATCGATCAGAACACGTGGTTTGAAGTGAAGAAGCTGTGGGCGCAGGAAATCATCACCGGACTGGCGCGAATGGGCGGCAAGGCAGTCGGCATCGTCGCGAACCAGTCCAAGGTAAAGGGTGGCACACTATTCGTCGACTCTGCGGACAAAGGCGCCAGATTCATCTGGCTTTGCAACGCCTTTCAAATACCACTGCTTTTCTTAAGCGATGTACCCGGCTTCATGATCGGCTCGCAGGTAGAGCGGCAAGGAATCATTCGCCATGGAGCCAAGATGCTGTCTGCCGTCTCGGAAGCGACCGTGCCCAAGCTGTCCGTTATCGTACGCAAATGCTACGGGGCGGGCCTCTACGCGATGGCAGGTCCAGCTTTCGGAACGGATGCGACGATTGCTTTGCCCAGTGCTTCCATCGCCGTCATGGGACCTGAGGCCGCGATCAATGCCGTTTACTACAACAAAATCATGAGTCTTCCCGAAGCAGAGCGAGCGGATTTCATCGCCCAAAAACGCCAGGAGTACGCAGAGGATATCGACATTTATCGTCTGGGCTCAGAGCTGGTCATCGACGATATCATCCCGTACGAGAGGCTGAGATCCGACGTCATCGCGCGGTTCAAGCTTTACCAAAACAAGCAGCCCGTCGTCTATCCAAAACGCAATGCTATTCATCCGGTGTAGGAGGTACTGGTTATGGACAAGGAAGCTGTCTTGTATGAGGTCAGGGATACGATCGCAAAAATCACGTTGAATCTGCCTGAGATGCGCAATCCATTAACGACACGCCTGACCTGCGAACTGATCACCGCTATCGAAGCAGCGGATCAGGATGAGCAGGTAAAAGCAATCATTCTTACGGGGAGTGGGCCGGCCTTTTGCGCTGGGGGAGATATGAACGAGTTCAAGGAGAATTTCAGCAAAAGCGTTCCACAGCTCTACTTCGAAGGAAAGGAAGGCACGCGCTTGTTTGAGCTTGGGGCTGCCATTCGTACGCCGCTGATTGCCTCGGTTCATGGAGCTGCCTTGGGGGGAGGCTGTGGTTTGGTCGCGATGTCCCACCTCGCGATTGCGTCTGATCAGGCGAAGTTCGGGACGACTGAGCTGCGGCTCGGTCTTGTTCCCTTTGTCATTTTGCCATGGATTCGCAGAGCGGTCGGAGAAAGAAGGGCGATGGAGATGATGCTCACAGCAGACATCATCTCCGCGCAAAAGGCGTATGAGTACGGGCTGATTCACCGCATTACCGTACCGGAGCAGCTGGAGGAAGTGACATGGAAGCTGGCCAGGCTGGTTGCGTCCTACAGTCCGTTGGCGGTGAAGCTCGGGATCGAGGCGTTTCGCACGACGGAACAGACAGATTTGCTCACTTCCATAGCTCAGCTGAGTACCCTGCGACTCGTTGCTTTTTCCAGCTATGATTTGCGTGAAGGTGCCACGGCCTTTTTAGAAAAGCGAGCACCGGTTTGGGAGGGGAAATAAATGAGAACGATACGGATCGGAGCTGCCCAAGGCTTCTACGGGGATTCCATCCTGCCCGCTGTAGCGAGCGTTCAGCGGGGAAACCTCGACTATTTGTGCTTCGACTGTCTGGCAGAGCTGACGCTGGCAATCCTGCAAAAGGACCGCAAGAAGGATTCTTCCAAAGGGTATACGCGTGACATCACTTCCTCCATGCCAGCTTTGCTGCCGTACATGAAGGAAAAGGGCTTCAAGCTCCTGACGAATGCAGGCGGCACGAACCCGCTTGGCGCGCAGCAGGAAGTCCTGCGAATGATTCAGGAGCTGGGAATCACAGGCTTGAAGGTAGCGGTGGTGACCGGAGATGACATTTTACCGCGGCTGCCCGAATTTCGCGAGAAGGGAATTTCGCTCTCTCATATGGAGGATGGGCGGTCGATTGACGACGTTTTGCCGCGAATCAGCTTTGCCAATGCGTACCTGGGGGCATGGCCCATTGTAGAGGCACTGCGGCAAGGAGCGGATATCGTCATTACGGGACGGACGACGGATTCGGCGCAATTCCTCGCTCCGCTGATCTTTGAATTCGGCTGGAAAAAGGACGAGTGGGACGCGCTCGCCCAGGGAATTCTCATGGGGCATCTGATGGAATGCTCCGGGCAGGTGACAGGAGGCAATTTCAGCGGCGACTGGCAGTCAGTGGAGGAGATGGATCGGCTCGGATTCCCGATCGCCGAAGTGGAGCAGAGCGGTAGCTTTGTCATTACCAAAGCAGAGGGAACCGGCGGACTTGTCTCTATCGAAACGGTAAAAGAGCAGATGCTGTACGAAATCCACAATCCGGCTGCCTATATGACGCCGGATGTAGTGCTGGATATGACACAGGTCGTGCTGGAGGAGTCCGGCAGGCATCGCGTCCGCGTCCGGGGTGCAAAGGGAAAGCCCAGCCCGGATACGCTCAAAGTTGTTATGGGGTATCCAAATGGCTATGTTGGTCAGGCGATGGTCGGCTATTCCTGGCCGAATGCGCTGGAAAAGGCAAAAGCAGCTGATCGGATCGTGCGGAAGCAGCTAGAGCGCTTGGGCTGGCAGTATGAGGAGGTGCAGACTGAATTTCTAGGCTACAACTCTCTGCACGGGCCACTCTCGACTCTTCCGGAGGAAAATCTCAACGAGGTGTATTTGCGGATGGCGGTTCGTACCCCGCAGAAAGAGGCTGCCGCCAAGTTTCCCAGATTGTTTCCTCCTTTGGCGCTGAGCGGTCCGCCGACGATGAGCGGAATCGGTGGGATGACTGCGCCGCGTGAGCTTTTTGGGATGTGGTCCTGTCTTGTTCCGCGAGAAGTAGTGGAGAGCAGAGTCGAGGTCAGCTTGGTGGAGGTGGAGTAGTACATGGGAAACGTACAATTGCGCGAAGTAGCCTTTGCACGTTCGGGAGATAAGGGAAACACAGTAAACATCGGGTTGTTCGCAGCCCGCCCGGAGTGGTACGAGGTGTTTGTGAGGGAAGTGACGCCAGAGCGGGTCAAAGATCACTTTCGAGGCTTGGTAGAAGGAGAGGTAGAATGTTACTTGATGCCCAATATTCACGCGATGAACTTTGTCTTGCGGGGGGCATTGGCTGGTGGAGGCTCTACTTCTATCCGAATGGACAATTTGGGCAAGTGCTTTGGGTCCAATCTTTTGCGCATGGAAATTGAAGCAGACGAAGCTTGACCTAGGATGACGAAGGATTTTTGTATATCGTGGATCGAAAGAAGGATATGATCATAACCGGTGGCGAAAATGTATATCCAGTAGAAGTGAAGCAGATTCTGTTTTGACATCCCCAGGTTCGGGAGGTGGCGGTGATGCGAGGGGAGGCTGGTACGCTTTGAAATGCTGGAATATTCGGAAACAACCCGCTCCCTTCCACTTCGCCAGAACACGATTTCGAATCTCGGCTGATTGGAAAAGGTGTGGGCGGTGTCGTTGATGGTCAAGAAAGCAGCGCTCGTAGAAGTCGAATAAGCGAATAACTACCGCATAGGGGAGGAATCAGAATGAGCAAAATTGTGGCGAGTATGGCGGGAAATGTGTGGAAGGTATTGGTGCAGCCGGGAGACGCTGTAGTAGAGGGGCAGGATGTTGTGATCTTGGAGTCCATGAAAATGGAGATTCCGATCGCAGCTGAGAGCAGCGGTACCGTCAAAGAAGTGAAGGTGAGCGAAGCTGATTTCGTCAACGAAGGGGACGTTCTCGTAGAATTGGCGTGAGTGGACCGCAATCGAATAGAGAAGCAAAAGAAAAACAAGCTGCGAGCTTCTGCCAGCTTGTTTTTTTCATAGAATGGCCTTAATGATAGTCGAGCAGCATTCCATGGCTTTCAAAGACCCCGTCTACTTCATCGTGCATTGCAAGCATGCCGTCTGGAGTGTCCATTGGGGAGGCCATGGATGCCCCCAGTACAATCGAGGAAATAGCGGCAGCAAGAGCTCCTGCGATTACTAATTCTTTCATGAATCGGTTCCTCCTTATGAAAGGCTGTCTGCATATTGTCGATTCTCTTACTATAGATAGTATGTGGTTTTTGACTCCGATACTAGACTTTATTTGCGGGAAAAGCCCTTAGTGGGAGATCACTGCTTATAATAGAGAGGGAATGCTTCTATCAAGCTGCGACTAGCTCCCTTGCACCTTGATCAAGAGAATGGAGGGAGAGTTTTATGGATAAGGCCAGTATTTTATTGGTTGAAGATGAGAAGAAGATTAGCAGATTTCTGCAGCTAGAGCTGGAATATGAGGGTTACGAGGTGCTTTGTGCGGAGGATGGGGTGAGCGGGCTTGAGCTTTATGCCAGCAAAAAATGGGACGTCGTACTGCTGGATGTCATGATCCCCAGGCTCAATGGCATGGAAGTGCTTCGGCGCATACGTGCTTCGGACAGCATCACACCAGTCATTCTGTTAACGGCGAGAGACTCGCTGCCTGACAAAGTAAGCGGTCTGGATTTGGGAGCGAACGACTACATCACAAAGCCTTTTGCCATTGAAGAGCTGCTGGCGAGGCTTCGCGTCTGCATGCGGATGGCGAGCCATCTCAAGCAGGGGACAGAAAACGAGACCGTTACACTGGGGGACCTCTGCGTAGATAAACGCATGCGCTCGGTTACACGGGGTGGCAATCCAATTGAGCTGACTCCACTGAGTTTGATTTGCTCGTCTATATGGTCAGGAACGCCAACCAGGTGTTGAACCGGGAGCAAATTTTGACGAACGTTTGGGGGTACGACTATTACGGCGACACGAACATCGTTGACGTGTACATCCGTTATTTGCGCAAGAAACTGGATGATCACCTGCATGCTCCACTTATCCATACGGTGCGGGGTATCGGGTATTCGATCAAGGGGTAGAAGCTGATGAATATCCGGAACAAGATCCAGGTTTTTTCCTTGGTTTGGCTGGTGCTGATTTTATGTATTACCAACGTCTCGATCTACTGGCTGTTTTATAAGCAAATGACGGATCAGGAAATCGGGAGGCTCCAGCAACAGGCGCAAAACATAGCGCAAACGCTGCATGCCACAGTCAATCAGGTCGATCCGGCAGATTTTCTGCAGGCCTATTTGACGCCAATCGGTATGATCAGAGTCGTGAATGCAGATGGACACGCAGTCCTTACAGCTGCCAAGGATGTCAAATTTGGTGGTTTGAAGCCCGCGTATAGCGATGCTGAGGTATACCGTTTGGAGGAGAAAGATGGGGTGCTATATGCAATCGCACAAGTCCCGGTGATTTGGAAGGATGGGACAGTCGTTTCGCTTGAAATGACGAACAGCTTGGCTGGCACTCAGGAAACCATGAGTATGCTGTTGGTAGTGCTCGTGTTGGCCTCGCTGTTTGTGTTATTGCCTGCCCTTTTTGCTGGAAGGATGCTGGGAAACATCATAGTGGGCCCCATCCAGTCCATGATGCTCACGATGGAGGAGATTCAAAAGAGGGGTGTCTTCAAGAAGCTGGACCTGCCGCCCCCTTCAAAGGATGAGCTGTACCTGCTCGGAAATACGTTTAACACGATGATCGATATTCTGCATCAAAACTTCACCAAGCAGCAGCAGTTTGTTTCAGATGCTTCGCACGAACTGAAAACGCCTTTGACCGTTATCGAAGGCTACGCGACCATGCTGAAGCGATGGGGAATGAAAGAGCCGGATATGCTGGAAGAAGCCGTCGATGCCATCTACGCCGAAGCGGTGCGGATGAAAACGATGACGCAGCAAATGCTGATGCTGGCCAATCCGGACGAGAAATCGGAGCTGGCTTTGCGAGAGGTTGATCTAGTCAAGCTCAGTGAGGAAACGAGCAAGTGGATGAAAAGGACCTATGAACATCCCATTACTGTTCATGTTCGAGAGGAACAGGTTCTAGTGTGTGTAGATGAGCAAAAGATTAAGCAACTGCTCGTCATTTTGCTCGATAATGCGCTAACGTACAGTTCCAAGCCGATTCAGATCGAGATAGAGCAGCAACAGCGAGCTGTGAAGATTTCTGTTATTGATCAAGGGGTGGGCATTCCCGCAGAAGATTTGCCGCACATTTTTGATCGCTTTTATCGTGTAGACAAGGCACGGGCAAGGGAAACCGGGGGAACCGGACTTGGGCTGTCCATTGCCAAGCGCATTGTCGATGCACACGGCGGAGAAATCAACGTGCTGAGTGAAGAGGGCCGAGGAACTACCTTCATGGCGACATTACCCAAAGAAGTGCAGATATCGGGGGTGAGTCAATGAGGCAGCGCAAAAACATGTGGCTTCTTCTGGGACTGTTGATTCTCCTTCTCGTCATCGCCAGTGTTCAGTTGTGGACTGCTGAAAAAGAGGAAAATCAGATTCCCCGTGACACGATGAAAAAAACGCTGGAGTCTCGCTATGCCGGCAGCATTACCTCTATTGTGTTGGTGGATGAGGCTGGCAAAGCAGCGTATAAAAGTGTCCTGCAGGGTAAAACCGGTACCTATGAAATTCGCGCGGATGCTTATTCTGGCCATATCCTGCACATTTCCCCGCTGCAGATTCATGTCAATCATCCAAGCGAGCCTCCACCAGTAAAGCCATCTGACCCAGCCAAACCCCAGTCCTCTGAAAACGCCGCATACGGTATCTCGTTAGAGCAGGCGAAAGCCATCGCATTGAAACAGGTAGAAGGCGTGTTCGACGGTATTGAGATCGAGGAGGTAGGCGGAGCGGTGGTGTATGAAGTAGAAGTGGATACCCCAAATGGGCAGGAAGTGAAGGTACAGGTCGATGCCCATACGGGGGTGGTCCTGTCCGTTTTGTGGGAAGACTAATGATTTTCTCATCAAATTCTAATCTTTTTCTTATGTCCTTCTCATGTGGCCTTCTTATCATGAAGAAAAGCAGAGAATAGGAGTGAGATCATATGAAAAGGATAGCAGCGGCAGTAGTCATGGCCGTTATCGTAGGGAGTATCGGCTTCAGTGCCCAAGCGGAAAATAATGTGCAAGGGAATAGTGGTGGCGTTCAACCTCAAAGTCCCACTGTTTATTTAGAGGTCGATGATGATATCCGTGCAGACGTATGGAAAAACGTCAAAATTTCTACGGAAGAGGCAAAAAAGCGCGCGCTTGCTGCACAACCAGGGACGATTCGAGAAATCGAGCTTGAGTGGGAGCACGGCCTTCTCCTCTATAAAGTAGAGATTAAGACTTTGGCGAAGAAAGTAGATGTTTACGTGGATGCCACTACGGGCGAGACCTGGAGGAAAAATGATCCACAGCATATGAAAAAGGTAGTTAAGATCAGTTTAGAAGAGGCGAAGAAAATTGCTCTGAACAAAGTGCCAGGTACCATCGTGAAAGCCAAACTGGACGAGGATGACGGGCAATACATCTATGAAGTGGAAATGAGAACGAACAAATGGGCTGAAGTCGAAATGGAAATCTCCGCAACAACCGGCGCCATACTGGATGTGGACTGGGACGACTAGGGCCTTGTGAAAAGAAAGCAGCAGAAGCCTTTATCCATGTGGATGAAGGCTTTTGTTTGCAGGGGGAAGGCTGCTCTGTGCTGAAAAGGATTTAGGCAAATAGGAGATTCTTTTCATTAATTATAAAAAAGCTATTGATTTACGAATGAAACTCTGCTAGATTATAGATCTACCCGCTAACACGAATTACAACGCGGTAGAACAAGTTGAAGTGAGTTTAAAAAAGGTTATTGACTTTCTCGCTCGAACTTGATAGAATGAGATCCTGCGGTTGAGACCGCGGACGAAATGCTCTTTGAAAACTGAACAGCGAAAGCGTTGATGAGTCTATCATTAATGATTTGCCAGCTTTGAACCAGATACAAACTTTATTGGAGAGTTTGATCCTGGCTCAGGACGAACGCTGGCGGCGTGCCTAATACATGCAAGTCGAGCGAGTCTCTTCGGAGGCTAGCGGCGGACGGGTGAGTAACACGTAGGCAACCTGCCTCTCAGACTGGGATAACATAGGGAAACTTATGCTA
>NZ_RHHP01000031.1 GCF_003710815.1 Brevibacillus centrosporus
ACTTAAAGGGGAGCATATCAATGTGGGGAGGCTTTTTTAGGTCCTAAGTAACATTATTCATGAATCCTCCATCCCTCATTTACAAGAAATTAACAAGCGACTGCCATAATGGGGGTGGCGAGGAGGAACGATTCACCATGTGGTCGACGCTGAAGCAACACTTTCGACGCATCCCCTTTTTTTCTTTGGATAAGCGCCAATGGATGAAACAAATCATTCGTCAGGAAGTAGACAAAGGGCGCAGTATCATCATGTTTTATGTAGACATCGTCAAGCTGACTGAGGTGGAGAATCGTTATGGCGATGTGATAGCCAAACGGGTTCTGCAGCAATTTGAAAGGATTATGCCACCTGTATCTAGGCAGGTGTTTGAGATGAGAGGGAAAATTCTTGCGATCCAGAAGCTATGGGGCGATGATTTTGCCATTTATGTTTCTTTTAAAGGGAGCCTGAATGAAGAGGATTGTCGGATGCTGTCCATCCATTTTCAGGAGCAGGCGGAGAAGCAGCTGAATCGTCATGTAGGCTTTGTCAATCGGGAAGCGCTGCGTGTCCATATCGGCTATGCGGACATACCGGGAGAAGATATTGTCAAAGAAATGTACACGTCCGTCAAGCGTGCTGTGCATATGGCAAAATACGGAGTCACATCCGAAACCTATACGAATGTTACACAGTTTCACAAGCTGCTATCAGAGGAAAATGTTAGCATGCGCTTTATGCCCATCATTCATTTGCCGGACGGAGAAACACTGGGCTGGGAAGCGTTGGCACGGGGGCCGGTGGACAGTCTTTTCGAGTCTCCAGCTATGCTGTTCAAATATGCAGAGGAGACGGACTCAGTTTTTCGCTTGGAGCATATTTGTCGGAAACGAGCCATGGATCAGCTGCGCTACCTGAAGCCGTCACAGAAGCTGTTTATCAATCTCGATCCGCGTGCGATCGACGATCCGTACCTGCTGCGGGGAGAGGTCTTTTCCCAGATTGAGCAGTTTGGACTGAATCCTCATAATATTGTGCTGGAAATTACAGAGCGTCACGCGATCTCCAACTATGCGGTTTTTCGTAAAATCATTGAAGAATACCGGAAAAAAGGATACCTGATCGCCGTAGACGATGCAGGAGCGGGGTACTCCAGTCTGGAGTCGATCACCGAGATTTACCCGGATTTTATCAAGCTCGACATGTCCCTCATTCGCAATGTGGATGTTGATCCGATCAAACAGGCATTGCTGGAGACATTCGTCCAATTTGCCAACAAGGTAGGGTGCAAAATCATTGCAGAGGGCATCGAGACGCAAAGAGAGCTGGAAACCTTGATGGAAGTAGGGGTCGCCTATGGGCAGGGCTACTATCTAGGGCGGCCAGACAAAGGGATGACGCATGTCCGCGGCGAGGCCTTGAATTTCTTGCGGTTCATGCAGGAAAAACGAACGAGCGGACGAGACGAGCCCTTGCTCTTTACCCCCGCCATGTCGGAAATTCTCGTGAAGACGATCTGCATGGATAAGCAGGAAAGAGTAAGGCGTGTCCATGAAATCTTTGAACAGAACCAGCGAATCGAAAGTGTCGTTGTGCTGGAAAAAGGAAAGCCGATTGGGCTCGTGATGCGTTTTCAGCTGTATCAAATCCTGGGTGGCCAGTACGGAATCGCCTTGTATTACGAGCGCCCAGTTTCACAGGTCATGAATGCGAATCCACTCACCGTGGATAGGGACGACAAGCTGGATGAAGTAGCCAGGCAGGCGATGGCCCGTGATTCCCACCATCTCTATGACGTGGTGATCATTACGGGTGAGGAGAAGGAGTACCTGGGAATTGTGACGGTTCAAAGCTTGCTGGACAAAATGGCCTCCATCAAGCTGGAAATGGCAAGCTCTGCCAATCCGCTCACAGGTCTGCCAGGCAATATACAGATCGAGCGGGAACTAAACAAGCGAATCAAGCAAAAAGAGTCACAAGTCGTCATCTACTGCGACCTGGATCGGTTCAAATGGTTCAACGATCGATACGGCTTTGAAGTCGGAGACCAGATTATCGTGCGTACAGCGAATCTTTTAAAGGAAGCTGTGAGGTGCTATGGGAGTGCGACTGATTTCGTGGGTCATATTGGCGGAGATGATTTCATCGTCATTACGCAGGAGAGCTGTGCCGCTGAACTGGTCAGCTTTTTGATCAACGCGTTCTCGCCGTATTACATCGACATCTATGAAAAACGCAGGATGGGGGATGGTTCCGTACTCTCTATGTCCATGGCAGGCGTACGTCTGACACCGGGGCGTTATGCGAATGTGGAAGCAATTGCTGAGCGGGCAGCCTTTGTAAAAAAGCTCGCGAAGGAGCTGCCGGGAACCATCTTTTTGGACGAGTGGGATTGTGCAGCGGATGATGTGCACACTGCGTCCCAGGGTTAAATTGGACGGCGCACCAAACGCATGGTAAAATGGGTACGTTAACTTTACCAGGTCTGGAGGCTATACATATGAAAAAAGCACAAATCACCATGGAAAATGGGAATGTGATCGAGCTCGAACTGTACGATCAGGAAGCTCCTGGCACGGTTGCCAACTTTGAAAAACTGGCTAACGAAGGCTTTTACAACGGCTTGTCTTTCCACCGTGTTATCCCAGGTTTCGTAGCACAAGGCGGATGCCCTTATGGAACAGGTACAGGCGGCCCTGGATACACCATCAAATGTGAAACGAAAGGCAACCCACACAAGCATTTGCGTGGTGCCCTTTCTATGGCGCATGCTGGTAAAGACACAGGCGGAAGCCAGTTCTTCATCTGCTACGATTCTTTCCCACATCTGGATGGCGTACATACCGTATTCGGAAAAATTACTTCCGGTATGGAACACGTGGATGCAATCAAGCAAGGCGACAAAATGGGTACTGTAAAAGTATCTGCTGAATAAGAGGGCTTTTTCTCCAAACACTGGCGATGGATTTCGTCAGTGTTTTTTGTTTGGGGAAGGACACGTGAATGCTAGGGGGAGAAGGCTTGTAAGCATATCCATCTACTGGTATGCTAGAAAATAGACGATTTTTTTGAGGAGGAACCAATGGATCTATTTCATTTTGATTGGAAGACGGTGCCGTTCCGCATGATCGCGTTCGTCATCGCCTTCTCTTTGCATGAATGGGCACATGCTTTTGTGGCCTGGAAGCTGGGTGACAACACGGCCAAGGATGAGGGGCGCTTGACCGTAAATCCGATCCCCCATATCGATCCGTTCGGCTTGATCCTGATTTTGTTTGGACCGTTTGGTTGGGCGAAGCCAGTTCCGATCAACCCGCTGCATTTTCGCGGAAACAAACGGCTGGGGATTGTGTACGTGTCTGCTGCGGGGCCGTTGGTAAATCTGGTGCTTGCCATCTTGTTCTCCGTCTTGTACATTGTGGTAGGCCACAATGACGCATTGGTGGGAATGAATGAAAAATTGGCTTTCGCGATTCAAACCACGATGGAGTTTTGTATTGTGATCAACGCCGCCTTGTTTGTTTTCAACTTATTGCCGATTCCGCCTTTAGATGGATACAAAATTTTGCGTTTCTTGTCCCCTAGACATTTGGACCGATTCTACTACAATTTTGAAGTTTATGGACCGTGGATCCTGCTATTGCTTATTTTTATTCCAGGTGTCAGTTCTACCATTTTCGGAATACCGATGGGCTTTATGATCCTCTGGGTGCAAAAAGTAGCCGTTCAGATCGTTACACTGTTCATATAAAGGAAACGAGGGACTACCGTGGCTTACAGCATCAAATTGGATTCCTTTGAGGGGCCGCTCGACCTGTTGCTCCATTTGATCGACAAGGCCGAAGTGGACATTTACGACATTCCCATCGCGGAAATAACCGAGCAGTATCTGGCGACGATTGATACGATGCAGCAGCTGCAGCTGGATGTCGCGAGCGAATTTGTCGTGATGGCGGCGAGTCTCCTCTCGATCAAAAGCAAGATGCTGCTGCCGAAAAAAGAGGAGCACGTCTTTCAACAGCACCTCGATATGGACTTAGAAGAGATCGACCCAAGGGAAGAGCTGGTACAGCGTCTGTTGGAGTATAAACGCTATAAAATGCTCGCCGAGCGCCTGCGAGAAATGGAGATCGGACGCAATCAGGTATATACTCGACCTGCAGAGAATTTGGCACCGTATGTGAAAGAAGAGGAGAACACCGTCAAGGACGTGACCCTCTACGATTTGATCTCCGCCCTGGAAAAGCTGGTGAAGAAGGTCAATGACAAGCAGCCGATCACTAGGGTATCCCGTGACGAAGTGTCGATTAAAGATCGAATGCATGAAATTCGCCAGCTGGTGCGGGTTGGGGGAGGAATGGTGCGCTTTTCTCAGCTATTTTCCCGTGGAGCGACTCGTTCCGAGATTGTGACTAGTTTTTTGGCTCTTCTGGAGCTGATGAAAGCAAAAGAAATTACGTGCGTTCAAAATCAGTTGTTTCAAGACATCATGATTTGTGAGAACACGACGAAAGGAGTCCCTGAGGATGGACTATGACAAGCTGAAAGGTGTCATTGAGGGCTTGTTGTTCATTTCGGGCGATGAAGGCATCGATGCCAAGGAAATCAGCGAGATTACCGAGGTATCTGAGGAAGAAGTCATCGACTTGATTGAAGACATGAAAGCAGATTTCCGCCGGGCAGGCAGGGGGATTCAGATCGTAGAGGTCGCGCGGGCTTATCAGCTGACGACATTGCCTGAGCATGTGCCTTATTTCGAGCGATTAGCCAGCTCGCCTAGCCAATCGACCCTATCGCAGGCAGCTTTGGAAACATTGGCGATTATTGCGTACAAGCAGCCGCTGACCCGTTCGGAAATCGAGGAAATACGGGGTGTAAAATGTGAAAAGGCACTAAACACCCTTTTATCTAAGCAATTGATTCGAGAAGCGGGGCGTGCCGAAGGGATTGGACGGCCGATCCTCTACGCGACGACCAAAGACTTTTTGGAACACTTTGGCTTGCGGGAAATAGGCGATCTGCCAGAACCCCCGGTCAATCTGGATATTGAGGAAGCGCGCTTGGAAGCCTCCGCTCTCTTCGGGAAAGCAGAAGAGACGACAAACGACTAGACACACCGGACAGTTTTTCGTACTAACAGATGACTCGTCCCCATATACATGGTACAAACCTTTGCTTCGCTGTACTTTGTAATGGGGAGGACGTTTATGAACGTGCGAAAATTATTGTCCGGCGTGCTCGTCGTTTTTCTTTTTATACAGGCTCTGCTGCCAGCTACTGAGGTGAATGCAGCGGCGTCTCCACCCGGATTGTCTGCGGAAAGCGCAGCCTTGATAGACGTTGCGAGCGGTCGCATCCTTTACTCGAAAAATGGCTCAAAAAAAATGAGGATCGCCAGTCTGACGAAAACGATGACCGCAATAGTCGCGATCGAGTCGGGCAAGCTGGATCAAGTCGTGACGGTTCCCCCGGAAGCAGTTGGTGTCGAAGGCTCCTCGATCTATTTGAAGCGTGGGGAAAAACTGACGCTGGAAGAGCTGCTGTACGGGTTGATGCTCCGCTCCGGTAACGATGCGGCTGTGACGATTGCGACAGCAGTGGGCGGCTCCTTGCCTGGCTTTGTATACATGATGAATGAAAAAGCGGCATTGATCGGGATGGAGCATTCCAACTTTACCAATCCGCATGGGCTGGATGACAGCAACATGCACTACTCCACGGCGGAGGATATGGTCAAGCTCTCAGCCTACGCGCTGCGCAACCCCGTTTTTCGGCAAATTGTCTCTTCAAAAGTAAAAGATATTTCGTGGGAAGGAGAGCAGTGGGATCGAAGACTGCTCAACAAGAATAAAATGCTGCACCTATACAACGGTGCGGACGGCGTAAAAACAGGCTATACGAAGCTGGCAAAGCGCTGTCTCGCTACTTCTGCAACGAGAGAGGGACGACAGCTCGCTACCATTACCTTGAATGCATCGGATGACTGGAATGATTCAGCCAAGCTGCTCGACTGGGGGTTTGCGAACTTTCCTGTGAAAGAGCTCGTAGGACAAAAAGAAACCGTCAAGCCGGATACACCCGTCACGCTAGAAGCAGGTACTCATTTGGTCACGATGAATTCGTTCCGTTATCCTTTGCAGCAGACGGAAACAGAAGCTGTCCATAAGAAAATTGTTTTAGGTGAGTCGATCATCAATGGCAAAATGAACGGCCAATTGGTAGGGTTCATGCAGATCTACCTGAAAGACGATATGATTGGCCAGGTGCCTCTTCTCGTGAACGTGGACACACCGACATCAGCTCTTCCAAAAGCTAAGGCTCAAAGCTTCTGGCAGCATTTCTGGGAGATCGCTGCGGGGGGGCTGTGGAGTGCTTAACATCATCTGGCTGGCTCTGATTGTCATCAGTATCGTCGTAGCGGCGATTAACGGACGGATGGAGCTGATCAACCAAGCTGCGTTCGATGGCGCGAAAACAGGAGTGACCGTATGCTTCGGCCTCTTGAGCATACTCGCATTCTGGATGGGGCTGATGCGTATCGCGGAGAAATCCGGATTGCTGGAGCTTTTGGCACGTGCTCTGTCACCTCTCATCCAGCTGCTGTTTCCCGATGTTCCCAAAGGGCATCCGGCGATTGGCTACATTCTGTCCAATATGAGCGCCAATTTGCTGGGATTGGGAAATGCAGCAACACCGATGGGCCTTAAAGCCATGGAAGAATTGCAAAAGCTGAATGGCGATAAGCAGGTAGCCTCACCCGCCATGTGCACGCTTTTGGCGATCAATACGGCCAGCATCACGATCATACCGACGACCATGATCGCGATTCGCATGCAGTACGGCTCGGTCAATCCGGTAGAGATCGTCGGGACTACCTTGCTCTCATCCTTTGCTGCTACCATAGTAGCTCTGTTGATTGATCGCTTGTATCGTTATCGCCATGTACGTCGTTACCGATAGGGGGAAACCGCATGTACCAATGGGTATCCCTGATTTCTCTTTGGGCTATCCCCGTCACGATCGCCTTTGTGCTGCTTTACGGCTGGCGCAAGCAGGTTCCGGTGTATGAGACGTTTGTCGAGGGGGCAAAAGGCGGCCTGACGACAACGATTCGCATACTCCCTCACTTGATTGCGATGATGGTCGCAGTAACGATGTTCAGGGAATCCGGTGCCCTCGAGCTTTTGCTTGGCCTATTGAGACCCGTGCTGGACACGCTGCATTTTCCGGAAGAACTGGTCCCGCTGGCCTTGCTGAGACCGTTGACAGGTACAGGTTCGCTGGCCATCGCGACTGATTTGATCGCTCAGCACGGACCGGATTCTTTCCTGGGGAGATTGGCTGCAACCATGCAAGGCAGTACAGATACGACCCTTTACGTGCTGACTGTCTATTTCGGAGCCGTGGGGATACGCAACTCTTCCTATGCATTGAAGGTCGGGCTGTGGTCGGATCTGGCTGGGGTTATCTTTTCACTACTTATCGTTACGTACGTTTTTTCGAAATGATCCATATAGGATGGACAGGGAAAAACTTCCGCACCTCGGGGAAGTTTTTCCCTTTTTCTTGTCCACACTGGTAAGAATGGGTATGATGTTGTAGAGGTGAACCATGAATGGAACGATTACAAAAAGTATTAGCACACGCCGGAGTCGCCTCTCGTCGTCACTGTGAAGAATTGATTGTGCAAGGGCATGTACAGGTAAATGGCAAGGTGGTACGAGAATTGGGTACGAGGGTAGACCCGCAGGCTGATCATATCTTGGTACATGGAAGACCCATCCAAACCGAGCAGCATGTCTATCTGATGCTGCATAAGCCCACAGGCGTCATTACGAGCGTATCCGACCCCCGTGGACGACGGGTTGTTACCGACTTGTTAAAAGGAATCAAAGAGCGGGTCTATCCCGTTGGACGATTGGACTATGATACGTCTGGCTTGCTGCTGCTTACCAACGATGGCGAGCTTGCCAACAGGCTGGCTCATCCGAGCTACGAGATTGATAAAGTCTACCGTGCATGGGTGAAGGGAGTCCCTTCCCCCGACAAAGTGAAGAGGCTGGCAACGGGTATTTCGCTGGAGGATGGCATGACATCGCCCGGTGAGGCTAGGCTGCTGGAGACGGCACCTGCGCGAGACAAGGCATTGGTAGAGCTGACCATTCACGAGGGGCGCAACAGACAAGTGAGGCGCATGTGCGATGCGATCGGACATCCCGTCCTTACACTGGAACGTATACGTCTCGGTTTTTTGACACTGGAAGGACTTTCGGCAGGACAATATCGCCATCTGACCAGCTCGGAAGTTGAAAAGCTGAAGCAAGGACTTGTACAGAATCGGAAAAGCAGAGCACGCAATCGCTGATTCGTTCAAAATGTGTTCATAAGTTATGCGCTGCCGGAAAATCTAGGAACGCTATAATAGAAAGGAAAAACGTTGCAATTCTAATAGTGGTAGATGGGAGTTAGAGCAACATGAACAAAAGCAATCGTACATACATAAGAGTCGCCGTATTGGGCCTCTTGCTCGTGGCACTTGTCTTTGCTCTCTATTCCAGCTTCGTTAAAGATCCGAACGCTGTTAAGGTAGGGAAAGCTGCACCAAATTTCAGTCTGCAGCAGCTGAACGGGCCAGATATGGCATTGAGTGATCTGAAGGGCAAAGGAGTCGTCCTCAATTTCTGGGGGACCTGGTGTGAGCCCTGTAAAAAGGAATTGCCGGCCTTGCAGCAGCAATACGACCAGTTCAAGGATAAAGGACTTGTCGTAGTGGGGGTCAATATTGGAGAGTCGACGGTTGCCGTAGAGCCTTTCGTGAAGCAGTTCGGTGTTAACTTCCCGATTCTCTTGGACAGTCAATCGCAAATTACCAAGCTGTATCGCATCGGACCGATCCCGACGACATTTTTCATTTCGCCGGACGGGGATGTAGAAGAAATCTTTATCGGTCAATTAAACGAAGCTATGATTGCACAAAAAGTGTCAAAAATCTTGCCGTAAGTGAGGTTCAATAATGGATCAGCGAAAATGTGAATGTGGACATACCAATCCCATTGGGACGCTGCTCTGCGAATCTTGCGGCAAGCCGCTGGACATTGAGATTGAGGAGCAGACAGCATTTCCGGACATGCGCTACGAAGGAATGGCGCGCCGTTCACAAACGTATACGAAAAAAGTAATTGATCGAGTTTGGAACTGGTTTTCTTCTGTCAAAATTGCAATCGGTATCATTATTGTCATTTTGATAGGATCCGCTGTAGGAACCATTTTTCCGCAGCAGCAATACATACCTGTACCAGTGCCCACCGAAGCCGATGTCGCCCGTTTTTATACGGAAACCTACGGGAAGCTGGGTACGATCTACTATGAATTGGGCTTTCACAATCTGTACTCTTCCTGGTGGTTTGTAACGCTTCTCGTGATGCTGGGGACATCCCTCGTGATCTGTAGTCTTGACCGGGTCATTCCCCTGTACAAAGCGTTGAAAAAACCTCGACTCAACCAGCACAAGTCTTTTTTGAAGGGACAAAAGCTGTTTGCTGAAGGGCCGATGCCGGAAGGAGCCAAGCAGGACGAGCTTCTCGCAAATGCCGCGCAAGTGCTGCGTAAAAAAGGCTATCGGATTTTCTCCACGGATCGAGCTCTGATGGCGGAAAAAGGCCGTTTTAGCCGTTGGGGGCCCTACACGAACCACATCGGTTTGATTCTTTTCTTGATCGGCGTTTTGATGCGTAGTATTCCTGGCTTTTTCATGGACGAATACGTTTGGGTCCGCGAAGGGCAAACCGTTGCGATCCCGGATACGCCTTATTACGTCAAGAATGTTTCCTATCACACGGAATACTGGTCGGAGAGCGAAATGCCTGAGAAGCTGGATTTAAAAGGCGGGGTCATTCCAAAGAGCTTTCAGACAGATGCCATCCTGTACTTGAATAAAAACGCGGACTTGCCGGGAGCAAAGCCAGACTTGATAGAAGTAAAAAGTGGACCGATCGTCGTGAATCATCCGATGGAGCACGAGAGTCTTTACCTCTATCAATCAGGTGTACAAGAAATGCAATTGGGAGCGCTTAACTTCAACCTCATCGATCAAAAGAACGGGAATAAAGAACTTGGCTTGATCAAGGTCGATCTGTACGACCCTCCCAAAGAACAGGATTTAGGCAATGGTATCAAAGTTCGAACACTGGATTACTTCCCCGATTTTATTATGGGGGCTGACGGTAAGCCAGCCACGCAAACCAACCTGCCCAAAAATCCGATGGTCGCTCTGGAGATTATTGCGGACAACGGAAAGATCAGTGAAAAGATGGTGTACCTGCAAGGCTCGGTTATCACCCAAAAAACCGATCCACAATTTGGCTTGGTCATCCGAAAGCCGGATTTGATCGATATTACGGGGTTGAATGTTAGAAAGGACAAAGCAGTGCCGTTGATCTACTTCGGATCCTTCATTTTCATGATCGGGGTAGCGATGGGCTTCTTCTGGCAACATAGACGGATTTGGGTCCAATTCCAGGAGGATGACGTGATGCTGGCAGGACATACCAACAAAAACTGGTTTGGCCTGCGCAGAGAGGTCGACGGGCTGATCGAACAGACGAAGCTGCCATTGACCGTAGAAGAAAAATCGAAGGCGTAATCGCTTCAAGGAGGGACACTCGACGTGCAGTTCATCCAAGTGAGTGACTGGTTATTGGATATTGCGTTTCTGCTTTATGTGCTCTCGTCCATTGTTTTCGTCATAGCTATGACGGGGAAGAACTGGGCGGGGCGCGACCCCAAGCAACATGAAGCAAAGTATGGACGGATTGCCTACTGGCTCGCCGTCATCGGCTTTATCGCACAGACAGGCTATGTCGTGACTCGCTGGATTGGGGGAGGACATAGCCCAACCAGCAACATGTTCGAGTTCATGGCGTTTTTGGACTTCTGTATTATTCTTGCCTATCTGATTATTTACAGGATTTATAAGCTGACAGTAATCGGAGCATTCGTATTGCCACTCGGCGTGATCATGCTGGCGTACTCCTATGTGTTTCCCAAGGATGTTACACCGCTGATCCCATCTCTGCAAAGCTACTGGCTGCATATTCACGTAACGACAGCAGCGCTGGGTGAAGGAATTTTGGCAGTCGGCTTTGCGGCTGGTCTGATGTATTTGATCCGCACAGTACCGCAAACCGTATCTACGAAGAGTACAAAATGGCTAGAAGTCGTTCTGGCTGTTGTGCTGATGCTGGTTGGTTTTATCGGGATGGAATCGACATTCGCTCGTATGGACCAGAAAACAGTATTTGAAATGAACAAAGAAACACAGAATGCAATGGGGCAGATGGAAAAAGCACAGGCTGAGTATACGATGCCAGCTCTTGTAGCTCCAGCTGATGCTACGATCATCAAGCAAGGTCCGATGTCTCCGCTGTTTACAGCCCCTACGTGGATGGAAGGCAAGGATGCTGCTCGCAAGCTGAACACCATGCTTTGGTCGGTACTTACAGGTGTCGTATTGTATGGTGTTCTGCGGTTGATCTTCCGAAAACGTCTGGGTGCATTGATCCAGCCATCTGTTGAGGGCATTGAACCAGAACTGCTGGATGAAATCAGTTATCGCGCCATCAGTATCGGATATCCCGTGTTTACGCTGGGTGCCCTGATTTTTGCCATGATTTGGGCGCAAGAAGCATGGGGTCGCTTCTGGGGTTGGGACCCGAAAGAAGTATGGGCATTGATCGTATGGCTGTTCTACAGCGCGTACTTGCATTTACGACTCTCCCGCGGATGGATCGGTGCGAAGTCTGCCTGGATGTCCGTTATCGGGTTTGTCATCATCTTGATCACACTGGTCGTAGTCAATCTGGTTATTGCTGGTTTGCACTCCTATGCTGGTGTATAATTTATCCGAGAAAAAAGCTGGTCTAGACCAGCTTTTTGGACTATCTTCCATCATTTATACGAAATCAAATCGCTAAGAGGTGTTGGGCATGGAGAAATTGGCACGTATCCTTGTGGTGGATGACGAAGAACGCATCCGCCGTCTGTTGAAAATGTATCTGGAAAGAGAAAACTTCTTGATCGACGAGGCAGACAACGGAGAACAGGCAGTCGAAATGGCAGTCGGGAGCGACTACGACATCATCTTGCTCGATCTGATGCTACCGGGAATGGATGGGATCGAAGTTTGTCAGCGCATTCGGGAATTCAAAGCGACTCCGATTGTCATGCTGACGGCAAAGGGAGAAGAGACCAATCGCGTTCATGGCTTTGAAGCCGGGGTTGACGATTATGTCGTGAAACCGTTTAGTCCTCGTGAAGTCATGTATCGTGTAAAGGCGATCCTGCGTCGTTCGTCGGCAACTGCTTATTTGAAAACAGAGACCTTTAACAGCCATTCTGTCCTGGTCTTTCCGGAACTGACCATTGATCATGACGCACACAAAGTCATTGCCAGTGGTCAAGAAGTCAGCCTTACTCCAAAGGAATACGAGCTTTTGCACTATTTGGCGCTCTCGCCTGACAAGGTATTCACTCGCGAGGAGCTACTGAAAGATGTTTGGCATTACGAGTTTTTTGGAGATCTTCGCACGGTTGATACACACATCAAGCGTTTGCGCGAAAAATTAAACCGTGTCTCTCCTCAGGCAGCGAATATGATAGCTACCGTATGGGGCGTCGGTTACAAATTAGAGGTGCCAAAATAAAGTGGATGTTTTTTTTCGCAGCGTTGTCGGAAAGCTTTGGATGACGATCATTGCTTTGTTTGCCTTGGTACTCACGATTTTCAGCTTGCTCATCGTACAATCCTTTGACAGCTTCTATACGAACAGACAGACGCAAAATTTGCAGGATCTGGCGGAAGGATTATCAAGCGGATTGTCAGCAAGCGACAATACACAAGGCGCTTTGGAGATGGCAGCGGCATTTGGCGTCGTGCATCACACCGGAATGGTGGTCTTGGACGATCAGAAAAACGTCATTGGGAAGAGCGAGGGGAAAGGTCTTCCCAGCATACCGGTCGATGACCTGCTAGCTTCTCCTGAGCTAAAGCTTGAGGAGGCCTTGGCGGGTCAACATCCCGCACCGAAACGCATCTATTTGCAAGTGGGGGCGAACGACCAAAAGAATCCCAATGCGAGTCTGCAACTGATCGCGGTAGCTGTGCCGATGGAATATTCCGCTGGCAAGCATGGCTCTGTCGTCATGTATCAGGCGATGGAAGATTTTGATGATACGGTGAATGAAGTTCGCTTCCTGATCTTTGTGGTTGGCGTTCTCGCTTTTGTTTCTACCACGGTGTTTGCCTTCTTCCTATCGTCGAGGGTGACGATTCCTTTGCGTCAGATGAAAGAAACCGCGCATCGCATTGCGGAAGGGGACTTTCATGCAGAGATTCCCGTCCGTACTGCAGATGAGACAGGGGAGCTTGCCGCGTCCTTTAATACGATGGCTGCTCGCCTCAACCAATTGGTAGATGCGCTGTCCAAGGAAAAAGAACAATTGGCGAGCGTACTGAGAAGCATGGTTGACGGTGTAGTCATGATCGATGCAGAGGGCAAAATCGCTTTAACGAATCCTCCGGGTGAGCGCTTTTTGCGCGACTGGAAATTCGAGCATCCAGATGAACCTGCCCCGTTGTTCCCAATCTATCAGCAGGTTGTTCAAACAGGTCAGGAAGTGACAGAGGATATCCCGCTACAAGGGCGGATTTGGGCGCTGGTCATGGTTCCGGTAATTGATCGCGAGCAAATTCGTGGGGCAGTCGCTGTCCTGCGCGATATGACACAGGAGCGCAAACTGGATAAAATGCGCAACGATTTTGTAGCAAACGTATCCCATGAGCTGCGGACGCCGCTGTCCATGCTGCAAGGATACAGCGAAGCGATCGTGGACGACATCGCCACTACACCGGAAGAACACAAAGAACTGGCGCAAATCATATACGATGAGTCCGTCCGCATGACCAAGCTCGTCAATGAGCTGCTAAGCCTGGCACGAATGGAAGCAGGTCATGTGGAGCTGTTCCGCGAGCCTGTGGAGCTGCGGCCGTATTTGGAGCGTATCCAGCGCAAGTTTACGAATTTGGCGCGGGAACGGGATATTCATTTGCTCTTGGAAATGTCAACCTCTCACAATGTGGTCAGTATGGATCCCGATCGCATGGAACAAGTGCTGACCAACCTGATTGACAATGCGCTACGACATACTCCGGGCAAAGGCAGCGTGACCATCCGGGCTCGCGGCGACAAGACTTTGCTGCTGGAGATTAGTGATACGGGCAGTGGTATTCCCCAGGAAGATCTGCCGTTCGTATTTGAACGCTTCTATAAAGCCGACAAAGCGCGTACGCGAGGTCGGGTAGGCGGCACTGGACTTGGTCTTGCCATCGCCAAGAACATTGTCGAGGCTCACGGCGGGACGATAGGCGTACAGAGCAAAATGGGAGAAGGAACGACGTTTACGATTGCCTTGATGCTGCAATCGAAAACAAAATAGGAGTGTAGAGAGAAATGATCAAGACGATTCTTTTTGATGTAGATGGGGTTATGCTGAGCGAAGAACGTTACTTCGATGCTTCTGCCTTGACGCTATGGGAAATGCTGTACAGCCCGCAGTATTTGGGCGTAAGGTCTGATTCTTTTACTCCCGCTCCGGTGGAAGAGGAAATACGTCGGGTGCGCGAGCAAGTGTTTGCAAATGACGAAGTGCTGGATCTGATCAAAGCTCGTGGAATCAACTCCAACTGGGACATGGTTTATCTCGCGTTCTCCTATCAAGTGATTCGGTTGGTAGAAGCTCTGATGCCGCATGTAGGCGATGAGGCAAAGAGTATTCTCCGTGGACAAGTGGACCGCGCTGAACTGGCCAAGCTCAGAGAGTGGGGCGCTGCTTATGCACCCGACTTTACGGTTGACTATGCAGCCTTTATCCCTGATTTTGCAAAAGGCTCCGCACAAAAGGCAGAAATGCTGCTGTACTTGAATCAAATCACGAAAGAGCGTCTTGGTGTAGACACAGAAATTTTCTCTCGCAGCAGCACCCTGTGGCAGCTATGCTACGAAACGTTTCAGGAATGGTATTTGGGTGACGAGAGGGTTGCGGCTTCCATCGGTCGGGAAACCAGCCAGACTGGTAAGAAAGGCTTTCTGACAGACGAGATCCCGATCGTACCACCTGCGGAAATGATCGAGCTGTTCCGCACGTTGAAGGAGAAGGGATATACGCTTGGAATCGGTACTGGCCGTCCTACGCTCGAGACACATGTTCCACTCTCGGAAATGAAGATCCTGGAATGGTTTGACCCAAATCGCGTGGTTACTGCATCTCATGTCCTAGAAGCAGAAGAGGAATTCCCGTCTCATGCGCCAATGTCCAAGCCGCATCCGTACTCGTATGTAAAGGGGCTGCTTGGTTTGTCTGCTCCAAATAGCGATGTGGTAAACTTCTCCTTGCCTATTCAAAAGGGAGATGAAGTCTTGATTGTAGGAGATTCGCCGGCAGACTTTCTAGCCGCACGGTCCATTGGCTGCAAATTTGCCGCAACGCTTACGGGGCTGTCTGGTCAAGAGGCTCGTGCGAAGTTTGAGGACGTAAAAGCTGACTATATTCTCGACGACGTGAGAGATCTCTTGTCGATTCTTGAGTAGAGGATTCAACGAACCAAAAAAAAGACTCTGCCGTAATCATTTCGGCGGAGTCTTTTTTGCGTCTGCAAGCTTATTCCCACTGCAGCGATTTTAAGCATTGAAAGCGAAAAGCATGAATCAAAAAGGGATGGATAGAATCATTTCTAACGATCACTTCATAGGTCCCGTCTGCTTGTGTGTAGAACAAGACGTCGGTATAATCTTTGTTGTCCTCGAAGTAGGAACGTACCTGCTTTAACCGTCTGCGCATCTCTTCCGTGTGGACGGAAATCTGAAAGGTGACGTCATTTGTGTTTGCAGCTTCTGTGATAGTGATCAAAGATTCATCAAATGTATAGAGCAGCATTCGTACTCCTCCTTACCAGATAAAATAGCGCAGATACACATACAAATGCGAAATGACAATCGAGAGAAGCATGAGGGGGAATGCAACCTTCAGGAAGCCCATGAAGCTGATGTTGTAGCCTTCCTTGGATGCCAATCCAGCAACAATGACGTTCGCACTTGCTCCGATTAATGTACCGTTACCGCCCAAGCAAGCTCCAAGTGCAAGACTCCACCACAGCGGTTCCAAGTTGGTAATTCCGAGCGCTCCCATCTCTTTGATCATCGGGATCATCGTCGCGACAAAAGGGATATTGTCTACGAAAGCAGAAGCAATGGCACTCAGCCATAGGATCAAAAGGGAGGTATGCAGCGGATCTCCTCCTGTCAGGTTGATGGCTTCGCCGGCCAGCTTCGCGATGACGCCAGTTTCCACGAGGCCAGAGACGAGAACGAATAGACCAATGAAGAAAAAGATCGTATTCCACTCCACTTTGCTGATTGCGTCGTCCAAATAATGCTCGCCCGTTAGTAGCAGCAGGAGGAAAGCACCCGTCAAAGCAATCGTCGCCGTCTCCAGCTGCAGAGCTCCGTGAAGCATGAAGCCAACGATCGTCAGGGCCATCACAGAGAGTGATTTCTTCAGCAAAACAGCATCCGTAATCTCATCCCTCTCGTTCAATTGCATGATTTTTGCACTGAGCTCGGGGGAGGTAACAAGCTGCTTGCGGTAAATCAGAACAAAGCAGAGGACCGTGGCTGCCATAATGATAATGATGACGGGAGCCAAGTTGACCAAGAACGCCATAAAATCTAATTCAGGAACCGCACTGCCGATCATAATGTTCGGCGGATCTCCGATGAGAGTAGCGGTACCGCCCGCGTTCGAGGCAATGATCTCACTAATGAGAAAAGGGATGGGATTTAGCTGAAGCTGACGTGCAATGCTGAAGGTAACGGGTACAATCAGCAACACGGTGGTGACATTGTCCAAAAAGGCAGAAGCAACCGCTGTAATGATGCTCAAATAAACCAAAATGTGTATCGGTTTCCCTTTGGCAGCCTTGGCTGCACGAATAGCCACGTACTTGAAGACGCCAGTCTGCGCGGTTACAGTAACGAGTATCATCATCCCGATCAGCAAGCCCAGCGTATTGAAGTCAATATGATGGATAGCTTGCTCTTGAGAGACAATCCCGAACAGTACCATGAGGATTCCGCCGGACATCGCTACTATTGTACGGTGCAGTTTTTCACTGATAATAAATGCGTAGGTAACGAGAAAAATGCCAATGGCCATGATTGCCTGATTCGTCATAACAGGCTCCTTTCGTAAGCGATGGTCTTGTCCTATTATATCCATTAGGAAAAAAAGGGTAAAGAAAAAGACCCGGTTCTTCACCAGGTCTTTGCAGTCTTTGCGATGGTTTACAGCTCGATCTGTGTAACGCTTTTTACTTCCGCCAATTCACCCATGGTATCGAGCAATTCAGCAGTCAGCGGTTTATCGACAGACAGCATCATGATCGCATCTCCACCAACGTCGCGGCGTCCTACCTGCATGGTCGCGATGTTGACGTTGTTTTCACCCAGGATCGAACCAACGCGTCCGATTACCCCAGGACGGTCATTGTGGTGGATGTACAGCAGATAGCCTTCTGGAGCCACGTCGATCGCATAGTCATCGATTTTCACGATGCGGGCACCATAACCGTTCAGGCGAGTACCCGCGACTGTACGGGTTTCCTGAGTCGTTTTCAGGGCTACCGTCAAGAGGTTGGTAAAGCCTTTGTTTTGTGCCGCTTTTTGTTCGGTAACCGTGATGTCGCGAACTTTGGCAAGCAGAGGGGCATTGACGAAGTTGACTTCTTCCCCGAGTCGGAAAGAGAGCACACCTTTCAATACGGTACGAGTCAGTGGCGAGGTATCTACATCCGTCAATTCACCGCTGTACTTGATTTCGATTTCCGAGATGGAGCCAACTGTTACTTGTGCGAGGAAATGACCGAGCTTCTCGCCAAGTGTGAAGTAAGGCTGCACCTTTTCCATCACATGAGCAGGGATGGATGGCAGGTTCACCGCATTTTTGAACGGCTCGCCACGAAGTACTTTCAGAATTTCTTCTGATACGTCTACCGCTACGTTTTCTTGCGCTTCGATTGTGGAAGCACCCAGGTGAGGAGCGGTTACCACTTTTGGATGACCGACCAATGGATTGTCTACTGGCGGCTCCACTTCGTATACGTCGAGAGCCGCACCCGCGACTTTGCCAGTCGTGATGGCTTCGTACAGTGCTTTTTCATCGATGATCCCACCACGAGCGCAGTTGATGAGACGAACGCCGTCTTTCATTTTGGCGAACTCGCGGGAGCTGATGATGTGACGTGTCTCTTTGGTCAGTGGGGTGTGAACCGTGATGAAGTCAGCAGCACGGCAAATCTCGTCGACGGTTGCGTTGATTACACCCATTTTTTGTGCGCGTTCTTCTGTCAGGAACGGGTCGAAGCCCATGACTGTCATACCGAATGCTTTTGCACGCTTGGCTACCTCGGAGCCGATACGGCCCATACCGAGAATACCCAGTACTTTATTGTTGAGCTCCACGCCTTGGAAGCTTTTGCGATCCCATGTACCGTCAACGAGCTTTTTGTGAGCTTGTGGAATGTTGCGGGCAACAGCCATCAGCATGGCAAACGAATGCTCTGCCGTAGAGATCGTATTTCCGTCTGGAGCGTTGATGACAGGAATCCCTGCTTGTGTAGCAGCGTTGATATCGATATTGTCGACACCCACACCTGCACGACCGACGGCTTTCAGCTTTTTACCAGCAGCCAGCACTTCTGCCGTCACTTGGGTTTGGCTGCGTACGAGCAGGGCATCGTAATCGCCAATGACTTCAAGTAGATCAGTAGGGGAGAGGTCTGTTTTGCGAACGACGTCTACATCAGGCGCGTCCAGCAGTTGTTGAATTCCAAATTCGCTAAGTGGGTCAGTAATCAGTACTTTATACATGTGCGATGAGCACCTCCTGAGCAGCTTTGACACCGGCACCCAGTTCTACAGGCGCGCCGATTTGGTGGAGCGACATTTCAATAGCAGCGATCACTTGCAGGACATCGAGCGGCTCGCAATAGCCCATGTGACCGATGCGGAAGATTTTCCCTTTCAGGTGCTGCTGTCCACCCGCAATCGAGATGTTGTAATGCTTGGTCAATGCTTTGCGCATCGCTTCGGCATCAAATGCGCCTTGTGGGTCGCAGGAAGTAACGGTAGTAGCCGCGTAAGCATCTTCAGCCATCAGCTTGATGTTCAAAGCTCGCATGGCAGCGCGCGTCATATCACGCATCAGCTCGTGACGCTTCACGATGGCTGGCAAGCCTTCTTCTTCCAAGATATCAAGTACTTCAGCGAGACCAAAGATCAACGATACAGCAGGTGTGTACGGAGTCGTTTGATCCTTCAAGCTCTTGCGGTATGCTTTCAGGTCCAGGTAGAAAGCAAGGGATTTGTTTTGCTCAATGACAGACCATGCACGCTCGCTGGCAGCCAGGAAAGCAAGTCCAGTCGGGAGCATGAAAGCTTTCTGCGAGCCAGTCACGACGATGTCAACACCCCAAGCGTCCATTTCGCAAGGAACAGCACCCAGGCAGCTAACTGCGTCTACGATGAACAGAGCATCGGATTGTTTGCGGATGACCTCTGCAAGCTCAGCGATCGGGTTTTGGACACCTGTAGAAGTCTCACAGTAGGTAGCAAAAACGGCTTTGACTTGCGGCTTTTCTTTTAGGAAAGCATCCAGAAGCTCTGGTGTTACGGCTTCGCCCCAAGGAACTTCAAGACGGTGAGCAATGACGCCGTAGCGCTCGCAGATTTTTGCGAATCTTTCCCCGAAGTTTCCGCTGACCAAAATGGCTGCTTCATCACCAGGCGCAAGCGTGTTGACCACACCCATTTCCAGAGCGCTTGTTCCGCTTCCTGTGATGATGTACACATCTTGCTGTGTACCGAAGTACGGCTTTAGGCGCTCCGCCGTTTTTGCGAATAGAGCAGAGAACTTGCCGCTGCGGTGTCCCATCATAGGCTGGTTCATCGCTTGTTGAACGCGCGGCGGGATAGGGGTAGGGCCAGGAATTCTCAAGATCTGTTTGTCAGTAAACATGTTTCTCTCCTCCTAAGTATGATTGCGATAATAAACTTGTCGGCGCGAGGCCATATGGCAGAGCCTGTATGCTCTTATACTTTCGCACTGTATCGCGTTAGCGAACACAAGCGAATGAAAGTATAAAAAGCCTCCCATTCTCACACTGCTCCTATTACAGAACAGTGAGGGACGAGAGGCTTTGCTTCGCGGTGCCACCCTCATTTACCCTTCTTTTCTCAAAGAAGAGCCTTAGCAGGTACATGACCTAAAGAGATAACGGATCAACCGTTCGCGTCTACTAAACAACCGTTGTTCGACGCAACAACTCGGAAGTGCTTATCTGTGAGTGGAACCACCGATTCGCAGCAAACATCGGCTCTCTGAGGGTTTCCGGACACAGCGTTTCTTCGTCATCGCTGTTTATCAGTATGTGTCTCGTAAGATTTGTACTTACGATATCATGGCAAAAAGGGTGTCGTCAAGCACAAAAAACGGAAAAAATGAACAATGCTAATAAAAATGTATTTAACGTTCGTAAATAATAGGCTAATCAATAGTTTCGGAAGGTTAAAAACACATAAAATCCGAACGTTAAGATATTCATCTCACAAAAAATGGGAAATACCGGATTTAATGTTCGGTTTTTGCGTTGCTTTTATTGTATCGAAAAGTGCTGGAAGTTGAAATGGTAATTTGCTGATCAACCGTTCACTTGCAAGTGTGAAGAAACTGAAAAACCTCTCACGCACGAGGCGGAGAGGTTTCGATCCATGTAGATGGAATGAACTATTCCACTTTGATAGAATCAGTTGGGCATCCTTCTGCGGCGTCGCGAACGTCGTCTTGCAGGATATCCGGGATTTCAACGCTGTTTGCATTGTCATCCAGTTTGTTGAAGGCCAAGCCCTCATCATCGTAGTCAAAGACGTCAGGAGCAGTTGCTCCACAGGCGCCGCATGCAATACAAGTATCTTTATCTACCCATGTTGTCATCGTCGTTTCACCTCCCATTACGAAGTGGTACGTCCACTATCATAGACCATTGTATGCTCTTGCTCAAAAGATTTCAAGATTGAATCAGTCTAAAAATGTACGACTACTTGTAAAGCGGAATTTCAGGAGCCTTCAGCTGGGAGTAGAGCTTTCCACTCATTTGCTTAAAGTCACCTGGATGAATCGCGTCTGTGGCGTTTAGCAACCGAATGGCGTCTGCCACATCCTGGATGCCAAGGTTCTGGGCATCTTGTGTCGCAACGAGACTGTCAATGCGAGCCGTCAAGTCTTCGGGGCTGTAGCTTTTCCATTGCTTGTCTTTTGCCATCGCAGTAGCAGCAACGTACGTCCGGTAATGGAAGGGATATTGCTTCCATTGTCCAGTGGTCACTGAAGCGGGCAATGATTTAGGCAAAGGCTGTTTCACGACATAAGCGGACTCCCATGCGGCAATTGAGCGGTACAGCATTTCTTGAGCCGTCAGCCAGCTGTTTTGAAAAAGCGGCATGCGTGCTGCGATTGCAGCTGGGGTTAGGGCATTACTATTCTGATCGGATCGCACCTGCTCCATACTATCCAAATAAGCCCGTACGCTATTCGCAAAATTGCTGTGGGCTTGTACCAATAGAGGAGATGTCGGGAGCGGCACGTTCTTTTCCAATGCTTTCAGTGTCTCTTCAGCCTGCTTCGTCAAATATTTTAAAGACTCGGCCTGTTCTTTTTTATCCATGGCATTCCATTTGGCCATTTCATCAAAGTGCGCTTGACGGAAATGGAGCAGTGGAGCATACACCGAATAATAAAAGCGGATAAAATCCTGCTCATTGTAGAGCTTTTGTGCTTTTAATTGCTGGTCACGCATGGCTTCTTGTTGTTCAGCTTCAAGGGCAGCAGCACGCTCCGCCTCGATTTTTGTTTTCATATAATGCGCCCCGAAAAAAAATCCACCAACCGTACAAGCAAGTGTTATGATGATCATATAGGCCATCATAAATTCTGATTTTTTCAATCGTTTTGTCATAAAACTCCCCCATATGATAATTGCAGCAGATAAGTGATAAAGATAGATCCATAAAGGAGTACCAATGAACAATCGGAGCATTGCGGCACAGGATTTTTTATGCGCTGTGACCATAAACGCCATGATTCCTCTTGCCAATGAGCGAACGCTTCAGGCAGCCTTTTACATTTTGCGAGGCCGAAAAGCCAATCAGACTTTGCAAGACGTACATTTGTACCACCTTTATCCGTATTATCGGATGTTTCCGCGTTTTTCAAAAGAGGATTGGGAGAAAATTGTTTCAACTTTGTTGCAGGAAGAACTGATTGTACAGCTTCCAGCAGTAACACCGACGTCCAAACCATCATTCTCGATCACGGAAAAAGGGATTGACCAAGCCGAGCAATGGAAGTCTGCTTTTCAACTGGATCGGTGGAACGAGCCTTTCACAGAATCAGGATTGGCAGAAAAAATAGAGCTGTTTTGGCAGCGTCTTCACTTGCTCGTACAAACCGTTTCCCAACTTCTCTCAGGAGATTTGGGATTCTTTCCCGTCGTTTCAGACAAAAAAATACAGCAGTGGGTAAAAAACCAGTTGGCTTCACATACCGCTCGCGAGCAATGGCAAAAACGGCTCGGGGAAGAATTGCACACGCTCTGGAGCCCACTTCCTGAGGATGTCCAAAAACTGTTGATTGGACAATTGTCCGGGGCTACTCAGGTCGGGAAAACGCTGGGACAGCTAGCCGCGCAGCAAAAGGAATCGGCATTTTATTTACAATTGCCATTCCGCTATGGGCTAGCTATGTCCATCCTGCAGCTACAAGAAGACCCTGTTCGTCTTCCGTTGTTGTCCCATCTCGTCGTTCAAACAGAAAAATGGGACACGCGTTTGACTGAGAGCGCTGCACGCACGTATACCTTGGTGCAGCGCGGGATGAGTATCGAGCAAATCGCTGATGCGCGCAAAATCAAAAAAAGTACCGTGGAGGATCATCTGGCCGAAATTGCTTTGCGTTGTCCAGAGTGGGACTGCTCTGCCTATTTAGAGCCAACACTGAGCGCTTTAATCATCCAGACCAGCGAACAGCTGCAAACGAGCAGACTTCGTCTCATCAAGGATCATTTGGGCGAAGCTGTCTCGTACCTGCAGATTCGGCTGGCCTTGGCACGCAGACAGGGGGAGAGGTGGACGTGAACAGAATATTGCTAGAGAAATTGCAGCTGCATTTTGGACATGCTTCCTTTCGACCAGGTCAAAGAGAAATTATCGAGAGACTGCTTTCCGGGCAAAATGTCCTTGCGATTCTTGCTACAGGGGGAGGAAAGTCGGTTACGTACCAGCTCCCAGCTTTGCTTTTACCCGGTATCACAGTGGTGGTTTCTCCGTTAATCTCCCTGATGATTGATCAGGTGCAGCAGCTGCGCACACGCAGGCGGATTCCAGCAGCCTATGTGAACAGTTCGCAGGATCCGGCTGAATCACGAGAGATCCTGCGCGAGCTCGGTAACGGTGTGTACAAGCTTTTGTATATTTCTCCGGAAAAACTGCAGCAGCCGTACATCCAGTCCGTACTGAAGCGGATAGGGGTGTCGCTCGTTGCAATCGACGAGGCGCACTGTATTTCCCAATGGGGACATGATTTTCGGACGGACTATTTACGTCTGCCGGATGCGATCAAACATCTGGGAAACCCTCCGGTGCTGGCAGTTACAGCAACCGCAACAGAAGATGTGCGGAAAGAAATCAGTCAGCTGCTACAAATTGCCCAAGAGAATGTGATGTCGCAGCCTTTGAATCGGGAGAATATCGCACTCGATCTGGTAAGGGTGAGCGATGAGGGAGAGCGCCGTGAGCAAGTCCTGCAGTTGATGGATGAACTGAAAGGTCCAGGTATTGTGTATTGCAGTACGAGAAATGCAGTAGAGGTACTCGTTGCCTCTTATCAATTGCAGGGATCAAAAAGAGTACACGGTTATCACGGTGGCATGGAGAGCATGGAGCGGATGCTGATCCAGTCGCAGTTTCTCTTAGGAGAATTGGACGTGATCGTTGCTACCAATGCATTTGGCATGGGGATCGACAAACCCGATATACAATATGTAATCCATTACCAGCTTCCTTCCAGCATGGAGGCTTACGCGCAGGAAATCGGTCGCATTGGGCGAAACGGCCAGCCAGGCTATGCCGTCTTGTTCTATGTAGAGGATGATTGGCAGATCCATCAGCACATGGTGGAAAAGGAATACCCTACTCAGCTGCAAGTGATGCAGTTTTTTCAAGCCTTCAAAACCGCTGCGTCAGCAAATAAGGACGCATGGGGACCTACTGAAATGACTGAAGAGATGGTTCAGATGCTCACTTTTTACGCAGAGCAGACAGGTCTTGACCAGGAGGTTGCCGCTGCGTCTGATTCGGGAGCCGAGCATGTACAGCGCATTTGGCAGGAAACCGAGAAACGAAAACGGTTGAAAAAGCAAAAGCTGTACGAAATGCTCAGGTATGTAGAAGACGTGAATGATTGTCTGCGGAAGAAGCTGAACCGTTATTTTGGAGAGGAGCAGGTGGCATTTACTCTTCATTGCTGTTCGTGCTGCGGGCTTGATAGACAGGCATATCAAGGCGATCGGACGAATACGACGAACAAGAAAGATGAAAACTCTTGGGATTTGCGGCAGGCTTTGGAGAAGCTTTTGCCGAAAAAATAAAGGAGGAACAAAACCAGTGAAGGACAGCGGGCAAGAGATAGATGAAGCTAATCTACGGTTAAATCTCTGGCTGACTCAGGGTTTGGTTTTGGCAGTTGCCGCAGGAAGCAGCTTGTTCTTCTTAGGCTGGGAACGCACCCTCAGGTTGTTTACGGCCCCAGACGGATCTGGGCTGGCGCTGGCGCTGCTCGTTGCTCTCGGTATCATTTTGGCAAGTGTTGCGATGGATCGGTACTTGCCGAGCAGCTGGCAAGACGACGGCAACGTGAATGAAACGGTGTTTGGAAACATGTCTCCGTTCATGACCCTGCTGGTTTGCATTTCCGTTGGAGTGGGTGAGGAATGGCTGTTCCGTGGCGTCGTCCAGTCCTGGGTCGGGAACTTATGGACGAGTATCATCTTCACGCTCATCCATGTACGTTATCTGAAAAAGCCGCTGTTGTTTATCAGTGTGTTTGTCACCAGCCTGCTTCTAGGAATGCTCTATGAACGGGAAGGGACTTTGTGGCCATCGATTATCGCTCATATTCTCATCGATCTGGTATTGGCTTACTATCTTCAATTTACATTAAATAGGAGAAAGGGGAAGAAACAGTGAGTACGGAACAAACTGGCTTGCCTCCTCGTCGTTCGCGAACAAAACGACCTTCTGGTTCCATCTCGTTAAAAAAGCTCATTACGTCCGGACTGTATCTGTTTGGTGCCCTTTTTTTCGGGTTGATTGGTGTTGAACTATACCAAGCAAAAGTGAGTCACCTGTCTGAGGGGGAAGGTAGTCCTATTGTTTCAACCGTGACAAATTCCCCGACCCAGTCAGTGGTAGCTAGTACAGAGCCCAATTCCCCTGCACCAGCACCAGTAGAACAGCCTCAAACAGCCAAGACAACCGAGGTGGCATCTGCACCTAATCAACCAGCACTTCAAGACGCTGTGCAGGGACCAAAGCCTGATGGATCCCCGGCAGGCCAAACAGGGACCCAGGAAGTTGCCGGGAAAGCACAGAGCGTCACCAAGCCGCAGACAGATGCCAAAGCAAGTACACAAACCAAACCGAGTCCGGCAGCCAAACCAGCTGCAGCTGTGCAAAAACCGAAAGCAATCAAGCATGTCGTGCAAAAAGGCGAGACACTGTACATGCTTTCGCGCAAATATTATGGGAACAACTCCTATGTGGCTAAAATTGCAAACTACAATGGTCTCTCACTCGAAGCCCAATTGACAGCGGGAAAGGTCATCCTCGTCCCACTTCTTCCGTAATGAGTCTCTCTGACCTAGGTTATGCTATGGAGAAATGCAAACGATGGGCGGGGAGCGCTTGATGTACGATACCATTATCGTTGGCGGTGGGATTGGCGGACTTCAAACAGCGATCCAGCTGGCGCGGAGCATGCGTCGTGTAGCGGTTATAGACACTCCGGGGGGAAGGTCAACTGTCGCCAAATCCTACCGGAATATCCTTGGCTTTGAGGATGGGGTTAGCGGAGTGAGCTTACGCAGGCAAGGCAGGAAGCAGGCAGCCAAATACGGGGCTGTCTTCTTTGCTGATGAAGTCGTTAAATTGGAAAGTCAGGGAAAAGCTGGCTTTTTGGTACATAGGAGGAACGCAGTACAGCCACTGGAATGCCGGACCTTGGTCATGGCGACGGGGATAAAGGACCCATTTCCTGCCATCCCAGGCATCGAGGAGTGTCTGGGAACATCCATTTTTCTATGTCCAGACTGTGATGGCTATGAGACCATAGAGCAGCGTACTGCTGTGATTGGAGCTGTCCCCCAGGCAATCGAGATGGCAGACGAGCTCACTTTCTATACCTCGAAAATTTATATCATTAATCATGAGCAGGTACCCGTGCAGCCAGAGCTGAGAAAGACGTTGTCAGAAAAAGGGTATACCTTGCTGGAAGCAGCCGTGGAAAGAATGCTTCATGACGAGGGAAGGTTGAGGCAGCTCATACTTGCAACAGGTGAACATCTGGATGTAACCAGAGCTTTTCTCTCGTTTCCGGGCGCACAGGTTCAGACAGCTCTTTTAAAGCCGCTATCCGTGAGGCTGAATCCCAAAGGACATGTGCTTACGAACCCGAGAACGAAAGAGACGGATCATCCGAATCTGTGGGCGGTTGGAGATATAGTGGAGCATTCCCAGCAGGTAGCGATCGCGATGGGGGACGGCGCACAGGCCGCCATCTGGATTCAGAAGAGACTGAGAGAGCAAGGCTTTACGGAACGCCGGTAGTCGGCGTTTTTTCTTTTTACAGGAACCCGAACTAGCAGCACTCAATAAGATGGGGAGAAGAATGCACGTGAGGTGAATGTTCGATTTGTCGATAGGAAAAACGCATGGATGCATGTGTTCATGTCCTTTTTTTCACTCTTTTTGTTTACTGTTCAATTTGTGAAAATGCCGATCCCGACTGCACTCTTGGCCGGTTGGGTCGTCATCTACGAGGCAACGCAAAAGCACCTGCTTTTCCTGGGAAAGCGCAAAAACTGACAGATGCCAACAAAGTCCGATACTCACTCTCCTACTATCAACAGCACACTTGAAAGGTGCGAAGACAAGCGCAAGGTGTAGCGTGGCTATGTTCCAGATGACAAATGTGATATGATAGGACTACCTCGGATTTTCCTAAACGAAGAAAAATGGGATGAATGACAACAGGTATTCGTCGGAAAATGCGGAGAACTCTTACAGGCTTACAATCATATTTTGTAGTACGACTGGATGGCGAGGAGGGACAGTCATGCGTGTTGAACGCCTTGGTCAAGATAAAATACGAATCTTTTTAACGTTTGATGACCTGTCAGAGCGCGGGATAGAGAAAGAAGACATGTGGCGTGACATTCCTAAAGTACATGAACTGTTCAACGACATGATGGAGCAGGCGTATCATGAACTAGGTTTTGAAGTGTCAGGGCCTGTTGCCGTTGAAGTGTTCGCCTTGCCAGCTCAGGGTATGGTCGTGATCGTTACTCGTGGCAAAACCGGCTCAAAAGACGGGAAAGAAGAAGAGGATTTCGACGACGAAGAAGTATATGAGCTTGAGGTGACGCTTGAAGAAAGCGACCTCATCATCTACGCCTTCCGTGATTTTGAGCACATGGTAGAAGCTGCTCACCGAATAAATGCTCTTTTAACCAATGGAGGCTCCGCTTACTTCTACCAAGGCAAGTATCACCTTGTGCTGGAAGAAGTGGAATTGGATCAGGAGCGCTACCACAAACTGATTGCGATCCTCTCTGAGTACGGGGAAGCGACGCCAACAACCATCTACGTATTGGAGGAATACGGGAAGGTTGTTGTGGCAGATGATGCAGTAAAAGAAATATGCAGGCATTTTACGTAAGAAAAATGCTTGGGGAGATAAAAAAGCACCTAGTTTCTTGCTAGGTGCTTTTGCTGTGCGTAGGTGAGTAGATGACGACGTGGTCGCTGTGTTGGTTATTTCTATAACTGGGAAAAGCTGTTCTTCGTGTGAGGGGATATCTATTCCGAATGGGAAAAAATAATGACAACCCAATAAATTATTCAACAAAATACACCATGTATAAACTTCCAGAATTACTCTTTTTATAATGACATGATTCCTCAGGATTGGTAATGAAACCTGCCAAGTTGGAGAGGCTATAAGTACGATTCCTATCGCGTTTTTTTGTTTGTACAGCAAATTCAGACTACTTATATCAAGGGTTTTGCGGATTGGCAATATTTTGCATGATTATGCCTTTCGACACGAGAAAACGCTTACGAAATGGAAAAAAGGTTTTTTTATACCTTCTCATACTGGGGACAAACATGTATACTAAGACCTGCGTTTACCGATAACATTTTTGAGGTGGTAAGTAATGGGTAATCAAGACGTGGTAACCGAAAGCACCCAAGGGGAACAAAAGCAAGAGAGCTTGAACTTGCTTCAATCTACTCAAGTGGTGATCAAGGAAGCACTGGAGAAACTAGGTTACCAAGAATCGATGTTTGAACTCTTGAAGGAGCCGCTACGCGTTTTGACTGTACGCATTCCGGTTCGCATGGATAACGGCGAAGTAAAAGTGTTTACTGGTTATCGTGCACAGCACAACGATGCAGTAGGTCCAACCAAGGGGGGCATTCGTTTCCACCCGGAAGTTACAGAGGATGAAGTAAAAGCACTGTCCATCTGGATGAGCCTCAAAGCAGGTATCGTCGATCTGCCATATGGTGGTGGTAAAGGCGGTATCATTTGTGACCCGCGTGAAATGTCTTTCCGCGAACTGGAACGATTGAGCCGCGGTTATGTTCGCGCAATCAGCCAACTCGTTGGCCCGACAAAAGATATTCCGGCTCCAGACGTATTTACGAACTCGCAAATCATGGCTTGGATGATGGATGAGTACAGCCGTATTCGTGAGTTTGACTCCCCTGGCTTCATTACGGGAAAACCGATCGCGCTTGGTGGTTCGCACGGTCGTGAAACAGCAACTGCAAAAGGTGTAACGATTTGCATTCGCGAAGCAGCAAAACGCCGCAACATCGACGTAAAAGGTGCTCGCGTCGTAATCCAAGGTTTTGGTAATGCTGGTAGCTATCTGGCGAAATTCATGCACGATGCAGGCGCTAAAGTAGTCGGTATCTCCGATGCTTACGGTGCACTGCACGATCCAAATGGTCTGGATATCGACTATCTCCTGGATCGCCGTGACTCTTTCGGTACAGTTACAAAGCTGTTCAACAACACGATTACGAACAAAGAGCTCTTTGAACTGGATTGCGATATCCTGGTGCCTGCAGCGATTGAAAACCAAATTACTGCTGCGAACGCTCACAATATCAAAGCTCAGATCGTGGTAGAAGCAGCCAATGGTCCAACGACATTGGAGGCAACCAAAATTTTGACGGAACGTGGCATTCTGCTTGTTCCAGACGTACTGGCTAGCGCTGGCGGTGTCACTGTATCCTACTTCGAGTGGGTACAAAATAACCAAGGCTACTACTGGACAGAAGAAGAAGTGGAAGCGAAATTGGAGCAAGTCATGGTGCGTTCGTTTGAGAATGTTTACTCCTTGTCTCAAACACGCCGTGTAGACATGCGTTTGTCCGCTTACATGGTGGGCGCTCGCAAAATGGCTGAAGCTTCTCGTTTCCGCGGTTGGGTGTAAACTCCTGACTGTTCTCCACATACACAGAACCAAAAACCCCTCCAAGCTACGAAGCAGGAGGGGTTTTCTTTATGAGTTTGTATTCGCAGTTTTAGCGGTCAAAAAGATGCTGAAGCTGCTGGAAATGACGAGTCTGCTGCAGCGTTACGATGAGCTTCAAACGAGCTTTCTGTCCGTTTAAGCCGTTGGAGAAGATGATACCGAGCTCTTTTAACTGGCGGCCTCCGCCTTCGTAATCGTAAACGTCCTGGACCTGACCATTGTAGCAGCGGGAGACGAGAACGATCGGAACTCCCTTATCCAGGAGCTGCTTTAGGGTAGGAAGGATAGCAGGTGGTAAATTCCCGAGTCCGAAAGCTTCGATGACCAAGCCGTCGATCGGCTGCTCCAGTAAAAACTGCAGCCAGGAAGGATCCATGCCGGCAACTGCTTTGATCAGGGGGACTTTGGCGTCTGCGTGAGAAATGGCGTAATGTTCACGAATCAAGGGTGCATGATGGTAGTGGACTTGTTTCTTCGCGATCGTACCGATAGGCCCAAATTGAGGGGACTGAAAGGTGGCTACGTTGCTCGTGTGCGTTTTGGTGACATGACATGCTGCGTGAATCTCATCATTAAAAACGACGAGAACCCCTTTGTTGTGGCTGTCAGGATCTGCAGCGGTGCGAACAGAGGAAATCAGATTGACAGGTCCATCTGCTCCAAGCTCATTACTGCTTCTCATCGCACCGGTAACCACAACAGGGACAGAGTGAGGTAGGGTCAAATCGAGAAAATAGGCAGTTTCCTCCAAAGTATCCGTGCCATGTGTGATGACGATCCCGTCGAAAGGCTCTGCAGCGAGCTCTTTTTCAATGTGCAGGCGCAATTGATTCATGATGGTTGGAGTCATGTGGGGACTTGGTAGATTCAGGACGTTTTTCATGGTGATATCGGCGTAGCGTTCAAGAAACGGAACAATTTTACTCACAGCTTGGTCATCCATCGGTTTTACTCCTTCAGAGTCATCCACCGACATGGCAATGGTACCACCTGTATTTAATACCAATATTTTTTTCAACATGATCTCTCTCCTGTAGCGGGTTTTCATCAACCAGTATTCATGGTACGATGAATATCAGCCTTGTGTAAAGGAGCAATACACAGATGATTGCTATGATCGGAGCGGCAGTTGCCCCCGGCATTGCCATCTTGAGCTATTTTTACCTGCGTGACAGTTTGGAGCCGGAGCCGATTTCCATGGTAATCCGGTCATTTATCTTTGGTGTCCTATTGGTGATCCCGATCATGGTGATCCAATACGTCATGCAGAACGAATGGAACTGGCGGGACGGCATTGTCGCGGAGATTTTCCAGTCCGCTGTTGTAGAAGAGTTTTTTAAATGGATGGTCATCTATTTCACAGCGTATAAGCATGTAGAATTTGATGAGCCCTATGATGGAATTGTTTATGCCGTGGCGGTTTCTCTCGGCTTTGCTACGTTGGAAAATCTGTTTTATTTGATTCTGAATGGATTGGATATCGCCTTTTGGCGCGCATTGCTGCCAGTGTCTAGCCACGCCCTGTTTGCCGTATGGATGGGGTATTACCTAGGGTTAGCAAAGTTTTCGCGAGGAGTGCGCAAAGAGAGAATCTTTCTCTGGGTTTCCGTCCTCTTGCCAATCAGCTTGCACGCGTTGTACAATGCGATTTTCTTGTCTGTTCAGAATTGGCTGGTCGTCATTGTACCGTTTATGCTCGTACTCTGGTGGCAGGGCTTGAAAAAGGTGCAGCGAGCGCATGATTACGGTTCTAAAAAGCTCTCTTCCCGTCCACAATAGACGAGAGGAGGAGACGAGACGTGTTTAAAAATCAACGAGCCAAAGTGACCATTCGCTGCAACGTATGTGGAGAAAAGTTTACCCTGCGCGGTCGTCGAGAACCGGGAGGGCAGGTAGAAACGGGTTTCAAACAGTGTCTGTGTGACAATGATAAACATTTTAGTATCAATGAAACATAAGCGAATATGTGTGAAGAGGACCGATGCGAACAGCATGGGTCTTTTTTCTTTTTAGTAGCCTCCCCCAGAAACAGATGCATAATCCATTCTTCTTCCACTAACAATATGCACAGATATCATTACTTGCCAAGGGGGATACACGCCGTGCGGATGAAATGGATCGCGGGTGTTCTACTGGTACTCGTTGCGACTGGGTTTACCGGGTACGAAGCTTTCTTAGCAGAGAGAGGGAGTGCTACAGTATCAGGAGTGGCAATGACGGCTCCAGCCAAGCAGAAGCCGAAGACCAAAGGCAATCAAACCTTTCATCCTTCGAAAATCTCCGCAAATGATCTGAAGCTCATGGCGAACGCAGTCTATGGAGAAGCGAGAGGGGAGCCCTTTCAGGGACAGGTTGCGATTGCGGCGGTTATCCTCAACCGGGTAAAAAGCCCATCGTTTCCGAACACGCCAGCTGCTGTCATTTTTGAACCGCGAGCATTTACAGCAGTTGCAGATGGACAGATCTGGCTTACGCCAAACGAAAACGCCCGCAAGGCTGTTCAAAATGCGTTGAATGGAATGGATCCAACTGACGGATGTACATACTACTTCAATCCCGTCACGGCAACCTCTAAATGGATCTGGAGCAGACCTCAAGTCAAAAGAATTGGGAAGCATATCTTTTGCCGATAAGCAGTTGATTGCGTAAGAGAAGGAGTGAAACGTATGGTATACGGAGCTACAGCACGAGTCCTGCTTCCGGTGGCAGTAGTCGCCTTGATTGGAGCCGGAATGTGGGGATATCAGGAGCATAATGAAAAAAACTCGGTTTTGATCAAAGCGGAAAACTCCTATCAGCGGGCTTTTCACGATCTGACCTATCACGTAGACAAGCTGCATGATGAGCTGGGTAAAGCACTAGTCATGAATTCACGGCGCCAGATGACACCGACTTTGACGAATGTATGGAGGCTGGCCTATGCGGCTCAAGCCGATGTCGGGCAATTGCCACTGACGCTGATGCCGTTTAACAAGACGGAGGAAATGCTGTCGCGCGTTGCAGATTTCTCGTACCGAGTAGCCGTTCGGGATTTGGATAAAGAGCCGCTCACCGAAAAAGAGTACGGTACGCTGAAAAATCTGCACAAGCATGCGGCAGGTATACAGGACGAGCTGAGAAAAGTACAGTCCAACGTCATCGACAAACAGCTGCGCTGGATGGATGTCGAGACTGCGCTCGCTTCTGATGACAAGAAGTCGGACAACACCATTGTTGATGGGTTCCGTACGATAGAAAAGAAGGTGCAAGAGTATCCCGACCTCGATTGGGGAGTGGGCATTCAGAGCCTGGATAAAAAGAAGCAGCAGCGAATCAAAGGGATCGATGGCAAATCAATTACAAAAGAAGATGCGCATAAGATCGCGGTTGATTTCCTGGGAGACAGGGCAAAGGGCGCTCAGGTAGAAGTCGATGAGAATGGAAAAGGCCAGGAATATTCTGCTTACAGTGTCCGCGTTACTTCTCCCGACAAGAAACAGGCTATCAATCTAGACGTAACCAAGCGTGGGGGAAAAGTCGTCTGGATGATGAATGAACGGCAGGTTGGGGAAGAAAAGCTCGATATGAAGCAGGCGGAAGAAAAAGGGCGCAAGTTTCTAAAAGACCACGGCTATGACGATCTGGTAGTCGCGGAGACTGACAGCTACGAAAGAAGTGCCGTCTATACGTTTGTGCCAGAGCAGGGCGGTGTGCGGATCTACCCGGATTCCATTACGGTGGAAGTCGCTTTGGACAATGGTGAGGTAACTGCCTTTAACTCAACGGAGTACTTGTTCAATCATAAGCAGCGGATCATCTCCAAGCCGCGTATCAGCAAAGAAGAGGCGCGGAAAAAAGTAAATCCGAGTGTCAAGGTCACGAGCGAGCGTCTGGCATTGATCGAAGGCAAAAACGACGGAAAAGAAGTGCTGGTATGGGAAATGACCTGCTCGTTTGATGGCAGTCCGTACATGATTTACATCAATGCCATGAATGGCGACGAAGAAGAAATTGTCAAAATGGATACGGGACAAGGCGACCAAGCAGAGCGATAAAAAATGGTTGCAGGAAATGGGGAAAGCCTATCTTTACAAAGGCTTTCCCTATTTGCCGGATTGGAAGAAGGCGGTATATAATGGGAACGTGAGAAGGGACAAGGAGGGACGTTTCCATATGTTACTACCAAGAATTGGACAAACGATCAGGCTAACCTTTGCGGGTTCCTCTGAGGATACAAGTCTACAAACATTCAAGAGCCGCGTCGTAGATATGAAAGACGAGATCGCTTCGATCGAACTGCCGACCAGTGAAGAGACGGGTCGGACAGGCTTGTTTGGAGCAGGTGCGGTGTGTGAGGTGTGGTATGTGGGAGAAGACGGCTCCCGCTATGAGTTTCACTCGTCCATTACAGGCAGAAGAAGCGAGCCGATCCCGGTATTGTTTTTACAGCTTCCGCCGAAAGAAGAAATTTTACGGACACAGCGTAGAAACTACTTGCGGATTGACACCGCGCTCGATATTGCAGTAAAACTCGAAGATCCGATTCGCAATTATCATTTTGTGGCGAGGACGGTGGACATTTCTGGAGGCGGGCTTTCCTTTACATGCGATGAGTCGTTCCGTATTCAGGACCATGATTCACTGAAGGTTTGGATTTCCATGCCTAGCAAAACAGGTCAAGTCCAGCACGCTTATGCAGTCGTGGAAGTCGTCAGACAGAAGCCTGCCGAGAAAAAGGGATTGCATCAGTGGATCTCCGGAAAATTTACGGAAATAAGCGAGCAGGATCGGGTAAAAGTCGTGAGAGCATGCTATGAAAGACAGCTAGAGCTTCGCAAAAAAGGCGTTGTAGAATAACGTCTACGACAAAGGATGTGGCCCTGATGACGAGCCAGTATAACGAGCGCTTTCGACGTTTCGCAAGCAGGATGGAAAGAGGCATCATGATCGGAATTGTAGTTTGCGCCCTAATGCTAATCATTGGGGAAATCGTCATTTCATACGTACCTGCTCGCATGCTTTTGATCGAGACAGAGCGGTTGGAAGGCGTTTCTCGGCTCCCATGAGGGTTTGCGCATGCTTCCATACTATGGTACTATTATAGATAACATAGGAACAAACCACGTTTTTCAGGGGCTTCGACAGAAGCTTTTCTTGTTTCTATTCCCTTTCAGAACTACTGTACATAGCAGGTGAGATGTAAATGAACATTGCCATTGATGGGCCAGCGGGAGCAGGAAAGAGTACTGTCGCAGGAAAGGTTGCCAGTCAGCTAGAATACGTGTATATCGATACGGGTTCCATGTATCGCGCGTTGGCTTGGGCTGTGTATCATCACCAGCTTCCGATCGACGATGAAGCTACTGTTTCCGAACTATTGCAAAACAACGAGATCCGCTTGGTTCGAAAAGCTGGACAGCAGCATGTGTACTGGAATGATACCGACGTGACTTCCTTTATTCGTTCCAACGAGGTGAGTCAGTACGCTTCGATCGTAGCTAGCTACGGTAGCGTTCGTGAACAGATGCTGGTGCTGCAGAGGAATTTGGCAAAGCAGGGCAACGTTGTTATGGATGGTAGAGACATAGGGACGCACGTACTGCCAGATGCCGAAGTCAAAATTTTTCTGACTGCTTCCATTCGGGAGCGTGCGGAAAGAAGATGGAAAGAACTGCTCGCAAAGGGAAGCCAAGTACAATTGGCTGATCTGGAGAAAGAAATTGAAGAGCGGGATTATCGCGACATGAATCGGGATGTAGCTCCCTTGCGCCAGGCTGATGATGCTGTACTGGTAGATACCACGGGGATCTCGATCGATCAGGTCGTCGACAGGATCCTGCAAATCTGCGAGCGAATGGGAGAGTCTACCCAGTGAGCTATTATCGTACTTTTCGAGGATTTTTTCGAATTATTTTTTCGCTTGTCTTTCGATGGCAAGTGATCGGGCGTGAACATATACCTAAGGAAGGCCCAGTCATTCTTTGCTGCAACCACATTTCCTTGTGGGATCCGCCACTTCTCGGCTCGGGGATTGAGCGAATGGTCAACTTCATGGCGAAGGAAGAGCTTTTCCGTGTTCCAGTGGTCGGGTTTCTCATCGCGAAATTCGGTGCCTTTCCAGTGAAACGTGGTGCTGGCGATCGATCTGCCATCCGTACGACGTTGAAATTGTTGGAAGATGGAAAAATCTTAGGTATCTTTCCAGAAGGTACCCGCAGCAAAACAGGGGAACTGGGTGAAGCGATGCCGGGCAGTGCGATGTTTGCCCTGAAGTCGCAGGCGCAAGTCATTCCAGTAGCCATTATTGGACCTTACCGGATGTTCCGTCCTATTAAAATCGTATACGGTGAACCGATTGACCTCACCACACTGCGCGAGGCAAAATCGAGCGCGGATACGTTGAAAGAAACGAGTGAACTGATCATGACGCACATTCAAAAATTGCGTGATCAGCATCGTTCCTAAGCAGAGAGTATAGAATTACCAAAGGGTAGAATACTAATTCTGCTGGAACATACTGGCTTCATCAGCAGGAACTGCTAGTCTTACGACGGCAGTTAAAAATATACTTGCTCCCGCTTCTTGTAACGTGGTGAAAAGAACGTCTACATAGATGGTCTGGGACTGGATGGTATTAAGGAGGTCTTTTTGATGATGGAAGAAACGAATGTAAGTCTAACAGATGCAGCAACGGTTTCTGTGGGGGATGTTGTCAAAGCAACCGTCACAAAAGTTGAAGACAAACAAGCGTTGGTAGATGTTGGCTACAAATACGATGGACTTATTCCTATCAGTGAGCTTTCCCCACTGCATGTCGAGAAAGTGTCGGATGTAGTAGCAGTAGGCGACACCTTTGAAGTGAAAGTAATCAAGCTCAACGATGAAAAAGAAGAGCTCGTGGTTTCCAAAAAAGCAGTTGCCATGGAATCTTCTTGGTCTGATCTGGAGCAAAAAATGCAAGCAGGCGAAATCATTGAGGCAGTAGTGAAAGAAGTCGTGAAAGGCGGTCTCGTCGTTGACGTAGGCGTTCGCGGTTTCATCCCTGCTTCCATGGTTGAGCGTCACTTTGTTGAAGATTTCTCCGATTACAAGGGAAAATCGTTGACCCTCAAAGTGGTTGAAATGGATAAAGAAAAGAATAAAGTCATCCTCTCGCACAAAGCTGTGCTGGAAGACGAAGCGAAAAAACAAAAAGGCTCTATTCTCGATAAAATCCAGCCTGGTCAAGTGCTGGAAGGTACTGTGCAACGCATGACTGACTTCGGCGTATTTGTCGACATCGGTGGTGTAGATGGACTGGTTCACGTTTCGGAGCTCGCTTGGAACCGCGTAGACAAACCGTCTGACGTAGTAAAAGAAGGCGACAAAGTAACCGTGAAGGTCCTCAAGGTTGACAAGGAAAATGAACGCATCGGGCTGAGCATCAAGGAAACGCAAGCAGGTCCTTGGGCGAAAGTGGCGGAAGAGTTCAAAGCAGGTTCGATCGTTGCTGGTACAGTAAAACGCCTCGTTTCCTTTGGTGCATTCGTTGAAGTGGCTCCTGGCATTGAAGGTCTGGTGCACATTTCCCAAATCGCGAATCGCCGTGTGAACACACCAGGTGAAGTGCTCAAAGAAGGGCAAGAAGTTCAAGTGAAAATCCTGGACGTTGTCCCTCAAGAGCAGCGTATCAGCCTGAGCATCCGCGCGGTTGAAGAAGATCGTGTAGAGCAAGCAGAGCGCGCCAGCAAAAAAGAACAACAACAATTCCAACAGGAAAACAACCAGCCAATGGGTGTGACACTGGGCGAATTGTTCGCTGATCTGAAGGATAAATTCAAGTAAGCTTCACACAGATAGAGGAGGGGATACGCATGAGGCGTATCCCTTTTTGTATGGAGATATAGCAGACAAGGGGGGACAAGCATGGACCGTGCTACGCGAAAGGTCGAACATGTTCAGCATGCACTTTCAACCATTGAATTCGGAGCCAATGCCTTTGACGATGTAAGCTTTTTGCCAAACAGCCTGCCCAATACGAGCTACGAGAAGACATCCTTGGATTGTGAGGTAGGGCCTTATCGCCTGCGTTCTCCGATTATGATCAATGCGATGACAGGAGGAGCAGCCACCACGACGGACATCAATCGGAAGCTCGCCGTGCTCGCACGCGAGAGGGGACTTGCGATGGCGGTCGGTTCGCAGATGGCTGCCATCCGTGATCCACAAGTGAAAGGCAGCTATGAAGTTGTGCGAAAAGAGCATCCCAAAGGAATTTTGTTCGCAAATGTCGGAGCAGAAGCAACTGTCGAAGAAGCGATGGCAGCCGTAGAAATGATCGAAGCAGATGGCTTGCAGATCCATTTGAACGTCATGCAGGAGCTTTTGATGCCAGAAGGAGATCGGGATTTTCGAGGGTATCTCGAGCGCATTCATGAAATAAAGGAGCGCGCGGCAGTACCTGTGATGGTAAAGGAGGTCGGCTTTGGGATGGCGAGAAAAACAATCCGAGAGCTGGCACAGGCAGGAATCACCGTCATCGATGTCGGTGGCAAGGGAGGCACAAACTTTGCAAAAGTCGAGAACATGCGCAGGCCAGAGCCGTTAACGATGTTTGATGATTGGGGATTGACCACTGTCGATAGCCTGCTGGAAGCTGCTTGCGAATCTGGCCGGGGTGTGCATTTCGTGGCGACGGGGGGAATTCGGAACGGGTTGGATGCAGCCAAAGCAATTGCACTCGGTGCTTCCGCAGTAGGCGTGGCAGGTGCAGTCCTGAAGCAGGTCCAGACACGAGACGTCGAGGGCGGCCTCGCTGCTTTGGATGAGTGGCATCAGCAGGTGCGTATCGCGATGACGGCACTTGGTGCGCATCGGCTTGCACAGCTTAGAGAACAGCCCGTTATGATCACGGGAAAAACAGCGGAAAAAGCTCGTCTGCGTGGAATTGCCCTGGAGGAATGGGCGCAAAAGATGTAAGTGCAAAAAACTCATGAAAGACTGGGGCTTGAGGCATACTTTGGGGAGAACACCACATCTTGAGGAGATGAACATGAACGAGGGAACCATTGCGCTCCTCTCCCAATGGAGTTTGCTTTGCTTGGTCTGGATGGGGAGTATAGACGCGCAGCTGCTAGAAATGAGGATCTCGCCAAAACGTATGCTTGCTGTCATTTGTTCCTTCTTGATTTGCACCTTTGTCAGCTGGAAGCTGTACTTTGCCCCGATTGAAGTGAGCTTAAGCGGTACATTGCTGCCGCTGCTCACGGGTGCATGGCTGTATTACGCTCGCATGCAGCAGCTGCGACGCCGATTGCATGTGCTCGGGGCATGTGCAACAGCCATTCTGCTGTTTTGGCTGCAATGGCTGTTCTTTACGGATCCAATCCTGATGTTCTGGGACGAGCGTATCATCATTCCGGTAGCGGCCATCCTATCGATTTTGGCGATGAGCCGGCAGAGCGTAGCACAGCTTTTCCAAGTGATCATCTCCCTTACTTTGGCAGATGTCCTCTATTCTCTGTTTGTCTGGAAGCTGTCGGGAACCTGTCAGCTTGGCGGTGAGTATGCCCAGGATATGCTTTGGAGTACGGTGTCTTTATGGTATTTGGTGAGTGTCACCCGTCTTGCGGTTTTACGGATAGTAAAATGGAGAAAGACTGTGTCATCCCATTCCCAGCAGAAAAGGTGGTGAGGCTCCTTTGTTTAAAGAGCTGCTAGCAAATGAGTTCGTCTTTCCGCTCATGCTGGGCTTTGTCTTCGGGATTCTCTGCCGAATCAATTTGCTGCGCACCGACTATCGACAATACCCGACCTATCCGCATGGCAAAATTATTCACGTTTCGCTCGGAGTCATCGCATCCGCTTTGGGAGCGCTAGCTATTCCGGCACTGCTGAAGGAAAATTATACGGCGGTCACCTTTCTTACGGTCGCTGCACAGCAGTTCCGTGATGTGCGAAATATGGAGAGAACGACTTTGAATGAAATAGACAAACAGGAGCTTGTTCCACGGGGAGGTCCCTATATTGAAGGGATCGCGATGGTCTTCGAGGGACGCAATTATTTGGTAATGTTTACGTCTCTGGTGACGACTTCCGCGATGATCCTTTTTCAGTGGTGGGGAGGGGTAATAGCAGGTGTCATTGCCCTGGCGATCGCCTCCAAGCTAAAGTCAGGAAAGACGCTCCAGCTGATCGTGGAGGTCGAAAAGGCACCTCTGCGTGTGGAAGGAAAGGATCTTTACGTAGGTGACATTTACATCATGAACGTAGGTTTGGAGGAGTCCCAGAAAGTAATTTCAGAGCAGGGCATGGGGTTTATTCTTATCCCAAAAGACGCAAATGCAACCGTCACGATCGCCCATCCGGGGCAACGTCAGGCGATTTTGCACGACGTAGCGACTCAGCTGGGTGTTTTTACGGATGCAGGAGAGCCTTCGCTGACGCCTTTGGTGAAGCGAGATCTTCATACGGGGCGTTTGGGCGTGTTCTTGTTGCCGCAAGTGAAAGATCAAGAGCGTGCAGAAGCTGTTATACGCGCCGTTCCGATTTTGGAAAGTGTTTTCCGGATGCCGCAAAAGACGAATGCAGCCAAGCAGGAGGTGTAGGCTTTTGACCAGCCAGATCTTGGCCGTGATCACTTTGTCCAAGGAGAACATAGCAGGTGGGGCACCCATTTTTATTGAGCCAAACAAGGAAAAGATGCAGCAGACAGCGTTTACGCTGGAAAAAATTTTAGACGCGATGGTGCATGAAGTGAGTGAGGATACCCTCATCGTTGTTCGGCATAAGTAGTCTATGGTATGATAAGCTGTGAAATAACTCCAGTGAGGGGTATTTCGTGATGAGTGATCGCGAAGAGTGGTCGTTCATCATGGATTCAAAAAGTTAATGAGAGAGAGTGTTGTTGATTATGGGATTGCCAGTGGTAGCCATTGTGGGGAGACCCAACGTGGGCAAGTCCACGATTTTTAATCGATTGATTGGTGAGCGCATCGCCATCGTAGAAGACATGCCGGGTGTTACCCGTGACCGTTTGTACGGAAAAGGTGAATGGTTAACCCATACCTTTCATGTAATTGATACAGGTGGGATCGAGTTCGGAGAGACCGACGAAATTCTCACACAAATGCGTTACCAGGCGGAATTGGCGATTGATGAAGCAGATGTCATCATCATGATTACCGATAGTCGCACAGGTGTGACGGATGCTGACGTTGAGCTGGCGCGGATGCTGAATCGCACAGGCAAACCCGTCGTGCTCGCCGTCAATAAAGCGGACAACCCGGAAATGCGCGCGGATATTTACGACTTTTATTCGTTGGGATTAGGGGAGCCGTTTCCTATTTCCGGAAGTCACGGTCTTGGACTGGGGGACATGCTGGAAGAGGTCGTGCTGCACTTCCCAGAAAGAAACGAGGACGAATACAGCGAGGATGTCATCCGCGTATCGATTATCGGACGTCCAAACGTAGGGAAATCCTCGCTGACCAACGCTATTCTGGGTGAAGAACGCGTGATCGTCAGTGACGTAGCGGGTACTACGCGCGATGCGATTGACACGCCGTTCGAGCGAGATGGCCAAAGCTATATCCTCATCGACACGGCAGGGATGCGCAAGCGTGGAAAGGTGTACGAAAGCACGGAGAAATACAGTGTGATGCGTGCGATGCGCGCCATTGAGGACTCCGATGTCGTACTCGTGGTGATCAACGGGGAAGAAGGCATCATCGAGCAAGACAAGAAAATCGCCGGATACGCGCATGAAGCCGGTCGCGGTATCATGATTGTCGTCAACAAATGGGATGCCGTGGAAAAGGACGACAAGACGATGCAGCGATTTACAGAGCTGATCCGCGAAGAGTTCAAGTATCTGGACTACGCTCCGATCCTGTACGTTTCGGCAAAATCCAAGCAGCGGGTACATACGATCCTGCCAAAAGTAAACGAAATCTCCCAGGCGCATGCTATGCGGGTTCCTACGTCCGTACTCAACGATCTGGTAACAGATGCAACGATCCGGACACCACCACCGTCCGACAGGGGAAAACGACTCAAAATCAATTATGCGACACAGGCAACTGTCAAGCCGCCGACGTTCATTCTGTTTGTGAACGATCCGGAGCTTATGCATTTTTCCTATGAACGTTATATAGAGAACAAGATACGTGAGGCATTTGTCTTCGAAGGCACGCCAGTACGGATCTGGACACGTAAAAAAACGTAGGGAGAGAAAACCGCCATGGTGTTATTATCCTGGGTGATCAGCTATCTAATCGGATCGATCAGCTTTAGCTATCTCATCGCCAAAAAAGTTGCAGGAATTGACATCCGTTCACATGGTAGCGGCAATGCGGGTGCCACGAACACGTTGCGTGTATTGGGAAAAGGGCCAGGAATCGCTGTATTGATTTTAGATGCGCTTAAAGGGCTCATCGCGATGGGGATTACTCATCTGATCACTGGCGATCCTGCTGCCTATGCCGTTTCTGGTCTGTTTGCGATTGCGGGCCACAACTGGCCGATCTTTTTTGGGTTTCGCGGGGGAAAGGGCATTGCGACTACACTTGGGGTAGCTCTTGGCTTTTCTCCCATTGCTTTTCTCATTGGAGCGGTCTTGGCTGTATTGGTCATTGCAGTGACGCGATACGTGTCACTGGGATCGCTCGTACTGGTTACCACGATTCCGATCACGGTGTACGTACTGGATAAGCCGATTGCTTTTTTCTGGACAAGCTTAATTCTCGCTGTTTTTGCTTACGTTCGTCATTATAATAATATCCGAAATCTTCTCGCAGGCACGGAAAGAAAACTGGGTGAAAAGTCAAACCGAAAATTAAGCTAAAACCTTGTCCATAAGGGAAAAGGGGAGGGAGTTTGATTGATTCAAAATGTTGCCGTGATCGGTGCTGGCAGCTGGGGTACTGCTCTCGCTTCCGTATTGGCGGATAACGGGCATCAAGTCACGCTCTGGGTGAGGGACCCCAAGCAAGCTGAAGCAATTACGACCACACACAGGAATGAAAAATATTTACCGGGAGTCGAGCTTTCCGCGCGAATTGCTGCGACCTCCGATATCCATGCAGCTGTACACGAGAAGCCGATTGTTTTATTGGCGGTACCTTCGCATGCAATGCGCCAAATCTGCCGCGATCTTGCACCATCTCTCGCTTCGGATGTGCTCTTGATTCACGCGGTGAAAGGCTTTGAGCTGGGGACGCTTAAGCGTATGTCCGAGGTGATCCAAGAGGAGATTCCGTTTGAAATTTCTTCTCGACTCGCAGTCATTTCTGGTCCAAGCCATGCGGAGGAAGTAGTCCGCCGCCAGCCAACAACGGTTGTTGTAGCTTCTGAATCAGAGAGCAGCATGCTTCGTTCCCAGGATTTGCTGATGAATCGCAACTTCCGCGTCTATACCAACCCGGATCTGATTGGGGCGGAGCTCGCGGGAGCTTTGAAAAATATTATTGCATTGGGAGCTGGCATGTCGGATGGGCTCGGATTTGGCGACAATGCAAAGGCTGCATTGTTGACTCGCGGCCTTGCAGAAATCAGTCGTCTGGGACTCAAGCTCGGAGCCATGCCGCCCACTTTTGCAGGACTGGCTGGAATCGGCGATCTGGTAGCGACCTGCACCAGCAAGCACAGTCGAAACTGGAGAGCAGGCTTCCTTTTGGGACAAGGGAAAAAGCTCGAGGAAGTGCTCCAGGAAATCGGCATGGTGGTAGAGGGTGTGCGCACCACGCAGGCCGCTGATGTGCTTGCGAAGCGCGAGGATGTAGAAATGCCGATCACCCATGTTCTGTACGGCGTACTGTTCGAAGGAAAAGATCCTCGTCAAGGCGTGGAGCAGCTGATGGGAAGACTGAAAACCTATGAAACGGAGTATTTGAATCCGGATCATGTGTAGGCGAATGTCTCACACATTAAAGCTCCTGCACATACCATAAGGGTGTAAACCTTGGTAGCAGGAGGAGGCCCATCCATGAACAATCCATTTTCTGGCGGTTTTTTGGATCGTCTGAAAGGCAAAGGAACAGGCACTGACAAAATTGATGAATCCAAGCTGCGCTCGTTAGCCAGCCAAGTGAAGAAAAGCGATTTTGAAGACGAGACAAAGCTGCGTCAAATCATCAAAACACTCGCTGCAATGAGTGGGAAACAGCTGACAGCTGAAAAGGAAGATAAGATCATCGAGATGTTTTACAACCAGGAAATCAACATCCACGACATGTCTTCCTTGACAAAGCTCCTGAAATAAGAGAAATGGGCGATTATGCCCGTTACCTGATGGGGAAACCGTCATACAGTAAGACTAGGAACAATCATGGCTCTACAGGGACATGGCTGACCTACAGAACGAAGAAAAAAAGAGGGATCTCATCCCTCTTTTTTTCGTTGCTTGGAATTGTTGCTGCCAACGGTCTGACTCAGCAGGCTCTGAACGAGCGGGGATTGCAGCAGCCCCAGCAGCTGGCCGATGTCGATATTTCCGAAAGGGTTGCCGCTGCCGCTGGTGGTAGCTTCAGGCTCCGAGGATTCTTCCACCATGCGAGAGGCCTCCGAGGCTCCTCTGCGCTTGGAAGTGGGGCGTTCCGCGGAAACCGTCTCTGCTTTTTCGGCAGGGCTCTTGCCCAGGTTTTCAAATATCTCCATGGCCCCGTACAAGGAATCCATGGTTTCCTCGACTTGTCGGATCGTCGTGCTGATTCCTTTAATATTATTGCGCATCTTGGAAACGGACGTCCGCAGATCGACAGCCGGTAGCGGCAGCAATTTTTTCGGTGTCACGGCCAAGGATGCTTCTGTCACTTGTTCGCTCAGCTTTTTGCTGGGTATGGGAGCGTAGGGATTGCGCCACTTGCGTTTGCTGCTGCTCGATTTGTTGCTCACTTGCCATCCCTCCAATGGGCGAATTCATCACGATAGTCTATGCGAATGTCCAGAGGGAGGTTCGCAAGCGTCAGACGGACAGCGTCGAAGTATGGTATAATGAAGCAAAAAATGCAAAGGGTGCTGTTTTTCCAGATGTATATCGATCCTATGACGAAGATGAACATTTCCCTGATTGCCATGGGTCTGATGTTCGTCTGCAATTTACTCATGATTTATGCAAGGAAAATGACCAATGCGTTTCTGCGATTTTTGGTCAAGACATTCGCATTTTTAATGCTACTTGCGATTTTTGTCATGATTCTGATCGTTATTTTTGTATAAGGAGAGGAAAGAATGTCTCAACTAACGCTAGTGACACGCGCTGGGAGCCACGAGTTGCCTGTGGAGCTGAACCAGACGGTGGTCGCTATCGCCAAAAAACATAAGGTTGTATGGGGACACGCCTGCCAGCGAGGAGTATGTGCACAGTGTCGAACATTCGTTTTGGAAGGTGCCGAATTTTTGAATGAAGTCACGAAGGAAGAAAAGCTCCGACTGCGCAAAGCAGAGCGGGTAGAGGGCTTCCGGCTCGGCTGCCAGATTCAGGTTGTGCAGGATGGGGACGTAAAGCTCGCACACCGACCGTATTGACAGGAGATTCAACGAATGGGAAGAGTAACGTTTTTACCAAGTGGAAAAAGCATCAAATCGAGATCCGGGCAAACAATGGTGAGTGCAGCAGCGGCAGCGAGGGTAGTCATTCCGCAGCGATGTGGCGGACATGCTTCATGTCTCATGTGTCGCATTGTTCTGGAGAGTGGGGAATTGTCACCTCCAAGCCAGCTGGAGCGCCGAAAAATGCCGGAAAAGGATCTGGCACAAGGAATCCGACTAGGCTGTCAAGCAAAGGCTACGGATAAAGACTGCACGATTCGAATACCAGAGGGTCGCTTGAAATCCGTCGTACAGGCGGCATTGGAGCGGCAGCGCGAGGAAAACGAAGATTAGGGTAAGAGGTGTACGTACATAATGTGGCATTCATGGCAAAAATCGTTCAAGCTGATGCTAAGCTTGACTCTACTTTCCGTATTGCTGTCCGGCTGTTTGTATCCGGATGAGCGAAAGGCGGAAAATCAGGTACCCAGTACATTTTATCTAGAAGCAACACAGAAGGCGATCGAACAGTTTCAGAAGGATACAGCTGTTCTGCCGATCGTGACCAAGCCGTTGGATACGCCGATTTTTGAAAAATACGAGATTGATTTCCGAAAAATGACGCCGCGATACATGCCGGATGTGCCAGGCAATGCCTTTGAAAAAGGCGGCGTTTACAAATACGTTCTGATTGACGTAGAGACCAAGCCGGCGGCAAAGCTGCTAAACCTCGGAGCTGTCAGTACAGTTGCCGACGTGCAATCAGCCGTGAATCGCTACCGCAATTTCTACAACAAGCTCCCGGTAAAGGACGATTTAGGAAATGGCTACTTTACGATCAATCATGAGGAAATCGGAGTAAAAACTTGGCAAGTACCGTCCACGCTGGGGAACTCTTTGCTGCCTCTCGTGATGAATGCAAATGGGGAAGTAGGGATCGATTACGCGGCGGATATTGCGCAAGTCCTGCGAGATACCAAAGCAGCCGTTCCGAAAAATACGGATCCTCGCTATGTATTTGCACGGGAGTCCATGTTTGTTCCGGCGAAGTCCTTCCCTTATGAAATGGTGAATGGAGAGCCGCGGCTGTTAAAACTGTAAATCGGTCATGAGGAAAAACGACTCAAAGCAGAGTCGTTTTTTTGTTCTAGTTATCTGTTTCTCACATATATTTGTACTGTCCACAAAACTAGTACGAGATTCCCGGGAAAATACTGGCGGTCAGGGATAATTCGGAAAAATGGTCATAGTGTAAAAATAGACAAATAGAAGGAGGTCATCGATGGTGGAACGAGTCGACATCTTTAAAGACATTGCCGAACGGACGGGCGGAGATATCTACCTGGGAGTGGTAGGGCCTGTACGTACGGGAAAATCGACCTTTATCAAGCGGTTTATGGAGCAGGTCGTCATCCCGAACATCCAATCAGAAGCAGAGCGAATCCGTGCCACGGATGAGTTGCCACAAAGTGCTTCTGGCCGAACAATTATGACGACAGAACCAAAATTTGTTCCTAACCAGGCCGTCAATGTACATGTAACCGAAGGGCTCAGCATCAACGTCCGCCTCGTTGACTGCGTCGGCTATACGGTACAGGGTGCAAAAGGATTTGAAGACGACAACGGACCGCGCATGGTCAACACTCCTTGGTATGAGGAGCCTGTTCCATTTGAAGAAGCGGCCGAGGTCGGAACGCGGAAAGTGATTCAGGAGCACTCGACGATCGGGATCGTGGTTACAACAGACGGAAGCATCGCGGAAATCCCGCGTGTGGGATACATTGATGCCGAAGAGCGGGTAGTCAATGAGCTCAAAGAAGTCGGAAAGCCTTTCGTCATCGTGGTCAACTCGACTCGTCCACGTTCAGATGAAGCGCAAAATCTGCGCTTGCAGCTGCAGGAGAAATACGATGTACCTGTAGTCGCCCTGTCGGTGGATCACATGACCGAGCAGGAAATTCTGCTTCTGATGAGAGAAGTCCTGTTTGAGTTCCCTGTCCATGAAGTAAACGTCAATCTGCCGAGCTGGGTTATGGTCCTGGAAAATGGCCACTGGCTGCGTCAGAACTATGAAGAGGCCGTACGTGAAACCGTGCAGGATATCCGCCGGTTGCGCGATGTGGACCGTGTCGTCGGCTTTTTCAACGACTATGACTTCGTGGAGCGGGCCTCTCTCGCAGGCATGCATATGGGGCAAGGGATCGCGGAGATCGATCTCTACGCTCCTGATGAGCTGTATGATCGCATTCTGATGGAAATCGTCGGAGTGGAAATCAACGGAAAGGATCATCTGTTGAAGATTATGCAAGAGTTCGCTCATGCGAAACGGGAGTACGACCAGGTAGCAGAAGCTCTGCATATGGTTCGGAGTACGGGCTACGGGATAGCGGCTCCGTCGTTGCATGAGATGACCTTGGACGAACCTGAACTCATCCGCCAGGGACCGCGTTTTGGCGTCAGATTAAAAGCGACTGCGCCTTCGATTCACATGATCCGAGTGGATGTAGAATCAGAGTTTGCGCCGATTATCGGTACGGAAAAACAGAGCGAAGAGCTCGTCCGCTACCTGATGCAGGACTTTGATAAAGATCCGCTTTCGATCTGGAATTCGGACATTTTCGGACGTTCGCTGCACTCCATCGTTCGCGAAGGAATTCAGGCGAAAATCACGATGATGCCAGACAATGCGCGCTACAAATTGCAGGAAACACTGGGACGAATTATCAACGAAGGCTCAGGCGGACTGATTGCGATCATCCTCTAAAATCAGGTGTAAAGTCCTATAAAGGTAGGAAGGGAATAAGGCATCCGGCGTGACGGGATGCCTTTTTTTCTTGTATTTCGCTTTATTTCGACAGGAGGGGCTTGAATTTAAGAAATCCGTGTATTACTATAAGCTTGTCAGAACGGTAAAAACAACCAATCGTGTATAAAACGACTTGTTTCGGTTAAGAAAAATAGTATCGAGGGACTTGGTGTTCTTTGAGGGGAGGTGAACAAGAATGAACAAAACAGAACTGATTGCAAAAGTGGCTGACACCACTGAACTCACCAAGAAAGATGCTACCAAAGCAGTTGACGCGGTACTCGACGCGATCGCTGAGGCATTGAAAACAGGTGACAAAGTCCAACTGATCGGCTTTGGTAACTTCGAAGTTCGTGAGCGCGCGGCTCGTAAAGGTCGTAACCCACAAACAGGTGAAGAGATCGAAATCGCTTCCAGCAAAGTACCTGCGTTTAAACCAGGTAAGCAACTCAAAGACTCCATCAAGTAATCGTCACATTTCGTGATCGAAACACTTACATAAAAAAATCCACATTTTCGTGATGTGGATTTTTTTCTGCTTTCAAACACTTACATAGGGGAATTCTTGTCAGATCTTTTTGTTTTTTTGATTTCAATATGATAAGATTGGTGTTGCTTGTCTGTCAGAACTTAGAAAGATCTCGTAGAGTGAGAGTCAGAAAGTAGGAGGTACCGAGATGAACGTCGATTTAGATAAAATACAACAGGCCGTTCGCATGATTCTGGAGGCAGTTGGCGATAACCCGGATCGTGAAGGATTGTTAGATACTCCTAAACGTGTAGCGAAAATGTACGCCGAAGTTTTCGAAGGCATGCACATAAACGAAGAAGACTATTTCGAGACTGTGTTCAGCGAGGATCATGAAGAAATGGTACTCGTCAAGGACATTCCGTTTTACTCGATGTGTGAACATCACCTCGTGCCTTTCTTTGGGAAAGCACATGTGGCGTATATTCCAAAGGGCGGAAGAGTTGTCGGTCTGAGTAAATTGGCTCGCGCTGTGGATACGGTAGCGCGACGTCCCCAATTGCAAGAGCGAATCACCTCGACGGTAGCAGACGCGATCGTGAGCAAGCTGGATCCGCATGGCGTCGTTGTTGTGGTAGAAGCCGAGCATATGTGTATGACGATGCGTGGTGTGAAAAAACCTGGCTCCAAAACAGTGACTTCAGCTGTGCGTGGATTGTTTAAAGAAGATGCTGCTGCTAGAGCAGAAGTATTCAGTTTGATCCGTCCGTAAAACGGCTTGTAAACAAGAAAAACACGGAAATTTATCTTGACGCTGCAGGTAAATGATTGTATAGTACAGATGTACGTCGGGATGTGGCGCAGCCCGGTAGCGCGCACCCTTGGGGTGGGTGAGGTCCAGGGTTCGAATCCCTGCATTCCGACCATTTACATCGCAATTAGCGGAACCTGAGGATTCAGGTTCCTTTTTGTTTTTCAAGATGATACCAATTTCACTATTGGCTTCCTGTTCTTTCTTTTCTATAATAAGAGGGAGACAAGCGAGGAAAGGTTGTTAGTAGTTATGAATGTACCCGTATCGCTTCAGCCCTATTTGAACCAGCTTTCCTATGGCACAAATACTGCTCAGGCAGCTCTTCCATCCGTGGATGACGGCCTGTTTTCTGATGTACTTCAAGCGCAGCTCGCTTCGGGTCAGCGTGTTATTACAGCAGAAGAGATTATTGCCGAGCTGGACGGTTCGCCAGAATGGAATTTTGCGCAGAGACTAGAAGAGGTAGACACGAATTCATCTGCGGCAAATACAACAGTAGGTGGACGAGCTTCCAATCTCCCGACTTCCGCTCTTTTAGAAAAGATTGATCGCATGGCGCGTTCGATCGGTGTAGACAATGACCTCATTCGTGAAGTGGTACGAGCAGAGTCCAATTTCAACCCAACGGCGGTTTCGCAGGCGGGTGCCAAAGGACTGATGCAGCTGATGGACCAGACGGCAAAAGCGATGAAGGTCCGTGACGTATACAACCCGGATGAAAATCTGGCAGGGGGAACCAAGTACTTGAAAAGTCTCTTGGATCGCTACGATGGCAATGTGAAAGTAGCCTTGGCAGCGTATAATGCCGGCCCGGGTCGCATCGGACGATTGGGTATCGACAACGATGCGGAGCTGGAGGAGAAATATAGCCAGTTGCCGCAGGAAACGCAGCGCTATGTGGAAAAAATCATGAACAGATTGCAGGCTGACCGGACATCATAGTAGTCAATGACACATAACGCTTGGCAAGGAGGATAAACAGTGTCACAACCAACGGTGTTCAATCAAGATTATTTCGTAGTAAAGGCGAAAGAAAACGGGGTCCACGTCATCGGGCTCACTCGGGGATCCGATACTCGTTTTCATCACACGGAAAAGCTCGATAAAGGCGAGGTCATGATTTTTCAATTTACCGAGCATACTTCCGCAATTAAAGTACGTGGAAAAGCGGTTATTTACTCTCAACACGGAACGATCGACACGACTGAATAAGCTGTACGTTTTGTGCAAAAGCAGGCATAGCCTGCTTTTTTTGTTTGTACAATGATGGAGAGGAGGGATGTCTATGCCACGTAGACTGTTTGCGGCCATCGCTGTTTCTGCCTTTTTGGCTCTGATGCTGTCACTTGTCCCGAACACAGGGTGGAAACGGACGGATGTTCCGACTTTCCAAGCTTCCCGTCCGATTCATCTAAGCGAGCAAAATGCATTGGATTTGTTTACAAGCATGACAACACATTATAATATTAAGCGTATAAAATGGGATAACCCGTCGCTTTATGTCGATTTGGCGGTGAAGCCCTCTGATAAGGTTGAGCTTTCCCATGTATATCAGGACTTTTACAGCTTGACTCACGAGCTGTTCACACTCACGGATAATGTCAAACAGGTGTATTTTCGCGTGCTGGAGGAAAGAGACACTCCGAAAGAGTCGAGACTTCTCGTTGCCATTGAGTCGAATGGGACAGACGCGGATGCATTTGACAAGCCGCTCGAGACGCAGATGGATGTGGAGCAATACGTAAGAGATTCATTTCCGGTTCGAATCGATCCGTATTTTTACGAGAGAATTAGTCCCTGATGATAGAAGTATGGTATGATAGCAAGGACGGCCATTTGACCGGGTAGTACCGATAGACCGATCGTGTACGGAACACATCAGACATCATCAGGTTGTGCACAGCTTGTGGAGGAGGACGCATGAGCAAAGAACATACCCCATACGTAGAAGAAGTTCGAGTGATCATCGAACAGATCTACAAGAGAAGTACCCACTCCTATGTAGAACATTATGTAGACGTTCCTTCCATGGCGGAAAATCGTCTTGCCCTTTTGTACCTGTTTTTGATGGAACAAGGGATGACCAAGGAACGCTCGATGATTTTCTGCACAGCGACTGGGCTTGTCCAATTAGGCTTGGACATTCACGAGTACGTGAAAAATGATTATGAACGGACACAAAGTGACGAGCGTAATCGGCAGTTAACTGTTTTAGCAGGAGATTTTTACAGTGCTCGCTATTATGCCCTACTGGCAGAAGCTAGTGAGATCGAGGCGATCCAAGTCTTGTCTGGAGCCGTGCAGCGTGTAAACGAGGCGAAGATGAAGCTGTACTTGGCAGGCAAGGACAGCAGACTTCCATCAGCTGAAGAATATTGGGAGCTGCGAAATACGATCGACACGGGATTGTACGTTGCGGTAGTACAAGCGTATGCTGGGACGGATGAGAAGCGTCGTTTCTGGACGAATCTCATGAAAGAGACGGCAAAAGTAGAGAGCGTTATCGGAGAATGGGAACAGTTGAAATGGCAAGAACAAGTACCTTTTGGTTTTGCCCGTTTTTTGCTGCAAAAACCAGGAACGACGATCTCACAGGTCATGTCCGGTATTGAGCAAAAAGCACTTGAGATGATTGGTCTGTGCGAGCAAATGGTGCGAACGCTGCATCCTGTGGAAACCCGCAATATGCTTGCAACCATGACGGCCCGTTACTCCCACCGGATCAACCGCCTGAAACGGGTTATTGAGGAGATGTAGTCTACGTGAACCAAGCCCAGATGAAAGAGAAGGCAGAATACGTTCATTCCGTTTTCGAAAGCATTGCGGATGAATACGACAAAATGAACAATGTCATCAGCTTTGGAAGCCATGTGGCATGGCGGAACTACACGATGAAGCAGATGAACATCCAGCCCGGACAAAAAGCGATAGATGTTGCATGCGGAACGGCTGACTGGACCATTACACTCGCGCAGGCAGTGGGGAAAGAAGGCAGTGTAGTCGGCCTCGACTTTAGCCAGAACATGCTCGATGTCGGTGCGTACAAGGTGGCCCAAAAAGGCGTAGGAAATAACGTACAGCTCGTCAACGGCGATGCGATGCAGCTTCCTTATGAAGATAATACGTTTGACTATGCGACAATCGGGTTTGCGCTCCGAAATGTACCGGATGTCCAGACCGTTTTAAATGAGATGGCACGTGTGGTGAAGCCGGGTGGTAAAGTCGTTTCACTAGAGGTGTCCAAGCCTCCGTTCATACCTTATCGCAAGCTCTTTTACTTTTATTTCTACAATATTTTGCCACTGGTGGCGAAGTGGACAGTAAACAAGTACGAGCAATACGCGTGGCTGCCAAAGTCATTGACCAACTTTCCAGACAGCCGTGAGCTTGCCAAGATGTTTCAACAAGCTGGACTGGATCCAGTACAAGTCAAGCTTTTCATGGGTGGAGTAGCAGCCCTGCACATCGGTACCAAGCCATAGCGGATTCTTTTGGCCGCCTACCTGCGGGAGCAACGTTTGAAGCGCTGACCGGGTAGGTTGCTTTCGGTATTTTTTCAGTGATGGGAAGTGTATTACATGAGTCTTCGTAAATTGAAAATTATTCTGGAAATGATTAAGTTTGAGCACTCGCTTTTTGCGCTGCCGTTCGCTTTTATGGGCGCGGTTTTGGGGAATATTGTTATAGAAAAAGCATGGCCGACCTGGATGGAAATCTTTTGGGTAACAGTTGCCATGGTAGGGGCTCGCAGTGCGGCGATGTCCTTAAACCGAGTTATTGACCGTCTCATTGATGCGAAAAATCCGCGGACAGCGAACCGAGCGATTCCCGCAGGCTTGATTTCCATTGTGGAAGTCACTCTGTTTATCGTCGTCTCCTTCGCAGTGCTTTTCATTGCCGCGTTCCAATTAAACGATTTGGCTGTGAAGCTGCTGCCACTCGCAGTATTCGTATTGGTTTTGTATTCTTATACGAAACGCTTTACTTGGCTGTGCCATTTTGTGCTGGGGGTTGCCATTGGTTTTGGTCCGCTGGGTGGCTGGGTGGCTACGACAGGACAGGTTGACGGGATTGGACTTCTCTTGTTCGCATCTGTGCTCTTTTGGACAGCTGGATTTGACATTATTTATGCTTGCCAGGACAGTGAATTCGACCGAAAAGAAGGGCTGTTCTCGATGCCGAGCCGTTTTGGTGTGGCGAATGCCTTGATGGTCGCGCGTATTTGTCACGTGATTACCTTTGTGGGGCTCATGTCCTTGTATGTGGTAGCTGACCTGTCGATCTGGTTCTTGATCGGCGTCTTGATCTCCGGCGCGATTTTGATCTATGAGCACAGCCTGGTCAAGCCTACGGATTTGTCCAAGCTGGACGTAGCCTTCTTCAATATGAACGGGATTTTGAGTGTGGTCATGTTTGCCTTTACAATGATTGATCTGGTGATTTCATGAGTGAACAGAAATGGGCTGTCGGGATAACAGGAGCGAGTGGTGCTATTTATGGCGTTCGACTGGTGCAGGAACTGCTGTCAGCTGGACATACCGTGCATCTCATCATCACGGAAGCTGGCTGGCAAGTCTTTCATGACGAGCTCGATTGGGTGACGGATGACCGTGAAGGCCTGCTGCGGGTTAAGCTGCAGCAGGATTTTCCCGGGCAGCTCCATTACTGGGGCCTTCGTGATTTTAATTGCCCGGCTGCCAGTGGTTCTTACAAATGTGACGGGATGATCGTCGTTCCTTGCTCAATGGGTACCGTTTCAGGAATTGCACATGGGGCATCTGGAAACCTGCTGGAGAGAGTAGCAGATGTGATGATCAAAGAAGGGCGCAGGCTGGTTCTCGTGCCGCGTGAAACACCGCTGAATGCCATTCATTTGGAAAACATGCTACAATTAAGCAGGCTGGGTGTAAAAATCCTGCCAGCGATGCCTGGCTACTATCAGAAGCCGCAAACTATGGATGATCTCATCAACTTCGTCGTAGGAAAAGCTTTGGATGCACTGGATGTACCACACTCGCTGTTTCGGCGTTGGGGGGAATAGAAGCATGCAAAAGTCCTTGCGAATTGGACAGATCTTGTATACAAATGTACTCCCGGTCTATTTTTACTTTCAGCAGGAGCGTTTTGAGGATCAGATCGAATTTATCCGGCAAGTACCCGCTACACTAAATCAGGCGATGGCACGCGGAGAAATCGATTTGGGTCCAATCTCTTCCTTTAGCTACGCAGAGCATGCCTCCCGCTATGTGGCACTAGCAGATTTGTCTGTCAGTGCCAATGGGAGAGTAGGCTCCCTTTTCTTATTTAGCAAAAAGCCGATTGAACAGCTGAATGGTGCAAAGATTGCATTGACGAACACGTCAGCGACGACAGTCAATTTGTTGAAGATCATTCTGTCTAAGTTTTACGATTATGAGATTTCTTACGTTACACAGGAGCCGATACTTGCTGACATGCTGCGCGAAGCAGATGCTGCTTTGTTGATCGGTGACGACGCGATTCAGGCAGTGAGACGCGGCGGCGACCTCCACGTGTATGATCTGGGAGAGCTGTGGCATCAGTTCACCGGATACTCAATGACCTTTGCGATCTGGGCTGTGCGAAAAGAGGTCCTGGCCGAGCAAAGTGAACTGCTTGCTGAAGTGCATGACTCTTTTCTTGCGAGCAAGAGAAAGACAAGGGAAAATCCAGCCCCGCTCATTGACTATGTCCACACCCACTTTGGTGGCGACAAGCAAGAATGGGCTCAATATTTTCAAGGTTTACAGCACGATTTCGGCGACGTACAGCGGATTGGACTTTTGTATTACTACCGATGCGCAGCGGAGCTGGGACTTCTACCGGCACCGGCAACCGTCGACCTTTGGCAGGCTGGTGGACGGCAGACCAATACTACGTTGACGAGATAGGTGGAACGGATGAACCTGGTCGATATTTATTTTAAAATGAAAAAGGACGTCCAGTATATTGAAGACGAGCTGGAAAAATCGATTGATACAGATATGCGAGAGCTGAATCAATCTGCTACTCATCTTCTCAAGGCAGGAGGAAAGCGGATTCGTCCGGTTTTTGTCCTGCTCGGAGGAAAATGGGGAAACTACGATGTCAAACGTTTGAAGCATGTGGCTGTTCCTTTGGAGCTGATTCACATGGCTTCTCTGGTTCACGATGATGTCATTGACGATGCCGACAAGCGTCGCGGAAAAGATACAGTTCGGATGAAATGGGACAATAAAGTGGCTATGTACGCTGGCGACTATATTTTTGCCCGTGCCTTGGCAATCGCGGCTGAGCTTCCCATCCCACAGCTGCATCAAATATTGTCTAATGCAATGGTGGAGCTGTGCAAAGGGGAAATTGAGCAAGTCAAGGATCTCAAGAACTGGGATCAAAATTTTCGCACGTACTTGCGTCGGATCAAACGGAAGACAGCATTGTTGATCGCAATCAGCTGCCAACTCGGGGCTGTGGCAAGCGGTGCAAGTGAGGAATTGATCCGGAAAATGTACTGGTACGGCTACAATGTCGGTATGGCCTTTCAGATTACGGATGATATTCTTGATTTTACAGGAACAGAAAAGCAGCTTGGGAAACCTGCAGGTAGTGATCTTGTGAACGGCAACATTACGTTGCCTGCCCTCTATACCGCTCACTTCGGTCGCACGCGGGATCGCTTTCAAACGTGGATGAAAGAAGAGACGTTTTGGGATCATGTCGATGAAGCGATTCATCTGATCCGTTCAGACGAAGGCATTGCTTTTTCGCAGCAGCTTGCAGAGCGGTACATTGCGCGAGCGCATGCCATTTTAAGGGATTTACCTAACAACCAAGCCAAGACTTCTTTGTCCGGCATCGCCGATTTTATTATTGAACGCAAATTTTAATGAATTTTAACCGAGTGGCTGTTGCTTGGCCCCTATTCTTTTGATAAAATTTTCGTTGGTGTAACGTGCACCAATACATAGCTCTAATGGAGGCATACTTACAATGGAAAAAACGTTCCTTATGGTAAAACCTGATGGCGTACAACGTAACCTGATCGGGGAAATCGTTTCCCGTTTTGAGAAAAAAGGATACCAACTGGTTGGCGCGAAGCTGATGGTTGTTAGCCGCGAACTGGCTGAAGAACATTATGCAGAGCACAAAGAGCGTCCTTTCTTCGGCGAACTGGTAGACTTCATCACTTCCGGTCCTGTATTCGCTATGGTATGGCAAGGTAACAACGTAATCACAACTGCTCGTGCAATGATGGGCAAAACCAACCCAGTAGATGCTGCTTCCGGTACAATCCGTGGCGACTTCGCTACTTCCGTTGGTATGAACATCATCCACGGTTCTGACTCCCCACAGAGCGCTGAGCGTGAAATCGGTCTGTGGTTCTCCGCTGACGAAGTTCTTTCCTTCGAAAAAACAATCCAACGCTGGATCTAAGAATGAAATGCAGAAAAACCCCGGGCTCGGGGTTTTTTTTCGTTATTTTGACAAATATCCCCACGAATTTGATAGGGTTTTCTCGAATTTTGGCGAATGTATAGAAGGTAAGCTGTCAAAGGGGGAGCGTTCCCATGGAAGATAAGGACTTTCTTCAATTTATTGCAAACATCAAAAAAATGACCGGAATTGACCTTGCCCTCTACAAAGAAGCACAGATGAAGCGCAGGTTGACATCTCTACGGGTAAAACGAGGATATGATACGTTTACGCATTATTTTGATGCGATATCCAAAGACAAGACGTTGTTCTATGAGTTTTTGGATCGCATGACAATTAACGTATCCGAATTTTTCCGCAATCCTGGAAGATGGGAAGTGCTAGAAAACAAGATCCTTCCGCGCTTGACCAAGCAATCGCCCCGGATAAAGTGCTGGAGCGCTGCCTGTTCGACGGGGGAAGAGCCGTATACGCTGTCGCTCATTCTGCTGCGAAAAAAACTAGCGGCCACTGTGCTTGCATCCGATATCGATGAAGGTGCATTAGCAAAGGCAAAGCAAGGTGTCTATACGGACCGTTCCTTGCAGGATTGCCCGAAGGATTTGATCACGAAGTATTTTACGAAAGACGCGCTGAGCTATCGGGTTACGGATGAGGTGAAGAATCTCGTAACCTTTAAAAAGCATAATTTGCTTGCGGATACGTTTGATACACAGTTTGACCTGATCATTTGCCGGAATGTCATGATTTATTTTACGGAAGAAGCGAAACACGAGCTGTATCAAAAATTCAGCCGTGCCTTGAAGCCGGGCGGAGTACTGTTCGTAGGCAGCACGGAGCAAATTTTCCAACCACAACAATACCAGCTGGAGACAGAAGATACATTCTTTTATCGCAAAATGGGATGATTTGAGTGCCGCTGCTTGTATATCTCTGCCCTTTTTTCCCAAGACTAGAATTATCGACATGTATATTCTGGGGGGCAGCAGATGGATAAATACAAAGTCATTGAGGCATATCGCCGGGGTCTGATCACTTTGCAAGAGTGCGGACAAATACTCGGTGCGGAAAAGCAACAGCTTGACGATTTATTGCGAGCGGATCACTCCCGTCATTCTTTGGGGTCCAATCCTTTTTTGATGGTAGATCATTTCTGAACATCGCCAAGACGTCCAGCAGCGCTTCTCCTAAAGGGAGAGGCGTTTTTCCTGTAAAAGGGGAGAATCTGTAATCGTTTATGACTTTGGTATTTCCACCGAGTACTAGGTATGATATTATAGCGCTTAAAAGTGATAAAGGACAGCATCCCGTTTGCTTAGGGAAAAAGGGATCGGGCTGCCTGGAGGATGGAGGAAGCTAGTAATGCGTTACTTGACAGCAGGAGAGTCTCATGGGCCGCAGTTGACTGCGATTATTGAGGGTGTGCCAAGCAATCTGCCGATTTCCATTGAGGCGATCAATGAGCAGTTGGCTCGTCGTCAAAAAGGACATGGCCGTGGCAGAAGAATGCAAATTGAAAAGGACCAGGTGAAAATTCTTTCCGGTGTTCGTCATGGCTATACAACAGGAGCTCCGATTACGCTGGTCGTGGAAAATAAGGATTGGACACATTGGCAAGGAATCATGAGTGCAGAACCGGTGGAAGAGGGAGCAGAGGAAAAACGTCGTGTATCCCGTCCACGTCCGGGCCATGCGGATTTAAATGGCGCGATCAAATATCATCAGCGGGATATGCGCAATATTCTGGAACGTTCCAGCGCTCGTGAAACGACGATTCGCGTAGCAGTAGGAGCTGTCGCTCGCGAGCTGCTCGCAGCGTTTGGAATCCGCGTAGGCGGACAAGTCCTGCAAATTAATGACATCATTGCAAAACGGGAGTATGTGAGTCTCGACGAATTGATTGCTCGAACAGAGGAATCGCCGGTTCGTTGCCTTGATAAGGAAGCTGAAGTGAAAATGATGGCTGCGATCGATAAAGCCAAAGAGGATGGCGATTCTCTCGGTGGGATCGTTGAGGTAATCGTAGAAGGCGTGCCAATTGGTCTGGGAACACATGTACAATGGGATCGCAAGCTGGACGGACGTCTGGCACAAGCCATCATGAGCATTCAAGCTTTTAAAGGGGTAGAAATCGGTATTGGATTTGAAGCGGCTGGTCTTCCAGGATCGCAGGTCCATGATGAAATCGAATGGAATGAAGAGACGGGCTACAGCCGAAAATCCAATCGCGCAGGCGGCTTGGAAGGCGGTATGACAACGGGTATGCCGGTAGTGGTTCGCGGTGTGATGAAGCCGATTCCTACGCTTTACAAGCCGCTCATGAGCGTTGACATCGATTCCCGAGAAGCGTTTTCCGCGAGCATTGAGCGTTCGGACAGCTGTGCGGTTCCAGCAGCGAGTGTCGTAGCCGAAGCAGTTGTGGCATGGGAAATTGCAAATGCGATGTGTGATAAATTCCCATCCGACTCGATGGACGACATGGTGGAAAACGTTCGTCAATACCGGGCATACACGGAGAAATTCTAATGAAACACGAGACTCTGACTGTAGATTTGGGCGAGCGATCCTATCCGATTGTTATTGGAGAAGGTCTTTTGCAGCATGCACCGAAGCTGCTGCAGGAGGCTGGCATTTCTTCGAAGAGTCAGCTGCTGATTGTAACAGATGAACACGTGGCAAAGAATTATTTGGAGCCGCTGCGTGAAGTCTTGGCAACGGCAGGCTACCGTACGACTGCGAGTGTGATTGCTGCGGGTGAGCAATCCAAAAGCTTGAGCGTCTACGACCGAATTATGACAGAAGCCATTCAGGCAGGTCTCGATCGCAAGTCAGCTGTGCTGGCGCTGGGTGGTGGTGTTGTCGGTGATTTAGCAGGTTTTGTCGCAGCTACCTATATGCGCGGTATCGACTTTGTTCAGCTGCCTACTACGCTGCTGGCTCATGACAGCTCGGTAGGGGGCAAGGTTGCCATCAATCACCCCCTCGGGAAGAACCTGATCGGTGCCTTCCATCAGCCGCGCGTGGTCATCTACGATACATCTGCTCTGCATACGCTTCCGAAAAGGGAAGTAGCAGCTGGCTTTGCTGAGGTAGTCAAGCATGGGCTTATCTCGGATGAAGCCTTTGTCGATTGGCTGAAGGAGAATGCAGACCGTTTGTGGGAGCTCGATTCTGAATTGTTGGCAAAAGCGATTCAACGAGGCTGTGCGGTGAAAGCGGCGATCGTGTCAGAGGATGAAAGAGAGCAAGGGAAGCGGGCCTTGCTTAATTTGGGCCATACATTTGGGCATGCGTTTGAGGCATTGAGCGCATATTCCGCGCTGAACCACGGAGAAGCCATCGCGATTGGGATGTGTATCGCAGCCAAAGTGGCAGAACGGGTAGGAATTGCGGAGAAGGGCGTATGTGAACAGACAGAGCGCGTGCTGAGCCTGTACCATCTCCCGACAAAATGGCCAGCAGGTCTCACGCCGGAAGCGGTGCTGGAAGCGATGAAGCGGGATAAAAAGACCGTTGGCGGCAAGCTCGCTCTTGTTTTGCCACGGGCAATCGGCCATGTAGAACTAATTAAAGACATCGACGAAGAAATCATCTTGACAGTGATGCGAGAAGAAGTGGAGGCGTAATCATGGGAGTGCGAGGAGTCAGAGGAGCCATTACAGTAGAGGTCGACACACGTGAAGAGATCGTGTCCTCCACCAAATGGCTGTTGGAAGAAATGGTCAGCAAAAATGAGATTGCAGCAGAAGACATAGCGAGTATTATCATTACCACGACAGAAGATGTAAGTGCTACCTTCCCTGCGCAGGCTGCACGCTTGCTTGAGGGCGATGGATGGCAATACGTTCCGCTGATGTGCGCGCGCGAAATTCCTGTTCCAGGCGGTCTGCCTATGTGTGTGCGTGTCATGATGCATGTGAACACGGACAAGCAAGCAAAAGATATTCAACACGTATTTTTGCGGGATGCGGTTAAACTCCGCCCCGATCTGACAAATCGATAGTTGACATTCTGGGCGCTCTCTTTTACGATAAGTGAAACGAGAGCGTCTCGTTTTCCGGATTGATGAATTACCGGCTGAGAGCAGAGCAAGTAGAGCAGAGTTGAGATGAGTTAGGTTGAGGAGAGAAGAGCAGGCTGGGTATATTTTTTGCGCCCATTCCAGTGCTCGCACTGGTTTTTTTATTATCCCAATGCTTTGTAAGCATAACAGGATAGTAGGTGGGCAGCTGATCATTCACCTGTGCCAGAAGCTTGGCAATTCCAAGTTTATTATGAAAACTCCACTCAGGATTTTCATGAGGCTTGAACGTGGTCTCAAAACGGCCACCAAACAACGGGCAAACAATCTCGTTGTTTGTATAGAAATTCTCCCCCTACCTCTCGCTCTAGTTAGCGGGCAGGGAAGAGCACGGATCAAAATTCCGTCCCGTTCTTTCCCCCGAAAAAGGAGATGAGAGTCCATGTATTTCCCCACTTTAGCCGAGGTCCAATCCCTTTCGGCTTCGTATTCTTTAATTCCCGTGAGCATGACCTTGTTAGCTGACCATGAGACACCCATTCGTTTGTACCAAAAGGTTCGCCAAAGTGACTCGTTCCTTCTTGAGAGTGTGGAAGGCGGAGCGAGATGGGCACGGTTTTCCTTCATCGGGATGAATCCTTTTCAGATCGTCGAAGCAAAGGAAGAAGAAATTACCGTGCTGCGCCGTAATGGAGAGCGTACGTCCCTCCAAGGGAATCCGGTTCAGTACCTCCGTGAAGAATTGGATCGTTTCAAAAGCCCTAAGCTGCCTCGTTTCCCACGGCTTAGTGGTGGAGCAGTAGGGTTTTTCGGCTACAATACACTACGTTATTTTGAAAATCTTCCAGCCCATCGACAAGAGCGCTTGACTGTTCCGGATATGCGTTTTCTGTTTGTGGATGAAATGATTGCCTTTGACCATCTGAAGCAAGAAATCCAGCTGATTGTAAACCTCCATGTCGAGACGGGAGATACACCAGCCGTCATTGCCGAAAAATACGAGCAAGTCTGTGAACGCCTTGAACAGCTGGCTGCGAAAGTAAGTGAGCCCCTTCAGGCAGACCGCCGTATCCAAGTAGCTGAACAAGAGCCGACACCTCTCACTGTGGAGCCCAATATGAGTCGCGAGAAGTACGAGGAAATCGTGGAGCAGGCAAAAGAATACATTGCCGCGGGCGATATTTTCCAAGTGGTGTTATCCCAGCGATTCTCCGTGAAAACAGATGTGGATCCTTTTGCGGTCTATCGATTGCTGCGTACGTTAAACCCTTCTCCGTACATGTACTACCTCGAGTATGAAGGGGAAACAGTAGTTGGGACTTCACCGGAGCTGCTGGTACGGGTCGAGGATGAAAAAGTAGAAATGCGGCCGATCGCGGGTACGCGCAAAAGAGGAGCTACTCCACAAGAAGACGAACTGCTGGCGGCAGATTTGCTAGCGGACAACAAGGAGAGAGCCGAGCACTACATGCTGCTCGATCTCGGACGAAACGATGTGGGGAAAGTGTCCGCCTACGGTAGTGTCAAAGTAGAGGAGGCATTGGTAATCGAAAACTACTCCCATGTCATGCACATGGTGTCGCATGTGACGGGCAGGCTTCGGGAAGATCTGCATCCATTTGACGCTCTGCTTTCCGCTTTTCCAGCAGGTACGGTATCGGGCTCTCCCAAGCTTCGAGCGATGGAAATTATCGCAGAGCTGGAACCGGATGCCCGCCACTTGTATGCAGGGGCGATCGGGTACATTTCCTTTGACGGTTCGCTGGATAGCTGCATTACGATCCGCACGCTGTTTTTCCAGGATGGATACGCACACGTGCAGGCCGGAGCAGGGATTGTCGCTGACTCTGTACCTGCGAATGAGTATCAGGAGACTGTCAACAAGGCAGCAGCTATGATTTCCGCACTCGAAAAAGCGGAGCAGCTGTTTTCGCGCAAGGAGGAATTGTCATGCTAACGCAAGCACTCGAGCAGATCCTGCAAGGCAAGCATTTGGATACCGCTGTTGCCGAGGAAGCCATGGGAGAGATTATGGACGGCAAAGCGACTCCTGCCCAGATCGGGGCTTTTCTCGCCAGCCTTCGCTTGAAAGGTGAGCAGGTAGAAGAAATTCTCGGCTTCGCCAAAGCGATGAGAGCACGCGCTACGACGTTTCCGATCGAGCTTCCGGGCTTGGTGGATACGTGTGGAACAGGCGGCGATGGCAGTCATACCTTTAACATTTCCACGGCGAGTGCTTTCGTCGCAGCGAGCGACGGGGTTCGCATCGCCAAGCATGGCAATCGTGCCGTATCCAGTAAAAGTGGGAGTGCAGATGTGCTCGAAGCACTGGACGTTCCGGTCAATCTAACTCCGAAAAATGCGGCAGACTGCCTGCGTGCAACGAATCTGTGCTTCCTGTTTGCGCCGCTGTATCACCAAGCGATGAAGCATGCGGCTGGACCACGCAAGGAGCTGGCTGTTCGCACCGTGTTCAACCTGCTGGGTCCCTTGACGAATCCAGCCAATGCCAGTCATCAGCTGATGGGTGTTTATGATGCCAAGCTGCTTCCGACGATCGCTTCCGTTCTTGCTCAATTGGATGTCAAACGAGCGCTGGTCGTAGCAGGAGAAGACGGCTTGGACGAACTGACAGTAACCGGAATCAGCCATGTGGCAGAGCTGCGCGATGGCAAAATCACTACCTATGAAATACAGCCTGAGCAATTCGGATTGCGGCGCTATGAAAAAGATGCCTTGCGCGGTGGAGATGCAACGGAAAACGCGGCCATCATCCACGATGTTTTTGCAGGGAAACGCGGAGCGCCTCGCGATATCGTTTTGCTGAACGCAGGAGCGATCCTGTACCTGGCAGATCGGGTGAGCTCGATTGAAGCAGGTGTGATCCGTGCCGCTGAACTGATTGACGACGGACTCGTGATGAATAAGCTCGAGCAAGTCCGACAGATTGCAGGAGGAATGATTCATGCTTCGTAAAATTGTCGAGAAAAAACGGGAAGAAGTTAGCCGCCTGCACATAGAGAACACAATGTCCGGCCTGCTTTCAGCTGCAAAATCCGTAGAAGCGCCGCGAGGTTTCCGCAAAGCATTGGAAACAAGCACAAGAGCTGTCAGTGTCATTGCTGAGGTGAAGAAAGCCTCGCCATCGAAAGGACTGATCCGTCCTGACTTTGAGCCAGTGACCATCGCCAAAGCATATCAAGCGGCGCAGGCAGAGTGTCTCTCTGTATTAACCGATGAATCCTTTTTCCAGGGAAGCCTGACTTATCTGCATACGATCCACGAGGCAATCGATCGACCTTTATTGCGCAAGGACTTTCTTATCGATGAAATGCAAGTCGTAGAAGCCCGGGCAGCAGGAGCAGATGCCATCCTGCTGATTGCGGCCATTCTCGAGGGATCACAGCTGCGTCATTTGTACCAGACAGCAGAAGAGCTGGGCCTAGATGTACTGGTGGAAGTGCATGATCGCCGAGAGACCGAGATGGTGCTAAGGCACATCACTCCCACGCTATTGGGGATTAACAACCGCAACCTCCATACGTTCCAAACGGATCTGGCAGTGACACATGAAGTGATTGCCGAGATCCCGTCCTCGATCACAGTCGTCAGCGAGAGCGGTATTTCAGCTCCAGCGGATATCGAAAACGTGAGGAAGGCTGGGGCGAGAGCAGTCCTAGTAGGCGAGCATTTCATGCGACAGTCCGATGTGAGGAAAGCCGTGATTTCCTTGGTTGGCGAAACGAATGGTGCGAAGCCGGGGGTGATCCTGTGACGCGCGTCAAAATTTGTGGCATTAAACGGGTGGAGACGCTTGCTCTCTTAAAAAAGCTGGACGTTGATTACGTAGGCTTCGTTTTTGCCCAAAGCAAGCGTCAGGTAGATGGCCAAACAGTCAAATCCTTGCTGAGTCAGGTCCCTGAACATCCACCAGCTGTCGGCGTGTTCGTCAATCCCACTCTTCAGGAATTGGATGACCTTCTCGCGGACGTACCGTTAGCTGTTATTCAACTACATGGTCAGGAGACGCCAGAGTACTGCCAGCAGGTCAAAGCACGTTATTCTCTCCCTGTTTGGAAAGCATTGGCGGTTGGCGGAGAGGAAGATGCTGCAGCAGAAATCGCACGTTACGCCGGTTCCGTTGACGCGTACCTGTTCGATACGTACGATCCGAGCCAGGCAGGAGGGACGGGCAAACGTTTTTCTTGGGAGCAGATCCCGCAGCTACAGGAGGCTTGCCAGGAAAAAACGTGCATCATCGCTGGCGGGATCAATACGGAAAATGTATCGGAGCTCATTAACCGTTATCAAGCAGAGATGATTGATGTATCAAGTGGAGTCGAAACAGACGGCGAAAAGGATGCCGAGAAAATAAAAACACTGGTGGAGAGGGTGAAAGGCGCATGAAGCAAGCAACGACAACTACGCGAATCGTGCCAGACGAAAAAGGACGCTTTGGAGCGTTTGGAGGAAAGTTTGTACCGGAAACGCTGATGAACGCGCTGACCGAGCTGGAGGCTGCTTTTGAGGAAGCGACCCAGGATCCGGCTTTTTGCGGGGAACTAAATCATTTGCTGAGCGAGTATGCAGGCCGACCAACGCCACTCACGTATGCCGAGCGTTTGACAGAAGAGCTGGGTGGAGCCCGTATTTACCTCAAGCGGGAAGACCTGAATCATACAGGAGCACACAAGCTGAATAATGCACTGGGTCAAGGACTTTTGGCTAAGCGTATGGGGAAGACCTCGATTATTGCAGAAACAGGAGCGGGTCAGCACGGAGTGGCAAGTGCGACTGTCGCTGCGAAATTGGGTCTTTCCTGCAAGGTATTCATGGGGGAAGAAGACATTCGCCGTCAATCCTTGAACGTTTTCCGCATGAAGCTCTTGGGGGCGGAGGTGATCCCGGCGGTTTCGGGTTCTCGCACGTTGAAGGATGCGACGAATGAGGCGATTCGTTACTGGGTTTCCAATGTAGAAGAGACGTTTTATGTGATCGGTTCTGTCGTAGGTCCGCATCCTTATCCATACATCGTTCGTGAGTTCCAAAAGATTATCGGAGAAGAAACGCGTGCCCAAATTCTGAAAATGCTCGGAAGACTTCCAGATGAAGTAATCGCGTGTGTAGGCGGTGGCAGCAATGCGATCGGGATGTTCTACCCGTTTATTTCGGACGAAGCGGTTGCCCTTCGAGGGGTGGAAGCTGCTGGGCAAGGTGTTGACACGGACAAACATGCGGCGACCTTGAGCCTTGGTCGTCCCGGAGTAATCCATGGTTCCTTGACGTATCTGCTGCAGGATGAGCATGGACAAGTACAGGAAGCCCACTCGATCTCGGCAGGTTTGGATTACCCAGGGGTAGGTCCGGAGCACGCGTATCTAAAAGACAGTGGCCGCGTGACTTATACGTCCGTTACCGATGCTGAGGCACTGGAGGCAGTACAGCTTCTCTGCCGAACAGAAGGAATTATCCCTGCTCTGGAGAGTGCCCATGCCATTGCGGAAGCGATCAAGCGAGCACCGCAAATGTCCAAAGAGGAAATTCTTGTCATTTGCCTGTCTGGTCGGGGAGACAAGGACGTATTGACGATCCAGGATGCGCTGGAGCAAACCGCAGAGGGAGGCGAGCAATAATGACAGCAGCCGTAAACCGTATTGACCGATTGTTCGAAGATCGCAGCCGCAAACGCTTCATTCCGTTTATCACAGTAGGGGATCCTACGCTGGAAGCCACTTATCAGCTAGCACAAGCGATGGTAGAAGCGGGAGCAGACCTGATCGAGCTGGGCATTCCGTACTCGGACCCGCTGGCAGATGGGCCAACCATTCAACGCGCCTCGCAACGGGCACTGGCAAATAACATCTCAATCATCGATGCCTTGCAGCTCGTGAAAAGATTGCGTGATTCCGGCATGGAAGCATCTCTGGTCCTGTTCTCGTACTTTAATCCCGTCCTTCAATATGGTGTGGAGCGATTCTTTGCGGATCTGGCTACCTATGGGGCAGATGGCGTCGTGATTCCTGATTTGCCGATCGAGGAGAACGGACCTGTAGTCGAGGCGGCGAAAAAGAACGGAATTCACGTCATTTCCTTGGTGGCACCTACCTCAGAATCGCGCATTCAAACGATCGGGGAGCAAGCCACTGGTTTTCTGTATTGCGTGTCGTCCCTGGGAGTAACAGGAGCTCGCGCCAGCCTGCGGGAGGACTTGTCAGATTTCCTCAGCAGAGTAAAGGCGAGCACGAAGGTTCCAACGGCTGTTGGCTTCGGCATCTCGACTCCCGAGCAGGTCAAAGCAGTGGCGCCGCATACGGATGGTGTGATCGTCGGGAGCGCCATCGTCCTCGAAATCGAGCGACACGAGGAGCAATTGAGAGATCCAGCGCAATCCGAAGAGGCTGTCGCAAAAATAAAAACCTTTGTACAACAGTTAGCCAGTGCGTTACAATAATCACTAAAAAGGTCTGGAGTGAAATGTAGATGCAACCGAAGCAACGAATTTTGAATGCGCCAGTATACCAACCCGGCAAACCGATCGATGATGTCAAACGGGAATACGGGTTGACTGAAGTCATCAAGCTGGCGTCTAACGAAAACCCGTATGGTTCATCGCCAAAAGCAAAAGAGGCAATCGTTGCTCATTTGGACAATTTGGCTTTGTATCCGGACGGTGCAAGCCTGAATCTGCGTTGGGATTTGGCTGAATTCCTCGGAGTAAAACCGGGTCAGTTGATTTTCGGAAATGGATCAGATGAAAGTCTGCTGATGATCTCTCGCGCGTATTTGAGCGAAGGTACGAATACCGTGATGGCATCGCCGACTTTTTCACAATATCGCTCCAATGCTATTATTGAAGGTGCTGAGCTGATCGAAGTTCCTTTGAAAAATGGCGTTCACGATCTTGAAGCAATGGCTGCGGCTATTAACGAACAGACGCGCGTTGTGTGGGTGTGCAACCCGAACAACCCATCCGGTACGATCGTAACGACAACGGAACTGGAAGCCTTCTTGAAGAAAGTTCCGAAAGACGTGCTCGTTGTTTTGGACGAAGCGTATTACGAGTACGTGGTAGATCCAGAATATCCGAAAACCATTCCGATGCTGGCGGAATATCCAAACCTGATCATCCTGCGCACATTCTCCAAAATTTACGGACTGGCTACCATGCGTGTGGGCTACGGAATTGCATCCGAAGAGCTCGTCTCTCAACTGGAGCATGTTCGTGAGCCGTTTAACACAGGAGCATTGGGCCAAGTGGCAGCGCGTGCCGCTCTTCACGATCAAGACTTCGTGAAAAAATGCCGCGAGCTCAACCGTGAAGGCATGAAGCAATACACGGATGCCTTTGAAGAATGGGGTCTTGACTACTTCCCGTCTCAAACAAACTTTATTCTGGTGAACCTGAATCAAGATTCGGACGAAGTATTCAAGAAGTTTTTGAGCAAGGGGATCATTCTCCGCTCCGGGAATGCACTTGGCCATCCAGGCTACCAACGCATTACAATTGGTACGCCGGAGCAAAATGAGAAGGTTCTAGCCGTTCTGAAGGAAATCGTCACAGGCGCATTGAAATAATCATAGAAGATGCCGGGACACCCCCGGCATCTTTGTCTACACGCAAGCAGGAAGGATCGAGAAGTCAAAATGAAAAAAACCACCATAGCAGTACTAGGTGTTGGGCTGATTGGCGGATCAATCGCCTTGTCAATGCGTCGCGACCCCGAGATTCGGGTTGTCGGGTATGACGTGAGACAAGATCGACTGGACAAGGCTCTGACGTCGGGCGTCATCCACGCGGGTACGACAGATTTGCAAACAGCTGTCAGAGAGGCCCACATCATTTTCTTAGCAGCACCTGTAGAACAGATATTCTCCACCCTCCGGATGCTCGATGACTTGGAGCTTCAGTCCGATGTGATTGTGACGGATGTTGGCAGTACGAAAGCAGAGATTGTACGAGAAGCGCTCAAAGTGATTCCTCCCCATGTGACCTTTATCGGGGGCCATCCAATGGCAGGATCGCATAAGTCCGGCGTAGAAGCAGCTTCGGACCGCCTCTTGGAAAACGCCTACTACGTTTTGACTCCTTCTGCGGGAACTTCCGAGCAGCAGGTCAATCGTTTAGCGGACATTTTGTCTCTGACAAGAGCAAAAGTCGTACAGATGGACCCAGAGACGCATGACCAAGTAGTAGGGGCAGTCAGTCATTTCCCTCACGTGCTTGCATCGGCACTCGTCAACCTGGTAGCAGGCTACGACGGGGATGACGGGTGGCATGCTCGGTTGGCAGCAGGGGGCTTCCGAGATATTACCCGTATCGCTTCCAGTAATCCACGAATGTGGCGAGATGTTTTGCTGCAAAACCGCGAGCCTCTATTAAAGATAGCCAAGGATTGGGCGAATGCGCTGGAAGAAGTCATGGATCTGGTCAAAGCTGGCGATGCAGATCGAATCGAGCAATTTTTCCAGACAGCGCGAGATTTTCGCGATGGGCTGCCTGAGCGTAAAGCGGGAGCGCTGCCGCCTTTATACGATTTGTATATCGATATTCCCGACCATCCAGGAGAGATCGGACGAATCACGACACTTCTGGGCGCGCGACAGATCAATATTATCAACCTGCAGATTCGGGAAACGCGTGAAGATATATACGGAGCCTTGCGTATCACGTTCCAATCGCAGTCTGAAATGGAAAAAGGCGAGGAGCTGCTTCGTTACTTCGACTACAACGTTTATAAGCGAGTGTAGGAACCGAAAGGCAGCGGGCAGTAAGCAAGGGGTATTTTACTATAATCAGACTTTACAACGAAGACGCTTCACAGCATGACTGTCATGAGAAAAAAGGGGAGTGGAACAGTGCTTCGCGTACGTCAAGCTAATACAATTCAAGGAACCGTTCGAGTTCCAGGAGATAAATCGATTTCTCACCGGGCAGTTATGTTCGGGTCTTTGGCAGAGGGTACTACTACGATCGAAGGATTTCTGCCCGGTGCGGACTGCCTTAGCACGATTAGTTGTTTTCGTCGGATGGGTATCCAGATCGAGCAGCAGGGAGATAAAGTAACCGTACTCGGCAAAGGCTGGTATGGTTTGCAGGAGCCAGCGGAGCGGCTGGATGTCGGCAACTCCGGTACCACGATTCGTCTGATGTCGGGGATTATGTCCACACAGCCTTTCCACGTAGTCATGGAAGGGGACGAGTCCATCGCGAAAAGACCGATGCGTCGTGTGATTGGACCGCTGCGTCAAATGGGTGCCAAAATTGACGGAAGAAAAGACGGAGAGTTTACTCCACTGGCGATTCGCGGGGGAGACCTGCAAGGAATTGCCTACCAATCTCCTGTAGCGAGTGCTCAAGTGAAATCCGCAATTTTACTGGCTGGCTTGCAGGCAAAGGGTGTCACGAGCGTCACGGAGCCTCACTTGTCTCGTGATCATACAGAGCGCATGCTGCAAGCTTTTGGCGTACATGTCGTACGTGACGGACTTACCGTATCGGTAGAGGGTGGACAAAAGCTGAAAGGACGTGCGATTCAGGTACCAGGGGATATTTCCTCTGCAGCTTTCCTGATTGCTGCTGTGATGATGGTGCCAGGCAGTTCTCTCTTGATTGAAAACGTAGGGATCAACCCGAGCCGTACGGGAATCATTGACGTCGTACAGCAGATGGGTGGAGATCTGGAGCTGGTAAATGAGCGCGTAGTAAATGAAGAGCCAGTGGCAGATTTACTGGTCAAGCATTCTCAGCTTCATGGCATCGAGATCGCGGGTGATATTATCCCTCGTCTGATTGATGAAATCCCTGTGATTGCAGTAATGGCCACGCAGGCAAAGGGGAAAACGGTGATTCGGGATGCCGAGGAGCTGAAGGTAAAGGAAACGGATCGGATCGCGACAGTAGTAGGTCAACTGAGTAAATTCGGTGCCAAGGTGACTCCAACGGACGATGGTATGATTATTGAAGGGGAAACAGCGCTGACAGGGGCAACGATCAACAGTATGGGAGATCATCGTATCGGGATGGCTATGGCGATTGCAGGCCTCGCAGCACGCGGTGAAACCATCATCGAAAATGAGGAAGCGATCAATGTATCCTTCCCAGGCTTCGCTGAACTGCTCGAGCAAATCAGTAAATAGAAGAGACAGGAAAAATCCGCATGGGGTCGTGCGGATTTTTTGCTTGTACAGGGCCATAAAGCAAGGTGGAGCTGCGTTTTCGAATACAGCCAAGTTTTCTGTGCAGGTAGAGAATCGTTTGAAAGCCGAACAAATCTTCCCAGTAAAAAAATATGTCTGAAGATCCTATTTTTAGCGAAAATGATTTGACAAGCGCTTACATTCCGTTTATTATAAAACTACAGTATGGTTTCTCTCCACTCCTATCCAATATAAAAAGCACAGTGGTGCTACCGTCGTTTGAATGCGCTTACATCAACGACGGTATTTTTTTTGTACTTTTTTCCTGATTTGCGCATATGCTCGTACAAATTGGCATCTCGACGTGGGGATCGGGAGGAGGACGAGCAATGTCGCTGCAGGAAATGATTCTTCGTGGTGGAACAGTCGTTTCACCTTACGGGGTGCAGGAAGCTGATGTATGGATCGTAGACGGAAAAATAACGCGAGTCGCGAAAGATACCCTCCTCAAGACTACATACGGGCATTCGCCCATCGAAGTAGATGTCTCCGGGATGTATTTGCTACCGGGCTTTATCGCTATGCCACACACTCCCTTCTATCGAATTCGAGATCGTGCTGTCTACCTAGAGAGCATGCACTCCTTGATAAAAATGGGCTGTACAAGCCTCATTGATACCTTTTATCCCGATGCGTGGATGAACCTCGCCCAGGTCCGTTATCAGCAGACCGCTCATTTCAACAGCTTGATTGATTATGTCTGGCATGTGGGACTGGACATCAGTCAGCTGAAGCCGAAAGAGGTTTCCATGTGGCAAAAATACGGATATACGGCCCTGCAAATAACGGGACGAGCTCCAGAAGAAATTTCCAGCGTAGATTGGGAAACGATATCGCAACTTCATACGTCAAATAAATCGATTCTTCATTTACAGTTGACGACAGGCAGCGTGACAAAGGATCAAAAGGAGCGTTTGCTGAAATCCTGGCTGGAGGCGACGAAGCATTGGAAGCTGCGAACAGTTATTGCCCAGTCCACTACAGAGCTGGATATGGATGGCTATGACCCTTACTACCATCTATTTCGCTTGAAAAGGGAATGGACTGATCGAGGGATGCGCCTGCTGCACCGAAACTGGTTTCAGTCCTTGCCGTTTCTCGCGCCCTTGCATGATATTCAGATTGATTTGCGCAAGCGATGGTGGTATCATGAGGAACTGCTCTGCCTGTTAGTTCGTCTTGCTTCGACAAATGTCGCTAAAGCCATCGGGCTATACCCGAAAAAAGGGAGCTTGCTCCCGGGATCAGATGCAGATATTGTTTTCCTGAAAAAGGAAAATTGGTTGACAAAGTCTGATGATTCCACTATTCTCAATTTTAGTGAAACGCATCTTCCAACATCTGTTATGTCGAACGGTAAGTGGATATATCGAGATTCGCGATTTTGTTCTACAGTAGGCATGGGGCGGTGGTTATTCGACACCAAACCCTACACATATGTCATTTAACCCCATAAATGGGGGTTTTTTCGTGAAGGATTCCGGCTAACTATCGAGAAAAAGAATCGTAGAGACGCGCAACTTTTTACATCCCCAGCTGTCTAATTATGCAAAGGCAGCTAGGGATCGGAATCGCAAGGAGGTAATCCTGATCATGACCGATTCCCAGCTTATCCGAGATATTAAAGAAGGTAATCTGGAATGCTATGCTGAACTGATTCGTCGATATGAGAAAAAGATCCTCTCCTTTGTCACTCATTTACTGCGTCAGGCACATCTGGAACATATCGCAGAGGATATCTGTCAGGAGACGTTTTACAAGGCGTATAAAAGCATTCATTCTTTCCGAGATGTAGAGGCGACCTTTTCGACATGGCTCTATACCATTGCCCGCAACTCCGTATTGAGTGAGCTGCGCAAAAGCCGTAATTCGGACGTGTATTTGGATGATACGCTGCAAGTTCCTGTAGCATCAGCCAAAGCTCTGCCGGAACAGGTTTTGCTGCGAAATGAACGCGAATTGATGGTCAGACAGGCAATCAATAGTCTACCTGAAAAACAGCGTTCTGCCCTTATATTACGAGAGTATGAACAAATGGATTACACGGAGATTGCGACCATCCTCGATTTGACGGTCAGCTCTGTGAAGTCGCTATTGTTCCGCGCTCGGCAAAGTATTAGAGGTCAGTTGGAGACCTACATCCTGGACCCTCATTTGGATGAAGCTGAAGGGATGAATCGATGATGAGATGTGAAGAAGTTCAGGAAATTTTGCCTGAATACGCCGACAATCTGTTACCCGAAGTCACAAAGCGTCGTGTGGACAATCACATGGCGAGCTGTCTTGCCTGTCGGGCGGATTACGAGATGTGGACAGACAGTGGTGAATGGATGAAGATGGATAAAGAAGAGTATCACAATGTGACTCCTTCTCGTTCCATCGTGGACGCGGTCATGGCCAGGATTCTCTCCGAGGAGAAGTGGGCGATTCCGATTGGTCGGAAAATCTTTAGCGTGACAGCGAGAATGCGCCGCATGAGCGCAAGCGTTGCGGTAGCACTGCTGATGCTGTTCACGTTCACCTTGTACCTGAACACAAGTTCTACAGAAGAAGCCAATTCTTTGGTGATCAACGGAGAAGTGATGGCGATGAACTCACCGAAAGCACAGGTGATCTCGTCCTCCATGCAAACAGACGATGGTACGTATGTGGTAGAGGCGCAGACTCCGATTTCAGCGGATGACCCGCTTGCCAATGCGACAGCGTCGATCCAGCCACTAGATGGAAAGCCGAATTCTAGTGATTTGGGCAAACCCAACTACAGCATTGTGCTCAGTGTTTTTGGAATTCTCATAACGGTTATCACAATGAGCTGGCTTACGCGGGCATAATGGTATATGATCAAAGAAACGAAGACCGTCCTCGGACGGTCTTTTGTAGCTCTACATCGGATGATAGCATCCGCGTAACTTTACATATGAGGTGAGCAGTAATGCCGAAAAAATGGCTATATGTCATAGACGAAGCAGTAAAACGGATCGAGAATGATGAAGTGGAGCTCGGACTAACCGCTCTGCAAAAAGTACAAGAGCATGGCAAAGACTTGCCTGATGTCATGATGTATTTGGCTGAGGTCTGGTATCGACTCGGTCATTTGGAAGAGGCGTCAGCGCTCCTGACAGAAGTCATGGAAAAAAATCCGGGCATGGAGCCATCCCTGCGCCGTGAATGTCAAATGCTGTTGGCGGAGATCGCTCTTGATTCCAGCGATTTTGAGACAGCGCAGCATCTTCTTTATGAGTGCAAAGAGTCTGGTTACGAAAGCATTCAACTGGATTTGCTGTTAGCGGATCTTTACTCGCTTCAGGATCTGGATGAAGTAGCGGTGAAATACCTGGAGCAGGCACGTCAAAAAGAGCCGGATAATCAAGATTTGCTTGCGGCATTGGGCAATCTGTACTTCCGCATCGGTGAAGACGACAAAGCGATGAAGGTCCTGGAGCAGGCAGGGGAGGAGAGCCTTTCCTTGCTCATGATCAAGGGTCGCTCACTGGCACAAAGTGGACAGTTTGAGCAAGCTTATCAAGTCTTCCGTCAGGCGCTTGTCCTCGACCATTCTCCAGAGGTGCTCTATGGAGCAGGAATGATGGCGTTCCATCTGGGACGGCTGGATGAGGCTTCCGAGCTGATCAATCAATTGCAGGCATTGGATGAAGAATACGTGGCCGCGTATCCGCTTGCTGCAGATATTCAGCTATCGCTTGGCCGTACAGAAAAAGCTATCGATTCCTTGAAGCAGTATGTTTCTTTATCCGGTTTTGATTTGGATCAAATTCGCAGACTCATTGCCCTCCTCACTCAGGCTGGACGCTACGAGGAAGCGAAGGAATACCAACAGCTGCACGATTTGTGGGATGAACAGTCGGAAGAAGAATAACAAAAGCTGGGAAGAAAACAGGAAGTCACACTAGTGGCTTCCTGTTTATTTTTCCGCTTATTGGCAAGAATGAGGGATACAAGTAAGTTATCGTAAAGAAGGGATGCAAGGATGAACTTAGCTGAGATCTTGGTCTATACCGATATCCGGCAGCTCCATCAGATTGCCAACCATTACGGATGCGAATGCAACCCTCATTCCAAAAACGAACTGATCACCTCACTACTGTCGAGTCTGAGGCACAGGTTGACCATTTCGCAGGAAGTCGAACAGCTTTCAAAAGAAGAAACGCATTTTATGTTGCTGCTGTTTCTCGATAAGCGCACGGTCATGTCTTTGGAGGATTTAATGGCAAAGGCGGGGATCGTCCTCGAGAGTAGCAAGGAAAAGAAGCAGGAAGAAGCGAGGCGCTATATTGCGGCAGCGATGCGGCGAGGCTGGATCTTTCCCGCGAAGAGCAAGACGGTGGGTCAATACCAGATTCCATTGGACATCCGAGAGCCGTATTTGCATGGCTGGCTGGAAAAATGGCGAACGCAGCAAGCGCTGATTTTATCAGGTCCAGAGGCGTATCGAGACGAAGGAACTGCCCTTTGCGACGATATCATGCAATTTTTACAATTCCTTCAGAGGGAACCTGTTCCATTAACGGCTGAGGGAGGGATGTACAAGCGTCATCAGCAGCAACTGTTTCAGTTTCTGCATGTGAAAGAAGAAACACTGCAGCCGCAAAAATGGCGTTTTGGCTACGGCCTGCATTTTGACCTGTACCCGGATCGCTTCTCCTTGCTCTACGATTTTTGTTACTTCCATAAATGGATAGACGAATCGGGCGGAAGAGTGACTATTACGGAAGCAGGAAATGAGCGTTTGCAGCTTTCGTACGAGGATCAGCACTATCACGATCTGATCCGTTTCTGGATGAGATTGTACAAACGTGCGATTCCCAACTTGCCGATGCTGGTACAACTGATCCCGTTAATCGCTTCTGGAGGCTGGGTAACCCAGCAAGGGTTGATGGACACGCTTCTGCCATGGATCAAAGAGTTTTACTACGATTCACCAGTCGATATTTTGGTGAATCGCGTCTGCAAGATGATGGTTCATCTCGGCCTGCTGCGTGTTGGACAGGATGAGAATGAGCAGTGGATGTACACCGCGACGTATGCTAGCCAGACATGGCTTCGCAAATACAATGGCTTTACGGAAACGACTATTTTATTGAAGTGAGGGATGGGTATGGAGTGGCCAAATTTCTATTCCAACGCGTACGGAACAAACAATCAAATGGTGTCCGGACTGCTGTCCGAGATGGTTATCGACGAGCAGATGCGCCAATATCGGAAGCGTACATTGTATCAGGAAATTGACGAAGCTTTGGCTGCGAAAGACAAAGAGGTATTCCTGCGCCTGACCGATGAGCTCAAGGAAATCATGGCGTACGAGCAAGCGTAAGGCAATCGTGTCGTCCTGGCATTTGCCAGTCTCCACAGATTCATGGTACGCTAGTTTCCAGAATCTACGTGATGGAAGAGGAGACGACCATATGCAGTGGAATGTGAATGAATTGGAAAACTGGGAGGAGCTGCGGAGCTTTGTAGATACCGCACTTCTCCCTATTTATTTGTACCGGGAAGGAAAGGAAGTTTCCGAGCATGCATGGCGGATGAACTACCTGCTGAATGTAGCAGCCGCGATCGAGCAGAAGCTGAAAGGGAGGGTCCTGCTCTATCCGGTTAGCTATCATTTCGCCGAAGAGCAGCTTGCCCAGCAGACGCCGGAGGGATTCAACTTCTGTGTGCTGCTTCACTTCCGAGGCGATCGCATCCGCGCCGTCGAGCCTGAACAAAAGTCAAATCTGCTCATGCTGCCGGTAGGAGATGAAGATCTGGAATCTTCCTTGCGCTTTGAGGTTACCGTCGACGTTTTATATAAAGAAATAATTCGTCATTGGCAGCAAAGAACGTCTCAATAAAGTAAGCGTTTTCCGGTAATACTACAGGAAAACGGGAGGGACAAGGTGTAATTTTTGACAAAATGGCAACAATCACCTCCCTAGTAGGGATTGGACGAAGACATGTCCACTGGACATTCTTGACATCTCAAAAGTCGTTAGCTATGATTGGGATTGACCTAGTGTATGTGTGAGAAAACGCCATCGTTGCGCTATTTTACAGGATAAGGAGGGAAAAAAGAGATGGGCGACAAACGCGAAATGTCCAGACGTACATTCTTGAACTACGCTCTGATGGGAACTGGCGGGTTCCTTGCAGCGGGTATGATCACTCCAATGATTCGCTTTGCGGTTGACCCCTTGCTACAAGGACATGCAGGTGGAGATAAAGTGGCAGTTGGCAGTCCGGATGAGTTTAATGCCGAGCCAAAGCGTGTTGAATTTAAGGTACATACCAAGGACGGTTGGTATGAATCAGAATCTACACTGTCTGCATGGGTAACCAAAAACGACAAGGGTGAGATCCTCGCTCTGTCCCCGATCTGTAAGCATTTGGGTTGTACAGTAGACTGGAACACCAGTCCTGAACATCCAAATCAGTATTTCTGTCCGTGCCATTTGGGCCGTTATACCATTAACGGTGAACACATCTTGGGAACGCCTCCGACAGTATCCCTCGATGAGTACGAGACGGAAGTAAAAGATGGAAAGCTGTATCTGGGGAAAGTAAAAGGAAATCCTCGTCCGGGGGTGACAGGCTAAGATGTTACAGAAAATGTACGACTGGGTCGATGAGCGCCTGAACATTACTCCAATGTGGCGTGATTTGGCTGACCACGAAGTACCAGAGCACGTGAACCCAGCACATCATTTTTCCGCTTTCGTTTACTGCTTTGGTGGCCTAACGTTCTTTATTACCGTTATTCAAATCTTGTCTGGTATGTTTCTTACGATGTACTATGTACCAGACATCATCAATGCGTATGAGTCCGTAAATTACCTGCAGAACGAAGTAGCATTCGGGGTAATCGTGCGCGGTATGCATCACTGGGGAGCCAGCTTGGTTATCGTGATGATGTTCCTACATACGTTGCGTGTGTTCTTTACAGGTGCTTACAAAAAGCCTCGCGAGTTGAACTGGGTTGTCGGAATGCTGATCTTCTTCGTGATGCTCGGTCTTGGTTTCACAGGCTACCTGTTGCCTTGGGATAACACCGCTTACTTTGCGACCAAAGTAGGTTTGGAGATCGCAAACTCCGTTCCATTCATTGGTCCTTATGTAAAAATGCTCTTGACTGGTGGAGACATCGTAGGGGCGCAGACACTTTCTCGCTTCTTCGCGATCCACGTATTCTTCCTGCCAGGTGCACTTCTCGGCCTGCTTGGAGCTCACTTTGTTATGATTCGCGCTCAAGGTATTTCCGGTCCACTATAAACAGTCTTCGATTACTAAGGAGGAAATAGCATGGCTAAACAAGACAAAGATGCTACCTTCGTCGGAGACTCACGGGTATCGGCGAAGCGCATCCCAAACATTTCTCCATCTTACTCTGACTTCCCAGGTAAAACCGAAGCCTTCTGGCCGAACTTCCTGTTGAAAGAGTGGATGGTGGCAGCTGTTTGCTTGGTCGGCTTCCTCGTGCTGACGGTTTCCCATCCGTCGCCGTTGACTGACAAGGCAAACCCGAATGATACCTCATTCGTACCGTTGCCAGACTGGTACTTCCTGTTCCTGTACCAAATGCTGAAGTATCCTTGGGCATCCGGTGACTGGGTAGTCCTCGGAACCATTATCATTCCTGGTATCGCTTTTGGTGCATTGATGCTGGCTCCTTGGCTGGATACCAGCAAAGAACGTCGTCCAAGCAAACGCCCAGTTGCAACTGGCTTGATGCTGACTGCACTGGTTGGCGTATTCTATCTGACTTGGGCTGCAGACCATGAGCATTCCCTCAGTCATCCATCCAGCAAAACGGGTGGAGAACACGGTGGCAGCGGCGGATCTAGCGCAGCAGCACCTGCTCCGGCTGATTCCAGCTTTACCGCTGACGCTGTTTGGAAAGCGCAATCAAGCTGCATGGGATGCCACGGTAAAAACATGGAAGGCGGCATGGGGCCTAACCTTCAAAAAATCGGTAGCAAATACGATGCCACTCAGATTGCCGATATCATCCATAACGGTAAACCACCTGCAATGCCAGGCGGTATGATTAAAGATGAAGCGGAAATCAAAAAGCTGGCTGAATACATGGCAAGCTTGAAATAAGCTAATAGGGAAAAAGCTGGCTGACGCAAAGGTCAGCTTTTTCTTTAGCGGCGTACACAGCGGGAGACGATAATCATGATCTGGTGGGAGTGGTTTAGGCATTCGTTGGGGAAAAGATGGTTTCTATGGACGCTCTTTGTTGTCAACTTCTTGGGTACCATATACGGTTTTGTCTGGTATGGTAATCAACTGGCCGAAACACCTGCGTTCTTAACTCCTTTTGTTCCGGATAGCCCGACAGGTAGCGGACTTTTCGCTCTAGTTCTACTTACCTATTTGTTGGGTCGCCACATTCCTGTACTGGAAGCTTTAGCTGGCATCACCAATTTTAAATACGGTGTCTGGGCGGTCTGCATTATTTTGGCTGGATGGATGATGGGAAATGAAGTGCGTTGGACGGACATCATGCTAATCGTCTCGCATGCGGGTATGGCTGTGGAATCTGTATTATACGCTCGATTTTACAAGCTGAGTTTATTGCCAGTAGGGATTGCGGCTCTATGGACACTTAACAACGACTTTCTAGATTACGTGATGAATATCCATCCGTGGCTGCCGAGTGTACTCGATCCTTACGAAGGAATAGTTGGCTTGTTTACCGTTCTGCTCAGTTTAATTTCCATTTCCGTTATATGGTTTGTAAATAGCAAATATACAACAAACAAGGTCTAATCTTGTCCTCCTTTCCATAGTCTGTACAAGGGAAAGGAGGTTTTTTGCGTTGAAGAAAAACATCCGCTACTTGCTCTTTTTCTTGAGTGTTGGCTTGTTTTTATCCTGGCCGATTCACAATCTATACTCACAGCTGGATCAGCCAGTAGAAGAAAAGCAGCTGGCTGCCCTCGATCAGATCGCACATGAGTTCTTGTCAAATGTGAAAAAAGGGGACATGGAGAACGCTCAGAAACAACTCGTTCAATTGGCTGATCAGTTCCCCAATCAGCATTTGCCGATCCCCATCCGGATTGAAAGTCTCAATGCGGTGACCCAGTCGATCCTCGCAGCGAAACAAAGCTTTGCCTCTGCAAACGTGAGTGAACAACAGCTACTGTGGCATGCGACGCAAGTGCGAGTCGCCATAGATGCTTTGACCCACGTGCACCAGCCCATGTGGAGAAGCTACTATCCTTCCTTTGCGACACAGGTGCAAAATTTGCAGCAATCTGCGGTCGAGCGCAATTACGCGCAGTTTCGGGAGCAGTTTGACGAAAATTATCAGTTGTACCTCGTGATCAAGCCGGCAATGAGCATACAGCTTCCCGAGAGCCAGATGTATTCGATCACGACTGCCTATGAGGTGATCTCCAAAGAAATGCGCAATGCCCAGATGGATTGGCAGTTGGTCCGGGAAGCACTGCGTGATTTGAATGGATCGATGCAGCTGGCATTTGTCGGTGAAGAGAAAAGTACCTTTGCCAGGCTGATGATGAGGCCAGATTCGCCTATGGTCATGCTGGTGTCGGTTGGTATTGCCTTGCTAGTCGCTTTGTCCTATGTTGCTTGGAAAAAATATGACGGCGAAATCCGCTCTGCCTAGAGGGCGGGGGATAGCCTAAAGCAAAAAGACGCGGGTAGCTGCTCCCGCGTCCTTTTGTCTTTAGGTAGAAAGGTTAGTCTTGAATCGGCTGCTTGTTTTCATCCAAGGTAAAGCCTTCACCCAATACTTCGTGAACATCGTTGACGATGACAAAAGCGTGCGGGTCAACTTCCTGAACGATATTTTTAAACCGCATCACTTCGTTGCGGCTGACGACAACGTAGATGACTTGCTTGGACTCACCAGAGAATGCACCTTTCCCGGAAAGTAAGGTTACTCCGCGTCCCAGATCGAGGATTTGCTTGCAGATTTCGTCAGTTTTCCCCGAAATGATGGTGAGAGCTTTTCCTGCATAGGCCCCGTCCTGGAAGAAGTCAATGACCCGTGCGGCGATGAAGACGACCACCAATGTGTACATCGCGCTCTCCAGATTCAAATAGAACAGTGATGCTCCAATGACAAGAATATCACCGAGAAACAGGGTGCGCCCCATGCTGACCCCCATGTATTTTTGCAGCAGTCGGGCGATGATGTCTACGCCACCAGTCGTGCCTCCGTAACGGAAGATGATGCCCAGTCCTACACCGACAGCGACCCCCGCGTACAAGGATGCCAGCAAGCGATCGTTCATCGGGAGCGGGAGTACGCCGTCAAAGACCGATAGAAACACAGAGAGGGAGACGGTACCGAGAATGGTATAGAAAAAAGAAGTCCGGCCAAGAATCTTCCACCCCAGAATAAACAGCGGGATGTTTAAGACTAAAAAGACAACCCCTTGATCCACGACTGGGAACAGCAGCTTGATGAGGATGCTGATGCCCGTTATTCCGCCTTCTGCAAGGTGATTGGGAATGTTAAACGAGTTGATGCCAAATCCCATGATGGCAGAACCAATGATGATGGCAATGATGCTTTTAAGACGTACATTCATAAAGTCCTCCTGTTCGCCAATCGGTCATGTTTGCGATCCCAATTGACCTGTAATGCAGGTAAATCGCCTGTTACCTGAATCCATACGATTGCCATTATAATGGAACGTTTATTTGATTGTCCATATGCTGGAAAGCGGAAGTATTGAGATTTGGCAAACGGAGCCTTTTCGGTTACGATAAGTGAAAGAGAGAAGCGTGACTAAAGGAGTGAGAAGATGGAACGGAAGAAGACCATGCAAGAGATGCAACAGGAAGTGGATCAATACATATCGCAATTTAAAGAAGGCTACTTTTCCCCTCTCTCGATGATGGCGAGAATGACAGAAGAAGTAGGCGAGCTGGCAAGAGAAATCAACCATTTCTATGGTGAGAAGCCAAAGAAGAGTGACGAAGGCGAGAAAACGGTGGAAGAAGAGCTTGGGGATGTGCTCTTTATCGTGATCTGCTTCGCCAATTCGCTTGGGATCGATATGCAAGAAGCGTTTGATCGTATTATGCACAAATTTAATACACGCGATAAAGATCGCTGGACAAGAATAGAGGAGAATCAATCATAATGGAGAAGCAGATTCGGGTTGCAGTGGCGGGTGCCAAAGGTCGCATGGGTCAGGAAGTAGTAAAAATGCTGGGAGAAGATGCTCAGCTGATTTTCACCGGAAATCTGGATACGAGAGGCGACGAGGAATCCATTCGCTTGCAAATGGAAGAAATGAAACCGGACGTTCTGGTGGATTTTACGACGCCGCATAGCGTGTATCGCCATATGGAAATTTGCCTGCAGTATGGTGTTCGCCCTGTTGTAGGAACGACTGGATTGACCCCCGAGCAATTGCAGGAAATGACTGATCGCTATCGGGAAGCTGGATTGGGAGCAATCATCGCGCCGAACTTTGCGATTGGGGCGATTCTGTGTATGAAATTCGCGGCGCTGGCTTCCAAATACATGCCGCATGTGGAAATTATCGAATTGCATCACGATCGCAAGCTGGACGCACCGAGTGGCACCGCATTGAAGACGGCCGAGATGATTGCAGCGGTACGGGAGGAGCTGAAGCAGGGACATCCGGAAGAAAAAGAAATCATCGCCGGGGCACGTGGAGCAGAATACGAAGGCTTCCGCATCCACAGCGTAAGACTTCCAGGCATGGTTGCCCATCAAGAGGTTCTATTTGGTGCCGTGGGTCAAACCTTGTCCATTCGTCATGACTCGATCAGCCGTGAATCGTTCATGCCAGGCGTCAATATGGCTATCAAGGCAGTGGTGAATATGAACAGCCTGGTCTATGGATTGGAGCATTTGATAGATTAAACGATCGTTTAAAAGTCGATCTCGAGTGAACAGTAAGGGAGAGGTTTGCGTGAAAATTGCTTTAATCGCACACGATCGAAAAAAAGAGGAAATCGTTCACTTGGCAATGGCCTATGAGTCTATTTTGGCAAAGCATACGCTGGTTGCCACGGGAACAACAGGGCTGCGTATCATGGAAGCGACATCGCTTACCGTCAGCCGCGTTTTGTCAGGGCCGCTGGGTGGGGATCAGCAGATTGGTGCCATGATTGCCCGCAATGAAATGGATCTTATCATCTTTTTGCGTGATCCGCTGACCTCCCAGCCACATGAACCGGACATCACGGCACTTTTGAGGCTCTGTGATGTGCACAAGATTCCTTTCGCGACAAACCTCGGTACGGCTGAAATCGTACTGAAGGCGCTGCAGCGGGGCGAGCTGGATTGGCGTGAGGTAGTACACAAGGAGAATGAGGAATGAGTTCACTCGATATTTTGGCCATTGGCGCTCATCCGGACGATGTCGAAATTGGGGCATCCGGAAGCTTGCTGTTGGCTGCCAAACAAGGAAAGCGTGTTGGCATTCTGGATTTGACATACGCTGAACTTTCCTCGAATGGAAATGTGGAGCGTCGTCAGCAAGAAGCCGCCGCCGCAGATAAACTGCTTGGCGTAGTGGAGCGTTATAACTTTGGCTTGCCTGATCGTGGGTTGGAAGCGGTCAAGGAGGAAGCGATTCGCAAAGTGGTGGAGCTGATTCGCACGACTCGTCCACAAATCGTACTGGCGCCCTACCATCAGGATCGTCATCCTGACCATGAGAGCGTCAGCCGAATTGTGCGAGAGGCGGTTTTTTCTGCTGGAATCCGCAAGTATCTGGCGGATCAAACGCCACCTGCTTATCGTCCCAGCCAGTTGATGTATTACTTTATCAATTCTACGGTGACTCCCCAGGTTGTCGTCGATGTGACCTCCGTTTATTCAGAGAAAATGGAGGTGCTCCGATGCTACCGCAGCCAGTTCGAGCTGGAGGAAGGCAGTGTGACAACGCCGCTCACGAACGGGTATTTGGAGATGGTCGAGTACCGCGAGCGCCTTTTCGGACAGCAAGCGGGCGTGACCTATGCGGAAGGTTTTATGAGCGCAACACCCTATGTATTGGCTAACCTGTAAGAAGGAGTGACACCCTGGTATGAACATCGGGATCACCTGTTATCCGTCTCTTGGCGGATCTGGCGTCGTTGCCACTGAACTTGGGAAGCTACTGGCAGAGCGTGGCCACCAGGTGCATTTTATCACCTCGGGGATGCCATTTCGCTTGGGCAGCTTTCACCCGAACATCTTTTATCATGAAGTCGAAGTCAACAACTACAACGTTTTTAAATATCCGCCCTATGATCTGACACTGGCAAGTCGTATGGCGCAGGTCGCCAAAAATGAGAAGCTGGACTTACTGCATGTTCATTATGCCGTTCCCCATGCCTTGTGCGCTTTTTTGGCGAAGCAGATGGTTGGCGATCATTTGAAAATCATAACGACCTTGCACGGTACCGACATTACGGTGTTGGGCTACGATTCCAACCTGCGCGACATGATCCGGTTTGGTATTGAGCGCAGCGATATGGTGACAGCGGTATCCAAAGATCTGATTCACCAGACACATGAGCTGTTGCACGTGGACAAAGAAATCATTCCTGTTTATAACTTCGTCGATAAACGCAGGTATTACCCCAAGGATGTTCGTGAGCTGAAGAAAAAGTTTGCTCCCAGCGGGGAAAAGATCTTGATGCACATCTCCAACTTCCGCGCCGTAAAGCGGGTACCAGACGTTGTTGAGGTGTTTGCCAAAGTACGTGAACAAATGCCGTCTCGTCTCCTGCTGATCGGGGAAGGCCCGGAAATGGGACTCGTTCGCCAGATGATTGCCGAGAAGGGTTTGGCAGCAGATGTCTGTTTCTTAGGTAAACAGGAGGATGTGGCAGAAGTGCTCTCCCTCGCGGATGTCATGCTTCTTCCTTCTTCAAAGGAAAGCTTTGGGCTGGTCGCGTTGGAAGCGATGGCTTGCGGAGTCCCCGTGGTTGCAACTGTCGCAGGTGGACTGCCAGAAGTCGTACTCGATGGCGAAACGGGCTATTTGTACGAGGTCGGCGACGTAGCTGGGATGGCGAGTGGAACCGTGCAGCTTTTGCAAAACCAGGAGCTATACGAGACTTTCTCCCGTAACAGCATCCACCGCTCGTGTGAAACGTTTTGCCATGATACGATTACATCCCAATATGAAGAGCTTTACACTCAGTTGCTGAAAGGGTAGAGCCAGCAGGACCTGCACGCGTATTTATGATCGCGGCAGGTTGCTTTTGGTCAGCTGATGCAGCTTGGAGATGAATATAAATAACCCGTACAAAAATTTCATCAGAAACACCCCCTTTGGCAGGCGGACGGGACGGAAATGGAGGGAGATTACATGGGAAAAGCACTAGCGATACGGATACTGCAAACCTTGGAAGAAAACGGTTTTGAAGCTTATTTCGTTGGTGGCTGCGTCCGCGATTGGCTGCTCGGAAGACCCGTGCATGATATAGATATATGTACGAATGCCCATCCAGGCGACGTCATCCGTCTGTTTCCCGACCATGTTCCAACAGGGCTGAAGCACGGGACTGTTTCTGTGAAAATAGAGGGGCATTTTTTTGAAGTGACGACCTACCGGACTGAAGGCAAGTACGAAGATTATCGCCGGCCCAGTGATGTGCAATTTGTAGACGATCTGAGACTAGACCTTGAGCGGCGCGATTTTACCATGAATGCTATGGCGATGGATCTGAGCGATCATCTACAAGATCCATTTGCGGGCCGTGACGATCTGGCAAGGAAGCTGGTGCGGGCCGTTGGAGAGCCGGAAGAGCGCTTTCGGGAAGATGCCTTGCGCTTGCTGCGCGCGGTTCGTTTCTCCGCTCAACTGGGCTTCGAGATAGAAGAGAATACACAAAATGCCATGAAGCAGACAGCCCCGTTTTTGGCGCATATTGCGGTCGAACGAGTCAGGGAAGAGCTGAACAAAATGCTTGCGAGCGATGCACCGGAAAAGGGTTGTCTGTTGCTGCGCGAGACGAAGCTGCTGGACTACTCGCCGCTGTTTGCCCAATTGTTTGTTCAATCAACGAATCACGCCTGGAGGCTTGTGCATCTGACAACGCTCTCGCAAAAATGGGCGATGCTGATGTATGCGGCAGGCTTATCCGCCTCGTCTGCCCGTGAAGTGTGCACGCAGCTGCGGATGTCGAAAAAGGAAACGGAAGCGTGCGCGACCCTGGTCGAGTTACTCCTGCGAATACAGCCGCGTTGGGATGAGCCAAAAGCGATTGAGTGGGGGCCATTGCTGTTGGAGGCAGGCTGGGAGGTTTGCACCGACTTGGCTGCACTGCTTCAAGGCTGCTGGTGGAACAAGCAGGACGAAGCGCTTGCTCACACGCTGCGCAAAGCGCATGACGCGATGCCGATCAAAACCGTAAAAGAGCTAGCGGTGTCAGGCTTGGATTTGCAAGCAGCACTTCAGAAGAAACCGGGTGAATGGATTTGGCGTACACTTGCGACCCTGTTGTCTCAAGTGGCCCTGCAAGGTTTGCCCAATACACCGGAAGACTTGCTCGAGGCGGCAAAGAAAGAGGTTGCACGAAATGAATATTAAACAGGTCATTTTAAAAGCCTTTCATGATCACCCTGGAGAGTTCATCTCTGGAGAAGAATTAAGCCAGTCGTGCGGCTGCTCGCGTACAGCGGTTTGGAAGCATATCGAGGAGCTGCGAAAGGACGGCTATGAATTTGAAGCTGTTCGCAAATCCGGCTATCGCTTGCTGATTGCACCGGATCGTTTATCTGCAGCAGAGATCACGGCCGGGCTGGACACAAAACGTATCGGACAGCAGGTTATCGCACACGATGAAGTGGTGTCGACACAGCCGCTTGCACAAGAAGCAGCCGCTCGAGGGGCAAAAGAGGGCACTCTCGTTTTGGCCGAGCTGCAGACTGGCGGAAAAGGTCGCTTGGGCCGTCCATGGCATTCGCCAAAAGGAACGGGCATCTGGATGAGCTTGATCATCCGACCTGCCATACCGCTGCCAAAGACGCCGCAAATGACCCTTTTGACTGCGGTAAGTGTCGCCCGAACCATCCGGGAAGAAACGGGACTTCCCGTCAAAATCAAATGGCCGAATGACATTTTTATTGGGGATAAAAAAGTTTGTGGAATATTGACGGAGCTAAACGCAGAATCGGATCGAGTGAACTATCTTGTGATCGGTATTGGCATCAATGCAAACAGCGTGGAGGAGGACTTTCCACAGGATCTGGCGAAGATCGCGACTTCCCTGCGGATCGAGTCGGGACAATCCTTAAAGCGTGCATCGTTCATCCAGCAATTTTGCCGCTTTTTTGAAGAGGAGTACGATTATTACTTGGAGAACGGCTTCGGGCGTGTAAAACAAGAGTGGGAAGCTCATTCCTACACGATAGGCCGCTGGGTAAATGTGCAAACGATTTCCCAAAGGCTTGAGGGACGAGCCATCGCTCTGGACGATGAAGGCGTTCTAATGGTGGAAGATCAGGCTGGTGTCGTACATAAAGTGTATTCCGCTGACGTCAATTATCGTGCAAATCCGTAAATCTTCTGTTATACTCCATAAAGTGGAGGCTGTATCACGTGGTGAACGGTACTCCCGGAGTAATTTATGGTCTTATTGCGAAAGCTTAAGTGAATGAAGAATGGACAAGAATCTGCTCAGAGCCTGTGTGGACCGAGACAGAAGGAATCCGTAAAAGACGTTAAATGTCTCTTTGGCATGGACAACCTTCTCCCGATTTCGGCGAGAAGGTTTTTTGATTCCATTTGCCCCACAGGTTAGGTGCGTACAGAGGTGAAAAGGATGGCAAATGGTACTAAGCAAATCACTACTTCGGACATCCGAAAGAAGAAAGAAGCGGGCATTCCCATCACCATGATGACAGCATACGATTTCCCTTCCGCCAAGCTGGTCGAGGAAGCGGGAGTGGACATGATATTAGTAGGGGACTCGCTTGGAATGGTCGTACTCGGCTATGACTCGACGATTCCTGTGACGATGGAGGATATGGTCCATCATACGAAAGCGGTTACCCGTGCAGCAAAAAGAACGTTTGTTGTAGCAGACCTGCCTTTCCTCAGCTATCACGGAACGGTAGAGGAAGGTGTAAAAAATGCGGGGCGCCTCATGCAGGAAGGCCTTGCAAAAGCGGTAAAAATGGAAGGCGGACAGGAGCTTGCTCCACTGGTTACGCGCTGTGTTCAAGCGGGAATCCCGGTCGTGGGACACATCGGTTTGACGCCACAGTCCGTTCATCAGCTAGGTGGCTATAAAGTACAGGGACGTGATCTGGAGCAAGCACAGCGACTGTTGGAAGATGCACTTGCTCTGCAGGCAGCCGGTATTTTTGCGATCGTACTGGAATGTGTTCCTGAGGAAGTGACGGGAATGATTGCGAAAAAATTGGACATTCCTGTAATCGGAATCGGTGCAGGCGTGACCTGCGATGGTCAAGTTCTCGTCTTCCACGATGTAGTCGGCTATGCGTCCTCGATCACACCTAAGTTTGTCAAACGTTATGCGGATATTGGAGAGACGATTCGCGAAGCGGTAGCGGGATACGCTCAAGATGTGGAAAAACGGAGCTTCCCTGCGCCTGAGCACGTCTTCCGCGCGTCGGAGAAAACCATCAAACAGCTGTACGGCGAAGGAGTGGCCACGAAATGATTCAAACCATGCAGCAGATTTCAACCATAGCTGAAATGCGCGTTCATATAAAGGAAGCAAGACGTCTGGGCAAAACAATCGGAATTGTACCGACCATGGGCTTTTTGCACCAAGGTCATCTGAGTCTTGTAAAAGCAGCGAGAGAAAAATGCGATCTCGTGGTCATGAGTATTTTTGTCAATCCGCTGCAATTTGGTCCGAATGAAGATTTTGAGCGGTACCCTCGAGACATCGAGCACGACCGGCAAATGGCCCAATCTGCAGGTGTAGACCTGTTGTTTACGCCAGAAGTCAGCGAGATGTACCCAAAACCGATTTTGACCAATATTTCCGTATCCAATGTAACGGAGCAGCTGTGCGGTAAATCGCGCCCTGGCCATTTTGACGGAGTAGCGACTGTCGTGACCAAGCTGTTTCAGATTGTACAGCCTGACTTCGCGTTCTTTGGCCAAAAGGATGCGCAGCAGGTCGCAGTCGTCACGCAGATGACATATGACTTGTCCATGCCTGTACAGATCGTTCCTTGCCCAATCGTACGTGAGGAAGACGGGCTGGCGATGAGCTCGCGGAATGTGTATTTGACTGCCGAGCAGCGCAAGGAAGCATTGGTTTTGTCCCAAAGCTTGAAGCAGGCAAAGTCTTGGATTGAGGAAGGGGTCGCCCTGTCCGAGATTCGTGAGCGGATTATCCACATGATCGATGCGATGCCTCTTGCGTCCATTGACTATGTGGAATTGCTCCGCTATCCGGATTTAAATCCTGTTGAACAGAGAACACCGGGAGAGTCGATCATCATCGTGCTCGCGGTCCGTTTTGGCCATACAAGACTGATCGACAATCTGATTACAAACATCTAAGATCCACGATTGATAAGGGAGGAATTACCTGTGTTCCGCACGATGATGAAGGCAAAAATCCACCGCGCCACAGTAACCGAAGCCAATCTCAATTACGTAGGCAGCATTACGATTGATAAAAATTTGTTGGATGCGCTGGATATTTTACCAAATGAAAAGGTGCAAATTGTCAATAACAACAATGGGGCCCGCCTGGAAACCTACGTGATCGAGGGAGCACCGGGCAGCGGTGTCATTTGCTTGAATGGAGCGGCTGCTAGGCTCGTACAGGAAGGCGATATCGTCATCATTATTGCGTATGCGATGATGACCGACGAAGAGGCTCGCACCTATAAGCCGCGCGTTGCCATCATGGATGAGAAAAATCAGATCAAAGAATTGCTCGGAGAAGAGATCCACGCGACGATCCTGTAACCGGCTATCAGATCGCCCTGCATAGAGCCACCCACCTTGTGAGACAATGAAAGTACTCACGCCTCATAGGGGGTGGCTTTTGCGTGAAAATTGAAGAGTGGTTCCAAGTTTTGCGCTCCAAAGCGGAAACGATTGAGGAGCAGTGGTCGGATGCCTCGGAGCAAGAGAGACTGCAGCTGGCCGACCAATTGTTCTATTTGCGTCAGGTAAGTGATACTGTCGTAGATTTGTGGCTACAATTTGAAGAGCGATTATCCAATGCGATCAGGCGTGTGAAGGAAATGGAAGGGCAAATTAGCCCCGAAGAAAAAAGTGTACCGGCTGCAGAAAGCCTGTCCGCAGTGAAAGCAACGATAACCATGACAAACGAGCAGGGATCAGCCATGGAAAAAACGGAGAAAACCAGCTATACACCTGCCTCTCCACCCAAGGAAGCTAGCGCGTATGAGCCGAAGTTTCGCCGGGGAGAAGGCTTCTATCATCTGCGAATGTATCAGGATGCGAAAAAGTGCTTTGCCGAGCTGATTGAGGAATCCCCCGATTGGGAGAGCGGACGCTTGTACTATGCGTATAGCTTATTGTTCTGCGAGGAACAGGAGGGGGCTTTTCGCGAATTCCGTTTGCTTAGCAGATCTGCCAGCTCTCCTACGGTCGTGGCTATCAGCTACAATGCCATAGGCTGCATTCTTGCGGAGGAGCAGCAATGGCTGGAAGCTGCTCAAGCTTTCAAGCTGTCTCTGGAAGCGAAGCCGGATCAGGAGGAAGCTCGCTATAATCTGGCGCTCTGCTACTATCTGGACGGGGATGCTCAAGAGGCTTTGGATGAAATTGAACGCTATATGCAAAAGGATGAGCACGATTGGGAAGCCCAAATGCTATGGCTGCGAGCAGCCCAGCAGGTGCAAGCAATGGATGAGGAAGCAGAGCTGACTCCGCCACCTTCTTTGCAGCTTCCGACGAGGGAGCTGGATAACGACACGCTTCAGGAAATGGCGTCCTTATACGAATCGGTGGGCAACTATCACAGGGCGCAGATCTGCTATCATTTCTTGTCGGAGCGTTTGCCAAAAGCGGGCTGGGCTTGGCACGGTCTGGCCTGGAACACATGGCTGATCGTAGGTACCAAACGGGCATTGACCTTGTTGAAAAAAGCCATTACGCTGTCACCTGAAAACGACGATTTTACCTTTAGCTACGGGTGGATGCTCTTGTTTGACGGAAAGGTGGACCAGGCGATGGCAGCATTTCGCCATATCCTGGAAAGGGATCGAGACAATCGCTTGGGACAATCCGGGATGATATCCGCGTATGAAAAGCTGGGTGAGCTTGCTTCGGCAAGGCGTCTTGCAAAAGATTTTACAGACGATCAGGATCCTTATGTTCGTGCACTTGGCTATTTCCATTTGGGACGTTTGGCTGTCGTCGAGGAAAACTGGCGGCTTGCCGAACAATATTTTCAGCGAACACTGACACATGCGGAGCATTTCCGCGAAGTGCCGATATACATGCAGCTGTGTGCAACGAAATTAGGAGAAGCAGTGCGCAATAAAGAACTGTTTCAATCCTAACGGAGCAAAAAAGCAGGAAATCCGCCTGTGGTTGCCGAAGTGTGTGGGGGGAGCGGATGACTAGGATCCGCCCAGGTTACGAGGTGACAAACGTTTGAATCGATTACTGGTTGTAGACTTTGAAACGACGGGAAGCCATCCACGCCAAGGAGACAGCATCATCCAGATCGGAGCCGTTGCGATTGACGATGGCATCGTGACTGACAGCTTTTCCACCTTGGTGAATCCGGGACAGGCGATCCCACCCTTTATTACACAATTAACGGGTATCACGGAGGAGATGGTAGCAGACGCTCCTTCGCTAGAGGAAGTTTTTCCGCGTTTGCTGCGGTTGCTGGATGGACGGGCTTTTGTTGCCCACAATGCAAGCTTTGACCTCCAATTTTTACAAGAAGCCCTGCTGAGCCAGGGCTATTATGCGTTTGACGGCTATGTGCTCGATACTGTTGAGCTATCGCGCTTGTTGATGCCCACTCAAAATAGCTACAGGCTGGGTGAGCTGGCCTCCGATTTGGATATCGAGCATGAGAATCCGCATCAGGCGGACAGCGATGCGATGGCAACTGCTCAACTGTTTTTACATCTGATGAACATCGTAAATGAAATGCCGCTCGTGACGATTCAGCGACTGCAAATGCTCGTTTCATCCTTTCGATCGGATATTGACGCGCTTTTGCGCTATGTGGAAATGGAAAAAATGGCGGAGATTCCATTGCTGGATGCCGAGGCCGAGGCCGTTTTAAACGAGCCGTCTGAAATGTGGGATATTTACCGTCAGCTGGCATTGCGAAAGCGTCGAGAAAAGCTGACTGCTTCGCTTCGCACACCTGCGTACGACACAACGTCAATAGCGCCTTTTGACGAGCTGCTGGGTCAAGTGTTAGGCGACGCGGGAAGCATGAGCGTACACGTAGCGGTGTATCAGCGTCGTGATGCTCAGGAGGCGATGATGCACGCCGTTTTTGAAGCAATGCAGGACGGCACGCATTTGCTGATCGAAGCAGGTACCGGTACAGGAAAATCTTTGGGGTATCTGTTTCCAGGTATCATCTGGGCAAAGCAAAATGGACAGCAGCTTGTAGTCAGCACGAATACGATCCAGCTTCAAGAACAGCTGTTCAACAAAGAAATCATGAGCTTGCAGCAGACACTCCCCTTTGAATTCAGTGCGGCCACCTTGAAAGGCAGAGGAAACTACCTGTGTCTGCGCAAATTTGAGCAGGCACTCGAGGAGCCGATCGAAGGCAGCAGTCAGGAAATGCGTCTGGTCAAAGGTCAGATGCTGGCATGGCTGACGCAGACAGAGACGGGGGATGTGGAAGAGTTGAGCATGCCCCCGACCGGACAGCTGTTTTGGCAGCAAGTAAAAAGCGATACAGGCTCCTGTCTGAACAGAGCTTGTCCTTGGTTTAGCCGTTGTTATTACTTCCAGGCAAAGGATCGAGCAAAGGACGCTGACGTTTTGATCGTCAATCATGCTTTGCTGATCAGTGATCTGCAAGCGGAAAATCGGATACTGCCGCCATATGAAGTGGCGATTATCGACGAGGCGCACCATCTGGAAGACGCCGCGACCCAGCATATGGGAAAACAGTTTACCACGACACAGCTTTTGTTTCTCTTGGACCGGGCGTCCGTGGAGCCAGGTGCGGCACTGACTCGCTTTGCAGAGGAATGGGAGAGCTGGGTAGGTGCTCCACAAGACTTTGTCGCAGAACATATGGCGGAGCTGCAAGCCCTATACGCTCCTTTGCGTGATAAAGCTACCCACTGGACGCAGCTGTTGTATGCTTGGGCCTCGGACCGTGCGGAGGAAACGACGGAAGCGGGGAGAGAAACGGTCCGCTATCGAGTGGAATCCTTTACGGGTAAACATGAGCGGATCCGAAAAACGACGCGCAAGCTCATCGAAAGCATGTCCGCTTTTGCACAGGTGTTTGATCGTTTTGTTCGAGGGCTGCCGGCTGACGATAAGCCGCCGTTTGCTTTGCGCAGTTTGCGGACAGATCTGTTCGGGCTATTGAATGACTGGCAAAAGGTAACCGAACTGCTCCATTTCTTTTTACTGGAGCAAGATCCGCAGTACGTGTACTGGATGGAGGTAGAGGCACGGACAGCGCGCAAGCAGGTGCATCTTTCGGCAGCGCTCTTGAAGGTCTCTGATTCTCTTACCGAGCCGCTTTTTGCTCAGAAACAGAGCATGATTCTCACTTCGGCGACCTTGACTGTGAAAAACAGCTTTTCTTACGTAATCAATCGATTTGGGCTGGATCAATTACCGGAAGAGAGAGTCAGAACGCTCTCCATTCCTTCGCCTTTTGATTATGAACACCAAGGCTTGCTGCTCATCCCATCCGATTTTCCTGCGCCTGGCAAGGAAAACGATCTGACTTATGTAGATGCAGTGGTGCAGGGCTGTGTGGATGTAGTACTGGCATCGAAGGGACGCACGCTGATCCTGTTTACATCTCATTCAATGCTGCGTCTGGTCTACAACGCGATGAAGGAACGTCTGGCAGATGCCCCTGACTCCTATACGCTTCTCGGACATGGGATCGACAGTAACAACCGAAGCAAGCTGGTCGGTTTGTTTCAAACGATAGAGAAAAGCGTACTGCTTGGAACGAGCAGCTTTTGGGAGGGGGTAGATATCCCTGGCGAAGCACTGAGCAGTCTGGTTATTGTCAAGCTGCCATTTACCCCACCGAATCATCCGGTTTATCAAGGACGTTCCGAGCTGCTGAAGACAGAAGGAAAGAATGCGTTTATGTCGATGGCATTGCCTCAAGCGGTGATTTTGTTCAAGCAAGGGGTAGGGAGATTGATCCGTCACCACCTGGATCGTGGTGTGGTGATTCTCTTTGATACGCGAATCGTCGAGGCAAGATATGGGCGGTCTTTTCTGCAATCCCTGCCGCCTTATGCCGTAGAGAGCGGTCCATGGCCAGAGCTGCGTGAGAGAATCGAACCATTCCTCGGTATGTCCACCTTGTTAGACTCATAAAATGAAGCAATAGTCTCCCAAGGATTTAGGTGATAAAATAGTGGGATGGAAAACAAAATGGCGCTGGTTACTTCTGGGGTTTTGTGCGGCTTTTCTCTTCGCGTACTCTTTTGAGAGTCCGTCACAGAGTGCGGTAAAGGTGGAGGATCCGTATGCCAGTGAGAACGAGCAAGACTTCTCAGGTCTTGTGATTACCTATTTTGCCCTTCCGAATGGAGAAAGCACACTTGTCCGATTGCCTGGTGGCAAGACGATGCTGATCGATTCTGGAATTGCAGAAGATTGGCCAGTTTTGTTTGAACGATTGTCCGAGCGCAAATTAACGCGTCTGGATTACCTGGTCCTGACCAATGACCAGCCGGAGCATGTGGGTGGCTACGAGCAGCTCACTGGAAAAATTCTGGTTGAAAACGTGATTGTACCGAAGCTGATTGAGCAAAGCATCGTCAAAGCGCTCCCTGTGCGCTCTACCCTCAAACGGATTACGGTCACAGCTCCTGGCGAGTTCAAGCTGAGCAGTGAGGTATCTATGCAGGTGCTGCTGCCACAGGAGCCGTTGTTTCTGTCTCCACAGAACAATTCGCTCGTCTTTCAGCTGAAGCATGGGAATCTGCGATTTTTGTTTACCAGCGGGATTAATGAGCAAGCGGAGGAGCGTTTGCTGCAGTGGCATCCAGACCTTTTGAAAGCAGAAGTGCTGAAGGTCGGGGACCAGGGCAGCAATCAAGGCTCTTCCCAGCCGTTCTTGACGAAGGTCGATCCACAGGTGGCGATTATCCAGACAGGTAAGAACAAAGACAGCATGAGAGACGGCCACTCCGAAGTGCTAGAGCGTCTTGGGGAGTCGTGGGCCGAAACGTATATCACCAGTCACGATGGAACAATCACGATTTTATCGAATGGAGTAGATTACCGGGTATTGAAGGCTAAGAAATGAAGAGGGGAGACCAAACGTGGCCAAACAAGAAAAGATTTCGGAAGCGGTTGTCCGCCGCCTGCCGATCTATCTGCGCTATTTGAGTTACTTGCAGCAAGTGGGCGTGGCAACCGTTTCCTCTCAACAGATGGGCAAGAATCTGGACGTCAATCCGGCGCAAATCCGAAAAGATCTCGCCACGTTCGGGGACTTTGGCAAAAAGGGAATTGGCTACGATGTAAATTACCTGGTAGAAAAAATACGTCAAATCCTCAAGCTGACAGATGAAATACGGGTAGCCTTGGTTGGTGCCGGGCACTTGGGCCATGCGATCAGCAACTACAACGCTTATTTGAAGGATAACATGCGTATTGCGGCCATCTTTGATTGCGATCCGGAAAAGCTGGGAAAAAAAGTGGCTGGGTTGTCCATTCAGCCCTTGGAGGAGCTGGCACAGACCATCGCAGATCAACAGATCAAGCTGGCGATTATCACTGTGCCTGCACCGGCTGCGCAATCCGTATGTGATCAGTTGACTGAAGCGGGGATCAAAGGGATTTTGAACTTTGCGCCCACCACGATTCGCGCCCCGAAAGATGTGCGAATTCACTATGCTGATGTGACATCCAATATGCAAAGCTTAGCTTATTATCTAACGTAAAGAACGGAGTGTATCCATGAAAAAGACGATCCTCATTCACGCAACGGTTCTAACAGTCAACGAGACGAACGAAGTCATCCACGACGGTGCTGTCGCATTTGAAGGCGACACCATTACTTATGTGGGTCCTACACCAGAGGACCTGTCTGACGCAGGCTATGATGAAGTCATCGATCAAAAGGGCGATTATGTCCTTCCTGGCTTGATCAATACGCATGGGCACGCAGGCATGTCTCTGCTGCGCGGGTACGCGGATGATTTGCCGCTGCAGCAATGGCTGGAGGACAAGATGTGGCCGCTGGAAGCACAATTTACGGCGAATCACGTGAAATGGGGCACCCATCTTTCTCTGATCGAGATGATCCGTACGGGTACGACTACCTTCGTCGATATGTACGACCACATGGATGAAGTAGCAAAAGCAGTTGATACGGCTGGAATGCGCGCTCGTCTGTGCCGGGGGATGATCGGCCTATGCTCGGAGGAGGAGCGTCAAGCAAAGCTGCAAGAATCGGTTAAGTTTGCAAAGGAATGGCACAACCAGGCAGATGGACGCATCACAGTCATGATGGCACCGCATGCTCCGTATACATGCGATCCACAGTTCATTACACAAATCATTGAAAAAGCAGATGAGCTGTCCCTCCCGCTTCACATCCATATGTCCGAAACGGCTTGGGAAGTTGGACAAAACGAAAAGGATTACGGGCTTCGTCCGGTAGCTCATCTAGAAAAGCTCGGCATGTTTGCCCGTCCGACACTGGTTGCGCATGCAGTCCATCTGACGGATGAAGAGATTGACATTTTGGCAAAATACCAAGTGAAAGTTTCCCACAATGTCGTGAGCAATCTGAAGCTGGCGAGCGGAGTGGCTCCTGTACCAAAAATGCTGGCAAAGGGCGTAAGCGTCTCGCTGGGTACAGACAGCTCTGCGAGCAACAACAACCTGAACCTGTTTGAAGAACTGAAGCTGGCTGCGATTTTGCATAAAGGTGTGAACAACGATCCTGTAGCGGTACCGGCAGAGGAAGCCCTTCGGATGGCGACTCGCTATGGGGCCGAGGGTGTATTCCAGGCAGATACGCTCGGCAGCATCGAAGTGGGCAAAAAAGCAGACCTCATCGTACTGGACAGCCATCAAGCTCATTTCCATCCGGCTCATGAACCTATTTCCCATGTGGTGTACGCGGCGAATGGACGCGATGTAAAGGATACGATTGTAGCAGGGAAGTATTTGATGCGTAATCATCAGTTGCTGACCTTGGATGAAGAACGGGCTATTTACGAAGCCAACCGTGTGTTTCAAGCATTGAAACGGTAAAAAGGCTCCTGCCAGGTGAGGACAGGAGTAAAGAGGGTTAGGTGTAGGTAGGGGAATTTGGTTTCAACAACTTGCCGTGCTCATTTTCGCCATAGCTCGCTCAAGAGATGATGGCGGAAATGCAGGGTGGGTGTATGAGACGAGTTACGCAGTGGTGAAGACAATGCTGCCCAGGAGACGCGGTATTCCTGCAACAAAAACCCTAGTACGTCAGGAGATGTAGTCTGCCCAGAACTCTTCACGCGCTCACCTCCTCGGGGTGTACATGTAGTATGACCGTCATGTTCCATGCTATGATTAGCAACTTTTCCGTCCGGTTCTAAAACCTTCCCGTATAGCATAGGCTTAGACAAAAACGGGACAGGGGGATGTGGACATGTATGTACGGCCCAGGCTGCTTTGGTGGCTCGTACCCATCTTTCTCAGTCTGTTTTTCGTGGGTATCGCTCTTGGCAAGCTCGGCAGCGAGAGCGACATGAAAGGCGGTCGAGTCATGGAGCAGGGAGCAGGGGCAGGCTATGATCCAGTAACACTGTCTATGCTTTTGGATCAATTGACCAAGGATGAAGAGCGATCCTTCATCGTTTATGTGAAGGATCAAGCATTGAATGGGCGATACCAGCAGGAACAATTCGAGTTGAGTGGAGAAATAGGCGGTCATCAATTGGAGATTGCACGTAACGGTGAGCCACAGGTAAACGTACAAATAGATGGGCAGAAGCAGGATAGTGCCTCGCTTCCCTACGCATTGTACACACCGCACGAGCATGCCGCAGTGATCAAGAGCGTCATACAATCGGTAGCACCTCAACCTATGCAAGATCCTAGCGGGCAAGGCTGGAAGGGATATCGACTGTCCTTGCCGCCAAGGGAAGTGACTTCTCTGTTATCCCTCTGGCTTGGGCCATCGTTTCCAGTCTCCGAAATGACGCCGGAGCTAACCAAAGGAATTGGCGTCACCTATCAGCTGTGGTACGAGCCTGCCACGGGTACTATCCAGCAAATGGATATCGAGATGCAAATCAAGACCGCTGCAGGGGAAAAACGGGATCAGCTGCGCTTCCGCCTGTAGGGTCATGGGGAAAAAGGAGTTATTGGACTGTGGCAGTGAGAATGATCGTGGTCGTGATCGCCGCTCTCGTAATTGTCGGGACGGGCTTCACGTACCATTTAGCCTCTACCGTCGTAGGGGCACGAAGTAACTTTGATGAGCAAGTCATGCAATGGGTAGCGGAGCGCACAACGATCACGCAGGTTGATTCGATTGATGAGTACAGAGGAAAGCAGAGCTATGCTGTCGTACTCGGGAAAAACAAAGTGGGAACACCAGTCGTAGCGTGGCTGACGGATAAAACTGCTGCGTTTGATCGGATGGATCGTGCTGTTCCGAGGAAAAACGTGGAAGCAGCCGTGCTGAAAAGCTTCCCTGAAGCGACCATCACGCATATCGTGCCTGGACTGGAAAACGAGAAGCGTTTTTGGGAAGTAACCTTGAAAGACAAGGATGGGCGTTTCCGCTATGTGCATTACGATTTGTTCAGTGGTGCCCTGCTTGCCTCTTACGTGTTGTCCCCTACGTTTTAAAACAGGAAAAGTACGTTTGAAGCGCAAAAGACCTTTTCTATGGGAAAAGGTCTTTTTGTTGTTAAGAGGAGGCTGAAATGGCATCATAACCAGTAACTGTATAATAAAATGATATACTCATATGATATACTGGTTTCGTTGAAGAGAGAGAACAGAACGTATTGGCAAGGGGGAGAAGCTACAGTGCAAATGAAAAAGGGTACAATTGGACTGTCCTTGGTAGCGACACTTGCTCTCCTGTTCGGCGGATGGTTCTTGTATCAAAAGATCGAGATAGAGGAACCGATCCGTACCGAAATCGGACAGCTGCAATCGGCTTCATTAACGCATTTGGACGTGGGTAAAGATCAAATTCAGATAGATTTGAAGGTAACAAAGCCTGAATCGTTTCCCGAAGAATACCGCAAGCTGGTGGACGTGACATCGAAGCTGTCCGCCAACAAGAAAGTGGTCATTTCCGTCGATAACCAGTCACAGGATTTGCGAGAGATCTGGACGAATGGTCAGTTTGTATTTACAGAAGCGATCGATTTGCATCAATACAGCCGGATTCCACAGCTCGTGGACCAATGGAAAAAAGACCATCAGTTAGATGATGCGTCTGCCTTGATGGATGACAACAACATTTATGTTTATTTAAAAAAGGGGACGGAGGATTTCTATACGATCGTTCCCCGAACCATGGAAGATGAGGTGACGGCTCGTGGGTAAAGAAGCCTTGATCGGTATCATCCCCGGAGTCTTGATCTTTCTGTTGTTTCTAGGCGTAAATATTACTCCTTTTGTACTGTTCGCATTGGTACTCGGGGGTCTTTTTTTCCTCTTGATTCGTCAGCAAGGCGGTCAGGGAGGCAATTTTGCGCTCGGAGGAAAGAAAAAGCAAAGCAAACATGTCATTCCCAAAACGGATATACAGTTCGCTGATATCGGAGGACAGGAGCGAGCAAAGAAGGAGCTGAAAGAAGCCCTGGATTTTCTCGTGTACAAAGACAAGATCGAGCAGTACGGCATCCGTCCCATTAAAGGTGTCCTGCTGACAGGACCTCCGGGAACAGGGAAGACGCTTATGGCCAAAGCGGCGGCGAACTACACCAACTCTGCCTTCGTGGCAGCCTCCGGATCCCAGTTTGTGGAGATGTACGTGGGTGTTGGTGCGCAGCGAGTTCGCGATATGTTTAAAGAAGTAAAAGCCATGGCGGAGAAAAATGGTCAGGACAGTGCGATCATTTTCATCGATGAGATTGACGTCATCGGGGGAAAACGCGACGGCCAGCAGCAAAAAGAGTACGACCAGACGTTGAACCAACTGCTCACGGAAATGGATGGCGTCGCAACTAGCGACAAGCCGCGTGTACTCGTCATGGCAGCAACCAACCGCAAAGACATGCTGGATTCTGCCTTACTGCGTCCAGGCCGCTTTGACCGCCACATCAATGTCGATTTGCCAGATAAGCCGGCTCGCGAACAAATTTTGACGATTCATACGGCTAACAAGCCGCTGGGTTCCGATGTAGCGCTGGAAAAGGTAGCGCAGGAGACATTTGGTTTCTCCGGTGCTCAGCTGGAGAGTGTTGCGAATGAAGCGGCGATCTATGCGATGCGAGACAGCAGCTCGAAAATTGAAGCGCGTCACTTTGCCTATGCAGTAGACAAGGTCATGCTTGGTGAAAAGGTTGACCGTGAAGCCTCCGCAGAGGAAAAAAGACGCGTGGCTCTCCATGAGCTTGGACATGCGATCGTCAGTGAAATGGTACGTCCGGGCTCCGTTTCACAGGTAACCCTAAGCCCTCGTGGACAAGCATTGGGCTATGTCCGTCAAAATCCACTGGAGGATCGTTACCTGTATACGAAAGAGGCCATGGAAAAACAGATCATGGTCAGCCTCGGCGGTGCGGTAGCGGAAGAAATTTATTATGGTGGACGCAGTACGGGCTCGAAGAACGACTTTGAGCAAGCGTTAGGTATGGCGCAGGAGATTGTTCAGAGTGGGATGTCGCGTCTGGGGATCATCCATCCGCAGTTTATCGATAAGACGCGGATTCACGATGAAGTCGAGTACCTGCTGGACAATCTTCTGAAGCAGACGCACGATATGCTTGGAAAATGCGATGCTGTCTTTAAAAACGGATTGCAGACGTTGCTGGATGCAGAGGTTCTACAGGGCGATGAGTTCCGTAAGCTGCTCGAACAAAACCAAACAAAAGAAGAAGTACTCGTGTAAAACACAAGGAAGCTACGTCTTTTTTAAAGCCTGCTTGCCAAAGGTTAATCCTTTTGGCTGGCAGGTTTTTTTGTGCCTGTGACACAGATGAAGTACCGTGCAAATGAACTCTATCAGCCACATCAAGGATAATTTTTCCTACCGTGTACCAAACGCCTATTTCCATGAATACCCTACATAAGATACGGGAAAGACATCAGGAGGCAAGGAGACTCTATGGCAAATGTAAATCGGCGAAAGCTAAATAAAAATCTGGGGAAAACGATGCGGCAAAACTCCCTGGAAAACGAAATTCCGCTCTTGCAAACCAATAAAGATACGGATTGGCTCCAGGAGCTCGAGACAGAATTGCTGGAGGTAGATCTTACCTCAGGCTTCCCAAATCAGACGAACATCGAGCCAAGCGCGCCAAAGACACCACCTTTTCAAAAGATACCGAAACAAGGTATTTCTTCTAATCAAACAACTTTTACCCGTGTGATTAAGGATCGCAATGATGACCGGGTGAGATCATTTGTCTATACAGATGACCTGACTGATCAATCCGTCACGAATGAAAAAATCGCAAACCGCGCCATTGATGCTAGCAAAATTAAGCCTGGAACCTTGGAAACGGCGCTGCTCAAGGATTATGCCGTAGACAGCAGCAAGCTTGCCGACCAAAGTGTGACCTCGAATAAAATCGCACCCCACGCGGTCCAAAGTGAACACATCGCAAAAGGAATCATCAACAGTGACATGATTTGTGATCGCTCCATCTCCGGTCAAAAGCTTCTGAACAACAGCATCACTTCTGATAAGCTGGCGGATAAAGTCATTGACTCGATGAAATTTGCAGAGGGAGCGATTCAAAGCAAGCATATCCAGGAGCAGTCGATCACGACTGAGCTGGTTCAGGATCAGGCGATTACCGGAGACAAAATCAAGACAGGCGGTGTACAGACCAGGCATTTGGCCAATTACGTCATTAATTCCGTGAAGCTCGAGGATGGCGCGGTTACGACCGACAAGCTCCGCGATGCGTCGGTTACGGCCAACAAGATCGATGAGGATGCAGTCGAGTCCCAGCACATACGTGAAGGGGCCATTTTTCATCATCATCTGGCAGAGCATGCAATCGATAGCGACAACCTGGCACCCGGATCTGTGACGGATGTCCATATTGGCTTTCAATCGATTTTCAGTCAGCATCTCCATTCAGAGGCGGTCACCAGTGACAAAATCGGCACGTTTGCTGTATTGACTGAGCATCTGGATCATTCGAGTGTGACCTCGGAGAAAGTCGCGAAGGAATCGATTGGCAGTGTTCATCTAAAAGCGGGCAGCATTCAGACCACTCACTTGCAAGACAATGTCGTGACCACGAAAAAAATAGCCGACGACCAAGTGACGACTTCCAAGGTGGCGGATCGTGCCATCACCGGCGATAAGCTGGCAACTCGCAGTATATGGGGTCATCATTTGCTGGAAGACAGTGTGGACGCCAAGCATCTCGCTGACGGAGCCGTCATTCCTGAAAAAATTGCCAAAAAGTCCATTGAAGAACAGCACTTGACCGATCGCCTTATCGGCAGCAACCATCTTCGGGAGTATGCGGTTCAAACCCATCATCTCGCGGATCACGTCATCACGACATCCAAGCTTGCCCCGGAATCCGTTTCTACCGATAAAATTACGGAATTAAGTGTAAACACGGGCAAACTGGCAGATTCAGCGGTGACAGCGCAAAAGATGGCGAGCGAGGCCGTGAAAACACGCCACCTGAGCAAAGCGTCCGTGACTGGGGAGAAGCTTGCAGAAAAGGTCATTACCAGCGCACACCTGGCTAGTTTGTCTGTTCAAAATGAACATCTCGTCCCGAAATCCATCACGAAGGAAAAGCTGCAGGAAGGCAGTGTCACGCGAGAGAAGCTGGTTGATCGCGTGGTGGACGGCAACAAGCTGGAATACAAATCGGTAACAGGAGAGCACGTCGTTTTAGAAAGCTTGACCGGCAAACATCTGGCTGAAGGAAGTGTCACAGGCGAGAAGCTGGCTCAAAAAGTCGTCGAGACAAAGCATTTGAATGACCGAGTCGTCACAGAGGAGAAGCTTGCGGATGGCAGTGTGACAGGAGCGAAGCTGGCACCTGGATCGATTCAGGAGACGCATCTGGAGGATCGATCGGTTACGGCGGATAAGCTCGCTTTCCAGCCTGTGCACACCAACAGGCGTCTTGGAACAACGCTGCAGCAGTTTGGGTTTGCCCCTTTTCGGATGGAGGCCAATCAGGCAAGCGTGGACGTCAAAGTGTCACTGATGGAGCACTACGCGAATACGAACTACTGTATCGTCGGAATGACAAATCAGGCGGGTCTGGCAGCAGCACTTAAAAAGCAAAACAGGTCGACAGCGATCATTACCGTATTCCGACAGTCCGCAAATGAAGAGACGAGCGGTGTTCTGCAATGGATTGCGATCGGCGAAAAAGGAAGCAGAGTGGACGAAGAAGACGACTTGCTCGAATCGACGGAAGAAGCAGACGAGTTGCAAGCGCTGGCGGATGAGGATCCGATGGCAGCATTGGAAGAGGATCTTGAGAGTTTGGAAGACTTTGCAGATTTATCACAGGATCAAGAAGAAGAATCATAAAAATAGGAACCTTTCTGCAAATGGCAGGAAGGTTTTTTTATCCTGGTCTCAATCAATGAGTTTGTTTTCATAATATAATTATGGTAAACTTTATAGGCAGTCTTTCATTGAATTTGCCTAATCCCAATAGTATAATTGCTAGGTATACCCGTTAGTTATTTGTCTGTGACGGTAAATGGAGGGAAATGATTCGATGTTGACGACGATTGCTCGAATTGGGCAGCATGTTGGACAAGAAGTACGTTTGGGTTGCTGGCTGTATAACAAGCGTGGCAGCGGGAAGATCCAATTCCTGCAATTGCGTGATGGCTCCGGCTTTATTCAAGGGGTTGTTGTGAAAGCAGAAGTAGCTGAAGATGTCTGGGAACAAGCAACGAAACTGACGCAAGAAAGCTCATTATACATAACAGGTATTGTTCGCGCAGATGATCGCGCACCCAGCGGATACGAATTGAACGTGACGGGTGTAGAAATCATCCAGCTCGCGGAAAACTATCCGATTTCCCTGAAAGAACACGGTGTAGACTTCCTGATGGATCATCGCCATCTGTGGCTGCGTACGCCACGTCAGCGTGCAGTCATGGCGGTTCGCTCCGAAGTCATTCGTGCGATGTATGAATTCTTCCAGGAAAATGGGTTCTACAAAGTCGATCCTCCGATTTTGACCCCAACCTCTGCGGAAGGAACGACAAACCTGTTCCATACGAAGTATTTTGACGAGGACGCGTACCTGTCTCAGTCCGGCCAGCTGTATATGGAAGCAGCTGCGATGGCATTGGGCCGCGTGTACTCATTTGGTCCGACTTTCCGTGCAGAGAAGTCGAAAACTCGTCGTCACCTGATCGAGTTCTGGATGATCGAGCCGGAGATGGCTTTCGTGGATCAGGAAGAAAACCTGCGTATCCAGGAAGCATTTGTATCCCACGTGGTACAATCCGTCCTGAAAAATTGCCAAATGGAATTGAAAACCTTGGAGCGCGATACCAGCAAGCTGGAAAACGTGAAGGGCGACTTCCCACGTATCAGCTACGATGATGCGATCAAACTGCTCCAAGAAAAAGGCAGCGACATCAAATGGGGCGACGATTTTGGCGCTCCAGATGAAACGACCATTGCGGAGCATTTCGACAAGCCTGTCTTTATCACGAACTATCCGACAGAGATCAAGGCTTTCTATATGAAGCCAGATCCAAATCGTCCAGAAGTCGTGCTGTGTGCGGACATGATCGCTCCAGAAGGCTATGGCGAAATCATCGGCGGCAGCCAACGTATCGACGATCCAGAGCTTCTGGAAAAGCGCTTTGCCGAGCACGAGCTCTCTGAGGACGCTTATCGCTGGTACTTGGATCTGCGCAAATACGGTACCGTGCCTCACTCCGGGTTTGGTCTGGGGCTGGAGCGTACCATTGCATGGATCTGCGGATTGGATCACGTTCGTGAAACGATTCCATTCCCTCGTATGCTGTATCGTCTCTACCCGTAATTTTTATCGCGGCGCATGTATATACACCCTGTTGCTGGAGGGCAGCAGGGTGTTCCTATTGTTTACGTACTCCCTTGTCATTCCAACACAGAGGTGAATCAGTTTTATGGACTCCCAAATATTGCAATTGTTGCAAGAAGGTGCAACATCCGTCTCCAACCTGCTTTTGAAAATGTATAAACGCATGTCATTGGCAGATGACGAGATGATGCTGCTCATCCACCTGCTTTCCTTTCAACAGGAGGGGAATCGTTTCCCAACCTTGACAGAGCTGGAAGAGAGAATGTCCATGTCTAACATGCGATTAATCCAGTCTTTGCAAAAGCTGTTGAAGGAAGAGTGGATTAGCATTGACGAATTTGTAGACCCCCAAACCGGAATGCGGCATGAGCAATACAATCTGACTCCTTTGTATCGGAAGCTGTACCAAACCTGGCGTGAACAGCTAGCAGCCCCGCAAGTGATGGAGACGATCCACGAGCCATTCCGTCAAAGTGCAGCGGCCCTCGACGATGAACCTGTTGCTATTTACAGCCGATTTGAGCAAGCCTTTGGTCGCCCGCTGTCACCCTTTGAGCTGGAAAGCATTCATATGTGGACGGGACAAGATGGCTATTCGGAGGAATTGATTTTAACTGCCTTGCGTGAAGCAGCGACGGTAGGGAAGCTGCACATCCGCTATATCGATCGGATTTTGCTCGAATGGCAAAAGCAGCAAATCACCAGCGTGGAGCAAGCGCGGCTTTACAGTATGAATTTCCGCAGAAATCGTCAACCGCTTTGATTGATCCCAATCGAAGCGGTTTTTTCTTTGCCGCGATACCGGATACGTACCCATTTTCCTTGTGCGTCATAACCTATAGCATACATGACGAGTTCAGTTGCTACTCCTGTAATCGGGCAGTTATCTCGAATGGCAGGGGCAACACAGTTGGAGGGAATGTCTGTGGAAAAAAAGAAGAAATGGGATCTTCCTCATTGGGTTATGCCAGGCGTTTTTTCTGGCAACTACGTGGTAGATGAAGCGGTAGAGCGCATCTCGATTGTCAAGCCGGTAGAAAAAGGAACTGAGCTGGAAAATGAAGAAGCGCTGGAATTGATGGTGGAGGCAGCTTTGGAAACTGCGTTGAAGCAAAGCCCCCCGCCAACACCTGAGCAGCCTATTGAAATCATCTTGACCCAAAAGGAATCGGTCCTCCGCGATCATGTGGAAAAACTCGAGCTTGAAATTGCATCCTTAAAAGAAGAGGTAGCCTCGTGGGAAATGCGGTTGAAGGAGTTCGAAGAAAAGCAGGCAAAGGAGCATCAATACTTGTATCAGGTGGTCCTTGCCTTGAAAAAGGAGTGGGAGAGGGAGCGAAATGAAGATCGCCATCATTAGTCCGGGTCCATTCTCCGTGCCGCCTGTCAAAGGAAGCTCCGTTGAGCATGATATCGATGAAGTCACCAAGATGATCGATCCAGAGCACCAGGTCACCATTTACACACGAACCTGCGCTACTTATCCCAAATCAGCGGTGGAGGAGAACCGGCAGTTCATTCGCTTCCCCTACAATGGGCCAAAACCATACTTACGGCGCATCATTTCCCATATTCGCAAGAGGAAGCCGGATGTCATCATGGTGGAAAACCGGCCGATCTATGTCCTGACCTTGAAAAGACACTTTCCGAAAATCCCGGTATTTGTCAATATGCATTCCCATGTCTATGGATCGCCGGGTATGATCAGCAAAGACAAAATGAAAAAGGTGGTTAGAAGGGCTTCCGGCTTTTTTACGAACAGCGAGTTCTTGCGTCGTCATTTTATGAAAACATGCAAGATACCTGCCCATAAAATTCATGCGGTTCATTTGGGCGTAGACGTCAGTCCTTATCAGGTAGCCAAAATACATTATTCGATCCGCAAAATACGCAAGGAAATCGGTTTAAAGCCGGAAGACCGCGTTCTTTTTTATGCGGGAAGGCTTATGCGGGCAAAGGGTGTTCATGTCTTGCTCAAAGCGTTCAAGGAAGTTTGTGAGCAGGATCCGCTGGCTCGCCTCGTAATCGTCGGGGGGACGGGGTATGGAAGCAATCGCTTGAATCCCTATGTACGCGAGCTGAAGCAGCTGGCTAAGCCGCTTGGTGACAAGGTTAAGTTCGTCAACTTCGTGCCGAGCGCGCAGATGCCGCTTTACTATCAGGTAGGGGATATCGTTGCGACTCCTTCCGTTTGGAAAGAAGCGTTCTGCCGCGTGAATCTGGAGGCGATGGCATCTGGAAAGCCGGTCATCACGACTCCAAGGGGAGGCATAGGGGAGGTCGTGACCCATCAAGGAAGCGGATTTTTAATCCCTCCCAAGGACTGGAAAGCGGAGCTGCCCGCTCTTTGGAAGCTGCTCTGGAGCGCACCTTCCATTCGTACAGAAATGGGGAAAAATGCTTTGATGAGAGCCAAGCAGTTCTCCTGGTACGCGACGGCACAAGGGTATCTCGAAGTGTTTGAAACGGCGTTGAAGAAACGCAAGGCAGCGTCGCCTCCGACGAAGCAAGACCTGCGTAAAACAGGATGATCCCGCGGCAGGACCTATAGGTGCCTGCCCTTTCTTTCATTCGGCTGGACGTCTGCCCTGTCTAGAAATCAAGAGGAGCATACCTTATAAGTATCGCAGAGCACCTTTGGGGAGTGATACTTGTGAAAGGGTTAATCTTGTGCGCTGGACGGGGTACGCGTCTTCATCCGTTCTCCTATTCGCAGCCCAAAACCCTCCTCCCTGTGGCCAATCATCCGGTTTTACACTACTGCATCCGCAAACTGCGTGAAGTGGGTGTCTATGACATCGGGATCGTCATTCACCCTTCCCAAGTGCAAATTCCTCCTTTGGTAGGCGATGGTAGTCAATTCGGGGCTAGCATTACGTTTATCGAGCAGAAAGAACCCTTGGGAATCGCCCATGCCGTCCAATTAGCGCAACCGTTCTTGCATGACGAACCGTTTATTTTGTTACTCGGTGACAATTTGTTGATGGATTCGCTGCACGGGCTTACGCGTGCGTTTTCCGAAACAGCAACCGACGGCGTAGTGATGCTAAGTGAAGTGGAGAGACCACAGGATTATGGGATCGCCGAAGTACAGGAAGGGCGTCTGGTTTCGGTCGAGGAAAAACCCCGCCAGCCGAAAAGCAATCTGGCGGTTATTGGCGCATACCTGTTTACCAAACCCATTTTTGAGTCGATTGCTACACTTCAGCCATCTGCCCGTGGTGAGTACGAGATCACGGACGCAATCCAATCCTTGATTCATCGTGGTTATCATATTGCCCATGCTGTCGCGAGTGGAAAGTACTCGGATGTAGGGACGATCGATAGATGGCTGGAGGCAAACAGGTGGATGTTGACAAGTGAACTGGGACGACTACATCAAATAGGAAAAGATACCATCGTTGAAAACTGTGAAATTGAAGGACCTGTTTTGATAGGGGATGGATGTCAGATCCGCAATTGTCGTCTAGGACCCTTTGTCTCCATTCAAGACGGTGTTCACTTAGAAAATTGTGCGCATATTGAAAACAGCATTTTATTGGAAAGTAGCTCCCTGCGCGATGTCGCATGGAAAATCACAGACAGTGTATTCGGGCGTTCGTCACATCTGACAGGAAATTCAACCGACAGTAGTGGCGTCTTTATTTTGAGTGACAAATCCTCGATTCGCATTCCAGCCAACAAGAGGGAGGAGCCATGAATCCGACCTTTACCGTAGTGATTCCGACGTATAATCGCGCCAAGTTTATTCGCAAAGCGATTAGAAGTGTGATCAGGCAGTCTTGTAAAGACTGGAAGCTGCTGATCATGGATGACGCCTCAACAGACAAGACGCGACAAAAAGTGGATAAATACCTGTTCCATCCGAACATCTCCTACTATCGCATGGAAAAAAACTCAGGGATTTCGAAAGTGATGAATCAAGCACTAGCGATGGTAGATACACCTTACCTCGTCCAGCTCGATTCTGATGACTGGCTGCCGAGGAAAACCTTGAAAGTGCTGAAGAGATACATTCGCAAAAGCAAGCCGAGCACGGCGTTGTATTATGGCAATGTGAAAATCTGGCGGGTTCGGAGAGGGCGGTACTACAATCCGTTCCTTGTCAAACATAAACATTTCCGCAACAAGTACCAATTTCTCAAGTACAATCGCTGGATGGTCGCACCTCGCTGCTATCGGGTAGCCGCGCTCAGAGAAGTGGGCGGATGGGATACCTCCGACAAGTATGAAGGGCGCATTATGGAAGACCGGCGCATTATCCTGCGCCTGATTGAAAAATATCGGGTACGCTTCATCAATAAAAAGCTGTACAACCGCACGAAGCACAGGGGACAGCTGACAGACGGCAAGATGAAACGCAGACGGAACCATTTGCGGCGCAAGACCTTTAAATACTACCTCAAGCGGTGGGGAAACAGGTTTAAACCCGTCTATAGATACAAAAATGGATACCTGGTCATCAAACGTTTACGGAAAGTGAGGCGGCGACGGCGATGACAAAAGCGCTGGTCACCGGGTGTGCCGGATTTATAGGATCCCATCTGACGCAGCGTCTGCTGAGTGAAGGGGTGACCGTGATCGGGATCGATGGATTTCTGGATAATTACGATGTGGCGGCAAAGCTTCGTAATTTGGCACAGATCGGCAGTCACCCCGCTTTCACCTTTCACTCAACGATGCTGCAAGCGCAGCGTTGGAAGGGTTGGCTTGAAGGGGTAGATGTCGTCTATCACCTCGCTGCGCTCCCAGGTGTGCGCAATAGCTGGGGGAAAGCCTTTACCGACTACGTGAACCACAATATTCTGGCGACGCAAATGCTGCTGGAAGCATGCTTGCAGCAACCTAAACCGCCTACGGTAGTCGTGTCCTCCTCCTCGTCGGTATACGGTACCATGCAAGGCTCGTTTACCGACGAGACAGCGCCGCTGCGACCGGTTTCTCCGTACGGGGTAACCAAAGAGTCGATGGAACAAATATGTCAGGTCTACGTGAAAGCGTATGGCTTGCGTGTTACGATGCTACGCTACTTCACGGTCTACGGTCCCAGACAACGCCCGGATATGGCGTTTCATCGATTCTTTCGCCAGCTGATGAAAGGGGAGCAAGTAACGATATTCGGAGATGGTCAGCAATCGAGAGACTTTACTTATGTGGCTGATGCGGTGCAAGCCAACATTTTGGCAGCGAAGTGCGCCGCTCCAGGCGAAATTTTTAACGTGGGAGGCGATCGGGAAATCAAGCTTCTCGACGTCCTGGCGATCATGGGCGGCTTGTTGAACGTCACGCCCAAGCTCACGTTTCAAAGTGGTCCAGCAGGTGATTCAAAGCGTACATGCGCCAACATCACGCTCGCTCAGACACGTCTTGGATATAAACCGCAAGTTCCCCTCGAGGAAGGTCTTCGTTTGCAATTAGCAGATATGCGCTCACAAGCCAAAGGATAACTCTCAAGAAATGGGAGGCTAGTTGCATGCATCGGGTTCTGGTCTATCGAAGAAAATTTCTTCCGAGAAGTGAGACGTTTATTTACGAACAGCTGGTAGGTCACAACCAGGTAAAGCCGGTCGTCTTGACCAGACAGCGTCCGTTTAACCGCAAGCAATTTCCTTACTCGCCGGTCTATGTGCGAAAGCATATGGCCGGCCTCTCCACATGGTTGAGAAAACATAAAATCAAATGCTTGCACGCGCGATTTGGACCTGCGGGCTTGGAGCTGCTTCCATACGCTCGAAAAACGCGCTTGCCGCTGATTACATCGTTTCATGGCTTTGATGCGACGAAACGGGTAAAAGGAAATCCGGGATACCGGCGTGCACTGCGGAAATTGTTCCGCAGAGGAAAGGCATTTACCGTAGTGAGCGGCCATATGAAAAAACGGTTAATCCGTCTCGGGTGTCCCGCGAAAAAAATAACCATGATACGCTCCGGAATCGACCTGAGGAAGTTTCCTATGCAAGCGCCTCGTGCTGTTGCCAATGAGGAGTTTCGCCTGCTTAGCGTGGGCCGCTTGACAGAAAAGAAAGGGATGGACACGTTGGTGAAAGCTTTTGCCAGCGTGCGAAAGAAGCATCCCAGAGCCAAGCTTATCATCGTGGGAGAGGGAGAGGAAAAGCGAAAGCTGCGACGGCTGATCAAAAAATACAAGCTCGGGAAGCAGGTTGTGCTCAAAGGTGCCCTGCCACATCAAGAGGTTCAGCACGAGCTGGCAAAGTGCCATTTGTTCATCATCGCCTGCAAGACCGCACGAAACGGTGATCAAGAGGGGATACCGAATGTCCTAATGGAAGCCATGGCCACAGGGCGTCCTGTCGTTTCGACTTATCATTCTGGAATACCCGAGCTGATTGAGCATAAAGTGACAGGGTACCTGGTCCCTGAGCGATCTCCATCCAAATTGGGCAGGATGATCAACCAAGTATTGGACGCACGGGCCGAATGGGGCGAGGTCGTCGCACGCGCCAGAGAAAAGGTAGAGCGCAACCATAACATCGAAAAGCAACGCGCGAAGCTAGAAGACCTCTATCTGCGCGTGATGAAAAAATGATGGGGTGAAAGAATGAAGGTTGCCGTTATCGGTACCGGGTATGTTGGTTTAACGACTGCGGTTTCACTCGCGATGCACGGCCATGAGATCCTGGGGATCGATCTGGTTGCAGCGAAAATTGCCCAGCTCAGGCAGGGCAAGTCGCCGATCTACGAACCAGGATTAGAAGAAGCCTTGGCGCAGATGCTAGAGCAGGGAAACCTGCAATTTTCAACAGAAATCAAGGATGCAAGAGAAGCCGAAATGATGTTCATTTGCGTAGGAACGCCGGAAGCCTCGGATGGATCGGCGGATTTGTCTTATTTGTTCGCTGCGGTTTCGGATATAGCATCCCTGCAGCAACCGTCTACTGGTAAACGTGTCATCGTGATTAAAAGCACAGTCCCAGTGGGAACTGGAGACAGAATCGCAGAGCAGCTTCGCGGGAACGACGGTCTTTACGTCGCCTCCAATCCAGAGTTTCTTCGCGAAGGAAGCGCCATGCAAGACGCTTTGAAGCCTTCGAGGATTGTCATAGGTGCAGACCATGAAGCAGCGTTTGCCGCGATGGAGCAGCTCTACAACGGCGTAAACGCTGCCAAAGTGACGACGACGAGAGCCAACGCAGAATTTATCAAATACGCTTCCAATGCATTTTTAGCGACGAAAATTTCTTTCATGAACGAGCTGGCCAGGTTGAGTACGGTCCTTGGGACAGATATCACAACCGTGGCGCAGGGAATGGGATTGGACAGTCGGATTGGACCTGAGTTTTTGCGAGCAGGTGTCGGGTACGGGGGCTCCTGTTTTCCGAAGGACACGATCGCCCTGCTTCAGTTGGCTGGTCAGCATGGGATATCCTTATCGATTTTGGATAAAGTCCGCGACGTGAATACGACCCAGCCGGCTTGGTTTTTGGAGAGGCTGGAGGAACAGCTGCATGGGGTGGCAGGGAAAAAGATCGCCGTCTTAGGTCTCGTATTCAAGCCGGACACTGATGACATTCGCGAAGCGCCATCTCTGAAGGTGCTGGAGGCTTTGCAGAAAAAAGGAGCTTCTATCGCGGCTTATGATCCGGTTGCCTCGGCGATCGTCGGAGCTCAGTTTCCAAACGTCGATTACGTGAAGCATCCGGCTGCCGCATTCAGAGGGGCGCACGCAGCCATGCTGATCACCGAATGGAAAGAATGTGTCCAGCTGGATTGGAAGGAGATCAAAGCGAGCATGGCGGCTCCGATTTTGTTCGATGGACGTAACGCTTGGCCGGGCAATCTTCTGAAGGATGTCGGGTTTGTGTACACAGGGGTAGGCAGAAGCTGACTTTTCCATACTGGGAAGGTTAGCTTTTTCTTTGGTTGATTTGAACAGAGCGGCATAATACGATAGGATAATCATATGGATGATTTCACCAATAAGCAAACCACGAGGGAGTGATCACGGTGAACAAAAGCAAAACACTGCCTAAACGCAGTGATGTCCCTGTCGAATACAAATGGCGTCTCGAAGATATTTATCCCAGTGATTCCGATTGGGAAAAGGATGTGCAAAAAGCCAAGCAGCTCGCAGATCAGCTGGCAGGGCTGAAGGGCAAGCTCGGACAATCCGGAAATGACCTGCTGGCTGCATTGAAGCTGCAAGATGAGCTTCTCCAGACTCTCGATCAAGTCTTCGTCTATGCACGGATGAGACGAGACGAGGACAATGCCAACAGCACGTACCAAGGATTGACAGACCGAGCAACGAGTCTGAGCACCCAGGCGTACGGCGCGATTTCTTACATACAGCCGGAAATATTGGAGATCCCTACAGACGAGCTGGAAAAATGGATCAACGAAGTATCCGGCCTTGCTCATTACCGTATTTTGCTGGACGAAATTACGCGCTTCAAGCCCCATACGCTGTCTTCCGAGGAAGAAGCCCTCTTGGCCAATATGAGCGAATTGGCGTCGGCGCCGAACAAAATTTACGGCATGCTGTCCAATGCGGACATGAAATTCCCGATGATCACGGATGAAAACGGGGAAGAAGTCGAGCTGACCAAAGGCCGCTATACGCAGTTTATGGAAAGCAAAGACCGGCGCGTGCGAAAAGAGGCGTTTGATGCGCTGTACGAGACGTTCGGGAAATTCCGCAATACGATTGCAGCTTCCCTTACGTCGGCTGTGAAAGGCGATGTGTTCTACGCGCGGACTCGCAAGTATCCATCTGCGCTGTATGCGGCCCTGTTTGCGGATAATGTAGACCTTTCCGTATACGACAACCTGATTGCGACTATTCATGAGCATTTGCCGCTGATGCATCGCTATATCGCTTTGCGGAAAAAGCTGCTCGAGGTCGATGAGCTCCACATGTACGATCTGTACGTGCCAATCGTGCCAGAAGTAGACATGAAAATTCCTTATGATCAGGCGGTTGAGACGATCAAGGCCGCACTGAAACCGCTTGGGGAGGAGTACGGGCGGGTGCTTGCGGAAGGCTTTTCCGAAGGCTGGATTGACGTGTATGAAAACGAAGGCAAGACAAGTGGCGCCTACTCTTGGGGGGCGTATACCACGCATCCGTTTGTGCTGATGAACTATCAGGACAATGTGAACAACATGTTTACGCTCGCACATGAGATGGGGCACGCCCTGCACAGCTACCATTCCAACCACGCACAGCCGTATACGTACGCCGATTACAAGATTTTCGTAGCAGAAGTCGCTTCTACGCTCAACGAGGCTTTGCTCATGCATCATCTTCTGGAGACGACTACCGACAAAGCGCAAAGAATGTATCTGATCAACTACTACCTGGAGCAATTCCGGGGAACCGTTTTCCGTCAAACGATGTTCGCGGAGTACGAGAAGATCGTTCACGAAAAGGAAGAGAAGGGCGAGCCTTTGACAGCCGATTCACTGAGCGAAATTTACCGGGAGCTGAATGTGGCTTACCATGGGCCTGATATGGTTGTCGACAAGCAGGTTGATTTGGAATGGGCACGAATTCCCCATTTTTATCGGAATTTCTACGTGTACAAGTACGCGACCGGTTTTTCTGCAGCAACCTCCCTTTCCAAACAAATTTTGGAGGAGGGTCAGCCAGCCGTCGATCGCTATCTCAATTTCCTGAAAGGCGGCAGCTCCGACTATCCGCTGAACCTGCTGAAAAACGCAGGAGTAGATATGACGACTCCCGATCCGATTCGCGAGGGCTTGGCGGTCTTCAAAGAGCTGCTGGAAGAAATGGAGCAGCTGGTCTCGAAAGGATAAAGAAGAGCAAGGCACAGATCCGAGAAAGCAGTCAGGGCATACGCCTTGGCTGTTTTTTCGTTTGATTTTTTTGTAAAAAATGAGAAAAAAAGTAACGGCTGACTATTTGTTTCGTATATACTTATGTCTTGCGCTATATTGTCCCTCCGCCCTTGGACGGAGGAGAATTTCCACCCGTTGGCTGTTTTGCACAGGAGGGAAAAACTGGCACAATGATGCAAGGAAATGATTGCGAGATAGGTGGAGGAATCAAGGTGAAAAAAAGAACGTCGATTATGTTGGCTTCCTTGCTGCTCGTAGCAACGGGATGCGGCCCTGCTCCCGAAGCTCCCCAGCAGGCAGAAGCAAAGGCAAAAGTAGTGGAAGTGATCAAAGTACAGAAGGCTGCAAAACCTGTCATGCTGAGTGTAACGGGCATGGTGGAAGCGAAGAGGGATGCTGTTCTGCCTTTCGGGACAGGGGGGACGATCTCAGCTATCCAGGTAAGCAAGGGAGCCAGAATCGGTCAAGGGCAGCTTTTGGCGACGCTGGATACCCGATACTACCAAAAGGAAGTGGAAGTAGCGGCAAGTCAGGTCGCAGAAGCGGCGGCACGCAAGACACAGACGCTCAAAGGGGCGACGACGCAAGCGATCGAGCAGCAGCGCCTGCAGGTAAAAAGTGCGCAAAGTCAGCTGGATAAAGCCCGGCAGGATGTTACAGTAGGCGATAAGCTGTTAGCTGGAGGTGCTATTTCGCAAAGCGAAATAAATGACCGGAAGCGGGCGCTGACCCAAGCCGAAATCGCGGTAAGAGACGCACAATTGGCGCTAGACGAACTGTTGCGTGGAGCCGAGCCAGAAGACGTGGCAGTCGCCAACGCATCCATCAAGCAGGCGTCAGGTCAGGTAGATCGAGCGAAAAAGACGCTGGAAGATGCGAAGATCGAAGCGCCTTTCGCAGGCACAATCGTAGAAGTTTTCAAGCAATCCGGGGAGCAGGCCTCACCGGGTGAGCAGATCATCCACCTAGTCGATTTGTCTGAGGTAAAGGTGACATTGGATATTACCAATGACAGCATTGGTCAGTTCCAGGAAAAAGCAAAGGTGCAAACTGTCTCAGATGACGGGAAGAAAAGCGAAGGAACGGTAACATTTGTATCACCCGTCGTCGACAAGCAGACGGGTAAATACCGCGTCGAGGTCACCGTCCCGAACCCGGATAACTACTGGCGAGGTGGCATGACTGCAACGGTGGAGGTTCCACGTAAGATCAACGGCTTCCTGGTACCTTTGGAGAGTGTCGGGGTAAGCCAATCCCAGCACTACGTCATGGCAGTGGAGAACGGCTTGACTGTCCGTAAAGAAGTCAAAGTCGGTCAGATGACAGGGGACCAGGTTGAAATCCTGTCCGGAATCAAAGAAGGGGATCAGCTTTTGCGCACCGGCATTACGTTCTACGTAGAGGGGCAAAAAGTAGAGGCGAGAGGAGAATAGCGGCATGAACAAGATGATCCTCTTTTTGCTAAAGCGCCGGCTCATTGTCTACCTCTTCACGCTTCTGTTGGTGATTGCAGGGATAGGCTCTCTAACCAGCTTCAACGTCGAGCTGGTACCGAAAACCAACTTCCCCGTTCTGTCGGTCAACGTATCGGGTGGATCCATCCCACCAGAGGAAATGGAAGACAAAGTCACCAAAAAGATCGAGCAAGAATTAAAGTCCATCACGGAAATCAAGGAATACACATCGACGACAGGCTCTGGCTCCGTAAACATTCAAATTACTGCAAAGGAAGGGACAGGCGAAAAGGTCAAATCTGACGTACAAAATGCTGTGAACCGGCTGCGCAATGACTTCCCAAAAGCAGTGGACCGGGTGGAAGTCAATCAAATGAGCTTTGGTGACGATGCCCTGATCGACTATGCCCTGGTTGGTGCTGATCCGCAAGCGATGCTGAGCCTAGCCAAGACGACGATCAAAGACCGCATTGAAGCTGTTCCCGGTGTAAAGGAAGTAGAGATTTCCGACCGCAGCTTTGAAAATCAGATTGCCGTCACACTCCGCCCCGAGCAGCTAAACGCTTTTCGGACTACACCTGCCGAGGTCATAAGTCAGCTGCAGCAAACCAACTGGAAGCAAGCCGTCGGAACATTGGAGAACTCCGGGTTTGATACGGTAGTCATGGTCGATGATACGTACAGCACGGTACAGGAAATGACCGTTCTCCCGATCGAAACGCCAAATGGAACAGTCACGTTGAGCCAGCTCGCTACGATTGAGGACCTGCGCGGAAAGGTCAAGGACTCGGTAGCACTGACCGATGGAAATGTCTTCGTTCACTTGAGTGTCAAACGCGCAGAAGGCAGTGATCTGATCACGACGCAAGGCAAGGTCGAAGAAGTCGTCCGTGAAATCCAGGCAGAGGCAAACGGACAATACCAATTGAAGGTCATGGTAGAAGCCGTCTCGTATATTCAGCACGCAGTGACAAACCTCAGCCGTGATGTCATGATTGGCGGCGCGCTGGCCATTATCATCCTGTTCGTCTTCCTGCGCAACTGGCGCGTCACACTGGTCATCGCGACTACACTGCCATTGTCTGCCCTCATGACCTTTATCGCGATGAAGCTGGGTGGATACAACATCGACATGGTGAGCTTGCTTTCTCTCAGTCTATCCGTAGGTCTCATCGTGGACGCCGCCATCGTGGTTCTGGAGAGCATTTATCACTTCAGAGAAAAGGGCGAGCCCTTGACGCAAGCGATTGTCAAAGGGACCAGGGAAGTACTTACTCCGGTTTTTACGTCGCAATTGACGATCATTATCGTATTTCTCCCGCTGGTTTTTGCAGATTTTGAAGACTGGCTCAAACCGATTTTAGCTACGATTGCTTTTACGGTTTCCTCGGCCATTATTGCATCTACCATCGCTGCGTTTTTCTTCGTGCCGGTCTTCTCTGATCGCTTCTTGCAAAAGGATAAGAAAGTTTCTCTGGAAGGAGAGGTCAAAGAGCATGTTATCGTTCGGTGGTTCAGCAAGCTGCTGCAGCTGGCCCTGCGTCACCGGGTGAAAACGTTGCTGGTAGCCGTCGCCACTTTCGTCGTAGCAGGAACGATGATGCCGCTCATGAAGATGGGGCAAGGCATCGATGCCAACGAAAATCTGGTGTTTGCCACCATCGAGATGCCGACAGGCTCAACGCTGGAAAAAACGCAAAAGGCCGCTTTGGCTGGAGAAGTTGCTTTGCGCGAGATTCCCGAGGTTAAAGATGTTTTCTTCTTCTCTTCCAAAGAAAGCTCGGAAATCTTTATCTCCCTGCGCCCAAAAAGTGAGCGTCAGCGAGATAAGGAAGCACTGACAGCAGATGTGAATGAGCGCCTCAAAGCGATACCGGGCATTGATTCCATTTCCACAAACTTTGGTGGGCAAGGTACGGATGCACCGATCCAGCTGGATATCGTCGGGGATGACATGGAGCAAATGCGCAAGATCGCCTCCGATGTAGAAGGCATGCTCGCCACGATCCCAGGTGTTGACAACATCCGTAACGACTTTAAAGAGGGCAAGGAAAAAGTGACCCTCGTACCCAAGCAGGAAGCGATGTCCCGCTTGAACGTCGACCCTCGTTCCCTGCTGCAGCAGCTTAGCACGATGATTGGGGATCAGCCGATTACGTCCATCACGAAAGACGGGATTGACATAGATGTCGTCGCCAAGCTCCCTGACAATTGGCTAAAGCACCCTGATCAGCTGAAGCACATGATGATTACGAGCAAAAGTGGGTCACAAGTGCCTTTATCCGAATTGGTAGATTGGACGTACAGCAAATCGCCAGTGGTCATCACCCACGACAAGGGTGAGCGAATTGTAACGGTTTCAGCAGAAATGCAAGGAACCGATTTGGGGGCAGTTGGCAGACAGGTAACGGAAAAGCTCCCTACGCTAGCTGTGCCTGCTGGCTATAGCATTGAAATAGCAGGGAAGCTGAAGGAACAGAGCGCTAATATGACCCAAGGAATCTTCGTAATCGCCGGCGTGCTCGCACTGATTTACGTCGTCATGGTCGCGCAGTTCGGAAGACTCTCTCAGCCGTTTATCATCTTGCTGACGATACCGATGGCACTGGTTGGAGTCGTGATTGGCTTTGTTCTGACCCAGCGCGTATTCGGTGAGATGGCCATGATTGGGATTATCATGCTCGTGGGGATCGTGGTGTCGAACGCCATTTTGCTCATTGACCGTATCAACCTGCTGCGCAGTCGCGGTATGAACTTGGCAGAGGCGATTGTGCAAGGGACCAAGGAGCGTGTACGTCCTGTCATTATGACCAAACTGACGGCGATACTAGGGATGCTCCCGATGGGTCTTGCCATGGCAGAGGGCTCCGATCTAGAGGCTCCGCTCGCGACAGCGGTCATCTCAGGCCTCGTATTCCACACGATCGTGACGCTTGTTCTCGTGCCTGTCTTGTACTCCTTGTTTGAAGGGGCAAAAGAGAAGCGGCTCGCCCGCAGACTGGCACGTCAAGCCAAGCGCCAGGAGAAGAAAGCAGAGAAAGCCAATCTGCAGCCGACACAAATGTAAAAAGAAAAGAAAGAGAGAAGAGGAGTGCATGATCCCTCTTCTCTTTTGCTTTTCGTATTTCAGAAAGTTCTGTAGAATAAAGAGAGAGCCATAAGATTTGACTGATGGGCATCATGAAGGGAGAATGGTTATGGATTTGCAATTGCAGGGAAAGACAGCGATCGTACTCGCATCGTCAAAAGGGTTGGGAAGAGCAACCGCCATTTGTCTCGCACAAGAAGGGGCAAATGTCACGATCTGCGGTCGCGATGAAGCCGCATTGGCGTCCGTACGGGATGAGATCGAGCAAGCGACAGGGAAGTCTCCGCTGGCAGTCACTCTTGATGTGACCAAAGAAGAAGACATCAAACGTGTTGTAGACGAAACGGTTCGTCATTTTGGCAGTGTACATATTTTAATCAACAACTCGGGCGGACCGACTCCAGGTACATTCGATCAACTCAGTGACGAGCACTGGGTCAAGGCATTTGAATTGAACCTGCTCAGCTATGTTCGGGCGATTCGCGCCGTGTTGCCGCATATGCGCGCCAATCAGTTCGGGCGCATCATCAACTTTGCTTCATCCTCTTTTAAGCAACCGTTGGAGAACCTGATCCTCTCCAATACATTTCGGACTGGTGTGCTCGGCCTCGCAAAAACACTGTCTGCTGAACTCGGCCCGGACGGCATTCTGATCAATACGGTAGGACCGGGACGAATTGCCACCGATCGCGTGAGACAGCTCGATGAGATGGACGCGCAGAAGCTGGATTCCAGTGCAGACGAAGTGCGCAGCTTTTTTGAGAAATCGATCCCGCTTGGACGTTACGGTCAACCGGACGAGTTTGCGCGTATGGTTACGTTCCTCGCATCCCCTGCCAACAGCTATGTGACGGGTCAATCCTTCCTCGTAGATGGCGGGCTTGTACGTGCAATCTAGCGTTTTTTAGCCTGTTGAAAAAAAGTAGACGTAGAAAGGGGTTTTTCCATGAGCAAAGAAAGTTCGTTTGATATTGTCTCCAAAGTGGATTTGTCAGAAGTAAACAATGCAATCCAGACTGCACTGAAGGAAATTGAAAACCGATTTGATTTCAAGGGCAGCAAAAGCAAAATCACGCTGGAAAAGGAAGAGCTCGTCCTCGTATCCGATGACGAATTCAAGCTCGGGCAGGTCAAGGATATTTTGATCGGGAAGCTCGTGAAACGGGAAGTTCCCATTAAAAACCTGGATTATGGCAAGGTAGAGCCAGCTGCTGGGGGGACGGTGCGCCAACGTGTCAAGCTGGTTCAGGGGATTGACAAGGAAAACGCGAAAAAAATCAACACCATCATCAAGGATTCCGGATTGAAAGTGAAAACCCAAATCCAGGACGATCAGATTCGAGTGACCGGAAAAAGCAAGGATGAGCTCCAGCAGATCATCCTTGCCATTCGCAAGTCAGACCTTCCACTGGACGTGCAATTTATCAACTATCGATAAATGCTAGAAAAGTTTTGCTTCTAACTCTCTATATTTTCGCGTATGCATGTACAAATAAGTGACAAGCTTGAGTGAAAGGGAGAGTAGAGACATGAAGGTCTTTATCGTCAGTATGCGCAATCTCATTTTGGGTGGAATCGTCGTCCTGATCGTCCTGGTAGCGGGCATCGTGTTATTAGTAAAAGATCCTTTGCACGTATCGGATTCGTATCGACCGACTGAAGAAAGCGTACCGGCTTCCTCGGTTCCCGTAACTCAGCCCGTCGGTTCGGAAAAGCCCTCGCTGAACATGGACATTTCGGTAGACGGTACGACAGCGGAAGTAACGTTGCTCACGCAGAATTTCCAGTTTACACAGGAAAATGGCGATATGAGCCAGCAAGCGGTATTTGGTCAAGGTCACGCTCATCTGTATTTGGATGGGGAAGCGAAGGGCATGATCTACCACCCCGAGTTTCTTTTAAAGAAGCTGCCAAAAGGAGAGCATGAGCTGCGTGTAGAATTGAACTACAGCAATCACCTCCCCTATAAGGTCGAAACGACTCAAAAGTTTGTCGTGAAGTAAGCAGAAAGCGTTCCAATTGCGGGACGCTTTTCTTTTTGGAGAAGAGCAGGAATATGCTGGAAGAGAGAGAATTTTTCCAATGGCAAGGTCGATTTGTCTGAATATTCGGAGGTGTTTTGCATGCTGCGTGAAATCACAATCGGAGATTTATTGGATGAAACGGCGGGTCAGTATCCAGAGAAAGAGGCCCTCGTTTATCATGAGAGGGGACTTCGCTATTCGTTTGCTCAATTTCAGGAAATTTGCAATCAGGCAGCGCGAGGATTTCTGTCTTTAGGGATTCAAAAAGGAGAGAACATCGCGATCTGGGCAACGAATGTCCCAGAATGGGTCATCTCCCAGTACGCCACGGCAAAAATGGGAGGCGTTCTGGTAACAGTCAATACGAGTTACCGAACGCATGAATTGGAGTATTTGCTGAGACAGTCGGAATCGACGACCCTGCTCTTGATCGACTCCTATCGCGATGCGAACTATTTGGGGATGCTTCGGGAGATTTGTCCAGAGCTTGACACCTGCGAGCCAGGCAAGCTGCATTCAGCACGGCTTCCTCATTTGAAAAATGTGATTTATATCGGGGAAGAACGGCAGCCAGGGATGTTTTTATGGCAGGATCTGATGGAGCGGGCAAATCTGATCCAGGAGGAAGAGCGGATCGCCAGGCAGCAAAGCCTAGCACCTGATGATGTGATCAATATGCAGTACACCTCCGGGACCACGGGCTTTCCCAAGGGTGTCATGCTTTCCCATACGAATATTGTCAACAATGCGATCAAGGTAGCCGAATGCCAGCGACTTGGCGTGCAGGATCGCGTATGTATCCCTGTTCCCTTTTTTCATTGCTTTGGCTGCGTCATGGGAACCTTGGCGTGTGTCGCTACAGGGGCGACGATGGTTCCTGTCATCGCATTCGATCCGGGTATCGTGCTGCTTGTGGTGGAAAAAGAACGATGCACGGCCCTATACGGTGTACCCACAATGTTTATCGCAGAGCTGAACCATCCGACCTTTGCCGAGCGGGATCTAAGCTCGCTGCGGACGGGTATCATGGCAGGCTCATTGTGCCCGATCGAGGTCATGAAAAACGTCGTCCATAAAATGGGCATTCGAGATATCACGATTGCTTACGGACAGACGGAGTCTTCACCCGTTATTACACAGACAGTCCCAGAGGATTCCATCGAGCGGAAGGTATCCACAGTGGGACGACCGCACGCAGGAGTCGAGGCGAAGGTCATCGACCCGGTCACGGGTGAGAGCCTGCCACAAGGAGTGCAAGGCGAGCTGTGCACGCGCGGGTATCTCGTGATGAAAGGGTACTACAACATGCCTGAGCAAACGGCGGAAGCGATCGACGCTGAAGGCTGGCTGCATACCGGCGATTTGGCAACCATGGATGAGGACGGCTATTTTCAAATTACTGGCCGCCTGAAGGACATGATTATACGTGGGGGAGAGAACATTTATCCGCGGGAGGTAGAGGAGTTTCTTTACACTCATCCCAAAGTTCTCGACATCCAGGTGGTTGGGGTGCCGGACCCGAAATACGGGGAGCAGGTGCTGGCGTGCATTCGTGTGAAGCCGGGAGAGGCCTTGACCGAAGAAGAGGTGCTCGAGTATTGCCATGGGAAAATCGCCCGCTTTAAAATTCCGCGCTACATTCAGGTAGTTGACGAGTACCCGATGACTGCTTCTGGCAAGATTCAAAAATTCAAACTGCGTGAGCAAGCCATCCAGTCGCTAGGACTTCAGGGAGATACGGGTATCGAAACCGCATAAGCTGATCTGCAAGTCTTTACATTCGTGCAGGTCTCCTCTATCATTGATGGGAAATGCAAGGAGAGGGGCAGCAGGGATGGAGATCAGACAGCTGGGACCAGAGGATGCACAAGCTTTTGCAGCATGCAGATTAGAAGCGCTGCAAAAGGATCCGGATGCATTTGGGTCGACCTACGAGGACGAAAGGAATCGCACGCTGGAGGAATGGCAGGAGAGGCTGACCCAGACTCCGGGAGAAAACGCATTCTTTGGCGCTTTTGAAAAGGGAGAAATCGTAGGAACCATCGGCTTCTTCCGACATAAGGGAAGGAAAGTCAGACATAAAGGCGCTATTGTTTCCATGTACGTAAGGGAAGTACATCGTGGCAGCGGGGTGGCTGCGGGCTTAATGCATGCGGCACTCGACTACATCCGCGGATTGGGAGATGTAGATCAGGTACAGCTAGCTGTCGTTACCACGAATCCGGCAGCGGTTCGCTTTTACGAGAAAATGGGCTTCCAAACCTATGGATTCGAGAAAAGAGCGCTGAAGGTAGGGGAGCACTACTTCGATGAAACGCATATGTACATGCTAATCGAATAGATCGAAGAGAAGAGGGGCTTCGGAAACAAGAAAGCGAAGGCATGGAACCCGTGCCTTCGCCTCTCTTTTCTATTAGGAGCGTTGTGCTTCGTATGCGGAGATTTTGTCTTCGTACTGCAGCGTCAGGCCGATGTCATCGAGTCCGTTCAGCAGGCAGTAACGACGATAGGGATCCACTTCAAACGGATAGGAGAGACCCTCGTTGTCTTTCACAACCTGCTCATGCAGGTCGATTGTCAACTGGTAGTTTTCGCGGCTTTCTGCCCGTTTGAACAGCTCGTCGACTTGTTCTTCGCTCAGCTTGATCGGCAAGAAGCCGTTCTTGAAGCAGTTGTTGTAGAAAATATCCGCAAAAGATGGTGCGATGACCGCACGGAATCCGTAGTCCGTAAGCGCCCAAGGTGCATGCTCACGGGAGGAGCCGCAGCCGAAGTTGTTGCGGGCGAGAAGAATGGTAGAATCCTTGTACGCTGGCGTATTCAGGATGAACGAGTCAATCGGTGTGCCGTCTACGTTAAAGCGCCATTCAAAGAACAGGAACTGGCCAAAGCCACTGCGCTCGATCCGTTTCAGGAATTGTTTTGGGATGATGGCGTCTGTATCTACGTTTACACGGTCGAGAGGGGCTACCTGACCTGTGTGGATGACAAATGGATTCATTGGAATACCTCCTTGCTCACGTTCTCATTTTTCCATTCACGTACGTCTACGAAGTGGCCAGCAATCGCCGCAGCTGCAGCCATTTCCGGGCTCACCAGATGTGTGCGTCCACCGCGTCCTTGACGACCTTCGAAGTTCCGGTTAGAGGTAGAAGCGCAGCGTTCGCCCTCCGAGAGGATGTCAGGGTTCATCGCGAGGCACATCGAGCAGCCGGACTCGCGCCAGTCAAAGCCAGCTTCTTGGAAAATGAGGTGCAAGCCTTCTTGTTCGGCGAGCTGTTTCACCGATTGAGAACCAGGAACGACCATGGCATGAACAGCAGGGGAGACCTTGCGTCCCTTAGCTACCTCAGCTGCTTTGCGAAGGTCTTCGATCCGACCGTTCGTACAGGAGCCGATAAACACGCGATCGATTTTGATTTCATTCATCGGTGTGCCAGGCTCAAGACCCATGTAAGCGAGCGCGTCTTGCGCAGCTTTGCGTTGTGCAGTGGTCTCGAAGGACTCTGGATTTGGAACGGTGCTTGTGATGTTGGTACCCATTCCAGGACTAGTACCCCATGTCACTTGCGGAGCGATTTGTGTAGCATCGATTTCTACCACTGTGTCGTACGTCGCACCTTCGTCTGTGACAAGCTGTTTCCACGCTTCTACGGCAGCCAGGAAGTCTTCACCCTGTGGTACATAACGCTTGCCTTTCAGGTAGTTAAACGTAGTCTCGTCAGGAGCGATCAGACCCGCGCGAGCGCCGCCTTCAATCGTCATGTTGCAAACTGTCATACGCTCTTCCATGGTCAGCTTGCGGATGGCAGCACCTGTATACTCGATAACATAGCCAGTAGCGAAGTCAGTTCCGTATTTTGCGATAATCGCCAAAATTAAGTCTTTTGCGCTGACTCCGAATGGCAAGTCGCCATTTACGCGCACTTCCATCGTTTTTGGCTTGAGCTGCTGGAGGCACTGGGTCGCCAGTACGTGTTCAACCTCGCTGGTGCCGATCCCGAATGCCAGGGCACCGAATGCTCCGTGTGTAGACGTGTGGCTGTCCCCGCAAACAATCGTTTTCCCTGGGTGAGTCAGACCGAGCTCAGGACCGATGACGTGTACGATCCCTTGGTCAGGGCTGTTCAGGTCAGCGAGGGTGATGCCAAATTCTTGGCAGTTCTCAGTCAATGTTTCCATTTGCTGACGGGAGATTGGATCTTTTACATTGAAGCGGTCTGCTGTAGGAACGTTGTGGTCCATCGTAGCGAATGTGAGCTCAGGACGGCGAACCTTGCGACCAGCCAAGCGAAGCCCTTCAAATGCCTGTGGAGAGGTAACCTCGTGAACCAAATGCAGGTCGATGTACAAAAGGCTAGGTTTTCCTGCTTCCTCGTGAATCGCGTGATTGTCCCAAATCTTTTCAAACATGGTGCGAGCTTTCATAATGACGATTCCTCCTTCGTTCGAAACTCTTATCAAGGTTGTATCATGGTAAAGAAAATAGTTCAAAGATATAATAATTATGAGAAGGATAGTTTTTGCCTATCGGGAGGTTTTTATGGAGTTACGACAAGTTCGCTATGTGCTTGCAGTCGCAGAAGAACGCAGTTTTTCGCGAGCAGCAAACCGATTACATCTGGCTCAGCCATCGCTTAGCCAACAGATCGCCAAACTAGAAAAATTGCTCGGAGTGAGCTTGTTTCATCGGCTGCCCCAACATGTGGAGCTGACGGATGCAGGACAACGTTTTGTGCAAGTCGCCCAAACATTGGTCGATATGTCAGAGGGCTTGGAGCGCGAGATGCGTGCGTACGCGGTCGGGGAGAGCGGCAAGCTGCTCGTCGGTAGCTTGCCGATCACGGGAGCCTACGTCCTGCCGCGCGTCATTTCTGCCTTTACCAAGCAGTTTCCGGGTGTAGAGCTGCAGCTGATGGAGGATACTTCCAGTCATTTGGAGCAGCTGCTCGTGCGAGGGAAAATCGATGTGAGTCTATTGACCATGCCAATCAGTGATCCTTCCCTGGAGATTATTCCGGCGATCAATGAGGAAATATTCTTGGCGCTGCCTCCTAGTCATCCTCTGGCCGATCGGAAGGAAATCGATTTGGCGGAAGTAGCGGACCAGCCCTTTATTTTGCTAAAAGAAGGACAAGGCTTCCGCACCATTTCCCTGCGTCTCTGTGAGCAGGCAGGCTTTCGTCCCAAGATCGTTTTCGAGAGCAGCAACATCCAGACGGTGCAGTCTTTAGTGGCAGCTGGAATGGGGCTTTCCTTTGCTCCCAAAATGATTACGCTGGCACCTGGCACCGTCGAGCCGCCTGTCTACGTCCGCATGACAGCCAAGCCGTACCGGACGCTCGTCGTGGCGTATCGCAAGGACAGGCCACTGTCTCGCCCTGCTGAGGTGTTCGTGCAAAACCTCGTAGAACAGGGAGAACATATCTAAAGCAAAAGGCGAGCCTTTTTTGCCCGCGAAGTCCCGGCGGCTACACTTCCAGTTACGCAAGATCGGCAAGGTTGTGATACACTATTTCCAAATCATTCTGGGAGGGAAACAACCATGAGAGAAGTAAAAATAGAAGCAGATTTTGAGCAAGTAATCTGTGCATCGAAGCCAGTTGTCGTGAAGTTCTTCACAGATTGGTGCCCAGACTGTCATCGGATCGACCCATTCATGCCAGCAGTTGAAGAAAAGTATCAAGCAGAGCTGGACATGATTTCGGTAAACCGCGACACGTTGCCAGAGCTGTCTCAAAAGCTGGATGTATTCGGAATCCCAAGCTTCATTGCCTTCCAGGAAGGAAAAGAACTGATTCGCTTTGTTAACAAACTGGGCAAAAGCCGTGAAGAAATCGAGCATTTCCTGGATCGCGTCATCCAAGTAGGAAAAGGGCTGGAGCAAGCCTAAGTCTTGAGTAGAAATGCCAGGGAGAATCGAACGCCATGCAAACCATGAAAAAAGAAGGGGAGTGGCTTGTAGCGCGCTTGACTGCCGCTGATGCAGCCACCCCGATTGGGAACCTGCTTAGAGAGGGATGGAAGCTGCCTCGCAAGCAGGTCCATCTTTTATTTCAGCACAAAGAAGTTTTCATCGATGGTCAGCCTGTGCCGCAGCATGCAAAGGTGGAAGAAGGGCAAGAAATCCGGCTGCGTCTATGCCAGCCGGAGCCGTTTGGGATCGAGCCGGTAGAAGAGCCTCTCGACGTCTTGTACGAGGACGACCATCTGCTAATCGTTGAAAAGCAGGCAGGAATCCTGCTGCATCCAACAGAGCCGCACCACCATTTGACGTTGGATCATCTGGTTGCGGGCCACTTTTTCCGCACAGGGCAGCAGGCAAAAGTACGGCATGTCCACAGGCTGGATCAGGATACCTCTGGTGTCGTGCTGTACGCCAAGCACCCTTGGGCGTCCGCCGTTTTGGATGAAATGCTGCGCGAGAGGCTCATCAAACGGACGTATGTGGCCTTCGTACATGGGCAGGTGACCAAAGAGAGCGGGAAGATCAATCAACCGATCGGAAAAGACCGCAATCACGCCACACGTAGAAGAGTGACGCCAAATGGGGAATCAGCCATTACGCACTATACGGTACGAGAGAAGTATCGAAACGCCACAAAAGTCGAATGCAGACTGGAGACAGGGAGGACCCATCAGATTCGGGTTCATCTCAGCTACATCGGACATCCATTGATCGGCGATACCTTGTACGGAGGCAAGCGCGACGGGATCTCGCGTCAGGCTCTGCACGCAGAAGTCCTGCAATTTACGCATCCATTTGGAAATGAAACAGTCGAAGTGCATGCCGATCTGCCAGCCGATCTGGTGGAGCTGGAAAAGAGACTCAGATAAGTGCCAATGCTGCCGTAGGTGAATAAACTGCCAGGGAGGAATCGAGAGAGGGTGGTGTGATGAAACGACCCACGATCGGTGTTCTGACCTGGCGCGAAGGCAAACGATTTGCAGAGCCGGCGTACTTCCGGCGTCTTCTCCGGGCAGGACAGGAGCTGGGCAGCACGGTTTTTTTGTTTTCTCCCAAGGATGTGCTGGCACAAGGAAAACAGGTGAGAGGTTTTATTCTTGACGCAAATGGCAACTGGCAGGCGCGGATGTTCGACCGGCCGGATGCCGTTTTTGATCGATACCGCTATACGCCAACGCAAGCTTTTAAAGACTATGTCGCGTTTCGCCGCACGAGCAATTTCCTCTATGCCAACAATCGCTTGGCGAATAAATGGCGCGTGCATGAGGTGTTGTATCGGGATGAGCGGATGCATCGCTGGCTGCCGGAGACCTTTTTGTACAACCGTGCCAACTTCGTTAAAATGCTGGGCAGGCATTCCTTTTTGTACGTCAAGCCGTTGAACGGTACAGGTGGGCGCAACATCCTTTGCATTGAAAAGACGGATCAGGGCTACCGCCTGCTGGGACGAGACAGGCAGCGATCGAAAATATCTACCGTCGTCAAACAGGTGGATGCTGTTTTGCGTTATGTCGATCGCTGGACGAGGGCAGAAAAGTATATTGTGCAGCAAGGACTTCGGCTACAGCTCGTCCCGAAACGGGCTGTCGACATGCGCCTTCTGATTCAAAAGGACGGCAATGGCGATTGGAGGGTTACGGGGCACGGGATGCGTGTCGGGGGAGAGCGCAGCGCCACATCGAACCTGCACGGCGGCGGAAAGGCGATGCCCGTTCAGGAGTTTTTGCGTCCGCGATTTGGGGATGCACGCACCGTGGAAATCGTGCGAGACTGCGAGCAGCTGGCCAATCAGACGGCAGAATCCCTGGAGAATCACTTTGGCCGGATGGTGGAGTTCGGCCTTGATATCGGGATTGATGTAAACGGACGTGCGTGGCTGATCGAGGTGAATCCGAAGCCTGCTCGCGAGGTATTCCGGGAAATGGGGGCCGTGCAGCAGTACAAACAGGCCATTTCGAGACCAATCGAATACGCGATGTATTTGGCTCGCACGAAAGGACAGGAAGAGAAAGAGAAAAAGTATTCCCGCGTATCCGCCAGGCGGTGAGGCGAGGGGACAAAATGCAGGGGGAAGGAAAGCTTCGGACCTGTACGATTCGATTCCAAAACTAAAAAATGAGCGTGAATGACAGGAAAAGCCGGACCAGCAGCAGGTCCGGTTTTTTCATTTGCCATTGTGCGAGAAAGGGAGCAATTGGAAAGATACATAATACTGATTATGTAAACTTATTTCACAATGAAACCAGCAGGTAACGGCAGTCGTAGGGGGCAACTTTTCGATTAAAGCAGGTCCTGGGACAGACGAACCATATCGATCACCTGTATGCCATTTTCAAAGATCGGCTCGTCGTAATGGCGGAGAAAAAAGTCCCGGTCCACTCCTGTGATGCGGAAGCCGCATTTTTGGTAAAGGGCGAGCTGTCCAACGCTTGAATTTCCCGTACCGATCTCCAGCGTGCGATATCCGAGCAGCTTCGCCTGCTCAATTGCATGCTGGACCAGACGTTTGCCGAGACCTTGTCCTTGCCTGGCCTCTGCGACAGCGACATTGACCAGCTCGATCGTATCCGGGCGGGTCGGCAGCAGCACATAAACGCCGTAGATGGCATCAGCTTCCTGGGCGATATAGCATACGCCCCGTTTGATATATTCTTCTACCAGCTTTTGCGAAGGATCTGCCAGCAAGAGCAAGTCTAGCGGGATAGGGTAGGAAGCAGGCAATGGTTTAATTTCCATGTCAGTCACTCCTTTAATGATTATTTTTCGCCTTTCTCGATGTGCTGTCTCAAAAGCCGCAAAAGCTCCTTGGACGTCTTGGTCAAGGAGTTTTTTTTCTTTTTGACCCAGGCGATCTGCATCTTGATTTGCTCACCGTTCATCAATAGCGGGACCACCACGATTTCGCCGTCATCCAAAAAGGCGTGGTTGCGAATCGAAAGCTCCGAGAGAAAAGTGATGCTCGTCCCGTTGACGACTCTGCTCTTAATGGCCTCGATATTGTTGGTGGTCAAAGAGTACTTAAAGTAATCACTTTTGTTGAAGTAGTTGCGGAACCACTCCTTGATACTGCCATTATAAATGACGATGCGCTGATCGATCACTTCTTCGGGAGATAAAGACTCTTTCTTGGCAAGAGGAGAGTCTTTATTGATACAGACAAAAGTATTGGATGACATCAGCACCTGATAATCCAGCTCTGGGTCTTGCCGAATCTCGTCATTCAGGATCAAAAAGCCCAGATCGAACAGGTTGTTTCGCACTTCATAAATAATTTCCTTCGAGCTTTTTTCTGCAACTTCGATTTGTGTAGAAGGGTGCTCGCTCATAATGGTTTCCAGAGATTGGTTCAGGATCAGCATGAACATTGGAACAGAGGCGAGTTTGAGTTCCCGTTTTGCTTTTGGCCCGTGCTCATCCGCAATGTCATTGAACTCACTGACTTTGCTCAAGATTTCCTCGGCTTTCTGGATCAGCTTCCATCCGGCTGGTGTAGGCACGATACCTGTTCGAGAACGAATGAACAAAGTAAAGCCCAGGTCCTGCTCCATGCGCGAGATCGATTTGCTGACAGCGGATTGAGAGACGTGAAGATTTTGGGCAGTAGCTGAAATGGAGCCCGTTCTGGTTGTTTCTACTAAATACTGTAGCTGTTCAATATTCACTTGGCACCCTCCAGTATGACAAAATCTCATACCAATATGACTAACCTGTATTTTATCAGGAGACAGAAATGAAATACAATATAAACAATTCAGTAAACCAATTGTGAATGCGCTTTCTACAAGCAGACGCGTTCTTGGTTTTAGATAGTAAGAAAACTCATTGATCAAACAAGTTTCATGACAAAAGCAAGCGATGAGGGGGAGCAGGATGAACGAGTTGAACCAGGCTGTTTGCTGGGTAACAGGCGCTGCGGGGGGAATCGGTAAAGCTGTATGTTCGCTGATTATGGCCAACGGAGGTCATCTGGTCGTATCGGATGCGAACGAAGAAAAACTGTATGAGCTTTGCGAGGAGCTGAAAAACGAGCAAACGCAAATTTTACCGATCGTGCTGGATGTATCCGATCAGCAAGAGGTAAGATTGGCCGGTGAAAAAATAGAGAGCACGTTTGGTCGTTTGGACGTTCTCGTAAACGGTGCAGGGATTTCGCCGAAAGGGGAGAATGGGCGAATTCTTGTGGAGGACATGGACCCGGCGATTTGGAGAAAGGTATTGGATATTAATTTGAATGGTACCTTCTACTGTAGTCAAGTAGCAGTCAAGCTCATGAAAAAACACAAAAAGGGCCATATCGTCAACATAGCTTCTTCCGCTGGCCGTACATACAGTCCGATCACAGGGGCACATTACGCCGCGAGTAAAGCAGCAATGATCTCGCTGACTCGCCAGCTGGCAGGAGAAGTAGGGCCGGACGGGATCTATGTAAACGCTGTAGCGCCTGGGCGAATTGACACCCCGATGATTTGGGATGTCGCTTCCGAGGTAAACGAGAATGCTGCGAACAATACGCCATTGCGCAGGTTAGGCACACCGGATGAAGTGGCCAAGGCGATCGGATTTTTGATTTCCGAGCAGTCAAGCTTCATCACGGGAGCTGTCATTGATGTAAATGGTGGGCGATTCATGGTGTAGCGGCAAAGGGAAGAGTGGTCAGCAAACTCTTGACACAATCTAATTAGATAGTTCCGAAATTAGTTTGCCACATCTTTAGGCAGCGCGAATCATTTTCCTGCTAGTGAGAACAGTGAGTATTTTATCGTCGGGCGCAGTTTCTAACTAATGAAGCTGCTAGATCGAACATACGAGGAGGGCCGGTTGTGAGTACAAAACAAAAAATCATTGATACGGACGTCCATCACGAGATTCGTTCAACGAGAGATCTGCTTCCTTACCTGCCGGATCAATGGAAACGTTATATTGCAGAGTATGGATGGGTGCCAGAAAGAGCGATTCCATTCAATCAGGTGCGCAAAAATACGAAATACCGGATGGATTCCATTCCGGAAGATGGAGCGACGCCAGGCTCCAACTTTGATCTGCTGAAAGAACAGCTGCTCGACAAGCATGATATGTCGTATGCCGTACTGACCGGTTGGTTTTACGAGGCTACCGTAGCGAAGGGCTGGTATGAGTTTGCAGCAGCGCGGGCCTCTGCCTACAACGATTTTACGGTAGACAAATGGCTGTCGAAGGATAAGCGCTTGCTTGGTTCCATTACGATCCCCAGAGAGCCTGAAGCGGCCGTGCGAGAAATCGACCGGATGGCGGCACATCCGCAAATGGCTCAAGTCATGCTTCCGATCGGGGACTTCGCGTGGGGAGATCCTTATTTCCACCCCATTTTTGAAGCGGCAAACCGGCACGGACTGCCGATCGCCATGCACCTGTCCGCGAGCATCACCGCTCAAGGGGGAGACTTCCTCCGTTATTACGTAGCGTGGCGCTCTCTGCATCCGCAAGCGTATATGACCCAGGTGATCAGCTTAATTACGAACGGCATATTCGATAAGTTTCCGGATCTGAAGGTCGCATTGGTGGAAGGCGGCTTTGAATGGGTGCCGTTCATGATGCACCGCATGGACTCTGCGTACAAAGCTCTGAGACAAGAGACGCCATGGGTCAAGCGAATGCCAAGCGATTATTTCCGCGACAACATGCGGTTCACCACACAGCCATGGGATGATCTTACTGCCCGGGAGTTCATGAATGTAATTGACATGATGGGCTCGGAAGACATGATTATGTACGCTTCGGACTATCCGCACTGGGATTTTGATCCGCCTGAACGTACGATGCCCCATCAAATTTCTGATTCGTTAAAGCAAAAGATCCTGTATGAAAATGCGCGTGATTTTTACCGCTTGTAGATTATTAGCCACTTGGGCGTTGAAGAAAGGAACTGATCAAAAATGAAGCACCTCGTGTGTCATTACGACGATCTGCTGCTGACCCAAAAAAAGTCAGTTTCGATTGATCGAAAGCCGATTGTCGTCGTCCGCTCGGAAAGTGGCGACGTGTATGCCCTTCGCGATGTTTGCCCGCATAAAGGACCTTGCTTGTCTGAAGGCATGCTGGATAAAAGCTGCGCGGGAAAAGAGGTAGGAGAGTATATTTTTGAACCGGACAAAGATGTACTGAGGTGTCCGTGGCATAGCTGGGAGTTCGACATCAAAACAGGATGCTCCTTGTTCGATCCAGAGAAGGTGCGGGTCAAAACCTATGAAGTCACCGTAGAAGACAGCAAAGTCTACGTAGAGGTTTAGGGAGTGGCAACAAGCAAGAAGCAGCAGGAGTTGCTTCTTGCTCGAGCCTCAACGATAGAAGGCAATGGAGGGAGAACACGCATGAAGTACGTACGATTTTCTGAAAACGCTTCCGTTTCTTACGGTCTTGTAGAGGGAGACGAAGTCATCAAGCTGACGGGATCGATATTTGCATCCTACGAAAAAACAGACGAAAAATATGCTCTCAATCAAGTTCACCTGCTTGCTCCCGTGCAGCCAGGAAAAATCGTGGCGATCGGGTTGAATTACAAGAAACATGCGGAAGAAGTGAACAAGCCTTTGCCAGAAGAACCGATGATGTTCCTCGTGGCACCGTCTGCGGTCATCGGTCTGGATGAACGAATTTTGCTGGCCCAGCCGGAACACAGAAATGAGCATGAGGGAGAGCTGGCGATCGTGATAGGAAAACGGGCGAAAGACGTTTCTACTGATGAAGCCCTTGACTATGTGCTCGGCTATACCTGTTGCAATGATGTGTCCGACCGGATCCTGCAGAAGAAAGACGGTCAGTTTACACGGGCAAAATCGTTTGAAACCTACAAGCCGCTCGGTCCCGCGATCGTGACAGACGTCAATCCGGATGACCTGCCGATTCGCGTCCGGGTGAATGGAGAGGTCCGGCAGGATTCCAACACGAGCGACATGATCTTCCCTACTGCTGAATTGATCTCGTTTGTTTCCAAAGTCATGACCCTTGAGCCAGGAGACATCATCATCACGGGGACTCCATCGGGTGTTTCCCCGATGCACGCTGGCGATGTCGTCGAAGTGGAAATTGAGGGGATCGGTACGCTGAAAAATGTAGTGGCCAACAAGCTATAAAAAAACGGAGGGTCTCTTGATGAACAAAAGGAAGCTTGTAACACTGGCAGGGCTGGCTCTTTCACTCGTTATCGGTTTGGCAGGCTGTTCAGGTGCCAGTCAGACATCGGGCGGCACGGCCAACTACCCAGACAAACCGATTCAAATGATCGTACCCTTTACGCCGGGCGGCACGACGGACATCGCGGCCAGAGCGCTTGCAGGTGTCATCAATAAATACATGCCTAATGGCCAGACGGTGGCTGTTATCAACAAAGACGGCGGTGGGGGAACCATCGGAGTATCCGAGCTCTTCCAGGCCAAAGGGGATGGCTACACGATCGGCATGGTGACGTCCGGACCGATGACGATCAAGCCACATGGCGGGCAAGTCGCTTACAAGCCGGAAGATTTCAAGCCAGTGCTGGAAGTCGTGGCAACCCCCAATGTATTGATCGTGAAATCGGATTCTCCCTGGAAAAGCTTTGACGAATGGCTGGATTATGTAAAAGCAAATCCAGGTGACTTCAATTACTCCACGACGGGAACCGGCCTCACGCAGCACATTACCATGGAGAGCATTCAAGTAAAAACGGGAACGAAATTGACGCATGTTCCGTTCAACGGGGGCTCTCCTGCGATCATGGCCATGCTGGGCGGCAACGTTGCCGGAGCATTTGTACAGACGACCGAAGCGATGCCATACATTCTCGATGGAACAGCTCGTCCGCTTTTTGTGGCAGGCACTTTCAAACCGGAAGAGCTCAAAGATGTGCCGATGCTATCTGACAAGAAAATTGATGTTCGGGGCGATGTTTGGACAGGAATTGCCGTTCCGAAAGATGTTCCTGATGAGATCGTTACGATCTTGCACGATTCGTTCAAAAAAGCACTGGAGGATCCAGCCGTAGTCGATCAGTTCAAAAAGATTGGGGCAGCCCCTGTCTACAGAGGACCGGCCGATTTTAAAGCGATTATCGAGCAGGATTACCAAACGAACGGGGAAGTTTTACAAGCGATCGGATTGAAAAAATAAAGAAGGGACGAAAGACGTGCAAAACGGGTACGTCTTTCGGTTTTCTCCAAAAGGGGTGTTCGAGTGCGAAACGCAGGCAGCTGGGCAGCTGTTGTCCTCTTGATCTTTTCGGCACTTATCCTGTGGCAGTCGCTGGGGATGGAAAATCAGAATGCACTTGGCTTTGGTCCAGGGTTTTTTCCATTCTGGCTGAGCATTTTAATGGTCGTTTTGTCCATCGCATACTTGTTCCAAACGAGAAAAGAACGGATTTCCATCAAGGAAATGCTTCCGAAAAACAAAGCGCTTCGGGAATTTCTGCTCATTCTCGTGGCGATGGCTTTGTTCGTTTTGACAGCAGAGTGGATCGGCTTCATCGCCGCTGGAACGATTTCTGTATTTTTGCTGGTTTATCGAGCGTTTAGCAAGGGCGTTGCAGTGGGGTTCTCGATCGGAATTTCGCTCTTGTTGTTCTTCATCTTTGTGAAAGCATTGTCTGTGCCGTTGCCGGTTAATTCATTTGGGTGGTAAAGGAGTGGAGATATGGAAGCATTGGATTCTCTGATCAGCGGCTTCGCTCATGCAGCGACCTGGGAAAACCTGCTTTTCTGTATTATCGGGGTTTCGGTCGGGATGTTTGTCGGTGTCATGCCAGGCTTGGGGCCAGTAGCGGGAACGGCCATCCTCATTCCGATCACATACGGAATGGATCCTACGTCGGCGATTATCATGCTGTCTGGTATTTATTACGGCGCGATGTACGGGGGGACGATTACTTCCGTATTGATCAATATACCGGGCGAGGCGGCGTCCGTCATTACCTGTATCGACGGCCACCAGCTGGCGCGCAAGGGAAGAGCGGGGCTGGCGTTGGGCGTATCGGCTATCGGGTCGTTTGTGGGCGGCATAACAGCCTTGCTCGGGCTCTCGTTCATGGCGATTCCGCTCACGAAGCTGGCGCTGACTTTCGGCCCACCCGAATATTTTGCCCTCATGATCCTTGGACTGGTCATGCTGATTGGCTTGATGGGCAAGTCGCTGGTGAAAGGATTTATTGCGGCTGCCTTTGGACTTTTGCTTTCCTTGGTCGGGATCGATCCGATCTCAGGCTCCACCAGGCTAACGTTTGGCGTGCAGGACTTTTTGGGCGGGATCGATTTTGTGATCGTAGCCATGGGATTGTTTGGGGTATCGGAAATCCTCATGAATGCCGAGGGTCAGAACAAGCTGGAAAAACCGGAGAAAGTAACGGGGCTGCTGCCGCGCAAAGGCGAGTGGGCTCCCACCTCCAAATCGATCGGACGGGGGACCGCGCTCGGCTTCCTAATCGGGTTAATCCCAGGAGCCAATGCCGTGCTTGCATCGATCGCATCCTATTCGCTGGAGAAAAGAATCGCCAAAAACCCGGAACGCTTCGGGAAGGGGGCCATTGAAGGGGTTGCAGGTCCGGAGACAGCCAACAACGCGTGCTCGGGAAGCGCTTTAATTCCGCTGTTCACACTGGGTTTACCCAGCTCACCGACGGTTGCCGTCATCATGGGAGCGTTTATCATGCACGGCCTGCATCCTGGACCTCGATTATTTACGGAACATGCAGACTTTGCCTGGGCCGTCATTGCCAGCATGTTTATCGGCAATATTGTTTTGCTTGTCATGAATCTCCCTCTTGCCAACGTATGGGCAAAAATCGCGCTTGTTCCCTATAAAGTGCTGCTGCCGTTAATTGTCATGTTTACCATGGTAGGAGCCTACACCGTTCGCAATAATATGTTCGATGTCGGAATGATGATCGTATTTGGACTGATCGGCTACGTTATGAAAAAGCTCGACATTCCCATCGCTGCCACGGTTTTGACGCTGGTGCTCGGATCGCAAATCGAAAGCTCTCTGCTGCAGTCCCTGGCGATCTCCAAAGGAAGCGCAGACATTTTTTTCACCCGTCCGATTGCGGCAGGTTTGCTCGTCGTGACGGTGGTGATCCTGCTGGTCAGTGTATGGGCGGGCATGAAAAACAAGAAAGATATGCTGGCAGGAGATCTGGAAATATAAATGGATTCCCATAGAGGAGAAAGAAGGATGAAAAATGGAATTCAATTGGCAAAAACTAACTGAATTTTCCAATTCGTGCCTCGTGAAAATCGGCGTGCCACAACGCGAAGCAAAAATTATTACAGAGACGATGATCAAGGCGGATGCGAGAGGAATCCACAGCCACGGACTCATGCGACTCCCGATTTACATAGAGAGAATGGAAAAAGGACTGGTCAAAAAAGCTTCCAACGTTCTGGTCGTGAACGATTCCAAGTCCATCGCGGTCATGGATGGCAATGGCTCGGCAGGCCAGGTAGTGGCGACCCAGGCAATGGAGCTGGCGATCACGAAAGCAAAAGAATATGGCGTCGGAATTGTCAGCGCGAGAAACAGCAATCATTTTGGCATCGCTGCGCACTACGCGTTGATGGCGAGTCAGCAAGACATGGTGGGAATCGTCATGAGCAATACGGCCCCGTTGATGCCCCCAACAGGAGGAGCGGAAAAAGTGCTGGGAAACAATCCTCTCGCCATTGCTGCTCCGACGCTGAGAGAATTCCCACTCCTTTTGGATATGGCGCTGAGCAACGTAGCGTTAGGGAAAATCCTTTACGCTCAAACAAAAGGCACGGATATTCCAGCTGGCTGGGGTGCAGACCGGAATGGAAACCCTACGACGGATCCTTCCGCTGTCCTCAATGGCGGCTTTATTCTACCGGTAGGCGGTCCCAAAGGCTTCGGCCTCGCGCTGATGGTAGAGCTGTTGACAGGTGTCTTGTCCGGCGGAGCGTTCTCCAAAATGATTCCGTCGATGTACGATCTCACGCAAACGCAAGCCATCGCCCATTTCATGCTGGCGATCAACATTTCTTCCTTCATGGAAGTAGAACGCTTTAAAGAGCTGTCAACGGTTCTTTCTTCCTACGTGAAAGACGCTGTCAAAGCAAACGGAGTCGAGCAACTGTACTTGCCTGGTGAAATCGAATTGTCCACAGAAGGAAAGCGGATGCAGACAGGCATTCCCGTCAGTGACAATGTCGTGGCTGAATTAAACAAGCTGGCAGATGCCCTGCAGGTTGAACCGTTGCAGCTTCAGTAATACAGGACAGGAGAGTATAGACATGAATAAAATCATCGACTTGACAATGCCCATTTATGAAGGAATGCCTCAGCATCCTTCTCACGGAAGGACACCGATGTTTCTGACAGGCACGAGGACCCATGACGTGTGGAGGTCGTTTAGCCGGAAAAATTACTATAACGAAGAGGATCTGGTGTCGTTTCAAAATGAGAACATCATCGTCTGCGGACACACAGGCACGCACATGGATTCCTGCTTTCACGGAGATCCTGAATCGCCGTACACCATCGACAAAATGCCGATTGAATGCGGCTTTGGCGACGCGATCTGGCTTGACGTCTCGCATCGCTTCGGGCCGAAAGCGCGAATTACCGCCAAAGATCTGAAGGAAGCGGAAGCGAAAACGGGGACATCCGTCCGCAAAGGAGATATCGTGCTCATTTTTACAGGCTGGTCGGCGATCCAGGACCCGGCGAGCTATGCCCTCGACCATATGGGCTTATCGATTGATGCTGGAGAATGGCTGCGTGAAAAACAAGTGAAAACGGTGGGAATCGATACGTGCAATGTGGATGCGCCAGGCGAGCTGACGCTGCCTGTTCACATGAACTTTTTGCGTCCGCGTAGTCTCGGGTTAGGCAATGATGCGTTTATTGCCATCATTGAGAATCTGGTCAATATCAACCGGATTCCCAAGTCCCGTTTTTTGTTTTCGGGAGCGCCGATTCCGTATTTGGGTGGTACAGGCGGGCAAGTTCGGGCGTTGGCAATTGTTGACTAAGGAGGAAGCAGCATGGCGAGACTTACCAATTTCTTTACTGTACTGATGAGAAAGTATTTGCCCGATCCTTTTGTTTTTGCCATAGGATTGACGCTATTGGCTGTTCTGCTGGCGGTACTGGTAGAAGGGCAAAATATCGTGGCTACGGCAGCAGACTGGGGAAAAGGTTTTTGGAATTTGCTCGCTTTTACAACACAGGTTGCTGTGATGCTCGCGATGGGATACGTTTTGGCGAGAGCGCCGATTGTGGACAGGCTGCTGGATCGGCTCGTCAATCTGGTGCACACGCCGAGAACAGCGATCATCGCAGCCACATTGGTGGGCGCGATCGGCAGCTATCTGAACTGGGCTTTTGGGCTTGTGATTGGAGGAATCGTAGCGACCAAGCTAGCGTCCAAAGTAAAAGGTGTCCATTATCCGTTGATTATCGCCGCTGCGTATAGCGGCTTTAGCCTATACGGGATGGGGCTTTCGTCCAGCGTGCCCGTTCTCGTATCGACTCCTGGCCATCCGCTGGAAAAGGCTATGGGCGTTGTGCCGTTGAGCGATACGATTTTTGCCTGGCCGATGGTGATTACAACTGTCGTGACGATCGTAACACTACCTCTGCTGAATGCCTGGCTTCACCCGAAAAAGAAGGAAGAGGTAATCGAGTACAAGCTGGAGGCGAGTGCCCAACGGGAAGCAGCGGCAGGAGTCGAGCTGACCCTTCAGCAAGAGAACGTCACGCTGGCTACGAAGCTGAACAACAGCCGCATCCTTAGCCTGCTCATCGGTTTGCTGGGATTCACCTACATCATTTATCATTTCGCCACAGGCGGCTCGCTGGACTTTAACATTATCAATTTTATCATCCTCTTTGGCGGGATTTTGCTGCTCGGAACGCCTGCTAACTACGTGACTCAGCTAAACGAAGGGATCAAAACAGTCTCAGGTATCCTCCTGCAATATCCGTTTTATGCGGGAATCATGGCCATCATGGCCGGATCTGGCCTGGTAGACACCATTTCTGCTATTTTCGTGAAACTGTCTGATGCTTCCACGTTGCCGCTGTGGGGGCTGTGGAGTTCGTACATCATCAACTTCTTCGCGCCGTCTGGGGGAGGTCACTGGGTGGTGCAAGGCCCTTTCATGATTGAAGCAGCCAAACAGCTGGGGGCGCCCTTCAATCAGGTCTCCATGTCTGTCATGCTGGGGAACGCTTGGAATGATTTGATCCAACCGTTCTGGATCCTTCCCGTGCTGGCAATTTCCAACCTGAAATTGAAAGACATCATGGGCTATCTGGTCATCATGATGCTGTGGGTGGGGGTTATTTTCAGTGCAGGGGTGCTGCTCTGGGGATACCTGGGATAGCGCGCACGCGAAAAAAAGCAGGAAATGTCGAACTTCATCGCGAATATAATCTTTCGCCGTTCCCGATCGCTTGAATACGTCCCCCCAATTTTTGGCGACAATGGGGAGAGAAGGAGTGATGAGCGTGGAACAACTGCTTCAATTGGCGAAAGATTATTGGCCGGTTGCGCTTTGCATCATCGTGGTGGTCATGGCAGCTCAGTGGATGCTGCGCAGTCTGTTTCGGATTATTTCGCTGCTTGTGGTGATTGGGGTCGTTCTGGTCCTCTTCTTCCAATTCAGTCCTGAAGAAGTGATACAGATGGGGCGTCAGGCAGTTTCCGCTACGCAGGAAGTCGTTGACAAAACGATCAAGCCTGTGCTGGATGGGGAACTGAAGGATGCGGACATTGATTTTCAGCCGGATGGCACCTACGAAGTAAGGACAGCGAGTATTCGGATTGTTGGGAAAAGAGGCGAGTCGAAAGCCACCGTCTATTACAAAGACGAGAAATGGGAAGTCGACATCGGTCAGCTAGGCAAAATGTTTGAGGATCGACTGGGAAAAGCGGAACAAGAAGGAACGGCTTTGTAGCAGCTGAAAAACAAAAGGAAGACGCAGCCTCCTGTGAGAGAGCTGCGTCTTTTTGCATGTATCGCTACTCCTATGATTCCATTTGCGGTGGAATGCGCAGGCGGGTTGCTTGCTCATAGGCATACGCCATACGAAGTAATGCCGGCTCGGAGAAGGCAAGGCCGGTGAACATGATTCCGAACGGTTTTCCTGCGGAGGTGTAGCCCGACGGTACCGTTACAGATGGATAGCCTGCGCGTGCTGCAATTCCGTATCCTTCGCTGCCTGGGAAGAGGATACAATCCAGGTTGTGCTCAGTCAACACGGCATTGATTCCTTTGTCCTGCGACATTTCCAGATCGTAGGCCCGCTGGTTCAGATAGGCAGCTTCCGTCAAGGTTCCACTCGTCGCATTGGCTCGCTCCAGCAAAACTTGCCCGAATCGCAGCGCTCGTTCCTCATGCTCACGGTTAAAGGCAATGACATCTGACAGCGTTCGAATAGGGTAAGAAGCGGGCAATGTTTTCAGGTAGGCGTTTACACCGGATTTGAATTCATGCAGGAGCACACTCGGCCCCCATTCCGCGTTTTCGGCTGGGATAGTTACGGCATCGATGACAGTAGCACCAGCTTGCCGCAAATGGTTGATGGCATCCTCGTACAATTTCTTTTCCTCATCATCGTACCTGTCCAAAAAGAAGGAGCGGATGATCCCGATACGAGCGCCCTGTAAGCCATTCACATCGAGGAAAGGCTGATAGTCCGCATGGGAGAGGCCGAGACTTTTGCCTGTTACAGGATCTTGTTCGTCTACACCTGTGAGGGCGCCGAGTAAAATGGCCGCATCTTCCACCGTGCGAGCCATGGGGCCGGCTGTATCCTGACTTGTTGAAATAGGGATGATTCCTCTGCGGCTGATGAGACCTACAGTCGGTTTGATGCCGACCAGTGAGTTTTTGACAGAAGGGTGCAGGATGGAGCCGGATGTTTCCGTCCCGACTGCAACAACAGCAAAGCCGGAAGCGATCGCAGAACCAGAGCCTGAGCTGGACCCCCCGACGTCCAGTTGACCAGGGCCATATGGATTCAAGACTTGTCCGCCGCGAGAGCTGTAGCCGTTTGTCATATTCTCCGTCATGTAGTTGGCCCACTCGGTCAGGTTTGTTTTCCCCAAAAGCACAGCCCCTGCCTCGCGTAGGCGAGCGGCAACGGACGAATCAGCAGCAGCATAGGAATCTGCTAGAGCGAGTGAGCCTGCCGTTGTGTGCATGGAATCGCCGGTTGCGATGTTGTCCTTAATCAAGACAGGAATACCGTGAAGTGGGCCGCGGCTGCCTTTTTCCACCCGCTCCCGATCGAGAGCTTCTGCAATATGGAGGGCATCCGGATTGATTTCACTGATCGCATTGACGGCGATTCCTTGCTTGTCGTATTGGGCGATTCTCTTTAAAAACAGGAGGGTCATTTCCCGAGAAGTGGTCGTTCCTGCTTCCATTGCTTGTTGCCATTCCCGAATCGTAGACTCATGGCTAAGCTCCATTTTTTTCACCTTTTTCATTCAGTTTTGACAGTTTCTATTTTACTAAAGAAGAAGAGGATTGTAACGATTTTCAGGGTAAGAGAAGCGGCATAAAAAAAGCTGACTCCGAAAAGGAATCAGCTGGGTGTACACTTGTATTTATTTACTTACTCCGGCAGCCTCGAGCTTCGCTTTTTCTTCCGCTTCCACGAAACGGTTGCGAGGATGCTCGCGGCATTCATCCGAGCAGGAACGCTTGTAGGTTTGCTCGCACTCAGGGCAGCAAAAATGCTGTTTGTTGCAGAATGGGTTCGCGCAGTTTACGTAGCGGTCTTCCACCTTGCCGCAGTAGTAGCAGCGTCCGATGACAACATCTTCTTCCGTGTGGTTGATCGGCACGGAGATGCGCTCGTCAAACACGTAGCACTTGCCATCCCACAGGCGACCTTGAACTTCCGGATCCTTCCCGTAAGTGACAATTCCGCCGTGAAGCTGATACACATTTTCAAAGCCTTGATCCAGCAGCACACCCGTCAGCTTTTCACAACGAATCCCGCCAGTGCAGTAGGTGAGCACTTTTTTGTCCTTGAACTGGCTCATGTTTTCGCGGATCCACTCAGGGAATTCACGGGAGGAATCCACCTCAGGGCGAATCGCGCCACGGAAATGACCGAGATCGTACTCGTAGTAGTTGCGGCCATCGAGGACAACTACGTCATCTTGCTGCAGCATTTCGTAAAACTCTTTTGGGCTGAGGTACTTCCCTGTCTTCTCGTTAGGATCTACGTCATTTTCCAGACGCCAGGTAACGAGCTCTTTCTTTGGACGGACGAAGATTTTTTTGAAGGCATGCTCATCCGACTCATCTATTTTAAACCACATATCCGCGAAGCGCGGGTCTTTGCGTACGTATTCCATGTAAGCTTCTGTTTGTTCAATGGTACCGGAAACCGTTCCGTTAATTCCTTCCGGAGCAACGATAATCCGTCCCAAGAGGCCGTTGTCTTTGCAGAACTGCAAATGCTCGGCAGCGTACTCCTCGTAATTTTCAATCGGAGTATACTTGTAATACAGGAGAATGCGATATGGTTTTTGTACTTGCAAGGTACAATCCACCTTTCTTTAGCGATATTAATTTTTTTGATACAACGGAGAGTATACCACACCGAATGTGAAAATGCGTAGAAAAAGACAGGGATTTGTGAGCTTTCTATGAAAAAAATGTGTGGAAAAGCTGCCTTGCTGGGAGAAGAGCCTTCTTGTACACTATGAGAGGATCATAGGTAGAGAAAAAGGAGAGACGAATCATGATGGTAACAGGTGAACGCGTAACCGCACAGGTAAAAATAAAGAAGCTTCATCCCGATGCAGTCATCCCGCAGTATGCACGCGCAATGGATGCGGGCTTTGACTTGGTGGCAGTAGAGGATGTCTTGGTTGCACCGGGCGAATCAGTGAAGGTACCGACTGGTTTGGCATTTGCCTTGCCAGAAGGTTTTGAGCTGCAGGTACGTCCCCGTTCGGGAATCAGCGCAAAAACAAAGCTGCGCCTATCGAATGCGCCAGGAACGATCGATGCCGGTTATCGCGGGGAAGTGGCCATTCTCGTTGACAATACAAGGGAAGCTAGCCGAACGTACAAAAACGTTTGTCTGGATGCTAGCGAAAAAGAAGTCACTGTAGATCAAGAAGTGGACACGCATAGCTATTTGATCAAAAAAGGGGACCGACTCGCTCAAGGTGTGATCGCGATTGTTCCGGTTGCCCAGTTTGAAGTCGTTGACGAGCTCGATGAGACCGAGCGTGGTACAGGCGGCTTTGGAAGCAGCGGCATCAAACGCTAGGCGTGCCTTTAAACTCAATCAGCATGACAAAAGCCCCTTACCGATGTAAGGGGCTTTCCTGTTTCGCCGGTTAAACTTTCGCTGTCAAAAATTGATTGATCCGCAGCAGGTCTTCTTCGGACAGGGATCGCCCATCCTCTTTGACAAAAACACAGGTGCCATATACCCAATCCAGATACCCCTCTGAGGTGACTGGAAAATTATTGGCTTCCACTCCGCGTGCATCTTCATTGACGATCAGGGAGATTCCTGCAAGGCTGTCGTCTACTACGACTTCGATCTCGCCTCCGACCAACTCCTGCAGCTCGCCTTGTCCGTCTACCTCGTAGGAAAAGGCAGCTTCGTGCGGGCGTTTGACGTACACGTGAATCATGCTCGATCACTCCTTTGACCTTCATCATACCCGAAAAGAACAAAAGGCGCGATAGCAACGGATTAGCCATTGGGCGTTGGTTATCCTAAAAGGGATCACGAATGAGGGGACATGGACATGAACCTGATGACAGGAAAATTGTATTGGCCGACAACACTTGCCGTGCCGCCACGATACCCAGAACTTTCGGATGACTTGCTTTGCGATGTCGTGATCGTGGGCGGAGGGATTGCCGGAGGTCTATGCGCCCATTATTTGATGAAGCACGATGTGGATGTCGTGTTAATAGAAAAAGGATGGATTGGGGAAGGAAGCAGCCGAGCCAACTTGGGGATGCTGCAATTCGCAAATGATAAATCGTTGACTTCCTGTCTGCGCTCCTTTGGGGAGGAGAGAGGAAGGCGATTTTATCAATTATGCCGTCAAGCACTTGATCAGCTCGAGATCATCTCCCGTTCCTTGACGATTTTTCCTGATTTTCAGCGCAAAGACAGCCTTTATTTTGCGAGTCAACCGCAGGAAATCGAGTCGCTTCGTACCGAGTACGAAAACCTGATCCAGCATGGATTCCCCGTCTCTTACTGGGGGCAAGAAGAGATCGAGAACCATTTTTCCTTCTCCAAGCCCGCGGCCATTTATTCCAAGGGAGATGCGCAGATCAATCCATACAAGCTGACCGTGGGATTGATAGCCGATGCTGCTGCTCAAGGCATGTGGGTATACGAGCATACAGAGGTCGTCCATCAAAAAGAGGAAGCAGGAGATATGCTCATCCTGACAGGAAAGGGAAGCCGTATCCGGTGCAAACGGATTGTATTTGCCACCGGCTATGAAGCACAGGTCTTGAAACGCAACCCAAACGCAATCCGATCCAGCACCTCTGCGATTGTGACGAAGCCTGTCAAAAGCTTTCTCGGATGGCCGAAAGCCTGCCTGATCTGGGAGACAGCCCGACCCTACATGTATATACGGGCAAACGAGGAAGGACGCATCATCGTAGGAGGATTGGACGAGCCGAATACAGACCCCAAACATCGAGAAATGACAGTGCTGAGCAAGCGAGATCTGCTGCTTGACAAGGTACAGGCTTTATTTCCGCAGCTATCTCTGGAAGTGGAGTATTACTGGTCCGCTGCATTCGCTTCCACCCACGATGGCCTGCCTATGTTCGGGGAACAAGAAAACTACCCGAATTGCCTGTTTTCGCTTGGATATGGGGGAAATGGCACTGTCTATTCAACGATTGGCGGGCAGATCATTGCCGATTTGATTGTGAAGGGAGAAAATGCAGACGCAGCCCTGTTCTCCTTTGATCGCCCGAAATTCGCTTCATCCGCCCCAAAGCCGAGCCATTTCTAACGGATTTCGTCATGAGCGACAATCCGTTTTTTTGTGCTGGGCAAAAGAATCGGGGAAGGCAACGTTTTCTGGTACTTAGTTCCTAGGATCGGAAATAAGGTTAGAGTGTGACCGCGAAAGGAGGTGAAGATATGGCGGCTCGCTTTTTGAAAATCGCTACCATTTACTTTGTTCTAGCCATTATTTTAGGAATCGGTATGGGAATCACGCATGTTTTTGCCTATGCATCTGTCCACGCCCACCTGAATCTGGCGGGGTGGGTCACGCTTGCAATCATCGGACTGATTTACAAAGCTTATCCCCAAGCAGCTGGGAGCAGGCTTGCGAATTGGCATTTTTGGCTGCACAATCTCGGCCTGCCGGTTATGCAGGGATCCTTGTTCCTCATGATCCTAACGGGGACAGAATCCTTCGTTGTGGGGGCCATTATTGGTTCTTTGGTACTCGGGATAGGCATTCTGCTTTTTGCGATCAACGTATGGAAGCATGTCACGGAATAGGTGCTTCTATCACCAAGCAGCGCGAGCTTTCGGATGGGAACCCGAGTGCACGCGCTGTTTGGGTTGGGTAGGGGACGGTGAATAGAAGGAGTTGGAATGAGTCAAGATAGGTCTATCTTTTCTCGCGGGGAGGGGGTAGGTCTATGCAAAAGAGCATGCACAAAAAGAGACGTATCGTGCCCTCCAAACAATGGTACACAGCTCTTCTTACGACCATTTCGCAAGCTTTCCAATTGAAAAAGAACCCGCTTCCGTGGGGCAGGGCGATCGGCGCTGGTATTTGCTCCGGAATCCCCGTATTGCTTGGATTGCTAGCGGGAAATCTGCCCTACGGGATGCTCGCCGGGATCGGCAGCTTTACATATTTGTACGTATTCAATATTCCTTACGCCCAACGTGCAAAAAAACTGTTGTTTGTCATGCTCGGACTCGCCTTTTCTGTCGGCTTGGGGACGTTGGTGGCTCCCCACCCCTTGGCGGCAGCGATTATAGTGGGATGGATCGGCGCCATTGCAACCTTTATCTTTGGAGCATACAAAGTAGCGGGACCTGCTGCTATTTTTTTTGTCTTGGGCTTCTCCCTTGCAACCGGAATGCCGATTGACCAGTCGGCAGCTCCGCTTCGGGCGGGGCTGGTCCTACTTGGGGGAGCCTTGGCTTGGGTGATGGGCATGAGTGGTTGGCTCCGCAATCCACATGGACCGGAGACTACCGCGATGAAAAAGGTTTATTTGGAGCTCGCCAAATTTATGGACTCAGTAGGCAGTGCAGAGGCACAAGAGGAGAGGCAAAAACTGGTACTGTTACTCAAGTCAGCTGAGGAAACGTTGTATGCTGGGCACGTCTCCTGGCAGCAATCCGGTGAATACCAGCGTCTTCATTCCTTGAATGATCAGGCCAATGCCATTTTCCTTGACATCCTTGCCCATATGGATCAATCGAAGGACAGGCTCCCCGCACATTTTGGGCGGTCTGTACAAGCGATAGCGTCTGCGCTCGGGGAAAAGGACAAGAGGCAGCCAGAGGAGAAGCAGCGAGAAGAGCTTTATGAGCACAGCGAGGTCACAGAACGTCTGCAGGCAAGTATCCGTGAGGCGTTGGCGGTGCTGGAGGCACCTGTCGCCTCTCTGGAGCAAGAGAAGGTCGGGAGGCGGACATCCTTTTGGGTGGTGCTTGGCGGTTCATTTGATAAGAATTCGATTGTGTTTCTCACATCGGTTCGCTTTGGACTGATATTAGCAGTCGCAGCGATTCTCGCCTATTCCTTTGAGCTGAACCGATCGTATTGGGTGACGTTAACCTGTGCAGCGGTGATGTCCGGTTCGACGATTATTGCCACATTTCATCGTGCGATTCAACGGTCGATCGGCACAGTCGTCGGAATCCTAGTGGCTATCATCGTTTTGGCTGCGCATCCACACGGACTTCTCATCGCCGTATTCATCATGCTTCTGACCGCATTGACGGAGCTGTCAATCGTCCTCAACTACGGGCTTGCTGCCTTCTTTCTTACACCCAATGCCTTGCTTTTGGCAGAGAGTATGGGACAGCAACAAAGCCTCTCGTTTTATGCTTCGGCACGACTCATTGATGTGCTTTTGGGCTGTGCGATTGGACTTGTTGGGACCTTGCTTATCGGGAGACGCCAGGCATCAGCATTACTGCCGCACTATATCGCTAAAACGATTCGCAGCCAGCAGCAGTATTTGTTAACGCTTTTTTCCGAGCAGAAAAATCATTCCGATCTCAGAGCGTCGATGGAACGAAGAAAAATGCAGACGAACCTGAGCAATTTGCGGATTGTTTATACGACAGCAACAGGAGAAATCCCCAGTGATAAAACGAAGCTGGAATTTCTCTGGCCTGTCATTTTCTCCATCGAGCAGATTGGCTATCTGCTCGAATCCTGTTTGAAATCGGCTCAGTGCCCCATTCTCCCGGACCAAACGCTATCACAGCTTTTGCTCGTCTTTGAGAACATGGCGAAATCAGCGGAGAGACAAACCTCTTCCGCTAAAAAAACGATCCCGCCAATCAGTGGATTCCCACAGCTGGAAAGGGAAATTCGAGAATTGCAGGACGCGCTGATCATGAGTACCAAAGCTTAACTACGAAGAGCTCCTTCGCTTGCGGAGGAGTTTTTTTGCACTCGACATGCTCCTGTCCCCCGGAATGCGCCCAATTTTCTTCCCTAGGCAAATGCCAGCCGAACTTTGCCTAGGGCTTCGGCATAATGTACATGGAAATATGGTTGACAGGAAGAAAAAGGCAGGTATAATTCTTAATAACTTAGTATTCCGATTAAAATAGTATAGATTAAAGAGGAGTGAAAAAGCCTACATGAGCAAAGCAATCAGTCCCATCCAGAAGTGGTGGAAACGAGCAGGATTTATTTTATTGGCAGCTGCCATTGGTGGGTGCTCGTCAACAGCTCCGACGGGAGGAGAAACCAAAACCACGGATGCGGCTGCTGCTCCTGCGGTTGAGCTGTTGAATGTTTCTTACGATCCGACCCGCGAATTTTACCAGGATGTGAATACGGAGTTCGCAGCGGAATGGAAACAGAAAACGGGTCAGACAGTCACCATCAAGCAATCTCACGGCGGTTCTGGTAAGCAATCCCGCTCTGTTATCGATGGACTGGAAGCCGACGTTGTCACACTCGCCCTCGCCTACGACATCGATGCGATCGCAGAGAGAGGCTTGATTCCGAATGACTGGCAACAGAAGCTTCCTGACAACAGCTCTCCTTATACATCGACGATTGTTTTTCTCGTGCGAAAAGGAAATCCGAAGCAGATCAAAGATTGGGATGATTTGATCAAGCCGGGCATTTCCGTCATCACTCCGAATCCAAAGACCTCTGGGGGAGCACGCTGGAACTATTTGGCTGCCTGGGGATATGCTTTGGAAAAGAATAACCATGACGAGGCAAAAGCCAAGGAATTTGTGACAAACCTCTTTAAAAATGTTCCCGTTTTGGACTCTGGTGCACGTGGTTCTACCACGACCTTTGTGGAACGCGGGATCGGGGATGTACTGATCGCATGGGAAAATGAAGCGTATCTCGCTGTAAACGAGCTGGGCAAAGACAAGTTTGAGATTATTAATCCGTCGCTGAGCATTCTCGCGGAGCCACCTGTAACTGTGGTCGACAAATATACCGACAAACACAAGACAAGAGAAGTGGCTGATGCGTATCTGCAATTCCTGTACACCAAAAAAGGGCAGGAGCTTGCAGCCAAACACTATTACCGACCACGTGACAAAGAAGTGCTTAAGGCACATACCCCTGCTTTTCCAGAGATCAAGCTGTACACCATCGACGAATGGTTCGGTGGATGGACAAAAGCCCAAAAGGATCATTTCTCGGATCAAGGCATCTTCGACCAAATCTACAAGCCTTAATCATCTAAACCATCAGAGGAGTTATCTCCATGAGAAAATCATTACGCAACAAAGGGTTTTTGCCTGGCTTTGGAATGACGATGGGCTATACGATCGTCTACCTTAGTTTGCTGGTGTTGATCCCTCTGTCTGTATTGTTTTTAAAGGCGACGACCATGAGCTGGGAACATTTTGTTGGCACGATCCTCGATAGCAGGGTGCTTGCTTCTATTCGTGTAAGCATTCTGACTTCTTTCTTCGCTGCCTGTGTAAATGCGGTGTTTGGCGTATTGGTAGCCTGGGTTCTGGCACGCTATCAGTTTTTCGGAAAACGAATCATCGATGGGATTGTAGACCTGCCTTTTGCCTTGCCTACGGCGGTCGGCGGGATCGCGCTGACTTCAATTTATGCGGAAAACGGCTGGATCGGACAGTATTTGGCGGAGTGGGGGATAAAGGTTGCGTACACTCCCTTGGGCATTTGGGTAGCCTTGACCTTCATTGGGCTGCCGTTTGTGGTGCGTACCGTCCAGCCGGTTCTCCAAGACTGGGACCTCCAGATGGAGGAGGCCGCAGCGACCTTGGGAGCGAGCCGCTTGCGTACCTTTGTGCGTGTGATCCTGCCACATCTGATGCCCGCCATTCTCACCGGCTTTGCGCTTGCTTTTGCCCGTGCGCTCGGCGAATACGGCTCGGTCGTCTTTATTTCCGGCAATATGCCCTTAAAGACAGAGATTGTTCCTTTGCTGATCATGACCAAGCTGGAGCAATTTGATTACGCAGGGGCAACGGCGATTGCAGCGGTGATGCTGATCGCTTCCTTCGTGATGCTGCTCATCATCAACTACCTGCAGTGGAGAATCAACAAATTTGACGCCGCACGATAGGAGGTGCAAATTTTGAAGCATTTGACCGAGCCGCGTTACATTCGCTGGCTGCTGACTGGGATAGCCTTTATATTTCTCGCCTTGTTTCTGATATTGCCGTTGATCGCCGTATTTACAGAAGCATTCAAGCAGGGAGCCCAAGTTTTCCTGGATTCCATAGCGGAGCCTGAGACACTTTCTGCCGTTAAGCTGACGCTGTTCGTGGCTGCCATCAGCGTCCCGCTCAATGTCGTCTTTGGCATAGCGGCGGCATGGGCCATTGCCAAATTTTCCTTTCCTGGAAAAAACGTGCTGCTGACGCTCATTGATCTTCCTTTCGCTGTTTCCCCCGTTATTGCGGGTCTGATCTTTGTGCTCTTGTTCGGGAGTCAGGGCGTACTCGGCCCATTGCTTGAAGTGTACGACATCAAGATCATTTTCGCCGTACCGGGGATTGTACTGGCGACCACCTTCGTGACGTTTCCCTTTGTTGCCCGCGAGCTGATTCCAATCATGGAAGCGCAAGGAAAGGATGAGGAGGAAGCAGCTGTCTCGCTTGGAGCTAGCGGTTTTAAAACCTTCCTCCGCGTGACGCTGCCCAATGTGAAGTGGGGCCTTTTGTACGGCGTCATATTGTGCAATGCCCGTGCGATGGGAGAGTTCGGAGCAGTATCGGTCGTGTCGGGACATATTCGGGGCATGACGAATACGCTCCCTCTGCATGTTGAAATTTTGTATAACGAATATCAGTTTGCGGCTTCCTTTGCCGTAGCCACACTTCTCGCCGTGCTGGCACTCGTGACGCTAATCGTCAAAAGCCTGATTGAGTGGAGGACTGAGCGACAGCACGCCACCGAGGAAGAGCATTATCACTACGAGGGGTCAGGAGAGAGGGCCGTATGAGCATAGAGGTTGTCAACATTACCAAATCCTATAAGAACTTTACGGCATTGAAGGATGTCAGCCTGCAAATACCCGAGGGTGAGCTGGTGGCTCTGCTCGGTCCTTCCGGGTCAGGAAAAACGACATTGCTGCGACTGATTGCCGGATTGGAACAGCCGGAGCAAGGCAGCATTCTCTTCAATGGCGAGGACAACACAGATCGGGATGTGCGGGAACGGAGAGTCGGCTTTGTGTTTCAGCATTACGCTTTGTTTCGGCACATGAACATCTTTGACAACATCGCGTTTGGCTTGACAGTCCGTTCGCGCAAGACACGACCGAGCAAGCAAGAAATTCACGAGCGCGTCCATTCCTTGCTCAAGCTGGTCCAACTGGAAGGATTGGCACATCGCTATCCGTCTCAACTGTCTGGAGGACAGCGGCAGCGGGTGGCATTGGCGCGTGCACTCGCGGTAGAGCCCAAATTCCTGCTGCTCGACGAACCGTTCGGTGCCTTGGACACAAAGGTCAGGCAGGAATTGAGACGATGGCTGCGTCATTTACATGGAAAGCTCGGACTGACCATTCTGTTCGTCACGCACGATCAGGAGGAAGCGATGGAGTTGGCTGATCAGGTAGTGGTCATGAATGAGGGGAGAGTCGAGCAGGTAGGGCCGCCTGAAGAAATCTACAACTATCCGGCAAACCCGTTTGTCTACAGCTTCCTGGGACGAGTGAATTTGTTTCGGGGAAGAATCCAGAATGGCATCGTGAAGCTGGGAGAAGCAGAATTCGAGACGGATAGCGTGCAACAGCCAGGCGAATACCCTGCCATTGGCTATATGCGGCCACACGATGTAGAGGTCTCCCTGACACCTAAGTGGGAGCAGTCGGTGCAAGCACAAATCCGGCATATTTCCCCGCTCGGTCCGATTGTCCGTCTGGATTTGAAAAGACTCGATACAGAAGAAGTGTTCGAAGCAGAGCTGACGCGTCAACGTTTTACAGAGCTTGGGCTCGCAGAAAAAGCAATCGTCTACGTAACCTTGCACAATCTGTCGTTTTACGTAGATTCCCAACCTGCTCAAGCACCGTCGCCGGCCTTTATCCCGCTGCAGGCGAGTATATAGAAAAGAGAGAACCGGACTGCTTGTGTGCAATCCGGTTCTTCCTGTGTCGATGGCTTGTGTTATTCGCCGCGCTGCTTGGACTGGGTCCGTTCTTTTCCGAGGGTGTTGGATGAACGGGTTTGAGAAGGGTTTTCCTTGTTGCCCATTTCATTTTTCACGCCATTTTTCTTGGACATATTCCTTACCTCTTTCTTGCTGGATTGGAAGTTCTGTGCTAGCTTTCCCTTGTTTGCTTCCTTCTATTGATAAAATGCTCCGCGATTTTTGCATTATCCGGTCAACTCTGGTAAGATAAGTGTTTGAACGATTCAAAAAAGGCAGGTATTGCGACGATGATAAGCACTCAGAACGTGACGCTGCGCTACGGCAAACGCGCACTGTTTGAAGATGTATCCATTAAGTTTACCCCAGGTAACTGTTACGGCCTCATCGGCGCGAACGGTGCGGGTAAGTCCACCTTTGTCAAAATTCTCTCCGGAGAGATTGACCCTACCAGTGGACATGTCTCTGTAACTCCAGGCGAACGGATTGCAGTATTGAAACAAAATCACTTTGAGTTTGACGAATTTGAAGTGCTGAAGACGGTAATCATGGGTCACAAGCGACTCTATGAAATCATGGAAGAGAAAACAGCACTGTACATGAAAGAGGACTTCTCTGAAGCCGATGGTAACCGCGCTTCCCAGCTGGAAGGGGAGTTCGAGGAGCTCAACGGTTGGATGGCGGAAGCGGATGCTGCGAGCCTGTTGATCGGTCTGGGCATTTCGACAGATCTGCATGACAAGCTGATGAAGGATCTGTCTGGTACGGAAAAAGTACGTGTGCTCCTGGCGCAAGCTCTGTTCGGAAACCCACATGTACTCCTGCTTGACGAGCCGACGAACCACTTGGACATCGAGTCGATTCGCTGGCTGGAAAACTTCCTGGCTGACTACGAAAACACAGTAATCGTCGTTTCCCATGACCGTCACTTCCTGAACAAAGTGTGCACGCACATCGCCGATATCGACTTCGGCAAGATTCAAATGTACGTGGGTAACTACGATTTCTGGTACGAGTCCAGTCAATTGGCATTGAAAATGGTTCGTGATCAGAATAAGAAAAAAGAAGAAAAGATGAAGGAGCTGCAAGAGTTTATCGCGCGTTTCTCCGCCAATGCTTCCAAGTCCAAGCAGGCGACGTCGCGTAAAAAGCTGTTGGAGAAAATTACACTGGAAGACATCCGTCCGTCCAGCCGTAAGTATCCATTCATCAACTTCAAGCCTGAGCGTGAAGCGGGCAAAAACCTGCTGCAAATCGAAGGCTTGAGCAAAACGATTGAAGGCGAAAAGCTGTTTGACAAGCTGCACCTTTCGATCAACAAAGGAGATAAAGTTGCATTTGTCGGACCAAATGAGCTGGCAAAAACGACCTTCTTCCAAGTGCTGATGGGCGAGATTCAGCCAGACAGCGGTACGTTCGAATGGGGCGTTACGACCTCCCAGGCTTATTTCCCGAAAGACAATGCCGAGTATTTCCAGACGGATCTCAACCTGGTTGACTGGCTCCGTCAATACTCCAAAGAGCAAGACGAAACCTTTATCCGCGGGTTCCTGGGACGCATGCTGTTCTCCGGGGATGAAGCGCTGAAAAAGGCAAACGTATTGTCCGGGGGAGAAAAAGTTCGTTGCATGCTGTCCAAAATGATGCTGGCTAGCGCCAACGTCCTCATCATGGATGAACCGACGAACCACTTGGACCTCGAGTCCATTACCGCACTGAACAACGGATTGATCGATTTCGATGGCACACTGCTGTTCGTATCTCATGACCATCAGTTCGTACAGACCATTGCGAATCGCATTATCGAATTCACGCCAAAAGGCATCATCGACAAAATGATGACCTACGATGAATACCTCGAGAGCGACGAAATCAATCGTTTGCGCGAAGAGCATTACGCATAAGCTGCCATTTCGTTAGGAGCGGACTCTGCGCTTGGCCCAAAAAGCCCTCTACCATTTGATAGTATCCCCTTTAAGTAGACAGTAATTAGAAAGCCCTTTACTGTTTAACTTGGAGGGGAATTTTTATGGGCCAAATAAAAAAGAGCTACTCCCTTGAATTCAAACACCATGTAGTGGAAAAATTTGAACAAGGGGCTACATATAACGAGATTAAAGAAACATATGAGCTTGATTTGAGGATGTTCCGAAGATGGGTAAGGAAATACCGGGATAATGGCTTAAAAGGACTGGAAGATAGAAGGGGAACACCGCGAAAAACAGATAACACTTTTGAAAAGCTCCCCAAGAGAGAAAATACAAAGACTTGAAACAGAAATAGAATTCCTAAAAAAGCTCTTAGAAGACAGAAAGGGGGAAAGAAGGCAAGGGAGAAAGCGGTAGAATTTAAGATCATTGCAGAGATGGCAAAACGGTATCCTGTTTCTCTCCAAGTCCGGCTAAACGATATGAGCCCGGTTCCTTACCGAACTCAAATTACCTAGTATTCACTGAAACTAATGTATTAGACCTTGAAAATGTAGTTGTAGATTAAGAAAATAACGCTTTAAACTAACTACTGAGTTAGTAAAAAACCACCATACATATCAACAGTCCAAATATTACCGTAATCTAGCCATTGTTTTATGTCCACTCTATATAACCATCTGTCCTTTGTTATAACTAGTATGTGGCGATCATGTCCGCTCTTATTGATTGTTTGGAAAGATTCGATTTCTTTTTGCAAATGTTGTGCGAAAAAATTTCCGAGTACTTTTTTATAATCTTTCCGATCTGATTCATCCTGTAATTCTATAAGCTTTTCTATCTCGAACTCCTCACCAGAATTAAAGTCATGAATCATGGAATATTGATCTACAAGTTTATCCCGATCAATAGCAGCATTAACATTCATTGAATTAAAGCGATCAACGGTTTCACAACCAAGTAAAAATAGGAATACTAGACAAGAAGTTGGTAATTTCATTAATCCCCACCCTTTTCTAACTATTGCCATTTCACATCTAAACATAACATAAATTGGGTGTTTTTACCAAAATCATTATCGATAAAAAGTAATTCAACTAACAGGCTCGATAGTTTAATAAAAACAGCGGTGAGCTTAAGACTTTATTATCAGGTCTTAAGTCGCCGCTGTTTCATGTATTGGTCATAGTCTAAAACTCAATTTTCAACGAACACCTAAACGAGGGCTTGTTTCAAACTGTCTACTTGACAGGGGTAAGACCAATTTACGGTTGAGGGCTTCTTTTCTATGTACGTCGTACGCCGTTTAGGTTGGTGTTTCCTCAATGAATTCTAGCTTGTGCAAAAAAGCTTCTTTGCTCGTAAAAATGAGCCGTTCTTTTCGTGGGGCCGTAAAGTAAACCACGATGTGCTCTGCATCGACATATTCCACAATGCCACGCTTTTTCGGCCGCTCTCGTGTCTTCACCGGTTTGTTCAACCAATCATCCATCTTTTTTCCTCCTGCTCATCACATGCACCCATTATAGCAGACTTAAGAATGACGCCCAACGGCATGGACCGTCAAGGCGATCCGAAACAGCAGTTGGTCCTGTCCGCTTTCGGGATGAAGCCCTGTCAGATCGCGAATGAGCTGCAGACGATACTTGATCGTGTTTTTGTGTACAAAGAGACTTTTGGCTGCATCGACATGATTGCCATTCGCCTGAATAAAGACTTGCAGTGTTTGCAGCAGCTGCCCGTTTTTCTCAGCGTCGTATTGGACGATTTTACTGAGGCACTCCTCTGCGAGCACGCGGGCTTCTACGTTCGGCTGTTCGGCAAACAGGATGCGCTCCAGAGCGAGATCCCGATAGGATTGCATACGCAGCGGGGAGTGATCGCCCATAGTATGCGTATGGCTGTTTGTATGAAACGCGGTACGCAAGCTGATCTGTGCTTCCCGATAGCTTTCCGAGATGCCTTCCCAGCCGAGGTGATGGCGACCGATGCCAATCGATATTGCTGGTATTACGTCGGTGGACAAGAGCGCTTGCTGCAACAAGGAGAAGATTTCGCTCTCCGCATGGCGGGCTTGCTGTTCAGCGAAGGGGACGAGCAGCAGAAGGTGATTGTTTCGATCGAGTCCTGATAAAATGCGATGGGGTGTTTTGGAGAAATACCTGTTGATCAGCTCGAGCAGCGAATGATTTTCCTGCCAGGAGGTCAAGGTCGTCTGGCTTGCCACATCGGCACGAAGTAATACGGCGAAATAGTGATCATCAAGCTCCCAGGCTACTTCTTGTGCCCTGCGAGTCACCACACTGCGCGGGCCGGCATGTCCGCTTACCAGCCATTGCAAAAAATCGTTGCGGAAGCGCTGATAGGTCTCATTCACCGTTTGCTGGCGCTGCATTTCGAGCGAGAGCAGTGCAGCACTTTGCTCGATGGCGACCTTTTCCCAGCTATGCAAATCGCGATGCAGGCCATCGATTAAAATGCCACCCTGTTTGTGTTGTCCGCATAGCAACCAGCGGAGGTAGGAGCCATTTTCCAGAGGTACAAGCGGTTGATTCATAATTGCAGGGGGAGCGGGGTGACCACATTGTCTCTCGATCCAGGCGATGTTCTGGGACAGCTCTGAAAAAGGGGATGTCCAGTTCCACCGATGGGATGGCGAATAAATGGTGACGGACGCGTTCAATGCTTCTTGCAGCAGCTTCGCGAGCTGGCAGACGGGGGCACCGATCGTCAGATGCCGATGAAACCGCTCGTAAATGGCATGGGTTTGCTCAAGCTCGGATCGCTGCTTGTCAACGATGTAGCGTACGACTGGGACGATTACGTCTGACCAAGCTTTTTCCATGGGAAAAGAGAGAATGGGCATCTGCTTCTGGGCTGCATGTTCGATGACAGCGAAAGGGAGGGACTCGATATAGCGCCCCAGTTTGATCGCGAGGCCGGGTGTTCCTACATCGGCTAGGGAATCGATGAGCTGGATCAGTCCTGCTTCAATCGTTTCCGTTTGCGAGAGAAAAGGAAAGCCGGTTGTCAGGACAAACTCTCCTTGGCGCAGCCAGCGATGGCCGTCAGGCGAGTCGAAAGAGGTAACGCCCAGCAGCTCTTTTTCCAAAAAGGCATCGCCAGCGAGGATTGCATTTTCGTCAAAGCCTCCGACTGCTATGAGTTCACGTACAGTGATCATTCCTATCCTCCTCTCGTTTCGTTCATTTATCGGAAATGGACAAAGGGAAGACCGTTTTTCTGGCAAATCGAACAAAGGAAAAGAGCGAATCTTTCGATAATCTTAGATTACATGTCCCGAGTGTCCAACGGCAATGGGACAAATCGTACAAAACAGGGGGATTTGCATGAAAGCTAGAGACTGGCTGGGCGTACTTCCGTTCGTAGGGATGCTGGGCGGCGTACCGTTTGTGAATCAAGTCGAACCATACGTGCTCGGAATGCCGTTTGTCCTGTTTTGGATCGTACTGTGGGTCGTATTGACGTCCGTGATCATGGCGATCGTGAATCGGCTCGACCCTCGTACAAGAGAGGAGGAGCACCACGGATGAACAGTGCACTGATCATCATATTTGCGGTTCTTCTTCTGGCGATTTATTCAGGCATCCGCGCACAAAAGGGAAAAGAAATGACCATGGAGCAGTGGACTGTAGGGGGAAGAGGCTTTGGTTCGATCTTCATTTTTCTGCTCGTGGCCGGTGAGATTTACACCACATTCACGTTCCTTGGCGGCAGTGGCTGGGCCTACTCCAAAGGAGCCCCCTCCTATTACGTTTTGTCCTACATCGCACTTGCCTACGTCATTTCCTATTGGCTCCTGCCGCCGATCTGGCGCTATGCCAAGCAGCACAGACTCGTCTCCCAATCCGATTTTTTTGTCAGCAAATACAACAGTCCCATTCTCGGCATTTTGGTCGCGGCCGTAGGGGTTATCGCGATCATCCCCTATTTGATCCTGCAGTTTAAGGGACTTGGCATCATCGTCTCCGAAGCTTCCTATGGATCCATTTCACCGGCGGCAGCGGTATGGATCGGTGTAATCGGCGTTACCATCTACGTCATGATCTCCGGTATCCATGGCTCCGCGTGGACGGCTGCTATCAAAGATATTCTGATCTTTTTTGTCGTGGTCTTCATGGGTCTGTACTTGCCTTTTCACTACTACGGTGGGATAAAACCCATGTTTGAAGCAGTGGAAGCGGCAAATCCCGGGTTCCTGACGTTCCCTGATGAAGGGCTGAGCGTCTCTTGGTACATTTCCACTGTGCTGGTGACGGTTTTTGGTTTTTACATGTGGCCCCACACTTTTGGTTCCGTCTTCTCCGCGAAGAACGAAAATGTATTTCGCAAAAATACGGTGATGCTTCCGCTGTATACGATCATGCTGCTGTTTGTTTTTTTTGTCGGCTTTACTGCGATCCTGCAAGTTCCTGGACTGAAAGGTGCAGATGGCGACCTGTCCCTTTTGCGGCTGTCTTTAAAGACCTTTGATCCATGGATCGTCGGTGTGATTGGAGCTGCAGGACTCTTGACTGCACTCGTACCGGGATCGATGCTGCTCATGACCGCAGCCACACTGCTTGCGAAGAACGTATACAAAGTCATGGCCCCTGCAGCTTCGGAGGCACGGGTAGCCAAGGTAGCGAAGCTGTTGGTGCCAGTCCTGTCTCTAATCTCTCTGTATTTTACGCTAAGCGGTGGGGATACCCTCGTGACGCTGCTGTTGATGGGGTACAGTCTGGTCACACAGCTGTTTCCCGCCTTGCTGTTTAGCCTACATAGGCAGCCATGGGTCAATAAATACGGAGCCTTTGCCGGTATAACAGCCGGTGTGCTGACTGTAGCGTACGTGACGATTTCGAAAGTGACGATCGCCAGCGTATTTCCGAACTGGCCGGCTGTGATCCAGGATCTAAACATCGGAGTGATTGCTCTGTTGGTCAATATCATCGTCATGTTTGGTGTGACGTTCGTGACCCGCACGTTGCTCACAACTGGCCGTCATCCGGCGAACGCGGAGGGGACCCCGACAATCTGATCTTCCGACGATAAAAGCGAGGCAGTGAAAAGGAGAGGTAAATAAATGGCAGATACTGTGTTTCTCAATGGACAAGTCATTACTGTGGCGCAAGACAATTCCGTGGCAGAAGCGGTCGCGGTACGTGGCAACCGGATTATAGCTGTCGGGACCAACGCCGAAGTGGAGTCCTATATCAGCCCCCGGACGAAGGTCATAGATTTGCAAGGGAAGAGCCTCCTGCCAGGCTTTATCGATGCTCACCTGCACATCACGATCTACGGTACGAACAAGCTCGGGGTAGATTGCAAGGCTCGTTCCATCGCTTCGATTAGCGACCTGCTGGAGGCTCTCAGGGACCAAGCACAAAAGACTCCAAAAGGCCAGTGGGTCAGAGCATGCGGCTTTGATGAGAGCCTCATGATCGAAAAACGCTATCCCACCCTAGCAGAGCTGGACGAAGTGTCCACAGAGCATCCGATTTTTGTCATGCGGACATGCGCCCATCACTCGATTGCCAATTCCATGGCGATGGGAATCGCGGGATACGACCGGGATACACCTGATCCCCAAGGGGGAAGAATTGATCGGGATGCAGCCGGAGCATTGACAGGTTTTCTCGTTGAAACGGCGCATATGAAGATGTTTGAGCTCGCGGCCTTTACAGAAGAAGAGTACAAAGAAGGGCTGCGATTGGCCTCCGAGGATTTTGTCGCTCACGGCATCACGAGTGTGCATGACGCGGGCGGGTACGGGCCGGACAACTACAGGGCGATGCAAAAGGCAGTCCAAGCAGGGGACGTAAAGGTGAGGATTTACGCCATGATATGTGCGCTCAATCAATCGGAGGATTTCGTTCGCAAGATGATTGATGCGGGAATGGTGACCGGCACCGGAGATGAACGCTTTCGAATCGGGCCAGCGAAGGTCTTTACAGACGGGGCGAGCATTGCACCCACGATGGCGATGCGCGAACCTTTCGACAGCAGACCGGATGATTGCGGAATTCTCTACTACGAACAGGACGAGTTGAATACGATTTTAGGAGAGGCGCATGCGAAAGGTTTCCAGATCACAGCGCATGCGCAAGGGGACAAAGCGATTGAGATGCTGCTGAACTGCTTTGAGGCGGCGTTGGCAGCGCATCCGCGTGAAAATCACCGGCATCGGATTGAGCATGCAGGTGTATCAGCCCCGGACTTGATGGAAAGGATGGCTCGTTTGCAAGTTGTGCCGATCCCCAATCCCGCCTTTATTTACGACTACGGTGACTCCTATGTAACGAATATCGGGAAGCGGGCGGGGTATATGTTCCCTGCGCGTGATCAGATCGACCACGGCATCATCGCAGCTGGCGCATCTGACAGTCCGGTAACGAATTTTCATCCGTTAATCGGCATTCATGCGGCCGTCAACCGTTTGAGCAAAACGGGGCAAGAGGTCGGTGTCAATCAGCGGGTCAGTGTGATGGAAGCGATCCGGATGTTTACCTGGAACGGAGCGTACGCCAGCTTTGAAGAGGGGGTGAAAGGAAGTGTTGAAGCAGGAAAATTAGCGGATCTGATCGTGCTGGATGATTGCATTCTCGATACGCCGAATGAGAAGATCAAGGACTTACGCGTGGAAATGACCATGATTGACGGAGAGCTTGTTTATCAAAAGCAAGACGAGGAGGTCATGCAGTCTTGAACGTAAAAGCGAGGACTCTCACCATAAATCAGGATCGGCTGCAAAAACGGATTCAGGAATTAGCCCAAATTGGGAAAATAGGCGAAACGGGTGTTTGCCGTCTGGCGCTGTCTCCGGAAGATCGCGCTGGGGTAGACCTGGTTCGGAGCTGGATGGACGAAGCAGGGATGCAGACACGCATCGATGACTTTGGTAATTTGATCGGGCGGGTAAATGGGCGCAACTCAGACGCTCCGCTCCTGATGATCGGCTCACATATCGACTCTCAGCCGTACGGTGGGCAATATGATGGAGTCATAGGTGTGCTGGGAGCATTGGAAGTGGTACAGACCATGCGGGAGCAGTCTCTCGTCCCGGAACAGAGCATTGAGGTGATCGCGTTTTGCGATGAGGAAGGCTGCCGCTTCCAGAAAGGACTGTTCGGCTCTCGCGGCATTTTGAACCGGCTTGAGCCTGGTGAGCTTGAGCGAACCGACAAAAACGGCGTGACCCGCAGGCAAGCTCTGATCGAATTTGGTTGTGACCCTGATGCTTTGGAGGGCTCTGTTTACCCGGAAGGCAGCATTGGAGCTTTCTTGGAGCTGCACATTGAGCAAGGCCCGATCCTTGATAGCGCGGATGAAGCGGTGGGAATCGTGTCTGCCATTTCGGGTCCGCTGTGGTGGACGGTAGAATTGACAGGCTTTGCAGGTCACGCGGGCTCCGTGCCGATGAATATGCGGCAGGACGCACTGCTTGGTGCCGCCAAGGTCATCGTAGCAGTCAATGAACTGGCTAGGCTGGACCCTGCTGCACCGACAGTCGGTACCGTTGGTCATCTCGAGGTGTTCCCGGACTCGCGCAATATCATTCCGGAACGGGTGCGTTTCACGGTCGATCTGCGGGACATCGACCTGGAGCGTCGAAACGAGCGGGAACAAGCATTGCGGGAGGTGATCGAGCTGGCTGCGATGGAGGGGGGGCTGAAGTACACGATCACTGAAGATACAAACAGTGATCCGCGCTATTGTGCGAGCTGGATCAAAGACATCATACGCGAGGAAAGCAAAGCGATGGGGATTGAGCCGCGTGAGCTGATGAGCGGACCTTTCCATGACGCGCTGGCCCTTTCTTACGTATGTGACTACGGCATGATCTTCGTGCGCTGCAAAGACGGCATCAGCCATAATCCTCAGGAGTTTTCCACCTATGAGGATATCGCTCTTGGCACCGAGCTGCTGTACAAAACGGTATTGCGAATAATTTGAGAGCTTCTCGCCCATCTTAATCCGAGGTGGGCGATTTTTTTGTACACTCATAAGCGAGACATTATGGTAGCTTTTTGCTATATTTTAGTCATGTAGAAAAAGAAGGAGTGTAGTGGCATGAAAATGCGTGTTTCCGCTGTGCAGTATCATCTGCATACCATACATAGCTTCGACGAATTTGCCCATCAGGTCGAGCACTACGTGAAAAACGCACAGGAGTACGATACCGAATTCCTGCTGTTTCCTGAGCTGTTCACGACACAATTGATGTCCATTGGTGATGAACAAGGGAACGCCCTGCCGATCACAGCCCTGCCTTCCTTTACCGAGCAGTATGTGAGCCTGTTTCGTTCGCTAGCGGCGAAATATGAGATGTACCTCATCGGGGGAACCCATATTATCGAAGAAAACGGCAAGCTGTACAACACCGCTTTCCTCTTTTATCCCGATGGCCGCGTAGGTCAACAGAAGAAGATTCATATCACGCCTTGGGAAGTGAAAGGCTGGAATATGGGAGCGGGGGATTCCCTGCAAATTTTCGAAACGGACAAAGGCAAAGTCGCGATGATCATTTGCTACGACATCGAGTTTCCCGAGTGGGTCCGTATTGCGAAGGCCCGGGGAGCAGACGTCATTTTCTGCCCTTCCTGCACAGACGATCGTCACGCGTTCCACCGCGTTCGCTATACCAGCCATGCCCGCACGATCGAAAACCAGGTTTACGTCGTGCTGACTGGTACAGTCGGTTCCTTGCCGACAGTGGATTTCATGCGCGCCAACTTTGGTCAGGCAGCTATTTTGACACCAAATGATGTGCCTTTCCCGCCACGCGGCATTCTCGCGGAAGGCGAAATCAACAACGACATGCTCGTCACGGCTGATTTGGATATTCAACTGCTTTATGATGTTCGCGAAAAAGGCTCAGTCACGACTTGGCGGGATCGCCGTACGGACCTCTATACCGATTGGAATTGATGATCGCCAGCAGGAGGTAGCGGATGTATCGAAAAGAACTGTATGTCTTCGAAAAAGACAAGCCTCATGCGGCCGTTGTTCGCAACTATAGCGAGCAGGACTTTGCCGAGCTGATTCAGATACAGGCAGAGAGCTTTCCCCCGCCATTCCCATCTGAGCTGTGGTGGAATCGAGAGCAGCTGACGAACCACGTCACGCTATTTCCGGAAGGCGCCATTTGTGTCGAGGTGGATGGGGTCTTGGCAGGCTCAATGACCGGGCTGCTTGTAAAATTTGATCCTGCTCACCCGGAGCATAAATGGGAAGAGATCACGGATAATGGCTACATCCGAAACCACGATCCGCACGGCGATACGTTGTACATCGTCGATATTTGCATTCGTCCCAGTCATCGCAAGCTCGGTCTTGGACAGTTGATGATGCAGGCGATGTATGAGCTCGTCGTTCAGCGTGGTTTGCAACGTTTGCTCGGCGGTGGAAGAATGCCTGGATACGGCCGGCATGCGAGTGAGTGGACACCGCAAGAGTACGTGGAACGAGTCGTAGCCGGAGAGGTGAAGGACCCGGTTCTTACCTTTCTCATGCGTTGCGGACGCACACCTGTACAAGTGGTCCCCAACTACCTGGAGGACGAAGAATCAAGGAATTACGCTACTTTGATGGAATGGAAAAATCCGTTTCTTTCGTAGCGAAAGCCGTCAGCGGCCATCATTTTATTCTCATGAGAGTACTAGGAGGATATTTCATCTATGGAATTCGTACGTATTCAGCATATTGACAACCCGTTGTTCGCAAAAATGCACCGTTTGATGCAGGAAGTATTTCCGCCAGAAGAAGTGCTCGATTACGAGCTGTGGAGAGAGCCGCTTGAAGATCCAGACATTCGTGTATTTGTCGCAGTCCACGAAGGAGAAGTAGTGGGGACCACCGAATATCGTTACTATACCGATTTGAACGTGGCAATGACGGATTTCACCATCGTTGGCCGCGAGGGTCTTGGGGTCGGTCGTTTTCTGGTGAGAGAGCGACAAAAGGATCTGGAAGCGCTCGCGAGGGCAAACGGCAAAGAACTGTACGGCATGTTTGCAGAAATCTACGATCCATACCGCGTAGAAGAGCATGCGTTTGGCGGAATCAAGCCGATGGACCCGTTTGTACGCCGAGAAGTGCTGTCTCATCTGGGCTACAAGCGCACCAACATCGCGTATGTTCACCCATCCTGGCAAAATGACGGGGAAGCCGTAACCGGTTTGGACTTGGGCTTTATGCCGGCTAACGAAGAGCAAACGACTTTGGAGGCCGACCTGATCGTCTCCTTCCTCACGCGTTATTATTCTGTATTGCCGCAAAAGCCACAGGCTTGGCTGGACATGGTGGACAGCTTGTCTGGCAAAGAAACGGTGGAACTGCTGCCGATCTAAGGGTATCTCACCGAAAGCGAACTCCTGTGGAGCGATTCTATCTGCTTCATAGGAGTTTTTTTCATCTTTTATCAAAAGAAGAGGGGAGGAGGACGCAAGTGAATGCACAAAATTTGGCGACGATCCTACTGTATCTGGCTGTCATTTTTCATCTGTTAGGTATGAGTGGCTGGGTAGTCGCTACAATGGCACAACCCATTCAATTGGCGACTCTCGGTCTGCTCTTGACTGCTATCTTCGTCTTGCGGAAAAAGAAGCGGAAAACGAAACGCCGACCGCGAAAACCTCCAGCGGAAGTAACGGCCATGCTGGAGCGGGCAGAGGGAGGGGACACCGGAAATTGAAAGCTGCCTGATTTCAGGAAAGGATTGGAAATAGCAAAGGGAAAAGCAGGGGAAGCGGCGAACATTGTGGGTATAGAGGTGGCGGGGGTGTTGTGTTGCAATTGCAACGCTGCTGCCACAGTTTGCAACAACTGTGTTTAACAAAATCACGATTAATTAACAGAAAATTTGCAACATACTGATTTGGCATGGGAGTTGCTACAGAATTTTACTGCTGCGACAAAATTACACAAAGTGAGGGGAGCGCATGTCGAACCAACCCATTATATGTGTCGAGAACGTCTCGTTTGCCTATCAGGTAAACCAGGATCAACAAATACCCGTGCTCCAGAACGTCTCCCTCGAAGTATATCCCGGAGAGTATTTGGCGATTATCGGTCACAATGGCTCCGGCAAGTCGACACTTTCCAAACACCTCAATGGCATCCTCACACCGTTAGAAGGAAACGTGCTGGTAAATGGGATCAATACGCGGGACAAAGGACGTATTCATGAAGTGAGAAGCCGAGTAGGTATGGTCTTCCAGCATCCTGACAATCAGATCGTGGCAACGATCGTGGAGGACGATGTTGCATTCGGATTAGAAAATATCGAAGTATCTGCGGAGGAAATGAAAGATCGCATCGATTTTGCCCTAGACGCAGTGGGCATGAGCGCTTTTCGCCATCGACCGCCCCATCATCTCTCTGGTGGACAAAAACAGCGGATCGCGATTGCTGGGATCTTGGCTATGAAACCGCAATGCCTTGTCTTGGATGAAGCGACGAGCATGCTGGACAGCTACGGTCGTCAAGATATTTTGGCTGTCGTCCGTAAGCTGCACAGAGAGGGCATGACGATCGTGACGGTGACGCACCACATGTCTGAGGTAGCAGAAGCGGATCGGGTCGTCGTCATGGAAGCTGGCAAAGTCGTACTGCAGGGAACGCCTCGGGAAGTGTTTGCCCATCAGGAAAAGCTGAAGGAGCTCCACCTCGATGTTCCGGATGCCAGTCGCATAGCAGCGCTGGTTCATTCCGAGTACCCCGCCTTCAATCCCAATCTGATACACAACGAAGAAGTCGTCGCGGAAGTCACTCGCGTCCAGATCAGAGAAGTGGAGGCGAGCGGATCATGACACAACCGATCGTAGACATCCGAAATCTATCTCATATTTACATGCAAGGCACACCGCTGGAGCACCGTGCACTCGATGATGTGACACTGCAAGTAGCAGAGGGCGAATGCATGGCGGTCATCGGACATACCGGCTCGGGAAAATCGACATTGATCCAGCATTTAAACGGCTTGATCCGTCCGCAATCGGGTACCGTGATTATCAACGGACTGGATGTTTCCCAGCCCAAAGTTGATATCAAGAGCTTGCGTCGCCAGGTCGGCCTGGTCTTTCAAAATCCGGAGGACCAGCTGTTTGAAAAGCTGGTAGGAGACGATGTCGCCTACGGCCCTTTTAAGATGGGGCTTCCCCTAGAAGAGGTTCGCCGCCGTGTTCACTGGGCGATGGAGCTGGTAGGCTTGTCTTTTCAGGAAATGAAGGATCGACCTACTTTCGCCTTGAGCGGTGGACAAAAGCGAAAAGTGGCATTGGCTGGTGTGCTGGCCCTACAGCCCAAGGTGCTCGTTTTAGATGAGCCGACAGCAGGACTCGACCCCCTTTCACGCAAAGAGCTGCTGGAGCGCATTCGCCATCTCAATCGGGAAGAAAATCTGACCGTCATCTTCGTCTCTCACAACATGGAGGAGGTCGCTCAGCTGGCGGATCGTGTGTACGTCATGGCAAATGGAAAGGCAGTCTGTGACGGATCTCCACGGCAAATTTTTGGGAACGAAGAGCTTTTGCGTCAGCATCATATTGGAACACCGGAATCGGTGGACATTTTGTACAGGCTGCGTACGGAAGGGTATTCGATTAACCCAGAATCGTATCTTCCCGAGGAAGCCGCCTGCGAAATTCTGAAAATTTTGAAACGTTAGGGGGGAACAAGATGTCAGCAGAATTTGAATTAACCCGAAATATCACGATTGGACAATATTTGCCGACTGGCTCCATCATTCACCGGTTGGACCCGCGATTTAAGCTGGCAGCCTTTGTGATCCTGATTTTAGCGATCGCCGTATGCAACACCTACATCGGAAATATCTTTGCGATCATCATGTGCGTATGGCTGTTTCAGATATCCAAAATTCCCATTCATTACGGGATTTCCGGAATCAACCCAGCTATTCCTTTCATCATCATCCTCGCGATTTTGCAGCTTCTCTTCTACGGAGGAATTGCCAATGGCGGAGCCGTTTATTTCGAGTACGGCTTCATCAAAATCACGAGTGAGAGCATTCGGCTGGTTCTCGTTTCTGCTATGCGCTTCGTCGAGGTTATCTTCCTCTCCAGTGTCCTTACTCTAAGTACTTCCACTACCGAGCTGACGCATGGGATGGAGAGATTGCTAGGTCCGTTGGAAAAGATAAAATTTCCGGTTCATGCCTTTGCATTGATCATCACGATCGCCATACGCTTTGTTCCTACCTTTGCGATGGAGATGGAAAAGATGATGAAGGCGCAAGCTTCCCGTGGTGCCGATTTCGGTACAGGGGAGTGGTGGCGCATCGTGCAGCGTACCAAAGACATGTTTCCTATCATTATCCCGCTGTTTAACGTGGCTCTGGCGCGCGCAGAGGACTTGATCCTGGCGATGGAAGCACGTTGCTACATTCCGGGAGCGGCACGTACGAGATTCGCTCATTACAAGGCTGCAGGCAAAGATTATGTCGCCATTGTCCTGAGTGTAGTCATTTCTGCCGTGATGCTGGGAATACCGTGGTAGTAAGTCCGGGAAGTCTCCCTATACGGGATTTCCATAGAGAACCAGTAAAAAAGGAGGAATATGCATGGAGAAAGGCTTGACAGTACGCAGGATTGTTATTGCAGGGGTATTGGGAGCGATTGCGATCTTGCTCGGGGTCACGCGTCTGGGCTACATACCGGTTCCGACGGCAGCGGGGAATGCCACGATTCTGCACATCCCGGCAGTCATTGGCGGTATCATGGAAGGCTGGGGCGTTGGCATGATCATCGGTCTCATTTTTGGAGTCTCCTCTTTCTTAAACGCCACCGTTCCCTTGTTTAAAGACCCGCTCGTTGCCATTTTGCCTCGTCTCTTCATCGGGGTAACGGCTTATTTGACCTATGTCGGACTGAAAAATGTCAACCAGTATGTCGCGATCGGGGTTGCAGGCTTTGTAGGCTCGATGACGAACACTCTGCTCGTGCTCGGCATGGCCGTCATTCGTGGCTATATGGCAGCAGGAGTTGCTGCTACTGTCGCGATAACAAGCGGTTTGCCTGAAGCGATCGTATCCGTCATCGTGACGCTGGCAGTCGTAGCTGCATGGAAGAAGCTGGGCACCTCAGGAAAACAAAAATCGAAAATTTCTGGAGACTTGTAAAAGATGAATGGAACCATCACGGATGTGGCTGGCATCAAAATCGGGCACGCGCAAAACACAGATGCCTTGACTGGATGTAGTGTGATTTTGATGGAGAAGCCATCCGTATGCGGCGTGGATGTCCGGGGTTCAGCCCCGGGCACCCGCGAGACGGACCTGTTGGACCCGATGAACATGGTGAGTGTCGTGCATGCCATTTGCCTGTCCGGTGGTAGTGCATACGGGCTGGATGCGGCTGCAGGAGTCATGCAGTATCTCGAAGAAAATGGCATCGGTCTCGAAGTAGGGTTTGGTGTTGTACCGATTGTTCCAGGTGCAGTCCTGTTCGATCTGGCAGTCGGCGATCATAGAATTCGTCCAGACCGCCAGATGGGGTATGAGGCTGCTGTCAACGCGAGCAAAGATCCGGTACAGCAAGGAAATGTAGGAGCAGGCACTGGTGCGACGGTCGGAAAGCTCAACGGCTTTTCCAATGCGATGAAGAGCGGGCTAGGCTCAGCATCGATCACGCTTGAAAACGGCCTGGTCGTCGGGGCGATCGTGGCGGTCAATGCGGTCGGTCACGTCTTTGACCCGCAAACGGATCGTATCCTGGCAGGTCCACGCGATGAGCAAGGAACGATGGTAGACAGTGTAGAGGTGATGAAGCGCTACTCGTTTTCTCCGATTCCACCGGGTACGAACACGACGATAGCAGTTGTTGCGAGCAATGCTGTACTCACCAAGTCCGAAGCGAAAAAAGTCGCCCAAATGGCACACGATGGACTGGCGAGAACGATTCGTCCGATTCACACGATGAATGATGGAGATACCATTTTTTCAGTTGCCACCGGTGATGTGAAGTGCAGCGTCGATCTGATAGGTTCTCTCTCGGCTGATGTGCTGGCTGCGGCTGTATTACAGGCAGTGAAGCAGGCAAAAGCAGCTGGGGGACTTCCTTCACACAGCAGTCTTTCCAAGTAACATATCCCCTACCTTTCACACAAATCGATGCAGAGGAGTGATTGTCAGATGAACCAAGTAACTTCCTTTGTTGATGAGCAGGAAGTCGTCCGATTGACCCAGGATCTCGTCCGAATTGACAGTGTTTTCCGACCCGAGCAGGCAGGCGCGAACGAGGAGAGAGTAGCCCTTTTTGTCGCAGATTATTTGCGGAAAATGGGACTTGAGGTCTACTATGAAGAGGTCGTTCCAGGTCGCCCCAATGTCATCGGGATCTATGATTCAGGCAGGCCGGGAAAAACGCTGTTGTTTGAGGCGCATACAGATGTGGTGACGGAAGGAGACCGGGATGCCTGGAGCTATGACCCGTTTGGGGCGACGATTTCGGGCGGACGCATTTACGGTCGGGGCTCCTGCGACACCAAAGGCAATCTGGCAGCTGCCATCTGCGCGGTCAAGGCGATCCAACGCTCCAAGCAGGAGTTCACGGGCAAGATCCTTTTGTGCATCCCATGTGACGAGGAAGGCATGATGATTGGGATCAAGGATTTCATTCGCCGCGGATGGGCAAACAACGTCGATGCTGCGATTATATGTGAGCCCGAGGAAAATCAGCTGTGCATCACGCAAAAAGGTGCGATGAGGGCGATATTGCGGACGTATGGAAAAATGGCGCATGGCGCAATGCCACTGACCGGTATCAATCCAAATACGCGAATGGCGCGAGCGATTGTGGCCTTGGAAGAGCTGGAGCGCAAGGAAATGGCGCGCTTGGGTCAGCATCCGATGCTAGGCTGGCCAAGCATTACGCCGACGATATTACAAGCGCCTGTCAAGGGTGACGCTCAGATCAACGTGGTGCCGGATCAATGCATGACGACCCTTGATATCCGCACCGTTCCAGGACAGGATCATGAAGTGCTGCATGGGGAAATGTCTGCGATTCTTGAAGTTTTGGCTAGAGAGGACGACAAGTTCAAAGCGACGCTGGAAATCATTGAAGAGCGACCTTGGACGCTAACTGCCATGGAAGAAGAGGTCGTCAAGGCAGTGGCAAGCTCCTATCGGGAAATTACGCGCAAGGAGCCAGTGTACAATGGAGTGCCGGGAGCAACGGACGGGACGTTTTTGCATAAAGCTGGCATCCCGATCCTGACCACCGGAGCGGGTGACCGTCATATTCCGCACCATGCGGATGAATATGTGGATATTGACCAATTGGTAGAGTCCACCCAGCTTTTTGCTTTATCAGCGCTGACGTTTTTGACGCAGCCCGTACGTGCCTAATAGAGTGAATCGCCCTTCCGGAAAGCCAGCGGGGTCTTTTTTTTCCAGAAAACTTGCTTCATTCATCCAAATTTTTTTATACTAGCAGAAGACTCTTGTTATCCTCATTCGCACGTAAAATATACAGGAACCAGACAGAGGAGGACCTCGTCATGAATATGCGCTGGGATTTGGATGTATTGTACACGTCATTTGATTCACCTGAATGCGAGCAAGATTGGGAACATCTGTGCCGCGAGACGGAAGAAGTCAAAAGCTGGGCAAGGGAACAGCTTGGCAACCAAGAAAATGCCGTAGTTAAAATGGAAGCGTACATAACCAAAATGACTTCGATCCTGCAAAAGCAAAACCGCTTGTACAGCTTTGCGGAGCTGACAGCGAGTGTCGATGCCAAAAACGAAAAGGCACTGCAAATGGTGGAGCGAATTCAAAATCAATCCGTGGAACTGGTAGAGCCTAATGTCCAGTTTCAAAAATGGCTGGGTGCTGTTGACGATCTAGATGGGCAGATCGGGGAGTCTGCCTTGCTGGAAACGCACCGCTTCATGCTGAAGGAAATGGCTGAAAAAAGCAAGTATATGCTGAGTGAAAAAGAAGAAATCATTATCGCCAAAATGAAAAATACCGGATCCAACGCTTGGACCAAGCTTCAGGAAATGCTGACTTCGACCTTGCTCGTGGAAGTCACCGTGAACGGCGAAATGCAGCAGCTGCCGCTTCCTGTCGTGCGCAATATGGCGTATGAGAAAGATCCGGAAGTGCGCAAGCAAGCGTATGAAGCAGAGCTGGCTGCCTACAAAAAGATCGAGGAGTCTTCGGCTGCAAGCCTCAATGGAATCAAAGGCGAAGTGATTACCGTAGCCAAGCTGCGCGGCTATGAGTCCGTTTTGGATAAGACGTTGAAAGACGCGCGTATGGATCAGGAAACGCTGGATGCGATGTGGACAGCGATTCGGGAAAGCCTGCCAACCTTCCATAAATACTACAGCAAAAAAGCAGAGCTCTTGGGTCATGCATCTGGCAAGCTGCCTTTCTACGATATGTTTGCCCCTGTAGGCGATGCGGATATGCGGTTCACGTATGAGGAAGCCCGTGACTTTATCGTCAAGCATTTCGGAAGCTTCAGTGAGAAGCTGGCCAACTATGCAGCTCGTGCTTTTGACAATCGTTGGATTGATGCCGAGACGCGGGAAGGGAAGCGGGGCGGAGCGTTTTGCGCCAATCTGCACGTGGTCGGGGAAAGCCGTATCATGGCGAACTACACGGGCAGCTACAATGACGTCAGCACGCTTGCACACGAGCTTGGACACGGATACCATGGAGATTGCTTGGTGAAGGAAGCCTTCTTCAACAGCGATTATCCGATGCCGATCGCAGAAACGGCGTCGATCCTGTGTGAGACCATCATTGCAAATGCCGCCCTGCAGCAAGCAACTCCGAACGAAGCGTTCGCTATTTTGGAGAATGACATTTCTGGTGCAGGGCAAGTGATTGTCGATATTTACAGCCGCTTCCTTTTCGAATCAGCCTTGATCGAAAAACGCGAAAATGGTTCGTTGTCTGTGAATGAATTAAAGGAATTGATGCTGCAGGCTCAAAAACAGGCCTATGGCAACGGCTTGGATCCAGAAAAGCTGCACCCGTATATGTGGGTTTGCAAGCCGCATTATTACAGTGCTGATTACAACTATTACAACTTCCCATACGCATTCGGGCTTTTGTTTGCAAAAGGACTGTACGCAGTCTACCTCGAGCGTGGGGAGGCGTTTGTCGAGCAGTACGATCAGCTGCTCGCCGTCACCGGTAAAATGAGCATTGCCGATGTAGCTGCCATCATGGATGTGGATGTGCGCTCCGTTGATTTCTGGCGGAATTCCTTATCCCTCATCGGCAAAGACATCGAGAAGTTTGTTGAACTGGCTGCCTCCAGGTAAACCCATACAGAAGACAAAAAAACGTCCAATCAACTTCTGGACGTTTTTTTGCGCATAGCATGTTACTTGCAGGGAGAAAGTAAGAAAAACAAATGAGGTGATTACGTGGTGAACGGATTGCAGTTGTTGGATCTGCTTCGGGAGACAGAGAATAAAATGCTGCATTTACATAGAGCCATCGATAAAGTAAGCAGCGAACCGGATTTCAAGGAGACGGTGAGCGTTCTGACGGTGGTTGTCAGGGACTATCAGCTCCAGCTGGATAAAATGAAACAGGCTCTGGGGGCTCTGGAGATTAACACCGCTCAAAGCGCCTCCCAGTCCAACCATGCACAAGGCACTCAGTAAGTAAAAAATGCAGCTGAGGAATCTTTGCAATCAGATTCGTCAGCTGCATTTTATTTGCTGGGATTACTGAAAATCAATGTAGCGCTTGGCGCCGTAGAATGGATAGAGCCTGTCCATGTACTCGACCTTGCCGTAGCGTACATCCTCACCGTTTGCATGAACAATGACGCCGTTACCCATGTAGATCGCTACGTGGGATACTCGGCCCTTGCCCAGTGCATCATAAAACAAGAGATCCCCTGGCTGAGCCTGATCCATCGAAATGGGCTTGCCGCTGCCGAATTGTTCTTCGGAAGTGCGGGGGAGTGTAACCCCGAGCTTGTCAAAAACGTAAGAAGTAAAGCCGCTGCAATCAAAGCCGTTCTTTGTTGTTCCACCCAGAACATACGGGGTATTCAACAGAGGCTCAATGATTCTGTCCAGGCGTCGTACACTAGCCGTATCAAGCTCACCGGTAAATTCTAGGTCATCAGCGAGTACAGAAGTGCTCAAAAACTTGGAGGATACATAGGCTTCCTTTCGATCCTCGTATTTGATTCGCGTCCACTCGTGGCCAGGCTCGACTACTTCCACCGTGCTGCCCAGACGAAGCTTGCCAATGATTCTGCCATCCATGGATGGGTCTCGGCGCACGTTCACGTTATCGCCTGTTACCCGAGCCTTGCCTTCCAGAACATCTGGTTTGGCATCGGATGGGGCAGAAGCTTTCGGCTGATCTTTGTCGGAATTGTCAGGGGAAGAAGCCAAGTCCGGTGGCGCAGAAGATGAGCCATCCGAGAGGTTGTCTCCCGCCAAGAGCAATTGTTGGCCAATTGCCAAACGGTCCGATTTCAATTGATTCACTTGCATGAGCTGGCTCACCGTGGTTTGATGCTCACGTGCGATTTTGCTCAACGTATCACCTGCTGATACCACGTAAAGGGGCGAAGCTGCGTGGGCAGCAGTAGGCAGCAGAGTGAAGAGGGCGAGGAAGGTGATCAGCCTCGAAGTATGTTTCATGTCATCGTCTCCACCAATCTACTAAATTCTGCATATCTAGATAAAATTCTAGCGGAATCTCGTTGGTAAATCTATGAAAAAATATAAAAACGAAAAAGTTTTTAAAAACTATTGCATTTTAAAATCGAATCATGCTATATTACAGAAGTCGTTGCGAGCAAAACGCGAAACGGCGCGATTAAACAAGCCTGGAGCTGTGGTGAAGTTGGAGTTCACGCCGGTCTGTCACACCGGAGGTCGCGGGTTCGAGTCCCGTCAGCTCCGCCATTTTATCTTCCAATATTGGACAGATAATAGGCGATTTTGAAAGAATATGCCGGTATAGCTCAATTGGTAGAGCACCTGACTTGTAATCAGGGGGTTGTGGGTTCAAGTCCTATTGCCGGCACCATTTTATCTATACATGCGGTCATGGCGGAATTGGCAGACGCGCTAGATTCAGGTTCTAGTGGTGGCAACACCGTGGAGGTTCAAGTCCTCTTGACCGCACCATGTAGATGGATTGGTTTTGAAAATTGGATTTTTTTCGTTTTATGCGGTCGTGGCGGAATTGGCAGACGCGCTAGATTCAGGTTCTAGTGGTGGCAACACCGTGGAGGTTCAAGTCCTCTCGACCGCACCAACTTTCGCATTCTCTGTGGATTTGCCCGAATTGGTTCGGGCTTTTTTTATTTTTAAGGAATATACATACACTTACAAAAAATAATGGCCTTACAATTATTTGGGGCATCCTGTACAATGACAACGTAGGAAGAAAGGGGAGAGTTCTCGACCATGATCATCGAGATTTTTCAAGACACGATTTGCCCATGGTGCCGTATTGGTAAAAAGCATCTGTTTGAAGCGATGCGCCAGTGGCAGGGTGAGCCTATTGAAATTCGCTATCGTGCTTATCAGCTTGATCCACATACACCAAAAAATGGTTTGCCGTTTTGGGAAACGATGGCAGCCAATAAAGGCGGCAGAGCAGCTGTAGAGCAAATGGTGCAGCATGCGGCTCGCGCAGGAGAAGCGGCGGGCATTCCCTTTGACTTTCAAAAAGTAACTCAGTGGTCAAATACAATCGCCTCCCACACACTCATCAAGCTTGCTTCGGAAGACAAACAAACAGAGGCTGTTGATGCGGTTTACAAAGCGTACTTTGAAGAGGGAAAAGACATTGGCGACATCGATGTCCTTCTTGCGATTGCAAAAGAGCTCGGCTTAGATCAAGAGCAGGTACGCCAGGCTATCGAAACGGACGCCATGCAAGCTCAAATCGACGAAGACATTGCGTTTGCAAGGGAATTACAAATTACGGGAGTGCCGTTCTTCGTGATCGATAACAAGCTGGCGCTATCTGGTGCACACCCACCGGAAAACTTTCTGAAGGCATTTCAACAGGCGATCGAGACAACGAATTAGTTCTGCTTGCCAAACAGAGTGAGAACCGCCAATAATCGGCGGTTTTTTTCGTTGATAGATGTCCAACATTTGTAGGTTGTTGCCAGCTTGCTTCGTGTGTAGAGTAGGAACTGACGAGGATCGAATCATTGCATACAGCTACGAATAAGCGAGGGAATGAACGATGAAAAAATCCTATATATGGACGGCTCCTGTGCTTGCTTCTGCACTCCTGTTTGCAGCGCTGTCTCCGGTCGTACCGGTTAATGCAGCCAATGGTACAGCCGAAGAGACTATTCAACCGACACAAGCTGAACTACGAGAGAAATATTTGGACAAGATGGATCTAAAGTCAAAGGATGTCCTGGGCTTTTACCATACGTCTATGAACGGAAGCACGGATGCTCGCAAGCACAACATCAAGAAGGCAATTAAGCGAATCAACGGGCAAAAACTAAAGCAGAATGAAACCTTCTCCTACAATGGAACAGTGGGCAATTCCAACATTTCCGAGGACGGCTGGCAAAAAGCAGGTGCAATCGTCAATGGGCAATTGGTAGAAGACTACGGTGGTGGCATCTGCCAGGTGTCCAGCACGCTGTTTAACGCGGCAAATGAAGCGGGTATGACGATGGTAGAGCGACATGGGCACAGCAAGACTGTCGGTTACGTGCCAGCTGGTATGGATGCGACAGTCGCATACGGCTATCTCGATTTTCAATTTGCGAATCCGTTTGATGAGAAGGTGAAAATCAAAGCGAAAACGTTTGATGACGAACATGTCGTAATCGCCATCGTTCGAGACTAATGAATAGGTAGAACCATCTTCAAAGCAGGGAAGGCTCCCCTAGTGGGATATGGCCTTTCCTGCTTTTTTCTGCTGGAAAAAGGGACGAATTGGGCCGAATCTATGGAAAACTGTTGTGCGCTCCCTCATAAATGTAATGGTGCAAGACCATACTGGTTGAAAAAGGGAGGTGGATCATCATGTACGTACAAGTGACAGGAGAGCGTGACAATCTGTCGGTCATTGTGATGGGGGAACCTCTGGCTGGTCAGCCGAGTGGTCCCTACAAGCTGCCTGGCAGGCTTGTGAAAGCACTAAAACCTCAGGACCTCCCGATGGAAGTATGCTTTACACTCGATGGCTCTCTCCCTTCTGGCTACGGGTTTTATCCCGAGGACCGGGTAGTGTTTCAGCGCGGACACAAGGAGCAGTCTTTGTGGATTCGGGTCACTTCTACCTATGTCCAAAGCGAGTGGGATGGGTTTTTTCCCTTGGAAGCAACGCTGCAAGCTCGCAAACAAGCACTGGAGGAACAATCTGGCTTCGTTCAGATCGGGTATGAGGCAGGGGAGCAAATCTCCGTCATTCACTATGAATTTGAGTGGGAGCGAACAGAGCCTATGGATTTGGAGTCGGCGCTTGAGGCGATCTGCGACACCGTATGTGAAATCGAAGCGAGGGGAAATGCAAATTTGTGGCCGCGAAAGGGTCCTTCCTTTGGTTAGGCAGGAAAGCTTTTGCACGTACGACGCACCGTGATATAGTTAAAAGGAATTCACAACCAGTTGTCCGTGTAAAAGGAGAGAGAGACTATGAAGAAAATCGGAAATATTTATTGCGTTGGACGTAATTACAAACTGCATGCGGAAGAGCTGGGCAATGATGTGCCGACGAAGCCAATGATTTTTGGCAAGCCGACTCATGCGCTGGCAGAGACAGCTGGTGGGGAGATCGTACTGCCAGGAACTCGCGGAGAGCTTCATTATGAGACGGAACTTATCATTCACATCGCCCGTTCCTATGAGCCTGGAGTGACACTGGATGAAATGGTAGACGAGATCGCATTGGGCATTGATTTTACGTTGCGCGATGTACAAAGCGAATTGAAGAAAAAAGGACATCCGTGGCTGCTCGCCAAAGGGTTTAAAAATTCAGCGATCTTGACGCCTTTTCATGCGTTCCCGGGGCTGGATGAATGCCTGAAGACGGACTTTACCCTGCTGAAAAATGGAGAGCAGGCTCAGCGCGGGAATATTCGCAATGTCATTTTTGATTTAATGACATTGATCCAATATATCTCTGAGCATTTTGGGCTGGAAAAAGGAGATATCATCTATACCGGAACGCCTGAAGGTGTGGGACCGGTAGCAGATGGGGATGTACTCACTTTCCTGTGGGGCGACCAAAAATGGGGAGAATTTACGGCGCGTTTGCGCTAAGAAACAAGAAAAGCAGACGATAAAAAAAGCCAGCTTCTGACAGGATCAGGGAGAAGCTGGCTTTTTCTATGGCGAAAGCCCTTGTTGATAGTGATTCTCAATGCGTGTGGTTCCATAGAACTAAAGGGTTGCAACCGCACAGTTTTCCACTCGATTTCCATCTAGTTCAATGCTACCAATTTCCGTATTGGTAAATTTTACGGTCTTATCCTCCAGTTTCCTCCTGAGGTAATCTGACGTTGTACCCACGAAGGGTGCCACAACATGACAAGGAGGAAAAGACAAGTGACGAAACGAGATTGGGTAATGAAGTCAACTGTAGCAGTCATCCTGAGTACGTCCCTGTTAATGGGTGGTCAAGTTGGACAAGCAGCGGCCGCTAGTACGACCTATGAACAACAAACCAGTGAGGTAGCCTCTATCGCCAAATCCATGGTCGGGAAGCCTTACAGATACAAAGCTTCTGGACCAAAAGAATTTGGATCAGCTGAGTTAGCAACATATGCTTACAAACAGGTTGGAGTAAAAATCGGAAGCACGATCAGTGGTTTATACAAAACTGGAACCAAGGTATCTTCGATCAGCAAGGTGGAAGCTGGGGATCTGGTCTTCTTCTCTTCGAACGGTTCCGGCAGCCCTACTTTTATGGGGGTATACATAGGTAATGGTCAATATGTTTATTCTTCCGAAGGCGAAGGAAAAGTAGTTCTCAAGAAGCTCTCTGACTACAGCAAGAAGTTCCTTGGCGCGCGCAGAATCGTAGAGGACTCGTCGTCGGATAATTCGTCGAATTCGCCAAGTACGCCGGCGTCAGACATCGCCAGCAAAGTCATCAAGAATGGGGAGAAGTATTTGGGAACCAAGTACAAATACGGCTCCAGCAGCAGTACGACCAAAAGCTTTGACTGCTCCTCGTTTACACAGCGTGTCTTCAAGGAAGCAGGAATTACGCTCCCACGTGATTCCCGTCAGCAGTCTACTGTCGGGACAACTGTCTCTAAAAAGAATCTGCAAAAAGGCGATTTGCTCTTCATGAAAGCTTCAGTGAACAGCTCTTCGGATCGCATCACGCACGTAGCGATTTACGCAGGAAACGGCAAAATCCTGCATACTTACGGCAGCCCTGGCGTTACCTACTCCAAGTTCGACGGCACGAACTGGGAAAAACGCGTTGTCAAAATCAAACGTGTGATCTAACTCGTCGGAATCGAGTGAATCATAGGAAACGACTAAGAATCGTAGAGATAGGCTCTCTTGCACAAGCAGGGGGGCCTTGATTCTTTTCGGAGTAGTTCTTTTGTAATGTAAGACGAACCGGAAGGCGAATAGTTTCACAAAAACGGGTTGCCAAATGTTTCATTACCTTAGTAAATTATTTTGGTTCGAATCGACTATGAAGAGGAAAAATTGCAAAAACCTCGAATTATGTTACTGTATACTTGAAAAAAACGGGGGTGTTTCAGGTGAAATTGAACATGCCAGAATTTTATAATTTTGCGGCACAGGTGGATGAATGGGCGGTTAAGCATCCAGAGAAGCGTGCAGTTTGGGAGTTAGACGAGCAAGGAAACGAGGCTGTTTTAACCTATGACGAGCTGCGCCGTTATTCCAACCGTATTGCAAATGTCCTTGGCACCATCGGGATCGAGCAGGGAGACAAAGTATTGGTGCTCGTCCCGCGGGGAATAACCGCATACGGTCTGTATTTGGCGTTGTTGAAGCTGGGAGCGGTCATCATGCCAGGCTCAGAGATGCTTCGCTATAAAGATATTGAGTACCGAGTCAATCATGCGAAGGCGAAAGCGGTCATTGGCTTTGAAGGCATTCTGGAGGAAGTGGAGCCTGCCCGTGGACAATGCGACTCTCTCCGCCATTTTGTGACGATTGGCCACGCAAAGGACGGCTGGATTGGGCTGCAGGATCTACTGGGTGATCAGGATGAGGAGTTTGTTTGTGCCCAGACACGTGCAGATGAGCTTGCCTTTTTGTCCTATACATCGGGAACAACTGGCGGTCCAAAAGGCGTCATGCATGTACATGGTTGGCCATTTGCCCATTTGGCGGTAGCAGCCAAGCAGTGGCTGGACGTACGGGAAGACGATACGGTGTGGGCAACAGCGGGTCCTGGCTGGGCAAAATGGATCTGGAGTCCTTTTGTCTCCACGCTAGGTATGGGCGCGACAGCATTTGTTTACAAAGGCCGCTTTGGCGCAGAGACTTATTTGAATCTTTTGCAAAAATACCCTGTCTCTGTCCTGTGTGCGACACCTACCGAGTACCGATTGATGGCAAAAGTAACGGATCTGGATCAGTACAAGCTTCAGGCGTTGCGTTCTGCTTGCTCGGCAGGCGAGCCGCTCAATCGGGAGGTCATCGATACGTTCCGCCGCGTATTTGATCTGACTGTACGCGATGGGTATGGGCAAACGGAAAACACCTTGCTCGTCGGTACCTTTGTCGGAGTTGAGCCAAGGCCTGGTTCCATGGGACGTCCGTCTCCTGTTGTACAGGTAGCGATTGTCGATGAGGAAGGTGCGGAGCTGCCGACCGGCAAAGTAGGAGACATCGCCATCGACCGCCACATGGTAGCGCTGTTTAAAGGCTATTTGGACGATCCGGAGCGCACGGCAAAAGCATTTCGTGGAGAATGGTACGTGACCGGGGATCAAGGACGGATGGATGAAGACGGTTACATTTGGTTCGAAGGTCGCTCTGACGATATCATCATTTCCGGCGGATATACGATCGGACCATTCGAGGTAGAGGATGCGTTGGTGAAGCATCCAGCTGTAGCAGAGTGCGCAGCAGTAGCCAGCCCGGATCCGGAGCGGGGGAATATCGTCAAGGCGTTTGTGATTCTGAAAAAAGGAAGCACACCGTCGGATGAGCTGACAGCGGAGCTGCAGGAGCATGTGAAGAATTTGACGGCTCCTTATAAATATCCACGAAAAATTGAATTTGTCGAGGAGCTTCCGAAGACCTCCTCCGGTAAAATCAGAAGGATCGAGCTGCGTCAAAAGGAGAAGCAGCAGCAGAGCTAACCTTTTTTCACTGTGTCTTACGGAAATGTAAGGTTCCTGTAAGTGGATTCGATGGGACGTACGCTGCCTTTTCCCTACAATGAGTACAGAAGCAAGGTAGGGGGAATCCAGCATGAATCAACTTTCCGTATCGGCGACCCATGAAAACGATCCTCTATTTACGATAAAGAATGTCGATAGACCGAAGCGAAAAAACGCATCCTGGAAAAAACGTTTATGGGCGACTGTCATTCTGATCATCGTCTGCGTTTTTTCGCTTCCGAGCATGCTTAGCTTTGCTGGGAATGCATGGATCGATCAAAAGAAGCTGCAGCAGGTCGAGAAGGCGGCTTCTGGCAGCTACGTGACACTAGATGAGATGCCTGATTACTTGTGGCAATCCTTTGTGGCGATTGAAGACCGTCGCTACTGGAAACACCATGGGGTCGATTATATCGCCTTCGCTCGGGCAATCTGGGCAGATGTACAAGCTGGTTCCTATGTCCAAGGGGGCAGTACGATTACGATGCAGCTCGCACGCAATCTATTCTTAACCCAGGACAAAACGATCCTGCGAAAGGCAAAGGAGATCGCGATTGCCTATCAACTGGAACAGCGATACAGCAAAAAAGAGCTCCTGGAGATGTATTTGAATGTCATTTACTTTGGCCATGGCCAGTATGGGATCGAGTCCGCCAGCCAGCTGTACTTTGGAAAAAGGGTGAATGGAGCAGATCCTAGTGTGATAAGCCTCGGCGAGTCAGCCATTTTGGCATCTCTACCGAAGGCTCCAGAGGCATATTCTCCACTTAAGCATTGGGAAAAAGCGAAGGAGCGTCAAGCCGTCGTTCTGGGCAGGATGGTGGAACAGGGGCTGATTACTCAAGAGCAAAAACAAGCGGCGCAGGAAGAAGTGACCTTTGCGCGGGCAATCTAGCATGCCGAAAGCTTCTCTGTATGGATACAGGGAAGCTTTTTCGCCGTTTCTTTTTGCGAAACAGTTCTATCCACTTTGCTGCAAGCATTCCTATACTAAGGAAGAAAAAGCTGCCCATGAGTAGAGCAGCCATTCCTTTCTTCATTATGTAGTTCGATTTACGGCTTTACTCAGGGCATCCTCCAGGACATGCGCGTATTGCATCGTTGTTTCGATCTTGGAGTGGCCGAGCTGTGCCTGCAACTGATGGGGATCGGGATTCAGCCGCAAAAACTGGGTGGCAAAGCTATGGCGCAGCTTGTGGACGGACAGATCAGGGATTCCGAAAGCTTTGGCGTATTTTTTGACCAGCTTTTGCACAGAACGCACTTCGATACGATGTCCATGGGGATTGGAAGGGGAGACAGCTAAAAAAACGGCGTCTTCCTGTGCGGAGGGATGGTAGTTGGCGCGAACCTGCAGATACTTGGCCAAGTACTCTTTTCCCCAGTCACTAAAGAAAGGTGCGTCCTCCTTTTTCCCTTTTCGAATCATCTTCAGCTGGTTTTTCTCCAGCACGATGTCAGACAGATTCAGGCTGACAATCTCGGATACCCGAAAGCCGCCAGACAGAATCATGGCAACGATAGCCGTATCACGATCTCTGTTTTGCATGTGGTACTGCTGCTTTTTTGTGGTTTGGCAGTGGGCAAGGTATCCATTGTAAATGAAATCAACGAACTGGTAGATCTCATCATCAATCAGGATTTTCGCCCGAATGGCATGTGCCCGTGCCAGAGGAGTAAGCTCAGTGGTTTCCAGCTCGATTTTCGCCAGGACATTACGCGTCAGGTACGATTCGCCATTTTCATCCTCAGCCAAAGCTGATAAATAATGAAACAATGATTTCAGGCTGGAAATTTTTCGACTGATGGTGCGGTCACTGTATTCTTTTCGTGAGCTTTTCGTTGGATGGGTCAGAAGAGCGGAACGTTCATATAAATGGGACTCCTGCAGGTAGAGGATATAACTCTCCACCGTTTCCTTTTTCAGTTCATTGAGATCTGCCAAAGGGATCTCCTTGATCTCAGTAGCAGCAGTCAGTCCCTCTGTCATCATCCAGCGAAAGAAGAAAGAGCAGTCACGCAAATACCCGAGCAGCGTGGAGGGAGAGTTTTTTTTCGTTTTTTTATGTTCGATAAACTTTTCGACGTACCATGGGTAAGAGCCAATGGATTGCAAAAGCTGCAGGGCGTCGCGCTGTTTGGTCACCGACAATGCTAACACCACCAATCTTGTTGAATAGTATACGAACATATATTCTATCAGAAACAAAACAGTCTGGGAATTGCAAATTGCGCTATAGACAGGGGTTTTCTGGCAAGGTAAGATAGAGCGTATGTACATAAACCGTAGTACTTCCGTTTTATTGGGTTAAAGGAGGAAAGAAAATGGCAACATGGAACCTATCGCAAACCAAGCATCACGTTTTGCTATGCAACGGCAGCAGCTGCAACCGGAAAGGCGGAGAAGAAGTAACCATCGCCATCCGTGAGGCCATTGCCGAGGCAGGACTGGATGATCGTGTGCACACGACTCGTACGCGCTGCAATGGACGCTGTGAAGATGCGCCTGTCATGATCGTGTATCCAGAAGGCATCTGGTACAAACAAATTACACCTGAAATAGCGCCTTCACTGGTTGAGCAGCATTTTGTGAATGGCGAGCCGGTAGCATCGTTAGTCTCGCACCGTTTTGAGGACGGCTTTGTCCGAGTAGGAGACGCACCTCAAGGGATTTTAAAATCAGAAAAAGGAAAGAAGTAGCCACAAACCGCACTTTAGCCTAAACCGCTGGAGGGTGGCTTTTTTTTTTTGCAGGAAACGCCAAGATTTCGAAGGGCTAATATGGAGGGTTCAGGAGAAATTATGAGGAACGAAATCAGAAAAAAATAGTGAAAACGCTCTCTATAATGTCTTTGTCATATGGACACAACAAGAGAAAAGTGATAATCTGAATACAAATAAAGCTGATATCATGCGATTTCATTCAAATATTAATGTCTTTTTCAGGAGTACACATGTGTTTGTGGAAATTACTTCTACCACTGAAATGATGGAGGGATTCGACTTGGCGAGCAAAACCTTGACCACTTTTTTACATGAAAATTTGGCAGATCTGAAAAGCAAAGGGCTATATAACGTAATCGATCCGCTGCAAAGTGCGAATGGTCCGGTAATCAAGATTTCTGGCAAAGAGCTGATTAACCTCTCCTCGAATAACTATTTGGGACTGGCAACAGACCAGCGTCTGATCGATGCCGCAGTTGCTGCTGCACAGAAATACGGTGTCGGGGCAGGTGCTGTCCGTACCATTAATGGAACCATGGAGCTGCACATTCAATTGGAGGAAAAGCTCGCAGCTTTCAAGCATACGGAAGCGGCAATCGCGTATCAGTCCGGGTTTAACTGCAATATGGCCGCCATTTCTGCGGTTATGGACAAAGATGATGCAATTTTGTCTGATGAGCTAAACCACGCTTCCATCATCGACGGCTGCCGTCTATCCCGCGCTCAAATCATTCGTGTGAACCACTCGGATATCGATGATTTGCGTGCGAAGGCCAAGGAAGCTAGAGAATCCGGTAAATACAAAAAGCTCATGGTCATCACAGACGGCGTATTCTCCATGGACGGCGATATTGCCAAGCTTCCGGAAATCGTTGAGGTTGCTGAAGAATACGACCTCATGACTTACGTGGATGACGCTCACGGCTCGGGCGTGTTAGGTAAAGGCGCAGGAACCGTAAAGCATTTCGGTCTGTCGGATAAGATTGACTTCCAGATTGGGACCCTTTCCAAAGCCATCGGGGTTATTGGAGGGTATGTAGCGGGAAGACAGGAGCTGATCGACTGGCTCAAGGTACGCAGCCGTCCGTTCCTGTTCTCGACTGCACTGACTCCTGCAGATGTTGCGGCATCGATTCAAGCCATCGATATCCTGCAAAGCAGCACAGAGTTGCACGACAAGCTATGGGACAATGGACATTACCTGAAAAAGGGTCTGAAAGAACTGGGCTTCGATATTGGTGCAAGCGAAACACCTATCACACCTTGCATTATTGGCGACGAACAACAAACACAGGAATTCAGCAAGCGACTGTATGAAGAAGGCGTTTATGCCAAAGCGATCGTGTTCCCAACCGTTGCAAAAGGAACAGGACGCGTACGGAATATGCCAACTGCTGCTCATACAAAAGAAATGCTGGATCGTGCCCTTGGCATCTACGAAAAAGTTGGGAAGGAAATGGGGATCCTGAAATGAAGAAGATACTAGTTACTGGCGCATTGGGACAAATCGGCTCGGAGCTCGTCATGAAATTGCGCGAGGTTTACGGAAATGACCAAGTAATCGCGACAGACATCAGAAAACGAGACGAAGACCTAGTGGTGCAGTCAGGGCCGTTTGAAATTCTCGATGTGACAGATGCCAATCGTATGTTCGAGCTGGCAAAAACTCATCAAGTAGACACCATCATGCATCTGGCTGCCCTTCTTTCCGCTACGGCGGAAGCAAAGCCACTGCTCGCGTGGAACCTGAACATGGGTGGACTGGTGAATGCTCTGGAAGCAGCTCGAGAGCTCAACTGCCAGTTTTTCACGCCAAGCTCTATTGGGGCATTCGGTCCTTCCACACCGAAAAATGGCACCCCGCAGGATACGATCCAACGTCCTACGACCATGTACGGGGTAAACAAAGTATCGGGTGAACTGCTGTGCGATTACTACTACCAGAAATTCGGCGTGGATACACGTGGAGTGCGCTTTCCTGGTCTGATTTCCTATGTAGCACCTCCAGGTGGGGGGACGACAGATTACGCCGTTGAAATTTACTACAAAGCCATCCAAGAAGGGGCATACACCTCTTATATCGCGAAAGACACATATATGGACATGATGTATATGCCGGATGCGCTGAACGCGATCATCAACCTGATGGAAGCTGATGCCTCCAAGCTTAAGCATCGCAATGCCTTCAACGTGACAGCCATGAGCATCGAGCCAGAACAAGTGGCAGCTGCGATTCGCAAGCATATCCCTGAGTTCAAGCTTTCGTATCAAGTGGATCCTGTTCGTCAGGCAATCGCAGAAAGCTGGCCGAACTCCATCGATGCGAGCTGTGCGAAAGAGGAGTGGGGCTTTACGTACGAGTACGACTTGGAAAAAATGACGGCAGATATGCTCACGAAGCTACGTGGGAAGCTGCTGCAAAAAGTCGGATAAATGAATACCTAACTGAAAGACTGTCGTCGCGGATAAAATTCCGTGAAGGCAGTCTTTTTTCTACAGTAAGAATTTATAAGATTCTTATCCAGTATAAGTTCAACTAAGACTGCGCCAAAAGGCTTGCCGCAGCCAAGTTTTCTAACTGAATCAGAAAGTATAAACGACGTGAGCCATCTACCTGATTCAGCATGAATAACCTTCCGATAAATCGCGGTCGCTCCTCCATGAGATGGCCTCGATAGAGGTTTTCTTACAATTACTGGGTAGATTGGCTGTTCCATAGGAGGAAAATCTATGCTAGAATGATATGCGAACGATTGTTCTGGATGGTGAAATTCCCTCCGGAGTCCTGGCGCAAAGGATGGTGCAAGTATGGAGAATGCTGAAATTGATGCGCTGATCTCGTATATTCACCAATATATCGATGAGCCGCTTCCTCTATCACGATTGGCATCGTATGTCGCGTATAGTCCTTATCATTTTACACGTCTTTTTAAGGAAAGAATGGGTCTTCCACCGCTTTACTATGTGTCTTCGCTTCGCCTCCAAAAAGCAAAAGACCTCCTGATCCACACGAATATGAGCGTTCGCGATATTGGGTTGGAGATTGGTCAGCAAAGCTTGGGGACATTCTCTAGCCGTTTTACAGAAAAGGTTGGCGTTTCCCCGACGGAATTTCGCAACTCGGTACAGGCGACCCATACAAACCTTCATGCTTTGCGCTCGCTAGGGGAATGGCAGCTGGAGCATCCTGTTTCGCCGGGGCGAGGGCGAGTGCTTGGAACCGTACATAGCGATTACCCGTTTGAGGGTGTCATATTGATCGGCCTTTTTGCAAAACCTATACCGGAGGGACTCCCTCTGTATGGGACGGTTCTGTCTTCACTGGGGCATTTCTGTTTTACAGGAGTCAAACCCGGTACGTATTATCTCATGGCAACATCTGTTCTTTGGGAGATGCAGGCTTCAGAAATTTTACTTCCCCACACAACGCTGCGTACGCGCTCCAAAGAGCCGATTGTGGTCTCTTCAGGAGCCATCGTCCCTCATCGAGATGCATGGCTGTATCCACCGGCACCAGACGATCCCCCCATCCTGATTTCTCTTCCCTTGCTGGTAAATAACTTTCTTTCAAAAATTTCCAACCATCATCTGATCAATCAGTGACTGTGTATCGGCACGGAGTGAATCATCCGTTCCAGAGACGCCAGCAAGATGCCGCTGTTTCAGCCGGCTCCCGACAAGTTTAACGAGACTGTTCTTTCTTTTCATTCGAATCACCAAACAGGAAAAGCGCAATGATCATCGACAAACAGGAGTATCACGTGAAGGGCACTACGTATACGATACGATCAGCCGCTCCATCAGATGCAGAAGCGCTGTCTGGATTACGAGTCAAAATCGATGGGGAAACTGAAAATTTGGACAGAGAGCCCGGAGAAGCTTTCATTGATCCTGCAGGATTTGAACAGATCATCCAAATGGATGCACAGCTGACGAGAAATCTGTTCCTGGTCGCGGTTGTGGAGGATAAGATCGTAGGATTTTCCCGCTGTGAAGGGACCTATTTGACTCGTTTTGCTCATAAAGCAGAATTTGGCGTTTGTATCTTGAAAGCGTATTGGGGATTCGGTATTGGCAAAAATCTATTGAAGCAATCCTTGGCATGGGCGGATTCCAATGGCATCAAGAAAATGACGCTCAATGTCCTTCAGACAAATGAGAAGGCGATCCAGCTATACGAAAAGCTAGGATTTGAAGTCGAAGGAGTATGGAAGCATGATCGACTGCTCTCGGACGAAAACTACTATCACACAGTGGTGATGGGAAGGTTTGTGGAAGAACAGCGAGCAGGGGATTCGGACCAACGCAAAACGGTTCTTGCTGGTGGCGACAAAAAAACATGAATAGCACGAGGACTGTACGCAAACAAAAGACAGTGACGCTTTCCGACTTCCTCTTGGTCGAAAGTAATCACTGCCTTTTTCTTTGGATGCTGTTACATTTTTTGTCTCGCTTGCGTAAGCGAGATCGAATTCGCGATCGAGGTCCACACATCCGTAGATTCAGAACCGATATACCAATAGGCGAGACCACCGATTTGCCAGGTCAGACTGGACTGTGCTTTTAGCCCAAGTGATCGACTCTCTTCCAGCCAGATGGAGTGGGATACGCCTTGCTTCTTGAAGGTAGAGCGGTACTGACCGATGGAGGAATCCCATTTTGTGCTCGCTTTGTATTGGGAGAGGAGCTGGTACGACTGCGGAATCGAGATGTCCGTAGACTGTAGCTTGCCGCCGGATTGATACCAGTCTCGAGTATAAAGCGGCATTCCAACGATCAGCTTTTGTGCCGGAACATCGTCGAGGACACCTTTGATCACACTTTCAAACCAAGGCAGCGAAGCCACAGAGCCAGCTTCCGTAGCTCCGACCCAATGTTCTTCATAGGCCATCAATACGAGATAGTCTGCATAGCTTGCCAATTTCGCATAGTCGAACGGTTCGCTCCAATCGGTGTCTGTATCGGGTGGTATATCGACCGACACGACAGCTCCTTTTGCATGCAAGGCAGCAGCGAGTTCTTTTACGAATGCCGTGAAGTTGTCGCGATCAGCAGGATTGAATCCTTCGAAGTCTACATTGATTCCGTCCAGCTGGTACTTGTCTACAAACGCGCTCAACTTCTGCACGACGGCCGTCCGTTTGGTTTTGTCAGACAAAACAGTATGGGTCGTGGCTGGATCAAACTGATTGCCAAACAAAGCCCACACTTCTTTTCCGTTTTTCTGTGCCCAATGAACGAGAGCTGCGTCAGAAAAATCGCTGACAGAACCGTCCTTCTGCAGGAAATACCAACGTGGAGAGAGCGTACTGACGCCAGATTTTTGTACCTGCGCAATAAATTCCTGTGTGGTGGACTGATACTGCCAGCCCAAGGACACCAATGGTTTTGCCGATACGGTCTGCGCATTCAATTCATCGAGTACTCGTTTCAGAAGGACGGCGGTCTCTTCGCGGGACATGGCGGCCGTCGGTCGGAAATAGCCTTGGTAGCCTACCAGCCATTTCTTGTTCATGGCGGCGCTCACCGAAGAGCGTGCCCAACTGGAAATCGCATTGGCATCTTTGACGGAAGGGGCGGCTGTAGAAGCTAGTTTCAGCCCCAACGCTCGCGTCAAAAAGGTTGCGGCTTCCTGGCGTGAAATCGTTCGATTCGGAGAAAACGTATTGGCACTCGTTCCGCTAGCCATGTTGAGAGACACTGCTGCTTGAATGTACCCATACGCCCAGGAAGATTTGGGCACATCCCCAAAGGACGCCACACTGCTTGAAACAGGCTTTACGCCCAGAGTGCGATCTAGCATTGACACAAACTCGGCACGAGTAACGGGATGATCCGGATGGAAATATCCGTTTTCATCGCCTGATAGAATGCCGGCCTTTTGCAACGAGGCGATTTGCTCTTTTGCATAGCTGCTGGAAATGTCGCGCAGGCTGCTCGAAGCGGCTGTCGAGGCAGGGGCACTGACTCCCATCGTGAAGCAAAAGGTGAGCAAAACAATTGTTAGGAGCGACATATGTATGTGTTGTTTTTTCATCATACATCCAGTATAAGGAGAGATACCCAATCTTTCATTGATCATATATTGGCAGGGAATCAAGGGTTGACAACCGGGGAGAACGTATTTCGGACTCTGGGATATGATATGATAGTACGGAAACGAAAAGTGAGTAGAAACGGGGCGGGAGAGTTATGGAAGACGTACTGATCGTCGGTGCTGGTCCGTGTGGTCTGGCCGCAGCGATCGCTTGCAAGAGAGTAGGGCTAAACCCGATTAACATAGAAAAAGGTTCGCTAGTCCACTCTATTTATCGATACCCGACGTATATGATTTTTCACAGCACGGCGGAATTATTAGAAATTGGAAAAATTCCTTTTACGACTGCTCATGATAAACCGACGCGTCAGGAAGCGCTCCAATACTACCGGCTGGTGGCATCACGGGAAGAGCTTCGTGTCCACACCTTTGAAACCGTGACTTCGACCGTTCGCACGGAGGTAGGCTTTCAAGTAAATACGACGGATCGTTTTGGCGGCCAGCATACGTATGAGACGAAGAATCTCGTCATTGCCACAGGATATTTTGACAATCCCAATCGGCTAAACGTGCCAGGCGAGGATTTACCGAAAGTATCTTCGTTTTATAAGGAAGCGCATCCGTATGCGGGATTGCGTGTTGCCATCATCGGCGGGAACAATTCTGCCGTAGATGCCTCCATAGAGCTGGAGCGCGCAGGGGCAGAGGTGACTGTCATTTGCCGCAGAACAGAGATATCCGAGAGGGTCAAAGCGTGGACGCGGCCTGTCTTTGAAAGCTTGATTGACAAGGGAAGGATTCGGATAATGTTCGGATCAACGGTCGAGTCGATCGGGGAGCGCTCCATTCAGGTAAAAACAGGGGATGAGATCGTGGATATCGAGAACGATCATGTGTTTACGTTGATTGGGTACCGCCCGGATCGATCCTTCCTGCAATCACTTGGCGTACAGATCGATCCAGAGACGGGTTCGCCCGTTCATCATCCGGATACCATGGAAACCGATGTGCCAGGACTGTACATCGCGGGTGTCATCGCATCCGGTCACCGGACAAAGTCCATTTTTATTGAAAACGGCAGATTCCACGGAGAGGGAATTGCCCGCCACATTACGTCACGCTTGGCCAGGTAAGCCGTTTACATCGTCCATTCCAGCTGTTTGCCGCCGATTAAGTGGTAATGCAAGTGAAAGACGGTTTGCTGTCCGTGCTTGCCGATGTTGGTGATCACACGGAAGCCGGGGTCTTTTACTTCCATCGCTTCCGCAACTTTTTGCAGGGCGAGATGGAGATGACCGATGAGCTCTTTATCCTCAGGTTCAATGGCCATCAGCGATTGAATATGCTTTTTGGGGATCATCAGTACGTGTACCGGTGCGATCGGGTTGATATCATGAAAGGCAACGACGTGATCATCCTCGTACACTTTTTTTGACGGGAGCTCCCCGTTCACGATTTTACAAAAGATACAATCCATGCTTCTCAACTTCCTTTCCAGCTTTTGATAGGGGTAAAGCCTACTTCGTCGTCCGAGTAGGCTTTACCTTTTCTTTCTTTTGAATGGATTTTAGCCGGTTACCTGTTTGTACATCCAAAAATATAGGAATAGAATGCAGATCGCAAAGAGTATTGCATACGCAGGCTTCAGCCAGCTCGTCAAAACGTAGCAGGATGCCACGAACAAGACCAGCCCAATAGCCCCTAATATACCGCTTTTTTGAGCCAGATGAAATTCCTGCGTGTTTAGATACTGGATCTGAAGCATCATGTTTAACAAGGTAAGAATGGGCAGCGTCGTAATAATGCCGGAGAGAAAAATATTCATGGTCTTGCTCAAGTAAGAAGCGAAAACCAGAACACAGCCACCGATCAAGAACTTAATGACATAGTCGATCATTGAAAAAAGCCTCCCAGGTACTGGTCAAACGAAGTGCAAGCAAACGTGTTCATTATAATCCTCTCGCGTGAAAAAAAGTAGCTAAATTTCATTAATACTAAATATGGATTTGTTTATTGACTCTCCCCTTAGAGGAGCCTTTATTCTTTGTTCGAGGAGGTGACGATTGGTTGCTGTATACGGTAAAGGAACTGTCCGCGATTTCCAATGTGACGATTAAAACCTTGCACCACTACCACAAGATTGGACTTCTTTTGCCTGAGAAAGTGAGTCAAGCGGGCTACAGGCTTTACGGCAGAGCGGAAGTGGAGCGGCTGCAAGCCATTTTGTTTTATCGGGAGTTGGAGCTCCCGTTGGTGCAAATCAAGCAGCTGTTGGAGAGGGATGTAGATCGATTACGCATCCTGACCGAACAAAGAACCATGCTGCGAAAGAAAGCGACTAGACTTGGGCAGATTCTAGGGACGTTGGAAAAATCGATAGAGGCGGTTCAGGGAGGCGTAACGATGGGAAAACAGGAAATGTTTGCAGGATTTTCAAGCGAGGAAGAATGGAAGAGTGCGCTACAAGAACAAAAAGAGTACTTGCAAGAAACCTACGAGGCAGAGCTCGACACGAGTACCATAGACGTGCAGGAAATGAACGAGCAAGCGCGAGAAGCTGTTTTTTTCATGACAGAGCTGGCAGATGCCTTAAGAGCTGGAGTCAAGCATTTTGACGAACGAATCAAAGAGAGAATCCAGACGCATGTGGCGTTTTTAAACCAGCATGGTCACACCATGACTGCCGTTGATTTCGCCAATCAGACAGCGTTTTTTCTCCAGGACGACTTTCATCTGGCCATGCTGGAAGCACAGCAAACTGGACTTGCTTACTATCTATCCGCAGCTGCACAGGCATTCGCTGCAGATCCACTGACTCAATCTTAAAAAAAGTAGAGCACAGGTAACGTTTTCGCGACCTGTGCTCTTTCTCTTCTCAGCCTGTCGTCCCAGAAGCTTTCGGAAACGCTCTTTCTAAAAATAGCAGGACCTCCCGCCACGAATGCTCACAGGCATAGGCATTGTTCTTGGCTGTTCCGCCATTTAGCTGTGTTCGTGTGGTCGGGATATAGGGAAAACGTATCATGTGCCCTGTATTTTCATAGCGCAGGTGAACGACTTCATGGGGGAAGCTGTTTTCACGCAAGCGTTTGACCATTTGCTCGCAGTGCTCTGCAGATGGCCACCAATGGTCGTCATCTGAGGATAATAAGAGGATAGGGCCTTGGATCCGCTCAACGGGAATGCTTGCGTCCTCCATCCACTCGCAGTTTTTCCAAGCTTCTTTATGCAGATGGTCGATTCGCTCCTTGGTCTGTAGTCTCTCGTTCGCTTCACGGGACTGTGTTTCTGTCCAAGGGACGAAAGGAAGGGGTTCTCCCCGGAATGACCAGGAGGACTGTGGGGAAAAAATATCGGAGTCAGCAGATTCGGTTTCACATCCAATACATACGGTAGAACTGGGACTGGAAGCGATGACGGCTCGAATATCAGGATCGAAGGACCCTATGACAAGGGAGAGCTCTGCCCCTTTGGAACGGCCAAAGACCGCGATTTTTTCCGGATGAACCTGAGGTTGCGTTTTTAGCCACTGGATGGCATTCTGTATGTACTCTAATGGAATTCGGCGGATGTCGTCAGGAAGATCGTCACATTGAAAATAAGCCAGAGCAAGAGCTGGATATCCATGTGACGCAAACAACGCGGCAAATTGGGAGGAAGATCCGATCCCACCTTCACTGCCACCCAAAACTAGTACGGCTGGGCGCGGTTCCGCATGTGGATCGTAAAAATACAGGCCAACGAGACCGTTCTCCCGGATTTTCTCGATGGAGACCTCTGGAGAGACAAAGATGCGGGTAACATTCGCTTTAGCAATGACTTTTCCATGCACCTCGGCTGACAGGTGAATTTCCGTCGAACGAGGCGCAAATTCAAACGTATCCAAAGAATGAGGACTGTAAAAACGCTGACTCTGCACGTGCATGGACCAAAACAATCCCATCGGATCGATTCCTTCGTAGGTTCCGAAGAGGGGAGCTTGAGAAACGAGATCGACATTGCCGTCCTCATCTGACTGAAAAATAGCGTGGGACGACGCGGACATCTCTCCCCCTGGCATTCCATCCGTGAGGGTCGCGTGGAGTGTAATCAGTTGATGCGGGGCAAAGCCACTCAGTGTAATATGGACAGGGACGTCAATTAAGGCAGTGGATGGGGTAACCTCAATTTGTGGACGTAGCATGACAAACATCATACCCTTCCTTTATCTAATAAGAAAAACCGCAAATTCATTATAGTAAAGATCAAATTGGGACAGAGGGATAAGATGTGACAGTTCAGGTAACTTGACTTCCCCTTCGAGATGTAACTATAATCATTACAACGAAAGGGTGACCGAAATGAAAATCAGTAGCCGTTTTTCTGTGGCTGTCCATATCTTATCACTACTTTCCATCGAATCCTCGGCACACTGTACGTCCGAATGGATCGCAGGCAGCGTGAATACGAACCCCGTAATTATTCGGCGGGTGATGGGGCAGTTGAAAAAAGCCGGGTTTGTCCATGTGCGCCCGGGTGCGGGTGGAGCTTCGCTTACGAAAGAATGGAAGGATATTACCTTACTTGATGTCTATCGTGCCGTAGATGTCGTGGAGGAAGGCCGTCTATTCCATATCCACGAGCAGCCCAATCCGCAATGTCCAGTGGGTGCCAATATTCAATTCGTGCTGGAGCTTATCCTGACTCGTGCACAGAACGCGATGGAAGAGATATTGGGGAGTGTCACGCTGGCGGATTTGGTTACGGACCTGCGCGTCCAGATCGCTGCCAATAGTTAATCGCTACAGGAACGAAGCCGCCCGGAAATGAACTGCACCCCAATTGTTG